>JAHBTL010000009.1 GCA_019638615.1 Chitinophagaceae bacterium | reverse complement strand
ATAGAGGCTCGTCAGAGAAGAAAGTGGTGGTTTACAGCCACCGCTTGCACAGTCCCGATAGCTGTTGGGATGGTATACCTACTACCAATCTTTTATACAACTTCTACAGCACACCCTGCGCCAGACCGAGCCATTCACTTATCAAGATTAAGTGCGACTTCTCTTTTGACTGCTAACATGTGTTAACTATTGTCTTTCATAATATGTATCTAAGTCTTTCATAATCATTATTCTTGGATTAGAAAACCATGACCTATACACAGAAGTTGTCAAACTATTGTTGCTATGCATATTAATAGTGGTACCTCTTAAAGAATACGAAAGATCGAAACGACCGCTTCCCCAATATTTACTATCAAATTGATTGTTTCCAAATATAATTAAAGTATCTAAAGCACTTCCTCCGAAAATTGAGTTTTCATAGTTTTTATTTATATAGATTCCTTTTAACATTTTTGAAGTAAAAAAGTTGTTATAAAAATATAACGCTAAAGAAATTAATATTAAGAATGATATTAAAGTTCTCAGTTTCATATAGTTGCTAATTATTGTGCCAAAAAAGATAATTTTGATATGTATTAGATTTCCTGTTATCAACTCTCCATCCTGCTACATTTGGATCATAAAATAACTCATTTCGATGATAATTATCCACTGGCAAATGATAGTAGAGTGATTTTTTACTTTTTGAATCGTTAGCCAAAACTAAGGTTTTATCTCCAAGCTTGTAGAAGCTTACTGCAAAACTACCCATCATTTCAATTTGCATGTTATCACTTGAACCTAATACGTCGATTAACCCAAAATCTATTCCCGTTCCTTTTTTGACCTCTCCACTATTGATAAAGTTTGTATATGCCTTTTTATATAAATAAGACACTTGGATCCAAGCTGTTGAAAGATGGGTATTGCCAAAAAAGCTAGTCTCTGGTCCGGTACCATTTAAAAACTCAGATGTTATCGTTGACCAGTCAACCATATTGCCTCTGACTTCTCCTCCCAAAAACTTTCTTCCATCTCTAATAACATTCCAATTCCCATTTCTATCGGTAACATATGTAAGCTGCATTGAATTACCTTGCATGTCTACTTGATCCATATGATAAAAATCTACGCCCATGTCATCACCTTTAGTTGAAACCTTTGTCCAGGTATTGGTTTTTTTGTCTAGTTCAAACTCGCCATCCACCTTTCCCCCATCCGGATCTACTCCGCTAACCGGGTTATTACCCATACCCACATACGGAGAGTAGAATTGCCCTTTCGGATCAACACTCAACCATCTTGCAATTTTCGCGTCATACATTCTAAGTTCAAATGCATTCCAGTCTGTCTCCGGGTCTTTCTCCGCATACTGTCCCTGGTAACCATACCGGTAATCATTTGTACCTGTAGTAACAGGTGTTATCACCATGCCATACGGGTAATAATCATTATACAACCTGATCTGCAGGTTGGTGCCGCTCTTTGCTACCACTGCTCTCACATTGCCCAGATGATCCGTTAACTGGTAGGCATAAATGTTGGACGGGCGGTAGTATATTCCTATCCTGCCACCCCCGCCATCTATCTCATATTCCTGTACCGTAGCAGCGCCTGGCGTTCCGCCTGTAACCGGCTGCGTGTAGATCACATTACCCACATAGTAAGTCCTGCTTATTTCTACGTAGCTGCTGTTGTACAGCTTCTTTATTATTCTTTGTCCAAGCTCATTGTATACATACTCTACTACGGGCTCTGTAAACGCTGCATTTCTTGATATCAATACCACCTTGCCTGTAACATCATATTTAATGTATTTCTTCTGTGCAGCTACGGCTGTATTTTCATATGTTAACTGTCCCAATGCATCATATGTGTAACCTGCATACTGCGTACTGGTCAGCGCATTGGTAATGCTCTGCAACTGGTTTTTATTCGTTGCATAATTGTACTGGAATTTTTCGGTGGTAGTACCCGCAGCATTGGTTCTTTCCAAAAACAATATATTGCCATTGGCATCATAACCGGGTGTACTGCCACTGAAGGGTTTGATCTTTTCCTTGTTAAAATTTGTTATTGTTAAACTTGCCGGTGTATTGGCGAAGTTCAAATTGTTACCCCAGTTGGCTTCTGTCAACTGGTCCTTGTCATCGTACTGGTATACATACGCTACCGGATCTTCAGGTATGATAGGTGTATTTACAGGCTTTTTGCTGTACCAGCTCATTGCTTTTATATTGCCTGTAAAATTATCCGAGGCTATGGTGCTGGTAGTATTTACACCCTTGATGGCTTGTATTCCGCTTCGGGCGTTCAAATAGTCATTCGTATAATAATCCAGCACCATGCCAAAGGCATCCGGTTTTACAGCGGCATTCACTCCGCTGATGCCGTCCTGTCCGGGGTCTTTGGTTTTATCACTGTTATTAATGGCTTTTAATGCTCCCTGCAGTGTATAGGTATAGTCTATACCCTGCAGGCTTTCTGACAGGTCTATTCTTTTCAGTGGGCCATGCAGGTAATAGGTATAGGCTGCCTGCTGCATCCAGGCTCCTCCGGAACTGGTGCGGGTATATACTTTCCACAGGTTGGTAGTGGCAGGGTCGTATTCGTATTTATGGGCAAAATATTCAGTGGCTGTGTTCTTCTGATATACGCGTTCTGTCAGCCTTCCGTTTAAATCATAAGTATAATCAGTGGTTTTATAACCGAGATCTTTGATATACTGTACATGCCATAATAATTTACCTTCTTCGTCATAATTATACCAGGTAGCGCTTAACAAATTTGCCGCAACAGGTGAGTTATTGACTATGCTGCTATACTTTTTTGTAACTGTTACCGCACCTGCCGAATAGAAAACATCCTGCGTATAACCGCTTACATAACCGGGTAACGCAGCGTCTGCATTGTCATACACAGTAACCACTACGTCTCTTTTAGTGCCGGTGGTAAGCCCGCCTGTAGCTGTCACGTTTTCCAGTATGTCGCGCATAGGGTTGGTAGTGGCAGCCAGGTTGCTGTTGAAGGCGATACCGCTGCCATCGGGCTGGTACTCGCCGCTCTCTACCGGTCTGCCAAAACTGTTATAATTGGTATAGCTGTATTTTCCGGCAGCCTGCTGTTCGGCATTCCTGGAAAAGCGGATCAGGCCATCTTTGCGGTACACATATTCTGTTCTGCCTGTTTCAGCGCTTTGTGTGGCGGTCAGCCTTCCCTGGGTATCATATTCATACAGGGTAATAAAAGGCACATTTGTTTTGGTGGCGTAATTATTAATACCGGTACCGTGCAGCTTTTTAACTCCTTCGGGCGCTATGGTCGCTATCAGTTGTCCCAACTGGTTGTAAAAGCGGTAGCTGATATCGGCGTATCCGGTGGTATATCCCAGCCCTTTGTCTGTAGTGCCTGTATTGACCAGCTTAAAATAGCCGGCCGGCAGGGAGACGCCTGCTATGGGCTGCTCCGTATCCATATTATAAAGCGTATGGGATCCGCTGCCGGTGAGGGTGATGGTGGAGGCTGCAAATAACTTAAAATAATGGATCGTCTTACCGGGGTTGGAAGTTCCTCCCACGGGAAGCACGTTGGCCACGCTTAGCTCACTGCCCGGCCGGGCAACCATCAGCGTTCTGCCGTCTTTGTCCTGTATTACTACGGCTTCCCGGCCGTTGGCATCGCGACCAACGGACTGTATGGCTTCGCCGGCCAGGGTAGCGGGAACAGCACCGGACACGGCTGCAGGAAAATATTTATTGCGTATGGTGCAATACTCGTTAAGCTCATTGAGAACGGGTGTGATAACGGTGATGCCCTCGTGCCCGCTGCCCATTTTATACAGCTCCCCCGGGGCAGCCGATTTTTTTGGATTGCCGGTGCCGTCACTGTAAAATGTTTGCCGGGCAAAGGGATAGTCCGTCGTAGCCGTATAAGGCTCCCAGGTGTTGTTGGTGCTGTAATACCAGCCCAGCGTTCCCTTTACCGTTTTGGAGCCCATGGCATCGGGGTTGTTGGTTTTGTCGGTATTGGTGGCGCCATTGGTGTACAGGTCAAAATTAGCAAAGCTGTAAGCGGTACCCGATGGGTTGCGGATAAAGTTATCGGTGTACTTAAAGGCGCTGTTGTCAATGGGCGCCGCCAGTGTTGTCAATGCATCCCGGCTGTAGGCATCGCGGATCGGCTGGCTGGCGAATACATGTGTATAAACGGTGCCGGCATCCTTCCGGTATTTTACTTTAAACTGGGATTGAACGGCGCGACCGTTATCGTCGAAGAACTGCTTGCTTTCCGCTACCACATTGCCGCTTACATCAAAATTTTTTGAAAGCGTCCAGTTACGGGTCAGGTCCTCCGAACCCGTACTATTGGTCGGAGCAGGAACCTGGGCATAAGCCCCGTTTATCATCCATACAACAACCGTTGTAATGTTGATCAGTATTTTTTTTACCTTTTCCATATGTTAGGTTTAGCTTTAATGATCAGTTATTCAAACTACTTTTGCTTGCTACGGTTAATGTATAGTTCGTCCCGGCACTTACCGTAATAGTACTGGTTGGACCATAGTGCTCATTTGAATTGCTTCGTGTCCATTTGGTTATTGTGCCGCCTGATGACTGTTTAAAGCCGTAATACCTGGCCGTTTCAGGTTCTCCTACAAGCACATCAAAATCCAGCGTATAATCTCCCGGCGCTACATTTACGAAAGCAGACGCCTCTCTTGAACCGGGCCCTGTCGGCCAGGTGAAAGTGTACTTTAGCACTCCGCTTTGCCGGAACTGTACCTGGTTTAGCAACGCGTCCGTATAATAATCGGCATCGGCAGCGATATTATTTCTCAACTGCAAATTGGAGGGAGAAGTACATACGCCCAGGCGGTTGGCTTCCGCCTGTGCATAGGCAATGGCCTGCTGGTTGGCATCGGCTACCGATGTATAGCTTACAAACCTGCCCGCCGGGATAGGAACAGTTATAGGCGTTGTTGTATAACCCGCCGGGCAATTATCCCTGCTTGCGATATAACTGCTGAGCGAAGAGGTATATCTTGGTGCGCTAAAGTTTTGCTGGTACTCACTGGTCCTGTATTCTCCTACGCCCAGCTTCTCCCAGTAAACCGCTGTCAGTCTTCCGGCGGCGTCATATTCAAAGCGGGTATACAGGTTGCTGTTGTCTAACATATGGGTGAGCTCACCGCTAAAGCTATCGTACACGTAAGCCGTTGTACCGGCATTTAACGGCTGGAAGCGGAAATCATCCACATAGGCTTCCACCGTAGCATGATCATTCCGGCAGCCTATATTGACCGTAGCCCCTGCCGTTATATCCGATCCGTTTATCTTTAGATTGATCAACTTCCAGCTACCCGCCGTTTTTGTACTGGCGCCCGATGATATGGAATTGCCTAATGCTGCCCCTCCTTTATCGTAATACAGCTTCACATCCGAGGCGCTTCCGCTTACCGGCTTCACCCAAACGCTGGCCATATAGTCCCTGCCGGGAGTCAGCTTATTGCATTCAATGGTATATATAAATCCCTTCTTACCCGAAGTACCCAGCTTCAAACTTTTACTTCCTGTATGCGCCACACCTGCTGCGCTGGCCACTGTGCCGTCTGCTTTCTTCACAAACCCGTTGGCTGTCTGGCTCAAATTGTCATCCTCGGCGCCGCTGAAAGCGATCTCGTAATATTTGGCGGGAGCCCCGCTCAGCTCCACTTTACGGCTTTGATGATTCAGCCGCGTTGCGGTGTAATTATTGTTGATATCGGCACCCTCCAGCGCTTTGGAGTATACATCATTCAACGTAATCTCCGATGTTTTTTTCCAGTTGGCATGCGACGACCCGGGTGTGGCAAAGTTGAACTCTGAAAAGCTTCCTGTGGGCGTTAACCCGTCTGTTGTGGCATTGACCGGCATCCAGAGGTAGCTGCTTTTCAGGCGCCATACATTGCCGTTACTGCCTCCGCTTTGAACAACCTGCGCTCCTGCCATATCCAGCGAAGGAACGCTATTGCTCCATACCTCTGCACCGGCAGATGCCAGCCCCAGCTTAGTGTTGGACGCGTTTACTTTATACACAGCGGTTGCCGTGGTTTGGGTAAGCATGTGCTTATTGGAGGATGTCCCCACTTTCACACCCATGGAAGAATATTTTCTGTAAGCAGGCGTGGTTTCTGTCATAAAACGATTACCATAGGCGTCGGTTTCTACCGACTTAACAGGCATCCCGTTGTAAAAATCAAACCCCAGGGTTTGAGAGGTGGTTTGAGCGCCATTTACGTAGTTGATCACTGTTTGACCCAACGGCACGCAGGGATAGTCTTCCCGTGCAGACAGGGTAGCTTTCACCTGCGAGGCGGATGTCCATCCCTGTTCATCCACTGTTTTCACCTCCGAATAGCGCTCCTGGATCAGTCCCTGGTACTTTACATCATACGCATGCCCCAGATAATTGTAAGAGGACAGCCGCCCTTTGTAGTTCACAAAAAACAAGGAGTCCGATAAGTTCTCCAATCCGTCGTGTAAAAAATGATTGATCGTCTCACTGAGCTTTTTGCCGTCTTTGTCGTATTGTATTTTGCGTTTTATCTCACCAAGGCTATGCAGGAATTTTTTTACGGATATATTCCGTGAATCTATGGTGCCCTGTGTAATTTCATGGTGGGTATAGGGCGTCTCTCGCGTATTGCGGTAGATCATATTTTCCCGGAACACCTCAAACTGGTACTGTACTCCCCCTGCCACAGTTCTTGCCGCTGATTCGGAACTGTTCTTGACACCTGATGTTACGCGTACATATTCATGTATAACACCGGGTGGAGGTATCTCTCTTGATATTCGCAGCAGGGAATTCATTTCATAGTATAGCCGGGCTTTATATTTCTTTTTTGCATCTTCACTTATTCCGCCCGGAAAAGAACGCACGTCAAGCAGATTGGGTTCATATGAAGAAACCCCGCTCTCTTTACCGGTAGCAGGATCTTTGTAATTATAAGTAGTTGAATAAATACTACCCGCATTATCATTTATAGTGAGTTGCTTTACCCGTATGCCTCCGCCTGTCTTATAGTCTTGTCTTCCGCAAAAGACATTAGCTACCCGAAAATCATTATATGTATTCAGAGAGTCACTATAAGTAGCATAGGGAATATTCGTTTTAATTATTGTTGCAACCAGGGGCACGGAGGTTACTTTCATATTGGGGAATGACACCCGGGTGTCCATTACTTTTCCTATAGAGGGAAGCAACATTGTATAAAGAGCAACAAAACTTATTTTGCTATTAATGGCAAAATATGAAGATGCATATACAAAGTCATTTATGTCTGGAAAATATAATTCTACAAATCCGTCTACTGAATTGTTAATTACTACGTCTAAGCCAACAATGCTATTCAACACAGATTTGTATACTTTAGATTCATATTCGATGTCAATAATGCTTCCTGTGCTTGAGATAATTCTTCGCAATGACCATGCATCTGTCATTTTACCCGAGATGTCAGTCGTTACGCGACCTTTGTTTTCATTCTCCCGTATTGTTGCAGTATCAGCATCGGATTTGTAAAGCCCCCAATGATCAAATCTGTCCTTGTTATAATCAGGGTTTTTGGTTGTTTGTATGTGGGCAGTTGTTGTACCCCCCGAATAAGCATTGTTAGCGAGACTATAGGTGTATATACCTCCGGATGGACCTGCTTTCCCCGTAATTACCCCATAATTCATGTGCCCCACGAGGGACTCAACCATATCTCCCACCTGAAAATTTGCATTATTGGTTGTAAAGTTTGTAGTTGACATGGTAACACTATTTTGTACAACTCTGCTCGTGCCTGGTAGTTCATATTCCAGCCTGACAGGAGGTATAAGGCTCGATCCTCCTTTACCCCTGAATAATATATTTTTAAGCGTAAGCTTACCGCTTTTCTCTGTTGGCGTATTAATATTGAAGCTATTTGCAGTATAAGGGCATAAAGAATAGTCGTAGCTGAAATCTATAATCCTGATCGCTTTGTCTTCCAGCGCATACCGGTTTACCGCGTCCACATCCGTCTTATCCAGTACATTTGGGCTATATGCATTGTTGTTGCCCGAAGATGGCAGTACAAAAAGGCTGTCTGAAGCATTTAGCAAATAAATCTTGTCCAACCGCAGGCTCTGGGCGGAACTGCCGTTAAAAAGCCCTGCATACATATAATCCTGTTTGGTATTTTTACTGAATACTGAGGGTGAAGCTCCCTTGCCGTCCAACCTGATATCTTTTTCAAACAACGCAATATGCGACCGCGTGCGGATGGCGTTTAAATAATACACTTCCTTTGTTCCCATAGAGCAGGTCTGGAACTCATTGTCTACATCCCTGTGGTATCCTTCGGAAGGATTACGCCATACATAGTTGTTCGACCACTTGCCATACTCAAAATTCACCCAATAACCCCAATCGTTGCCGTCGGCTATACCATTGCTGTTTCGATCCACAAAATCGGGACCGGTAACTGTGGTAAGATACCATGTATAGGCGTAGGGAGTAGCTTTGGTACCCCGGTTAAAATAAACCTTATTGAACCCGCTGTTCTTTACTTTTTCCTGGTAGTTCTCTTCTCCCCAGCTATAGGCGGGTAGCCCGTAATGATAGGTTACTCCTGATTCATTGGTAATGGAAAAGCCTTCTATCATATTGGATAAGTAACGGTCTGCTTTGTTATACCCCTTAGGATTACTTGGTTTAATGGCAGGCCCAATATCTATATGCTTTGTGCCGGCAAGCTTCCCTCCGGAATAACCATAGCTTCCGTCTCCGTCGCCATACACGGGTGTGGCAAAAGGTGGGGCAACCAATCTTAAATTCAGGGCCGGATTGGAGTAGGCGTTAAAATTCTGCCTGTAAGAATTGGAGAAATCCCCGTCGAAGCGGAACTGTGGTGTTGTATTGGTCGCTCCCGGGGAATAATAATTAACAGACCTGGAACCATCTGCCTTTTTCCTGTTCTGTCCCAGCACTTCCCCCTGGAACAGATAGGGGCGCATGCTGCCTCCCAAGCCCTGCGCCACCACACGGTAATCGTCAAAATCCGGGTAAGCGCCACCCTGCACCCGGTTGGGGTCGGGGTTGTCAACAATATTTTTTTCATCGGGATCTTCCAGCAATGCATAGGTATCAAAGGCTCTGTCGTAGGCCACCATGTTGGTCATGGAATTTCCACCTATTGTTTCGGATATCTCGCCCCAGCCCGAACCATATATGCTTCCATGTGTGTATACGTTTGTAGATTTATCAATCCAGTATCGTGTTTTACTATAGCCTAAAGAGACATTAAAATAATATACCGGTACGTCAATGGAAAAAGATGAACGATCATATTCCACCTCTGCTTCCTCCGATGCGCTTACCGATGATGTGATCCCGGCTGCGCTTAAGGAGGGTTTGCCGCCGCCGGTGCTGATAGATGCCCGTAACAGCGAGCCCTTGAAGCCGTGATGTCTGTTCTTTTTCGATTGGGCAAGACTATAATCAATACCTCCTGAAGCGCCTGCGTTAACGGACTCAAAATTGGTACTGAACCCTATGCCAACAGAAGCACCTAATTTTTCTGACAAGCCAATGCCTACACCCACTCCTCCAAAAACATATGCATCACTGCCATATGGAGAAATGCCGATACCGATACTGGCGCCTATATTTGCTATCTTTCCTAATTTCCAGCTCTTTCCGATGCTTACACTTCCCCCAACTCCGAACCCCCTGTAAGTATCCTGCGAAAAGGAAAGATCTACTCCTACTGTAGCCGGTGTGTTGGCAATACCTATATTTACGCCTACATTATACGTTTTTGTTACTCCTTCTTCCATGTACACATGGCTGTTATTTTGCGGGTTATACCAATCATCGGGGTAACCGTTAACGTTTCTGCTGACGGCGCCCGGGTTAAGCGTCCATCCCAGGCCCACCCAACTGGCGTCCTCATTGGGCTGTATGCCTGCATGGTAGGATAACGATAACGGATAGCCGCCCTCCGGTCCGGGGACTTCCAGCAGCGGCATATTGTAAGTGAACTCGCCGGTTTGCAAATTAACCATATCGGTTGTATCAATGGGCTCAAAGCTGGTGGCTTCAGGTGCGGTAGGCCCCGACGTGAGACCATAGGAGCATACAGGAATAAAAATATCGGTCAGCATGACCAATGTAAGAAAGGCAGCAACATGCTTACGGTTCGAAGTACTGAATAAGAGCATACTATTTCTGTTTTTGAAATGATCAGGATGTGTTCTTATAAAGTACGGTGTTCCGGCAGCGTCAAGCTGTCTGAAAATTGAATGAGAAAAGAGTTCCGGCGGTCAATCTAAAAGTAAATCTAAAATATAATTTTTAATAAAATAATAAATAAACTATCTTTATTTTGATAATGGTAAACCATTATATGAATTTATTAGCCAATCCATATGAGTTAATAATCATACAGCTTCGCCTCCAGGTGAGGAACTTGTAAGAGATCTCTTCTTAAAAACCGGAAACTTAAATCACCCGTTCCGAGTCCGCATTCCTGCAAATGGATATCAAACTGTTTTTCGTCCTTCAAACGCAACCGGTCGAAGACGAGCAGCAGGGTATTGCCATCGGTCATCCCGTACGACTGGTCAAAATAATAATCCGAAAGGGGAAGCGTATCTCTCTGATGGGTCGTTACATAAAGGAAGTTCCCCATTCTGAAAGACAGCACTTGCAGTATTTCGCTGTAGCGGTCAAAACCACCTAACTGGCGAATGGCTTCCTTGCTGTTCTTTGAGAATTTGAGGAGGAAGTAATAATTTTTATTGTATTTCTCTTCTAGTGTTTTGTAGAGCAGGCTATCGCTTCTTTTATTGTCATAAGCCTCCATTTCCTGCAAAGCCAAAAGGGGAGCGGGCTGGTAGCTGAGCCGTACCGTAATGCCGTTGACCTCCTGTTCCAGCCAAAGCCTGTTTTGCTTATCGGCAATGTATTTGAGCAGCTCTTGCTTTGAAAGACTGGCAGGAGGACGGTTGCAACATACCAGCGCCTGCGCAGCAAGGAATAGTATTATGACTTTCACAACAGGTTGCATATTGTTCAGAGGATTATGGTTTGGAGGGATGACTGTACTCCTTGTTCAGGTTTTCCACAATGATATCGGTTATGTCCATAGAAGGATCAGCATAAGCGATATTACCGTTGGTGGCAACAAGTATCAGCTTATAGCCATACTTTTTACCATATCGCAGCAGGTAAGCGTTTATAGTGGACAGAACGGGCTGGGTGAGCCGTTGTTCTTCCTGGTCTGAATTCTGGGCGACGGCAGCCTGGTAATCGTACAACTGCTTTTGTCGGGTTGTGATGAGCTCCCGGCTTAATTTCTTTTCATTTTCGGTACCTGCAGCCAGTATTTTTTCATATGAGGAAATAGCGTTCTGCACCTCCTGCGTAAGAGAATCCACGTTGGATTGCCAGGTCTGTCGTTTCTTTTCAAAGGCGCTCCTGGCTTCCACCATAGCCTTGTACCCCGTCATGAGCTTCCCGGAGTCAACATAGGAGATCTTTTGGCTGGAAAAAAAGAAATAGAATAAAAGGAGAGCAGATAAACAAAGCAGGATCAAACCAAATGTTAGCCTGGGTTTTGATAGCATTTTCATCTTTCGATAGGTTATAAATTTGAAAGATAACTTCAAAGTAGGATATTTTCGGGATAGAAAGTACAATATCTCAAATCTTATTTTTCGATGCATGTGTGAAACAGCACAAACGTGGTAAGCTCGCTTCCTGCTATATGAGAAAAAATGAACAAGGCGACCAAAAGAAAGATCGTACTCACAATGACGGACTTTTGGCAAGCCCGGCAAAGGAGCACAAACAATTTTGGTATACCATCAAAGTTGCTGCCATAAAGTTTGTAGAATATATTACCCGCAATCCGCATTTACATGCCCCTTCTTTACAGGTTTCATTGAATTTTAAAAGCTATTGGGATTTTGGTACGTTTTTTAAAATTCCAACACTACACTAAAGCCATTGTTAGCCAATTATTTTTCATCGAAAACTTACAATTATGAAAACAAATGAAAAAAATGTAGAAGTGCTGAATGATCTGATTAAAATTAACAACGACAGGGTTGCCGGCTACGAAAAAGCAGCTGGCCAAACAACAGCGATTGACGCGGACTTACGCAGTATTTTCAATAGCATGGCTTCCGAAAGCCGTACTTATGCCAATGAACTGAACCGGTATATAAACCAGGGCGGGGCTGCTACAGACAACACTACAGTAAGTGGCAAAATATACCGCGCGTGGATGGATATAAAAGCCACTTTTAGCGGCAATGACAGGAAATCCATTCTTGAAGCATGCGAATATGGAGAAGATGCTGCACAGAAAGCATATAAATCGGCATTGGAATCTGATTCAGAAAACCGTTTGTCTGCGGATGTAAGGCACGTGATAACCGAGCAGAAAAATAAGTTAAGGAAATCTCATGATCGGATCAAAGCCATGAGAGATGCTCAGCCTGCTTAAAACGGTCGATATAGGGAGATGATGTAAAAGTAACATCTCCCTTTTTCTTTTTTACCTCTAAACAGTAAATGTATGATACGTAATGCCAGCACAGAAGATATGAAAACAATGGCGCTCTCGTTGAACAAACTGGTGAGTGAAGGATATACCGAAGATTTTAAAGCGACTGCCAATGGACTTGTTTCCTTAAAAAGTGAAAGGATATACGCATCGGAAGAAATAAAAGTGGTAGATTTTTATCGCTTTGAAGGCGCCAGCGATCCTGCTGATAACTCCATCTTATACGCCATAGAAACCCGCGATGGCATCAAGGGCACTTTGGTAGATGCGTTTGGTCCGTATGCCGACACCAGGGTTGATACATTTATGAAAGAAGTAGAGGAAATCTACAAAAAAAATAATACCTGAACCTGGCACAACGGAAGAATCAACGGGCATGCCTTTTGAACCATACACTGATCAATAGCAAACAAATAAAACTGCAGGCTATTCGGGCTTTATGCCCACGTTTTTCATTACAGCCTGAATGCCTTTTAATATCTTTTCTTCCACATTTTCCGAAAACGGGCCGGGCATTACATAATAGATCATGCTTGAATTAGGTTCATACCCGCCTTCTCCGATAATACGTTTGGTAGGTATATAACACATCACTTCATTGCTATAGCCGGCCACAAAAAGATTTTCTTTACTGTATTGCTTTTTTGCCCATAACGAATAATCAACCACTGTTTCTCCTGCCATTGCGAGTATAGACAGGCTCTTTCCAAACCTGATCGCCTGTATCGGATATTTATAGGTTGTAACATCCCATCTTTTATTATAAGCGCTTAACATTAACTTAGCCCTGCGCTGGAGATACTGATCTTCACTCAGGATCTCGCGTTGGTATTGCTGCACGTCCAATGGCGGGAACTCAAGAGGCACTTCTATCAAATTCGCCCTGATCAAACCATCTACAGGTGTCATGCTATTATTGATCACTTTTTGCACTGCAGCAGACAATGTTTTTCCGTGCTGCTCAGCAAGTTCCACCGTGCCCCTGGGTTCAGGATTTATATCGCCGGCACAACCCTGGAAAAACAACGCCGTAATTCCCGGATAACTTGCTTCCATCTCTAATTGGGCATAACCGGCGTAATCTCCGTTGATCTTCATATAATCGCCGCCAAGCGTAGTATTGTGACACGCGTATCCAAACAAAACAGCTTCCAGCTTACCCTGCAGATCGCTGATGGTAAGCACCGGCACATCATGATCAACAGGACGTATTTTAATTTCGGGGCTGCGCCTGTTAATGCCAAACGTTGCGTTGCCGTTACCACTCGCCAGCTTTACGGGATGCATTACTGCAATAGCGCTGCCAACAGCTTCTACAATATCATTGGTCAACTTTTGCGCATATTCGGCTACAACAATCATATTTTTAGTATCATAATCAAACATGCCGGCAGAGGGCCATACCATAGGGCCTGAATGCGTATGCGAAGAATTGAGCAATACCTGCGACCTGGGTATACCATATTTCTCCATTACCTTCCGGCCAACGTCTTCCGATATCTCATGCGACAATCCCAGCACATCGGTCGTAACAATTACAACACGTTTTTTTCCTGCATCCTCCAATACGATGGCTTTGGCCCACAGATCGTGGTCTTTGCCTTCGGCGGGGCTAAACCTTTTGGGTGAAGCGTAGCCATTGAGCCATGCAGGATCTGTAGGTGTAATGACTTTTCTTCCAATGCCTGCTTTCAGCGACTGTGCAGATGCCTGAATGTGCATTACCGATAATACAAAGAGCAGAAAAAAAAGACTGGTATATTTTTTCATTGTAAAAATTTAATTGTCTTAACAGCCTGTGGCTACGGGTGCATTTAAAATTGTCGGGGACTGACCCAAAAGGTCGTTGAACGTATTCTAGGAACGACCGAAGCAATCTCATTGAGCGATAACGGTTTTAGTATTTGAGATTGCTTCTCCCAACCTTTGGTCAGGATGCCAATCACATATTATTCAGTTTGATGTTTATCAATTGGTCATAAAATTCAATTTGTTGATGTATAAATTCTACCTTCCTTTCAATTACAGACCTTTTGCTTTTTTCTGTTACTTTTTTGCGGAAAAAAGTAACCAAAAAGCCGCCCGAAATCCCTGCCAGCCGGCAGGCTGGGACTACGGCCGATTTCGGGTCCCGCAAAAAGCGGGATCGATTAAGCTTTGGTACTACTGTGAACTCAGCAACGGAATCCTGATATATTTTCTCCGAACCAGGACGTATACAAAAACTGCAAAATACGAATACAACTTGTCACGGCTCAATGATTAAGTCCCCTAATTGTTAACTCGCAATGACGACTTTTTTGGTCAGCCCCCGAGCGAGTGTGGCTGCCAGGGCAATATTCATTTTATTTTACAGGCACCAATGTAAGCGCACGCAAATCAAATAAAGGTCCTTTTTCCGCGGGTAACCCGGATTTTAAAACTATTTCCTGTATTCCTGCAGACAAACGGATGGTTCCTGCTTTTTTCGTTTTATAGGTAAACCACGACCCGGTCGGACTTATTTTTCCTTTTAATTTTTTATTACCAGCCTGTAACAAAAAGCTTTTGCCTGCTTCCTTATCCGAAACCGACCATTCAAAATAAACATCGTACAAGCCTGGTTCAATAATATCTACTTTCCACATTGCCTGATCCCCTACATCAAACCAACCAAACGCCTTCCATTCCGGCATATACTTTATGTTCTTCCCCATAGTGCCGGCCTGCCAGGCAGACAGATAGTAAGTATTATCCTCTCCTTTTTGAACAAGCTCCTGGTTATTGACAACCGGCCGTTTCTCCCTGAACACTGCAGGCATTAATTCATTAACAGCACCTACAATCATATCCTCAGCCTCCGGAGCCAATGGCGCCAGTTTATTATACCAGTACATGCTGCTTTCACCTTCGTATCCTCCCTCTCCTATTACCCGGCGGGAAGCAATATAACAGGGAACATCATTTGAATAGCCGTTGACCCAAAGGTTTTCAGCGCCATACATATCCTTTAACCGTATAGAATAGTCAACTACAACTTCCCCTGCAAGGTTTACCATTGCCATTTTATCATCGAAGCTCCATACCTGCACAGGATAATCCACTGACGCGGGAATAACTTCCCCATTCAGAACGCGTTCCAGTGTACGCCGGGCATTATAACCTTTCACCGTTTTATCTTTCGACAACCCGATCAATTCGGGCACTGTTGGCAATTTTGAGAAAGGTAATTTGATCCATTTCATTTTACCAAGCGGAGGAGCAGCCAGCGGAACCAATGAGGCAGTAAGCAACTTGTCTACATTGTCAGCAATTTCCTTACCGTGCAACGTAATATGCTCAAGCTTGCCTCTTGGTGAGGGGTTCGCATCTCCGGCACATCCGAGCGCGATCAATGCGGTCATACCCGCATGGCGGGCCTCAATCATTTTTTGTGCTTCTCCAATCCAGTCTCCATGAATTTTATAGGTATTTCCCTCAAGCGTGGTTCCATGGCAGGCGTAATTCAAAAAAACAGCTCTTACAGAACCATCGGTATCGGTAACTTTTAATACGGGCAATGCCACATCCACCGGCCCGTTTTCTGTCCTCCGGTTAGCGGCAAATAATGCCTGCCCCTGCCCCCATGAAACAAATGAAGGGCGCCTGTTTTTTAATGCGGCGACCGCAACATTTTTCAATTTCTGCGTAAGCGCTTCCGTATATTCAGCAATCTGGATCAACTGGTTTAAAGCAAGCAGCGAATCGGAAAAGTAATCACCCCGGTATTGCAGCACATTGCTGGCAAATAGTTCAGGGCCTCCATGTGTATGCGAAGCACATATTACGATCTGGGCCGGATCAATTCCCATTTCTTGTGAAAGAAAGTCTGAAACCTGTTGGGTAATTCTCCAGGTTATATACAGCAAGTCCACTGTAATCAATATCGAAGGGTGCTGCCCGTCACTTCCTAATGCAAGCGCTTTAGCCGACAAGCTGTGTAATATACTATCCGCTCCCCTGCTTTTCCGGGAAGCATATCCGGCCATACGAACAGGAATGTCAGGAGTAATGTCTACACTGGCAACTCCTGCTTCCATCACTTTAGATACCATTCCGTTTGGCTGAGCAAATAAAGTATTGCCCGGAAAGAACAGCACGATGCACCAGCAAAAAAAGAATAACATTACAGGCTTAGCAGGATGAGCTTTAAAATGTGATACAATTCTTTTCATGTTCTTGAACTTTATAGATTTTATGCAAAGGCAAAGTATCATCCTCCCTTTTTAAGAAAGGCGAGCAGATCGGCCATCTGCGACTTACTGATTTTTTCTTCCCATCTCTCTGGCATGGCAGAAATTCCCAACGACTGTAATGTTTTTATATCCTGTCTTGCAATATCTTTTGCTTGTCCATTTGCATCAGTCATTGTAATGGCTGTAGGAGTTTCTGCCGAAATGATCCCCTGAAAAGACTCACCGGTATTCAAAACAACTTCCCAGGAATTATATCCATTGGCAATAGACCGGTTGGGATCCAGTATATTGGTCATAATATCTGCCGGCGGCCACGCATGCACTGTTCCCAGGTCAGGACCATACGGCCTGCCCAGCTTCCCTCCTACCTGATGGCATACAGCGCAATGTACCTGAAACAGGGTCCTGCCTTTTTCGGCATCTCCTGTTGTTTCCAGGGCCAATTGATATTCCTGTACTATACTTTTTGACACGTTATTTTTTGCGGAAAAAAGTGCTCTTGCCCGTTCACGAAGCGCCAGGTTACCCAGGGATCTGAGACGAACGCTTTGTCCCCAATTGATATCGCTTATATTCATTTTACCGGATTCAACCGCATCCAGCAACAACCGGATTCTCTCATCTGTCATCATGCATGCATTTATTACGGCACTTTGCATACCGGGAGATAAAGAAGTCCATTTTGCAAGAAAATAAACGCAAATATCAATGCCTGGTATCTGCTTTAACGCATTGAGAGCGGACGATTGAACCTGGAATGGTTCCCGTGGATTCACCAGGCTTTTCAAAAAAGAAGCATGGCGCACGGGATCCAGCCAGCCAATTAAATCTATTGCGCACGATCGCTGCTCTTCAGGTAACTGAACATTTGCTGCCAGCTGAATTGCCTTTTGTGCAGCAGGTAATATTTGTGATGCTTCAGGAAGCCCCATGACCTGTAATATCTGCAAACAGGATTTCCTGATTGGAGTAGAAGGATTTTCCAGGCAACTTTGAATGAGCAGAGAGCGGTTCCGTACTAACCCGGCAGGCAGGGACTTCCTGCTTTTAAGACCCTGCGCCAACCCTTCCAGCACAGGCGCCTTCCATTGCTCATCCTGCTTCCCTGAAACAACAGTAGCTTTTTTAATAAGTTCCTCGATCACTCCTACGGGCTGACTCGTTCCCAGTATAGCGCTCAAACGTTGTATCAATGATGCATGTGCCTTATTTGCCGGATCAAATACGGACAGAACAGCATTCAGTAACCCGGCCGATTGAGAGGAAGAAGCGCTTAAAGCCGCTATCTGCATCCATTGATCATTGATGTCTTTAAAAAGCAATTGCTCCCTCACTTTATTCACTTCCGGCATAGAAATATATCCTAAGGTTAAAAGCAATTGAAATCTCACTCCCGGGGCAGCATCGTTTTGGAGCTTTAACAAAGAAGCAACCAAACCACTGTCGGCATGTAAATGCATCTCAGCCAGCCTGACAGCATTTTCCCTTATGCCTGCAGAGGAATCATTTAAGGCAAACTCAATAATATCTGAAGTAAGCTGCTGTTTTCCTTCCAGGGTCCATAAAGCATGAAGTTTACCCGGAGAAGAACGACCATTCTTTGCCATTTCTTTCAGGGCAGGTATCGCCCCGTTGCCCTGGCGGTCTACCAGGAGCCTTTGTGCATTCATTCTCCACCATATATTTTTATCTGCTAATTTTTCTACCAGTTGTTCATCCGAAGCATCCCCCAACTGCAGCCCTTTGGTCCATTCCGGCGGGCCCGCATTTTTAGCGCTTATACGGTAAATCCTTCCTTTATCTACCCCGTTATAGAGATCCACCGTATCCAGTACTTCCTTTGCCATATACTCAGGGCCTTCGATGATCTGCCTGTAAAAATCCAGCACGTATAATGAACCATCCGGACCAATATACAGGTTAACCAGCCTTGAATAAGGATCTGTTGATGCCAGGAATTCCTTTCGTTCCTGCATCCGCTTTGCTATGGAAGTCACTCCATTGGGTATATGATAATCTGCATGTACGATATTGCTTACCGGCTCACAAACAAAAGTGACATTCTTATTGTATTCTTCCGGAAATGCTCCCCCGAGATAAGCGGTCAGACCACAGGCGGAAGTAAACACGCCTACATCCGTGAGCATTTGATATTCGGGATTTTTAGTGATCGGAAAAACATCTATATGATCAGCCAGCGTTTCTGTTGACCTGGGTATGACCATATCGGGGTTTCGTTGTAAATAACGGAATGGCATTACCGACTGATATATATGGTTTCCACTGCTTACCATCAGATGATGGCCCCATTCGTCAAAAGTATGACCGAACTGAGACTGCCCGGATAAGGGTTCCAATTGCCTCGTATCCGGCCGGAATCTTAATGAGCTTTCCAGGATATTTACACCAACTGTATCGCCTGCAAAATGGATCTTACTTTTGCCACGGATAGGAAGCGCCGCCATGTAAATCCAGTTATCCAATGCATACTCGGGGTTATTGACATTCGCTTCCAGATTGGAAGTATCAAAGCCGGAGAGCATAATTTCTTTTACATCAGCTATACCATCCTGATCTGTGTCTTCCAGGTAATACAGGTTTGGAGGGTCGGTAACCATTACTCCTTTTTTCCAACGCATAATTCCCGAAGGCATGATCAGGGAATCGGCAAATACAGTACTTGAATCCATCCTGCCATCACCATCTCTATCTGACAGCAGTACGATCTTACCTGCATTTGATTTATTCAAAGGAACACCAGACATCTCTACTACATACAGGCGCCCATATTCATCTATCATCATATCACAAGGGTCGCGAACAAGTGGTTCACTTGCCATCAATTCAATTTTAAATCCCTCCGCTATCTCGAAAGTAGCAAGCGCTTCAATAGCTGAATGGCTAAAAGGAGATACAGGCGCCGGCTGGCAAGCGTATATTATTACGCTGCAAAAAAAGAATAAGAAATAACGGATCATCATTTATTTTTTCGCGATCTCCGCAGCATATTTTTGAATTTTCCGGATCCCCTCCGCTATCTGCTCCATTTCCTTTTTGGTTCCCAGCAACATGTTCTGAAACAGCCACACCGATTGCTCCGATGTAAGGGCATCATTTTGCGGGCATTGATTACGCTCCAGCCATTCCTGCATTGTTTTTTCGCCGTAAATTTTAAGATAGTGTTTATTCTTCGCGAGGCCTGTTACATAGCTGTCTTTATTCATTTGTCCATAACCTACCGAATTAGGAACGCCTTCAGCAGAAAGCGCTTCTAAAAACTTTGACCTGCTCAAACCCGCAAAATGATTTTTATCGTAGCGGAACATATATAAATGATAAGCACTCCGGGTTGTACCGGGATAAAGCTTAGCCGGGATAATACCCGGTATTTCTTTCAACAATTGTGTGAGGTACTGCGCATTTTCCCAACGGCGGTTGCTCTGCTCTGCTACCCTTGTCATTTGCGATAGTAACAGGCTCCCCTGAAATTCAGTCAACCGCAAATTGGTTGCCCTTGTTCCCACACCGGGTGTATAAGCAGTAGTTTTCCCACCCTGTCCCTGGTTATGGAAATTATAACAGTTACGGATAAAAGCTTCATCGTTGGTGGTGATCGCTCCGCCTTCCGCGCAGTTTAAATTTTTGGAAGACTGAAAACTAAATGCCCCTGCTATACCAAAATTGCCTACCTTCTTTCCTTTCCATTCAGCCAGATGGGCCTGGCAGGCATCTTCAATAATGGGAAGATTGTTTTTTTTACCTAATTCCACAAAGGCATCGATATCTGCCGGCGATCCGCCTATATGTACCGGCATGATCGCTTTGGTTTGCGGTGTAATAGCAGCCTGCACTTTCGTAGCATCCATCTGAAATGATTCAATGTCTGTATCGGCCAGGATAGGCAGCGCATAATTCAATACCACCACATTGTAGGTAGCTACGAATGTATACACCGGTATAATGATTTCATCGCCAGGACCAACCTCAAGCGCACCCAGTATAGTAGTTAATGCACTGGTACCGCTGGAAACTCCCAGGCTGTATTTTGCGCCCAGCATCTGGCTGTATTCCTTTTCGAACCTGGCTACTACACCTCCATTCAATCTCCCCCATGCTTTGCTTTTTAAAACATCGGCAAGCCCGGTTTCTTCGGTTTTATCAAAAAAAGGCCAACCCGGAAATGCGCCTGTGTGTGATTTTGCTCCTCCTAATATGGCAGGTTTTCCATTCAGTGTTTTGCCGGTAGATATATTAGGAACTCCCATCGCTATTCCCGCGCCGGCCAGCGCAACACTATTAATAAAATCCCGCCTGATTATTTTTTTGCTCATTTTGTAATAAATTAATTATAATGTGAGTTACTGAATTTAGTTCTACAACTTAGATAAAAACAGTGTATAAACAAACCTTATATCCATAAAACCGGTCGTTAAAACATTTTTAACCGGTCTGGCTGTACCCCGTATAAGCCTTTTCACCAACAGATCAGGGAATATGCAGTTCCACCTGCTGTGAATAGTTATAATAGCCGCCGGGATTGTTGGTGCGGGCAAACGCCCTGATATAATAAATTTTTCCTGACTCCAGTCCCGTTATCTCAAAATCCTCATCTCCGCTAACCAGTCCCTGGCCTGCTACATTTTCCAACAGGTTTTTTCCCCCGGCATATACTATCCTGTTAGGATTTTTATAGTCTGCCCATGAAATACCAATTTCTATCATATCCTGATCGTTCGTCAGCTTTTCGTACGAAACTTTATAAGTAGCTGTTGACCCACCAGTTTGCGTCTGCTGAGCGGAAAGCCGGATATTAGGAACCACAGGAACATCAACTTCCGTTTGAGACGTAACCGTTACGCTCTGAGGAGCACTGTTCACCAAGGTGAATGGCCCCTCTGCCGTATAAGTATAGCTTCCTGTAAAAGAGGCTTTATTGGTAAATGTTCCGTCCGGAAAAGTTGTAAAATTCAAAGGCTGGGTAGCATTGTTTTGATAAAACCGTACAATAGTACCGGATACAGAACCACCGGAGGGAACTAGGTCCTTTGTTTCATTGTCAATGATTTTACCTGAAATAACTGCATTAGGTCCTTCGTAGTTATCTACCTTGCAACCGGTCAATGACAATACCACGCAACATATATAGAACAAATTTTTCATTGTAAATCTCTTTAATAGTTACCAACCTGGATTATTTTCAATTTTGGGATTTGTAGCGATATACCCTGAAAGATTACTATAATAGTCTCTTTCCAGGAATACCCTCGCCTGGCCATTATCGAGCGGTGCTCCGCTTTTCTTTACATATGTCCACTTATAGCCCGAGCCTGTATATTTAAGATATGGCCACAATCCATGTATACTGGTATTCTGGAACAACGTGGTCCCTATACGCCATCTTCTTATATCCCAAAAACGTTTGTCTTCATAAGCCAGTTCTACTTTTCTTTCGTTCCTGATTCTTTCCCTCGTAAAATCAACTGCTGTTAACTCAGGCATACCGGCTCTTTTTCTAACCGCGTTGATGGCATTCAGCCCGGCAGCCTGATCCAGGTTGCCTTCGAAAGCAGCTTCCGCCAGGGTGAGATACATTTCAGCCAAACGGAAGTCGATATAATTCTGCCAGGACTGGCTTTCCGGGGTTATTTCTGAAGTAGTGAGATATTTTTTTACATAAAACCCGGTTTTGCCTACATCACCCAGTGTATAAGGACCGTCGCGACCTACCTGTGCCATAGAGGGGTCGGCAGGAAAGGGCGTATTGGCTACCTCATATAACGTACCTCCCTGGTCGTAAATACCACGGTAGATCTGTACGGTTCTGCCCAGCAATGGCGTTTCAGACCGCATAATGGTACCTTCGAAACGGGGGTCTTTTTTAGCGAACACTTCATCAGGAGTATTGAATTCCTTTCCGGCTACGTTCAGGGTACCGTTTACATTGTCCACAAATTCAAAAGATTCTACCATTTCGAGCGTAGGCGCCTGCGCGTTGCCGCAACAGCCGGGCTTAAAACTCTGCGGGTAGTTATAGGTGTCGTAAGAATGCATTTTGGCAGGCTTACTGTAGCTTTTTTGAAAAATGATCTCTTCATTATCCCTGTCGGTGAATATGGATGTAAAATTAGCTGAAGCATCACCTGTTGCCGTTTGCGGGTCGTATTGTTTTGTATATAACTGGTACTTATCGCTCTCAATCACAGCTTTGGATGCATTGAATGCCTCGGTATAGTAAAACGCAGCTTTTTCCTGGGGAATCCCCACCAGCCCGTTCAACTGCACAGCACCAAATTTAGCAATGGATGCAGCATACAATGCAGCTCTTGCCTTTAATGCAAGCGCGGTTGTTTTCACCGCACGGTTGCGGTTGGCAGCATCCCTGCTTTCCGGCAGGTCGGCAACCGCTGCATCCAGCTCAGATAATACAAAACCATACACTTCATCTTCTTTGTTGCGGGATACCTGCAGGGTTTCCAACTCATCGTCTTTGCTCTGAGCTTCCGTGATGATGGGCATGCCACCATATTTTTTTGCCAGGTCAAAATAAAAGTACGCCCTTAAAAATCTTGCTTCGGCGCTTAATTGTTTTACCTGGTCTGCGGTCAGGCTGCCTGTGCCGATCATCTGGAGATAATAATTGACCCTCCGGATAGGAGTATATGCTCCTGTGTTTAAAGCAAGTCCCAAATTACCATAATTGTTCACTACAGTTACCCCGGCATAGGGCTGTGAAGCTTCATCCGTCATATTTGATTCATGAACAGATCCGCCACGGTCAAACCCAATGGGTAAAGCGTCATAAACCGGCACAAGATACAGTTCGGCCAATGTGGCAGAATACCATACATCCGCATCAGAGATCCTGTTCAAAGGCTTTCTGTCGAGCACATTTTTGAGACATCCCGAAAAAGCTATAATCATTACAATTAAAAGGATTTTATATCGCATAATCAGTTTGTTTTAGAATGTTACATTAATACCGGCATTGTAGGTTTTCATTAAAGGGTATACCGATAATCTTCCTGAAGGAGTTTCAGGATCTATATACTCAAGTCCGGTAAATGTGAGGAGGTTCTGCCCACTGACAAAAATGTTGATCGCTTTTATAGCGGCTTTGCCCAACCAGGGATGATCGATCGTATAACCAATATTTAATGCTTTTAACCTGAAGTACGCTGCATTTTTGAGCCAGAAGGTAGAAGCCCTGTTATTATTGGGAGTGCCGTCGTTGCGCGTAGCAGGATACTTGCCGGGTATCCATTCCGAATTAGGATCCTTGGGGTCAGCCCGGCGCCACCTGTCAAGCCAGTAGGCATAGGTGTTCATATCGTTGGCGAACGGCTGGATCAGGAAATGCTGCAGGTGTACCTGGAAGTTGGCGGCTCCCTGCCAGTTCATGGTAAGATTAAATTTTTTCCAGGAAGCATTCAGATTGAGGCCATACATAATTTCCGGAGTTGTACCCAAACCGGTAGGCTGAATGTCCCGGTTATCAATAATGCCGTCGCCATTAAAGTCATCAAACTTAATATCACCCGGTAATAATGTTCTGTTTCCATTGCCATCCTGTATAGGGGAATTATTGATTTCTTCCTGGCTTTGGAACTGTCCGATCGCCCTAAGGAAGCCTACAGCCCGGTTCGTATATCGCCCGTTTACATCGTTCATCCACTTGTCATAATCTGACGTAAATTCACGCGTTTCAAAATGATTCCATTTCCGTTTGCTGAAGGATACATTGGCAGAAACATTGTATTGCAGCTTATTGACCTGGTGGGTATGTCTTACTACAACTTCAAAACCCTTTACAATATCTGAATTAATATTTTCCTGCGGCAACGATGCACCGAACGTACTGGGTATCTGGGTAGAACGATTGCCAAACAAGCCAGACTGATTGCGTTGAAAAACATCTATTTCCAGTTCCAGCATGCGATTCCAGAATCCGAGCTCAGCCCCAATATTGGCAGTTTTCATTTGCTGCCAGGTAACAGCAGGATTAGGAATACCTGCATCTGTGAAGCCCTGAGACACAGTTGTTCCGCCATACACATAAGTTCCGGAGGGATAGTTGTAACCAGCCAGGTACTGGAATGCAGGAATTCCATCCCAACCGGTTGTTCCATAGGAAGCACGCAGCTTCAGGTAATCCAGCACTTTCACATTGTCTTTGAAAAAACTTTCGTCAGATACTCTCCATCCTGCAGAATAGCCGGAGAAATAGCCCCAGCGCCCGGCTTCGGGAAAGAGGGGAGATCCGTCGTAACGGAAGCTGTATTCCAGCAGGTATTTACCCAGGTAATCGTAAGTGGCTCTTCCAACATAACTTCTTCTGCCCATGTCGCTGGCGGTACCGCCGTTGGTTTGGTTCAATGCCGGTCCGGCAAATATCTGGTCTATAGGTACCACATATCCGATCCGCTGACCGGTCAATGAGGTTGTCCTGTCTTCCATTTCTTCATACAACAGCAACCCCGTTACATTGTGCTTTTCGGCGAACCGGCGAATGTAATTCAATGAAGCCTGTATCCGCGTATTGGTAATTTTTGTATTGCTTAAATTCAGGAAATTCGATTCCCTTCCTCCGGTTCTAACAGAAGTTTCTGCAGCAGGATCCCATGTATACAAACCATATTCTTTCATCCAGTGCTTTCTGTCTTCCACATATATATCATGCGCTCCGGTAACTTTGGCGCTCAAGCCGGGGACAAAAGGGATTTTATAATTCACCGTTACATTGGCCTGGTAGGCATTGATCCTGTTTTGAATATAACCTGTCAGGTCGGTATTCAGATAAGCGCTTAAACCATAATTAGCATTGTTGATCTTGCCATCGGGTGTTAAAGGATTGGATATTGGCCATTGATACTGCATCCAGGATGCCATCAGGTAAGCATCCTGTACCAGATTGTTGCGATCTTCCGTTCTGCCGCCCAGATCCACGTTGATGGTAAGGTTGTTCCCTATACTGGCTTCCACATTCGACCGGAAATTATAACGTCCATAGTTTTGATTGCCTCCTTTCCACATCGCTTCCTGGTCAAACTTGCTCACCATAAAAAAATACCTGACGTTTTCTCCTCCGCCTCTAATGGAAAGGTTATGCTCCTTTTGCGGTGTATAGTCTTTTACGAAATAATTATAATAATCAAAATTTGGATAATTTAACGGGTCGCTGCCGTCTTTAAATTTTTGAATTTCTTCATCAGAGTATACTCCGGCCCCACCAATGTTATAAGAAGCTTCGTTTTTTAATTCAGCAAATTCAGCCGAATTAACAAAACGGGGATATTCGGTAACATGCTGTACTCCATAATTAAATGTATAATTCAACTCCGGTTTATTGCGGGTTCCCTTTTTTGTTGTTACGAGAATCACACCGTTTCCTCCATTTACACCGTACACCGCCGTAGAAGCCGCATCTTTTAATATGGTGATGCTTTCTATTTCATTCGGGTCCAAACGGGCGAAAGATCTGCCTACTATACCATCTACCACCACCAGCGGGCTGCCAAAGCCCCTGATGTATAACTCGGGCTGGTCATTACCCGGCTCACTGCTTCGTTGTACTGCAATTAAACCCGGCAACTGGCCGGCCAATAAATTGGCAGTATTGCCGGCAGGCACAACAGACAATTGTTTGGCTCCCATGGTGGAAATTGCCCCGGTAACGTTAACCCTCTTCTGTGTACCATATCCCACCACCACTACTTCCTGCATTTTCCTGGTTTCCTGGTCGGGTTCAAGCGTAATGTTGATCGCTTTTTGCTTTCCTAACCGGACTGTTTGTGAGATATAACCCACAGCAGTAACAATCAACGAATCATTTTCGTTTACTTCTACTTCAAAGTTTCCTTCATCATCGGCAATGGCTGAGCTATTGGTTGACTTCACCGTAATGGTAGCGCCTGCAACAGGCGTCCCGTTTGACTCCACTACCTTGCCCCTTAAACCATAGTTTGCGTTTTTAAGCAAATTTTTACCGGCGTAATGGCCAGTATTTTGCATTTTTGCAGCACAAGAGATGGAAAGAAGCAAAAAATAGACTGTAAAACTGCAAAAAGACAGAAAACGGAAAGGTGACCTTTTTTCTAAAAGCCTGTTATTTTCATTCATTTGCTTTAGTTTTGGTTATTAATAAGAGGATTATTGATTAAAATATTTAAAATTTATTATTTATGAGAGTTTATTGAATTCTGTTTTATGCTGTTATTAAAGCTAAAATAATGCAAAAAGAATTATTAAAAAAGAAATTGTGGTAATTTCTTAAAAAATAATTTCAGGTGAGTATTAAGTTCACACAATCAAACTCCAGATAAAAATGCTAAAAGAAGAACGACACAAGCTGATCATGCGGGAGATAAACCTGCATAACAAAGTCCTTTCTAACGATTTGAGCCTGCTTTTAAATGTATCCATCGATACGGTACGCAGAGACCTGAAAGAACTTGCACAGGAAGGAAAAATATTAAAGGTGCATAGCGGGGCCATCAGCAAATCGCTCGTGGCCCCGTTCAGAGGTAAAAACGATGTATATGCGCAGGATGCCAAGCAAAAAATTGCAGAAAAAGCCATTGGGCTCCTGAAAAACGAAATGGTGATCCTGACGGAAGGAGGAACCACATTGCTTGAGCTGGCAAAATCCATCCCCCCCTACCTGAATTGTACTTTTCTCACAATCAGCCCCCATATTGCCATTACGCTATCGGAGCATACCAACCTTAACATCATGACGATCGGGGGCAAGCTGAATAAGAACGCATACCTGCATGTGGGTGCAAGCGTTGTGAATCAGCTCTCGGAATTCAAAGTAGATCTGTGCCTGCTGGGCGCTAACGCCTTTTCGGTACAGGACGGGCTTACAGACATTGACTGGGAAATGGTACAGGTAAAGAAAGCGATCATCCGTTCCTCTAAAAAAGTAGCGGTTCTTACCATTTCTGAAAAGCTGAATACCACGCAGCGAATCAAAATATGTGATTTCAACCAGGTCAATTACCTGATCACGGAATTGCCGCCCGATGACAACAGGCTGGTGGCGTTCCGAAACGATAACCTGACGGTGGTCTGAGTAAGATCATATATTGCGCCGGGCAGTTGCAAACTCGTAAGCTGCTTTTACGCTCCCGTTTTCAATCAGCAATGATTTAGCCTGGTTGTAATCCGAAATCTGTGTTTTCTCCATGAGCATTTTCACGGCCCGGTCAATAATTTTATTATTGATAAGCTTTACATTCACCATACTGTTGTCTTCAACCCTGCCTAACTGGATCATAGCCGTTGTGCTGATCATATCGAAGATCATTTTTTGAGCTGAGCCACATTTCATTCTTGTGCTTCCACTCACAAATTCCGGTCCCGTAATCACTTCTACAGGGAAATCTGAATAACCGGCAATAGGCGACCCCGGGTTACTTACGATGCAGCCGGTAGCAATGCCATGGGCTTTGCATTGCTGTAACGCAGCCAGCACAAATGGCGTGGTGCCGCTGGCGGAAATACCTACCACCATATCTTTGGAGCTTATGTTCTGTTTTTTCATCTCCTCCCATGCACCCGTAGTGTCATCTTCCTTTTCCTCCAAAGCTTCCACCAAATGGTCTGTTCCGCCTGCCAGTATCACATTTACCACTCCCTTTGATATCCCGTAAGTGGTAGGCAGCTCAATTACATCGAGTACAGAAAGCCGCCCTCCGCTTCCGGCACCTACATAAAACAGGCGCCCTTCGCTTTTTAATGTGGCAACTATCTTTTCAATCAGTCTGTTTATCTGCGGCAAAGCCTTCTCAATGGCAAGCGGTACGCCCTTGTCCTCCTGGTTTATACAGGCGGTGATCTGTTCTATGCTCATTTTATCCAGGTGTCTGTAAGGCGACTTTTGTTCTGTTATTTTTTGCATAGCAATTAAAATGCAATTTTTGCTGTTTTTTGCATTTATTTATCAAATATACATGCATAATTTGACAAACCTGAAATTTTATATGCTTTTGAACTTATATTACGCACGATGGGCTGAAAAAGCCGGATTTATAGCTGGGGTGATGATGCCTGCCTGTAGAATCTGCCGGGATATCAAAACAGCATTTTTGTTGCTTCATAATAAGGCCGGATCAGTGTATTGACATATCTTTTCAGATAGACCTCGTTCAAAAATGTACCAGACCAGTCGTTGAACCGCCTGCATAAAAGTCCCATATAAAAATAATAGAGAGACATTCCTGCAACAGGCATGAGCCTTCTTTCTTCATCGCTGATTTTCTCTATCGCTTCATATCCGCTGTAGAAGGCCTGTATTTTCCCGGCCCGCTCCGAAGCATCTTTTTCGGTGTTATACAATTGCAATACGTAATAGGCCACGTCTAAGCACAGCCAGCCGTTTCCGCAAAGGTCGAAATCAAAAAGGGTGATGGTATGACCAGAAATATTCAGGTTGTCAAACCATATGTCCAAATGCACTATCCCGTTCCGTAAACCATGCAGGTCGGCATTTAACAGCTCTTCTTCCAGCAAAGGCCTGGTCTTCATCAAAAACTGCATTTCCTCTGTATTTTCGGGAAGGAACGGCCGGAAATACTCAAATGACTGATTTAATAAAACATCCACAGTATACGTAACGCGCTTTTGTTCCAGCCCCTTTGTTACACCATGCACCCGGGCCATTAATTTACCTACCTCAAAATGGATCTCTTTACTGTAAGTAAGTATTTTCTGCCCCGGCGCGAAAGAAAACAGCACTGCAAAACGCAGTCCTTCGGGAGCCTGTATTTCCTGTATATATCTTCCCGAATTGTCTGCAACCGGGTAAGAAACAGGAATGTTTTTTTGGCTTAAATGCCGCAATAAATCAATCTCTTCGGATATTTCTTCCCTGGAGCGCCAGTTGTGACAGTATATTCTGAAAATATAGCTTTCTTTTTCCGTATCAATGCGGTAGGTGTGATTGATGCCTGTTTTCAGAAGCCTGCACGTTGTATTTTGCGTTACAGGATATGTCTTACGAACGAATCTCGCTATATCAGCAGGAGAAATGGTTGAAACAATTACAGAAAAATCACTCATCTTATCGCCAAAATGCAGTGCTGAATATTATTATAATCAGGTTGAAGTTACGCTTAAAAATTGGTTTCCGATAAATAAGGAAATTGCACCTATAAAAACAGCCGGCGTTGCAACGCCCGGCGCCTGCTGTTTTGCTTTCTAAAGCAAATCCAGGTCCTGTGGTTAATTTAACTGTTAACACCGCAAACTGAATTTTTTTATACCTTAGTCGGGCAATAGTGTTTTTATATAAATTGAACCTGATCTATTTTTCAGACTTACTGCTTGTCATTTATGAAACCCGCAAACAGCGATGAACAAAAGCTTGTGAGAGATATTGGAAACGGTGATGCTTCAGCGTTTGATGTATTATATTGGAAATATCACAAGTCTGTCTATACAAATATCCTGAGGCTCATAAAAGATCAGGAGGCTTCAAAAGACATCCTGCAGGAAGTATTCATTACCTTATGGATTAAAAGAACAGCTTTAAATCCTGACAAGAGTATCGCAGGGTGGTTGTTTACTACAGCTCATCGCAAATGCATTGATTATTTAAGGTGTATTACTGCTAAACCTCTTTTGGTGGAAGAAATGATCATCGCAGATGAGCCGGCAGGCTTCATAAAGATGGAGCAGGAGAAGCGACTGCAATTATTACAGCAGGCAATAAGTGATCTGTCTCCCAAAAAGAGAAAAGTTTTTGAATTATGCAAGCTTAACGGGAAGACTTATGAAGAAACAGCCCGGGAATTAAACATTTCAAAGCATACGGTTAAAGAATACCTCACAGCGGCAACTATCCATATAAAAGATTATATCCATCATCAGCCACAGTCGCTAATTTCAATTTTTCTTATATTATTTGTTTTTTATCCCCCCCGTTTTTAAATATTCCCGTATTACTTAGTGAAGCAGCTGAAACCAGAGAATTTGTTCATCAGCTCAAAAACTAATATTAAAACAGTGGGAAAAAATAACAGCAGTGCCCCTAATAACAAGTTGGCAGAGTTATTGGCTAAGCGAACCTGCACCGAAGAAGAAAAGAAATGGCTTTTAGATTACCTGGAAAAGACGGAAAGTGAAGAGCTGCAGGCTATACTGCAGCAGCAATTTGAATCAGGCATACAAAATGAGGAAAGCGCACCACTATATGATCCGGGGGAAATATTGCAACTGATCCACGAAAAAGCGGGTATCACCCTGCCAGGAAAAAAAGCTTCGGTCATAAGGTTCTGGAAGCATGGGCTGGCAGCAGCTTCTGTTATATTATTTTTCCTGCTAATGGGATATTTTTTATCCTCTGAACACCCCCGCCAACAGATTGTCGAGGCAGATAATACCGAAAATAAGAAACCGGATGAGGACATCCCGCCTGGTACCAACAAGGCCACCTTGTTGTTGGAAGATGGATCAAATGTAATACTCGACTACGCTGAAAACGGGATACTTGCCCGGGAAGGGAATGTCAACATCGTAAAATCGGGAGAAAAGCTTAACTACCAATCCGTAAATGCTAAAACCGGTAATGCTGCATACAATACCATTATTACACCGCGTGGAGGACAATATGCCATTGAATTATCCGATGGCACAAAAGTCTGGTTAAATGCTGCTTCATCTATACGCTTTCCCACTTTTTTCGGAGCAGAGGAAAGAGTGGTTGAAATTACGGGTGAAGTGTATTTTGAAGTTGCCTCCCTGGCCAAAACAGGGTCAAAAGATAAAATCCCTTTCATTGTAAAGATCAACCCGGCATCGGGAAATGGTGGCGAAGTAAATGTACTCGGAACACACTTTAATATTATGGCTTATCCTGAAGAGAATGAGACACGAACAACCTTGCTGGAAGGAGCTGTTGTTTACAACAATAACGGTAACTCAAAAAAACTGGCGCCGGGACAGCAGGCTGTATTTTCTCCACAGGAAGGTATGAAAGTGCTGGAGGATGTAAAAGTAAATGATGTAATAGCCTGGAAGAATGGCTTTTTTCACTTTGAAGGATGTGAACTGGAGATTGTACTAAGACAATTGAGCAGATGGTATGATGCAGACGTGGTTTTTAAACGAAAAATAAATGACAGGTTTTATGCCGACATACCTATGAATACAATGCTGTCAGACGCATTAAAAGCGCTGGAGCTTACAGGCGTTGTCCATTTTACAATAGAAAACAGAAAAATAATTGTGAATTAAAACTGCTCTTTATGATCAATCCCAAGCCTACTTAAATCAGCAATACTGTATCAATTAAAAACCGGGAGTGCGCTAACACTACCGGCAAATATTTAGTTAATACAAATCAAACCTCGTAACAGCTCTTATTGTTTAACCAAACCATACAAATCTATGCAATTAATTGCTTGTCTCCAAGCGTGGAGGTCAGACCAAACAGTTTTCTTAAGAAAACTTCTGTTTATGAAATTCTTTACTTTTCTATTATGGAGTTTTTGCCTTAGCGCTCACGGTAACGGGTTCGCTCAACAGGTAAATCTATCTCAAAGAAATGCAGGATTAGAAAAAGTATTTAAAGAGATAAAAAAGCAAACCGGCTACACTTTTATTTACACCGATGCTTTGCTTCAAAAATCAAAAAAGGTTACCATAGCATTGAGCAAAGCTCCACTCGAAGTAGCTCTTGAAGCATGTTTTCGTGATCAGCCGCTCACCTATACTATTCTTAATAAGATGGTAATAGTTAAGCAAAAAGATCAGGTTTTGCAACAAGCAGAAACATTACCTCCTCCAACCATTAATATAACAGGTTTGGTCACCGATAACGAAGGGAAACCATTGGAGGGAGCCTCCATAAGGTTAAAAGGTAGCAATACAGGCACCACAACCGACGACAACGGCAGGTTTAATTTAAATATTCCGGGCAACTCGGGCACGCTTGTCATATCTTTTGTTGGCTTTGTTACCCGGGAGATCAATACTGCCGGCAGGTTGGATTTGAGAATAGCGCTGGAACCTGATAATAAGCAGGCAGATGAAGTAGTTGTGATCGCATACGGATCCGTAAAAAAATCTGATCTTACAGGCGCCGTCTCTTCCGTTTCTGCCGACAAAATAATGGGAGTAAAAGGGGTATCTAATATTGCAGGTGCATTGCAGGGACGCGCACCCGGAGTACAGGTCATGCAGCGCTCCGGCCAGCCGGGAGAAGGCGTTTCAATCAAGATACGTGGAACCAATTCTATACAAGCCGGCAATGACCCTTTATACGTAGTAGACGGGCTTCCGCTCGACGGGCTGACCGCCCAGCTTAACCCTGCTGACATTGAAACAATTGAAATATTAAAAGACGCTTCATCAACCGCCATCTATGGTTCAAGGGGAGCCAATGGAGTGATCATGATCACCACAAAAAAAGGAAAGGAGGGAAAAGCGCGGGTATCCTATAACGGCTATTACGGAGTACAATCGCTGCGCAAAAAAATGGATATCATTAATGCGCAGGAGTTCGCCACGCTGCAAAACGAGGTAGCCGCTAACGACGGGCAACCGCTGGTTTGGACGCAAATGCAGATTGATTCGCTGGCCGGCAAGGGAACAGACTGGCAGGACCTGGTATACAATACCGCTCCCGTACACAATCACGACCTTTCCGTATCCGGCGGAACCGCGGGAACAAAATACTATACCTCGGTTGGTTATTTCGACCAGGACGGAATCATACAAAACTCCAACTTTAAACGGTTCTCATTCCGGACTAACCTGGATCAAAAGATCAGCGAAAAAATAAGCGCGAATGTGAGCCTGTCTTTACAGCAATCCAACTATTTTCAAAATAACTACTTTAATGCCGATGGCAATGGCGGTGTGCCTTTTACTACCATGGTAATGCCTCCTACACAAGGCATATACGACGCAAACGGCAGGTATACCATTTTTACAGGTGTACCCTGGGGACAAACCAACCCATATGGCATGTCGAAGGAAGAGTACCGCCCTAACAAATCGCTACGGATCATTGGCAATGTTGCGCTCTCTTACGCCATTACCAAAGACCTGAAGCTAAGACTGAGCGCAGGCATTGACAACAACTGGTCTAAATCGGACTATTATGCGCCAAGCACCCTCAGTTTATATGTGAACGGAGGCGCCTCTAAAAATTATGGGAATTCCAGCGCTTTTGTTAACGAAAACCTTCTCACCTATACAAAGAAATTTGGGAAACACAACCTGGATGCGCTGGGAGGGATTACATTCCAGGAAAACAGGTCGGAAAACCTGAACAGCGGGACCTTCACGGGCTTTTTGACAGACATTTACCTGAATAATAATTTAGCAGCAGCAAGCGTGCGCCCTACCAATACCAATTCAGGACTAACAGATTTCAGGCTGTTGTCTTACCTGGGTCGCGTCAATTACTCTTTTGATGGTAAATATCTTTTTACGGTAACGGGCAGATACGACGGCTCTTCCAAGTTCAGCGAAAACAGCCAATACGCCTTTTTCCCATCGGGTGCGGTTGCGTGGAGAATTTCGGAAGAGTCCTTCATGGAAAGCCTGAGAGCTGTATCCAATCTTAAAGTCAGGGCAAGCTACGGCATATCGGGTAACCAGGCAATCGCCCCTTACCAAACACTCGGTCAGTTATCTAACACCAACATTATAGTTAATAATACACCTACCACCACCTATTATTCAAGCCGGCTTGAAAACCGGTCGTTGAAATGGGAAACCACCAGCCAGTTTGACATTGGCCTGGATCTGGGTTTATTTAACGACAGGCTGCAGATTACAGCAGACTATTACAGTAAAAAAACAACAGATCTCCTGCTGAACGTAACCCTGCCTCCCAACACAGGCTTTGGAAGTGTTTTACAAAACGCGGGAGCAACCGGGAACAAAGGCTTCGAATTCCAGGTAAGTGCAACCATACTAAGAGGAGAAGGCGTAAACTGGACATCTACAGTTAACCTTACCAGCAACAGAACAAAATTAATAGACCTGGGAAAGGACGCGCTCGGCAACCCAATTACGTATAAAGAAGTAGGCACCGGCGGCAACTGGTTCCCCATGATAATCGGCAACTCCATGCAACAATTGTATGGATACAAGGTCCTGGGTGTGTATCAAACCGATGACGAAGCGGTTGCAAATGGAGAGCCTACCAAAAAAGCAGGCAATTATAAATTCCAGGATACAGATGGCAACGGCGTTGTTGACGGCGACGACCGTATCATCCTTACACGCTTTGAGCCTAAGTTTACATTTGGCTTTGGCAATAACCTTTCATACAGGAACCTCAGCTTATCCTTCCTCTTTGTGGGATCTTACGGCAACGATATAGCCAACGAATTCAGGAAATACAATATAACACTTAATGGAAAATGGGCGCCCAGCAGGGAAGCTTTTGAAAACCGCTGGCAAACAGGTAAAGGAACCAATGTGTTTGATAAGCCCAGCGCCAATAGCGGAAACGATATAAGAGATTATGCCAACAGCTTATGGGTGGAAGACGGATCGTATATACGTTTACGTGATATCACACTGGCGTATGATTTTCCTGTAAACATTACGAACAGCTTAAAGATATCTTCTCTGCAATTATATGTGAGCGCGCAGAACCTGCTGACAATCACAAAGTATTCAGGCTATGACCCAGAGGCGTCGTGGCAGTCGGCAACCATCAATGGATGGGATCGCGGCAACTATCCTGCAACCAAGGCCGTAACGGGTGGAGTGAAAATTAATTTTTAATTGCTAAATGCATTGTTATGAAAGCTACTTTCAAAATAATTACTTATGTCCTGCTGGCAATATGGATATTGCCCGGCTGTAAAAAAATACTGGAAGAAAAACCTAAAACATTTGTAAGCCCTAACGCTTTTTATACAAGTCCCTCAAGTTACGAACTCACGGTAATGGGCATTTACAGAACAATCCCTTCCACACTTGGCGGTAACAACTGGCTAACAAGAGAAAGCTTTAGTGATATCATCGGAACCGTGTCTGGTGCATATGAACAGGGGCTGCCTGTTTACCAAAACAATCACCAACCCTTCTTTTACAATGTAAGAGGATTATGGGCCAATCATTACGCCATAGTTAAAGACGCCAACTTTATCCTGAAAAAAATAGGGGAATCCGCTATTTTATCGGAGGCTCAAAAAAGCTCCTTTTCGGCCGAGGCCCGCTTCCTGAGGGCGTATGCTTATTTTCAACTGGTTCAGTTATTTGGGGATGTGCCGCTGCGTACAGCGCCGCTGGAAGACCTGACCAATGTTCAAATTGAAAGAAGCTCGCAACAGGAGGTATATAACCTGGTTGTAGAAGACCTCACTTATGCGGAACTCAACTTACCGGATAACGCCGCCGCAGGAAGAGCATATAAACTCGCAGCAACAGCCTTACTGGCAAAAGTATATCTTACAATGGCAGGCAACCCGCTCAATCAAACACAATATTACAGCAACGCCAGGGACAAGGCGCTCGCCGTTATTAATTCAGGAAAGTTTACACTGAATGATGATTACGCGGAAACGTTTCATAAAACAACCTATACTTCAGAAAGTATCTGGGAGCAAACCTATCAACCCGGAGTAGGTGGCAACCCCCTGATGCAAAACAGCGCTACTGCTCCCGGGTACGTATATATACTTACGCCTGCCACATGGTTCATCAACAGCTTTGCAAACGGTGACCAAAGAAAGGCATGGGGCATTAAAGAAAACTATACAGCTCCCAGCGGAACACTCGCTCCCTTCTTTCACAAATTTGTAGATCTCAACTGGATTGATGAAGGAGTAATTACTGCCAATGCAGGAAGACTGGAATATACAGTGCCGTTATTAAGGCTGGCAGAAATGTATTTGATAGCGGCAGAAGCAGAAAATGAAATAGATGGACCGGGGAATGCTTATCAATACATCAATAAGATAAGATGGAGAGCCCGCGTGAACAAATCGGATCCAACTCATGTGCCCGACCTGGCAGGACTTACCAAAGAAACTTTCAGAGAGGCGGTTATGATGGAAAGAAAATGGGAGCTGCATTTAGAAGGGAATGCCTGGTACGACCTGAAAAGGACCAACACATTGGGCCGGATACAAACAATAAGGGGCTTGGAACTGGTGCATCCTATCGGAACATACAATAATACCTGGTATATACCAGATAATGAGATCACCAACAATAATATTCTGCAAAACCCTGCATACGAATAAGCTTTAATTATTAATACAAACCGGCCGCCTGTCTGATCATGAACAGGTGGCCGGTTATTGTTCATTTCAATATTCTTTCCGGTTATGAAAATAATGAATGGACTCCGGCTCTGTACCCTTTTGCTCTTACATTACAACTCGTTTTCACAACCAACAATATCCCTTAGGTTTAACGAAGTGACCAATCTGCCTGCTGCGGAAGCCACACTTACTGGTGGATTATCCATTCACCGTTATCAAGATCTCGACAAAGACCCTAAAGTATTTGCCATTGAAAATTGGTCGGGCAAAGAACAAACGTGTAGCTGGAACGTACATATACCCAGGCAGGGACTTTACAAAGCTGCTGCTTTGATCAATCTTAAAACCAATGTTCATTCACCGGTTGAATTAAGACTTTCTGCAGGCAAAACCAATATTACCCTACAGGTAAACAATAAAGGCTGGAACAAAATATTTTTTCCCGGCTCCATCAAACTGGATACAGACGTTCAGCAATTGCGACTGCAAATTACCTCGATGCCCGGTGAACAAAAAATAGTGCTGGATATCTATTCAATTGAAATGGCGACAGAAGAGGCATGGGCTGAGCAAACAAAGGAAGCTGAAAAATTACGCAGCAAACCCGCCTGGCTTAACAATGCCATGTATGGGCTTTTTTTTCACTGGAACGCACGCAGCCAACCTGAAACAGGAAAGGCAAAATCATATGCCGACGCCGTAAACGATTTTGATGTTTCGGCTTTCGCCCAATTAGTAAAAAGCACCGGGGCTGACTTCATCATCCTCACTACCAGTTGGGATCTGCAAACTTTCCCGGCTCCGTTAACAACACTCGACCGGTTGCTTCCGGGCAATACTACCCAAAGAGACCTGGTAGCAGACATGGCAGAAGCGCTGCTACAGAACGACATTCAACTGATTGTATATTGCAACTTCAGGATCAACAGGCTGGGCTGGAAAAAAGAAGACAGGCTTGTCCGGGGAGGGAATAAAGTATTTTTTGATCGGCTTATTTCAATTTATGATGAAATAGGAAAGCGTTATGCGAATAAAATAGCAGGCGTTTGGATTGATGATGGAATGGGGCTGTATCCTTATAATGCCCCTTTTAAGGCTATCACGTCGGCGATCAAACAAAACGATAAAAACATGATCGTTTGTTATAATTCCTGGATATACCCGAGATTCACCGACTTCCAGGACTTCTATGGCGGAGAACATGGTATTACGCTTCATGCTGCCGGCGTTGGTAATCCGTACTTACCCGTTGGCGGTGACGGATATTTTATTTCAGGACCGCAGCAGGGGTTAAAAGCTACGTTTTGCGGACTGCTGGAGCCCGGCGACTGGACACATACAGAGCCTAACCAGGTCATTCCGCCTCCTTTACTTTCGTCCGATTCGCTGGCGAACATTGTGAAAGAAGCCAGGCTCAGAAAGAACCTCCCGGTAATGAATGTGCAGATATACCAGGACGGAACCATTTCACCGGAAACGCTTACCCTGCTTAAACACGTAAAAGAAAGCTTAGTGCCGGCTAAATAGTAATTTCACCCACATTCAGCCACCCGTAACAAAACAGTACAATCACATGCCTACATTATTAAAAAGATACTCCCTGTGTGCTGCTTTAATAATCTTTTCTTTTACCCTGACTGCACAGGTAAACTTTTTTGTATCTCCCAATGGTAACGACAGGAATAACGGCTCTGTTAACAAGCCTTTTAAAACCCTGCACCACGCCCTGGAAGCAGCTTCGCAAATAAAGTCGAAAGATGTAACCATCGCTTTACGGAAAGGCATTTACTACACAGGCAAAACCATTACGATCGATGCTACCCGTTTTCAGCCAGCTTCTTTACAAATAACCGCTTATAACAACGAAGTGGTGACCATCAGCGCCGGTAAAAGGCTGCAACTGCAGTGGAAGCCCTGGAAGAACGGGATGTATATGGCCAATGTTCCCGCCGGTATTTCTTTTGAAAGAATGTACGTCAACAATACGCTGCAACCGCTGGCACGGTATCCCAATTACGATTCTACAGCCAGGATATTTCATGGCACCGCAGCAGACGCCATTGCACCGGAAAGGGTAAAAAAATGGAAAGCCCCCGCAGGAGGGTATGTCCACGCGCTGCATGCCTACGAGTGGGGCGGCTTCCATTATCGCATAACCGGCGCCGATAGTGAAGGCAACCTGCAAATGGAAGGAGGCTGGCAGAACAACCGTCCCAACAAAATGCATGAAAAATACCGCTTTGTTGAAAATATTTTTGAAGAACTGGACTCCCCTGGAGAATGGTGGCTGGACAAAAGCAAAAACATTCTTTATTATTATCCCCCCCAGGGAACTGATATAACAAAAGCAACTATTGAAGTAGCTCAACTAAAAAATACCATCGAATTAAAGGGAACGGAAGCCCTTCCTCTCAAACATATACGGATCACAGGCATACGCTTCGCGCATAATGAAAGAAGCTTCATGGATACCAAAGAGCCGTTGCTGCGCAGCGATTGGACCATATACCGTGGCGGCACTATTTTACTGGACGGTACTGAATATTGCAAGATAGCCGATTGTGTATTTGAAGGCATTGGCGGAAATGCTGTTATGGTAAGCAACTATAATCAATACGATACCATTACCGGCTGCCATATTTATAATACAGGGGCGAACGCGGTTTGCTTTATCGGCGATACAAAGGCGGTACGTTCTCCGTCGTTCGGCTACGAAAATTTTGTTCCTTATAACCAGTTGGATAAAACGCCCGGACCACTCACCAACAACTTTCCGCAGAACTGCGCAGTATCCGGTAATCTTTTGCACGATCTTGGCGATATTGAAAAACAAGCCACGGGTGTGCAGATACAGGTAGCATCTGAAATTACAGTTAGTCATAACAGCATTTATCAAACTTCCCGTGCGGGAATTAACATTGGCGATGGCGCTTTCGGCGGGCATATTATTGAGTTCAATGATGTTTTTAATACGGTGAGAGAAACAGGAGATCACGGGTCATTTAATTCCTGGGGACGCGACCGGTTTTGGGCACCCGGCAGAAAATACATGGACAGTCTTGCGGCAGCGCATCCTGAGCTGATCCTGCTGGACGCGCAAAAGCAAACCATCATACGCAACAACCGTTTCCGTTGTGATCACGGCTGGGACATAGACCTGGACGACGGTTCCTCCAACTACCATATTTACAACAACCTGTGTCTGAACGGCGGGCTCAAATTACGGGAGGGCTTTTACCGCATCGTTGAAAACAATATTATGATCAACAATTCTTTTCATCCGCACGTATGGTTCAGGAACAGCGGTGATGTTTTTGAAAAGAATATCGTAATGAAAAAATACGCCCCGATACAGGTAAACGACTGGGGCAGGAAAATTGATAACAACCTGTTCCCTGATACAGCTGCGTTGCATGACGCGCAATCAAGGGGTACCGATAAAAACAGCATAGCAGGTGATCCCCTGTTCGTAAACCCCGCGAATGGAGACTATACCGTATCGCCCAACTCGCCTGCATTGGCATTGGGCTTTAAAAATTTTCCGATGAATGAGTTTGGAGTACAGAAGCCTTCCCTCAAAAAAATATCCCAGCAACCCCAGATACCTGTATTGATCACCGACGCGGGGCTGGCAGATAAATCGATTGCTGTCAGCTTTTTAGGAGGGATGATAAAATCAGTAGATGGGTTGGGCGATCGTTCGGCGTACGGGCTGCCCGACGAAACAGGTGTTATCATATTATCTGTGGAAAACAACAGCCTGCTCGCTCAGTCGGGATTGCAAAGCAAAGATGTGATCCGTTCTGCCGGTGGAAAACCTGTAAAGGATGTAAAACAACTGATAGATACTTACCAGACACTGAACTGGACGGGGCACATACCTCTTACTGTGATCCGAAACCAGCAACTGTTGAATATTGAACTGAAAACGAAATAGCCGAAGGCTGTAAGCAATCGGCTATGGTAGCGAACGGTTAAACATTTGTGTTTCCAGCTTTTTTACGGAACGGTTTCGATTTTTTAGGCTGGAACACTTCCCTCTGGTGAGCTGACCAAAAAGTCCGTTGAATGTCTTTGCGGAAGGAATCCCCGCTTCTGGCGGGAAAGCAATCTCATTGAATGATATAAATTTATGTGTTATAGATTGCTTCTCTGCGGCGGCGGGTGCCAATGACGTATTACCCAAATAGTTAATTACCAAATGCTATCAGGAGATTGCTTCTACCGCCGCGATATGCGCTTAATTCAACACAACCTGTGGGCGGGATCGCAATGACGCTAAAATTGTTTTGGGTTTACAACCAGCACCAAAGCAAAGTATACATTAGCTCAACCTCTTACCCGTCTTTGCGAGTAAAAAATTAGGGGCCAAATCAATGAAGATATGACATGTTGCATTTGCTTGTTACAGCTTTCTGATTTGTAAGTATCCTAAGTCGGCTAAGTTATCAGCAAACGTATCAGGGTTCTGTTGCTGAATTCACAGTAGTACTAAAGCTTCATCAGAGCGTTCCCGAAATCGGCCGTAGTCCCAGCCTGCCGGCTGGCAGGGATTTCGGCGGCTTTTGGGTTACTTTTTTCCGCAAAAAAGTAACAGAAAAAAGCGGAGGAATTGTAGTTGAAAGGAGAACTGAGTTTGTGCAACAACAAATTGAAGTTCACAACCGGTTGATAAACATCAAACTGGATAACATGTCATTGGCAGCCGCCGTATGTATTCTAAAAATCAGGACTGATGTGTGGCGAAGCAATCTCTACATTTACGGCTGCTGTTAACTCAACGTCATTACCGCTATGATTGAGACCCGCCTAATTAATAACCCGCAATGACGACCTTTTGGTCAGCCCCACTTCATTTACAAGTTTATTTGGTAGCACTGTATTTTGGAGACGTCGTCATCCAAATCAATCCTGTAATACAATTCATCATCGCCATTCCCAAACTTTTTATTCCCGTTTTTATCGTTCTGTCCTTTTACCAAAAGCATTTTCCTGTCTTTGGAAACTGTCCATGAAATTACATTAAATCCCTTCGGTGTAATTTGTTTTAAATTATCGCCTGCCTTAGTGGATATGTATAAATATACCGGGTCGTCTGTGTCCAGGGCATGATCACCATTAAAGTTGTCTGTCCTGGCTAAATAAACAATATGTTTAGACAAGATGTTTGCAGGTACCTCTTTTTCCCTGTCATCGTCGTAATAGTATCTTCCTGAGTAAAATGGAGCAATTAATGCCAATTGACCTTTGAATAATTTTTTACTTTGATTTGTCTTGGCGTTGTAAAAAATTATGTGGCTATAATTGCCCCATGGCAAATAACCTTTTCCCTTTCCATATGCCTGTTGATTGTCATTATCAATAAGTTCAGGAATTAAGAAATAGTCAGAGCTATCAATCTGGAACGGGTCTGAAAGATTTACTTCGTCTTTGCCCGGCTTTTGTCCAAGCGCCCAGGTTGATACTGTTGCAGAAAAAAGAAATGTCATTACTATTTGTTTCATACGCTGATATTGTAGGGTTGCAGCTAACAGAGGTTGACGTTCACGGTTTCCGTCATCTCGACTGAGCCAACGCGAACACTGTAATTTAATTACCTTTTCGCGCAGGAGAGATCTGCCTGACATTTGTACTAATGCTCAACATCTGCACTGTCGCCTAACAGATTTACCTGCATTACCGTATCGTATAGCCCTTTTTAACCGCTACCTCCCGGATAGACTTATTGATCGCTTCTCCCAGATCATCTGCTTCGGGATTCTTTTTAACCTGCTCATCAATGTATTGCTGGCGCTTAACAGATAAAGCCGCTATTTCCTTTTGTATCGCTTCTCTTTCTTTCGTTTTTTCAGCAACTATGGCTTCTATTTCTACTTTTGCTTTCCCTTTCAATTCGGCAGGTAGATCTTCCTCTCTCAGGTTTTTCAACGCTGCTTTATCTTCTTTTGCCAGATCAACCATATCCCAGCTTTGATTTTTATAGGCTGATTTGGATTTACTGACCGCCCTTTCCGTGTAATTTCCTTTGTGAATGGATTTGGCATTATTGTCCTGCAAAACCTGGTTCTCTTTTTTCAGTCGCCCCTGCCCCCCATAACCGATATACGTATTGTTGATGCGGATATCGCAGGCTTCAATCTGCGCATCATAAGGTGTTTCAACGAATCTGATCCTTTGGTCGGAATCAATATTGAAATATTTACCTCCACCCCTGTCTGCTCCATCCTTCCATAAAATGTTGATCCCTTCCTTTCTATCGCCGCAATAAATGGTATTTACAAATATATCCTGGCTCATCGCCGCGGAAATGCTTTCTTTATAACTGATGCTCCCCTGGTTAAAGTCCTCATTACCCGCGATGTAAATCAGCTTCATGTCTGCTTTTTCTTTACCCCAGGAAAGCTTTTTTACAGCTTCATTTATTACTGCGCCGCAATATTCACTGCCGCCATTGGTACGCAAGGAGAACAGCTTTTCCGAGATCAGGTCAAGATCGGTTACCAATGGCGTTACCTGGCGGATATAATTCGATTGCTTCGACAAACCGTCATTGCCATATTCATATAAAGCTATTTCCACTACCGGTTCTTTACCCTGGTATTTAAGCGTGGTAATGGTATTAATGATATTCCATAACCGGGATTTTGCCTGTTCAATCAATCCATCCATGCTATTGGAAGTATCAAGCAGCAACACCACCTGTATTTTGGTATTGTCGGCTTTGTTCTTTTCCGGTTGCTTGTTTATACCCGTCCCTGTATGATCCTGGGCCCTGGTGGATGGCAACCGGCAATTGCCAAACGTGATGGTAGACGATAATAAAATGACTGCTGTTATTGATCTTACTTTCATAACAAATATTTTATGATGATGAATCAAAAATAGAATGGCTATTTTTTTGTTTTTGTATCACTTGGTGAAATGGCCTTGCGACTGGGTGAAACCAGGGTGCATACATTTTAAATATGCTATTTTTACAGCCGGGATCATAACAATGCGCTATACTGTTATCATATGTTGTTTGGCTGCCTGCTTATTAAGCATGGACCTGTCTGCCCAGAAGCGGGACTCGTCATACAGTCCCCGTGAAAAAAAATCCTCTAAAGTAAAAAAGGCAGCCGATAACCTGAAAAAGGCGTTGGCCACCGATGATGAAGAAAATATGGCCAGGGAATATGAAACACTGGCAAATGAACTGATCAACAAAGGTGATTACAGTAAAGCGGAAGATTATCTTACCAAAGCAAAAAGCATTTACCAACGCTTAAAGCGGGAAGATAAGGTGGCTGCCGTTACGCGTGATCTGGCCAAAGTGCAGGAACTGCAGGAAAAAACAAAGCTTGCTATTGAGAACTACGAGTCGGCGGCCAAAAAAACCCGGGACAGTAATCTTGAACGGGCTAACTTAAACGATGCCGGTCGCCTGCGTACCGACAACCCTCAAAAACAAGAAGCCCTGGCACAGGACAACGCGGTCATTTTTGAAAAAGAAGGTAAAAAAGAAGAAGCCTCCAATGCTTACAGGCAGGTAGCCGAATCGCAGGTGCTCCAAAACAATACAACCGAAGCTATTGGCAATTTTAAGAAGGCCATAGAAGTCAGCCCCGATCCCAAAGAAATAGCATCCCTTAATAATAAAATAGCCGGCGTATATGCCGCCGGTAATGAGCTGGACAAAGCCATCGCTTTATCGGAAACCGTACTGGCTGAAGCTAAAAAAGGGGGTGATACAGAACAGCAGATTGACCAGTTGCATATATTGTCAGAATACTATCAACAGCATAAAAACTTTAAGCACGCTGACATGTTGCTGCAGGAAGCATACAACCTGGCAGTGGCATCGGGCAATACCGGTAAAGCAAAAACAAGCGCGCTGCTGCTGGCTGCATTTTACAAAACACAAAACAGGAATGAAGATGCCACCAGAACGTACCAAACTTTCTTAAACAACCTGGATTCCATAATAAAGAAAGACAGTTCCCTGGTAGATAGCAAACTTTTTGAAGTAACCGAAGAACGGATTAAGGAGCTTGAAAAAGAAAAAGTCCTGCAAAATGAATTAATGCAAAAGAAAACCAGGTTCAACTACTTCCTGATCGGCTCTGTTGTATTAATGACGTTACTATTAATATTCATCGCGCGCGCTTTGTCTGCTATCCGTATAAAGAACAAAAAAATCGCCTTGCAATCCTTACGCAGGGAAATGAACCCGCATTTCATATTTAACAGCCTTAACAGCGTAAATCAATACATAGCAGAAAACAATGAACTGGAAGCCAATAAGTATCTTACCTCCTATAGCAGCCTGATGCGAAATGTAATGGAAAATTCGGGTAAGGACCTCGTACCGCTGAGCGTTGAAATAGATCAGCTAAAAAGATACCTTGAGCTTGAACACCAGCGGTTCAGCGAAAAGTTTGATTATACGATCGATCTGCCAGAGGAAATTGATGCGGAAGCAATATTAATACCCAACATGCTCATACAGCCCCACCTGGAAAACGCGGTATGGCATGGATTGAGATACAGGCCCGGTAAAGGAAAGCTTTTGCTGCAATTTCAGAAAAAAGGTAAAACGATTGTTGTAATCATTACAGACGATGGCATTGGGATCGCGCAAAGCAGGTTGTTGAAAACAGACAATCAAAAGCAGTATCAGTCCAGGGGGATCAGCAATACCATGGAAAGGATCGGCTTATTAAACAAAGTGTATAAAACTGAAATTTCATTAAAAATAGAAGAAATAAAAGAAGAGAATATTACCGGCACGCGTGTGATCATAAATGTTCCCATCATTACAAAAAGATAAATGCAGATACAAAAAATAAAAGCTGTAATTGTAGAAGATGAAGAGGCCGCGATTTCGGCGCTGGACAGCTATATACGGAAATTTTGCCCGCAGGTGGAAATTGCAGGCACAGCCCAAAACTGCAAGGAAGCCATTAAAGTATTGCACCTGTTGCAGCCGCAATTGGTTTTCCTGGATGTAGAAATGCCTTTTGGAAATGCTTTTGATGTGCTGGACGGATGCCAGGATCTGCAATTTGAAACAATTTTTGTAACCGCTTTTTCCGAATACTCATTAAAGGCGCTTAACCAAAGTGCAGCTTATTATTTATTAAAGCCCATCAGCATAGAAGAGCTGATCATTGCTGTAAACAAAGTGCAGCAACAATTACAGGACCAGCGGTTGATTGACCGCAACCGCGTTATTGTTGAAAACAGTAAGGAAAGCAAGGTTGAAAAACAACAGGTTATTTTACCCACCACCGATGGTTTTGAGGTAGTAAGGATGGAAGATATTGTCCGGTTAAGGGGCAATGGAAATTTTACAGACGTACATTTAAAAGACGGTACCAAAAGGATGGTTTGCCGTTTTTTGAAACATTTTACAGATATTTTACCTTTCCCTTTTATACGTATACACAAATCGCATGTAATCAACGTTCATTTTGTAAAGGCATACCATAAAAGTGCGGGAGGCTATGTAGTAATGAATGACGGCGCTGAAGTGGAATTATCGCCGGCTTATAAAGAGCAATTTTTGGAAGCCTTTCAATAATATTGAGCCATAAGCCATTAAACCGGGCTAACTTGTGAGCATTCATCTCAACAATTAATAACAGGCAAAATGGATAATACACGGGTATATAAAATGTCTTTTGCAGGCGTTTATCCGCATTATATTCAAAAAGCGGAGAAAAAGGGACGTACAAAAGAGGAAGTGGATGAAATCATTTCCTGGCTGACAGGATATGATCAGGAGGCACTGCAGCAACACATCGACAACAAAACCAGCTTTGAAACCTTTTTTGCCCGGGCGCCTCAAATAAACCCGAATGTTTCAAAGATCACCGGCGTCATCTGCGGTTACCGTGTGGAAGAAATACAGGACGCGCTCATGCGAAAGATACGTTACCTGGACAAGCTGGTTGATGAACTGGCAAAAGGAAAGGCGATGGATAAAATTTTAAGGAAGTAAAACAGAAATTGCCGGAGGTTGACCCAAAAGGTCGTCATTGCGATCCCGACCGAAGGTTGGGAGAAGCAATCCCGAAATACTTAAACCGTTATCGTTCAACGACCTTTTTGGTCAGCCCCTCAACCAAACTCAAAATTTGAAATACTCTGTCGTTGTCCTATTTTTGCGCCATGCAAAGAGACACACAGGTATTTGATCTTATACATAAAGAGCTGGAGCGTCAACGAAATGGTATTGAACTGATCGCTTCTGAAAACTTCACTTCGCTGCAGGTAATGCAGGCAATGGGTTCCGTACCTACCAACAAGTATGCCGAAGGTTACCCCGGCAAACGCTTTTACGGGGGGTGCGAGGTAATAGACGAAATTGAAACGCTTGCAATCGAAAGACTGAAAAAAATATTCAATGCCGGTTGGGCAAACGTTCAACCTCACAGCGGAGCACAGGCAAATACGGCGGTATTTCTGGCATGCTTGAAGCCGGGCGATAAAATACTCGGACTTGACCTGAGCATGGGCGGACATCTTACGCACGGCAGTCCTGCCAATTTTAGCGGCAAAAATTACCAGGCGCTTTTTTATGGTGTTAAAAAAGATACAGGTACGATAGATTATGACCAGCTGGAAGCAACGGCTAAAGCTGAAAAGCCTAAAATGATCATCTGCGGCGCTTCGGCGTATAGCCGCGACTGGGATTACCAACGCGTTCGTGCCATTGCCGACCAGATTGGAGCCCTTGTACTGGCTGATATCGCTCACCCTGCAGGCCTGATTGCCAAAGGATTATTAAACGACCCTTTTGAGCACTGTCATATTGTATCATCTACCACGCATAAAACTTTAAGGGGCCCCCGTGGTGGCATTATTATGATGCGTCACGATTTTGACAACCCGTTCGGTGTTAAAGATCCAAAAGGAAACACAAGACCCATGAGCGCCTTGCTGGATCTGGCGGTTTTCCCGGGTATGCAGGGCGGCCCGCTGGAGCATGTCATTGCAGCCAAAGGGGTTTCGTTTGGTGAAATACTTACCGATGAGTATACAATATATGCCAGGCAGATCATTAAAAATGCTCAGGCAATGTCTGCAGCTTTTGTAAAACGCGGCTATAACCTCATCAGCAATGGCACCGACAATCATTTAATGCTGATTGACCTGAGAAATAAAAACCTTACCGGCAAAAAAGCGCAGGAAACGCTTGACAAAGCGCATATTACTTTGAATAAAAATGCCGTTCCTTTTGATGATAAAAGTCCCTTTATCACCTCCGGTATCCGGGTAGGCGTACCGGCTGTTACTACCAGGGGATTGCTTGAAACAGATATGGAGCCCATTGTAGAAATGATCGATACTGTTTTATCAAATGCCGGGAACGAAGAAAAAATAAACGAGGTAAAGAACCAGGTGCATTCATTTATAAGCAGGTTCCCCTTGTACCCTGAGTTGGGTTAATCCGGGATTTATTAAACTATAAAACGAGCAATATGCTGCAACGTATGCAATCAGTATGGCTGTTACTTGCCGGAACATTCGCTTTCCTTACCATCCGGTTTGCTGTATATACCGGCACCACGCAAATAAATAATGGCAACGAATACGCTGTGCTTACTGCCGGCAGCAATTTCTTCCTGTTGATAAGCACTATTGCATCGGCGCTGGTAGCTTTGATCGCCATTTTTTTGTATAAGAACAGAAGCCTGCAAATAAAGTTAGGCTTTGCAGCTTTGGCGCTGTACATCCTTTCCGCGGGTTTGTATTACCTGCAAATCAAAAATTTTTCCGACGGTGCATTCAGCCTTACGTCTGTATTTTTCTTTTTGATCCCGGTATGCCTGTTACTGGCGATCAAGAGCATTTACAGGGATCAGAAGCTGGTAAAAAGCATAGATCGTTTGCGTTGATATTTGGTAATTAATATATCCGGAACAGGTATTGAATGATGATTGAACTAGATTCGCCCGGATTTTGCAGGTGCTATATCATTATCACTTACTGCACGCCTAAAGCACGCTCTCTATTTTTCCAATACTCATGAACTGTCGCATGCAGCATTGAACCTGCACAAAGCTGAATCATCGATTTTTCGGCTTTGCGAACAGTGCGTCTTTTCAACATTGAATTAAGTTGAATAAGATTTACAACCAGTAAAACAACGAACAATATTTCAGACCAATTACAATTACTGACTGCCGGGCGATCCGGCAGTTGTTTTTATCCGGGGGGAAGCGGGATTGTAATGCGTTTGCCGCATTTCATGATGAACCGGAAAGAAAAATGCCACAAACCAGGAAGGCATCAACCTCATGGGTTTGCGGCATAAAGCTCTGCAATGCTATATTATAAACTATTTCAGGTGATTGCTTACAATCTTGGCAAGGTCAAACATTGAAATCTGCGACTTACCGCCAAAGAGCGTTTTCAGCTTATCGTCTGCATTGATCATTCTTTTGTTCGTGCTATCCTGCAGTTTGTTCTTGCGGATATATTCCCATATTTTTTTGATCACCTCTGTTCTTGGCAAAGGTTTGCTTCCGATAACATCGCCCAGAGCCGCACTTGGCGTTAGTGGCGCCATAAAGGCTGCGTTAGGTTTACGGGTTGATTTTTTTGCGGCTTTTTTTGCTGCTTTTGCAGGAGCTTTTTTAGCGGCTTTTTTTGGAGCGGCTTTCTTCACTGCTTTTTTTGCTGCTTTTGCAGGAGCTTTTTTAGCGGCTTTCTTTGGCGCCGCTTTTTTGGTTTTTGCTGCCATAATTGTTAATTGGATATGAGTAATTTAATGATTGTGGCACGTAAGCTAGTGAAATAAGTTCATGTATGTATACATATTTTTCCACCATTGTTATAAATGGGGATATCAGGTGAGTATCGTGGTTGAATTGTCGTTCACGAATGGCTTCTACAGGCGAAAAAAAGGCGCTTTCCGGGGGAAGCGCCTTATAAAATGGATGGATAAACCCTAAGGATGCTCTTTCAAAAGCACATCGGGCGAATAAAAATCTTTCTTGGTTTTCACTGCATCGCGTACTGTTTTCACCCGGTCGGCGCTGATAGCCGGCGCCTGGTTGCCAAATGAATTTCTTACGAAAGTAAGTACAGCAGCCACTTCCTCGTCATTTAACAGCCCCTCAAAAGGAGTCATTGGTACCTGCCCGGGGTATTTTACGCCGTTCAGCTCAAGCGGTCCCTGCAACCCTTTAAGGGTCACTTTAATCAGCCTGTCCTCGCTGCCTGTTACCCATTTTGAACCGGCAAGCGGCGGGAACCCTGAGGCTACCAACCCTTTACCATCGGGTTGGTGGCAGGTAGCGCAGTACCCTTCTCTGGAATAAATCTCTTTTCCTTTTATAAACAGTTCCAGGTCTTTTCCCTTTAACGAAGAAACAATTACTTCTTCCTTATGCTGTTTCACCGATTTACCGTTCAAATGGGCTACAGCCGCCTCATGCGCATGTACCATCCACTCGTCCAGCGGTTTTTTGGCGGCTTCGGCTAATATGGGCAACCCTTTTTCTTTTCCTATCCACGAAGCGGCTACGATGGCTTCCAGGCGAACCCTTCCACTATCATCTCTGGCAGCCTGCATCAATAAATCCGCCTGGTCGGCAACCTGGTGTCCCGTATAGCGCACCACCATCACTGCCGCCGCACGGGCACGATAATCTTTTGCTTTTAACACCTGCCGCAGCAGATCCTGGTCTATCTTGTTCAGTCCCCAGCTCACCCATAAGGCTTCCAACAAGTGGTGTTCGTAACGGGGATCGTTCTTATCCAAACCGTTCACCCATGTTTTAAGCTTCGATAAAACCTCGTTTACATCTCTTCCCCTCAATTCCCGGCGCGTTCTGTAACGGGTGCGATATTCGGGCAATTTCAGGTTATCAAGCAATTGCTCTATGGTGGCACCATCAATTTTAGCAGGCGTAACCAGGGGGCGCGAAGGATAGGTGATGCGGTATACTCTGCCATGCATGTGGTCGCGCAAAGGATCACGCGCGTTGTGCTGCATATGTCCTATGAGGATATTATGCCAATCAATCACGTACAACGAACCATCCGGCGCAAATTCCATATCTACCGGCCTGAAATTCCGGTCTTCACTCACTACCAGGTCAACCCTGTGATGGCTTGCATAACCGGTTCCGCTATCTTCTATTACATGTTCTTTGGTACCTAAAAAGCCGATGGTATTGTTGATCAGCATATCCCCCTGCACCTCATCGGGAAAATGACGGCTGTATATAAATTCAAGCCCTGAAGTAGGTCTTACCCGGTGTGCCTCTTCTATCAGGTTAAACGATTTATGAGTTGCTTCTCCATAACGGGGCATTACGGTTCCCGGCAACATCCAGCGCACATCGGGTCCGGAAGTTTCAGCAAAAAACGGCTGACCCCATTCATCAAAAGCAATGCCCCAGGGATTGGGAATGGAAAGCTGGGCGGTGCGTTCCAACATATGGCGCTGCGGGGCATAACGGTAAAAACCACCATTGGTACCACGTACAGGGCCATACGAAGTTTCTACATTGGTGTGCAAAAACACTCCTTCACCCATATAAATGGCTCCTGATGGGTCTGCCGTAAAAGCATGAATGTTATGATGGGTGTCGTGGTCATCAAAACCGCTCAGCAAAATCTCTACCTGGTCGGCCTTGCCATCGCCATCGGTATCTTTTAAAAGCTTAAAGTTCGTTCCCTGCGATACATATACTCCTTCAGGCGCTATTTCAAAACCTACGGGAAGGTGAAGATGATCGGCAAAAACAGTAAGTTTATCTGCTTTACCGTCGCTATTGGTATCCTCCAGGATAATAATTTTATCGTTGGGTTTGGGATCCCCGGGTTTATAATGCGGATAGCTGGGCATAGTGGCTACCCACAAACGCCCCTTATTGTCAAACGACATCTGCATAGGTTTTGCCAGTTCGGGGAATTCCTCTTCAGAAGCAAACAATTCTATTTTATACCCCTGGGGAACTTTTAGCTTTTTAAGCGCTTCCTCGCCATACAGGTAGGTAAGGCTGCCGTTTTGTTTTGGATTGTAATTGGTTTTCACCGGTTGCAATTGCAGGGTATGCTTATCAGCTTCCGCAAGATCTAATTTTTCCCCTTTGGAGGTTGCCAGCCACACGGCGCTGTCGCGAATGGCAGTCATTTGTCTTATCTTTTCAATTTCCGCGGGATAGTTATCCGGTCCAAAAGGATTGTATCTGCGCCCATTTACATGTACACCGTTAGGGATTTTATAATCGCTGTGCCACATCCAGTTTTTCTCCATCACCGCATCATATACCAGTTTTGGATCGGATGTGGAAGCAATGGCATGTTTTCCGAAAATTTCGTCTGCCAGCAAAACACCCAATTTTTTATACCCTTCCTCGTTCAATTGCGAACCATCAATGGTAAGTGGTTCTTTGGCAGATTCAAACCACTTTTTAGAAGGAGTAAACACATCAACAAAAGCCACCTTATTATCAGCGGCTACTTCTTTCATAGCCCTGGAGTATAAGGAAAGGTTTTCATTTTCCTTTTTTCCGTCCGGCAAATCATATTTGCCCGACAGATTTTCGAATGCAATAGGAGATACGATGACCAGATGAGCGGTAGAGGAATCTCCTTTGTAATGCTGACCAAGCGTATGTTTAATAAATGCATCGAGCTCGGCTTTATAGTTTTCAAGCCCAGCTGGTCCCTGGAACGACTCGTTGTAACCAAAAAATGCCACGATAATATCGGGCTTATGCCTGGTCAGCCACTGATCGGGCGACTCGTAAAACCCTTCGCTGCCGGAAGGCGTAGCCAGTTCTGTTTGAAATTTTTCCGCCCCGGGAAAGGCCCAGGGATCCTTACGGGATGCATGAGGGCGAAATCCCGGGGTATTGCCTCCATCGCACATATTACGGAAATACAGCAAACTATCGGGAAAGCGTAACTGCATTTCTGTTTCAAAATAATCGTAGTTGATCATCCTGGATCCCAGGTTGTTTCCTACCAGGATGACGTGGGAGCCCTTGTGCAATGGGGCTTTTCCCGATTGATCCGATTGACAGGAGGTAAATACAGCAATCGTTAATATCCATCTGAATAAAAGGATGTGGGTTCTTTTTGTACCGGAATTCATCATTACTACTTTAAGTTTAGGATGCTAAAAATATACATTCACAGGCTAACTCTATTAATAAATATTATCCAATATGGTTAAGACGTCCATGAGCCGCTTGCACTTAGGCAGGGGTGCTGTTTTGATAAAGCGGAAGCTCCACGTAAAAAGTAGTACCTTTTCCTTCTTCCGTATCGAACCATATACTGCCTCTCGACTGCTCCACAATGCCTTTACAAATAGCTAAACCCAACCCGGTACCCGATGTTTTGGTAGTGAAGTTAGGAGTAAAAATACTATTGCGTACCGACTTTGGTATTCCTCCTCCATTGTCGTGGATGCTTACTATAAAACTATGCGCATTCCTTTCTTCCCTGATATTTACGGTTCCGTGTTGCTCTTCAGGGATCGCTTCAATGGCATTTTGAAGCAGGTTGGTAAACAAACGGTTGATTTGGGTTTTATCGGCAAAGATCAGCAGCGGTTCTTCCCCCGGCTGCCATTCAAGATTTACCCTTTCCTGTACATCGTGCAGCGAAACCAAAGAGCTCATCATGGCATTCATATCAAACACTTCATTCCTGGCATTGCCAATATTGGCAAACTGGGAAAATTCTGCAGCAATCCTTGACAGGTGATCTATTTGTTCAACCAGCGTTTGCGCTACGTTCGAAGAAAGCTCTTTTACGTTCGGGGCATTGTTGTAAATAGCTTTTTGCAAATACTGAATGCTCAGCTTCATAGGGGTGAGCGGATTTTTAATTTCATGGGCTACCTGCCTTGCCATTTCGCGCCAGGCACCTTCTCTTTCTGTTTTAGCCAGTGCAGCCGCACTCTCTTCCAGTTTCTGTACCATTTTATTATACTCTTTCACCAATGCTCCGATTTCATCTTTTTTCTTCCATACAATTTCGGCGTTGTGCTTGCCGAGATTTACGTCTTTCATCATGGCGCTGATGAGGGTAAACGACCCCGTAATCCTGTTGGTAAGAAACAGTGCGATAATTCCGGACAGTAAAAAAATAAAGGCATTCAGGTTGATGATGGTTACCAGGAAGCTGGATATTTCCTGTTTAAGCCTGCTTTGTGAATTGAAATACGGAATATTAATATAGGCTACCGCTTTCCTGTCTTTGGTGAGCACGGGTACATATATGCTCAGGTAGTTCATTTTACCATATTTCTCCTCCTGCACATACTGAATTTTCTTTTGATGGCTCAAATTATAAAAAGCGAGAGGATCCATCATCCGGCTCAGCACGCCCTTATTGTATACAAATGGCTGGGAGGATATCTGCAATGAGCCATCGGCATTGTAAAGATTCACATCGGCATTGTGATACTGCGCCATATCAGATATCTGCTGCCTCAAAATCTTGCTGTAGGAAGAATCAAACACATGCATAACGCCGCCGGCTACACGGTGGTCGCTCACTTTGTTCTTAAGTTGTGTTGAGATATCCTGTATGGAGTAGCTCAGCTTATCGCGGTTATTTTTATTATAGGAAGCGGTAAAGAAAATGATGGTGGCGGCACCTACCACTATGAATGAAAAAATACTCACAAATATAACGGTGCCGTATATCTGCGATCGGATATTGAATTCAGATATCTCCCTCAAAGTGCTCCACCTGAAACCTGATAATATAACAATACTCGCGACCTGGAAAGCTACCATCAGCAATAAAAAGGAGCAGAACAGGTAGGCAAATAAGGTGATTGCCTCCATGATGAAATTACTGCGCCTGGTAATTATAATTACTTTAGAGCCGCTTTTATACCACAACTCACTGTAGCCATTTACTTTTTTTTCTTCAAACTCCTGCCGGGGTATATCGCCTGCCGTTAACGATGTGGGAAAACTATAATCATTTACATAAACCAGCAGTGTTCCGTTTTCATAAATGGCATAGGCGTAATCCGGCGCATATTCAAATGAATAATCTTCGGCCTGCTTAAATAATTCGGGGTACAATGCCTCGCTGCGGTAACGCTTGGGATTGGCAAGCATGAAGAAATATGCTTTCGTATTGTTTGAACTGTCTTTTATTTCTTTCTGGTATACATAGCTGAACTTATCAAATGCGGTCTCATAATACCTCAATCCCGGAATGCCGGTGACTTTGCCCTGCACTGAATAAATAGTATTGATCTCGTCATAGGTCAGCCTTTCACCCGAGCCGATAGGATCTTCCATCTGGTTGTAAAAAAACAATTCCGTATCGTACTTGTTAAGATAGGGTGCAAAGTTCGCATTGACAATGCTGTCCTTAAACCGCATTCCCTCGAGCGGCTTATATAACCTGGGAAGATTACTGAGGAAAAAATTATTGGTAAACCCCTGGATAGCTATATTCAGTAATCTTTCGCTCGAAGGGTCTGCCTGCAATACTAATTTTTCAGCGGTTCTTTTTCTCAGCTCAAGTTCTCTTACCTTGTTTTGATAAAAAATAACAGAAGCAATAGACACGGAAAAAATAAACAGCCAGAACAAAGCATTACCCACCAGGAAATTACTCCTGCGAAGGCTGAGCTCAACGCGGTTCATGAGATATACATACGATAACAACCACGCCAGCATCGACAACTCAAACAGGATATATGGCCCATTCATCCGCAGGCTTAGTCCCAGCAAACCCAAAAAGGCAATTACTACCCACTGGTAAAACTGTGCACGAACGAGCAAAATGCTCATGATCTTCAATATGGTTTGCGAAAAAATGAAGTATCCTAACGAAACACAGCACAGTACAATGAACCCGAAAACACTGTAAATATTTAAGCTGAAAAAATTGGTTACATCAAAGGATATCTGTGAATCGGCAACGAGACTTCTTATTACATGCCCACAGCCGAAAGTGGTAAGAATTAACGTGAATGATAACGCAATAACTATTATCCTTCGCCAAAAATTGCTTTTTATATATAAGGAAAGATTCCTCCTGGAAAACTGTATACGGGCAAATAACACGATCCAGAAAAAAAGCACGCTGTTGATGAGCAGATCGCCCAATGACCGCAATACAACATTGGACCCGTATATTCTTGGATCAAAAAGCTCAAATTGCCTGAAGTTGGCCGGAAGCGGAAAATTATAGCTTAATATACGTAATCCAACCAGCAATACAGTCATAAATGCCACGCCCCACAAAGCCCCTCTTGTTTTAGACACAGCTACTGCTACATTATGCAGGAAAAAAAGCACCAACAGCGAGCCCAGTATGCGCAGCAAAACCGTTATCCAATCGTTGCTGTGAATATTGGCATTTGATTTAGGCTGAAGGTAAAACAATGTTATGGCATTAGTACTTTTTACAGGGAAGGCAGTGGGTGAAAAAACCATGGAATAATTGCGCTCAATATTCTCATGGCTTACAAAGCCATTTCTTAAATACTCACTCTCCAGCACATATTGCCTCCGCACAGGCAATAAGTAAAGCGCAATAATGGATTTATTATGAATAATTATTTTTTTTCTTATCACCTCGTATTGCCCGTTCGGCAGGGATGCAATATGCCTGATGATTTCATTTTTTACCAGTTGTTCGTCCGGCACCACCGATTGGGTATTCCAGAACAGGAGGCGGTAATCATCATTCAATTCCTCATATAAAAAAACTTTGTAGTCTTTTTGCGTGATCTGTTTTACTTCCTCTTCCGACTCCTCTTTATTGATTAAACGGCCGATCAATGCGGTGTCTCTCAGGAAAAGATCAAAAGCCTGCTCGTTGCTGTGAATATACTTTTCGAGTGTTTTTTTTACCCCTCCCGGAGAAGATGTATACGACCAGTAGTTGCTGAAAATAAAGGACAGTGTGAACAGCCATGCAGCTCCTATAAGGAGGTAACCGTTGTTGTAAAAAATATCGGACCAGAATTTCTTCAAGATTCTTTGTTTTGACGTTTAACCTCGTTCCACAAATCATCCATTTCTTCCAGGGTCATATCCTGCAGATTCTTACCCCCGGCGGTCGCCTGTTCTTCCATTTGCGTAAAACGCTTAATAAATTTCCTGTTGGTTCTTTCCAGCGCAGACTCCGCATCAACATGCAAAAACCGTGCATAGTTGATAAGCGAAAATATCAGGTCACCATACTCGGCTTCTATCGCCTGCTGATCATTCTGCTGAATGGCTTCCTGCAGCTCATTCATTTCTTCCTGCACTTTATTCCACACCTGGCTGGTTTCATCCCACTCAAAACCCACTTGCTTTGCTTTTTCCTGTAATCTTATAGCCTTTACGGTAGCAGGCAACGAAACAGGCACTCCGCTCAGTACCGATTTCTTACCTTCCTTTAATTTCAATTTTTCCCAGTTGCGTTTTACATCCTCTTCATTATTCACCTTTACATCGCCATATATATGAGGATGCCGTGCGATCAGCTTTTCACATACGCCGTTTAATACCTCTTTTAAGGAAAAGGCACCCTGCTCCTGCCCTATCTTTGCATAAAACACCATGTGCAGCATTACATCGCCCAACTCTTCTTTAATGCCTTTCCAATCGTTTTCAGTAATCGCATCCGCCAATTCGTATGTTTCTTCAATGGTTAAAGATCTTAATGAATGAATCGTTTGCTTCCTGTCCCAGGGACATTTCTCACGCAAATCATCCATAATTTTTACCAATCTCAAAAAAGCTGTCCCGGTAGTATCCATCCGTATTTTAGTTTTTAGCAGCGCTTATAATAAAAAATATCACAATCAGGGTCGTCATAATGATCAGGGTCATCCACGCCAGGAAAATATATTTCAATATAGTTTTAAATCTCCCCTGGGCATAATAGTTTTTCATAGCCTTGTATATGTAATATATCATGTATAAAACAACGCTTGTTTTCAATATGTCCAATCCCCACCAGTTCCATTTCTTATCGAGTCCATCGGCCATGTAATACAATAACATAAGTATGAACATGGCACAATAAGAATGTATAGCAAAAATACCATGATCTGCGTAGTAAAACTTTCTTCTGCGTATATATAACAATTTCAACAGAAAAGCAAAAATAGGTAGCGACACAAACAATATAGTAGGAAATGAATGTTCAAATTTCTCAAGCAAGGTATGAAACGCTTTTAGATCACCCTCCTCCTGTTGGTCGTGCCAGCGCAAAAGCCGCTGCTTAAGGGCAGCTTCCAGCACTCCGTCCCTTCTTTCGGGAGGCAACTCCTTTTGAATTGCCCTGTAAATAGCTTCATCCTCATAAAATTCAATGTCAGGGGAATTGCTGCCGCTTATATCTATTATTTCTTTACGGGCGTCTCCCTTTCTTTGCTCCCGTTCCAATGTAGAGTTAATTACGGTTTGAGCTGAATCAAGCGCCTGCTCAAAAGAGGGAGCGTGTAAATTAATGTTGTTCCGGGTGACACTGTCAATAACGAGGCGTTCATCCAACCCGTCGTTCTTATGCTCATTGTTCTGCTCTTCAACCCTGGCTGAAAGATCCGCAATTTCTTTTTTGCGGTTTATAATATTTGCCCGGATGGCCTTCAGCATTACGGAATCGGATGTACGCCCGGACATGTGTTGGAGTTTTTCCAACTCGTCTTTCTTCTTCGCAAGTTCTTTTTTTAATCCATCCGGACCTGCATTATCAACTTCATGCTTTTTGATAAAACTGAAAAAAATAAGAAAAAAGAATGCCGATGTAAAAACATACATGCGTATAGGATGAAGATAGGTAAACCTTCTGCCGCGTGTATACTCGGCCGTAAGAAACCCGGGGCGCAATAAGAGATATTTAACAGTATTTAAAAACTTCCCGTCATAATGGGTTATATCATTAAAAAAATGAATCACGAGGTGCCGGAAAGATTCTTTGGTTTCAATATTCTCCTGACCGCATACCTGGCAATAGCGACCCGCGACCTCCGCATTACAGTTCAGACAATTTTTCTCTTTTCTTTCTTTTAAATGAGACACTTAATAAATTTTAATAAAAATAATACTTTTGTCCCCTATGAACTTCCCTTCAATACCTTTCTTGCAAAAAGTCTATGCAAAGCGTTTCTCATTTTTTCGTGCCCAACTACAAAAACATCCCTGGCCAAAGCCGGCATGCAGAGGCATCGGCCGGATTGTTTTCAACAGGTTATGCCTGATAAATATAGGTGTATTATCTTTGCTCACCGGAAATGCGCAGTTTTATTATACTGATATTGTGCTAACAAGCCGAAACACAGAGCAGTTGAAGTTATATAAAGCCAACCAGGTAAGAGAAATTAAACTAATCAGTTACGAAGCAACAGGCGAACGCTCTGAAAACTTTGCCGGAGAGGTAAGTGTGGATGCCGCATACAGCAAAACAGCCACCTATACCAGCTCTCCTGCAAGCGGCGCCTCGTGGCTAACCACATTTTACCTGCCGGATGGAAAACCGGTAAAGTCGGTAGACAGTTCGGCCGAAAATGTTCACACTTCCACTTACACCTATAACGAAAACGGAATGCTGACCAGCGCTCACAGCATATCTGCCACCGCAAAGGGTAAGGATCAGCAGTCTGAATCACATATATGGCTATACGATGCCCATAATAAGCCGCAAAAAATGCTATGGATCAAAAATGGGAACGATACCAGCATTGTACAGTTTAAAACAGATGAAACGGGGAACGTGACGGAAGAAGAAGTTTTTTACAAAGGTTCATCTAAAAATACCACCCATTATTATTATGATAAAGAGAACAGGATGACCGATATTGTGCGTTATAACGATCGCTTAAAAAAATTAATGCCTGACAATATATTCGAATACAATGACCGGGGCGGTATTTCCCAGATGATTTCGGTACAAAACGGAAGCGACTACCTGATCTGGAAATATGAATACAACGATAAAGGATTAAGAATACGCGAGCTCTGTTATAATAAACAAAAACAATTACTGGGTAGAATTGAATATCAATATTGACTGCTTTAATGATTGCCGACAACTATACCATTAACAAACAGCACATCAAACAACCTCCCGCAACGTTCTTTGGGCGCCTGCAATTTTTAGGCCCGGGCTTTATTCTTTCAGCTTCTATTGTAGGTTCCGGTGAATTGATCGCCACTACCCTGCTCGGGGCCAAAGCCGGCTTTGTAATGTTCTGGATCATACTGGTAAGCTGCTTTGTAAAAGTAGCGATACAGCTTCAATTTGGGAAACAGGCCATTGTAACGGGAGAAACCGTCATGTGCTCCTTCAATAAATTACCGGGAATACGCATTCGCACCATGCATTGGTCGGTATGGACGGTGCTATTGCTTACCCTGCTTAAAATTGTGCAGGTGGGCGGTATGTTAGGGGGCTCGGCGCTTGTAATGCATATGCTGGCGCCACAGGTTTCCACACCTGTTTGGACTATCTTCCTGGCCATTGTTATATCATTGCTTGTATATAAAAACTATTACCCCCTGCTTGAAAAGACATCTCTTTTCATGATAGTAATATTTACCGTCATCACCATTGCTTCGCTGGTGGTAGTGCAATTCACAACATTTGCTTTTAGCATGCAGGACATTGCAACCGGCTTAACGTTTGAGCTGCCTGCTGCTATGGTAATGCTTGCTATCGGCGCGTTTGGCATAACCGGGGTGGGCAGTGATGAAATCATTTCCTATAATTACTGGTGTATAGAAAAAGGATATGCCTCTTACACAGGCATGCAGGATGGCAGTGAAGCCTGGAAGGAAAGAGCCCGGGGCTGGATCAAAGTAATGTACCTCGACGCTACAGTAGCCATGGTGGTATATACGTCAGTAACTGCGGCTTTTTACCTGCTCGGAGCAAGCATTCTGCATGGCAGGGAACATGTTCCTGAAGGCAATGAACTGATCAATGTGCTGGCCAATATTTATACGCAAACTTTGGGAGAAAGCTTCAGGATCATATTCCTGGTGGGGGCATTTTTTGTTTTATTTTCCAGCGTATTTGCTACCCTTGCATACTGGTCGAGGTTGTTTGCAGACATAGCGGGGCAAAAAGGATGGATCAATTTCAGTCATCCGCAGCAGCGTAAAAAGCTGGTCACCCTTTTATCATTTTCTATTCCTGCGATATGGGCCATAGCCTACCTGTTCATTGAACTCCCCGTTTTGATGATCATTTCCGGGGGCGTGGTAGGCTCTGTATTGCTGCTTATCATCGTATATGCAGCCATCTGCTTCAGGTATAGATCACCGGAACACGTTAAAAGCAGCAGGTTGTTCGATGCGCTTTTATGGATAAGCATTCTGAGCATTTTGCTGGTCGCGGTATACGGAATTGTTCAGCTACTGTAAAATGTTGTGTGTTTATTGTTTGTAGTTTATTGTTTAGAACCTCAAACCATAAACCATAAACACTTTTTACTTTCTTTTTTTTCTGACCAGTTCATATGAATGATCTATCCATTCTTTTAAAAGCTTTGTTGGAACGGAGCCGTCGATTACAACGGTATTCCAGTGCTTTTTATTCATATGGTAGCCGGGTAATACACAGGCATATGCTTCACGGAGCTCTTCAGCTTTAACAGGATCACATTTTACATTGAATTGCACGGGACTTGTATCCAGCGATAAAAGCAGGAATATTTTTTCATCTACTTTAAATACCAATGCATCCGGGCCAAAAGGAAGGGATTCCCCGGCGCCGGTTTTGGCAAGACAATATTCCCGGATCTGCTCTGCATTCATTTGCGTGCAAGTTAAGCCTTTGTTTGTTTCAGGCTGCATGCATAAACAGGCCATGGTATTTATAATTTGTTGCCGCACATCCCCAACTGCCCTTTATTTTGTTTTTGTTCTTGCAGACATAGATGGCGGAGCATCGTTATCGGCGCTTCCCCATTTTTCATTGGGTTGCGCCCCCATTTCCAATACCAGGCTGCCCCCGTCCACCAAATCACTATGGTAAAACCAGGGACGCGTTAACGGTTTTCCGTCCAGCAAAGCCGATTGAATATACCTGTTGGCGTCGGACACATTCTTTGCTTCAATAGTAAATGTTTTGCCGGGATAATATTTACTGTTTAAATGAATGGTTATTTTTTCAAATAAAGGGCTGCCGATTTCATAAAATGGTTTTACAGAAGTCCCGCCATCGGTTTGAAACAATCCCATAGCGCTCATTACAAACCACGCGCCCATCTGCCCTTCATCTTCATCGCCCAACCATCCATATATCGGCGTTGATCCGTAATACTTATTCATGATTTCACGTGTCCATTTTTGGGTTAACCAGGGTTTTCCTGAATAATTGAACAACCACGCCGCCTGCATGTTCGGCTGATTGCCATGATTGATGGGCACAAGGTCATACAGATCGCCATCTGCATTAAAATTAAACCTGGAAGACTTTTCAAAACCTTCGTTCAGGCGGTTGTTGAATTCATCCTTCCCCATCAGGTTTAATATGCCCTGTACATCATGCGGATTAAAAAAACTATACTGCCACGCATTTCCTTCCAGGTAACCGGAACCACTAAACGAAGTACAGCAATACGGGCTCCAATCCTTTACCCAACTGCCGTCTCTGTGCCTGATACGGATGTATTTGGTTTGGGTATCGAAAACATTTTTATAATTACCGGCACGTTTTATAAATGTTTCATATTCTTTTTTCTTCCCGAGAGATTTTGCCATTTGTGCAACGCACCAGTCGTCGTAGGCATATTCCAGTGTATTGCTTACCTGCCCTTCTTCATCGGGCACATATCCCAATTGAAGATATGATTCGAAAAACTTGTTTCCCGCAAAGCCCCCGCACTCATGTTTTACACCCGGCACTGACTGCTGATGCACCAGGGCTTTAAAAGCAGTCTCTACATCGAAATCCCGGATGCCTTTCTGGTATGCGCTTACAATTAAAGCAATTTCGTGCGATGCCTCCATAATACCAGAATATTCAATTCCGGCAGGGCCTTTAGGCAACCAGCCGCCATGCTTGTATATCTCCAGCAGGGATCGAACCCAGGTGCTTGCCAGGTCAGGATTTACCAATGTCCACAATTGATTCAGGTTCCAGAAAGTATTCCAGAATGCATCACAACCATATACCGGCGAATCGGGGGCTGCCTGCCTTTCCTGCTCACATACATCGATGTATTTTCCATTTACATCGCTCCAGATAGTACGGGCAACATACGAACGGTAGAGGTTGGTATAGAACTTCTTCCGGTTCTCTTCTGTTCCGCCTTCTACCTGTATTTTACCCAGCAACTCATTCCATACATTACGGGCGTTATTCCGCACTGCCTCAAAATCCCAGTTAAAAGGGTTCATTTCAGTTTCAAGATTCAGCCTGGCCTGTGCTATACTTACCAGCGATATTCCCGTTTGCATTAATATCTGCTCGCCCGGCTTCGTAGTAAAATGAGCATATCCCCCCACATCCCCTTTTCCATTTATACGCGCAGCATGCTTTAGGATTTCTTTGCCTGTCCATCCTCCGAAGTCTTCTATCTTTTTATTAAACCGCACTACAAAATGTATGGTATATTCATTCCAGTCCGACTGCTGCTTCGAATAGCCTTCAATCTCTGTATCGCTCACTTTTGTCAGTTGTACATCCAGTATCTTAGGAGTATATTCTGTAAAAAATTCAAGGTCCATAAGAATATTGGTTTCTGCGGCCTCGGGGTAAGTGAAACGAAAAAATCCTGCGCGGGTAGTACTTGTCAATTCAGTATGAATGTTGCCATTCAGTAACGTAACTGCATAATAACCCGGGCTCGCTTTTTCGGTGGACTTATCTACCCGTGAACGATAGCCGGTTGTCCAGCCGGTAGTAGGTCCGTCTGCCGGCCCCATTTTAGTATTCAGTACACCAACCGTAGGCATAATGGATAACCCGGACATTGTCCAGGAATGTATATGACTGAACCCGCCCACATTGCCTAAAGTATATTCGTAACCGGATTTCCAGACATTGCCCTGGTTATCGGGACTTAATTGCACCATTCCGAAAGGCATGGTAACGCCGGGGTTCAACATCCACCTGGATTCGGAAGTGCCCATCAACGGATCTGCGTAATCGACAGGTTGTTTACTTTGTGAAAAGCTCTGCAGTACAACAGAGATTGTTATGAATAACGGGGCATAAAACTTCAATTTTTTCATAATGGCCAAGTTTTATATGATCGATTCAGAAAGTTGCAAACGGGATAAAAAGACGGAGAGCGGATCTACTTTCAGCGCCGGATATTTACACTACACGATCTCCCGCGCTGATCAATATGTACAAACATAGCTACATTATACGGATCAGGCAAAATAAATTCCCGGTTGCAATGCCTGCTTCTTTTTCGTAACAGGAATTGCGAAGCACAACCAGGCACTCCGGCCGGCTTTAATCGGGAAAAATATGTTAAAATAATAACGACTGTTTGTAAACCCGGCATACCGCAGAGTGGAAGCCTGAAAAAATTGTATCTTCAAGTTCCGGCGCGGGAGGCCAATCACCCCGCGCCGCCTTAAAAATACTTTATGAAATATAGTTTACTGGCTTTGATGTTAACCATCGCATCGGTTGTTGTTGCGCAGCCTACCGTTAGAGAACAATTTGAAAAAATTAAAACAGAGCAGGAGGCACAGAAGTTTATAGAGGCGAATCCGACTCTCAAACCCATTCTGTTCAATCTTACATATGGAAAAGACACCAGCCTGATTGACAAAAGGTTGCTGAAACAAAATCAGGGCGATATATTTTCTGTAGGCTATGTCACCTATAAGGTACTGAAGTCGTCGGAATCCATTAATTATCGCGCCAGCTATATATTTTTAGATGGCTCGTCCCTGTCGGCTTCTGAAATAGAAAACCTGAAAAAGATCATACTGGATAAACACAGCGCCGGAACTTCCTGGGAAGCTCTTTCCGACGAATATACCATGGACGGGAACAAAACCCGTGGTGATACGGATTGGTTTTTTGGAATAGAAATGATGCCCAAGGAATTCCAGGACGCGGTAGCCAAGCATAAAAAAGGCGATATCTTTTTTGTAGACGTACCGGAAAATCAATGGCATTATATCATAAAGAAGACTTACGACGACGCAGTCAAAAAAGAGATTACCGTGCTGCGGGCAAACGGAAGGTAAAATAAGGGATGATTTCCGGGCGATCCTATCGGACATATTTGCCTTCGGTGAGAACTACTCTCATTGCGGCAAAATTAAGAACCAGGCAAATGCCGCAATAAAGTTCAGGTTTTCGCAGGGAGCTATTTTATCAGTTCACTCATTAATAATATTACGTTATAACCTTAGTAAGAAAAGCCAATTGTCCCCGAACCTCGATTGTAATCGGGCGTATCTGCCAGTACGCTCCCTGACCTGAAGGAATAAATTCTGCTCCCGGCCTGTACTTCACATTTCAGCTCCTTGTATTTTTTGTAACCTTTCCATTCTTCGGTTACTCTAATCAGACAGTAACCACTTAAACGATAAAAAAATGGAAAGTACAAACACAAACCCGTCGTTGAAACAAACATTCAACCTGTTAAAGTACACTTTTGTGATAGTTCCCGTTGTTGCAGGAGCCGACAAATTCACCAACCTGCTTACCCATTGGGAACAGTACATTAACCCGTCGATAGCCAGCCTGTTGCCGTTCTCCGGCCCGGTTTTTATGATGATCGTGGGCTTTATTGAAATTATAGCAGGCGTTATTGTGCTGAAAAAAGCGGAAATTGGCGGATATATTGTTGCCGCGTGGCTAACCGTTATTGCGCTTACGCTGTTAATCGGCTTCAATTATGCAGACGTAGCCGTGCGTGATCTTGTAATGGCAGTTTCGGCTTTTGCAATGGCAAGAATATCTAAAATCGTTGCATAGACCATGGTTCAGTTTGAAAAATTTACCGAAAAAGAAATGATCAGGCGAATCATAGGCGGAGAAAAAGCGCTCTATGAAATTATTGTCAGGCGGTTCAATCCCTGTCTGTACAAGATCGGAAGGTCGTATAACTACGATCACGAGAATACGCAGGACCTGATGCAGGAAACATTTATTGATGCGTATAAAAACCTGTTGCAATTTGAGGGACGTTCCGATTTCAAAACCTGGATCATCCGTATAATGATGAACAATTGTTACCGGAAAAGGGGGAAATCAGGTTTTAAAAATGAAATCATGCAAGATGTAAACGATCACTCAACACCCATGTTTACCAATGCAAATAACGATACGGACAAAATAGTGCAAAACCATGAGTTGGGACATATCATCGAAAATGCTCTTGGGAAAATTCCCTTCGACTACCGGATGGTTTTTTCACTACGGGAAATAAACGGATTGAATGTAGCAGAAACCGCTACCCTGCTCAACATCAGCGAAACCAATGTAAAGGTGCGGCTGAACAGGGCAAAAACCATGTTGCGAAGTGAAATAGAAAAAACTTATTCTGCCAGTGAACTGTTTGAATTTAATCTAATGTACTGTGATGCAATGGTAGAAAATGTAATGAAGAAGATAAATGAGCTCTGATGGCCCCGATTCAGTCATTTCTCCGTTGCGCCTTATAGCGTAACACATCCTTCAATAATACCGTATCCTTATTAAAGTTTTTTAATTCAGAAACGATATCAGGGTTCTTTGCTGCAAGATTGGCTACGATCTCATAGGGCATTTCCTTTGCCCGTTCGGCAATGATCCCATCTTTTTTATGTTCGTATTTTAGCGCCGACAGGAACACCGGCATATTATGCTGGTCCAGTTCTTTTTCATACACATTTTCTATCGCCTGCAACAACTGTTGTTTATTGTTGATGGTTACATCATATCAGGCTTTGATTCTCCGCCTACCGCAGCGTCCCGCCTATACATCGCTCGAAGGAGCGGGGGGTGTGGAATAAAATTAAATTTCCTTTTGCATCCTGACATACTCCTGAGCTGCGTTACCTGTTGCCCCGTAACAATCTCTACTTCTGCCGGATTTGATAAAGCCGGGACCATGAGTTTCGGTAATTACCAACTTTTAAAAATATTGACAATGCCAGATTCAATCAGATATGCAGAACGGCTCAATTTAACGCTACATGAGCTTATCGGATATTCCAAAACGGGTCATGATATTACATGGCTGATCAACCCTTATATTGATGGTGTGGAGGTTACACAAGCCATACAGTATTATCATGCTGCCAACCACCTGACCGATGTGAATGACCGGGGGTCCGATAATTCCTGCCGGCTCGTTGCACGCAAACCGGCGTGGGTGCGTACCTATCTCAGGTCAATCCTGTTGTCGGAGATAACAGGCATTACCGGAGAATGCGTCCTTAGCCGGCGTACCGGTCCCTTCAATCTCACCTTGCAGGAGGTTACCACACTCACGCCTGTCAATACAGGGACTGTGACAGCAACCAACAATATCGCGTATGCCACGGAAAGAAGCAATATCAATTCGTCCCTCAACTTCATTATTCCTGCAGAGGAGATGTTTGGTCACCTGCAGCTGACCATCCGGATCCGGCTAACAGGTTCGGATCATGTGGTAGACACATTTACAGAAGATATAGATGCCAGCCTCCAGCAAACGCTCCGTTTAAGAGGAATATTTATCAGTTACAATGGCGTCAATGCTGCCGGAACGGCCAATCTGAACCTTCCGGCACCTACGATAGCAGATTTGCAGTCAACTGCCTCCTATACCCTAACCGTTGACCCGGTTCAGTCTACAGGTTCATTTGCCAGTGCCGGAACTATGACCTGGAGCACCCCCCTGACAGGCATGGCCACAGCGCCGGGAGGTTGTTCCACACAGTGGTTAAACCTGAATGCAGCCGTAGCGCAGGTAAGAACCAATGATGGCAACCGCACCGATGTCATTTATTATGGACTACTCCCGGCAGGGGTACCGATCGCAAATGTCGGCGGCTGTGAATCAAGTGGAGTAAGCACGGGACCAAACGGTCGCCAGGTAACAATGGCCCACGAAGTCGGACATGGCGCAGGGCTAGGGCATGGTCCCTGCGGCACCACCTCCGGTGATCCCAACTATCCCGCTTATGAGCCCTATGACTCAGAGACCAACAAAAGGGCATCACTGGGAGAATATGGTTTGAATATCAATAATGGTATGATCTTCAGCCCGGCAAGCAATGACGACTATATGTCTTATTGCAACCAAAACTGGATTTCTCTTTACCATCATGCCAGGTTGATTAATGTAACCCGGTTTGACCCACGTACGGTTGGCGTTAGTACCTGGAAGCCACCCATGTATATCGATCCCTGGCTGTGGCCCTGGGAGATCCTGGAGCCCGAACCATGGGAACAACCCTGGACAACACGGTATACCCCGGCACAGGATATCATTTCCATCATCGGCATAGTGGATGAGTGGGGAAAAGTGAGCGTGCAAAGTCTCATGCGGGTAAAAGCTGTTCCTGAAATAGCAGATGCTGCCCGCACAAACCTGACAGTCAAAGTACTTGGCCCGAATAGGGAAGTCATCAGTCAGCAGGCACTCCTGCGGTTAAACGCCTCTGGTTGCGGATGTGGCGGTGGTGCACGCAAGCACACAGGCTGCGGCTGTAAAGAAGAGCATGATGAACGTAGTCCTTATCTTTTCCAGGCATTACTGCCCGATACCGATCAGGCTTTTAGTATCAGTATTACACAGATGGATACCGACAATAAAGAAACTGAGCTATGGTCGCGGCAGGCGCCGGCAGAGAAGCCCAGGATCGCCGGGTTTGAAGTAGAACAGCGCGAGCAATATGGTTATGCCCGGTGGGAAGCAGCCGCATCCGGCCAGGAACGCCTGACCTTCTCCCTGCAATTTTCGAAAGACCAGGGCCGGTCATGGAATGGGATTGCGGTAGAACTTGATGGCAATGAGTACAAGTTTGATTTGTCTTCCTTTCCCAGCGGAGAGATATTATTTGCCCTGTTGGCGCATGATGGTTTTTATAGCGTGAAGCAGGTTTCAAAACCGGTCAATATTGCACCCAAGCCGGCAATCATTTCAATCCTTCACCCTGCCGACCAGCAATTATACGCAACCGGTCAACCCTTAAGGTTATGGGGTTCGGTATTTACAGATACCGCCACTGCGATTGACCCACAGGCTTGCAGATGGTTTATTGACGGAGAGCCCGTTCAGTCAGGCACCGATGGCTGGATCACCGCTCCCAAAGAAGGCAGACATGAGTGCAGTTTTATTGTCGATACCAGCGCAGGCGCCGCAAAAACAACCCTCTATTTTCAGACAGCGGATGTCGAAAGAGGCTGATAAAAAACGCATCGCTCAATCTATTGTTGAACAAAAAGGGAACCATCTTATACCGGTTCCCATTTTTTCATTTTAGAACTATCAAGCGATAGTTCTAAAATGAATTATCCACTAGTAACAGAGTATTTTTGCCGGCCAATGGTTTAAAAATACAGGCAACCCAATATACAACAGGACAATTGTAGACAGTATTTTTGATACCTATATAAAGAGAGGCATGAAACCACTCGCACTGATAGGCTTTATGCCGGAGGCATTTTTTACCCACCTCCAACCGTACAGGCATTACTGGAAACCCGGCGATATCGTTACAGGCTGAGCTTACCTGCCCAAAGATTATAACAAATGGGGCGAGTTGGTTTATCAATGAGTGAAACACTGCGTGGAGCGCTATGGAAAAAAATGGGATCGCCGCAAAATCCAACGCCTGAACAAATTAAAGCGCTTGAGCAAGCAAATTAGGGTTGTAATGATGTTCTTTTGCATATTCCTGCACTTTCTTACGAATGGGCTCACTGATCTTATAGCTGTCTTTCAACGCCCTTGATACAGTAGAGAATGAAAGGTTTAGTGTTTTGGCAATGTCTTTAATGGTGATTGATTCCGATTTCATTAAGCTCATTACAGGAGTCTTTGAAGGAATTACTGATTTCGTAAACCTGATTGCTACAGATGCCCGTAATATTGTTCAATGATAATGGAGGGAGCTGGTCATTTCCTGTATGATCTTTTGGTAAGCATATGAGTATAGATATTACTGTTTTTAATGATATATATATACGATACTGGAAAAAAGTATATGTTATCTGCTATCACTATACGGGCAGCCGCGAAGATGCAGAAGAAATGACCCAGGATGTATTTCTCTCTGTTTGGAAACGCAGACAGGAACTTCAGTTCACGGAATCGCCTGAAAATTATCTGACCAAAGCTGCCCGTTACCAGGTGCTGAATTATTACCGGACACAATCAAACAAACAACATTTCATCCAAAACCTTCCAGTCGGGGAAACAGACAATTCAACAGAAGAAACCATCCTTTTCAGGGAATTGAATAGCAATATTCAACAATATACCAGTGAACTTCCACACCAGAGCGGGAAAGTTTTCCTGTTAAGACAACATGCAGATCATACCAATAAAGAAATCGCTGAAACGCTCAATATCTCAGAAAAAGCGGTTGATTACCATGTCTCCTACATTAAAAAATTTTTTAAGGCAAAACTTTCCAATTTCATTTCCGGAATATTCTGAATGGTTACCACAAGTGCCATTACACAAACCTGCAGGTTTATAATCACATGTTATTCTTGCATTCATGCCATTCACAACAAATAATGGACACCCCAATATCATTCGTGGAATTCATATTTCTTTGCATTGTACTTAGGGAAATGTTTTCTTCATGTTACTATTAATCAGTAAGCAATCAATTACATGAAAAAAATTACGTCTGAATTATTGCGGAAATACCAGCAGGGAGCATGCACCGCTGCAGAAAAACTGCTCGTGGAAAGCTGGCTTGCAGAAGGCGATACAGATTTAGAAATATATCCTGAATCAGCAGAAATAGCAGCGCTACAAGAAAAAAAGATATGGAACAACATTTCCGGTAACATAGGAGCACCTCGTTCAGTCAAATTCTTTACGCGGCGAAAATTATTGGCGGCGGCAGCTTGCTTCTTCATCATTCTTTCCGCAGGCACCTGGTTTTGGTTTACTAACCAATCTATATCAACTGAAACATTGGTGGATATTTCGGTGCAGCAGGTTAGTACAGGGTATGGTCAGCATAAAAAACTGGTATTAGCAGATAGCAGCATCCTACAACTGAACGCAGATTCTGAACTGGAGTATCCTGAAATATTTTACGCTAGCCAACGACAGGTAAAATTATTGCGGGGAGAGGCTTATTTTGAAATTGCCAAAGACAGCTTACGCCCGTTTCAGCTCAGTATACTGGATGCTTCTGTTAAAGTACTGGGCACCAGGTTTAATGTGAACCTGAGAGGATCAAATCATCAAACGCTCATTACGCTTACCGAGGGAAAAATCGCTTTTACTACGCCTGGTGGTGACCAGTATATATTGCAGCCCGGCCAGCAGATTATATATGATACAGCAGCCCGGAAAGTGATCAGTGTAGTACATGCAGATACTGTACTGGCAATAGCCTGGACAGAAGGAAAACTGATTTTTCGGGATACGCCGATGGAATCCGCGCTTCAGCAACTGGAATTGAAATATAATATACGATTTGCTATAGATCAGCAATATCTTAAGGAAATACCACTCACTGCTTCTTTTGGCAGTGAGTCGTTAGACCAGGTGCTTCATATGATAGAACTGGCATCGGGCATTCATTTCAATAAAAAAGACCATGTAATACAAGTCTCAAAATAAATCACTAAACCAAATTAATCCATCAAAAATGATCGTTTGCAGTAACGCGGGGCGTGTTATGCCCATACTTCTAAAAAAATTACTCTTCCTGTTATTTACTGTATTTGCACTTTCTGTAGCCGCACAGGTAACTGATAAGGAAGCAATACAACTCAGCAAAAACACACTCACCGTAGGCGAGCTATTTAAGGAGCTTGAGCAAAAAGCCGGATACAGTTTTGTATATACCCGTTTGGGGAAGCAACTGGAAAAAATCATCAGCCTGCCATCTGCCAATACCAGCGCTGAAAAAGTTTTAAATGAAATAGCAGCGCAGAGCGATTTAAGGCTAACCAAAAACGGCAAACAGGTAGCCGTACAACTGGTGGAAAAGGGAAAAATAAAAGGTAAAGTATCTACGTCTGACGGGCAACCTGCCGAAGGTGTAAGCATTACCCTTAGTAATAGTTTACGCGGTACCTCCACCAATGCCGAAGGTGAATTTGAATTGAACGGAATCAATGAGGGCAAACAAATTATTTCTGCCAGTTATATCGGATTGGCTACGCAGCAGGTAACCATTACCGTAAGCGGCGCTCATACAACGGCGGTATCGATTGTTTTAAAAGAAGATGCCAATACTTTGCAGGAAGTGATCGTAAATTCCGGCACGCAAAAAATCACCAATAAAGAAACTGAATATGTTGCCCGTATGCCATTGAAAAACCTGGAAAATCCTCAGGTATATTCTGTAATAGGACAACAGATAATAAAGGCACAGGTGGCTACCGATGTGAAAGATGTATTACGTAATGCTACGGGCGCCGCTATTGCAAATTATCCTTCAGGAGGTTTTAGTATTACCACACGCGGTTTTGGTACAACCCCAAGCTCACGTAATGGTATGGAAATGAATTCAGGTCGCTCTACCATTGACCTGGCGAATATTGAGCGGATTGAAGTGTTGAAAGGTCCTTCAGGAACGTTGTTTGGTGCAGATGTTGCTACTTACGGAGGTGTAGTAAATATTGTTACTAAAAACCCTTTTGAAACAACTCGTACGGAAGTGAGTTATACAGCAGGTAGCTTTAATTTACATCGCATTACCGCGGATGTAAATACTGCGTTAAATGAAGATAAAACAGTATTGTTAAGAGTAAACGCCGCTATCAGCAAAAGAGGGAGTTTTCAGAATTATGGATTTTCAAATGACTACCAGGTAGCACCCAGCCTTTCTTATAAAGTGAACAACCGGTTGAATATACTGTTGGATGCAGAACTTACCGGATCAAGGAGAACACTTATACCTCTTAATTTCATCTTACCTTCATCGGGCTTTTCATCCACCAAAGATATTCCGCTTGGATATAGTGCCAACCTGTTTAATAATGAGCTCGATTCTAAAAGTAGTTCAACCCGAATTTTTGCGCAGGCGAATTATGAAATTTCTAAAAGCTGGAAGTCCACCACCTTATTTGCATATGCGGTGCAAAATGTAGAGCGAAATTATCAACCCGGGTTAACCTGGTTCTCTCCCACTGAAGCCGCAAGGGATGCCTGGGTATATGGCCCCATCACAGAAAATGTAACGAGCATTCAACAGAATTTCACAGGCGGGTTTTCAACAGGGTTTTTAAAACATAAATTGCTGGTGGGCGGTGGCTATAGGGTGTTCTCTACTCAGTTTCAATATGCCTATATGAAAGACTGGGGTTACCTGGACACGGTAGATATAGCTCAAAATAGTTTTCCGGCTCCTGTCACAAGAGAAATGGTTGATGACAATATAGTAATAGATGCAGGATATGGATCGCCTTCTTATGAAACGTTGGGAGTGTATGTAAGTGATGTAATTAATATTTCTGACCGGGTATATGCCATGTTAAGCCTGAGGTTGGATAGATACAAACGCAACCCTGTTAATACATGGACAGAGTTTAAGCAAACCTCACTCTCCCCCAAACTGGGATTGGTATACCAGGTAGTAAAAGATCGTGTGGCAGTGTTTGGTAATTATATGAATGGATTCCGAAACCAGGCTCCCATCACGCAACCCAACGGTGGTGGATTGTTTATGCCGGATCCGGTGTATGCCAATCAACTGGAATTTGGTGTAAAGGTAGAGGCGGTACAAAAGAAAGCCAACATTACGCTTAGTTATTACAGGATCGCTATTGCAAATGCCATCCGGTATACAACAGACTACACCGCCTTGCAGGACGGCAAACAGTTGAGCTCAGGCTTTGAAGGAGAGGTAACTGCCAACCCTGTGGCCGGATTGAATATTATCGTAGGGTATGCTTATAACTTTAACAGGTTTACCAAAGCCACTGATGAGACGGTGATAGGGAAACAGGTAGCCAGCATGCCAAAAAGCATAGCGAACTTCTGGTTGAATTATACATTACAGGGAGCTGTAAAAGGATTAGGGTTTGGCGTTGGAGGCAACTATTCCGACAAGGCGCCTTACTTTTCGTGGAGTGAATTTGTAACGCCGGCGTATACATTAATAGACGCTACCGTTTACTACGAACAAAGCCGTTTCCGCGCCGGCTTGAAATTCAATAACCTCACGAATCAAAAATACTGGGATCTGATGGGTTCTCCCCAGATGCGGCTTAACGTGTCAGGGAATATAACGCTGCGGTTTTAAATAGCAGATGTCGAAATGAGTTTTACGCGGTGTATGCAATGAACTATTATTTGCATCGCCGCGTGAAAAATAATAAGCCATATGACGTTAAAAAAAATTGTTGGTAAACTGCATTTGTGGCTGGGGTTATCTTCCGGCATCGTTGTTTTTATACTCGGTATTACCGGTTGCATATACGCTTTTATTGAAGAGATAGAACCATTGGTATATAAACACAGGCTGTACGTGGAACCACAAAGCACTCCTAAAAAACCAATGAGCGAGATATGGCAGGCAGCACAAAACGCTATTGGCACGGAAAATAAACTGATGGGCGCTTCTGTACCCAATACACCTCACGAAACCTGCAGCTTCACCATTTACAAAGCGAAGGAAAACAGTGACGCTGTCTGGTATTGGCAGGATATTGAACTCTACCGCACTGTGTATGTTAACCCATATACAGCGGAAGTGGTAACCAATGAGGATAAGACATTTGAATTCTTTGAATTTGTGGTGAATCTGCACTGGAGCCTGTTGCTGACTAACGAGATCGGGCAACCAATCGTAGGCGTTGCTACGCTCATATTTGTAATATCACTTATCAGCGGACTGATACTCTGGTGGCCTAAAAACAAAGCTGCCTCCAAACAACGATTTTGGTTTAAGTGGAAGAATACTACCCGCTGGAAAAGAAAAAATTACGACCTGCATAATATCACCGGCTTTTATGTTTTTTTGATAGCGCTCATTTTCGGGCTAACCGGTTTGGTATGGACCTTCGACTGGTTTGACGAGAGCGTACAATGGATTGCCAATGGTGGTGTATCCCATGAACACGACCAACCCATGAAATCCGATACCACAAAATATGCATCCGCTAAAACTTCTCTTGACCAGCTTTTTGTGCAGGTGCAAAATGAATATCCGAAAGCAAAAAGATACTTTGTTTCAAAACCAGCAGATTCCTCTGGGGTGATCAACGTTTTTATCAGTAACTCAAGGTTTGATTATTGTTCCAACCAATATGACCAGTATACTGGCAAACTGCTGAAATCAGAAACCTTTGCCGATGAAAACAATGGGCACAAACTCCGATCCATGAATTATGATATCCACACTGGAGGCATTGCCGGTCTGCCTGGTAAAATCCTTGCCTTTATTGGCAGCCTTATTTGCGCCAGCCTGCCGGTTACGGGGTTTTATATTTGGTGGGGACGGCATAAAAAACAAAAACGCTCCACCTGAATTATCGTAAATTCAGGTTTCTTTGTTTTATATGCTCTAATCTTTCAATCCCGGAACTTCAATGTTATTGTTAATACCTAAAACTTCAATGTTATATTTCCCAACAACTGCCGCGGTGGCTGAGGAATAGCCGAACGTGGGGATGCCCAGTATTGCTGATTCGTAATATTATTTAGTTTTAAGCCTACCCTGATCTTTCTGGATTCGTAAAAAACAGAACCATCGAATGTGGTGAAGCCATCCAGTAATACTTCGTTATAATCATCAAAGAAAAAATCGCTTTGGGTATTACCGCCCAGGCCAAGACCGAAACCCTTTAAGACGCCTTGTGTTCCGCGATAGCTGATCCAGAAATTGCCAACATGCTTTGGTATGCCTGCAGGACGTTTACCGCTCAACGCTTCTTCCCACACCTTGATGTATTTGTTATCGTTATATCCATAGCCCGCAATGATATTTAAGCCGTTCACCGGGCTGGCAATCACATCCACTTCAAATCCTTTGCTACGTTGAGAACCGTCCTGGATAGAGTATGTGTCATCTACCGGATCGGGTCTTACAATATTATCCACCAGAATATTATAGTAGCTGATCGTTCCCTTCACTTTTCCTTTCAACAATTCGAGTTTAACACCACCCTCTAACTGATTGGCATATTCCGGCTTAAACCTGGCCAGGCCGGGAGCGCTTGCCCTGGTAACAGCAGGATAATTATTCAAATAACCGTTCATATAGTTTACGAAAAATGCAACAGATTTAGGCACTACCTGGTATACCAATCCTAATTTTTGGGAGAGCGCACCCTGCTCCACACCATATAACGGATCTTTATCGTGGTAATAACTGTAGCGCAGGCTCAGCATGGCGATCAGGTTATCTGTTATATTCGTTACATTCGATACGTAAGCCGAAAGTGTTTCGGTTTTTGTTATATAATTAAGATCTACAGGTGTGTTGGCAATTTTTTGTAAATGTGTTTCATAATTCAACATGGGAACTTCGCCATTCAAAGGATCTCCGTTGATCTTAACCATATCATAACTTGTATACCATCGTAAATTGTCAGAATATTCGTTCAGGTAGTCCAGTCCTATCAACAACCGGTTTTTAATGCTTCCGATATTGAAATTGCCTGTAAAATTTTGTTGAAGCTGTGTGCTCCTGATAGAGCCGTTTACGGTGGTGATATCTCTGTAAAGGCTGTCTTCAATATTGGGTGTGGCCGCGTCTGGCGCAATCATACTCAGGAACAGGTAGTTGGTATTAAAATCGGTATGCGCCGATGAGAGGTAGGTCTCTGAAGTCCATTTAGGAGAAATAATATAACTCGCCTTTGCAAAAAAATTGGTAACTTTTTGTGAAGACAGCAGATCATTGGAGGTATAAGACTTTTTAAAATCCCAGTCATAGTCCTTATGATTGGGAAGCAATTCGTAAAAGGTAGAATTAAACTTGTAGTCCAGGTGCTCCAGTTCAAAGTCTATCTTTAGTTTGGGGGAGACAATATAAGTGAGTGCGGCGGTAACAGCGCGGGTCTTATTTAATCCGTAATCCTGGAAAGTTTGATTGTCATTCCATGCCACATTGGTTCTCAATAAAAGTGTTTTGTCCTTATTTAACGGGGTATTGACGTCCGCGGTTACCCTGTTTAAATTCCAACTGCCAACTGTATAACTTACTTCGCCTTTAAAATAGTCTAAAGGTCTCTTGGTAACCCGGTTTACAAGACCTCCATAAGATATTACTGAAGAGCCGAACAGGGTTGCTGACGGCCCTTTGATCACTTCCATTCTTTCAATATTAACCGGATCGGCCATTGTAAGCCAGTTGGTATTCATTCCGTTTCTTATTGTAGCAGTGCCGCTCACGAAGCCACGCATGGTTCCATTTATTCCGAGACCGCCACCACCAAAGCTCATTTGCACATTGCTTACCCCGGCAGCGTTAGATAGTGCTGAACGATAATCAGTGACCAATTGCTCGGTCATTAACTCTTTTGGTACTACGGAATATACCTGCGGGTTTTCGAGGTTGCTTATTGGCATGCGGGCTACAAATTCGCTTTCTTTTTCCGTAAACTTATTGGTATTACCCGTTATAACAACCTCATTAAGCTCTACCGATGATTGGGTCAACATAAAATCCAGCACATTGTCGCCGGGCTGAATCCGAATGTCTCTGGTAATTCCTTCTGTTCCGATAGCCGTTACTTTAACTTTATAATTGCCTGGCTTTAGTTTGGTTATTGTGTATATACCCGCATCATTAGAAATTACTGTAATAAATGTTTTGTCAATATTGATGGTTGCCCCGGCCACTGGTTTGTTATCTGCCGAGGTTACTTTACCGGAAAGCGTTCCTGTTTGACTGTAAGCAAACGTGCTAACAAAAATAAAGACGATGAAAAATGATTTTCGAAAATGATGCATGCTTTGTAGTATTTGGTCTTAGTTAAATTGGATCGCAAAATTAACAGTCAGTATCCCTGATGCACTTTCGAAAAAAGGAAAACATTTTACGAATACAGAAGTTTTAAATAGGAAGTATCAATTTGGAGAATATCAAATAAAAGACAAAAGAAAATCCTGCTTATTTCTCAACCGGAAAAAAATTATGAAATCAGAAATATTTGTTCAAAGCATTTAGTTGCGCTGTAGCGCTCAAAATGAATTAACGATAAGCGAGATAGCTGTATACTGCGGCTATGAATATGTACAGCATTTTATTACCGCTTTCAAAAAAAATTATGACGTAACGCCGGGTTATTTTACAACCAGGAGAAAGGATGAAGGGAATGGTATTTAAAGCTGAACTGGTTGATACTGATCCTTGATTGTGTGCAGATCGCAACTTATTAAGGATTATTTCCTCAAAGCGCATATTTTTTTCCCAATTGCGGAAACAGGAAAAAAATAATTGGGGTATCATTGTAAGATTTTTAATCTGGCCCCTGTTTTATAATTAAAGAATATATTGGATGAATGAAAAAGACTTTGCCTTACAAGTCCGATATGCAGTATGATTTTGATATTTATGAGAACAATATAAACGCTGCTAAAGAAGGTTATAAAACCATTGATAAAGCAGGGTATAAAGGAATCGTAGTTGATACGGTTCCGCTAAGTGGCATCAACTTCAAATATTATAACCTGCAATCCTCTGACGCGGGTACGGTAATGATCATGAACCATTCACCGTTTGTACAGATCAATTACGTGATCAACGGAACGATGAGCTGTAAGATACAGAATGAAGTGCATGAGCTGTGTGTATCCACTAAAAGACAGGAAGCCAATTTCCTTTTCATACCCGAAGATTATGAAATACTGATGGAATGGGAACCGCAAAAGCACGTTGAAATGTTCCAGTTGGGCATCAGCCTGGAGCGGATGTACAGATGCCTGCCACAGGAGCATCCGTTTTACACCGCGCTCGAAAAAAGCGTGAAGGAAAACAACCCGATCATGCTCAACAGGTTCAATGTTCTTATACAGGGAAGGGTTAATACCATTTTGAACGATATGCTGCATTGCCCATTGAAAGGAAGATATAAACAGCTTTATTTTAAAAGCAAGTTCATAGAGCTGCTGATGCTGGAACTGGAGACCTATATTTCCAAATCAACCACATTTGACAGGAATACCAACCTGAAACCTGTTGATATTGAACGCATGCACAAGGTAAAGGCAATCATTACGGAAAACATAAAAAACCCTTATTCGCTGTCAGATCTTGCGCATATGGTAGGTACCAATGATGCTTACCTGAAAAGTCATTTTAAGGAAGTATTCGGCACAACCGTTTTCGGCTATATATTTCTTCTTAAAATGCAGAAAGCAAGAGAACTGTTGCTGGAAGGAAGCACAACCGCAGAAGTAGCGGAAGCTACAGGGTATAAACGCGTTTCTCATTTTGCCAGGGCGTTTAAAGGGCATTTTGGTCTGAATCCCAACCATGTAAAAAATGATCCTTTCCGGTATCATGATAATCCGGTAGAATCGCTCCCACAACTACGTTCCTGACCAGGAATTATTTCCGTTTATGGTAACTTTTTTTTCTTATGTGGTCGCAGGGGGAAAGGATTTTTGCAAATATTGCTAAACAGTATCCATACACAACGCAATGGCAGGAATCAACGGGTTATGATCAGAGGAAACTTAACGATAATTTTTTTATTTTTTTTCAGCATATCGCATGCCCAGCAGGTAAAGGTAACGGATGTGCTGGGCAGAACAGTTACCTTAAGCCACCCGGCAAAAAAGATATTACTGGGCGAAGGCCGCGATATTATTACCCTCAATATACTGGAATCACGCCCCGGCGACCTGATAGCTGCGTGGCCGGATGATTTTAAAAAAATGAAGGAATATAAGGACTACCTGCAGCAGTTCCCGGAACTGGCAAAGATACCGGTGGTAGGTTCCAACGCGGGCAGCTTTTCAGCGGAAAAAGCAATCGCCTCCAGGCCGGACTTGGCGGTCTTTGCGGTAAAAGGTCATGGCCCGGGACCGCAGTCTGCCGAATTACTGAACCAACTACAGGCAGCAGGGATACCTGTAGCATTTATTGATTTCAGGAATAACCCATTCAAAAACACCATACCCAGTATACGGCTGTTGGGCAAACTATTGCACCGGGAAGCCAAAGCGGAAGCATTCATTGATTTTTATGAATCCCGCATTCGCCATATCGCTTCTGTGATCTCTGCTAAAAAGCCGGCGATCCCTGTCGTATTTATGGATATGAAGGCCGGTACACTGGAAAATGAATTTAACTCTCCGGGAAAAGACAACCTCAATGAATTTATTGAGCTGGCCGGCGGGCATAATATAGGAGCGGATGTGCTGCCCGGCTCCCTGGGACAGTTGAACCAGGAGTATGTGATCAGCAGGAAGCCGGATATATACATTGCCACCGGCACCGATCTTTTTCGTGGGAAAGGGGTGGTGCTTGGAGCAGACATACAACCGGCGGAAGTGATCAGCAGCCTGAACAAAAGATTATCCGACCCCATTATTTCCACGCTGCCTGCTGTAAAGCAAAAACGCATTTATGGATTATGGCATTTATTTTATGCTTCTCCTTTTAATGTGCTGGCTGCCGAGGCAATGGCAAAATGGTTTCATCCTGCGCTCTTCCCGGATATTGACCCGGACAGATCATTAAAGGAGTTGAATCAAAAGTTTTTATCCGTACCAATGACAGGCACATACTGGATCAGCCTGGATAAATAAGCCTGCATGAATGTACAAAAAACGGATCAGCAACAGGCAGCAAGGCGGATAGCAGAACAAACCTATGACCGTCTTCAAAAGAAAAGATTGCTCATTATTATTGGTATTGCTGTTGCCTGTTTTATTTCTTTCTGCTTTGATATTGTCACAGGGCCTTCTTCCTTATCCATACAGCAGGTACTGGCTGCGCTTTTTCACAGCTCATCAACCGACAATGCCACTGATGTGATCGTATGGAAGGTGCGCATGCCTTATGCACTAATGGCTTTGCTTACCGGCACAGCTTTATCTGTAGCCGGAGCCGAAATGCAAACGATATTGAATAACCCGCTGGCAAGCCCTTTTACCTTAGGTGTATCGGCAGCAGCCACCTTCGGTGCAGCGCTCGCTATTGTTCTTGGCATTACACTGCCCGGCGTAAGCGCTAACTGGATCGTTTCATTGAATGCATTTTTATTTGCTTTCGGGTCGGTATTGCTGTTACAGGCATTTGCCCGCTGGAAAAATGCAGGGGTGGGATCATTGGTATTATTCGGCATTGCATTGGTATTTACATTTAATGCGCTGGTAGCGCTCATTCATTATATAGCCACCCCGGAAGCGCTGCAGCAGGTTGTTTTCTGGAGCATGGGCAGTCTTGCACGCGCCAACTGGGATAAGATACGGCTGCTTGCCATAGTGATCGCTGTGGTGGTTCCTTTTACTATGGCTTCTTCCTGGAAAATGACCGCATTGCGGCTCGGTGAAGAAAGAGCTGCGGGGCTGGGCATACAGGTAAACAGGTTTCGCTTTATGTCATTGTTGCGTATCAGCCTGCTTGCCGCCACTTCAGTGGCATTTGTAGGCACCATTGGTTTCATAGGGTTGGTTGGCCCGCATATTGCCCGGATGCTGGTGGGAGAAGATCACCGCTACTGGTTCCCGGCCAGCCTGGTTACAGGTGCGCTGGTGATGTCGCTGGCATCTATAGCAAGCAAGCTGCTGGTTGCCGGCACCTTATTGCCTGTCGGCATTGTAACGGCATTGATAGGCGTTCCTGTATTTGTTTACCTCATCCTGCGCAAAGACCGGTAATTATGAAAGAAAACCATGAGGTATATATCAAACAGCTTACTGCCGGTTATCCCGGGAAACCCGGTATCATCAGGCAGCTCACGACCCGTTCTTTGCAGCCGGGAACGATCACCGCGCTGGCAGGACCTAATGCAGCGGGAAAATCCACCTTGCTCAAAAGTATTGCGGGTCTCATTCCGGCCCGGGGAGAAATCATGATAGGTCAGCAGAACATCCTGCATTTCCCGATGCTTAAAAAAGCAAAGCTCATCAGCTATATGCCGCAATATCTGCCATTTGATATTTCATTATCGGTAGTAGAATCATTGGTGGCATCACTGAAAGCATCCCCGCTGGATCAGATCAGCGCAAAATTGCCCGAGGTAGAAAAAAGAGCTTTCGACTTACTGGAAGAAATGGATATAATGCACCTGGCAACGGAGGCTGTCAACCGTTTATCGGGCGGCCAGCGTCAACTGGTGAGCCTGGCGCAGGCTATTATAAGAGTACCTGAAATATTGCTGCTGGATGAGCCGACCAGCGCGCTTGATCTGCAGCACCAGGTCACCGTGATGAGATGGATAAAAAATTATGCCCGGCGCGGTAAGATCATACTGATCGTGCTGCATGATATCAATATGGCGCTTCGCTGGGCAGACGAAGCGATCCTGTTGCATAACGGCAGGGTATACCTGCATGACAAACCGGGGGCTGTATTCACAAAAGAAGCCCTAAAGGAAGTTTATCATGTGAATGCTGATATAGAAGCCACCGCCAGCGGTCATTTGCAGGTAATAGTAAAAGATTAATCGTCCCATTGCAAAATGGTATAAACTTAAATTTTATTTTATGATTGGTATAAAGATATTTTGGCAAAGTTTCCTGTTCCTGTGTTTGTCCCTGCAGATCGCTAATGCCCAACATGAGGTTACCATAGAAATAACCGGACTTCCAAATACGCATACAGATGAGCCTGTATTCATTACCGGGAATTTCAATGGATGGATACCTGCACAGGCGGCATACCAAATGCAGAAAAACGATAACAGACGACACAGTATAGTACTGAAAAATATCAGTGATGGCTTGCTGGAATTTAAATTCAACCGGGGCAACTGGCAAAAGCTGGAATGCACCCCGGAAGGCAGGCTGGTAAACCCACACCAGGTCATTATCAGGGGAGATACTACTATCGGAGCAGTCATTCATTCCTGGCGCGACGATCACCCTGTTTCTACCGCTTTACCGCAGGTGCAACTGATGGACAGCGCCTTTTTTATGCCACAGTTGAAGGAATACCGCGGCATCAGGATATACCTCCCTAAAAATTACAGCAGTTCAAATAAAAGATATCCTGTATTGTATATGCACGACGGGCAGGATCTGTTTGACGAAGCCACTTCAGAAGGCAGGATCGGGCCGGTGGAATGGGGTGTGGATGAAGCCATTGACCGGTCGGGAAAGGATTGTATAGTGGTTGCTATAGATCATGCTGATGATAAAAGAAAGCGTATCAGGGAATACTATATACACCCCAACCGCCAATACGATACCGTATATGGCAAAGATTATCTTAGGTTTGTAGTGGAAACGCTGAAACCCTATATTGATAAGCACTACCGCACACAGCAGGGCAAAGAAAACACTTATATGGCAGGCAGTTCTATGGGCGGGTTACTCACTCTATATGCAGGATTATTATACCCGGATGTTTTTGGAGCGCTGGGTGTATTCTCGCCCTCCATCTGGCTGGATGAAGGCAACAGCTACAAAGAAATAGCAGCCGTAAAACCGGGGAAAGCCTATACAGCCCAGCGTTATTATTTTTACGGCGGCGGCAATGAAAACCGGAAAAAACCAGACGGCAGCTTTGTAGAAATGTCTGCCGATGTGAATTTGACGATAGACGCTTTACAAAAGAAAATAAACCCTGAAATAAAACTTGCCGTCAATCCGGAAGGAAGGCACGGGCAATGGTACTGGGGACTTGCATTCCCGGGGTTTTATCAATGGCTGACACAGGGATTGTAAGCATCTCATCATTACCAGGCAGTGTTTGATACAAAATCAGCCCCGGTAGAAACAGGGGCCGATACCAAAACTAACTGCTTATGAGAAAAACTTATTTTTATTTGAATAGAACACAAAGATAGCGCGACACAATGCTATCTCATTTACTATTTTGGTAAATAGATTTATTTCTATCCATGTTTCTGTTATATTTTGCCGGTTTGTTTATAGTCCTTTTTTTCCTTCTGCCCAGTAAGGTTCCGTTTTTATTTGTTTCATCCCCACTCCTCTCGACAATAAATACTTTCTCATTGCCAGTATGGATTTAGCCCTGCCGGTAAGATAAAAGCAGGTATCCTTAACTGAAGGCTCCCACTCTTCTGCAACATCATTTAGAAAACGGATAGCAGGAATTGCCGGATCCCCGGAAGATGATTCCACAGACACGGCAGGTTGTAGAGAGAATAAATGGATCCAATCCCTGTGCGCCACTTGCGTCTCCGCCAATGCGAAAAAAGAATGTCCGCTCCTGTCTGCTTCCTCTTTTACACAGTTCATTAATCCTATAGCGGTCTCGTCGCCAAATACAAAATGATTGCTGAAGGCCGGCAAATAGCTCAACTTACCACCCGGACCTAATAATTTAACAGTATCGCCTGGCTGCAATTGCTTTGCCCAATGGCTACCAGGCCCGCCGGCATGCAGATAGAAAACAATTTCGCAAACACCTTCTGTAGTGTTGAAATATGAAGGCGTATAATGCCTGAAATCATTTGGCGTGACCCGGAACTCCACCACATTGCCTGGTGTAAACTTTGTTTTAGAGAAGTCTCCTTCAAAGCGTACTTTTTTTAACTGATTATTCAGGTAGTGCACATTGGTAACGATAACCGGGTGATACATATTCCTGAAAACAACATCCATTGTGTCTCCCAACCATTTAGGTACGCTTGGCATAATAATTACAATTAATGATATACAGGCTGATCAGACATATCAATTGATCAAAGCTTTTGTATTGAATAAAAATAAATAGCCTTTATAATAGCATAGTTTCGCAGAAGGGAATAAAAACAGCGGCAAAAGGAAAAATAATATAAGTAACGCATTATTTCTTAAATGAAAAGGACGCCATAATAAAGAATGACAACAGCATCTTGCATGCAATTTCATTTATATACTGCTTTTATATCTTCTTTGGTAAGCAGGTAAGCGCTCATACCATCATTCTGCATAATTTACGTTTATTGGTTATCAGCTATTATTTCGCTTGTGTATACAGTATAAATCAGTTCGCCGTCTGTATCAATATTTAAAAATACCTGCCAGCCCTCATCACGCAGGTCATCAATAGCGCTATCATAAATTGGATCGTATTCAATCACATAGACCCTGCCGGTGGTATTATGCCTGAAAAACCGGTTTATTCCCAGTCTAAGTGCATTTTGAATATCAGGGGGCGTTGACCTACCTGTATCTTTGAGATATACACAAGCGTTCCATAATCGCTTAAATTTCCTGCTTTTCAAATACAACCAAATACGTTTCATATTGTAAAGCTTATTTTAAAGTAGATAATATACTTTCATCTCCTGCAATAGCCTGCTGATATTGTTGTATCCTTTTTTGTATATCCTGCCAGTTCACGTGCTCATTTATGGCATAGGAGTAAACGCATTTTTCTTTGTTCCACTGCGAAACGAGTATCTGAACCCAATCATCCTTGCAATAAAGCGAACAAATGTCCATGTCACCCAACATGAAAACAAATCTATCTTCCCGCCACCGTTCTTTTATCCCGGGGCTAGTATTCCTTATAAGGACGCGCAATTTCTGCAGCGTTTCAAATGCGTATGATGCAGCCGCTCCGGGCCGCTGCAATAAATTAAGCTGCTGCTGCGCAAAAGCTATTCTTTCTTCTCTTTCTCCTCTTTCTCCTGGATTAATTCCCTTTTCCATACATCCGGTTTTAGAGTGTTCACTGGTTAGCCGGTTTTTAACAGGATCGAATATTTATTTTAATATTTTCGCTTCCTGGCGCGCATTCGTTATAGGTGTTAATCATATTTACCATTGCCATTTACGGAAAAAACAACCTTGTGGAAGTAAGGTCATGCATTCATAATACATGCATCGTACACTACAGGAGAGTACTATTTATAACATTTATCTGTTTCAGGGCACGCTCAATCACAACGTTCACATACTATAATTAAAAATATCATAATGGTGATCGCTGTAAAGCCCGGCTAAGGCAGTAGTTATACAACAAAGGTCTTTACAACAAATTACCCTTAAAGGAGAATTAATTACCACTAACAGAAAATGAAAATAAAGCGTCCCATAACTGCTATTCTTAATTGCCAGGAGCTAAACTAATTACCGCGTATTGAATTTATTTACCGGATGAGAAAAATCTGTTTCGAATTCAGAAATAGATTAGCCTGCTTCATAACTGGCTAACAAAACCCCTCGATATGATTTATGGAGTTGCCGGAGTTATTATTCCTTCTACAGGGGAATTGTACCCGGGTGATATTATGAAAAAAGAGGCATGACCTACAACTGCTATTTTCTGAGTAGTGATTTGCGGTATCTGATTCCCCATTCTCCCATAGCCTCTATGATCTTGTGCAAGCTTTTACCTTGTGAGGTCAGTTCATATTCAACAGTTATGGGCATCGTATCCAGAACAGTGCGTTTAACAAGATGGTTCATTTCCAGGTCTTTCAATTCTTTTGACAACACTTTGGGGGCAATACCCACAATATGCCTGCTCAAATCCATAAACCTGAATTTCCCATTGTAAAAAAGCGCTCCTACAATAGCAGCTTTCCATTTGCCACTCAACAGATCCTGGGTATCTTTTATGCCCTGGATACTCTTGCGGCAGCTTTCAGATAGTTCAATTTTCTTTTTCTCCATATTCCCTTTTCCTAAAGACAAAGATACAGGATAAGTAACCTTTTATAAAATAGTTACTTATAGGTAACTACTTACCAATAGGTAACAGGTGTAACTAAAGTAACCATAAGTCATACCTTTACAATATCAAAAAATAAAGCTCTATGAAGCCATTGAATATCAACCTGGGTCTTCTGCTTTTACGCATCACTACAGGGGGGTTGTTGCTCTTTCACGGCGTTTCCAAGCTTATGTATGGGTTTGACTTTATAAAAGGAATGCTTGCAGAAAAGGGCTTTCCACAGTTTCTGTGGTTAGGCGTACCGATTACAGAAGTGATTGCGCCTGTTTTACTGATATCAGGAGTTTTTACCCGGATCTCCGGGCTTGGTATCAGCCTTTTAATGTTGTTCACGATCATCCTGGTACACGCTGCAGAGGCTTTTACCATTTCCCAAAGCGGGGGGCTTAGCATTGAGCTAAACCTGCTGTACCTGTCCGGTGGTCTGACACTTTTTTTTACAGGCGGAGGAAAATATGCATTGTATAAACCAGCAAACGAATGGCTTCGATAAGGAAGGCCGACATAAATCCCGTTAGAGCTAAGCCAATTAAGAAAATCATAAACTCTTTTAAGTTATCCAACGGGGCTTACCGGGACAATACAGATTAACAATTTAAAAATTTAATAATAATATGGAACAAACTAAAATAGGTGTTACCGGAGCAACCGGGCAATTGGGGCGCAAAGTAATAACTCATTTAAAGCAGTCCATACCAGCCGGGCAGATCGTGGCATTGGTACGCGATCCTGAAAAAGCAAAGGATCTTGGTGTGGAAGTAAGAACTTTGGATTATACCAACCCTGAACTGATCTCCTTAGCGTTGAAAGGGCTTTCAAAAGTATTGCTGATATCTTCCTCTGAGATAGGGAAACGTTTCGGACAACACAAAAATGTGATAGACGAAGCCAAGAGAGCTGGAGTTCCATTTGTAGCCTATACAAGTATCCTAAGGGCCGATACATCCACGCTTCCTTTAGCCCCGGAGCATAAACTAACGGAAGAATACCTGAAAGCATCGGGACTGACATACGCATTATTAAGGAACGGCTGGTATATCGAAAATTATACATCTTCACTTGGCAACACTATAAAAGCCGGGGCAGTATACGGCAGCGCAGGCGATGGTAAAATATCTGCTGCCACCAGGAGTGACTATGCGAAAGCGGCAGTAAAAGTGTTGACCACCGAAGGACATGACAACAAAGCTTATGAATTGGGCGGGTACTCCTTCACACTGACTGAATATGCTGCGGAGATCAGCAGGCTGTCGGGCAAAGACATTAAGTACATTAATCTTCCTGCCGATGAATATGCCAAAGTATTGGAAGAGCAGGCTGGATTTCCTGCACCGATGGCCCGGATGTTTGCGGAAATTGATCTGGATATTGCAAAAGGAGAATTGGAAACAGATGCCGGCACATTAGAAAAACTGGCGGGTGGCAGCCTGTCAACTTTAGAAGACAGTATAAAAGAAGCGCTGCATACCATTTAATAAAATCAATTTCTAAAATATCCGGAACAGGGCTGGTAGGTAACTCTGCCAGCCTTTATTTGTATTTTATAAATATATTAAGCCATTCAATTGCAGGTAAAGCAAAACAAAGATTTGTTTTAATATTATTGCTGATGCAATATATCATATAACTCCGGCCATTTCCGTTGGTAAGAATCCGAAATGCTTTTTGAATGCTGCAGAAAAATGGGATGGATTTTTATATCCCAGTTCCATAGCAACTTCCCGCATCTGTAAACTTTGCCCGCGTACTAACTGATTAGCTTTTTCCATTCTGAATTTTAAAACGTATTCATGGATCGTGCATTGGAAAAGAGCTTTAAATCCTTTTTTAAGCTTAAACTCATTTACTCCCGCCATGCGGGCCAACTGCTTAATGGTGGGAGGCGTATTATAGCTTTCTTCTAAAATAGCCTTTGCTACTTTGATCTTTGCTATATCGTCATCATGCAAAACCGGCTTCTGCTTCACTTCGACATATGTATTGTGGTATTGTTCCAGTTGAAGTAGCAATAATTCCTGCACCTTAATCTCCAGGCACAACCTGTGAAAATTTCCTTTTCGGGTACAATTTCTCACTTTGGTTATAATACTCTCCATCTCAAAATTCATAGGCATATACTGGTCTGAAAGGCCCGAGCCCAACCCGGAGTGTATTTGGTGTGCAAACTCATCATGTATACTATTGGTTTTTCCTATAATATTAAAATAAAAATCCTTGCTGAGAAATATGCAAAAAGTATCGAAAGAAGAATTTTTACGAAGATTATACAGATGATTAAAGCTGTTTACATACAGCAGGTTATGATAGCCGGGTGTGTTATTGGTTTTCCTTTGCAATATACGATCCGCTTCAGTAACATTCCCGTCAAGCAAAAAAACCATCAAAACACATTCCTGTTCAACGCTGATCTCCCAGATCATATCTTCAACAGTATCAAAACGAAAATCAAGGAGCACAAGCCCATCTGTTCGGAGATTTTTAATGATATGATCCTTACTTATATAAGAAACATTCCTGTCGAACGTATCCTGTTCTATAATGCTTTCAACATTATGCTGTTCAGATACGGTAAAATTCCATAAAATATGGTCTTCGGGTAAAGACCTCCTCTGTGCGGTACTTAATTGTGAATAAACGTTCATGTTGTTTATTTACATCTATATTCTTTACATCTATTTTTTATTTCCCGGCGTTTCCATGCCGGTATCACTTATTGCTCATTCAAAATTACAGGTATTCATAAGCCGGCTATGATATGTGTGTCATATCAGTGTAAAAAAAGAAAAATATTTCCGTGATTCGTAAAAATCTGCATCCCTGATTATGAATATACTTTCTCTGTTTTTTTCATTATTCCCATTTTCGGTATTAATACTCCCTTTTTCGGTATGGAAGGGAAATGTCGCCTGTTAATTTTGCAAGCAAAATATTTTTATTGGCAGTCAAATTCTGAATAGCGTACATCCTTAATAATACTAATGGAATATACTATTTGGTAAAATCTTGAGGATTAAGACCGTTACCGATGAATCCTTGTTTTAAAAAAAAATTATTACTCGTTTTGATTTGGCTGTTTTGCGTATGTTTTATGAATGCGTTTGCAATTGGCAGGGAGCCACAAAAAGACATGCAGATCGAAGGAAGAGTTCTGGGCAAAGATGGCACCCCCATCCGGAATGTGTCTGTTTATTTCAGCTCATTCCCATCTTTAGGCACCGTGACAGACTCCTCCGGTTTTTTCAGGCTGTCATGCAGGGTAGGCACCTATACTCTTATATTCAGCCATATCGGTTATCAGCAACTGGAAGCCCGCATAACAGTGAGTGAAAATGAAACAGGAAAACAGGTTTACGAAATCCGCCTGGAAGAAAAAAACAGTTATCTCAGGGAGGTATTCGTATCAGGTCATGTGGTATCTGCCGTAGCTGCTCCTGAGCGTATCGTGCGTGCACATCGCCTGATAGCAGGCGGCACTTCCGTAGCGCTAATGAAACCGGAAGAGCAGCGATTGGAAACAATAAAGGATGCTTTAAAATATGAGCCCGGCGTTATCATTCAGGAATTTTTTGGCGCTAACGACCAGCCGCGGTTAAGTATAAGAGGTTCGGGGATACAAAGTAATCCGCAACGTCGTGGCGTATACCTGTTGCAGGATGGCATTCCCGTGAATTTTTCCGACGGCTCTTTTGTTATTGGCGTAATGGATCCGTCAATTTCAGAATCCGTAGAAGTATTCAAAGGAGCTAACGCCTTACGTTATGGAGCGGCTGCATTGGGTGGAGCGATCAATTTTAATTCCAGAACCGGCAGGTATTCGCCAGGTGTACAGCTCAAAGCCGAAGGAGGCTCTTATGGATATGGCGCTTTCACTGTCCTCGCCGGCCAAAGCCACGGTAAAAAAGATGCTTTTCTCTCGGTTTCCGGCAGCAGGCAGGATGGGTTCCGCCAACACAATAAAAATAAAAAACTGAATGTGGCAGGCAACTTTGGCTATCGCATTTCTGACAAGATAGATAACCGGACTTACCTGAATTACTCCTATATTAGCTTTGATGTTCCGGGGCCCCTTACCTTAGAGATGATCAAAGAAGATCCTGCCCAAATCAATAAAGGCGTTAATCTTCCGTATGTAATTGGTCCCGATATTGAACGTGACAAGCCCGGGCGTGAAGCTACAGTGATGCGGGTTGCCAACCGGACCGCTGCCCGGTTGTCATCTTCGGCAGATATTTCGGTATCACTCTATTACCAACACATACAAGACCGTTTTGTTTTCCCAATTGTACTATCTACCCAGCGTTCTGCAGGTAACGATGCCGGGGTCAGTATCCAGGCTACCCGTTATACGCGAAAAAGCACGCTGACCACCGGTTTGATCGGAAGCCAGGGAAGCATTGACCGCAGGGGACATATCAACAAAAACGGGTTGGATTCCTATATGTTCAGCAAAGACAAACTGGATGCAGTTAATCTTACTTTTTACGCTGAATACAACTACAGGATCAATGGCAGGTTGCGTATCATTGCCAACCTGCAGGCGGCATACAATGAACGCAATAGCAGGGATGTATTCCCCGATCCTGGCCTTCGCCCCTGGTATAGCCATTCTTCGCAAAAGTACCGCTATTTCTATTCGGAGAATATTTCGCTCAATCAGTCTTATAACGCGCTTAATCCCAGGATCGGTGCCATTTACAACGCCGGAGAAAAAAAGAACATACAGTTTTTCGGGAACATAAGTACCAGCTATGAACCACCAACTTTTGACGACCTGGCAGGTACTGCGGTAACGGATAATATTAACACCAGCCCCAGGAAATTATTTGCCACCAGGCTGGATAAGCAAACGGCCATCACGGCTGAAACAGGCAGCAGACATGAAGGTACCCGCTATGGATGGAATTTTTCAGTTTACCGTTCATGGCTGAATAACGAGCTCCTGGAAGTGAAAGATTTTGTTTTGGGTATAAAAGAAACAAAAAATTACGCTCACACTGTGCACCAGGGAATTGAACTGGGATGGATGGCAGTGCCCGTGCAGGGCATATTCAGCGCTACGGGAAAAGACCGGTTAGTGGTGCGCGGCATGTATACCTACAGCGACTTTTACTTCAGCTCGAAAGAATATAAGAACAATAAGCTGGCAGGTGTCCCTCCTCATTACCTGACGGGATTCCTGGAATACAGGTATCCGGGCAAAATGTTTTTATCCTTTAATGTGGAAAGCCAGCCGGAGAAAAGCCCGGTTGATCATACCAATACCTTTTACCAACCGCCTTTTACCATCTATGGTTTCAGGGCAGGATTTGAGGGATGGAAAAATATTTCTTTCTATGTAGAAGGAAAAAATGTATTCAACCGGCATTATGCCTCAAGCTACATTATCAGCGATCAGATCTTATTGCCTCCCATTCCATTTCCACAATTTACCGTGGATAATGTGGCATTCTTCATGCCGGGGCAGGAGAGAGCATTTTACATAGGACTTACTTACAAATTGCCGTCGTCAAAAGCCAATCCGTCAGGAACATCCATGTAAATAAAACAAAAAAACCTTACAAAAAGATTATGGGAATAGAACATAAATTAAACGAAAAGCAGGGGCACTGGATACTTGCCAGATTAGGTAAAAAAGTGCTGCGTCCGGGAGGTCGTGAACTTACTGAGATCCTGATCAAAAACATGCACATCAATCACTCGGATGATGTGGTTGAGTTTGCACCGGGGCTGGGTTTTACGGCATCGCTCGCCTGCGCAAAGAAGCCGAATAGCTACACCGGAGTAGACAACAACGAAGAAGCCGCTGCATTAGCAAAAAAGAATGTCAACTACAGCAAGATGAACATCATTGTTGCAGATGCTTCTGAAACCACGCTGCCTGATGCCTGCGCCAGTAAAGTATATGGCGAAGCCATGCTTACCATGCAGCCAATGGAACACAAAAAAGCGATTATCCGTGAAGCCGCCCGCATACTTAAGCCGGGCGGCTTCTATGGCATACATGAACTGGGCTTGCAGCCCGATCATATTTCCGAAGATATCAAACAGAGTGTATATAAAGATCTAAGCGCCAATATCCGGGTACACGCCCGTCCGCTCACTGTTGCGGAATGGAGTGGGCTTTTGAAAGAGGAAGGATTTAAAATCATAACAGTGCATACCAATGCTATGGCGCTTCTGGAACCCAAACGTGTGCTGCAGGATGAAGGCATTTTGCGCACGTTGAAAATTGGGCTTAATGTGTTAATTCATGGGGATCTCAGGAAGCGGGTTTTTCAAATGCGCAGAACTTTTCGTAAGCACAAGGATGATATCAATGCTGTGGCCATTGTGGCGCAGAAGCAATAAAAAATAATGAAAAGAGCAGGCCTTATCGGATTGATGTTCATGCTAATGTTCGGATGTGGTAAGGATGATCACTATTCACCGGATATCAATGATCCTTCACTATTGCCCGACCGCGGTGATTACTTAAATGAAGACTATGGCACCCAGGCGCTGGCAAAAGAAATGGAAGGGGTGTTCAGCAGTGAAATAGGGATGATATACTATGATGCAGAAACGAGATCTGTTCCACAGTTGTACCTCACCAGAGGAACCAAAGACATTCTGTTAACGGCGCTTGCCAGCGGGGCGGTTGAGTTAAGCTTTGAAAAATTCAACACGGAGTTCATGCCTTTGCAATTATCGGTTAAGATAAAAACACTGCTCGAAGCGAAAGGGGACACTGTTTTCCTTCGGGGCACAGATGGGATTGTCCGCACCAGTAATGAAGACGGCCCGATAGGACAGCCTCTTCCTGAAAGTGATGACGGAGAATTAACAGGCATTTATATACGCAGTACAGAGGAATTGAAAGTACTGATTGACCTGATGCTGCCTGTGCCGGTGAAGGCATCGGTGAATGGTAAAAAGTAGAATGATAATAACTGAAATAGTAAATGGGATAATCACAAGAAATGAAACAAATCTATCTATTGATTTTTCTTATAGCTTTTTTATCTGTGGAATCATGGGCACAGGTGGATTCTACGGGAGTGGATTCTGCAAAAAGTAAAAGCTTACGGGAGGTGATCATCAAAGGTACGTCCAGGAAAAGAGAAGTAGGTATGGTAAGGCTTGAGCAAAAGCAACTGGCAAACGAAATGACTTCAGATATCAGGGATATGGTTCGTTATATTCCTGGTGTGGGGATCTCTTATTCCGGCACCCGTGGCAGTAACAGGGGCTTTGCCATACGGGGAGTGGAGGCCAACCGGGTTGCAATAACTGTAGACGGTATTCTACAGCCGGAGGTTCATGAAAATATGGTATTCAGTGCATACGGGCTTTCCAATGCTTCGCGCATTGAATTCGACCCATATTTTGTTTCAACCATTGATATACAGAAAGGCGCTGCTTCTTTTTCTGTAGGCTCAGGCGCATTGGGAGGCGCTGTGAACTATGCCACTAAGACAGCTGATGACCTCGTTGAAAAAGATAAAAGTTACGGCGCAATAGCCCAGGCTGCTTACAACAGTAAAGATAATATGCGGATGCTGCTGGGTGGCGCTGCAATAAAAAAAGGAAAGTTTGAAGGGATTTTGATGTTCGCCCGGCGTGAGGGAAATGAACTCAGAAATTTTCAGCATGGAAAACTGAACCGCAATGTGACTTCGACAGCCATAGATCCCATGGACTATACACAGCATACCCTGCTTGGAAAGATCAGCTACAAACCGGCGCTGCATCATCGCATAGATGTGAGCTATTATATGCTGGATAAAAAAGTAAATGCCGAGATCTGGTCACAGGAACCATTGGATATTTTTACATCTGCAGATAAGCCTTACTATTACTCTCACGACCAGACATTAAGCAAATCTTATACTATCAGCTATGCCTATACGCCTGAAAATGGTTTCTTCAAAAAAATAGGGGTTTCAGGCAACTTACAAAATTCCTGGCTCGACGCCCGTACATGGTCTGAATACTATCGTCCTAATTTTTACGGTAACGGCAACTACAGCCTGATCTATGAAGGAAGAAGGGACAAGTACAGGGGGCAGGAAATAAAAGACCGCATGGCTAAGCTGCATATTGATGTAAAGGAGTGGAATACCGTATACCTGGGTAAGCACGAGTTTACATTCACAGGGGCTGTTACCCACAAGTATAATGACAGCCGCAATGTGGATGTAGAGGAGCCAAGAGCCTCCAATGAAATTGATGGTTATACGGTGCGCATGGGGCAGCGGTATGAGTTTGGCGAAAGCATGGGGCGTTTTGTTAACAGTTATTCTTTTCAACGACCGATAAACAGGACGGGATACCAGTTGAGCCTGATGGATAAGGTACAGGTACTCCCCAGGCTTAGCCTGATATTGGGCGGGCGTTACGATCATTTTAATACAAAAGACAGAGACTGGGATTATAATAACGACCAGTATTATATGGATTACCTGCTGCGCAACCTGGGAGATGTGAAGATGAATCAAAGTGCCATCTCAGATTCAGATAAAGGCTTTTCTTTTTTGGCTACCGCTAATTATCGTTTTCACGAATACTTACAACTCGCCTATAAATTCTCAACAGGGTTCCGCGTACCTACGCCCGAAGAAAAGTACTTCCAGTATTTTTCTTCTTGGCCTTCTTTCCTGATTCTGTCTAACAGGGAGCTAAAACCCGAAACATCCAAAAACCATGAAATAGAGCTGGCAGGATCGGGAGCCTTGGGCACCTATACGCTTAATGTATACACTACCGGTTATAATGATTTTATTGATATAGAGCAGGGGACTATCGAAGTAAGCAACCTGTTGGACAACAGTAAAAAAAATATTTCTTATGCCCGTAACGTCAACAGGAGATCAGCCAGCCTGAAAGGGTTTGATGCCAAGGTATTTATTGTGCTTAAGGAGATATGGGCGCCGCTAAAAGGCTTTAGCCTCACCTCCGCAGCCAGTTATGCCAAAGGAACTACTTCTTATGGCACCAGCATGTTAGGTGTGCAGCCCTTAACAGGTTTTGCAGGATTGGACTATCTCTCAAAAAATGAAAAATGGAGCGCCAGCTTCAAGGCCAATATGTTTAGCGCCAAGAAAAGAGCGGAAACCCGCTTTATTGAAAAAACGCCTACCCGCGAAGTGCAACGGTCATTTCCTTCATTGTTTTTGCAGGATGCTACCACTTTCGATTTGCTCGGCTATTACAATATAACCCGGAAGATCACTATAAGGGCTGGCGTATATAATATACTTAATCAGCAATACTGGCGATGGGACGATCTGCGCCAGTTGACCAATCCTGCGCTGTTGCCCTACATTGAAAATTTCTTCAGGGAAGGTGTAAATACGATATCAAGGTTTTCACAGCCTAAAAGATATTTCAGTGCGGCTTTGGAAGTGAGATGGTGAATGGTGAATAGTGAATGGTGAATGGCTTAACATTAGTGATATCAACAATTATAAAAAGAAAATGAAAAGACTCCATAGCACAACCATATATCTCAGCATATTGCTCATGGGAATGCTTACGACATCCTGTGAGCGTGAGTTTGATCATGATGCGGATTTTACATTGAATGAACCTGCAAAAGTATTTGGTGATAACACGCTTCTGTTCACTAAAATATTCCAGTTTGAAAACGGGGGCGCTTACCTGTGGTTTGACATCCGCAACGAGATAGCCAATTTTTCCAGTCCATTCCTCGGGCATACTTTCCAGTTGAACGGTGTGGACCGTTACAAGCGGATTGATCTTAGAGGAAGATTATATGAGTACAACGAAAATAAAGGAGAGCTTACCATACTGAACTACCCGTTGGACATCGCAACCGGTGAGGATCTGCCCGCTGATATAGTATACAGCTTTGGAAGAAAACAGAAGGAAGGATGCGAGCTGATAGCAGATGCAGGTCAGCGCGGTCGCTGCGAAAGGGCTTTTACTTTACAATTGGAACGTGTTGTATTCAAAGATATAGGGCTTACGCTGGAAGTAAATACGGAAAGTAATTACAACGGCAGGACTTTAACCATGTACACCATGAGCGAGGACCTGCTCCTGAAAAATTAAGAGCACTTTAAATTTAAAAGAACCCATTAAAAATAGTAAATGCATTAGTATGGATAAAGTAAAAACAGGTCTGCAAATACACCGGCTAATACAAACGCGACGGAAACTCAATACAGGTTTTGGGGGTATGCGCTCAAATTGGCTTTTATTGCTATTCCTCTTTTTAACAGCCGCTCAATACGCCTGTAAAAAAGATAATCCCGGCAGCGAGCCGGAACAAACGGAACTCATTACACCTGCACAGTTGCATGTAACCGTTGATCAGGAAAAAAGCCAGGCTGTTATTACCGGCAAAGCCGACTCCAATGTGCCGGTACAATTGAAATACCAGGGTGAACTGGGAGGATTGGCACAAGCCGGGAAAACCGATGCGCAGGGGAATTTTACGTTAACAATAGATCTTTTGAATGGCTATACACAACGGTTAGCCGTGTATACTACAAGTGAAACTAATAACGAAAAGGTATCTGCCGAAGCGCTGCTTTCCGATATTCCTCCCCGGGAAAGATCGTTGGAGCTGACCAACGATGATATAAAGCAATTTCTGCAGGCCCATCGCTGGAAATCGGATCAGAATACATCGCGACTGATCATAAAGCAAAGCAACCCAACGCCTCCCTATGATATGTTCGTGCTGGTAGCCCAGAAGTATTTTGAGTTTAAGGAAAGTGGCGCTTTTTACTTTACCGTAACCAGTCCTTTACAGTTTACAGATGAAAAGGGAAGCTGGACGATCAATGATCAGCATATCCTGGGCATTAGTACCACTATTCCGCTCGGGCCGATGCAGATCAATAACATCCGCATCCAGGAATTAATGCAGGATAAATGTAGAGTGATCGCTGACATAGCCGACGGAGTATTTATCATCAGTCTTATAAAAGAGTAAAAATTTAAAGTAATAAATAAATGACCATGAATACAATTAAAGCTTATGTATATGCCCTGCTGCTGACGGGTCTCTCTATGTCGGTATTCAGTTCCTGCAAAAAGGAGCTGGATCTGGATGATGAGATCAAAATCCAGTTAGAGAAACAGGATAAAATGGCAAAGCTGGATGATCTCTACGATTTAGCATTTACGGATCCTGCAAAAGCCGAAGTGGATTATTACCAGTTTTACACCACTGAGCTTCTTACCGAAACTCAAAATTTCGTTGTGGACAATGACGTTCGTATGCGCAATACGTTCACAGACCTGGCCATACGGCTGAACACTACATTTGAAAAAGCCAGGGCAGCTACAGTACCCAGTTCTCTTTTCGATATTTACAAGGCAAAGTTTGATAATACGCTGTTCAATAAATCGCTCCTGGGGGAAATACCCCAGCAGTTGCGCCGGGGTGATAAGCTGGCCAAATTTGAAGAAAAGGTAGCAGAAGCAACTGCTTTCTTTGATAAAAGGATCAGTGATTTTAAATCCGCTCAAACAGTGGATGAAAACCTGTTGAACAAAAGCTGGAATGCACAAACATTCATGATCTCGCCGGACATGACAAAGTTTTTCATATTAAAGTACAACTTCACGTTAAAGGATAAAGGCAATCTCGATATTGTTGATTTTTACTTTTTCCCACTGGTTACCTCAGAACGCGGACTCATGGTCAGAGACGAATCTGTTGAGTATACAAGGGATATTGCTCCTACTTTGCTCGCTCCGACGAGCTTTACAGTGTATGGCAATAAAATACTCTTTTATTTCTACCTGGAGAGCAGCCCCAATCCGGGGGATATGAAATTCAACCGGGAATGGTGCCAGGAATTTGATTATGAATTAAAGGATAACCAGCTTGTTTTATCCAATCCTCATATGATGCTGTACATGCATCCATTCCTGTATGTATCAGGCTATGGCGAGCCCGGTTATGAAACGAATTATCATGAATATCTCAGAGCCCCCATCACACTTACAGCACAATAACTGTAATCAAAGATACAGACTACAATAAAAGTATATATTATGAAACATACGCTCATTATCTTCTCTTTCTCCCTGTTGCTGATGACAGGTTGTAAAAAAGAAGAAATTATAGTTTATAACACGCAAAACACACCTGATCTCAGCAACCCGATTATTCAAAAGCTTACTAATGTTGTATGGTACAAGGAAGGGCTTTCCCTCACCGAACAATGGACAAGCCAGAATAATATTCTCAAACCGGCAGACTATGTTTCCAGCCTGCTGTACAATGCCGCATGGGCAAGCATTACCCTGTACAGGGACGGCACCAGCAATATGGTTTATCTACCTCCTTTTATTGCAAGCACAGCTATTCATTGTAAGGGAAACTGGCAGGTATCCACGGAAGAGGAAAACACAATTATATTAAGCACAAAAACGCCTGTTTCGAGTGTAACCGGGAAAATAAAAGTGCTTAATATGGAGGCAAAGGACAATCTCAGTGTCGCGGAGGTTTCGATTGATTTCGGCGACAGGTTATTAAAGGTGAACCTGATCAATGAATCACCGTATACATATGATATGAACAGTCCTGCTTTTGTATCTGCTATAGATTATAACTGGTTTGCTTCCCAGGAGATCCAGGCAACGCCGTTAAAAGCGGAAGATTTTGTTGGAGCCTGGTCTATACCAACAGGCGATGTTGACGGGAAAACTTTCTCCAGCCCGGATTTCCCTACAGAAGGTCTGAAGCGTATTGCCTATGTAGAAGACCTGTTAACTCAAACGCCCTCGTTCGCCTATGGAATGACCTTTAACCTGAAAAATGGCGGGAAGGCGGATATTTACTATCAAAATAATTACTTCTTTAATTCCGAGTTCGATACAGATAAAACTGTAGTTTCCAATGCCACCTGGTCGGTGAAGGGAAACAAGATACTGATAGAGACAGATGAAGAGATGTTCCTGTCAATAGGAGAAGGTTTGTTTGGGCTCTCAAGCCATGTTGCCAATCTGATATCCCTGGGCATTACTCCAAAAACAAAACAAAACATTCGCATACTGCCCAAACAGTTTTACAGTATAGAGCTGATCTCCCGCAATGAAAAAGGCTTTTGGGCAAGGATAACAACACAATCTACGGTCTTATATACATTTCTAAGTAAAGCTGAATTTGACAGCAGTAGTACTATCAATATCAAAGACCTGTTTTGATAAATACCCACCATTTGTTTAGAACATAAATGAATAAAAAATGAAAAAACTTTTAACAATATGGTGCATGATCGCAGCGCTATCGTTATTCCAGGCATGCACCAAAGAGAAATTAGTTACTGTAAATGAGCCGCTGGAACTGGACGAAAACTCTCCGCAGTACCAGCGCTATATGGCAGAGCGTGCCATCAATTTTATTAAACTGTATCGTTTTGATAAGCTCGGCAACACCATAGACCGTATTACTGATCCCGATATTAAAGCGGAAGTAATGACGCTTTACAATGAGTACAGAAAAAGGGCATCCGAAGAAGCACTCTATTTTGTAACGCCGGGAAATGATACATTATATTTTATACCATCCATCACCGGCAGACCCGCAGAACAAACGGGCTTGTCAATAAATTTTGTACCAACCACATTCGACCTGCAAAACCAGCGAAACATCATCAACTCAAGAGGTATGTTACAAGGCTTTAAAATATTCCCGAATGTAGAAAGCGTAGGATTTCTAAACTCCCTGGCCACCGGTTTGAAAGACTTGGAATATATGCCCAAATTAAAAACCTTTAACTGGGAAATAATGACCAGCATTATGGAAGCAGCCTACCCGGATGAAGATGTAATAACGCCCACTAAGCTGGATGCAGATTTTTCAAAGAACAGTAATTTGGAGGCCCTTTCATTAAATTATATAGACATAGCCGATATGAAATTCCCAACAAATAAAGTAAAGACTTTTACTTTAACGTATGGCATATTTAATTCCAATGAAAGCCTGGACGGATTGGCCGCAAATGATGTAAAAATACTATACTCCAAACCTGACAGAACAGATATGGTACTAAAAGCCCAGAATATAGACAGCCTGAATCTGAACCTGAGCCTTTATCCGACCGTTTATACACTCACACACCTTGATGCGACCGGTTCAAATCTGCTGAAATTAGATGTAGGTACGCAACAGGTAGAAAAACTAAGCTTAAATGCAGGATTGAAAAAACTTATCCTGAACGGAAATCAGCTTACCGCCAAACCAACGCTTCCCTCAGGTTTGGAAGAGTTAACCTTAAACGGGTATTCATTATCTGATAAAGATTTATCCGCTGCCGGCGGTTTGAAAAAAGCTCAGTTAGACGGCAGTTTTGATGTTAGCGGCCTCGTTTTACCCCAAAGCGTAGAACAACTTACGCTGGGTTACGGCAACAAAACAGGAAGCATGGATTTCGGCTATCTTGCAAACCTGAAAACTTTTGAAACAAATGGTGGCCCCATCCTTAGCGAAATGCCCCGGCTGCCATCTGCTGTAACTACGGTGAATCTTTTTGGATTTGATATCACCGCAGCGAATCCCACACTTGACCTGACCCAATTAACGAACCTTAATTTTCTGCGTGTTTACACAAGCTCGGCAACACCGGTAACATTAGTGCTCCCGGCCAATCTTACCGAGCAGGCTGTCTCCGCAGGAATGATGTCGGTAAATGGACATGACGGAGCAATCATATTACCACAAGGCAGTACCATCGTAAATGCCCCGGAATGGCTGTCTGACTATGTTTATATTGGAAATCTATGGTAGAAAATAAATAACATGAAACGAAGCAATGATAATATTCTCACACAGGGAAATGTATATGCGGAGTTCCATCCGACAAAATGTAAAAACTAAAAATATACGGATGAAAACAAAAGTATTATATATCTGCTGCCGGATAATTCCTCGTTGTGGTAGGCTTGTCGTCCACAACACCAGCAAGAGCGTTGAAAATTAAATAAAAGGGTTGACAATGGTTAGCGATCTGTTTACTACAAACCCGTGCTGCATATCTTCGGAATACAAGGTATGGCAACCCGCTTCTAAAGCGGTGGCTACGATTTTGGCATCAAAGGGCTGGAACTGGTGTTTTTGCCATAGATGCAGTGCATCGTTGACTACACGGGTATTCTCCGGGACAATACTTCAACATGAAAGCAGGTATTCGACGAATACAATGCTCTCTTTCTCATCGTATTTTAGCTTGCGTCTGCATACGTTGATGCACTCAAATACAACCTGTGGTGATATAAACGGTTTGCTCAAAAGCAATGAGGACACCGTTTCTTTTTTAGGAGACGCTATCAAATCTGTAAGATATATACAGACATTCGTATCCAAAAATATTTTACCGTTCATTAGCTTCCTCCCGATCAAAAGTAAAGTCCGACAAATCAGTGTTAAAACGACTAAAAAGTTTGCGGATTTCCTGCAAGCGGGCTTCCTTCCCTTCGCCAGTCAATTCCGTAACCTGAGCATTGTCCAGCATTCGCTCTACTGCTTCAACCGCTTGTTTTTTCAGGCTTTCCGAAGCCTGGTGCCACTTTTTGGCGGTACTGTCAGGTACTGTCAAAAGAATATTTTCCATAAGAGAATATTTTTTTATAAAGTTCGCCATTAAATTAACCTAATAAAGATACGATATGAAGTATAAAGAACAAAGCAACAACGGGTGCATTCCAAATTATCGGCTTCTGGTGGGAACACCAGCCGGGACGGCCCGCGGTAAGCTAATGAAATATATCTGTTGGATAGCCTTCTTTTCCGCAGGCTTGCTGTTTGCCGCCTGCAAAAAAGATAAAAATGAAAGTGCGTCAGATCTGATTAAGCAGTACAAGATTGCCGGTACTTATTCGGCGCAGATCACCCCTTCGTTTATGGGCACAAACCCGGTTGCAACTGGTGAGCATCCAATCCGCTTTGAAGACCTGGGAGATGGCCGGATCCGTATGTTCTTTGAAAAATTCCGGCAGGATCCTATGCCTTTTATGATGACGGTTGATATTATAATGACAGTAAAAAAAGGCCCGGGTAACTCCCTTGTACTTGAAGGTAAGGATGGTATTTTCCGGGCAGATCCCCCGGATGGCAATGCAATAGACCCTGATGATTTCATTCCGGGAATACAATTGCCGGACGGAGCGGAAAACGGGATGGCGTCCAGCCAGTCCAGCATAAGCGGCACATACGAGGAGACAGAAAAAGATGGAGAGAAAGCCTTGCGGTACAACCTGAATGTAAACCCGGGGCTGCCCTTACCGATACAGGTGCTTATTTATACACGCCATAAGATCAGTTAAACAGATTTATTATTAACACTAACTATTTATCAATATGCCAATAACAACAGCAAAAGCATCTATATTCTGTCCTGCAGAAAAGATATCCTATGCCAAAGACAGCATTGTAAGCCAGCAAATTTTAAAAAACCCTTCCGGGAATATTACACTCTTCGCATTTGATGAAGGACAGCAGCTTAGCGAGCACTCTGCTGCATTCGATGCCCTGGTACAGGTAATAGATGGTGTGACAGTCATCCATATTGCCGGTGAGCCTTACGAGCTGCAAACCGGAGAAATGATCATTCTGCCAGCCAATATTCCTCATGCAGTATATGCAACAACAGCATTCAAGATGCTGTTAACGATGATCCGGGGCTGATGAAACCGCTCTAAGCGATACGTTATTAAAAAGATGGCACTTATTGTTTTTGGATTTGAATGTGTGCTTGACCTGGTTGAGCATGGCTTTTAAAAGCAATAACAGGTTGAGCAAAAGCCCTTACCATGACTGGTGAGGACTATCCAAAACTAACTGCTTATGAAAAAAATTACTGATCGGGAAACAAAGATAGCATGATACCATACCGTAGCATTTACTATTTTGGTAAATAGATTTATTCGGGGAAAAATTTAAGAGTGAAGAAAGTGCATTGACTGCTAATATCAATTGCCTTTAGTACTTGTAACCGGCGAACCGGGTCATGGATCCGTAATATCACCCTTCATTCCATTCAATTCCTTCTTCTGCGGGTACTAATCTTATCGAATTTATTCCACCCATGGCTTTCAGTGCTTTCCGCCGGTGGTAAGTCAAAAGATTCAGCTTCTGCCTGTGTTGGAAACTCTTTTTTAAATATCATCACAGATTCTTCCCTGATCTCTTTAAAAAAATAGCGGCAAATACATCTTTCTTTTCGCCATTCATTCCCTGGGTGAGAATCTTGTTCGTTTTACCATCATACGACAGGACAGACAGATCGTAATTTCGTGTAAGCGCCTTGCCGGTCATATCCACTTTTATTACGCTATCGGTAAAAGAGAAGACAAGCGTTTGCTTCCCTGTACCCGGAATATCAAATTCCCGCCGGTATTTTCCATTTACCGGCAAGCTTACTTTATTCAGGTCACTTTTTAATTTACCTGTCGTTCCTGTTTTCATTTTTATAAATTATTTGGAGATTAAAGTATAAATGACTGTTCAATTACGCCTGATGATGTCAGACTGAACGGCACATCGAAAATATTTGATATTTTAATACGCACCATAGCTGAATTGTAATATTTGTATTATAAAAGACAAACAAGTCTTTTATAATGAAGTTGATTTTACTACAGCTAACAGATCATTTATTATTTCACTCACAATTTGCGGCAAACCGATCGTACTTCCATGTATAATTAAAAAGGCATTAATATTATAATGAATTCTTAGCTTTAAGATATTTTGATATAAACTGTGTACTGAGAAAATAGCGTTAGGTTTTATGAAAAGCAGAATTCTTTTAATACCCATAGCCTTGCTTTTTGCGGTACATGCCTGCCTTGCTACAGACAGCATTTCTATTAAATACCTTGGTATAGACCAGGGATTGTCGAATAATTCCATTACAAGTATCTGCCAGGATCATAACGGTTTTATGTGGTTGGGTACTTACGATGGCTTAAACAGGTATGATGGTTACGAATTTAAAATTTACAGGAAGCAGCCGGGCGATAGCAATTCTTTGAATTACAACCGGATTACCTCTATTGCGGAGGATCAGCAATACAGGTTGTGGATAGGCACCATGGAGGGATTAAGTATTTTTAACCCGGTAACAGCCAAATTTACCACGGCTTTTTATATACCGTTCAGCGCCGTAACTCCAAAGCAGGTTGAAAGAGTGAATACAATTAAGCCGGATGAAGCGGGCAATGTATTTATAGCAACCACTGCAAACGGGTTATTACTGTATAGCAAACCAACCGGCACAATAAAGCAAATTCCTTATAAGGGTCAAACAAATTATGAAGTAACAGCTATTGAATTTGACAATAAGGGAACAGTATGGCTGATCATAAAAAATGAGGGATTATGTAAATACGATTATAAAACGAATACCATCAATGTTGTTAACCATAATTTCAACAATGGAACCTGCCTTAAGGCAGATGGCAGCGGATACCTTTTTATTGGAGCCGATAACGGTATGTTCCGGTACAGCATCAGCGGCAATTCCGTAAAAAAAATATTCACTACCGCATACAAAATTATTCAACTCACCATAATGCCCGACCGGAAGGTATGGATCGCATCAGATGGCAGTGGTGTTTTAGTGTATGATAAAGATGCCAATGAAATAAAGTCCCTGGATAACCAAAAGCAACAGATATCCAGTACGGCAGTATATAATATTTACCGGGATAAAGAAAATCGTGTGTGGATCGGTACGCTCAGGGGTGGGTTAAATATTATAGCTCCCCGGGCTTCTCGTTTTCAAACCATCAGGCACGATCCTTTCAGTAAAAACAGCATCCCCGGTAATTTTGTCTCCGCTTTTTGCGAAGATGAATATCATAATATCTGGATCGGTACGGATGGCAGTGGATTGAGCTACTGGAACAGAGCAACCAACCATTTTATCAACTACCGGCACCTGCATGGTAATACCCGTTCAATCGGCGGAAACCAGGTCACGTCTATAATAACTGACAGGAGCAAAAACCTGTGGATTACAACCTGGGATGGTGGTATTAACCGCTTTAACCCCCGAAACAGCTCGTTCGAAAAATTTAACTGCTTTAACTCCGTAACCGGACAGAAAGAGAAGTCTGTTTGGAAAATATATGAAGATCATAGTGGTGTTTTATGGGCTTCTACCTTTAGCCCGGGCAGCGTTTACAGGTTCAACAGAAAAACAGGTGCATTTGAGCTGTTTGATGACAAGCTGACGGAAGTGATCAGCATTACGGAAGATCGTAATAATACACTTTGGATGGGAGACGGTAAATCGCTTATAAAAATTGACAGCATACATAAAAAACACGAAAGGTATTTTGTTGACAGCAGGGTAAGGGCAATTTACGAGGACAAAAAGAATAACTTATGGATTGGTACAGAAGACGGGGGACTGTTATTGTTTAACAGGAACAATGGCAGTTTTAAAAGATATACTGACAAGGAAGGATTATGCAGCAATGCTATTTTAAATATAGTTGAAGACGGCACAGGCTATTTATGGCTCAGCACCTTTAACGGCATATCACGGTTAGATCCGGTAACGATGAAGTTTACCAACTATTCCCAGTCAGACGGACTTCAAAGCAATCAGTTCATCTATAATGCCGCGCTTCAATTGCAATCGGGCGAAATGCTATTTGGCGGCATTAAAGGATTTAATATTTTTTATCCCGATAGCATACATATTAATAAAACGGTAGCGCCGGTACTGATATCTTCTATACGGGTTAATAATACAGCCACTGAAAATCTTGAAAACTATATTAGTAAATACGATGCCCGCAGCATCCGGGAAATAAAAATTCCTTTCAATAAAGGCGGCTTATCTATAGATTTTCTTACTCCTGAATACTCATCGCCGGATAAGATACAGTATGCCTATTACCTAGAAGGGAGAGATAACGACTGGATTTATACCGGTAAAACGCGGACAGTAAACTATTCAGGACTTAATGAAGGTACTTATACATTTAAAGTAAAATCTTCAAATAATGATGGATTGTGGAATAACCAACAGCAACAACTTACTATTATAGTAATGCCGCCATGGTACAGAAGCTGGTGGGCATACCTCGTGTACGCCTGTGCCGCAGCATCATTGATATACCTGTATGTAAGGTATAAGGTAGATAAGGAAAGACTGACCTACGAAGTAGCATGGACGAAAAAGGAAGCTGAGAAAGAGAAGGAGCTTAACGATAAAAAACTACAGTTTTTTACCAATGTTTCTCATGAGTTCAGATCGCCCCTTACCCTCATTATTAACCCTTTGAAAGAGCTGCTCTTTAATCCTCAAAAAAATTCAGGTGTAGCAGACCTTAGCATTGTGTACTGCAATGCAAGGAGGTTGCTGAGTCTTGTTGATCAGTTGCTGTTATTTCAAAAAGTAGATGCAGATACAGGCGACTTAAAAATTACCCGGCAAAATTTTTCAGCCCTGTGCCGTGAAGTATATGAATGCTTTAGTTATCTCGCCAGGGTCAAAAATATTCAATACAAATTCATCTGTGATAGCCCTGATATCGAATTGACTATAGACCGGGAAAAGATCGAGATCGTTTTGTTCAACCTTATATCAAATGCGCTGAAGTTCACACCCCACACCGGAGGAGTTACAGTGAGCATTGAAGAAGATGATCAACTGGTAAGACTGTCTGTAAAAGACACAGGCTCAGGGATTGACAGTAAGGCAGGCAACCGGGTATTTGAAAGATTTTATCAGCAACCCGGCAAAAAAACGACTTCGCAAAGCGGCTTTGGTATCGGGCTGTATCTTACAAAGCAATTAATTGATGCGCATAAAGGTGCAATAAGCTATACAAGCGAGGAAGGGCGGGGTACAGAATTTTTGGTTACGCTTAAAAAAGGAACGGCTCATTTTAACGGGCTGTATATTTATGAAGACATAAATGAAGAAGCTTTGTTTCTTAACGAGCTCACAGGCGCATCGGTACACATGGATACTCCGGCAAAGAGCGGGACACCTGAAATCGAATGGCAGGGTATTTTTTCTGACAAAAAAACGGTATTGATAGTAGATGATAATAATGAAATACGTCAATACCTTTTACAGATCTTCAGCGGGAAATTTATTGTGTATGAGGCTGTATCTGCCGAAGCAGGATGGGATATGGCGACAAAGTATATGCCGGATATTATTATCAGCGATGTTATTATGGGTGGAATAACAGGTATAGAATTTTGCAGGAAAATAAAAGAAGCTCCCTCCCTGAAACATATACCGGTAATATTGCTTACTGCCTCGCTGTCGTCGGAAATAAAGCTGAACGGAATAGAATGCGGGGCAGACGATTATATTACCAAACCTTTTGAAAAAGATCTTTTAATAGCCCGGGTTAATAATATACTCAAAAGCCGCAGTACACTGCAGCAATATTTTTTTGACAGGATCACCCTGCAGAAAAGCAATACAAAGGTATCGGGCATACATAAAGAGTTTTTAGAAAAATGTATAGCTGTGGTGGAAAGGAATATTGATAACGAAGATTTTACCATAAAGATGCTGATGAAAGAAATGAACCTGAGCCATTCAGGTTTATATAAAAAGGTGAAGGCCATTTCCGGGGAATCAGTGAATGCTTTTATACGGCTCATCCGCCTGCGGAAGGCAGCGGTACTGCTGCTGAGCAGCGATATCAATATTGGCGAGGCGGCTTTTAAGGTTGGCTTTTCTGATGTAAAATACTTTCGGCAGCAGTTTGCCAGGCTTTTCGGAATGCCACCTTCAGAATATGTAAAGCGATATAAAAGTTCATTTGATAAAGAATTTCATGTAACTGAAATACTACGGAGCAGAACCTAAGAGTAAGCAATGAGGCAGGCGGTGGAAGGGATTGTGTCCTGGCATCAGGAGGTAAAAAAGTATGTAAACTGAAAAACCTCGAGGCGGTAACCGGTATTCACTTACTTCTTAATCCTGGTTATCTTACAGCAATGCCAATAGCCTCAGGTTCTCTGTTTTATTTGAAAATCAATAAGTTAATTTACCATTTTATCCCCCCAATTGTACGAATTAATCCCCCCTGGCAGGTATTTTGCATAAGTAAATTACATATCTAAAACTTATTGCTTATGCTCATATTTGAAAAAAAACCATTTCTTCTGTTTTTGGGAATCTTAATTACCGCGTTTAGTTATTCCCAGGTAAGAAAAATTACCGGAAAGGTTACCGGCCCCGATCAAACACCATTAGAAGGTGTAACCATTACAGTAAAAGGAACAAGTATCGCTGCCCTCACCATAAATGATGGCTCATTTGTTATAGAAGTACCCCCAACAGCTAAGGTGCTGGTGTTTTCATTTACGGGTATGGAAACGCAGGAAGCGGCATTATCAGGTAGCTCTCCTCTGTCTGTTCAGCTAAAAAATAAAGAGGGGCAGCTGGATGATATTGTTGTAATCGGCTATGGTACCCAAAAACGAAAAGACCTTACCGGCTCTATTGCAACGCTTTCTTCCAAAGCGTATAAAGATCAACCCGTTTTAAACGCATCTTCTGCTTTGCAGGGACGGGTTGCCGGTGTATCTGTGACCAATAACTCAGGCGCGCCCGGCGGAGAGGTGAAGATCCGTATCCGCGGCGCTAATTCCGTAAATGCCAGCAACGATCCTTTGTATGTGGTTGATGGGGTTGCGCTTAGCAGTACCGGTTTGGCAGATATTAATGTGAACGACATTGCTTCCATGGAAATACTGAAGGATGCTTCCGCTACCGCCGTGTATGGGTCACGCGGAGCCAACGGTGTAGTGCTCATTACCACCAAAAGCGGTGCTACCGGTGAGGCTAAAATTGAATACAATGGTTTTATGAGCTTTAATAAGCCCATGAAAACATACGACCTGATGGATGCGGTTACTTACGCTGAAACGGCCAATCTTACCGCCGGCGCTGATGTATTTCCGAACCCCGGTTCCTATGCAGGGAAGACTACAAACTGGCAGGATCTTATTTTTGCCAATTCAGTTACGCAAAGTCATCAACTGTCGGTAAACGGGGGTACAGAAAATGCAAAATACTATGTATCCGGCTTCTATATAAACCAGGAAGGTCTTCTTGCTAACAGCAACCAGAAAAGATTTGGTGTAAGATCAAATATTGATCTAAAGCTTACCAAACGTTTAAGCTTTGGCATTAATGTTTATGCTGCCCGCATTAACTCTCACAATAACGGCGACATAGGGTCGAAAGGCAACCCCGTTACCAGTGCGCTTACATGGGCGCCTACGGAAGAGGTCTACGATTCACCCGGAGAATACAACCGTTTCGGCATTTCACCTATCTGGTCGAACCCGTATATGATCATTAAAGAAAGAGTGGGAAACAATTTTTCTAACGTAGGCATTTTTAATGGTAAATTAAAGTATAATATTACCGACTGGTTAACATTGAACATTAATGCAGGGCTTGATATGAATATATCGAAATATGCATTTTTGAACAATGAATGGATAAGCCCCGGCAATAATGCTTCAGGACAGAGTTCATCCGAAAGCTATACTTTTCAGAATAGCAATATCCTCACTTTCCATAAAGCATTCGGCAACCACGATCTTACCGCAACTGCTTTAATGGAATCAACATCCAGTAATTATTCCAGCTTCGGCGCTTCCGGTTCGGGGTTGGCATCATTATCAAACGGGTATTACAATTTAGGTTTGAACACTGCGCAAGCTATTTCATCCGGGTATTCCAATTGGGCCTTATTGTCTTACATGGGGCGCATTGCTTATAACTACAACGATAAGTACCTGCTTACCGCCACCGTACGGCGTGATGGTTCGTCTAAATTCCAGGGCGATAACAAATGGAGTAATTTTCCATCCTTCAGCGCAGGCTGGAAATTATCCAACGAGCAATTCATTGAAGAACTGGGTATTTTTTCAAATCTTAAGCTGAGGGCCGGATGGGGTATTACAGGTAACCAGGCGGTTGGTCCTTACAGCACGCTGGGCCTGCTTGCCGCCACCACTTATTCCTATGGAACCACTACCTTTAGCCCTGCATATACACTGGGTAACCCGGCTACGCCCGATGTAAAATGGGAAACGTCAAAGCAATTGAATGTTGGGCTTGATTTCGGCTTTTTAAATAATCGGCTTAACATCAGCGCAGATTACTACAACAAAAATACCAGCGACCTGCTGCTGTTTACGAGGATCGCTAATTATGATGGCGGCGGATCTTACCTGAAAAATATAGGCAAGGTAAACAACAGGGGATGGGAACTGATGATTGACGCTAATCCTGTTGCCGGCAAAAGCTTTAACTGGAACGTGATGGCATCCTTTTCCTTCAATCAAAATAAAGTAATAAATCTGGGTGAAGATTCAATGCTTGAAAGGTCATGGATAGGCGCAGGCCTCATCACTAACAGTATACAGGTGGTGAAAGTAGGTCAGCCGCTGGGCGCTTTTTACCTTATTCCATGGGAAGGCGTTTATCAGGCAGACAAAGGAATTTACAAAGCGGGCGATGCTATGTACAGGGATGTGGACGGCAATGGCTCTGTTGGCTTTGAAGACAGGGTGATCACCGCATCGGCCACGCCAAAAATACAATGGGGCCTGAATAACAATTTTACCTATAAAAACTTCGAGCTGAATATTTTTGTACAGGGCAGTCACGGCAACAAAATATTCAATGCAACATACGCGGCCACAGCCATACCCACCAGTGATGTAAAGTTCATTAACCTTGCCGATGCGGCTAATTACTGGACGCCTTCCAACACATCATCTACCTGGGCTAACCCGGGTAGCACCAATAAAAGCTGGGTGGAATCAACGCAGTTTTTACAGGATGGCAGCTATGTACGTTTAAAAAATGTGAGTCTTTCTTACCAGATCAGTAAGGATATATTGAAGCTGGCGTCAGCAAAAATATATGTGAGCGCTCAAAACATCGCAACGCTTACCAGGTACAAAGGATTTGATCCGGAAGCTACGTCTACCGCAGCAAACAGCGATACCGATGCAGGCATAGACCTCGGCGCTTATCCATCACCCAAAACCATTACCGTGGGCTTACAGGTAAGATTCTAACTATTATTCTTAAAGATATTTATCATGAAAAGATTCAACATATATATATTCAGCGCGGCAGTAATGATGTTATTAACAACAAGCTGCAACAAAAGCTTTCTTGACGAAAAGCCGAAAGGAAGCTTAACCCCGGGAAATTTTTATCAAACATCTAAGGACCTTGCTATGGCCGAAGCAGCATTAGCCCTGCAGCTTAACGGTGCGTTTAATGTTGTGGAAGGGGTTCATTATGGTGGAGATGATATTACTTCCAAACGCTCGGGAAACAAAATTGAGTTTTCTGACTTTGATGTTTTCAATGCTAATTCCTCTAACGCCAGGATGAATGACTGGTGGGGCTATTTTTATAAAACCATCAAATCTGCCAACTCGTTGATCGCCAATTATGAAAACGCGGTATCGGCAACAGAAGAAGAAAGAAACAATGCCGGCGGATATGCATATTTCATGCGGGCTATCAGTTATTTTTACCTTACCAGAACATGGGGTGAAGTGCCCATGCCTGTAGAAGCTGTTCCGGAAGCTGACCGGCCCAAAGCCAGCGTGCAGGAAATATATGACCTGATCGTTGCAGACCTGCAGAAGGCCGAAACCATGCTACCCGATCACTGGACCGGCAATGCATCTCAGAATGGCATTGATATTTTTGCTACCCGCGGCTCTGCAAAATCGCTGCTGGCAAATGTGTATTTAACAATGGCCGGCTGGCCCCTTAAGCAAACAGATAAATATGCACTGGCGGCAGCCAAAGCTAAAGAAGTAATTGATGGCAAAGCTACCTGGGGATACGGTTTGCTTACCAATTTCGCCGACCTTTGGAAAATAAGTAATAAGTATAATAAAGAGGCAGTATTTGCCTGTTATTACAGCAATGATGTTCCGGAATGGAACTGGGAGAACGGTAACATGATGGCGCCGGCTCCTTTTGCACCCGACTATGAAGAAGGTGGCTGGGAAGACGGCTTTGGTGAAATAGCATTTTATAACCGGTTCCCGGCAGGAGCACGCAAGGACGCTACTTACCAAAAAGACTACTTTGTTAAGAACGATCCGAATACAGTGGTTGACTGGCAGCATACGCTGCAAAAGCATCCTTATTTTCTGAAATATCGTGATGATGAAAATGTTGACTGGAGCACACATACAGCTAACGACTGGTGGAGCAGCGCTACTACATTTATTATTCGTTACGCGGAAGTTTTATTGATATACGCAGAAGCGCAGGCAATGTCGGCTGGTCCCGATGCGAGCGCTTATGCCGCAGTAAATGAAGTAAGGAACAGAGCGGGGTTGGCAGACCTCCCGGCCGGGTTATCGCAAACTGCCTTTAGAGATGCGGTACTAGAAGAAAAAGGCTGGGAGTTTACGGCGGAAAACGGCGTACGGTGGTTCGATTTGATCAGAACAGAAACGGTTGCACAGGCCAATGCTTTGCGTGATCCGTCTGAAGTGCCCTTGATCAATCAGCCCGACGACGCTACGCACACATATTACTGGGCTCCCATTCCACAGAACGATTAACAGAAATGGCTACCGGTAACATGAGTTTATTATTACGATACGCAATCGCTGTTTTATCCCTTTATCCCGGAACATCCACCCGGGCTGAGGGACAAACGGCAGCCACCCTGCAACAAGACACAGCGATTTTTGATATCGCCTACGCTCATCAATCCGGTGCGCAAAAGCTGGATGTTTACCTGCCTGCAAGGTCAAAAGAAACGCGCCTGCCCGTGATCATCGGTATTCATGGCGGCGCATTTCTTTCAGGAGATAAAAAAGAAGAAAGCTTTATTTACAAAAATGGTTTGAAGCATGGCTATGCTGTTGTTTGCATCAATTACCGCTTAAGCCAGGAAGCCCTGTTCCCCGCGCAGATACTGGATGTAAAAACAGCCATTCGCTGGGTGAAGGCTCATGCAGCCGATTACAATCTGGATACAACAAAAATAGCTGTATGGGGTACGTCCGCAGGCGGATACCTGGCTGCCCTTGCCGGAACTTCCGGCAACGTTCGGGAGTTGGAGGATAAATCCATGGGGTATGCGCAGTATAACAGTAACGTATATGCGGTGGTGGATTGGTATGGCCCTATCAACTTCCTGACCATGGATACACATAATAAAGAAACCGGTACAGCCCCGGTTCACGGGCTGCGGCACGATGACCCTGAATCGCCTGAATCCCTGCTGATGGGAGCTCCTATTCAGCAGATCCAGGAACAGGTGCTACAAAGCAATCCCGAACAATATATTACAAAGGACGATCCTTATTTCTATATACAGCATGGGCTGGCGGATGATTATGTGCCCTGGAAACAATCAGAGGAATTTGCCATAAAGCTCAGGAAGATACCGGGCAACAGAAAAGTTTCGCTGCACCTGATGGAAGGCACAGGACATGGAACAGAACAATTTTTTACGGAAGAAAATTATACGAAAACATTTGATTTCCTGGATAAAGTTTTTAAAAGGCAGAAAAGATAAAACTAAACTCAGAAGAAGGCACCCGGAAAAAGATCATTTTTATTTTTTGCAGCCCTCGCTGCACTTACGGGTTGCACCACGGTTCAGCATGCCACCATAAGGGAATGAAGCGATTAGCCGTGAAGTCTTGCGGAAAGTATTTTCCTGATATGGAAAATATTAGTTCGTTGAATGCCATATCACTAATTCCTGATTTCGTAAGTATTATTTTTACCGGATATTATTCTTTTCGGACTTAAAAAAAATGATACTGTTACTATAATGATATTACATCTATATAAACGCCATATATTAAAACGTTGTAATACAAATATGTATTTCCCGATTTCGTAATTATATACATCTATTATGCTTTTAGCTTTGCATTTTCTTTAACAAACAGCTAAGGTTTTATAAAAAGAAAGTGCAATGTTGAAACAAAAATTTACCAGGTTTTCTATTTCGTTATTGAGTACTGTATTATTTTCAGGAGCATTTACAGCACAGGTTTTTGCCCAGGCAAAACAGGCAGGGGTTATTGAAGGCCGGATATTGAACGCCGACAATCAGCCGGAAGAAAATGTTATCGTGATACTGACCCCTTCCGAAAAACAAACCATGTCGGATGACAATGGCTATTTTCAATTCAGGAATATTTCTTATGGACAATACACTATTTCCGTTTCGTCGTTGGGGGTAACAGCCAATCCTGTTGCCGTTGAGCTGAATACTGAAAAAGCATCGGTTGGCAATATTCAATTAAAGGAAAACGCTACAGTTCTGGAAAGGGTGATTGTATCATCATCTTACCGCCACGTAAACAAAAACAGCGCACAGGTAGCAAGGCTGCCGCTTACTTATATTGAAAATCCACAGAACTATGCGGTAGTGCCCAAGGAGTTGCTCCAAACTCAACTGGTAACTACTACTGAGCAGGCGCTGATCAATATACCGGGCGTAAGCAATCTGTCTATCGCCGGCGGAAGCGGCGGTTCAACGCTTACGTTCAAATCGCGGGGTTTTTCAAGTGGTTCCATCATGTACAGGAATGGCGTGTCTACGGGATATGTATCCCTGACCGACCTGTTCAATGTGGACAGGATCGAAGCGATCAAGGGGCCTTCTGCTACTTTGTTCGGCGGCAACCAGGGTGCATCCTATGGTGGCGTATACAACCTGATCACCAAAAAGCCACTGAACGTGAAACGTGGTGAAGTTTCTTTTACAACGGGCAGCTATGAGCTGGCAAGAACCACGGTGGATTACAACACACCTTTGAATGAAGATAAAACCGCTTTACTGAGAGTGGATGCTATGTACGACAGCAGGAATACGTTCCAGCAACTTGCACAGCATTCCGTAGGCTTTGCACCTTCGTTGCTGATCAAAGCCAACGACAGGCTCACCCTGCATTTTGACGGTTATTACTATAAAAGTGAACGCCCGATCTATTTGTTTGGTTTTACACCCCCTCCCGGAGGCATTGGTGGAAACAGCACTTATTCCGGCAATGTATCGGAACTGGGCCTGGACCCTAAAAATCCTTATTTCACTGCTGATTTCAACAGCAAGCAGCAAACATGGGCGGTTACCGGACAGGCTGAATACAAGCTGTCTGAACAATGGCTTTCGCAAACCAACTATTCCATAGCCAGGAGCAATAACAACACGAGATATATTTCACTTCTGGCAAACAAAGCATCTGCGGCAGACACGACCATTATATCAAGGAACGTGCTGGATATGCCTTACAGCCAGTTGTACACTCAACAGTTCCAGCAGAATTTTATCGGGGATTTCAAGATCGGCACGCTGCGCAACAGGTTACTGGTGGGACTTGATTATTTCAGAACCGATGTAGCTTCATTCAGGGGTTCTGTTGCTTATGATAAGATACCCATTACGGCTACACCTGCGCAATTGCTGATCAGAGGTTCCAGGGTTGACAGCCTTGCGGTAAGAGCAAATTATAGTGGCGGCAGGGATATCAACGACAGCTACGGCGCCTATATTTCCGAAGTGCTGAATGTTACAGACAGGCTGCTGTTGATGGGAAGCCTGCGCGTCAACAGGTTTGTGGCGGTAAGCGGTGATTACAAGCAGACTTCCTGGTCTCCCAAGCTCGGCATTTCCTATGAGATCATTAAAAATGCCATTTCCGTTTATGGAAATTACAACAACGGTTATAACAATGTTAGCTATACAGATGCTGACGGCAACCTGCTGAAACCGCAATATGCCAACCAGTTGGAAGGTGGCGTGAAATTCAATGTATTTCAGCATCGTTTAGCCACCACCGTGAGCGTGTACGACATCAAAGTTAAAAACATTGCCAGGCAGATACCCGGTACCATCTACTACGTACAGGACAATACGCAGAGAAGCCGCGGTATAGATGTGGATATCCTTGCTAACCCCGTAGCAGGTCTTAATATCGCGGTGGGTTACGGTTATAACGATATCCGTTATACAGAAGATAAAGGCAATGCAGGGTTTTTGAATAACCGGGTGGAAAGCGCACCTTATCATGCAGGAAATATATGGGGCACGTACCAGTTCACTTCCGGAAAGCTGAAAGGCTTTGGTATAGGAGCCGGTGGAAACGGGCAAAGCAGCTCGTTTGCCAATTTCCAGAACACCATTACATTGGATGGGTTTTATGTATATGGGGCCAGCGTGTTTTACAACGCGCTTAAATTCAGGATCAGCGCTAAAATAGATAATATCGGCAATAAAAAGTATTATACTTATAATTCCTGGCTGTTCCCCGGGCAGCCGAGAATGCTGGCTTTCAACATTACCTACCGGTTCTAAAAAATTAAAATATTCCGGTATAAGCACAGCCCCTGGTTGTGCTTATGCTGTTTAAGAAACATTGTATGAACAAAGGAAAAAAGTCGAATAAATCACTGTTTAGCCGGATCAATGCATGGCTGCATCTCTGGACCGGAATATTCGCCGGCATCATCCTTGTTTTTGTGGCTTTAACAGGTACAATCGTTGTGTATGGCGATGAGATCATTGAATGGTCGGCAGGGAAGGTCCGTTATGTGGAGCAGGTAAAATCTGAACGGCTGCCGGTTGAAACTCTCATGGACAATGTAAAGAAAGCATATCCACAGGCAAGGCTTTCGGAGGTAACGGTGCATAAAGATCCGGAAAGAACAGTACGCTTCAGGGTTTTTGCCCCGGGCAAAGGCCTGGCTTTTGCTTATGCAGACCCTTATACCGGTGAAGTATTGAAGTATGACAAAACTGCTAACTTCTTTTACATCATGGCGCACCTGCATGCCTCCTTTTTGTGGCACGGACCGGGTGAATGGATCGTGGATATCGCCACCATTATTTTTTTGATCGAACTTATTTCAGGCATTATACTTTGGTGGCCTGCTAAATGGAACAAGCATACACGTGATGCCAGCTTCAAAATAAAATGGAAAGCCAGGTTCAGGCGCGTTAATTACGATTTGCATAACGTATTGGGCTTTTATTCTTCCATTCTTGCCCTTATACTGACTGTCACCGGTTTGCTTATTGCATTCCACCCGCTGGCCGAATCTACGATAGAGCTCTTTGGTGGCGATCATGAAACAGACTGGCAGAAAGAAATACCCAAAGGCGATCCTGCAAAACCAGCTTATGCTATCAACGCTGTTTTTGAGCAGGAGTTTAAGAGGCATCCTCAACAAACAATGGGGCAGATATGGCTGTACAACCTGGACTCATCGGGTTTTTATTCGGTGACCACGGCATCCAACCTGGGACTGAAAAGTGCGGAGAACCCTCAAATGGCCTTCATTGATAAATACACGGGAGAAGATATTCAAATCCCTGAAAAAAGCCTGAAAGGCGAGTATATTGAGAACGTGGTATGGCAACTGCACATGGGAACATGGATGGGCCCGGTGGGCAAGCTGTTTACATTTATTTGCGGGCTTATTTGTACATCGCTTCCCATTACCGGCTTCCTGATATGGTGGCACAGGGGGAGAAAAAAGAAAAAGCCGATACAAAAGAAACCTGTGCTCAAACAGGAATTGCTTCCCCAGGCTTAAGTCATGGTTTCCTTCTCTATCTCACCTTTATAGTCAGCTCCATTCCTTTTTTGGGATAAATGGTCGTTGAAAGATACCCGTTACCGGGATCACGAACATAATTGAGATAATCCTGCATAGAGGGCTGGAATCCTACAACATCGTCCACTTGCTGTCTTGCCATTCTTACTTTGTGGGGTAAACACTCGGTAGAAATAAGCCGGCCCTCGTTTTCTTTTGCCGCCTTTCCCAAATAAATAAAAGATATTCCATAAAGAAGGAATATCCTTTTGATAATTGTGATACAGCTTGTGCACCAGGCCCTGATAGCTTAGCCGCGACTTAAGATGCTTACAAATCCGAAGGCTGCGCCTGGTAAATGTGCTATGGCAGCATGGTATTGCCCTCCGGGGATGACTCTTTGTGCAATCAATTATAGAAATAGAGGGTTGCGCAGTGATCTGTCCCGTATGGCAGTAAGGCGTTACAACACAACAAAGATACCCGGCAGATAAGCTGCGTAGCAGCAATCATATTTGTAGGAAAAACAGGGAAAGGTAAAAAAGGCGCATAGCGCCGTAATATGAAAGCCGCTTTCATAGAGGCCGGCTATCATTCCTTATCAAAAAAGTCAAACAGATATTCCTTTTTATATTCTACGCCGTATTTGTCCAGGAAATCAAGATATTCTTCTTTAAAGGTTTTTTTGCGATCGAATAATTTAATATTGCGCCGCGCTGCGGCTTGGAGAAAATGTGTTGAAAACTTTTATAGCTACAAATATTTTGGCGCGATGCGCCTGCGCATAAAGCAGGTCATAGATACCGCAATGCTGTTAAATTAGGAGATTAGAGCAGTTAATCAGGCTCCTGCGATCCCCGGATCGGCTACGCCAGACCCCGGGTGGACGCAAGATGCGATTTGGATGCAGAAAGGATATACCAATGATACAATGAATCAATAGTTGAACAAAAAAAATTGCTTACGGCAATGAAAATAGCGGCACCTTATACCTTATACCCCACGCCTTATACCCTACACCTCCTCCTAATTCATCGAAACAGCATTCATTGCACCTGCTGCGTTCCGGTATGCTGTCGTAGCGTATGCAGTGGTGATTGCAGGATTTTGCCATTCCGGGATACCGTTTAAAAGATCATTCGCGGTTTCCAGCATTTTCTGCAACCGGTCCAGTTCATCCGGTGTTATCAGCAACATTAAACCGTTACAAGGGGTCTCTATCATTACAGATTGTACCTGCGGATCATTCCAGATATGGTTGTTTTCGCTGGTTTGCCTCACCTGTAGCAAAAAAGCATAAAAGCTTTCTTTATCCAGGAATAACAGCATCTTACGAAACCCGATACCTACGCGGTGGTTGTTTTCCATAAACACCACATCATCAAACCGGGGATCATGGTAGAGCTCAAGGAAATTGTTCATCATGGCAATAATGGTTTTAAAAAGGTTTGTATTTTATTGAATGCCTGCCAGGGTTTGCGCCTCACAACCATTCCCGCATTATTACCGGGAATGATGATAAATATATGTACGGGGTGTTTTCACCCCGTACATTTTCATTAAGCAAACACAAGGTTCAGATACCGGATCATAAAAAGGGACCGATGGCTGTATATTATCTCAACGCTGCAAATTTTTTCGTGAAGATAATATGGCTGCTTTCAAAGGTGAGCACATATACTCCTGATGCAAGGTTTGCAGGAATGCTGATGGTATTTTGCCCTGCTGTATACCTGTAATTGCCCCTGCTTAAAAGCCTGCCCTGCATGTCGTAAATATTTACGGCAGATGCACCGCTCACGGGACTGCTGAAGCGCAGGTTAACGGACGAGCCGTTGCTGTAAACGGTGGCGGAAACATTCCCTGCATCTAACATATACCGCACGGTAACAATATCGCTATAGGTGGTTTTTCCGTCATAATCTGTTTGTTTCAACCGGTAATAATTCGTCCCGGTAAGAGGAGCATGATCTGTTAAGGTATAATGATTAGTAGCGCTGGTGGTGCCTGCTCCTTCCACCCTGCCTATAACGCTGAAGTTCCTGCTATCGGCGGAGCGCAGCACTTCAAAGTAGGCATTATTCTGCTCGGAGGCGGTTGTCCACTCAAGCGTCACTCCATCACTTACCTTCCTGGCGGTAAACGTGGTGAGCGAAACCGGCAGTGCGGAAGCAAGCCTGCCCGAAATGATCACATTATCTACTGTGTTTACACCGAGCGAGCCATTATCTGTCGCGTTGTTTGTTGCCTCAAACCTGAGCCTTAAATATACTTCGGGTGCACCGTTAAGGGCCGTAATGCCGCTGAGGTCAATTGTTTTCCTGCCCGATGTTGCCGGGAAGCTGCGTATAGGCGTGAAGTTCACACCGTCTGTACTGTACGCCCAGTTGTGGTTACGCCCAATATTAGGATGGCTGTAAAGGACATAGCTCAACTGCATATCTTTATAGCCTGTTGCCGGGAATTTGAATACAACCGATTTTCTGCGCTCTTCTATGTTTGTTGACATAGAAGCCATATTTAAAACTGAAACACCAAAACTCTCGGCCGGCATATTTGCCCGGTCGTCGTTGGTTAGCATATTGACGCCGTGATCCAAAGAAGTGGCATCGCCGCCCCCGAAGGTGGATGAGCCGTTGGTGCCATTGGCATACAGGGTGGCATTGCCAATACTTGCCGGGTATTCCCGGCCGGGAATTGTAAAGGGTCCCAGAAACTCATCAAAATACCAGGCGGCTATTTTAGGTAAGGTTTCTACGGGTGTGCCTTCTATTACCATATTATCCATATACAGCGCGTCTTCGTAATAATTGGGGTCATCGGGGTCTCCCTCGCCGGCCAGCGTTAACCTCAGGTAAACCTGCGGGGCGTTGTTAAGAGCGGTAATAGCGCTCAAATCCAATCCTCTTAAAGGAATAGAACTACCGTCTGGTGTAAGTGTGTTCACAGAAATGCTGCCAATATCGGTATAGCCGGAGCCATCGAGGCTGTAAGCCCAGACATGGTCGTTCAGTTTGTAGGGAGTAAAACCGTAATAAGTTAACACCAGGTCTTTATACCCGGTAGCGGACACTTTAAAAACCATTGTTTTATTAATGGTAACGCCCTCTACAGGAGTTATTGATATACCACCGCCATTATACTCATAAGATTTCTCCCTGTCGTCATACTCACCGGGGGCATTTAGCGCAAATTCTTCATCGTCTGTAAATACAGAAGAGCCGTTGGTGCCATCCACATATAATGTGCCCGAGCCATCTTCCGCCTCGTAGGTTTTAGGGTATGGAGCAGAACCAGATGCTTTATCAAAATGCCAGCCGGCGATCGGCAATGCTTTTAAGGGCGCTGCCGGTATTTCTATGCCCGGTATATGCGTGCCCGAAATAACCACATTGTCCAGCATGTCTCCACCCCATTCATCGGAGTTCATATCTCCTGCCTCGAACCTGAGCCTTAAATACACTGTTGTATTATTGTTAAGCGCGGTATAAGGGCTAAGGTCAACTACCCGCTTACCAGCGGTAATGCGCAGGGTGCTGATATCGGTAAAGTTCACCCCGTCTGTGCTGTACGCCCAGGTATGGTTTCTTTCAAAATCAGGAATGTTATAGGCTCCGTAGGTAAGCAACAGATCTTTATACGCCGTGGCATTGAACGTAAACACCACGGATTTTCTTCTTCCGCTTAATTCTTCCGAGAGTAATGACAGGCCCTTTACAGACAGGTAATGGCTTTTATTGGGCGTGGGCCTGTTATCATTAAAAGCAAGCCCCGGATCCCAGGTAGACTGGTCTATTTCTGTATGAGGAGTAAAGGTTGAGGAGCCGTTAGTACCGTCGGCGTACAGAGTTCCGTTGCCTGTAGTAGCGGGCCATTTTTCGAGCTGGTACACAGATTTATCAAAATACCAGGTGGAAATTATGGAAGGGGTTGATGTGGGCGAACCTTTTACGATAAAATCATCCATCCGCAAAAACTCACCGGCGGCAAGATTTTCATCGCCGCTGATCGTAAGCCTTAGATATACTTTGGGCATATTGTTGAGCGCTGTAATGGCGCTGAGGTCCAGGATGCGGTCGGGTGGGTTTGAAATAGACCAGTTGGCTACTTCTACGTTTATAGGATCGCCTGCCGGGTAAAAATCCGTACCATTAGTGCTGTACTCCCAGGTATGTATCTTCAGGCCGGCCGCAAGCGCCGCCCCGTAATATTTTAATCCCAGGTTTTCATAACCAAGGGTAGAAAAGGTAAGCACCAGCGATTTGCCGCTGCTGGTATTCCCGCTTTCGGTATAGTTGTTTACTCTTAAAAAATTATCGGTACCGAACTGCTTCATGGGTCTGTCGTCTGTATAGTTGACGCCATTATGGCTGTTGTCTTTGGCCAGCTCGCTGGAAGCAATAAACAACGAGGATCCGTTGGTGCCGTCGGCATAAAGTGTGCCCAAACCATCTTCGGCTTCGTATTTCAGCGGTATGGGGTCTAATGTTTTATCAAAATGCCAGCCTACCATTTTAACCCGCGGTGCAGGCGGTGGAGGTATTTCCGCGCCAGCAATGATTACGTTATCTACGACAGTTTCGCCCTGATCAAGTCCACCTGCACCCTCTAAATATTCAAACCTGAGTCTTAAATAAATTTCGGGTGAATTGTTGAGAGCTGAATAAGAGCTAAGGTCTATTATTTTTTTGCCTGATGTTACCTGGAAACTGGTGCCTATAGGGGTAAAGTTCACTCCGTCTGTGCTGTATGCCCAGTTATGTGCTCTATAAGAGGTTGGTTGATAAGCAGCATAGCTAAGCTGCATATCCCTGTAGCCTGCTGCCGAAAATTTAAAAACCACCGATTTTCTGCGCTCTTCTATAATCTCTGATACCCTATCCAGATTATGTACACTAAAGGAAAGGGTTTTTTCTGCCGGCTGACGGTCGTTATTGGTGATCATACCTTCAAACTGTACCAGATTAGTACCATTGGCATCGTCAAAAGAGGAGGAGCCATTGGTTCCATTGGCATAGAGTGTTGCATTGCCAAATTCTGCCGGAAATTCCCAACCGGGCGCTGACGGGGCTCCGTAATCTGTATCGAAATACCACGCGGCTATTTTTTGCTTATTTGAAGGCAGGGGCATGCCTGTTACAGACACATTATCAATGCTGCTCTGGCCAGGTAATGTGTAAGGTCCAACAATCCTGTTGCTTGCGCCGCTCAACGTAAGGCGTAAATATACTTTCGGTATATTATTAAGCACTGAAAAAGTACTAAGGTCTACTGTTTGTACACCGCTGCTTGTGGTGTTAATAGTTGTTATGTCGGTAAAATCGGTGCCGTTTGTGCTGTATGCCCAGGTATGGTTTGAAAATCCTACAGGATTAGGGCTGTGATAATAATTAAGTATGAGATCGCTGTACCCTGTAGAAGGCAGGGTAAATACCATGCTTTTGCCATTGGTGGCTTCAGCTTCCATATAGGTTACCTGCAAACCGGGGCTGCCGCTGTATGGTTTTTCCCTGTCATCGCTTTCGGGACCTCCGCCGCTAAAATTAGCTACTTCACCCGTAACGGGTGAGCCTAATGCCACCGGATCGGTAGCAGGTATAAAAGCCGAGGAGCCATTGGTACCATCGAGATATAAAATGCCCGGCAATCCGTCTTCCGCTGTATGCTGCAATAGCGCAGGAGTTCCGGTGGGCTGTTGTATATCAAAATGCCAGCCGGTTATTTTGGTTTGCGCCATGCCTGCGAAATGCGCAATCACAAGAGCGATCAGTGTAATAAATGTTTTCATTTTTGTAACTGGTTTAAAAAAATTTATAAAACAGCCGGGTATCATTACCCGTGCCTTGCCTTTATGTAAGGGCAGGTTGGTTATTCAAGGATGTTTATATTTTAGCTTTCCCGGCATCGCCTTCTTCTGGGGCCGGGCCTGCGGTTTACGGTCTGTCTTTTGCCTTATTTCTCATTTACAAAATTTCGTACATAACATGACCAGAGAGGGAAAAAAATGTATCATTAACGAAAAACAACTATGATAGTTTTATGACAATTGAAGCCCGGGCAAAAGGTAAAAAGATGAAAACCAACCCGATAGCTTAGATGAGGGTTGCCAACCTTTCGAAGGCTGGCAACCCCGGGTAAAAATAAACCAATCTGTTTCCGGCTGCTGCAAAACGCCTTATCTTTACCCTGTGATGAGCAGCGACACTACCGTGCACGACAGTTTTATACGCAATATTCTGGCTAATAAAAAAATAGCCCGGGATTATTTTATCAAGTACCTGCCTGCGTCCGTAAGTAAAAAATTAAACTTTTCCACCCTGGCTCAACTGCCCGATACTTATCTCTCTGATGATTTGAAGAAGTCCATGTCGGACGTTGTGTATGGCTGCGACAGAAAAGACGGCAGGGGTTCCGTAAAAGTATGCCTGCTGGTAGAGCATAAAAGCTACCCGGATAAATACACTCCTGTACAAATAGGCGGTTACATCTTCTCGGCATTGCAGAAGCAGGTACAAAACAAAGAGCCGTTGTCGCTTGTTATTCCCGTGCTGTTGTATCACGGTAAAGGAAAGTGGCAATACCGTACCCTGGCTGGTCTTTTTGAAAATATAGAGGAAGACTGGAAGCAATACATACCGGATTTCGAATATATCTATAACAATTTAGGGGCATTAACTGATGCAGAAGTAGAAAGGCTGAATAATAAATTTTTGGCTGCCTCGTTCCTGGCTTTAAAGCATGGCTTTGAAAAGGAATGGCTGGGGCGTAATGCGGTGAATTTATTGCTGTTAGCATCAGCAGGTCCGAAGGAACTGCAAAAAGGGTTTATCATTTACCTGTACAGCAGGGGGAAGCTGGAAGAAAAAAAAGTATTAAATTCGTTGCCTGAACCCATAAAAAAAACAATCATGAGCACATTAGATATTTATATTGAAAGGGGACGGAAAGAAGGTATCAAAGAAGGTATCGGAAAAGGTATTGAAAAAGGTATTGAAAAAGGCAGGGAACAGGTAGTACAAAACCTTTTGGCTGCGGGTAAGTTCAGCCTGTCTGAAATAGCCGGTTTTGCGGGGGTAACCGAATCTTTTGTAAAGAAAGTACGGGCAGCGCTACAGAAAAAGAAATAGCTTTCCTGTCCGAAGGCACTACGAACCGCAGTGATATTGTAATTGCCATACTAATACGACATAACAACCTGCTTTTATGCCGCATATATACAAATACGGATCTCATTTCCCAAAATACAACAGGATATTCTATAATGATAGACCGTTAGATGAGGGTTGCCGACCTTTTGAAGGCTGGCAACCCCGGGATCAGGGTACTATTGCCAGGTACGGCCCTTCGGCAGCTCTTCCGTTAGCAATCACTTTCACTATCCCGCCCTGCATCCCTTCCGGAATGCTGCTTATATAAATATTTGTGTTTGATGCTGATGCTATATTTTCTGACGGTATCTCATCCGGGCCTATAAACACCTGCGTACGCAAACTGTCAATTCTTGTGGTGAAATTGGTGCCATATATGAATAGGGAACTACCAGGTGTGAGCGATGATGCGCTCAACCTTGTTATGGAAGGGTTTGCCAGTAAATAAAATATAGGGCGGTCAGCGGACTTCAGTGTTTGCGCTATGCCTTCTGTCTGAACATATATAAAAGAAGTGGTCGTCGTTATTTTTTCCTGGAACCGGGCTACCAGCGTATCTCTTGTAGCCCTGATCATTTCGAGGGTATCGAAAGAATACAATATGCGGTTGCCTTTAAGCTCAGTCGAAAACCCACTGCCTACAATATTGATTTCTGTTCCCGGAAAACCAGCTTTGGGAAAATAATCCAGTACCCTTACTATAGTAAACTCAGGACCGGTTACCTGTTTATTCCCTATGGAAATTTTTACCGGCCCATATCCTATGCCGTTAGCTGGCACGGCTACTTCCAGTAAAGTATCTGATATGGATACAATCTTTGCAACGCTATTGCTTAGGGTTACCTCAGGCAAATGGGCATCACCTTCAAAGCCATAACCTTTAATATGCACGATATCATTGGCTACCGCCCTGAGCGGTGTAACACTCTCGATACCGAGGTCCTGGTAAGTAAAAGTTCCCACCTCCAGCGTCTGCCCGTTTGCATTCAGCCTTATAATGCCGGTAGAACCTCCTTCAGGCGCCCGCACAACAAGCCGGGTTGTTGTCACGCTTACTACTTCTGCCGGAACATCGTTAAAGCTTATTTCATTTTTAATATAGTCATTGTTAAAGCCACTTCCTTCAATGGTAACCAGTGTATGAGATTTACCACTGTCAGGATAAAATGAGCTAACAATAACCGCTGTGTTTTTTTCCGGATCTTTATCTTTATTACAACCTGCTGTAATCAGCATGTAGCCGGCTATTCCTGCAAATAACACCGAATGGACAAGATTCTTATACCATCCTGTAAGCAACAGGTAACCGGCTATTCCCGCAAATACATACCATTTTTTTTCCATTTTCAATTTATTGTTGTCATATCTTTTAATTTGCCGGCAGTACTGTATTGATGATATGCAGTACACCATTATCCGCTATATTGTCGCGCATATTTGCCAATGCGTTGGCGGTAACCGATCCTGTTGTTAATGTCAGGCGGTCCAGGTTAACCAGTTCATTATAAGAGTCGCCATAGGTGTAGGTAAACTTCACTTCATTACCTGCCATCATGGTTGTATTGAGCGATCCCCTGAAGCCCCGTACATAGGTTTTTTCAACGTTAATGGAACCTGTTGCCGGGTTATAATAATCAACGTCAAAATAGGTTCCTGTGCCGGGGTTTGCTGTTTCGGAGTAAGGCATCAGCAGCTTGTAATCATTGCGGAACCGGATGCCCTGCAGTGTATGTCTTAATACCAGCTTTGCCAGTGTGTCGGGAGGTGTTACTTCCACATCCTGTATATTGTAAAAGCCATAAGCTTTCATGGCATTGTTATCCGGCGCGAATAACGTGTAGGCGCCGGGAGCGGCGAGTATGTTTTCCAGTCCTGACATTTTGATGGCGTGTGAAAAAAGGGTGAGATTATTGATGCTTGCAACATGATCGGCGAGGTTATCATAATCGTTAATAGTCACCAATCCATCCACTACATGCACAAAACCATTGGTGCCTTTGATATTCGTTTTCAGTACCCTTACACCGTTAACGGTAAGAATGGTATCTGCATCCTGCAGCCAGTGGCTCACAAATACATAATGCCCGTTACGCGAACGGATGCCTGTATTCAGCCGGAAAGGCATTTGCTCCAGGTCATAATTCCCATCCGCAATGCTGTAATCAACAAAGTGAGATACCCAATCCCTGTTTTCGGAAGATACCAGGTAGGCCAGGTCGTATCCTTTTGATGTAAAGCTGTTATCGTTGGGGGCGAGAACGGTATAGGGACCGGCGTCCAGCAAGGTCTGGCTTTTACCCGTTTGTTTCAGGGCTTGTGAGAAAAAGGTCATGCCCTGGTTATCTTCTATAAGGTAAGCCAGTCGCCTGTAGTCAATATCGGCATATACATCGTCTTTGGAGCTGCATGCAGAAAAGAATAATGCAGTTGTTAAAAGAAGGTATAACCAAATGAGTTTTATGATATGTATGTCAATCTTCATTGTTTTATGGAATAATGCTGGGTTGAAAAAGGTTATCCACTACATGTATTACACCATTCAGTGTATACATATCCGGGCCGGAAATAGTGACTTCGTTTACCTCCAGCCCCGGTACCTGTACTTTACCGGCTGATGACGCTACCAGAGGAGCATCATGCTTATAAGTATCTTTTAATGATAAGCTATAAGTCCACTGGTAGTAATACGAGGCGATATTGAGATCGGGCCGCAGCAGGTTAACGAAGTCATTGCTGAAAATGATCAGGCTGTTGCGACCCTGCCAGTATGGGTATCCGTTGCTCCTGTAAAATATAGAGGGGGCTTCGCCGGAAGCCCAGTAAGTAGAGGTCCCGTTCCTCATGCCCCAAAAACTGTGATAGTCCAGTATGCTGTCGGTGGCAAAAAAGCCGTTGATGGCATAAAATGCGTCCTGCCAGTCGTTGCCTGTTTCCCCATGTCCTCTTATATAGGAAAAGCGAACCGTATCCGGTATGCCTCTTTGTTCGTTAAAGGTTACCAAGTCCTGCAGGGTATGAAAGCCGGCTTTATGAAAAGCTTCATCGGTGGGAATGAACCAGGTATTCAGGTTCTCCATGTGCAGGTCGTCGTCATAGTCTGTTCTGTATAACGCCATGCCCTGCTGCCTCGGGGTATTGCGATAATAGGTTTTGGCTACAAAATACCGGCTGTCGGCGGTTTCAGGCCGGTAGCCGTTGGCTTTATAAAAAATATCATTATATACGGAGTCTGTATATTCAATGATCCGGGTGTAGAGGCTGAATCGTCCGTCTGTTTTGAGCACTTCCCAGGCGGAACGGGGTATAAATGCCAGGGTATCCTGTATGGGCCATATATGACCTCTGTCTGTAGCCAAAGACTGGGCGGCGCCGGTTTTTTTGCCGTTTAGTACCAATGTGCCCCCATCCAGCGCTAAGGCTGCTTTTAAAAAGTAAAGGTTGCCATCGCTGTAACGAACACCGGGAAAAGACAAGAAGGAAGATATGATTTGACTGGAAGACCTGTTGCTAAGATCTTCCGGGCTTATGTCCTGCTGCAATACATAACGCATCAGCAGGGTATCGAGCGCCGGTGGCAAGGCATTAGCTATGCGACCGGCGTCCCAGCCGGCTGCGGTAAATGCTTCATTACCGGGAACAAGAAAGGTAAAAGTCCTGTTTGCATTTTCCCCGGATGATAAGCGCTGTTCCATATTGCTGCGCGTCCATGCCTGGTAAAAAAGGGTATAGGGTGATGTTTCCAGTACATCATCAAATTTGGCGTACACCGTATCATTGTAGGGGATTTTTTCACCTACTTCCGGCGGCATGTACTCTTTTTTCGTGCATCCCCACAGGATGAAGAACGCCGATGCCGTGAAGGCTATGCTTATGTATTTAAATACTTTCAGTTTCATTGATCATTATTCATTAATTGTTATCTCTTTGCTTCATCCGGCAATACTGCCAGCGCATGAAAGGAATGTACTACTCCGTTGCTGCAAAGATTGTTGCACCTGTTCCTGTCGATGCCCATCGGCAGCCTGTCAAATGCTCCGTTTAAATAATAGAATATCCTGTCTGAAGCTCCGGGGGGCGTATAGTCGTTTGTTCCCAGCACTGCCGCTTCACTTTCATCCACGGTGTAGCGGAGGTATCCCCAGGGTTTATTTTCTTTACTGATGGCAATGCTGTAAGCCCAGCCAAGCTTCCTGTTCCTTCCGAATATAGTATTGCCAAAATGGTAGTAGTCATCCGGGTAATAGGTCATTCCCGGTCCGGCAAGGAAACGGAAATATTCCGGGGCGCCTCTCAGTACATCCTGGTAAATATTCTGCTCACGGGTGCTGAAGAAAAAATCAAAATCGCTGATCAGGAATTGCTGATCGTAAACAATATAAGCTCCGAACAAAAGGGCGCCTGTATATGCTGATGGATCCATTGCATCAATCGCATCCCTGGTAATGCCGTACTTGATAAATGTGGCATCGTTGGGAGCAAAAATGGTGAAAGAACCTTCGGCAGAAAGCGCATCCCACAACCCGAATTTTTTCAGACCAGCTACAAAAATGCTATAGTCAGGCTGACTGCTTAAATACTCCTGAACGGTTTGCGAAAAATGAGGTCTTAACGGACGGTCAATCCGTTGTATCACGCCATTGGTCAGTTCTGCTTCCGGATAATCGGCTACATCCATTGTAAAGACGGGATCAGAGGGTGTAAGCAAATAGCGGTCTCCCTGTTTTCTAAGCTCTGCTCCCGAAAAGGAAGTGAGGTAATGTGTTGAAGTGGGAGACCAGAGGCAGCGGCTCACCAGCAGGTCCTTTCCTTGCAGGGTAGGCATCGCCGTATTATGCTGGTTTACCGGGATGCCTGCCTGCAAGAGCCGAGTGGGCAAAATATGAAAAAGCAATGTTTCCCGCAGGCTGTCTTTGTTCAGCCGGCGGATATCATTTTCGGAGTTTACGCCAATGGATTGAAAGGCCTCATTGCCCGGTGCCAGCAGCGTATAAGGTCCCCGGCCGCGTGTAAGGGAGTCGAGCAGCCCGGTGTAATCGAGGGCAGCCGCCAACAGTGAATAATCGTAGTTATTGCTGATATACCCGCCTACGCTGCGCAGCGCTTCATTGTTATTGGGCTTGTTTAGTAAAATGTCGTCATGCTTGCAGGCATTCAGCAAGAGCATTGTTGCAGCTATAATAATTAAATATCGTGTCGCCATAAATAGTTTTCCATTTTCAATAAACCGGCGGATCATATTTTCTTTGTATGGTCATCAGGTACACATTACCGTTAATCACTTCCACCGTATTCACCGTAGCAAATGAGCGGGGGTTATACACGCCTGAATGCGTATTCACTACCAGGTTGGGCATATTTACCCCGGCATTATACGGTCCGAACCCGAGTTGATATAATATTCTCTTGTCATAAAAAAGGCAATTCATAACAGCAAAATTCCCCCGGGGATTTTCAGCTATCCCGGTAATACATTCCGGCGATCCGCATGCGGGCCAAAGCCCTCTTTCACTGTAAGAAACATTCCTGATGTCCAGCCCGGGCGCCAGGAAGAAAAAACGCTGCCACTGGTCGGTATATATTTTACCGGTAGTATCTGACGGTAACCAGAGCGGAAAACTGACATAAGGCATTATTTCGCCGCTGAAATGATCATGCCGTACCGTTGTGAGATATTTTTTGTCATAACCCGGGTCGCCATCGGGAACAGGGCGATCCCAGCTATCACCGCCCGGCGGAACAGGGAAGCTGAGCCCCCAGAAAGGATGGTCTTTATAATTGTAAGCGATGGATACTGGAATATATGCCGGTTCGCCTGTATGCAGCGTAACATATACATCCATCGTATCTCTTATACCTACCTGGAACAGGTATTCGTAATTAGCAGACGGGGAAGGCGAAGGTTTCTTTTGCTCATCCGGCGCCTGCCAGAAGCCTTTGGCGCTGTAGTTATAAAAATTCACATATACGCGTTCATCGGAAAAAGGCTGCTTATGAAAGGTTTCTTTGCGTAAAACAACGCCTTTCTGTTTGCTGATAAAATCAACCATCAGCGCCTGCATGGTATATACTTCGCCTGCTTCAAGGTTGAAAGTAGTATCGGCAGCAATATTATTTTTGTATTGTTCGGGCAGATCAAAAAAAGCTGTGTTGTTCCTGGGCCGGTACATGAACATCACATGAATTTGCCCTGACCGGATCTGCGCCCAACTGCTGAGATCAAACCCGTTCAGCACCGGGCCTACCGGCACAACTTCCTTGCCCGGATACTCTACATTGTTGCTGCTAGTGCTTACGCCTATATGAACAGGGTATGGCGGTGCATAATTCTCTCTTTTGTCCAGGAAATCACCTACCACCTCTGCGCTTACCGGTATACCACTGGCGTTCAGCTCGGGGTTAATAAGCAGACACAGGTACGCCGCTGACTCTTCAGCTCCACCCATTACCTGACGGTCATTCAGGCTATTGAATATCCGTATATAGGCAGGGTTTTCGATGGTTTCGTATTCTACTTTCTGGCAACTCATAAAACCGCCTGCCACCAGTAATAGACCGGTAGTTATCCGGATCATCCCTTTAAGCTGCCGGCCCCGGATAAAAAAATCTTTCCTCCTCTGTATGAAACTGTATTTTGTCATTTCACTTCTGCATTTATCTGATTACTCATTACTATTTGTTGTGTTTTATAATGATCATTCTGGCATTGTTGAGCCCGTTGGCTGCATTTCCTGTACGCCCTGTCAGGGTTACGGTGTATATTCCCGGCTCTATAACAGGTACACTGCGTACAACATCGGTATACAGGTTGGGGTTGGCCACAAAATAATAGGTGCTCAGCCCGGGAATATCCGAGACCCAGGTTCCGGGTGTAATGCCCGGTTTGGAACGATATGCCATGAATTTAAAAACTGAATTGTGGTTGGTTATCCACCGCGTATAGGGGAAACGCGTAGCCGGCAACCCCGGCTGCAGGTTATACAAAGCATCATCCCCGGGTTTTTCATAATTCCCGTTCCATGCTACAGCGCTTTCCCGGGCATCCTGCCCGTCATCCACCGTAAAGCTGATATAGGGCTCATCAGGGCACAGGTTCAGAAAGCGGATACCGGCGGGGAGGTTATCAGCCGTTCTGTTCTCCGCTCCATATTCATCGTTCTGATGATAATAATAGGTGGAGCTGAGGTCGTTAAACACCGGCAGCAACTGTGGCTTACCGTCTTTGTCCTGCCAAAGCCATACACTGTGATTTTGTCCGCCGCTTATTTCCGATCCTGTTGTTGCCAGTACATTTCCGTCAGCATCCAACGCCTCGATGGTATAGCTTCCTGCTTTTAATATTTTGTATCCGGAAGCAGTGCCATAAGACAGTTCTTCGTCAAATATTTCCCCGTTAACGCGGAAGCTGATCTTTTGCTGATCCGGCAATGCGTTCACTGCCTGCACCCTGCCGAATTGGGTATTGGGAACTTCCGGGTTGTCTTTTTTTATACTGAACTGGTTTTGTGTATTTCCAAAATATTCTCCGGGTGGCGGAACAAAATAAATAAACGGGTTGGGAGCCACTTCAATGCTGTATGCGCCTCCCGGCTGACAGGTAATTACAGGGGCGTAAGTAATACCCGATGCAGTGGCAGGTGAATTGAATACCGGCATCCTGGATGTTGCAGGATCCAAAGGACCACTACCCATAGCCGGGATCTGCCGCCCGTCTTCCGTTAATACCCTGAACTGGTAGGTTCCGTAAGGCAACTCAATATAAGCAGATGAATCGCCTGCCTGTATGTTACTGGTTTCATCGCTTACCGGCGTACCATCCGCATAGGCAAGCGTTGCCGCTCCCAAAAGATTTTCAAGCGGTGAGCTCCATGCATTATTCGGGTCATTCGGGTCAGTCCATTGTAACTGTTCAACCGTTCTTTCCATTACATTCACAACCCGTATCTTAAAATTGGCTGCCTGCGATGGCCCTGATACGGAGGATGCCGGTGTGTCCGGTTTTTCTTCAACGGGGGCATTATAATCTATCTTGTCTTTTTTGCAGGAGCCGGAGAGCAGCCAAAAAAGATTGAGCGCTATAAGCAGGATACTATTTGTAGTGATCTTCCTCATTGTTAAAATACGTTATAGGTGACGCCTAACATAAATTCAGTGCCCCGTTTATAACTACGCTGCACGTATTCATTGCCATACCATTTACCACCGGTGCCGGGATTGGCGTACACTGTTTTTATGGCTGCATCCAGTATATTTTTAGCAAACCCTTTTATGATAATTCTTTTGTGTACACGCTGGCTGAAAACAAAATCCAGCATGGGTAAGGGCTGGCTGTATAAGTCAGGCTCACCTAACAGGTTGATCTGCACTAAACGTTCACCCACCATATTAAAAGTGGCGGTAAGGTCAGTGCCCCATTTTTTGTTGGTATAGTTCAGCCATGCGTTGACGGAATAAGGCGCCTGTTCAAACAGCGGGCTGTTTTTGGGAGCGTTCCTGTCCAGAGTATGCCCGGCTTTATAGCGTTCTTCACTTTTCATAATATCGCTTTGCGCTATCATCAGGTTACTGCCTATGAAAAAACCACTCAATGGCTCCCAGAGGGTTCCCAGGTTCTTTACCACTTCAAATTCAAGCCCCCATACCTTACCGGTGTTCGGTTCGTTCTCAAATCGTATTACAGGGTATTCGGGATAAGTAGCAGCAAGCCCGTCTGTTTTTAAACTGAATACTTTTACCAGTTGGTGCTGTATCTGCTTTCCGAAAGCCGACACAGCCAGTACTTCGCCGGGAGCCGTGAACCATTCCCAACGGAAATCGAGGTTATGCGTTTTCTGATTTACCAGGTTGGGATTGCCAACCACCAATCCTAATTGAAAAGGATCGTATTCAAATACATTGGTGATCTCACGGAGTTCAGGTCTTGCCAAAGTGGTGTTATATCCAAACCTGAAATTCATTTTTTGATTCAGCGAATAAGTCAGGTTTACAGAATAATAAGGTTTGTACCCTGTTTTATAACGGGAGTTGGGCTCAATAAGTAGCAACGGCAGTTTGGTGCCATCATCTGCGGTTTGTGTAAGGGATGGATCCAGGAAGATACCCGACGTATCTACTTTGGAACCAATATCGGTGCTTTCAAAACGTACCCCTCCGCTAAATCGCCACCTGTCTTTCAGCTTCAGATCAAGCATGGCGTAGAGGGCATTGGTTTCGTAATAGCCTTTATAGTTATTGGGTGATTTTAAGATATTGTACAGGAAGCCGTTCACCGGCACACCGCCTTCACCTATTACTGCATCAGCATTAATACCAATAAATTCATTACTTACCAGCCTGTTGATATCTCCCTGCACATCGTACAAAAATTCATTACCGTTTTTGGTAAAGTTGGCCCCGGGAATGAACAGGTGGTTTTCGCTGTAATTACGGTCGCGGAATAAATAATTCACACCGAGCTTTAATTCCTGTTTATTGTGAAGAAAAGCAAACGGTATGCTCAGGTCTGCTTTATAATTATAGTTCTGTTCTTCAAGATGACGCCAACGCCTGCCGTTTGGCTCGGCCTGTATAATACCGTAAGGACCATAACCATTTACGTAGCCGGAAGTAAGCGCATATTTCCTGGATTGAGTGGTATCGTTGGGTGTATAGATGGCTAAAGAGGTGAACCGGTAATCGGGGTCATTATGGGTAGCCGTAGAAGAAGACGCGTTCCACGATAACCGCGGTGAATATTCATTCGCCCGGAATTTATGTTCTCCCTGCATGTTATAGGTGTACAGCTTCCGGTAGGTTTGCTTCAGGGAGTTGATGATGCTTTGTACCTGGCCCGGCAGTCCCGTATATTCATAGGCGCCCACCATATTAGACGCCTGGTTCTCTCCGCCCCAGCTTCCCATGAACTGGACGCTGACCTCATGGCGTGGCGAAAAACGGTATGCAAGCCCGCCTAATACACCATAATTCAATATCTCTGTGCCGGTATTTTCTTTATAAGTCTGGTATTTCCCCAGGTTCAGGTTATTGGGGGTGATAAAGTTGGGAATATTACGCTGGCTGTAGATATCAGTATTTCCTGTAAGCACGCCCTGGTATACACTGTACTGGGTTAGTTCGCCCTGGTAAACATCGGTGTAGCGCCGGTAGTAATTGCCGCCCAGAATTAACCCTATGGTATGTTTCCTGAATACCTTATAGTTGTTGCCATACGAAATGGAATACAACTGGTTCAATGGGGCTTTTTTATAGCTGGTTGTAAGTGTCTGGTCAAAGCCCTGCATCATATCATTGATCCGGTTTACTTCCTTTGTATTATCCAAACTGAGATTACCATTGGCGATCAGCTTCTGAATGGAGCCCAGCCCATCAGGGTATTGAGCAGAAAGATCCAGGAATTCCCGGGAGAGATCTTTCCTGTTGATGCGTGTTCCCGCAATACCCATCTTGCTGTTTGGGAAACTGTTATAACTACCTCCCATTCCTATAGTAGAATTAAAGCCTGTTTGCGCTATGATCTCCAGTGTTTGTTTATCGGGAATGGATTTTGTTTTCAGCTCCACGATGCCTGCCGCTGCATCAGCTGGTTTATCAGGCGTGAATGTTTTATATACAGTGATATTATCCAGCAGGGAAGCCGGTATAAGATCCAACGGGATAGCGCTGCGATCAGGGTTGGAAGAAGCAAGCCTTACCCCGTTGATCTGCCCGATAACGCTGCGGTCACCCAGCCCTCTTATAGCTACATATTTATCATCGGTAACGGTTACACCGGTCACCCGCTGTAAAGCCTGTGTGGTGGTAATGCTGGCGGTGCGTTCAATTTGCTGAGCAGAAATGGCATCCTGAACAACGGCAGACCGGCGGCGTTCGTCCAGCACGGCTATTTCCGTATTAACTCTTTTTCTTACCTGCACCACCACTTCGGCAAGGCTGGTGCTGGCCTGGTTGAGATAAACAGTAAACGTTTTAGCGTCTGTTACTTTTATTTCTTTTTTCTCATACAGCACATGGCTCAGTATAATGATAGCACCTCCGGCCGGAACAGCGATCGTAAAGCTGCCGTCGTTAGCTGAAACAGCTATGCTCCGGCTTCCTTTCACCGAAATATTAACATCGGTTATGGGTTTACCGCTCCCCGCGTCAAGTACTTTGCCGGTAACGGTAGTTGTCTGGGCTTCTGCCAGCAGCCCGGATATGATCAGAAGGAGGGTCAGTAACCCTTTCAGATAATTTATATTATAATTAGTCTTGTACATTGTATTTATTCATGATCATTTTTTATTCAGCTTTCCTATTGAAATCACATCTCCTGCTATCACTTTCAGCCCCTTTGTGGCCGTGGCTGTAGCAGGGTCAATGGTATATATGTAGGGGTAGTCGTCGGCGGTTGTTATAGAAACAAGTATCTTCTTTTCGTGCGCACAAGGCGTGTTGGCAATACGCGTCACCAGGTAGTCTGCCGGTATGCCATCCACCCATTTCAGTGTTTTGGCTTCCATATCAGCGATGGCCAGCTTTTTAACATCGGGGCTTCCCAGGCTTTTTTCTGTACCGGTATAGGTTTGTATAAGAAAATAATTGCCTGTTACATGCCACACTTTGTACACGGCGCGGCCTCCCGTAAGCGCTTCTATATTGAAATAGTAGTCAGGGTCAAACCGGCTTTCTCCCTTGTTAATCCGTAAAGCACCCGATGGCTTTTCCGTGCCCGGCTCAAATGATGATGAAAAGACATAGAGGTTACCGTTGTCATCTGTGTCCATCTGGCTTAAATAAATGGAACGGAAACGGCCTGCAGAATAGCTGATGCGATCATCGCGGATAATAGTATAGTTTAAATTCTCGTCAAATTCAACAACCCACACACTGTCCTTGCGGCCTGAAATACAAATGGAAGAGTAGAATTTATTTCCTACGCCTGTTACTCCTGCAAAATAATGCTGACCGGTTTCATTGCTTCCTGTAATATTTTGTGTAAGCATGGATTTTGTAGAGATGCTTTTAGTTCCCGGATCGAAGAAATTAAAATCGGAATATAGTTGGCCGTCCAAAGTGTGATTGGTGATGGTAACCATTTTATTGCCAAAAGTGCCGAAAGTGCCGCTGCCGTTTTCTATCTGGTATTCTTCTCCCTGCTTTTGTAATTTTCCATCGTTTCCTAAATAGTAAGATGTTACATCGGAAGGCCCCTGCCTGTATACAAAATGATAAGCAGCTTTATTGCCCGGGTAAAACCATATTGAACCATCGGCCGTGCCACCATTCTGATCAGCCTGCCAGCCGTTGGCTGATAATGATATGGCGTTTTTTGTTACCTGGCTTGTTTGCAATAAATAGGATGGGCCTTGCACATTGGCCGAACTTTGCCGGGCAGTAAGCACAAATACATAGTCAAGATTAGGATCCGGATCAACAGGATCTACCGGCTTGGTTGTATCAGTGGGATCAGGGTCTGGATCCGGATTTACAGGGTTATTTTTTTTACAGGCAACCACCATAAGCGCCATACATATGATTGCTATAAAATATTTTACGGATCTATACATGACTTTTGTTTTTTATTGTTTTGCCAGGCAATACATACCTGATCTTAAAAGAAAAGCTCCTGCCCGGCTTTTGCAGGCTGAAGTCATCATATACTTTTTCATCAGTGATATTCCATCCTTCTGCTGACAGGCTTATTCCTGCGGAAGTAATACTATAGGTAACCGTTACGCTGTGGGTAAACTGGCTGGGAATAACTGCAAAATCCCTTGCATTGGATACATAGGTATATAAAGGAAACTTATGTACATACAGCGTATTGTAACCAACGCTTAGGGTATTTTTTCCCGGCACATTCCTGAAAGTGCAGGTAATATACCCGTTGCCGAAAACATACGGCGTATTAGGCACGCGGGTATTGTAATACAGGCTCACCTTATCTCCCGAATCGCCGGGCTCATATTTGTTTTTGAACCGGAGATCCTGGAAGGTAAAGCTGACACCTGCGTTCAGCAGCTTTTTATAAAAATATTTTACCTCGGCATTAATGCCTTTATTATGTACCAGCCCCTGGTTGGCGAAAGTAGCCGGAGCCTGCGCTGTTCCGCCGACGGTGCGGATGATATAATCCTTTGTACGCCTGAATAAACCTCCTATGGAAACTTCCATTTGATTGTCGCTATTAACGGAGGCATCGTATATGATATTCAGGTTGTAATTGTTACTGGATTCCGGCCTGAGGTTAACGTTACCCGCATTAAAACTTTCATCACCAAAAATTTCTGTGGTAGAAGGCAGCCGGTATGTTTTTTCATAAGATGCTTTGAACTGAAACTTTTTCAAAAAGTAAGTGGATGCCACACCATACCCGATCAGCGAATAGCTGTGTTGCCTCATTTCGTAGGTGCGCGGATTAGCGCCTGTGGAAGTATTGAACGGCCCTTTATTGGTTTGCACATAATTTTTTATGAACATGGAAGTATTCCAGGAGTCATTGTAAGCAAACCTGTACGCCAGCCCGGTAATATTTTTGGTGTTTTTCTTAGGCGCGCCGATCATGTGAGACTCCTCAGAATAATTAAAGGGGTCTTTGCCTTTCCTGTTGAACAGGGAAAGTATATTGCTGAGTGAAAAAGAATGCCGGTCGCTTAGCTTGTAATCTGCATTGAAGGTGATATTGGCATCATTGTTATAATATTTTGCAGAAGAATACCTGAATTCCCCCGGCGACAGCTTTGGCGCCGATTGCCCCAGCCAGTTATAACGAACTTTTGCTGTATCAATAAATCTCGAATATCCAAAGTTGTAATTGGCCGTTAACCGTATATCCAGTCCTTTTATAAAAAGATTCTTTTTGCTATACACCAAAAAAGGCGTGACGGTATTGGCCTTGCGGTGACGCTGCCCGTATACAAACTGCATCTGTGTGCCTGCCTGATCCTGCGATCTTTCATTGCCTGTGTTCAATCCCAGCAGCAACTGGTCTGCATAGCTTTTGTTGACCACGCCGGCTTTTGCTATAATGGTTTCATTATGGTAGGCATCATGAAAACGCCTTACCCTTGCGGTGCCCGGCTCATACATGCTGGTCTGCAGGTTGAGTATGCGGGCATCTACCCAATAATCGTTATCGGAATAGTTTTGAAAAAGGTTCACACTTGCCGTAAAACCGTTATTACCGGTATAGCCGGCATTGATATAGGTTTTATGGGTATTGAAAGAGCCGTACGAATAAGAAGCATCCAACCAGCTCCCTTTGTTTTGGGTGGTAATGATATTCACCACACCGCCCAGGGCGTCTGCCCCGAGGCTTACGGGCGCAACGCCTTTATATAATTCTATGCGGTCGGCAATATTAACAGGAATATTATTGATCTGGAAGGTGCTGCCGAATACATCCATCGGAACGCCGTCAATAAAAAACTTAACCTGGTTACCGGTAAAGCCGTTCATGGAAAAGCTGGTATTGGAACCCAGGCCTCCCGCCGAGCGTACTCTTATGCCTGATATACGATCCAGCGTTCCTGCAAGATCAAGCGTGGTATTGTGCAGGCTTTTGGCATTCACCACATCCACATTGTAGGCAAGCTCTTTTACCTGCTTCAGTGCCGACTTACCTACAACGGCCACTTCTTCGAGCTGTTTTATATCGGTATCAAATATTATATCCTGCTTTTTTTCTTCGCTCTCCTCTAAGTGGATATTTTTTGACTGGCCGGCATACCCCACATGCCGGAATATTATTTTCCATGCGCCGGGAGGCAGCGTCAGTTTATAATGGCCATTTTCATCGGTTACAACGGCATGCTCCTGCCTGTGATCAGCGAAAACGGTAACACCTTTTACGGGATTACCGTTCGCATCCCTGATCGTTCCGCTAACAAACGACAGGTTTTCCTGCGCTGTTGCCGGAAGGCAGCCGGCGATAAAAAAAATAAGTAAAATGGATAGCTGATGTCTCATCATCTCTTCCTCCTGATTTGCATGAACAGACAGTACGCCTGCATGCTGTTTTCATTCACCTGCAAAATTCTTTACCGGCAACGACCACTAAAGGAGAAAAATGTATCATCAGCGGAAAATAAAGATGACAATTGTCTGACAAAACTATTACAACAGGGTAAGTTTAATCATTGAAAAGCTCCATCAAATGCCGGGCATTCATTTCGCTGTCTGCCCGGTCTACCAGTCCAAAAAATTCGTTTAACTCATCTGCTGTCAGGAACATTTGTAATGGACCGTTCCCACCGAAATGCAGCATGATACTTTTCGTGTTCCTGTTTCCCGAAGCACGGCAGTTTTGCTGTACGGAGGTAAGATATTCTTTAAAGCTCGCCCAGTCTAAAGAGCCGATGTAGATCACAGACGTTCCGTAAACGATCTCTATGGTATGGCAGAACGGGCATTGTGCCACGTGCCCCGTTTCTGTAACAATAATTTTTCTGAACTCGCACATGTTGCATATGTTTTGTTGAGCAGTAAGTAATTTGAAAAGATACCATGAAGGAAATTTCGCATTATACTCTTTCGGGAAAAATATTTACCCAATGCGGAAAACATTGGTATAACGGGTGCCGAAGTACAAAAAGAGTTACCATCAACGGAAAATATTTACCATCAAGGCAATTTTGCTTCATACTTTATATAAAAAAGATCGTTTCCCATATAAGAGAAATCCAATTTCGTAAATGGGATCCTGCAGATTATGCAATCTTTGCATGGGTGGAGGAATGGAAATGTTGCATACCACATCATAACAAGGATGCAGATGATATGCTCACTTATTTTATTTATGTGCAGGCAGATTGGAATATAAGCCGCCGCGCAGGTATATCAGTGTATTCTTTGCCTGATCAAATCATTCAGGCAGGAATTCGGCTAAGGAGGAAAAGGAGGGTGCAAAAAAGAAGTCTGATAAAAAAGAACTTTTTTCACGGTAGAACAGTTTTTATACGTCTTACCTAATAAGAAGGTATATGAACACTTATTCAGAAAAAAGATTTTATGATCTGCTTGGCCGCAAGCTCTCGGGAGAGGCCGATAAGGACGAGTTGATAGAATTGCGCCGGCTGTTAACCGAAAATAATGAATTACAATTTCTGCACGATTGGGTTTTTAAAAGAACTGACATAAAATGTGATGAGGAAGAGTTGCAGGGAGCATACCTGGCTCATTCTATAAAAATGGCCGACCACGCAAAAAGTATAAGCCAGGCTAAAATTACTGTCAGGGGACATGCCCGTAAGCTTTTTGTAAAATTATCCTTTGCCGCGGCTGCGGTATTGGCTATTGCATTTATCTGGTCTTTAATAGGCAGGAACACATTAGAAAAAAATGTTGTAGAAACTACTGCCGCTACAGATGCAGGCTCCAAATCAAAAATGACCTTGCCTGACGGCAGCGTTGTTTACCTGAACTCTAAGAGTAATTTAAGGTATGATAAATCTTTTGGAAGGACGAACAGGGACATATGGTTAACCGGAGAGGCGTATTTTGATGTAACGCACAATGAGAAGCTTCCGTTTGTTGTGCATACGTCAGAAGCAAGCATTAAAGTACTGGGGACAGTATTTAATGTTCGCGATTATGTCAATGAGCCTCAGATGGAGGCGGCCCTGCTAAAGGGCAGCATAGAAGTAAAATTGCTAAAAGATGATACCAAAATCATACACCTAAAACCGACAGAGAAAATCATCATTGATAAAGGAACTTTAAAAACAGATGATCCGGGACCGCCGATGAAGAATGCTGTTCAGTTAACAAACATCGGCGTTGCTGATAGTGTTATAGTGGAAACTTCATGGGTGGAGGGAAAGATAGCATTTATAGATAAGCCCCTTTCTGATATTGCGTCCCAGTTAGAAAACAGGTATGGAGTGACTATAAGTATTAAAAATCCCAAATTAAAGACCTATAAATATACAGGGGTTTTTGATGATACGGAAGTAAATACGATATTGGATATACTGCAAATGGTAAAACCTTTTAAATATAAATACGAAGAGAAAAACTATATTATTTATTAATAATGAAATATTCGCCGATGACTTAAAATATCATTTACAAAAAATGGAGAATGCGGACACATTCTCCATTAAGGGGTTTTAAACTTGTTTGATCACTTGCTTAAAACCTCACAAATGTATGGAAAAACCACCAGTATTTTTCCTACATATACAATCGTTTGTACAAATTTATCTAAACCTGCTTCATTTTATAATTTGCACATGTTCTTGCCTTGAGTACCAATAATGAAATATTATTTTTGCAAAACAGGTTTGCTTACTTACAGGATGAAGAGTCTTACAGGAAGATATTTTTCCATTACTACCCTTTATTATTAAATTTTTGTTCCCATATTTTACATGATAAGGAAGACGCTGAAGAGGTGGTATCTGATGTATTATTGAAAGTATGGACAATGGGCAATCAAATTAATTATATTGAAAACCTTACTTTATATCTTTATAAGTCTGCCCAAAACAGGGCTTACGATGTACTGAGAAAGAGAAGCCGGAATATTTCAACTGAAGAAATAAATGAAGAGAACGTTTCCGGATACAGCCCTGTTTTTCCAGAAGAACAATATGCCGCTGTTGAACTTGATAAAAGCATTCAGCAGGCTATTGAGAAGCTGCCCGTTCAATGTAAACTGGTGTTCAGGCTTATCAGGGAACATGGTTTTACCTATAAGCAGACGGCTGAAATTTTGGATATCTCGCTTAATACAGTTGAAACACATATGCGCATTGCGTTTAAGAAATTGCGTGAAGTCCTGAGGGTTTATCTTTCCTGATCCGGAAAAATCCTTTTCACGGTAAATCCTTTTTTGGGCGTCATTAATAAATGAGAAGATGATAAAAAACGTTGCTCTGTTAACAAGCACCAGCTTTGCAGATTAAATATTAAAATACAAGAAGAAAAGCTGTATTATCTATTAACGATTAAATATTTTCCGATGACTTAAAACCCTATTCACTAAAATGGAGAATGCGGACACATACTCCATATAATCATTTCTAAACTCATTTGATCACTTGCTTAAAACCTTGCATATTTATGGGAAAAAGCGTTAGCATTTTTCCTGCAGGACCTTATGTGTACCTGCGGAAACCTCTACTGATTATGAAACTATCGATCGCATTACTACTGCTTTCATTACAAGTATCTGCTATTAATAACTATGCGCAGGGTGTTATCAATTTGAAGGCTGATAAAATAAGCATTCAGGAGATTTTTACACAAATAGAGAAGCAGGCGGGATATCATTTTTATTACAGCAGTGATGATATTCCATTGCAGGAAAAATTTTCCATTAACGTCGTTAACGCGGGTATTAATCAAACATTGTCTCAACTTTTTAATGGAATTAACTTAAAATGGAAAATTGTAAGAAATAATAAGGTGATAATATCCGTATCTGATGAACCCTATACTACATCGAAAAACTATAAGCAGATAAAGGGAGCTGTACAAAATGAGTTCGGAGAGCCAATATCCGGCGCTTCTGTAAATATAAAAGGTACAGCGAGGGGAGTAATTTCTGATGTGCAGGGCGTTTTTTTGATTGAAGCTGTTGAAGGGGATACATTGAAAATATCTGCAATAGGGTATACAGCAGAGGAAATAGTAATTGGATCTGAGTCATCTCTTACCATCATTCTTAAAATTGCTGCTACACAAAATGAAGAGGTAGTAGTGGTAGGATATGGAACACAAAAAAGAGCCAATCTTACCGGGGCAATATCAACAATAGATACAAAAAAAATTGTGAACCGGCCGTCTAGCTCTTTAACCAATACCTTACAGGGCATGGTACCTGGCATGGCTGTTATTGCAAGACCCGGGGACGTGGGAAATGATATCGGTAGTATCAACATTAGAGGAAGGGGCAATTTTGGAACATCTTCTCCCTTATATATTGTAGACGGGGTACCCGTCAGCGCCTCGGATTTTGCGAGGATAAGGCCTAATGATGTTGCAAGTATTTCAGTATTTAAAGATGCAGCTGCAGCTATATATGGATCAAGAGCAGCTTACGGAGTGGTTTTGGTAACGACCAAAACAGGACAAGGGGAAAAAATGGTCATAGATTTCGATGTTTCTTACGGCTCTCAAAAAGCTTTGTTAATACCCAGGTATGTAGGTTCTTATGATTATGCAATTTTAAGGAATGAAGCTGCTGTCAATGCAGGCCAGTCTCATCCTTTTACCGACGAACAATTAAGATTAATTCAGAATGGATCAGACCCTGACCTGTATCCTGACAATAATTGGTATAAGAAAACATTAAGGCATAGTGCACCATTGTACCAGGCTGAGCTCAGTGTTTCGGGAGGCGGCAAAACAAAGTATTTTTTATCGGGCGGGTATATGAAACAGGGATCCCTGCTGCCCGGAAAAAGGCTTGACCGCTACTCTTTAAGAGCGAATACGGAAACCCGCGTCAGTAGGATATTTAAAGTGGGAACCAACATTTCTCTGGTAAGAGATGAAATACAAAGCGATGGTGGCAGCCTCAACTGGCAGGAACTAAATAGAAAATTACCTTTAACCGTTATCAGGCAAAGCGATGGCGCCTGGGGCTCAATTACAAGCGGAGCTATCAACACTACACATGCCGCCGGGAACCCAATAAGGCAACTGGAAGAAGGCGGATGGTCAAAAGATATGACCAACAGGTTTTATGGTACACTTAAAGGAGTATTGCAGCCCATACCCGGATTGGAATTTAACGGATCCCTCACCTACAATTTTGCAAATGGGGAAAATCAACTGTTCAAAAATCGCATGGATCCCGTTATTAATTTTTTTACAAAAGAGCCGATTGTCAGTTCAGCCCAACAAAACAGCCTTGATGAAAACTGGCTGAATACCTCTCTTTTGATGTCACAACTATATGGCTCCTATGAGAAACGAGTGGGTGATCATTTTGCTAAACTAATGGTGGGAGCATCCTATGAAGATAACAGGAGTAATTCATTGCGTGGGTATCGTACAGATTTCCCGTCAAATAGCGTGGGGGTGATTGGAGGGGGTAGTGTAAACCCGGATTTAACAAACGGAGGTAATAAATTGCGCAGGGTATTTTTGTCGGATTTTGCGCGTTTGAATTATTCCTACCAAGATAAATATTTATTAGAAGCATCATTCAGAGCCGACGCGTCTTCTCAGTTCGCTCCAGGGCATCGTTGGGGTTATTTCCCTTCCGTAGGCTTAAGCTGGGTAGCATCTGAGGAAGGGTTTTTAAAAAATGCCGATTGGATCAATACTTTAAAGATCAGAGCATCCTGGGGCAGAACAGGCGATATAAGCAATATTGGCTATTACGATTATTTAGATGCTATGACCACAGGTATTGCCGCTACTATAGGCGGGGTATTTGTTACAGGAATATGGCCCGGCCAGCCACCTAATCCTACTTTAACCTGGGAAAAAGTGGATACAAAGAATCTGGGACTTGACTTCTCGTTTTTCAAAAATAAAATATATGGGCAGATAGACATTTTTGGCAAGTTAACATATGATGCTTTATTGCAGTTACCCAACCCTGTTGAATTAGGGTACACTTCATCCCCTTTTGTTAATGTGGGGAAAATATCAAATAAGGGCATAGAAACGCAATTGAACTATAGCGATAAGATAGGCAGGCTTAGCTATACTGTAACAGGTAACTTCAGCACGATCCGAAATAAAATTTTGGATATGGGCGGACTGGACAATAAACCAGACGGTAAATTCATATACAAGGTAGGCGGTTCTGTAGGCGATTTTTATATGTACAGATCCCTGGGATTATTTGCCAACGCTGAAGATATTACCAATTCGCCCGATCAATCCGCTATTGGTGCACCAGGTCCCGGCGATATTAAATACGCAGACGTGAGCGGACCTAAAGGAGTGCCGGATGAAGTGGTAAATGCTTTAGACAGAACCACTGTGGGAAACGATGTACCTTATACAACATATGGAGTAGGAATAAATTTAAGCTATCGGAACTTTGATGTATCAGCTTTTGGCCAGGGAGTAAGCAATGTTAAAGTGTATTTAGAAATGGAAGCATCACAGGCTTTCTTTAATAGCGGAGGAGTAAAAGAATATGTAAAAGGACGTTGGACCATTCAAAACCCTGATCCACACGCAGTATATCCCAGAGTCTTAGTTAGTGCTAATAATACTCAAAACCTTGCGGTGTCTGACTTCTGGCTATTCAATGCAGATTATTTCAGAGTAAAAACCATAACAATAGGATACTCGTTTCCGGAACACCTGATTGAAAAGCTTCACATTAAAGGCTTGCGCATTTATTTATCGTCCAATAATTTATTTACCATCCGGGGAGACAAAAGAATGAAAGATTTTGATCCGGAATCGCCCAGCTCAAGAGGCGATTTCTATCCCGGCATAAAAACAATTTCCGGTGGTCTGAATCTAAAATTCTAAAAATATAATTGAAATGAAATATATCAGATATGTATGCTTGTTACTGAGCGTATCCCTGTTAGGAGGATGTGCCAAAAATCTTGACCAATATCCTTTAGACAAAGTATCGGTTCCCACGTTTTGGAAAAGCCAGAGTGATGCGGATTTAGCATTAATGGGTTGTTATCATGCCTCGCAATACTTTGCTTATGATTATTGGTATTTCGATGGGGCCAGTGATAATATAATTTGCCAGTACCCCTGGGAAAGCAGTGCAACCAACATTTCTATGGGGGCAATCAATGCGGAATTGGTCAACGGTATTTTTGGCGATTATAACTATCAATATATTAATCGGTTCAACACATTAATTGAGAACATTGATAATGTTTCAATGGGCGATGCTTTAAAAAAGCAGCACAAAGCAGAAGCAAGGTTCCTGCGGGCCTTTAATTATTTTTTGTTGACCGGGATGTTTGGCGATGTTCCATTGGTTACGTCAACTGATAAAGCTGCAATAAATCTGGCTCCCGAAAAGGAAGAAGTTATTACTAATTTTATAGTAGCAGAGTTAGATCTTGCCATTCCGGATCTGCCGGAAATAGCTGCAGATATATCCCGGGTTTCAAAAGGCGCCGCTTTAGCGCTTAAAGCAAGGGTGCAATTATATTACAATAAATGGACAGAAGCCGCTGCTACCGCGCAAACCATCATGAATATGAATTATTCTCTCTTTAAAGTAAGTTCATTAAGCGCCGGCGATTATGATGACGATTACAGCACATTTGTAACCTTTGCAGATAACGCAGCGAGAGAGCGGTTTTACAAAGGTTTGCGTAGCTATCAGAAAATGTATTATAAAGCTGTAGAGTCGGCCAACCCCGAGTTGATCTGGGTAACCCAATACCAGGCTATTGCCAATTATCAATATTCCCAGGAGAAAACGAATGGCATGAATACCCTTTGTTTACCCCCTGCCCTGGGAGGCTGGAGTTCACTTGCACCCACTCAGTCGTTGGTTGATGCTTACTGGATGTGGGATGGTTCAAAGACGCCGGTACTTAACGCCGCAACGAGAGCTGAAAATTTTGACTTTCCCAATAACCCCAAACCCGCCTATTATAACGAGTTTAAAAACAGGGATCCAAGATTATATGCTTCCATATTTTTCCCGGGAAATTTTTGGAAAGAGTATAACGCCAGCTATGTACATAGCTGGCAAAGCGGTGGCGGTGATAATTCTCCGAGCGGTTATGATATGAGGAAATTGGTAGATCCGGCGTACAATGAATTCCCTGAGTTTGTCGGGGGGCAGAGTTTTCCGCTCTTCAGGTATGCCGAAGTATTGCTTACTTATGCTGAGGCAAAAAATGAAGCCGACGGGCCGGATGTAAGTATTTACAACGCGTTAAACGAAATAAGAGACAGGGCCGGGATGCCTTCTGTTGATCAGGCTACTTATAATACCAAAGAAAAACTGAGAGATTTAATACGAAATGAAAGAAGAATAGAGCTTGCCGGTGAGGGACAGCGTTATTTTGATATCAGGCGTTGGAATATTGCGGAAGATGTTATGAAAACAGAAATATCAATTTCGAATGAGGTTGCTCAAACAAGAGTGTGGCAGTCAAAGTTTGTTAAACTGCCGTATCCTCAATCTGCTATTGATAATAATGAACTGTTAAAAGATGCGCAGGAGAAAAAAGGCTATTAATATTAACTACATATCCTGGTTTTAAAACGAGATCCGTGGCGCATTTCAGGTTTTCGCTATTCTTCCGTGCTGCGCGCCTGGAATGCGATCCCCATCCTCCTATATCCGGAGATCTGTAGATAATGCAGACCATCTATTGGTTGAGTGGGTTAACCAGGTTGCATGATCAGGCTCCGGACGAGGCTGATACCTGATACTTTGTATTGGAATTCCCGGATGTCATTCTAAAATTAAAAATGGATAATGAAGATCGCACACATTATTGAGACCGGAACTGTTGCCTTTTTAGCAATCCTAATCGCTTTTAACTTGAAGGCGCAGGTCATGGTACAGGTCAATTCTTTACACCGAAAAATTATGCGAAATCTTTAGGTTTTTTAGATAATCTTTTAAAGTAGCAAAGGAAATAATAAATATAAAATATAATGAAAGTAAAACACATCATGAAAGGAAACATCGGCACTCTTTTGTTGCTGTTAATCGGACAACTTCCTTTTTCATTCGCGTATGCGCAGGTATCAGCCATCCTGACAGACCCTTTAGAAAAAGTTTTCCCGGAAACGTTTATTCCGGTTGAAACCTTTAAAGAGATTGATGTGGCCAAAGGAGAAGTAGCCGGCACACAGTTGGTATTACGAAGTGTGCAAAATAAAGATGAAGTAAAGTTAGCGGTGGAAGTACCGGGGTTACCTGATGCGATTGTCTCGTATGCTCCTGTTGGCTATGTACGCGCAGGAAGAGAATACAGCCAGCAGGCATTCGACAGACTTGTTTCCAATTCTGGCTTTTATGCCGATCCGATCCTGGATGGGCATCCGATCAGGCTTCAATCCGGGCAGACACAAGCCTGCTACATTTCAGTTACTATCCCCCAACAGGCTAAAGCCGGCACGTACCCGGTCAATATCAGCATTAATACCGGTAACGAAATCCTTAAAAAGTCGTTTCTCATTCATGTGCACAATGTTAAACTGGAAAAACAAAGGCTGAAGATAGCAAACTGGTACACATTCGAAGCGAAAGAGCTTCGGCTGATGAACAATGGGAAGGCTGTAGAACTCTATAGTGAGCTGTACTGGAAATTACTGAAAGTATTGGCCGAAAAAATGGCAGCTTACGGGTCGAATGTTGCCCTGGCATCACCATTGGAATTGGCCATCTACCAAAAAAAGGGAGATCAATATACCTTTGATTTTTCCCGCTTCGATAAGACGGTTGAGATCTTCAAAAATGCCGGTGTGTCTGCCATGCTGGAAGGTGCGTGGATCGGATGGCACTCCACAGACTGGACGAGCAATTATATAGTGCTGGTGCCGGAACCGGGACGGGACACCACTACCTTTTTGCGCCTGCCTATCCAGGATATGCGCGCCAAAAACTTCTATGCGCAGTTCTTCAGGGCTTTGGTGCCACATTTGAAGAAAAAAGGCTGGTGGAATACATATTACCAGCATATTGCCGATGAGCCCATTGAGCAAAACAGACAATCGTATATAGACATTGCCACCTATGTTAAATCTCTTGTGCCCGATATCCGGATCGCTGACGCATGCCACAATACAGATCTTGCAGAAACACTCGACTTGTGGGTGCCGCAGTTGGACCTGCTGAACAAAGACTATGATTTTTACCAGGAACGCAAGAAGGCAGGCAATGAGGTCTGGTTCTATACCTGTTTGTGGCCCAGGGGCAATTATGCCAATCGTTTTATCGACCTTCCGCTTATTAAAACAAGGCTCCTGCACTGGATCAATTATAAATACGATATTGACGGGTATCTGCATTGGGGCTTCAACTGGTGGACAGACGACCCTTTTGCGGAAACCACCTTCATCAACAGTCCTACCGGTAACCTGTTGCCGGCCGGCGATTCGTGGATCGTATATCCCGGCGATCACAAATTATATAGCTCAATCCGGCTGGAAGCCATGCGCGATGGTATCAATGACTATACATTGCTAAAAATGCTGGAAGCAAAAAATCCTACGCTGGCAAAAAAGATCATTGACGTGATGGTATATAAATTCGATCTCTATGATACAAGCATCTGGAATTTCAGAAAAACCAGAAAAGAGATATTAACAGCGCTGGAAGAGAATTAACCAGGTATTCCTGATCTTCAAACCCGGGTCAGCACACACACAGACGATGTAATTGTTGAAAAAAATGAATTTTTTGAAAATAGCTGAACAATGAAAAAAATATATTTCCTTCTTACCATACTCGTAACGCTTTTAAGTGTAACAATCTTTGCACAGCAAAACACCTATGTTTTTGTGCATGGCGCCTGGGGCGGCGGATGGTCTTTTAAAAAAGTAGATTCCATTATGAGGGCAAAGGGCAATAATGTTTATCGCGTAACACTTACCGGGTTAGGTGAGCGCTCGCATTTAGGCTCCCCGGATATCACGATCCAAACCAACGTTCTGGATGTAGTTAATACGGTGCTTTATGAAGACCTCCACAATATCATCCTGGTAGGGCATAGTTTTGGCGGAGCAGTAATTACCGGCGTTGCAGACAGCATTCCCGGGCGGATCAAACAATTGATTTACCTCGATGCTATTGTACCCAATGACGGGGAAAGCGTGATCACCTCCCGCACGGATGGCAAAAAAGGGCCTGAGCATGAATCAACAGACGGTTTCGTAATTCCCAACTGGATCAGTAAAGACGATCCGTTGCCTCATGACGTACCCCAATCGCTCAAAACCTTCACCACCCCGGTAAAATGGAGAAACTCGCTTGCCCTGGCACTGCCTGCTACCTATATCTTCACAGCAGATGACCTAAGGCACCCGGAGAAAGACCATTTTTACTTTTTTGCCCAACGGGCAAAGCAACGGGGATGGAAGGTGGTTACCATGCAGGCAGACCATAACCCGCAAATGACAATGCCTGCAGTATTGGCTGACCTTCTGGAAAAGGAAAGTAAATAAGAAAATCTGGTTGCCGGTGCAATTCAAATACAGAATGTCGTGCTTAAGACGGATGAAAAGAAGGAAGCTCTATCAAGCATTATACTATGAATATTAAAACAAGAATATTATTATCACTGCCGGGACTTATATTCCCATTCCTGTTGAGCGCTCAGAATAACGCCCGGGTAAAGATAAGTCAGACAGCGTATAAGACCTATGCTTTTTCTGATCCGGATCCGGTTCCTGTTTTTGGTAGTATTTATCCCTATTATCGTTATGATGGCTTTTCAAATAAAGCCAACGAAAAAACATGGACGGTGGCAGAGTTGGAGAATGATTTTCTGATCATAAAGATATTTCCTGAAATCGGAGGTAAGATATGGTCTGTTATTGACAAAACCAGCGGGAAAGAACTGTTTTACGGCAACAATGTGGTAAAATTCAGGGATATTTCCTTGCGGGGTCCATGGACTTCCGGGGGGATTGAATTTAATTACGGCGTTATGGGGCATGCACCAAGCTGTGCATTCCCCGTGAATTATTTAACAAGGGCGAATGAGGACGGCAGCGTAAGCTGTTTCATAAACGATCTGGATTTACTCACAAGAACATCCTGGACCGTAGAAATCAACCTGCCTAAAGATAAGGGATGGTTTACCACACGATCCTTCTGGCATAATAAGACTTCCGGCACACAACCCTATTACAACTGGGTGAATGCCGGCGTATTGCGTACCAATGACCTTTCACTCGTAAACAGGGGAACGCATTCTCTTGAACATGATGGTTCGGCTTATGACTGGCCCTTTGATATAAAAAGGAATAAAGACTTGTCATTGGTTGCAGGCAATGATTTCGGAGAGGATAAGTCTTATCATGTATTAGGGCGCAGAACACCTTATTTCGGTGCTTTTTGGCCCACAGAGAATTTTGGCGTAATGCAATACACCAACAGGGATGAAAAGCCAGGCAGGAAAATATTTCTCTGGGCTTCTTCCGGGCAGGGAGAAATATGGAAAGACCTTTTATCCGATAAAGGCGAACAATATGTGGAAATTCAAAGCGGCAGGTTGTTCAACCAAAATTATCCTGTCAGCAGTCTTACCCCTTTTAAACAAATAGGGTTTGTTCCTTACGCAACCGATACATGGAATGAATACTGGTTTCCGTTCAAACAAACAGGAGGTGTTGGACATGTGTGCTTAGAGGGGGTTGTAAACCTGAAAGAGGAAGAAAGTATAGTGAGTATTTTTATCTCTCCGTTACAAAAAATCACAGACACACTGAAGGGATTTGACAAAAGCGGTAATGAGTTGTTCAGTGAAGCCGTGTCGTTGGATATCGCCATTCCCTATTCTATAACAAAGCGTAAAAGCGACTCAGCGCCTGTTCATCGCATTCTATTAGGTCAGTCGGAAATATGGAGTAAGGAAGATGATGTTTTGCAACGACCAGTAAAAACAGACAGTTTGTTTGACCCAAGCAGTTCGTACGGTCTTTATTTGAAGGGACGGGATTTGTCGGGTATGCGGCTGTATGAACAGAGTGAAGCGGCAATGAAGGAATCTTTAACGAAAGACCCCCTTTTTGTACCCGCACTCACGGAGATGGCTCGCCTGCAATATCATCGTATGAATTATGACTCCGCGTTTATCTATGCGAAAAGGGCATTGTCTATCGACACCTATGATCCTGAAGCTAATTTTGAATATGGACGTTCGGCGCTCAAAACAGGTAAGATTGCCGATGCACTCGATGGCTTCGAGATAGCGGCACTTACTCCTTCAGCCAGAAGCGCTGCGTTCACCGAGATAAGCAGGATCTATCTCCGTCATAAGAAGTATGCCAAAGCGATTGAATATGCGGAGAAAAGTATGGTTAACAATAGGTACAATATAGAAGGATTACAGTTGATCTTTTTGTTGTACGATGTTTCAGGGCATGAGCAAAAGAAGGAAGCCATAAAGAAGCAGATAAAGGAGCTCGATCCGCTCAACTATTTTCTCCTGTTTGAAGATTATTTTATGCAAAAAAATGCTGAAAAATTAAAAGACTTCAGCAATCTTATAAAGAAGGAAATGCCTGAACAGGTATACCTGGAACTTGGCATCTGGTACTACACACTCGGGTTCCCTGAAAGAAGCTCCGGTTTACTCCGGGTGTCCCCGGGTAACCCTGAATGCCGCTACTGGCTTGCTTTTATTGAGCGAAGATCGGAAAATGCGATGTACCTGTTGCATGAAGCTCAAAAATCCGACCCCCATTTTGTGTTCCCTTTCAGGGAAGAAAGCATGGAGGTTTTTCAATGGGCCAATACAACAAAACGGGATTGGAAAGCGGTATATTTTATGTCATTGATTCACCTGTTCCGCAATAATATTGGTATGGCTAAGGAGTTGATATTGTCCATTGATGATGAAAATCCCGCCTTCGCCCCGTTTTACGCGCTTCGTTCACAACTGTTCGAAAAGAGCAGAATAGAAGATCTGAACAAAGCGATTGCCTTAGCGCCTGCGGAATGGAGGTATGTTCATCGCTTGGCGGAAACTTATATGCAAGCCGGAGAACATAAGAATGCCCGGAATGTAATAACGCCTTTTTATAAGCAGCACAAAAACCATTACTTGTCGGCAATCATCTATGCCAAAATCCTGATAGCTAATAATGAATATGAGCAGGCGGAGTCTGTACTGAATAATGTTGAGATTCTGCCGTTTGAGGGCGCGCAGATAGGACGGGAACTTTACCGGAAAACAAAACTGATGCTGGCCGTAAAGGCGATAAGAAAAAGAAAATATCAGGTTGCGAAAGGAAAGATAGCAGAATCCGAATTATGGCCCGTGAAACTTGGTGTTGGAAAGCCTTATGACGAACTGATAGACTCAGCAATAGAAAACAAGTTGTCTGTTTTGCTGGCAGACGGAAAAGTAGACAAAAATGTGCTGGAGAAATATTTGAGCGATATCGAAAAAACAATCTCTCTTATTGGTTTAGAAAATATTAAATAGAGATGATTGAAAATGCGCGAAGGATAAAAGCGGTATTGCCGGCTTTCAGGCATCACTTTGTGTTCGGCGATGAAACCGCTATAGGATTAATGAATTGTATAAATAGGGAAACAGATAAAAACCGAACCCTACTGTGCAGAAGGGAAAAAAGGATTATAAGCAACCCGGTAAATATAAACACAGGTAGAGGTAGATGTATTTACCAAAATAGTAAATGGTAAGGGTGTATGTTATGTTATCTTTGTTGCTCAATCAATAAGTTTTTCATAAGCAGTTAGTTTTGGTATCAGCTCCTGTTTCTACAGGGGCTGATTTTGTAATTGTATACTTTCTAACCAGCCTGTCATTATTCTGTATAGGAAATACTAAACAAAAGGGGTATTTGGCAGGCATGTTGCAGGAGAGCTTATATACAGATACCTGTCAGCATAATTTGCTTGAATGAATAGAGCCACATTAATGGATAAAGCAGCAGTAGTCAATCTGCTTTTTAAATCATTTGAAAACAATAAGAGTGTTAATTATATAGTCAGGCAAGATTTCAAAAGGAATAAAAGAATCAAATCGCTAATGAACTACTCTTTTGAAATGTGCTACCATTACGGCGAAGTATTTATTTCTGAAGATAAGAAAGGCTGCGCACTTGTGTTGCTTCCTGAAAAAAAGAAAACGAACCTTCATACTATTTGGTTGGATATTAAACTCGTAATTAAAGTAATAGGGTTAGCAAAGATTTCAATGGTAATGAAAAGAGAGTCGATTGTGAAGAAGACGCAGCCGGATTCACTATTATATTACCTGTGGTTTATTGGTGCAGCACAAGAAGCACAAGGAACGGGAATTGGCAGTACAATGTTAAAGCAACTTATAAAAAGAGCAAACGATTTAGAGAGAACAATATGTTTGGAAACATCAACTACCCGGAATCTTCCCTGGTACGAAAAGTTTGGGTTTAAAATATACGATAAGATTGACCTGGGGTATGAGTTGTTTTTTATGAAAAAGGGCTAACGAACGATGCTATGCTTGCACCGGGAACAGAGATGCATTGGTGTGTATAAGGCAATATCTTCGATGTCCGTCACCAGGTATAATGAATAACAATAATCAAAGAATGGACACCCGGATAATGTTCAGGCAGGAGTAATTACCGATATACCAAACAGATTACAATTACACCTGCCTGATCTTTATCCGCAATAAGTCCGGGTGCAGTGGCTCAACGCAGGCAGAAGGACTGCGCCACAAGTGTTCGAAACCTTTCACAATAACCGCTTTCAGCCGCAGCGCGGCGGTATATTTGTAGACAATTGATTCCGTGGATGCAAGGTGCAGCGCACCGGAATATCATTTTAGTGGGTAAAAATATTTCGCCGCTCTGCGGCTAAAAAACGTTCATGATAATCAGCTACAAAGATTAAGGTGCGCTGCACCTCTTGAGTAAATTTCAGGTTTCGAACACTTGTGGGACTGCGCCTGCAAGTAAAATCAAAAGGTAAATGCTCCATAGCGACAGGAACGATGAACGGATTGCGTCGCAACAGGCGATGAACAGAGAACGGGAAGTTAGTATCCAACCCCAGCCTCATACAGAATAAGATTCAGATCTATGAAAGCTACAGCAGATGGACATTCAAAGGAGAATTTATACTGAAAATAGCGATATAGAATGTGAATACCTATGAACTTTTCGTATCATCAAACTATATGAAACAGAAAACATAAGTCATATACTGCGCATGTTCACGATGGTCCTCATCAAACAAACACATTAACCAGTGTAAAATCTTTTATTTTTTCCGGTGGATTCCCTGACGATCAATTCTGCCGAAAGCACCCTTTTCTCAAACTGCTTGATTGGCCTTTTGCTTTCAATCAATTGCAGGAGTAGTTCAATAGCCTGTCTGCCCATCTCGAATGCAGGCTGTTTTATTGTAGTCAGCGGCGGATTAAAAATTTCCGGGGCGCTGAAATTTGAAAAGCCGATAACTGCAATATCTTCAGGGATCTTCATTTTTCGTTTATGCAAAACAGTTAATGTTCCGATGGTGATTCTGTCTGATGCGGTAAAAATTGCATCAGGTGCAGGTGTTGCTGCCAGCAAGGCTTCGGTTGCGGTTTGTATTTCATTAAAATCCATACCGCCATGATCACAATACTTAATATAATTTTCATTGAATGCTATTCCGGCTTCCTGCAGGGCTTCCTTATATCCGGCAAGTCGTTCAGTGGTAATAAAGAGAGCGGGAGGGCTTGTAATCTGGGCGATCCTCCTGTATCCCTGTTCAATTAAATGTTTAGTAGCCTTATAAGCGCCCCCCCTGTTATCTGTAGTTACGGAATGAGTATTGATATCATTTGCTATCCGGTCAAAAAATACAACCGGCGTTCCTTTTTCCTGTAAAGCTTTGAAATGTTCAAAGCTGGTTGTTTCAGCAGCAACAGAAACAATAAGCCCGTCTATTGAATGCCAGGAGAGATAAGACAAGCTCCTTACCTCTTTGTCGTACGATTCAAGACTTTGGGTAATGATAAGCTTATAATCTTTTTCATTGGCTACAGATTCAATGCCACTGATCACTTCCGAAAAAAAACTGTTTGGTATGGCAGGCAACAGCAAGCCAATGCTCCTGCCTTTATTACCACGAAGGCTTTGCGCAAGCAGATTAGGTTTATAATGATGCTCATTTGCATATTCCCGCACTTTCCTGCGGATAGGCTCACTGATCTTATAGCTGTCTTTTAAAGCCCTCGATACAGTAGAGAACGAAAGGTTTAATGCTTTGGCAATGTCTTTAATGGTAATTGATTCTGATTTCATTATGGCATAATTCCTTATAATAATATTCATTCTAAGGTAAACCCTTTTCATGTAATGCCAACGTTTGCACAAATAACTAAACCGATTTAGTTTTAGAAATATAGTTTTGTTAAAAATTAAGTGTCGAAATAACGATTAATTTTTTGAAATGCTTTAGAGGCATTAAAGATTTAAGATTGTTTTGCCGGTATGAAAAAGAAAGTATCTATACGCGATATTGCCCGTCAGCTTGATGTTTCCGCCACTGCGGTTTCATTTGTACTGAATGGAAAAGCAGAAGAACAAAAAATCAGTCAAAAGCTTGAACAGCGCATTCTCTCTCATGTAAAAAAAACAGGCTATCGTCCAAACCAGATTGCGCAAAGCCTGCGAACAGGCAAGAGCATGATTATAGGAATGCTTGTTGAAGATATATCAGATCCTTTTTTTTCCAGCATAGCCAGGATAGTTGAGGACAATCTTTACAAAAAAGGCTACAAAATCTTTCATTCCAGCACAGATAACAATACTGAAAAGGCAAAAGAATTACTTAGAATATTTCACGAAAGGCAAGTTGACGGCTACATTATAGCGCCTGCCCCGGAAACAGAAACTGAAATATCCGAACTATTGCAGGAATCAAAACCTGTGATTGTTTTTGATCGCTTTTTTCCCGGAGTTCCTACTACCAATGTGATTGTTGATAATAAAGAAGGTGCATACAAGGCCACCAGGCATCTTGTTGAAAACGGGTTTGCAAGTATAGCCTTAGTTACGCTTAATTCTGAGCAGGGTCAAATGAAAGACCGCTTAAAAGGGTATAACAAAGCAATTAAAGAAGCAGGTTTTGTAAAGCGTTGTTTAAAGATACATTATAAAACAGCGCCGGAAGAAATAACTGAATTAGTAAAGAAATTCATTATGGAGGATAAAACAGATGCAATTCTTTTTGCTACCAATTACCTGGCTGTAAGCGGAATTAAAGCAATCCAGGAGTTGGGTTTGCATATTCCCCATGATATTGGTGTTGTAGGTTTTGATGACAACACCAATTTTGCGTTATTCAGCCCTTCTATTACAGCAGTATCGCAACCGGTTAAAGCAATCTCCGAAAATGTAACTACGCTGTTGCTTGGTCTTCTTTCCGGCGATGGTAAATTGAATAAACCTCAAACAATTATATTATCTACAGACCTCATCATAAGAAAGTCATCAATAAAATCATAAAAGCAAAAATACTCTATATGCCATTCAACATTTTTTATCATTTAAAACTAACAGGTATGAGAAGGTTTAAACGACTGCCGGGAGGAATAGCAGTGCTTGCAACTGCAATATTCCTGCTGTCTGCCAATGCGATTTTTGCCCAAACCAGAACAGTTTCGGGCGCCGTTACTGATTCCAAAACGTCTGCGCCTTTGCCGGGCGCCACTATTTCAGTTAAGGGTACACGAACTTCAACAACTGCCAACGACCAGGGAAAATTTTCAATTGGGGCTGGAAGTAATGCAATACTGGTTATCAGTAGCATCGGCTACAAAACATTAGAAGTGAAAACAGGCGCCCAAAATGAAATAGATATTAAACTGGAGAATGAAGGAACGCAATTGAGTGATGTGGTAGTGGTTGGGTTTGGAACCCGCAAAAAAGGATCGCTCACAGGAGCGATATCTACTGTTGATGCCAAAACCTTCCAGAATCGCGGTCCCATTGCGAGTCCTGTTGCTGCCCTGCAGGGACAGGTGCCGGGTGTTACCATTACGCGCAGCTCATCACAGCCGGGAAGGGAAGCATGGAATTTCCTGGTGCGCGGTAATTCATCAGTAAATGGTGCGGAACCATTGGTGATCGTAGATGGATTGACCCTGCCAAATTCTTCTGCACTAAACTCATTCAACCCTGCCGATATTGATAATATTTCTTTTTTGAAAGATGCCGCCGCTTCCTCAATCTATGGAGCAAGGGCAGCAGGTGGGGTGGTGATAATCACCACCAAAAGAGCCAAATCGGGCCGCGCCGTAATTGAATACAACGGATCAGTATCTAAAAAAATAATTGGCCTGCAACCTAAGCTTACCGATGTATATGGCTGGGGGCCGATGATGGCAGAAGTCAGAACAACAGACGGCTTTGCAGCTACTGACCTGTGGTATCGTTATGGAAAACTGATGGAATATGCAACCCAAAATGGTAAAACCGTTTTAACCAACACAGAAGCCGCGGACGCGTTATCCGGGCTTGGCTTATCTAATACCGGTTTTTTTACCGATGTAAAAGACTTTGCCTTCTTCCCGGGAACCATGCAGGATTATCTTTGGGGCGGCGCAACATCCAATGAGCATCAGCTTAGCGTTTCTTCAAGAGGAGAAAGATCCGGGTATCGCATTTCATTAGGATATCTTGATGATGGCAGCCTTTTGAAAGTAGGCAATAATTCCAATAAGCGCTACAATGTGCGGCTTACGCATGATTACCAGATCAGCAGCAAACTGAAGCTGGAAAGTAATATATCCCTTGAAAAGAACGATATCATTCAACCTTCCAATATAGGCGCTGTTTTAAACAATGGCATCCAGCCCGGCTTGCCACCATCCGGTGTTGGCGCTACCGGTTTACCATATGTATGGGGGTCTGGTATCGGGAATGCTTCAACCGTTGCGATTGCAAATTTTGGCGGCGATGCAAAAGAATATAATGCGCGTATCAACACCAATTTCAATCTTACTTATAATATTATCAGCAACCTTAAAGCTGTAGCTTCTGCAGGCTATTATTTTCATAATACAGATTATCGCACCCAGGAAAATTTAATTAACTGGTACGATTATGCCGGAACAACGCTTGTTTCCAGCCTGTCGCCCTCGGGAAGCGGCAGGAGTTTCTATCAACGTGCTGCAAGAAGAGAATCTTATTATAACGCGAACGCATATCTTGAATACAGCAAGGTATTTGCAGGTGATCATGATTTTCGTGCAATGGCGGGTACTCAATATGAGCGTGACGAATACAATGCCTTCCAGGCAAGAACGCTGGACGTAGTGCCAGGAGTGCCGCCTTCATTGAATTCAAGCTATGGCGACCCAACTACCAAAACCGTAGGTGAAGCACAAAATCATTATGCATTGGCCGGTTATTTCGGGCGTCTGAATTATACTTTCCGGAATAAATATTTATTTGAAATTAACGGACGTTACGATGGTTCTTCAAAGTTTGATGCAGACAATCGTTGGAAACTTTTTTACGGGTTATCCGGTGGTTGGCGTATATCGCAGGAGCAATTTATGGAAAATGTCGGTTTTATCAACGACCTGAAATTGCGTGCATCATGGGGTAATGTGGGTAACCAAAACGGTATAGGGCTTTATGATTATATACAATTACTGAATCTTGGATTTTCGCCGGGCGCCACCAATGCCGGGTATCCGATAATTGGCTCCGCGCCTGCAGTAAGAGTAACGCCAGGAGGTCTTGTTGCTCTTGACAGAACCTGGGAGCGGGTGCAGACAACCAACCTTGGTCTTGATTTTACGGTGCTGAATAACCGGCTGTCCGGCTCTGCCGAAATGTTCTGGAAGCAAAATGATAACATGCTTATTGCCCGTACTTTCCCTGCCGTATTGGGTGCTAACGCGCCTGCGGGCAACAATGGCAAGCTAAATGCAAAAGGATGGGAGGCATCTCTTAACTGGTCTGACGTGATTGGTAAACTGCGATACAGGATCGGAGGTAACCTTTCATTCTATTCTACAAAACTGGTAAATTTTGGTGGTCAGAAAATCATCAGTTCAAATAATCGTGGAATGAACAGTGCAGTGGAAGGTTATCCTTTGAATGCTTTTTTCGGGCTGGTGTATGACGGCAGAATTCAAACGGAAAAAGAATTAGATGATTACAGGACGTTTATTACCGGCAACAATATTGGTATGCCGTCCGGTGCGGCTAATGCGCAGGCTAATGGACGGCTTGCGCTGGGAGACAATATGTTTAAGGATGTAAATGGTGATGGCAAGATTACATTCCCTGAAGATGCGGTTTATCTTGGTACCAATGACCCACGGATCACTTACGCGTTTAATGGCGGCATTGATTGGAATGGTTTCGATTTTTCAGTTATTTTTCAGGGTGTAGGTAAAAGAACAATCATACGGGATGGAAACTGGCGCATACCCGGTGCTGTTGTGTACCAGGCACAGAACGAGGCTTTTGTAAACCAGTGGTGGACGCCTGAACGTACGGATGCGTGGTTGCCGAGAGTTTCCTCTACAGGAACCATCAATAACTACAATTATTATCCTTCAGACTGGGTTGCGGAAAATGGCGCCTATATCAGGTTAAAAAATATAGTGATAGGATATACGTTGCCTGCCACACTTACCAAACGTGCAGGCATTGAAAAATTCAGGATATATTTTTCAGGAAATGATTTGTGGGAGCACTCGAAAATCCGCGATGGCTGGGATCCGGAAGCTTCACGCAACGTTGCCAATACAGGAGATGGGAATAACAATAACCAGAGCACCTTCAGTGACCGTTATCCCTTCTATCGTTATCTCACTTTTGGCGTAAACGTAACCTTTTAACTTTTAAAAAAAGTATGATGAAAAAGTCTATTAATAAATATATTTCCCCGTTAATACTGGCATCAGCACTATTAATAAGCAGTTGTAATAAATTGGTGGATTTAAAACCCATTAACGAAATATCAGATGCTGATTACTGGAAAACGGCAGACCAGTTTAAACTTGCAGCCAATGCCTTTTATAATTATCAGAGAAGCTTTGCTGATATCCTGAATGATAACCCGCATGCTGATATTCGTGCAGACCTGATAATCACAAGAGACGGAAATAATCTATTCAGCAGCGGGCAAAACACAATACCCTTAACAGATAATAACTGGAATACCGCTTACAGCAGGATCCGTGAAATGAATTACCTTATAAGCAAAGCGGCAGAATATCCTAACCCTGCAGATATTGCGCTGTATGTAGCAGAAGCAAAATTTTTCAGAGCATATATTTATTTTGATTTATTGCAGCAGTTTGGTGGTGTGCCATTGGTTACCATACCACTTAGCGTAGGCTCAGAAGAATTGCAGGCGCCGCGGAACACCAGGGACGAAATAGCTGATTTTATAGTGAAAGAGCTGGAAGAAGTTATTGAAGTGCTGCCATTGGAAAGCAATATTGCTGCTGCTAACAAAGGTCGCGTAAGTAAAGGAGCAGCGCAGTCATTCCTGGCAAGGGTGGCATTGTATGAAGGTACCTGGCAAAAATTCAGGAACAATGGCTCCCGTGCAAGTACGCTATTAGACAAAGCGATCAGTAACAGCGATGCGGTGATCGGCAGCGGGCAGTACCAGTTATTTGCACCGGCCGCATTGGGCGATTCCGCACAGAAATATATGTTTATTTTAGAAGACGAGAAATCAAACCCGGCAGGTATTGGCAAATCCGCTAATAAAGAATATATACTGGCAAACAGGTATTCTTTCACACAAAGGCAAATACGCATGAACGTCACCCACTCCTGTCTTAACAATGTTTTTTGGGGTAGTAAAAAAATGATGGATATGTATTTGTGCCAGGATGGATTGCCCGTTACTGTATCGCCCTTGTTCCAGGGGTATGCTACTACCCGCTCGGAATATAATAATCGTGATAACAGGATGCAGTATACATGGATGATTGATGGCAATTATTATTGGGACAATGAGAATCCCGGCTCAAGAGTTACATGGGTTGGCGATGCAGCAGATATCGCTAACTCAAGAGGAGTGCATAATGGCGCTTCCAATTCCGGTTACGGACCGCAGAAATGGTGTACGGAAAGAAGGCTGAATGATAATGAAGAAGCTTACGATTACCCGGTAATACGCTATGCAGAAGTATTGCTTACTTATGCCGAAGCGGTATTTGAAAAAAATGAGATGATCAGCGATGCTGATTTAGATAAATCTTTGAATCTTGTTCGCAACAGGGTAAACACCACAATGCCGAAATTGAGCAATGCTTTGGTGAAAGACAATGGGCTTGATATGCGTACAGAAATAAGGCGCGAAAGAAATATAGAATTATTTTTTGAAGGCTTCAGACTTGACGATCTTAAACGCTGGAAAACGGCTGAAACAGAAATGCCCCAGGATATCAATGGTATTACATGGACGGGCACACAATGGGAAACCAGGTGGCCGGGCATCAGCAGCCAGGTAGTAAATGGATTATTGAGACTGCAAACCGGCAGAACGTGGGCAGATAAAAATTACCTGTTGCCTATACCAACACAACAAATTTCGCTGAATAACAGTCTTGAACAAAACCCGGGCTGGCAATAGCAAATAAGCTTGTACAGCGCTCCGCCAAAGAGCGTTGTACCGGTTTAATATCATATTTAGCGCAGAATTGGCGAACTTGAGCTTAACGAAGTATGTATACAATGAAATCAATCAGGAGCTATATCATTGTTGCGGGTGCTATACTGATGATAGCAGGCTGCAATGCAACAAAAAAAGAGGAAGGCGGCGATGCCAACCTCAACTACTGTGTTACGCAGGTAGAGAAAACCCTTTCCGGTTTGCACAATACCCATCAACTGCCCCGTAGTATTGCCAATGGCAGCACGCAATGGCGTTTTGTGGGCTACCGCGACTGGACAAGCGGCTTCTGGCCGGGCACACTCTGGTATACCTACGAATATGCAAAAACAGGTGGGCTGAAAGCGGCGGCAGATTCGTTTTCGCAGGCATTATACCCGTTGGTTGATTCAGCAGCCATAGATCACGACCTCGGCTTCCAGGTGTTTTGCAGCATAGGAAACGGGTACAGGTTAACACAAAACGCAGCGTATAAAAACATCTTACTGCGTGCGGCAGATACACTTTCAAAATTATTTAATCCAAAAGTCGGCACTATCTTATCATGGCCGCGTGAAGTGCCCGGGGTAGACTGGCCGTTGCGCCATAACACCATCATGGATAATATGATCAACCTTGAACTGTTATTCTGGGCATCAAAAAATGGCGGAAGCAGATCGTTGTACGACATAGCGGTAAAACATGCGGAAACAACCATGCATAACCAGTTTCGCCCCGACTATTCATCATACCATGTAGTGGTGTACGATACGGCAACAGGTAAAAGAGTAAAAGCCATCACTCACCAGGGCTTGAACGACAGCAGCATGTGGGCAAGGGGGCAGGCCTGGGCTATTTACGGCTATACAATGGTATACCGGGAAACCAAAGAGGAACGGTTCCTCGACTTTGCGCAAAAGGTTACCGATATCTACCTGCAACGGCTACCCGGAGATTTGATCCCCTATTGGGATTTTGATGACCCCGCTATTCCAGATGCACCCCGCGATGCATCCGCAGCCGCTATAGTAGCATCTGCTTTGCTGGAACTGTCTACACAAGTGCGGGATACTGCCAAAGCAAAAGCATACAGGGATAAAGCGGAAAAGATGTTGCAGGAACTCTCTTCAGAAAAATATCAAAGCCGCGATACAAACGATGCGTTCCTGCTGCATTCAACCGGTCACAAGCCCAACGGCGGAGAAATTGATGCTTCAATCATCTACGCGGATTATTATTATATAGAAGCTTTACTGCGACTGAAAAAGTTACAGGAAACAAATCAAAGCAGTTAAAAATATGAACAGGATATTACTAATACTTTCCTTTTTTTTTGTTTCCTCCCGGCTATTTTCCCAGGGAGTTGTAGCCGGAACCGAAAACGTTTTGACCTCACCTGACGGCAACTACCGGTTTTCTTTCTGCCAAAAGAAAAAGGAAGACAGCACAAAGCAAATGTACTATACCGTTTCTTTTAAGGGAAAGGAAGTGATCCTTGAGTCGGAATTAGGTATATTAATAGAAAACCGCCTGTTTGAATCAGCTCTTGGTATACCAAATGATACTTTAAAATACTGGGGCGACAACCTTGAACTGACAGGTGTTGATACCTTATCAGCAAATACGACGTGGATGCCTGTTTACGGAGAACGTTCTTTAATGAAAGATCAGTACAAACAATTGGTATTAAAGTTTAGAAAAGGAAGCGAAGAGGCAGGAGAAATGAGCCACGGCTACGACAAGCGAAGGTATTATTATGTGAATGTAGAAGTACGGGCTTATAACGAAGGGATTGCTTTTCGATATCATTTTCCCGAAGCTGTGAACGGACTGTTCTTACACATTACGGGAGAGCAAAGCCAGTTTATTTTACCCGAAGGAACCCTGGCTTACCATGAAAGCTGGGCACAGGGACCCGTTAATTTACTGCCATTAAAAAACTGGAAAGACGAAGCGGAGCGTCCCCTCACTTTAAAGTTAAAAAACGGATTGACAGTTTCTCTGGCAGAAGCGAATATGATAACTTATACAAGAGGTAAGTTTGCTTTAAACAAAACAAAAATAAATGCGCTTCAACTGTCAATGTATGCAAGCGCTGATGTCATTACCCCCTACAATACACCCTGGCGGGTGATAATGGCAGCCGAACGACCGGTTGATCTGATCAATAACAACCATATCATTTTAAACCTGAACCCTGAGAATAAGATAAAAGACGTTTCATGGATCAAACCCGGAAAAGTGATACGCTCGGGGCTGAGCCAGGCTGAAGCGAGGGACTGTATTGACTTTGCAGAGCAGCGTGGGTTGCAGTATGTCCACCTTGATGCAGGCTGGTATGGCCCTGAAATGAGCATGAGCTCAGATGCTACTAAAGTGCGGCCGGATAAGGACATTGACTTTCCTGCACTCACAAAATATGCAGCAGAAAAAGGAATTGGAATATTTGTATATGTAAACCAAAGGGCATTGTACCAGCAGTTGGATTCTTTATTACCCGTATTAAAGAAATGGGGCATTAAGGGAATCAAATTTGGTTTTGTGCAGATTGGTAACCAGCAATGGAGCACCTGGCTGCACAATGCTGTAAAGAAGTGTGCGGACTATGGCATGCTTGTAGATATTCATGATGAATATCGTCCTACCGGTTTTAGTCGTACCTATCCTAATTTATTAACGCAGGAAGGTATAAGAGGCAATGAAGAAATGCCCGATGCCACGCACAATACAATCCTGCCGTTCACAAGGTTTATTGCCGGCGCCGGAGATTACACCATTTGTTATTACAACAATCGCATTAAAACCACACATGCACACCAGTTAGCGTTGGCGGCGATATATTATAGTCCCTTGCAGTTTTTGTATTGGTACGATAATCCAACGATGTATAACGGAGAACCGGAGATTGAATTTTTTGATAACGTTAAAACGGTTTGGGACGATACCAAAGCTTTGGATGGCGCTGTTGGTGAATTTGTAACGGTTGCAAGAAGAAGCGGCGAGGACTGGTTTGTTGGAAGTATTACCAATAATGAAGCAAGGACAGTAGCTGTAGATCTTAGTTTCCTGCCCCCCGGTAAAAAATATGAAGCGAAGATTTATAGTGATGATGATAAAATAAATACAAAAACAAAAGTTCGGGTAGACAAAAAAGTGGTAACGTCAGGAACAAAATTAAATGTTGAATTAAAAGCTTCTGGCGGCCAGGCAATGTGGTTAAGTCCGGTGAAATAATATTGTAAAAGAGAAGTGAATAATATGCAGCTCAATAGTAATGTTTCCGCAAAAACGGCAAAAGGCGGTGTAAACTTGTTTGGCATTTCCGTTATCGCAGCATTGGCGGGTTTTATTTTCGGGTTTGATACGGTAGTAATATCCGGTGCAAACCTCCCGATCAGGGAGCTATGGCATACATCGCCCTGGTTCCATGGTTTCTTTATTATGTCTATGGCACTATGGGGCACAGTAATAGGAGCAATATTTGGCGGTGCGCCAACAGAAAAATACGGAAGGAAAAAAGTGTTGCTGTGGATCGGTATCTTATTCAGTGTTTCATCTGTAGGTTCCGCAATAGCGCTGGATCCTTATACCTTTTCTTTTTTCAGGTTTATCGGCGGCCTGGGCATAGGTGTATCTTCCGTGGCTGCACCCACCTATATTTCTGAAATATCAACACCCAATACCCGTGGTCGTTTGGGCGCCATGTACCAGTTCAATATTGTTTTCGGGATATTAATTGCTTTCCTTTCCAATTATTTCCTGAAAGGCGTTGGCGGAGCTAATGACTGGCGTTGGATGCTCGGTGTCATGGCTGCGCCCTCACTCCTGTACACATTGCTTGTATTCAGTATTCCCGAAAGCCCGCGGTGGCTGGTAGCGCGAAAAGGCGATGATGAAGCAGCCATTAAAGTTTTGAACAAACTCGGCATTACCAATGCAGCAGAAGAGATAAGCGATATAAAAAAGAGTGTATTGCATGAAGCACATGCAGGCCGCTCAGGCTTTTTCAGTAGTAAGTATAGCAGGGTAATATGGCTGGCGTTTTTTATTGCATTTTTCAATCAGTGGTCAGGTATTAACTTTATTCTTTACTATGCTCCTGAAATACTGGAACGTGCCGGACTTGCTGCTAAAGACTCTTTATTAAATTCTATTGCAATTGGAGGAACCAACCTCATTTTCACCTTTGTCGGGTTGTATTTTATTGACCGGGTTGGCCGTAAAACCTTGTTGATATGGGGTTCCATCGGTTATATTTTAAGCCTGGCAATGGTAGCTTATGCATTTTATATACATGCATCCTCCGGGTTTTTATTATCCTTTTTATTATTATTTATAGCATCTCATGCAATAGGACAGGGAGCTGTAATATGGGTATTCATCTCCGAAATATTTCCGAATAAAATACGTGCGACAGGGCAGTCTTTTGGCGCCAGTGTGCACTGGGTTTTTGCGGCAATAATAACTTTACTAACACCTGTTTTCTTAGATGCCGGTAACGGTATTTTTAAGGAAAATCCCTGGCCGATTTTCGCCTTTTTTGCCTTTATGATGTTTTTGCAACTGGTATGGGTAATAACAAAAGTACCGGAAACAAAAGGCGTGTCGCTGGAAGAAATAGAAAAAAAACTGGTAGGCTGAAAAGTATGGTATATGAGCATTACCCGCTTAAAATATTTTCTGTTAGTATGGTCATTTTGTGCGTCAACATTTGTTCTTAACGCACAGGCTGCATTACACTATAATTTTCAACCCATACAAAACAAAATACAATCATGGGTTGACAGTGGTTATTACAACGGTGCTTCCATTATCATTGCAAAGAATGACCAAACCATTTACGAAAAATATTTTGGCAATTACGATACCGGCACTGTTGTGTTCATCGCTTCGGCGGGTAAGTGGCTGGCTGCTGCAACCATTGCGGCAGTTGTGGATGAAGGTAAACTGCAATGGACTGACAAAGTAAAAAAATGGCTGCCTGAATTTACGGATGCAAAAGGAGAAGCGACATTGGCGCAGCTTATGTCGCATACCGCCGGATACCCCGATTATCAGCCCAATAACAAACCTGTAGATATTCAGCAGACATTAAAAGCGTCTGTAGAAAATATTTTGTCGCTTGAAACCGATACAATGCCCGGCACAAAATTCAAATACGGAGGGCTTGCCATGAACGTTGCAGGGCGAATGGCAGAGCTGGCGACAGGTAAAGATTGGGAAACGCTGTTCCTGGAGAAAATAGCCATTCCTTTACATATGAAAGCAACGCATTTTACCCCGGTTGATTCAGCCGGCGGCCATGCGCCAATGCTGGGTGGCGGTGCAAGAAGCACGCTGCACGACTATGCTAACTTTCTTTCCATGATATATAACAACGGCATGTTTGAAGGGAAGCGTATTTTATCTGCACAAGCTATCAAAAATATGCAGGCGGATCATGTGCTGCATGCAAAAGTAAACAGCGGTGAGTTTGTAGAGAAAGTGAGAAACAATAAGCGGCAGGATATTTATGGTTTGGGCGAATGGCGTGAAGAAGTAAATGCAAAAGGAGAAGCTGTACTGATCAGCAGTCCCTCATGGGCAGGCGCTTATCCGTGGATTGATAAAACAACAGGTGTATATGGATTTTTTCTTACCCATATAACCGGGTTTGGTAAAGGGTTTAACTCTTTTTTATCAAGCCCGGTATTGGCAACAATGGTAAGAGATGCGGTTAACAAAAAATAATTTTAAGATGAAAGTATGCTTAACAGCCGGTTTGGTTTTTCTTTTCTCTGCCCTTAAGGCGCAATCGTATTACCCGGGTCAGCATATCGGGAAAATAGCATTGGCGGATAAGCTCACGCCAAAAGTATCTGCATTTGATCTGCAGGATGTGACGCTTCTGCCCGGTCGTTTTACTGAAAATATGCAAAGAGAAGAAACATGGATATTGTCTATTCCCGTAAACAGTTTGTTGCATAGTTTCAGAACCAATGCCGGTGTTTACAGCGGTCTTGAAGGCGGCTATTCTCCAACAAAAGGAACGCCCAAACTGGCAGGATGGGAATCTCTTGATTGTGAATTGAGAGGACATACAACCGGTCATATACTTTCAGGTTTGGCGCTGTTGTATGCAACAACGAAGAATGCGGTATTTAAAATAAAGTCCGACAGCATTGTGAATGGCCTGGCTGAAGTGCAACAGGCGCTTAACCAGGATGGTTATCTTTCCGCGTATCCGCAGGAGCTTATAAACCGGAATATAGCCGGGCAACGTGTATGGGCGCCCTGGTATACCCTGCATAAAATATACGCGGGCCTTATTGACCAGTATCTTTATTGTGATAACAAACAAGCCCTTGATGTGGTTTCAAAAATGGGCGAATGGGCATACAAAAAATTAAAGCCTCTGACCGAAGCACAGCGCTCATTGATGTTGCGGAATGAATTTGGAGGCATCAACGATGCATTTTTTAACCTATATGCTATTACGGGTAATGAACATTTTAAATGGGTGGCCAATTTCTTTTATCATAATGAAGTGCTTGATCCGCTAAAAGAAAAGAAAGACATATTAAATCCGAAGCACGCCAATACTTTTATTCCCAAACTGATTGGTCTTGCAAGAGAATATGAGCTGGATGGCGCCGGGGATGAAATGGACATCGCCGGCTTTTTCTGGAATACGGTAATAGATCATCATACGTTTGCAACAGGTAGTAATAGCGATAAAGAACATTTTTTTGAGCCGGATGCTATTTCAACACATCTTACAGGCTATACCGGCGAAAGCTGCAACGTATACAATATGCTTAAGCTCACACGGCATTTGTACAGCCGGAGCGGCGATATAAAATATGCCGATTATTATGAAAAGGCTTTATTCAATCATATACTCGGGCAGCAGGATCCCTCGACAGGAATGATCGCTTATTTTTTACCCATGTTGCCGGGGGCGCACAAAGTATACAGTACGCCCGATAGTTCTTTCTGGTGCTGCGTAGGAACGGGTTTTGAAAACCAGGCAAAGTATGGAGAAGCTATTTATTATCATAGCAATGATGCATTGTTCATAAACCTTTTCATCGCTTCTGCAGTAAGCTGGAAAGAAAAAGGCTTTAAGCTCACACAGCAAACAAAGTTTCCTGAGGAGGACAATATGATTTTTACAATTGATGAAGCGCCTGCATCACCTGTCACCATAAATATTCGTTATCCCTCATGGGCAACGGCAGGCGCAAAAATTACCGTGAATGGTAAAACAGTAAAAATAAAACAGGCAGCCGGTAGTTATATCGTTATAAACCGTACCTGGAAAAAAGGTGACCGTATTGAAGTAAGTTATCCCATGCAACTGCATATTGTTCCGGCTAATGATAATCCTTCTGTTGCCGCAATTGCTTATGGCCCCATTGTATTGGCCGGCGAAATGGGAACTGAAGGTTTCAATGGTCGTCAGCCCGATTCAGATCCGGGTATACACAATGATTATTACACTTATGATTACCATATACCCGATAATATAAAATCTCAACTTACCCTTGATGCAGGCAAGCTCAATGAATATGTTAAACCTGTAGCGGGTTCACCATTGAGTTTTAAAATCGTTCGGCAAAACATCACATTAAGGCCATTGTATGATATACATCGGGAGCGATATGTAGTGTACTGGGATTTGTTAAATAAATAATTATGAAGCAGGCCATATACTTGTCTTTACTTGGATTTGTTTTTTGCGGAGCGGTGGCTGCGCAAAAAATCCCTTTACCTGCTAATCTTCCGGGAGGTCACCCCCGGCTTATGACGACAGATGCCCAAAAGGAAGTGGTGCTAAAACAAACAAAAGAAGAAACCTGGGCAACAGATGTATTGAACGGCATCAAAAAGCGCATTGATCTCTATGTAACAAAAACCGAAGCGCAACCAGACTGGATGTATTCCCGGCTGATGATGTATTGGAAATCCAAAGCAACACAGGTGTACATAAAGGGCGGCGTGTACGATCATGCCGATGGTGAAGCACCCGTGCCCACGGTTCGCTTTGGCAGTACCAGGGGTGTTTCCAGCGTGTTCACCAGGCCATCCATTGACGAAATTATTCCGTATATGGACGATGGCAAAGGTGTTTATTTTCGCAATAATTCCAAAGAAGGCAAGCCGTTGGAATGGGTGGATCAAAGCCAGGTATCGGGTGGAAGTATTGAAAGCGTGAATGAGGAAATTATGAAGATGGCGAAAGATGCCGCTTTTCTTTACTGGCTCACCGGAGATGAAAAATATGCCCGCTTCGCATTTGGTGTTTTTGATACTTACCTGATGGGTATGTATTATCGTACGGGACCGATAGATATCAGTCATGGCCATGCGCAAACGCTGGTAGGGCTTTCCACTTTTGAGGTGATTCAGGAACGCATCCTGAATGAGTTGTCTTACACTTACGATTTCCTTTACCAGTGGCTGCAAAAGAATAAGCCGGAGCACATGGAGCAGTATGCAACTACTTTAAAAAAGTGGATTGACATTACGATTAAAAATGGGGTACCGCACAATAACTGGGACCTGCATCAGGCAAAATTTATTTTAAAAGTGGCGATGGTTTTAGAAGATGATGAAACCTATACCGATAATAAAGGCCGCCAGTATTATTTAGATTACCTGCTCAATAAAAGTTCGGCAAGGCAATGGTCCATTCCTCATTTTATGTCCTATGGATATGATGCCACCACCGGTATCTGGAATGAAAGCCCGGGTTATGCAACAGGCGTAACCAAGGACCTTACCAATTTTATAAGAGACTACAGCAATACATTTAACCAAAACCTGTTGCCTTATATGCCGGTGATAAGAACTGCCGTAAAAGCTTTACCGCAATATTTATTTCCTAACGATCAGATTACGGCTTTTGGCGACTCATACTATGGCCCTATTTATACGGAAGCGATGCAGGATATGGTGCGTTTAGCACAGCAGTACAACAATACCGAAGATGAAAAAGCTTTCACCGGTTTATTGAAATCATTTGATGCCAATGCAAATAATACTCAGGCAGGTCCAGCACGGATGCCCGCGGAAGCGGCTTCCTTTTTTACTATCAAACCATTGGTTTTAAAAGAGAGCATTGCAGCAGGTAAAAAAAGCGATTATACTACACCAACGTTTTATTCTCCCAATGTGAGCTGGATGGTGCTGCGTAGCAGGCAGGACAGTAAACAAAACGGGTTGATGATTTCTCAGTATGCATCTTATGGAAACCACATGCACGCCAATGGAGTGGCTATTGAGTTGTATGGAAAAGGGTATGTTCTGGGGGCAGAATCGGGTATCGGTTCCACTTATTTTGAAAAGCCGTACATGGAATATTATTCCCGCTTTCCGGCGCATAATACCGTAATGGTAGATGGTATTTCCAATTACCCCGAAATGCTGAGCAATCATCCTTTTGATCTGAAAGCTGCCTATCCCAAGCCATCTCAAAATGAGGGTTATTATGATGGGATCACTTATTCGGATGTGAATTTTCTGGAGCCTGAAAGTCGCAGCGATCAAAACCGCTTGCTAAGCATTGTATTAAATAGTGAAACTTCCGGTTACTATGTGGATATATTCCGATCTAAAAAGCAACGCGGTGGTGAGAAATACCATGATTATTTTTATCATAATCTAGGCCAGCAATTGACCATTCAGGATACAAAGGGCAAAATGTTATCCTTACAACCCAGCGAAGAAATGGCTTTCGCTGGCGGCCACCTTTTTGCATTGGATTATATGTGGGATAAAAGATCCGCAAAAACGAATGAAGATTATGAAGCGGTTTGGAAAATGTCTTTCCCCGATGGCAGTAGTGTTGATATGAACTTGTGGATGAAGGGCTATCAGGGCAGGGAAGTATTTTCTATTAATGCGCCGCCCTGTAAAGCTTTCAGAAAGGAAAATGATTTGCCGTATAAAGTAGAGGAAGCACCGTATCTGACCATTGCAGCCCGCCAGCATGGCGAGGCATGGCAGCATCCGTTTGTTTCGGTATTTGAACCTACAACTTCTAAAGAAGGCCGTTCAATACAATCTATTCAATCCTTTGAAGTAAAAGCGGCATCTGCTGATTTTGTGGGTTTGATGGTGAAGAATAAAACCGGTCGTACTGACTATATTTTCTCTTCTGTTAAGGATGAGAAAGTAGCTTACAATGGTATGGCAGCAAATGCTACCTATGGGGTAATCAGTACCGGATTGGGCAGGGACTTTACTTTGTTTATGGGCAATGGGAAATTGATAAGTGGAAAGGGGATAACCATTACCAGTAAAGAAAATACAAATGCGGTGTTGAATTTTAAAGATGGTGTTTACTATTTCACCAGCGAGAAACCGGTTACGATTACAACGGCAACAGGCCGAAAAATAAATATGGCAGCCGGAGCGTATAAACAGGTACGTTTATAGCTGATGGATGCAATTCTGTTGAAGTGTGCAACGCAACCATGATGATAATAGTACTCAAGGTGACTTAATAAAAAAGTAGAAATGATTAAGCAGACCATACTGATATTTTTTTTAGCGACAGTATTTGCAAACAGCCAGGCGCAGGTGTGGGCGCCCGATCTGGATAATGGAATGTATAAAAATCCGATAATCTATGCAGACTATTCTGACCCGGACGTGATTCGTGTGGGAGATGATTATTATATGACGGCATCCAGCTTTAATTGTGTGCCTGGTTTGCCAATACTACATTCAAAAGATTTGGTGAATTGGAAACTGGTGAATTATGCGCTGGATGATTTGCATTTGCCCGGCGTGCCGGAAACTTTTTTTGATAAAGCACAACATGGCAAAGGTGTATGGGCGCCTTGCATCCGCTATCACAATGGGGAATATATGATTTACTGGGGTGATCCGGATTTTGGTATTTACGTAGTGAAAACGAAAAATATTTTAGGCAAATGGGACAAACCTGTTTTGGTATTGCCCGGTAAAGGCCGCATTGACCCCAGCCCGCTTTTTGATGAAGATGGAAAAGTTTATCTCGTGCATGCATGGGCAGGGAGCCGTGCCAATCTGAATAGCGTGATGACGATGTGTGAACTGAATGAATATGGCACAAAAGTCATCAGCGATCAGTCGTTGATATATGATGGCAATGACGGCGTAAATCATACAGTGGAAGGCGGCAAGTTTTATAAAAAGGATGACTGGTATTATTTGCTGGCGCCTGCCGGTGGTGTGGCTACAGGCTGGCAAATAGCATTGCGGTCTAAAAATATTTATGGGCCTTATGAAGTGAAAAGGGTTTTAGATCAAGGAAAGACTAATGTTAATGGGCCACACCAGGGCGGACTGGTAGATACAAAAACCGGTGAGTGGTGGTTCCTGCATTTCCAGGATAAGGGAGCTTATGGAAGGGTGTTGCACTTGCAACCGGTAAATTGGAAAGATGGTTGGCCTGTAATGGGCATCAACGATAAAAACTATAGTGGCGAACCGGTACTTACGTTTAAGAAACCCAATGTGGGTAATACTTATCCGGTTGAAGTGCCTGCCACGAGTGATGAGTTCAACAGTCATGCGCTGGGCTTACAATGGAGCTGGCATGCCAATCCGCAACAGAGTTGGGGCTTCCCGTCGCAAAACGGATATATACGTTTGTATGGACAATACTATCCGGAGAACTATACTAACTTTTGGGACATCCCTAATTTGTTGTTACAAAAATTACCGGCGCCTGCATTTACTGCAACTATGAAAGCAACGGCGGTTTTACAAAATGTAGGTGATATGGCGGGGCTGATTATGATGGGTTGGGATTACGGTTACCTGGCTTTGAAAAAAACGGCCAATGGATATGCTATTGTGCAAACCAATTGTAAAGATGCCGAGCAAAAAACACCTGAGCAGCAATCAGCAAATATTGAACTGAAAAATTTTAAACCTGTTGTAAAATATAATTACAAAACCAGGCTTGAGTTTGCAGAAATGTATTTTAGAGTTGTGGTGAAAGACGGCGCTATCTGTGATTTTTATTACAGCCTGGATGGAAAGAAATTTGAAAAAGCTGGAAACAGCTTCACCGCAAGACAAGGTAAATGGATTGGTGCAAAAACCGGTTTATTTATTCTGAATGAAAAACCCAATACAGCTCGTTCCTGGATAGATGCCGATTGGTTTAGGATTGAAAAATAAAAGTATTAGTATGAAAAAATTAGTATTGATTATTGGAGTGATGGCCTCATTGCAACTATCAGCGCAAAAAGCAACATTGAGTTTGAAAAATTCTTTGAATCAAATCCGTACCGATGAGTTGATTGTGTTAACTAGAAGCCAGGTAGAAAAAAAGTTGGGTACACTGAATGCCAACCAATATGTAGCGATAATAAATAGCAACAGCCCTGTTGCCACACAATTTGACGATTTGAATAAAGATGGCGTTTGGGATGAAGTTTGCTTTCTACAAAATTTAGGAGCCCAACAAAAACTCGAACTTGATTTAAAAGTGGTGAATGAAAAACCTGCTGATGCAATAGAAACCCGTGCGCATGTTCGGCATAAAAGAAAAAATGCAGATGATAGTTTTGGTGCAGATTTAAGCGTTGATTCTATTCCAGCCGGACAGGTAGGTGCTGATTTCAACAAAGTAAAATTGCCTCCATTTCTAACAGAAGGCCCTGCGTGGGAAAATGATAAAGTTGGCTTCCGTTTATATTTTGATGTACGCAATGGTAAAGACATTTGGGGCAAAACCACCACTAATATGGTGCTGGATGAAGTGGGCGTTGACCCTTTGAAAAATTACCATGAAAGAAGTGATTGGGGAATGGATGTGTTAAAAGCAGGTAGTTCACTTGGAGCAGGAGCATTGGCACTGAAATTAAAGGTGAATGGTAAAGACAGCCTTATACGTTTAGGTGGTGTGAATATGGGCAAAGTGATTTATGAAAAAATAAGTGATGGGCCTGTGCTGGCAAAGTTTCGCCTGTATTATCCTGAATGGAAAATATTGAATGGCGCTCATGTTGTTGCTGTAACTGAAGAAATCAGCATTTGGGGTGGACAATATTTTTATGATAGTAAAGTAACGATTAGCGGCGCCCCTGCAAATGCTTCATTGATTGTTGGCATTGTAAATTTAAAAAGTAAACAACTGCATCAGCAAAATTCTCCAGGAGCAAAGTTTATTTATACCTACGATGAGCAATCAGAAAACCATGATAAAATGGGAATGGCTATTTTATTGCCCAAAAGCGAAAAGTATAAAGCAGGTACTGCGCCCAATACCAATAGCGATATCCGGCACACCTATTATGTAGCGATGTCCATAAAAGGAAATGCAGTTAATCATTACCGGTTTGTAGCGGGATGGGAACAAAGTGAATCCATTTTTAAAACAGAACAGGGGTTTGATAATTATATTCGAAATCAATCATCGTTGTATTTAAATCCTGTAATTGTTAACTAACCTTTAATCTATCCAAATCCTATAAAATAGTTGACGTGATTGGAAAGTATCGAAATAAAAAAAACTGGAAGTTGCCTGGAATGCTTTTAGTCATTTCAATGTGTCTTTGTATACCGTTGACGAATAAAGCTCAAATAACTTCCGTAAATGTATACCCCGATTCTATTGTCAATACAATCAATCCGCATATTTATGGCCAGTTTTTAGAACATCTGTATCATTCCGTAAGCAATGGCGTATGGGGCGAAATGGTTTGGAATAGGAGTTTTGAAGAGCAGCTCAATGAAGGAAAATGGTATGTAGATAACGGCACATTGACCGCTGAAGCAGCAGCAGGAAAAACAGCCTGGCAAATTTACGGGGCAGATAATTGGAGAAATTATAATATAGAAACAGATGCGAGGATATTGTCCGACAAAGGTTCTATTGTTCTATATGCCAGCGGTGGCGATATTTTACAACGCAATAAGTTTAAGATAGTATTGTCGCCAAAGGGAAGCAACAGTTATATCGAAATGACGCATAAGTTCCGTTGGCAGGATGGTAGCAAAGTGATTGATACCGTATCAACTAAACCGGGCACCATCCCATTACTTACATGGGTAAGCGTTAAGGTGGAAGCTTTGGAGCAGTCGCTAAAAGTTTGGGTGAATAACGCTTTGGTATTTGATTACAGTAGTTCTACAATGCCCAGGCAGGGAACACCGGGCATTGGCGCAGAAAATGGTAAAGTGCAATTCAGAGATTTCACGGTAAAAAAAATAGATGGGACTGCGTTGGTAAATGAATTGTTGACCCCGGCGAGGCATTGGTACTTTAAAGGAAATGCCAAGTTAGAATTTACCAACGATGCATTGAATGAAAAAAATGCGCTGAGATTTACACCCAAATCCGGCACTAATATTTTGGGGCAACATAACTATGTCATTAAGAAAAATGATCCGGTAAAAGGTTCTGTTTGGATAAAGGGCAATAGTGGTGAACTTACCGTTCGATTTACGAAGAATGAAAAAGTATTGGCACAAACAACCATTACACCTGCTGCCTCAACCTGGAAAGAATATGCTTTTGAACTTGTTTCATCTGTTGACGAAGACGACGCAGATTTTCAAATAGTAACGTCCGGCAAAACGCCTTTTAGTTTAGACCAGGTGAGCCTGATGGCTAAGTCGTCCATAAACAAAGGCGGTTATCGTGCAGATTTGCTGGAAGCTACCAAAGCATTGAAACCAGGTTTTATCCGCTGGCCCGGCGGCAGTTTTGTGGAGCATTATGATTTTGTAAACGGCATAGGACCACAGCACAAACGCATTGGTAAATTGCGTTGGGATGATTATGATCCACTGAGCTTTGGTATTGATGAATACATGCGCTATTGCGAAGCAACAAAAGCTGAGCCATTAATGGTATTACCTGCAGGCTATCATAATCATAAGCCATACGATACTTCAAAAGCAAGCAGGGATTATTGGTTCAATAAGGCAATGGATTTTATGGAATATTGCCTGGGAGACGCTTCTACAAAGTGGGGAGCCGTTAGAGCTAAGAATGGGCATTCAAGACCTTATGATATTAAATATTGGGAACTGGATAATGAAACCTGGAAAATGAATCCCGATGATTATGTGGAGATTATTCAAAGATATGCGCCCGCCATGCGAAAAAAATATCCGGGCATTACAATCATTGCTTGCGGCAGTGGCGCAATGAGTAAACAAGCTCTGCCCCTGGATACAGCCGTTATAACTAAAGCCGCTGAATATGTGGATATGATCAGCATTCATTACTATGAAGAATTGAATAAGTTTCAAACCGGCATTAAGGATTTAAGGAATTTTATTGGCGGACTTACCACCATGATCAAAGCCTCTGCCAATCCACAAATGAAAATATTCTGGAGCGAATGGAACCTTACCGGAACTGATATGCGAACCGGTTTGTATGCAGGGGCTATACTTAACGAGTTTGAAAAAGACAGCATGGTGCAAATGGCTTGTCCGGCTTTATGGTTAAGGCATACCAGTGCAACGGGCTGGGATAATGCCTTTATTAATTTTGATCATAAAGGTTGGTTTGCTGCACCCAATTATGTGGTAATGAAATTGTGGCGTGACCATTATGCACCGAACAGGTTGGTTACGACTTACGATAACGAGCAAGTGAATATTGTAGCTACTTCAACTGAAGATAACAAAACCATTTACATCAAATTGGTGAATGCTTCAGATAAAGAGCAAAGCTTGCAAATAAATATTGAAGGCAATATTTCATCGGGTAATGTGAATATGGAATTAGTTGCTGCCGACCGGTTGAATTTGGCCAATACCATGAGCAATAAGGGCGCCGTAAAAAGTGTAAGTAAGCAGCTCCAAATAAATCAAAATAAAATTCAGGTGGCATTGCCGAAATATTCGGCAAGTGTAATTACCGTAAATAAAAATTGATGCGAAGGTTATTAACGATATTATTTTTTCTGATAACCGTCAGTGCTAATAGTCAGCATAGCAGCTTTCGGGAGAACTTTGCACAGCCACCTATTGAATATGGTCCATGGACCTGGTGGCATTGGATAAATGGAAATGTTTCTAAAAAAGGCATCACCAGGGATTTGGAAGCCATGCATGAAGTGGGTATCGCAGGTTTGGTGTGTTTCAATGGCTCGGCTGGAATTCCTAAAGGGCATTTGCAATATGCCAGCGATGAATGGTTTGCCTATAACAAATATGCCATGTCCGAAGCACAAAGATTGGGCTTAAAAATGATGCTGCACAATGCACCCGGCTATTCTGTTACAGGTGCACCCTGGATTAGTCCTGAAAATTCCATGCAACAAGTGGTATGGTCAGAAACATTTGTTACGAATCAATCTGGTGCTATCAAACTGCTCAGGCCATTTGCTAAGTTGGGTTACTATAAAGACATTGCTGTGATTGCTTATCCTGCGTTGGAAGGAGAAGAGAAACCTATGGCTGCGTATTTGGATAAAATAAAAGTAAACGGAACGGATACGGCTAAAGAAAATTTGTTCAATTATGATTATGAACATGGAGTAAATGTGACCATTCCCGCAGGAAAAGAACATGGAGAATTATTATTGGAATTTAAAGAGCCTTTTGAAGCATCATCCATTGTAATTCGCAGAGAACATACCGGCCCGCCTAATCACCCTTATGATGGCCCAAGAGACAATCCACCATCTTATCAACTGGAATATGCTAATGATGGCATCACCTATATACCGTTAGCCTGTATCAATATGCCTGCATTGCGGGAATTGAATGTACCATCATCACAAAATTTTCAAACCGTAAAGGCAAAATATTTCAGGCTGTTGACGAACAAAAATTCAAGAATTACTGAATTGAATTTGTATGCAGCACCGAGATTGGAAAATTGGGAAAGCAAGGCGAACTATATTGTGAATGCTAACAGGGTTGCAGATTTTACAGAGAAAAATATTCCTGCTGCTTTTGTTATCAATCCGGAGGAGGTGATAGATATAACCCAATTTTTGCAAGCGGATGGAACTTTAAACTGGACTGTTCCAAAAGGTAACTGGACCATTTTGCGGATGGGTCATACTACTACCGGTGAAGAAAATGCAGCCGCTCCTGATGGAGCCAAAGGGTTGGAATGCGATAAATTAAACAAGCGTGGTGTAAATGCTCATTACAATGGATTCTTGAAGAAACTGTTTGAAGAAACTAAAGAATTTCGTGGAAATACATTCCAGGGTTTGATTGTAGATAGTTGGGAAGCTGGTACGCAAAACTGGACCAGGGGATTTGAAAAGGAATTTCAAACAAGAACTCAGTATGACATTATTCCCTATTTAGCTGCATTCACCGGGCGGATAGTTAGCAGTACCGTTGCTACAGAAAAGTTTTTGGCAGATATTCGTCAAACGCAGGCAACCCTGCTGGCCGAAAATTACTATGGTGCATTGAGAACTATATGCCATGAAAATAATTTGCTGTTGTTAGTAGAGCCGTATGGTGATGGGCCTTTCAACAGCCTGGAAGTAGCGAAGTTTATTGACATTCCGTCTGGAGAATTTTGGGCGCATGCTTTGTATGGCGGTACACATACCAATAATCAGTCTGGATATATTGCCCGTACCAATAGCAGGAAAATTGCGGCAGCAGAAGCATTTACTGCCATGCCCGATTTATCAAAATTTACGGGATATCCTGCTGCTATGAAACCGGAAGGCGACTGGATGTACACTAATGGCATCAATCGTTTCATGTTTCACACGTTTGCGCATCAACCCCATCCTACAGCCAAACCCGGGATGACGCTTGGACCATTTGGCACACATATGAACCGCAACCAAACCTGGTGGCAGCAATCTAAAAATTACATGGATTACCTGCGGCGTTGCCAATTTATGTTGCAGCAAGGGCAGTTTGTTTCCAGTAGTTCGCCCTGGGTTCCGGTGGGCAGTGCAACCGATGCAACGCAAAAGAAAGATGATTTTACGTTTGTTACATTAGATAAAAATCCTATCATCAATTATATCCATCGCAAGCAGGATAATGTGGATTATTATTTTGTAGCAAACAACAAAAGGCAACCACAGAAAATTTTAGCAATTGCGGATGTGCAGGGTAAGCAACCTGAATTGTGGTATCCCGAAACAGGCAAACAAATTCCTGTTTATAATTATAAAACGGAGAACGGAAAAACATTACTGCCTATCAATTTGAATGCATCAGAAGCGGTATTCGTGGTATTTAACGGTGACCCAAAACAACAGCCCGTTTGGGATGAAAAGGATGATTTACGAAATATTAAAATCAAGCATCGTACTTATAACGAAGTGAACAATTCATTCACTACATCTGTATGGCTGCGCCCGGATGTGGTTGCTGTGAATGGCAGGAGCTATGTAATATATCCGCAAAGCGGTGAAATACTGTACGGCAATGGACACGCTACCATTGGGCTTTCTGTTGGTCAAAACGGGGTAAAGTTTTTTGAACAGGCAGGAGCAAGAGCCGAACAGGTATTGTTTGCTGAAGTAAAAATTGAAGGATGGAGTTTGGTGAATGTTGTTTACAAGGAAGGAGTGCCAGTTATCTATATCAATGGAAAGAAAGTTAAAGAAGGGACTAAATCAAAATATATTGTACATGCCAATGATATTGAGTTAGCGCCTAAAGAGCCTATGATTACTATATTCCAGGGTAATTATCATACTCCGGAAATTGCATCCGGTGCATTAGCTGAAACAGCCATCACCAAAATGTTTCAGGAAGGAGTGCCGCAGCATGAACAACTTTTCATCAATAATAAACCATTGTCTGTTATCAAAACCATTCCTGTTAATAATAGCTGGAAGGTGCGACTAAATGACAGTGCCGGATTTAAAAAGCAATTCAATACAAAAGAATTGAGATCCCTGCATTTGCATAGCGATAAGGACATTAAGTATTTTTCAGGAACAGCAACCTACGGTTCCACTTTCGCTTTAGCAGACAAAGGTGCCAACCAATTATTGCTTGATTTGGGTGAGGTGGCATTTTTTGCTAATGTATTTATCAATGGAAAGAAATTACCGCTGCTATGGAAAGCTCCTTACATCGCCGATGTAACAGATTTTGTTCAGAATGGTAAAAATGAAATTACTGTACACGTCACTAATTTATGGACTAACCGTTTAATTGGTGATGAACAATTGCCACAAGAAAACACCTACGATAAATGGGGTGAAATAAGCAAACTGCCGGATTGGTATATCAATAACCAGCCCAAGACAGGCAAGCGAAAAACTTTTGTTGCCTGGAAACAGTATGATAGAAATGGTCCGCTAACCGAAAGTGGGTTAATAGGTCCTGTAAAAATTTTAGTTGTAGAAAAGCCAAAATAAAGGTGATGAAGAAATTGTGTTTTTCAATATTGATTTTTTTATATGCTGTGCCCTTTGCATCGCAGGCACAGGTGGTAGATGTAAATTGCTCATACAACAGTCCTGGCAAACAGCAAAGGAAGTTGTAAGAGCAGACAAAGACGGCACACTGCAGGTCAGTAAACAAATTGCTCCGTGGAGTTACATATTAATTAGAGAATTAAAAAAGTTAGAGAAGGATGAAAGTCTTGCTGAATAGTATATTTGTTTTATTGCTGTGTGCATCTGCCAAAGCGAATGATGCAGTATGGCAATGGTCGGTGGAAGTGAAGCAAATCACCAGCAAGGAAACCAATGATCACCCCAGGGCTTTTCTTTGGGTACCAACCAATTGTAAGCATGTGAGGGCTGTTGTATTGGGTATGCACAACATGAGCGAAGAAGGAATTTTCGAACATCCGGAATTTAGAAAAGCAATGTCCAGATTAGGCTTTGCCATTATTTGGGTCACGCCGAGTTTTGATATTAAATGGGATCCGGAAAATAATGTAAATGCGATTTTAGATACGTTGTTGACAAATCTGGGTGAACTATCAGGGTATACGGAATTGAAATTTGCGCCGATAGTTCCCATTGGCCACTCTGCTATGGCCACCTATCCCTGGAATTTTGGCGCTGTAAATCCGGAGCGCACATTGGCCATCCTTTCCATTCATGGCGATGCGCCCCGTACCAAATTGACCGGCTATGGCGGTAAAAATCTGGACTGGGGAAACAGAACCATTGAAGGGGTTCCGGGCTTAATGGTAATGGGTGAATATGAATGGATGGACGACAGGCTCACATCGGCATTTGCTTATCGTGCTGAACATCCCAATGCACCTGTTTCGTTTCTGGCTGATGCCGGTCATGGTCATTTTGATCATTCAGATGAGCTGGTTAATTATCTAAATTTATTTCTAACCAAAGCTGCTAAATATCGACTGCCTGCAAACATGCCCCTGGATAAACCAACAAAACTCATTCCGGTAAATGCAGACAATGGCTGGTTGGCAGACCGCTGGCATAAAGATGAACAGCCAACAACCAAAGCTGCGCCATACAATAACTACACCGGTGATAAGAGTAATGCATTTTGGTATTTCGATAAGGAAATGGCAAAGGTTACTGAAAAATATTATGCAAGAGTGCGTGGCAAAAAAGAACAATACATTGGTTACTTACAGGCAGATACACTTTTGAAGTATGACCCTAAACTACATGCCCGCATAATGCCGGCATTTGAGCCATTGAGTGATGGACTAAGCTTTCACGTAAAAGCAGTATATACGGATACCTTGCGAAAAACAATCTCCAATAAACATGCAAAAAGCAATATTGTTGTAACTCGTATTTGCGGCCCGGTTAAAAAAATAAACGATACAACCTTTAGTGTTCGGTTTTATCGCATGGGATTCAATAATCCAAGGCGTACGGGAGATATCTGGCTGCTGGCATCCAATAAAGGCGATAAAGATTATAAGAGCACGGTACAGCAAGCTAATATTCGCATTCTATTAAGCAATAAAGAGGGGAGTACACAAGAGATCACCTTTCCGATAATAGCCGATCAACCCAAAGGCAAAAAAACACTAACGTTGCAGGCAACTGCATCATCCGGCTTACCGGTTTATTACTATGTACAAGAAGGGCCTGCCTACATCAAAGACAATCAGATTCATTTTACAAAAATACCGCCGAGGGCAAAATTTCCTATAAAGGTTATAGTAGTAGCCTGGCAATATGGTATGGCCGGAAAAATAAAATCGGCAATACCGGTTGAACAGATTTTTTATATTACAAAATAGGGACTGAACTATGCAGACATTACAATTATTTGGACTCGAAAGAAAAACAGCCGTGGTAACAGGTTGTGATACCGGGCTGGGCATGAGCATGGCAATAGCGCTCGCCGAAGCCGGTGCAGATATTGTGGGCACATCAAGGTCAGGCGACCCATCAAACGTACAAAAAGCCGTTGAAGAAACAGGAAGAAACTACACCCACTACAGTATAGACATTGCAGATCGAAAAGCATTGTATGCATTCATCGGTAAAATAATTGAAACCCATAAAAGCATTGATATACTGGTGAACAATGCCGGAACCATTTTGCGCAAACCTGCTGCCGAACATCCCGATGAATACTGGGATAAAATAATTGATGTAAACCTGAATGCGCAGTTTATTCTTGCCCGTGAGTTTGGTAAGCACATGCTTGAAAAAGGAAGTGGCAAAATTATTTTCACCTGCTCGTTGCTTAGTTTTCAGGGTGGTATAAATGTGCCGGGCTATACAGCCACCAAATCTGCCGTTGCGGGTTTGGTGAAAGCATTGGGCAATGAATGGGCCAGTAAAGGCGTGAATGTAAATGGTATTGCGCCCGGCTATATTGCAACCAATAATACAAAAGCGTTGCGTGAAGATGCTGATCGTAACAAAGCCATACTTGATCGTATACCTGCTGGTCGCTGGGGTGTGCCGGATGATTTTAAAGGGCCGGCAGTATTTCTTGCATCCCCCGCATCAGATTATGTAAACGGAACGATACTACTGGTAGATGGCGGCTGGATGGCCAGATGATTTCTATAACAATTTAAAATTAATCAATAATGAAATCACTATTTTCGGTAAGCCCGCGGGAAGCAAAACAATTTGATACAACACAACTGCGCGAAAATTTTTTGGTAGATCAGTTAATGCAGGATGATACCATTCAGCTTACCTATACACATTATGATCGCATGATCGTTGGAGGTGTAAAGCCGTTGTCAAATGCGGTCAGCCTGCCGAATCCTGCAGAGTTGAGAGCGGATTATTTTTTGGAAAGAAGAGAGTTGGGCATCATCAACGTGGGGGGTGATGGTGTTGTGAATGCAGGTGGTGTTGATTTTTCATTGCGCAAGATGGACTGCCTCTATATTGGAAAGGGAACAAAGGAAGTGAAGTTTACATCCATAGACGAAAAGGCACCTGCCCTGTTTTATTTGCTTTCATCGCCGGCTCATCATCCCTATCCCGCTAAGGTGCTTACAAAAGAAAATGCGATGCCGGTGCAGTTAGGCGCCCTGGAAACTTCGAATAGAAGAACTATCTATAAATACATTCACCTGGAAGGTATTCAAAGTTGCCAGTTGGTAATGGGATTAACCATACTGGAAGGCGGTAACGTATGGAACTCTATTCCACCGCATACCCATACCCGGAGAATGGAAGTGTATTTTTATTTTGATGTGCCTGAAGGACAAAGAATCTTTCATTATATGGGCGAGACCAATGAAACCAGGCATATCGTTATGGCAAATAATGAAGCGGTGGTATCACCACCCTGGAGCACACATTTTGGCTGCGGCACATCCAGCTATGGATTTATTTGGGGTATGGCGGGCGAAAACCTGGCATACAATGATATGGATGCAGTAACAGTTCCGCAGCTACGGTGAAACGCACTAAACTTTTATGTCAATACAAACATTCTATATGAAATCTACCTTTCATTTGCCCAAATATATTTTCCTGACTTGTATAGTGCCGGTTATTTATTCCTGTAATCAACCGGGTGTAAAACAATTACAACTTTGCAATACGCTTGATATGGAAAGGACTGATGAATTAATCGTATTCACACGGTCAAAAGCCGAAGCGCTTGCAGGTACAATACCGCCAGATGGTTATGTATTGCTGAGCAATAAGCAACAACCGGTTGTAGTGCAGTATGATGATCTTGATGCGGATGGTAAATGGGATGAGCTGGCTTTTCTGCAATCTTTTAAGTCCAAAGAAACGGTAACGCTTGATATGAGTGTAGCTGATGCTCCCGCACCGGTGAAGGCTGTTGTTCGTGCGCATGTGCGTCACCGTAAGAAAAATGCGGATAATAGTTTTGGCCCTGTCATTACAAAAGATACCATGCCATTCGGCAATCCGCCAACAGACTTCAGCAAAATTCCTTTACCACCTTATTTAACTGAAGGCCCGGCATGGGAAAATGATAAAGTGGGTTTTCGCCTGTATTTCGATACCCGCAATGGCAAAGACGTGTTTGGAAAAAGAATACCGGCGATGGTGATGGATAGCATCGGCGCTAATTATAACAATAGCTACCACGAGCTATCCGATTGGGGAATGGATGTTTTGCATGTGGGCAAATCATTGGGTGCTGGTTCCGTAGCTATTGCTACCAAAAATAAAGCAGGAAAAGATACTTTTGTAAGATTAGGTGGCACGGATGTGAAGCAACAAACCTATGAGGTAATAACAGACGGACCGGTTCGTGCAATATTCAGGATACATTATGCCTGGCAGATCAATGGCAACCCGGTCAGTATTATTGATGAAACAAGTGTATGGGGCGGACAATACTTTTATGAATCCAAGCTTACGATTGCAGGTGCTCCCGCAGGTGCAAAGCTGGTTACGGGCTTTGCCGATTTTTATGACAACAGCCCGGGGCAGGTAGATACGTCAGGCATAAAAATATTTTATTCATTCGGGGCCCAGGGTGAAGCCAAAGATAATCTTGGACTGGCAATCGGGGTACGATCGGATAATTTTTCAGCCCATACACGTACTACAGACACATTGACCGATATAAGAAACTCCTATCTCGTATCTCAAAACATTGAGACAGGCGCACCGGTATTATATCGCTTTTATTCCGGCTGGTCGAAAAGCGATGCCATGTTTGATAGTGAAAATGGCTTTCACAACTATTTGCAACAACAAGCAATTAAGTGGAGAAAGAAAATTGAAATTTGTATAGAAAAGAAATGAATGCACAAGAGAGCCTGCAAAAAAACTCCGGCTATAACAACGCTCTGTCCTGGCGCAGGTTTGGTAGTATTGCCTTGTGTAAGGCCAGACCTGCTGCCTTGCTTTTACTTATCTTTCATTTTAAATCGTGGCGCGTCTACCAGTTTCCATCCAACAACCATTCAATATATTTCCTGCTTTTTTGTTTTTTGACGCGGGCTTCTTCTTTCCGCGCTTCTGTTTCAGTTTCAAAAGATTTATAACCACAGAGGGTATAAGGTCTGCAATTTCGGGTTGCAGTCACCATTCCTGTATTATGGCGTTGAAGCCTTGCTTCTATAGTGGCGCAGTAGCCAACATAATAGCGATTGCATTTTAAGGAGTAGAGGATATATACATAGTACATAGGTAGCAATAAAAAAAGTCAATCGCAATTTACGATTGACTTAGTGTGTGCCCCGGAACGGAGTTGAACCGTTACTCGCATTGCTGCGAACAGGATTTTAAGTCCTGCGTGTCTACCAATTCCACCACCGGGGCAATATTTTAAAAGAACTTAGTTGAACCCGTTAGGTGTTGCGGGTCACTCCGATTTTTATCGGAGCGTGTCTACCAATTCCACCACCGGGGCAATAATTTAAAAGAACTTAGCTGAACCCGTTAGGTGTCGCGGATCACTCCGATTTTTATCGGAGCGTGTCTGCCAATTCCACCACCGGGGCAATAATTGTTGCTGAATAGTATTACTACAGTACAAGTGTGCGACGCAACAGAAGTTGATAGTAGTACTACAGCTTAGGTCAAAAAAAATCCCCTCGCACCACGAGAGGATAGCTGAGCGGAAGACCGGGCTCGAACCGGCCACCCCGACCTTGGCAAGGTCGTGCTCTACCAAATGAGCTACTTCCGCATATACATAGTCGGCGCTAAGCCGGCTGCTATTATAAGTATAAGAACTTTGTTTTTACTCGAACCAACCACCCCGATCCGCCGCGGCGGATCGTACTCTACCTCCCGAACATTCGGGAGAGCTACTTCCGCGTATAATCAATAAAGAACTATTCCCCTTTTGCCAGATACCAGTATGCATTTGGGGAGTGCAAAATTAAGGATTGCCTGTAAACAACAAAATTTTTCTGCCGGAATTACTCCTATTTGTACTTGGGAGTATACAATGTATTTTCAGGAACCACTACTTTGGGCTTGCCCTTATAACGATGCTTGTATAAGCCCCAGCTCCCGCCTATTAAAAACGCCACCAAACTAACCACCTGCATATAAAACAAAAAGCGGGATGATTTTACCCAGCTCCAGGCAAAATCCTTTTTACTGTTATCTGGAATTTCGTGCTCCATACTTTTTCATTTGCCCTGCAAAAATAGCAGTTACTATTTAACAATCACGGTTTATTATTAACAATTTCTGAAAAATGCTGTTTCTTTTTAATAAAAAATTGCCATATAATACTTCCGCTATAAATGCCACCGGGTCTGCCCGATCTTCCGGCAGGGAAAAAACGCCTGTCTTTTTTTGAAAACAACCAGGCATAATAAGAAAAATGAGCTTTTAAAACAGCGACTGCATATTTCCAGTCCCCTTTGAGCAGGGGAGGCAAAACACTGATGCCATCCAACACCAGCCTAACAGGAATTTTCCAGCATTTTTCACCGGCGGAATAGTTTTTAGATAGCATGATCAGGCTGTTACGATAATTTAAAAAAACTTTGCGCGGGTTGCCCCGGGGCAGACTTCCTCCCCCCACATGGTATACGGTTGACTGGGGGCAAACAAACACAGCATGTCCGCTCAACTGCATACGCCAGCATAAATCAATTTCTTCCTGGTGGGCGAAAAAATATTCATCCAAACCATTCAGGCCGTGGTATACCGACGACCGCACGAACAAGGCACATCCCGAAGCCCAAAAAACAGGGGCAGCGTCATCATACTGTCCGCTGTCTTCTTCCAGCACATTAAAAACACGGCCCCGGCAAAACGCGTAACCAAACCGGTCTGTCCAGCCGCCCGAACCACCCGCATACTCGAACATTTTCTTTTCATGCCAGGATCGTATTTTGGGTTGGCAGGCTCCTATGCTTTTATTGCGCTCCATCAGGTCAATAACAGGCTCTATCCATCCGGGAGGCACTTCTACATCGGAATTTAGCAGTATATAGTACCGCGCGTCTACCTGCTTTAACGCCGTATTGTATCCTTTGGCAAAGCCCTCGTTCGTTTTATTTTGCAGCAGTAGTATACCGGGGTAATGTTGTGCAACAAATGCCGCCGAATCATCGGTTGATCCGTTATCTGCTACCACTATTTTCAGTCCGGGATAAGTTGAGGCAGTGACAGATGGAAGAAACTGTTCAAGAAATTTTTTTCCGTTCCAGTTTAAAATAACTACCGCTACTGTTGGAAAGTTGACCAATACAAAACAATTATTTTTCAAAAATAAAGGATGCATTGTTACTGTTTCGCTATTTTTAAAATATGTTTCAACGTTTTATAAACTGGCGCACACTGTTGACCACCATTGCCATTGCAATAGTGACGGGCACCATTTTTTACTCCCGCTACCTGGCGGAGAAACTTGCGGCAGAAGAGAGGATGAAGGTGGAAACCTGGGTGGAAGCGGAAAAGTTCCTGATCAATTCTCCGGCAGATGTGGATACGCGGCTCGTTTCAGCGATCATTACCAATAACAACGACATCCCTATCATAGGACAAACCGAAGACGGGCGCATCATAGAATACATCAACCTCGACTCTGCCAAAGCAAAAAATGACAGCAGCTATTTACTGCGAAAAATAAGGCAGTTCAGGAGCCAGCATGACCCTATCATCTATACCGACCCGCTGAACGGGAAAAAAGATTTTTACTATTACGGCAATTCCGCCCTGCTGCAGGAAATACGGTATTATCCGCTGGTGCAGCTCTTGATCGTAGCTTTGTTTATCGTGGTAACACTCTATACCGTATCGGTCAGGAACCGCTCGGTGCAAAACCAACTGTGGGCGGGTATGGCCAAAGAAACAGCCCACCAGTTGGGCACTCCTGTTACTTCGCTGCAGGGGTGGGTAGCCATGCTGAAAGAAGATCCCGCCCACGAAAAGCTGGCGAAAGAACTGGCGAAAGATGTAGACAGGCTGCAACTGGTATCGGATCGCTTCAGCAAAATAGGGAGCATACCTGTACTTGAAGAGAAAGACCTGCTGGAACAGATCAACAATATGGTTGACTATATAAAAAGAAGAGCGCCGGGAAAAATACAGTTTATAGTGAACAGCAACAACGCGACCAACATACCCGTAAAAATATCAGCGTCCCTGTTTGACTGGGTAATCGAAAACCTTTTGAAAAATGCATTAGATGCCATGGGGGAAAAGGGAGATATCGTAATTGACATTAAAACTGCGCAGCAGCAGGTTCTGATAGATGTTACAGACAGCGGCAAGGGAATATCGGCCGCTAATATAGACAGGGTATTTAAACCAGGCTTTACCACCAAAAAAAGAGGATGGGGCCTGGGACTTACACTTTCAAAACGTATTATTGAACAATATCACAAAGGACAATTATTCGTTAAGCAATCCGAGCCGGGCAAGGGCACTACATTCAGGATCATACTGAATAATATAGCATGATATGGTTGCGAAATACAAATCTATTCTCCCGGAGATCTACCCGAACATTTCCTTTACCCTTTCAAAAAAACTTTTATCGCTTTTGCCGGGCTGCGGTTTAAAGTTAGGAGAGTGTTGCATTTTCTCAAGCATTGCCTTTTCCTCACTGCTTACATTTTGCGGGATCCATACATTTATATGGATCAATTGATCGCCTCTTTCGTAAGAATTGACCGCGGGAAATCCTTTTCCTTTCAAGCGAAATATTTTACCGCCCTGTGTGCCTGGCGGTATTTTCAACCTGTATCTTGATTTGCCTTCAATTGTAGGCACTTCCACCTGCACGCCAAATACTGCATCTATAAATGAAATATGAAGATCGTATACTACATTCAATCCTTCGCGTTTCAGCTCGGGGTGCGCTTCTTCTTCTATCAATATGATCAAATCTCCGGGAGGACCACCCCTTTCTCCCATATTCCCCCTGCCACTCATGCTCAACTGCATACCGTCATTTACGCCTGCAGGTATTTCTATATTCACCGTTTCCTCGCCATATATCCTGCCTTCGCCTTTACAATTAGTACATTTATTGGTGATGGCAGTTCCCTCACCATTACAGGTACTGCAGGTAGTAACAGTTTGCATCTGCCCTAAAAAGGTATTTTGCACTTTCCTAACCTGCCCTGTTCCCCCGCAGGCTGGACAGGTTTGAACACTGTTTTTATCTTTTGCCCCGCTGCCATTGCAGGTGTTACAGCTTACATATTTTTTTACTTTGATGGTTTTGGTAGTACCATTGGCTATTTCTTCATAGTTCAGCTTAATCTTTACCCTGAGATTACTGCCTCTTACCCCGCGCGAACGTCCTCCGCTCCTGCCCCTGGAGCTTCCGCCAAAAAAGCTCCCGAAAATATCATCGCCAAACACATCTCCAAAATGACTGAAAATATCGTCCATATTCATACCGCCGCCAAATCCGCCACGGTTGCCCAGTCCGGCATGCCCGAAGCGATCGTATTGCGCTTTTTTGCTTTCATCGCTCAATACCTCGTAAGCTTCGGCGGCTTCCTTAAACTTTTCCTCCGCTGCTTTATCTCCGGGGTTTCGGTCGGGGTGATACTGCATGGCTACTTTCCGGTATGCTTTCTTTATCTCATCTGCTGAAGCGCTTTTGGAAATGCCCAGTACCTCGTAGTAATCTCTTTTCATAAATGTTTGCTCGTATTTTCAAATTATTGACCCACTACCACTTTTGCAAAACGAATGATCTTGTCGTTAAGATAGTAGCCTTTCACCACTTCATCCACCACTTTACCTTTTAAATCTTCTGATGGAGCAGGTACCTGGCCGATCGCTTCTTCCTGGTCAGGATCAAACTCTTTCCCTTTCACATCCATAGGTTTTAGCCCCCTGGTGTTTAAAACAGCCCTCAGTTTATTGAATACAAGCTGCACGCCTTCTGTAACCGCATCGTTCACCCCTGTTTCCTGTATCTGCTTTTCGGCGCGGTCGCAATCATCCAGTACTTCCAGTAATGAAACAATTACTTCCTTCCCGGCAGTTTGTATCAATTCCACCCGCTCCTTCGCATTCCTGCGTTTGAAATTATCAAAATCAGCATACAGGCGCACATACTTATCTTTCTGTTCTGCCAATTCCGCATTTAACTTTTCCACTTCTCCTGTCAAATCCTCAGGAAAACCGGGCGTATCTGTCAGATTCTCATCCCCGTCCTGTCCGGAGGCACCTTTTTGTTTAATATCTTCCTGATTTTCAGCATTTTTATTCATAAAATCTTTCATGATTGCTTTTTATTAATGAATGCCTAGTTTATTTACAACAAGTTTGCCAACAAAAATATAAAGCCAAAATGACGGAAGAGAATTTGAGATTGGAGATTTGAAATTTGAGGTTCGGGGTTTATGGTTTGAAGTTTTTGGTTTATAGCCATTGTGCATTCTCCATTGTCCATTGTCAGCTATCCATTGAATATCCTGAAACCTGAGACCTCAAAGCAGATTCTTCGCTCACGGAAATGATCATTATTATATGGCAGCTATTCGTTCGCTCTGAATGACAAGAAAAAACAGTTGACAATGGACGATTGAGAATTGATAGTGTGTGGATAGTTTATAGTTGAGGCAATCAAAAATCTCAAAATCAGAAATCTCCTGAAACTTGCAACCTGAAACCTGCAACCGCCATCAAATCTCTAATCTCAAATTTCAACTCCTACCCTACTTCACCAACTCACCCTTTAAACGCAACAGTTCCGTTTCGGCAAGTTTGGTATTGTAGCGGGCGGCTATCAAACGGTCGTAGGCATCTTCCAGGCTTTTTTGGGCTTCGCGAAGTTCAAGAAAAGTAGATACGCCCTGTTTGAAACGTTCCATGGCAATGAACACATTTTCTTTAGCCAGTTGTATATTTTCTTCTTCCAGCTTTAACGCGTTCAACAGAAAACGATAATTGTTATATCCTATACGTATGCTGACATTTACGATTGTTTTTTGCTTTGCCAACGCTATTTCGTTGTAGGCTATATCGTTTTTTGCCTGTTTAACCGACCTGTTTACATTCATATTATTCAGCAACGGCACCGTAGCCGTAAAACCAAAATTAAATCCGCGGTTGCGGTTGAATATGGGTGAAACCGGGTTCACATTATTTACATTGTTATTTTGGGTGAAATTGTAACCCGACAAAAAAGATACGGACGGCCACCGCGCACCCTGCGTTTGGCGTAACATTGTTTTTGAAATATCCAGGTTTTTTAATGCCTGTAATATACCGGGGTTGGTCAACTCAATATCATTCTGGATCTCGGTAATATCCATCGCATCATTAATGGGTATGCTGTCTGCCACCTCAAAAGAAACCGGGAGTTGCATTCCGGTCAGCTGGTTCAGTTGCTCCTTTGCCTGCATCATAATGGTTTGTTGCTGCAGGTGTACCGCCTTCTGCGCGTTCAAATCTACTTTCGCCTGCAACAGCTCGGGCTTGGTTCCCAAGCCTACCGACAGTTTTCTGTCTGCCAGCTTTACCCGCTCTTCATTAACCGACATCTGCTCTTCTATGGCTTTCAGTTGCTGTTTTTGCCGTACAATGATAAAGTAAGAGTTGATCACTTCAGCGGTTGAATTAATGACCTGGTCTTTAAGCTGTATGCTTGCGAGATCGTACAACTGGTTGATCCTGTCGCGTGTTGTGAACATCCTCAGCCCGTCAAACAAAACCCAGTTAAGGCTTACAGCTGCATTAAGGTTGGTAGTTTGTATACCGCTGCCGGAGCTTTCGGGTCTTCCTTCAACCCGCACCTTTTGCGCGGAGGTGGTGCGGGTTCTGCCCGCGGTTCCGTTTATTGTAGGCAAAAAACCGCCATAAATATACTGCCTGTCAATTGCCGCCGCTGCCGAATCGTTACCGAACAGCAAAATATCATAGTTGTGCTGCAACGCCGCGGCAATGGCATCCTGCAGGGTTACCATTTGCTGCGCCTGCATTTTGCTACATACAATGCAAAACAATATTACCAGACTGAGAATTCTTTTTCCTGCCATAAGGTTACGCTCTTTTTTCTTCGGTAAGAAACTGATCAATATTACTTTTCCGTTTTTGAGCTGCCATATAGCTATAAGCGGCCGGTATAACAAACAGCGTAAGTATCAACGAAAATGTTATACCCCCTACAATTACAATGCCCAGCGGAATACGACTGGTGGCCGCAGCTCCCAAAGACAAAGCGATAGGCAGTGCACCCAGCGCCATTGCGAGGCTGGTCATTAAAATGGGTCGCAAACGGGCCACGGCCGCTTCAATTACTGCCGTTGACTTATTATGCCCCGCCATTTGCTTCTGATTAGCGAATTCAACTATCAGTATACCGTTCTTGGTAACCAGCCCTATCAGCATGATCATGCCTATTTGCGAAAAAATGTTCAGTGTCTGATTAAATATCCAGAGGCACAGGAAGGCACCCGCTATCGCCAGCGGAACGGTGACAATAATGATAAGGGGGTCAATAAAGCTTTCGAACTGCGCTGCCAGCAGCAGGAATATCAATACCAGCGCCATCACAAAAGCAAACATGGTATTGCCCGAACTTTCCGCAAAATCGCGCGATGTGCCGGCCAGCGAAGTAGCAAAAGTGTCATCCAGCAACCTGTCGGCGATCTTTTGCATGGCTTTAATGCCGTCACCCAAAGCATAACCGGGAGCCAGCCCGGCAGAAATGGTGGCGGATTTATAGCGGTTGAAATGGTAAATAGTAGGAGGAGTAGTGCTTTCTTCCACAGTTACCAGGTTATCCAGCGAAATATTCTCATTGCGCTGATTGCGCACATAAATATTTTTCAGGTCGGTAGGCTTATTCCTGTCATCGCGAGGCACCTGGCCTATTACCTGGTATTGCTTTCCGTCTTTTGTAAAATAGCCGAGGCGGCGGTTGCTGTATGCCAGTTGCAGCGCTTCAGATACTACGTCAATGCTTACACCCAGCGAACTGGCCTTCAGCCTGTCTACCTTAACGGAAAGCTCCGGTTTGTTAAACTTAAGATCAATATCCACCCCCTGGAAAGCATGATCTTTCTGTGCCTCTTCCAAAAACCGGGGAAGCGCTTCGGTAAGTTTTTCAAAATTGTTATTTTGTATTACAAACTGTACGGGTAATCCGCCACCCCTCCTTCCTACTGAAATGGTTTGTTCCTGCGTAGCAAAAGCCCTTCCTTCGGGGAACCGGTAAAGACTCCTGTTCATCATATCCACCAGTTCCTGCTGTGAATATTCCCTGTATGGAGGATCCACTAAAGTAGTTCGTAAAAAACCTGTATTTACAGAACCTGTGCCGGAAAAACCGGGAGCAGTTACAGTAAGTACAGACTCAATGCCGGGTATAGAATCCATTACGAAGCTGGTAAGCCTGTCTATATACTTATCGGTATAATCGAACGATGAGCCCTCGGGCATGGTAACCTGTAACCTGAACTGGTTGCGGTCTTCCATGGGCGCTACTTCAGATTTCAGGTTGATGCCGATAAAATAAATCAGGCCCACACAAGCCAGAAAAATGAGGATCGCTATCCACTTCACTTTCATAAAGGCCGACAGCCATTTATGATACCCGTTTTCCATGCCTTTGAAAAAAGGTTCTGTTACCCTGTAAAACCAGCCATGCTTATGAACACTTTTGGTAAGCTTTATATTTAAAACCGGCGTTAATGTAAGCGATACAAAAGCCGATACCAATACGGCGCCGGCAACCACTATACCGAACTCACGGAAAAGGCTACCCACAAATCCCTGCAGGAAGATAATGGGGAGAAATATTACTGCGAGCGTGAGCGATGTGGCTATTACGGCAAAATAGATCTCCTTGGAGCCTTCCAGCGCTGCCTGCCATTTGTTCATGCCCTGCTCCATTTTTTTGTAGATGTTCTCCGTTACCACTATGCCGTCATCCACCACCAGCCCCGTTGCCAGCACAATACCCAGCAAACTAAGCACATTGATGGTGAACCCGCATAAGTACATGATGAAAAAGGCGGCTATCAACGATACGGGGATGTCTATTAACGGGCGCAGTGCAATGAGCCAGGAACGGAAGAACAGGTAAATAATCAATACAACCAGCACCACGGCAATCATCAGTGTTTCTTCTACTTCGAGTATGGAACGTTTAATGAATACCGTATTATCTCTTGCAATACCCAGCACTATATCGTCTGGTATTTCTTTTTTTAAATGTTCGTACCTTTTATAGAACTCATCTGCTATGGCCACATAGTTAGACCCCGGCATGGGAATGATTGCCAGGGCGATCATAGGAACCCCGTTAAACTTTAAAACAGTTTCTTCATTTTCCGGCCCCAGCACAACTTCTGCAACATCTTTTATACGGATCGTACCTGTACCCGTGTTTTTGATAATGATGTCACTGAACTCTTCTTCAGTTGTCAATCTTCCAAAGGTTCTTACAGCAAGCTCAGTAGCAGATCCTGCAATTTTACCGGAGGGCAATTCTATATTTTCCCTCAGCAGGGCGGCCTGTACATCCTGGAATGTAAGCCCGTAAGAGTTGAGCTTTGCCGGATCAAACCATATACGCATGGCATATTTCTTCTCACCCCATATCTGGAGGCTGCTTACGCCCGGTATGGTTTGGAGCCTTTCCTGCAGTACATTCGTAGCATATTCCGTTACCTGCAATTGGTTGCGGGTATTGCTTTGTACGGTCATTGAAATAATGGCATCAGAGCTCGCGTCTGCTTTGGTAACTACCGGTGGAGCATCCAGGTCCTGCGGAAGGTTCCGGAGGGATTGAGACACTTTATCCCGCACATCATTGGCCGCGGCTTCAAGGTCTATTCCAAGATCAAATTCTACCGTAATGTTGCTGTTGCCCTGGCTGCTGCTGGAGGTAATATTTTTAATGCCTGCAATGCCATTGATAGATTTTTCAATGGGTTCCGTTATCTGCGATTCAATAATATCGGCATTGGCGCCGGCATAGTTGGTCCTTACATTAATTACCGGCGGATCAATGGCGGGATAATCCCTCACCCCTAAAAACGAAAAACCAATGATGCCAAAAATAACGATCAGTATGCTGGCAACAGTTGCCAGCACCGGCCGTCTCAAACTTAGTTCTGAAATATTCATTACTGTACGTTGCTCAATTGAATTTGAGAATTGGGTTTGATCGCCATCAGCCCTGATATCAATACCGTATCGCCTATGTTAATACCGCTGGAAACCTGTATGTATGCCGAATCGCGGATGCCGGTGGTTACTTCTTTGAAATCCGGTTTGCCATTGCGGTATACGATCACTTGCTTTCCCCTGGACAAAGGAATGATTGCCTGTGTTGGTACTATGATGGCATTATTATCCCTGTCCAGGTCAAGGTCTACTTTAGCATAAGCACCCGGAACCAAAGCAGGGTCGTTGTTTTTTACCAGTCCTTTTACATTCAGGCTGCGCGTATTGGCGTCAATAAAGTATTCCGTAGCCATTACAGTGGCGCTGAATGCTTTACCGGTACCATCTATGGCAAAGCTTACTTTTTTACCGGGTTTAAAAACAGTGCTGTACTTTTCAGGCACGGTAAACTCAAGCTTCAGCTGATCTACCTGTCGTATGGTAGCTATGATATCCGCGGGCGATACATAAGCGCCCAGGCTCACATTTCTTAACCCGATGCGACCATCGAAAGGCGCCCTTATTTCTGTTTTGGTGATGCTTACTCTTACCAGTTCAATATCTGCCTTGTTATTGTTTACCTGCAATTCGCTCAGGTCAACATCCTGCTGGCTGATGCCCTGTATTTTCAGCAGTTCCTTATACCGCTCTACCGTTTTTTCGTTGATCTCCAGTTGTACTTCCAGCTTCCTTAACTGCGCTTTCAGGTCTTCATCAAAAAGTTTAGCGAGCAATGCTCCTTTTTTTACAAAAGCGCCTTCGGTAAAATGGATGCTCACGAGGCGCCCTGAAATTTCAGGGCGTATATCGGTTCCCTCAGCGGGCAATATGGAGCCGGGTACCTGGATATTTTCGCTCAGCGGTTGTGTTTTAGCTATAAAAGCGTCGGCACTGACGGGTTTATTACGGGAGGGCAGCGCACTCGGCGCTTCTTCTTTTTTTTCGGACTTACATGAAAAAAGTAAGCCCAGGACAAGCGTGGATACTAATAACTTTCTCATTTACAGCGAAGCTAACACAATTTAAAATGGCAGGGATTGAGCGTGTTCATTTGGCAGGTTAATTAATGTTAAATGAGTGACTATCAGTTGTTAGCCGGGAAGCAGGTTGCAGGTTTGGGGTTTATGGTTTCTGGTGTATAGTTTCGGGTGATTGCTTGCGCCCACGGCTCACGGCTGATATCTCAAAGTGTGCTGATTGCTGACGGCTAATAGCTGATCGCTCCTAGCCCATAGCCAATGTGGTTCGTAGTTTACACATCTCAAATATCAAATCTCAAATGAGCAATCCAATTGTATCAAAACCGTACACATAGTGTATCACGAGCGTACGAAACAAAGCCATATTAGTACTTAAATTGCTGATAATCAATAAATTTACATTCTGGCACAGGTTTCACTTATAAAAGATGTTCGCATATGTTGATTTTTTGCCTCCCGGATATATAAATATGCCGGGAGGTTTTACAGGGAAAGCAGTAAATTAATAATAGTTGAGAAAAAATGGATAGGGTAATACAAAAGAAAAAATGGAGCACAAAGCGGATACTTACCATAGCGGGTATCGCAGCCATCATCGGGTTAATAGGAGCCAGTTATTATTTCACTTCCGGCAAGCCCAAGCTGAATGTTGATACCGAACGGATCACCATCAGCGAAGTTAAGCAGGGCGTGTTCCAGGAAACCATTCCTGTAAATGGTGTTGTGCTTCCGCTCACCAGTATTTATCTTGATGCCCAGGAGGGTGGCAGAGTGGAGGAAAAATATGTAGAAGACGGAACGATCATGAAAAAAGGGCAGCCTATTCTCCGGCTCTCCAATACTGATTTATTGATGACATTAATGAGCCAGCAGAATACAGTGTACAATACGCTTACACAAATGCAGATCAATAACAACAATGCTTTGCAGAATACTGTATCAAAGCTTAACCAGATGGCTGACGTGGAAAGCCAGTTGAAAGAAGCCGAGCGCCTGTACAAGCTGAATAAAGAATTGTATGATCAGAAAGTGATCGGTTCGCAGGAGTTCAGGCAGTCAGAAATCAATTATAATTACCTACGGGATAAAAAGAAATTGACAGAGCGCATACTTGAACAGGATTCGTTATCGAGGTTGCAACAATCCAAACAGGACAAACAATCTTATGCAGGCTCACAGCAGGCTTTAAGCATCATGCAAAAGAAAGTGGGAGACCTGATTGTGCGTGCCCCGGTTGATGGTCAGCTTACTTCGCTTGACGCGGAAATAGGCGAAAACAAAAACAAGGGGCAAAGGCTGGGACAGATAGATGTATTGAGCGGGTTTAAAGTAAGGGTGGATGTGGATGAGCATTATATATCTCGCATTTACCCGGGTCAGAAAGGACGTTTTACTTTTGCGGATTCATCTTATGAGCTGGAGATTAAAAAAGTATTTACGCAGGTTACCAATGGCCGCTTCCAGGTAGATATGGAATTTACAGGTAAAGTGCCCAAGGGCATCCGCCGTGGGCAAACGCTGCAAACATTGCTTGCATTAAGTGATGAAAGAAAAGCGCTGCTGTTACCCCGTGGCGGATTTTGGCAACAAACCGGCGGCAACTGGATATTCAAGGTTTCTGAAGACGGCAAGAGAGCATACAGGGTGAACATTGTGCTGGGCAATCAAAACCAGGATTATTATGAAGTGACGGAAGGACTTAATGCCGGGGATAAAGTGGTAACCAGCAGTTATGAGAATTACGGAAATATGCAGGAGTTGGTTCTGAAGTAGCTGATTGCTGTCAGCGATCAGCTGTCAGTGTCAAGTTTTTTTATAAGCGAATAGATCATTTTTTTTATTTCGATTGTTTCCAGTTCCAGTTCTTTAAATACAAATTCGGAGATGTAACCCAGATCTTTTGATAAGAAAAGCTGGTATTCCAACTCCGAAGATGAACCGGCAGCAATGACCAGAAATCGTTTGAAATCAGGAGTACTGTTGCGTCCGCATCCTTCAGCTATATTTGAAGGTATGGAATAAGCGCAACGCCGCATTTGAGAGGCAAGTCCGAAAATTTCATCTTTGGGATAAGACTTGGTAAGCGAGTAGATTTTCAAGGTAAGCGAATGCCCTTTATACCAAACAGAAAGATTTCGAAAGTTTCTCATCCTGCAATATATTTTAGGTTAACAACGAATATTCAAGTTAACATAAAATATTAAGTGGGCAAAAGCTGATTGCTGATTGCTGACCGCTGAAAGCTGATAGCCCTTTGTAACTTTTTAAAAACCATTTCGTATATAATAAAATACATCATCAATGATCAAGATCACAGACCTTGAAAAAATATACCGCACGGAAGAAGTAGAAACGGTAGCGCTCAATAAGCTTTCCTTTGAAGTAAAAGACGGTGAATTTGTAGCGGTAATGGGGCCTTCGGGCTGCGGCAAGTCAACATTGCTTAATATACTTGGTCTGCTTGATGATCCTGATGCGGGCAGCTTTCTATTCAATGGCATTGAAGTAGCCCATTTCAATGAGCGCAAACGTGCCGACCTGCGCAAGCACAATATCGGCTTCGTATTCCAGAGCTTTAACTTAATTGATGAATTAACAGTGTTTGAAAACGTGGAATTGCCGTTGATATACACCGGCGTAAAATCTGCAGAGCGTAAAAAGAGAGTGGAAGAAGTACTGGACAAAGTGCAGATCATGCACAGGCGCAATCACTATCCGCAGCAGCTATCCGGTGGTCAGCAGCAGCGTGTGGCGGTGGCGCGTGCGGTGGTTAATAACCCCAAATTAATTTTAGCGGATGAGCCTACAGGTAACCTCGACAGCAGCAATGGCAATGAAGTAATGCAGATGCTTACTGATCTGAACGAGCAGGGAACAACCATCATTATGGTTACGCACTCCGAACACGATTCAAAGTATAGTCACCGCATCATTCGTATGCTGGACGGGCAAACGGTTACGGAGAATATATTGGTATAATCCTCACCCCCCGCCACGGCGGGCACTCCTCTCCACGGAGTGGAGAGGGGTGCCCAAACTCAGATCAGACGGACAAAATGTATAGCGGGGGAGGTTATGGATGCAGAAGTGAGCAAATACTGAAACGCTTTGCCCGGATATATGTTGTAGATGATGTGGTAGATATATTGTTTGGAAATATTCTGTAGCACCGCTCCTCGCCTTTGCAAGGAGAGGGAGAAGGCGGGTGAGGCTAAATTAAACATATTATGATAAAGCAATTTCGAACCAGGTCGCAACAGGTTACCATGTTAATAGCTTTGCTCGCATTGGTAATTGCAATTGCTACGAGCATACAAACGGATACAACCACCGCAAAGCAGGATGAAGTATCAATACGGCAGGATAAAGAAACGGATTCAGAAGGCAGAAGCCTGGCTTCAGAATTAAAAGATTTTCCCTGGAGTCCTGTTATTTCCTTTTTTATTGTTAGATGACCGATGCACTCTCTTATCGATATAGAAATTTGAAAATGTGGAAATTTGAGAATGCGGAAATATATAGGTGCTGAAAGCCGATGGCTGACAGCTCAAAGCTTACAATTATGTTTAAAAACTATCTCAAAATAGCATGGATGCATTTATCAAATAATAAAGGCATTTCGTTCATCAATATTATTGGTTTAGCCACGGGTATGACCTTTGCCTCACTCATTGGCTTATGGATCTACTATGAAACTTCCTTCGACAGCTTTCACAAGCATGGAGACCGTATAGCGCTCGTGCTGAAACATACTTTATTTAATGGCAAGAAAAATACGCAAGAATCCACTCCTATGCCCCTTCATGACGAGCTCAAAAGCAATTATCCTGAAGTTGAGCATGCTACAAGGATAGACTGGGGCGGAGTACACAGCCTTGCTGTTGAAAATAACAGGTTCAGTAAAAATGGCCGTTTTGCCGACCCTGATTTCCTGCAGATGTTTACGTTTCCAATGATAAAGGGAAACCTTAATACAGCCCTGAATGATCCATCTTCTATCGTACTGACGGCTTCGCTTGCAAAAGCGTTGTTTGGCGATGCCGATCCTATGAATAAGATCATCCGATTCGATAATGAATATGACCTGAAAGTTACAGGTGTGTTGAAAGATGTTCCTGCAAATTCTACTATCCGTTTCGATTATATTGTTCCTTATGCTTTTGCTGTGCAAACTTCCGAGTTCATTAAAAATAACAGTAAAAATTGGGGCAATAATTTCATGATGAATATGGTAGAGCTGAGAGATGGCGCTTCCATGGAAGATTTTTCAAAAAAGATCGGACAACTGAACACGCTGCGGGATCCGAGAATGAAAAACCAAACATTGTTTTTGCATCCCATGTCCAAATGGCATTTGTACAATGACTATAAAGACTGGGTAAACACAGGAGGGAAAATTGAATATGTGCGTTTATTCGGGCTTGTTGGAATATTTATTCTATTGATCGCCTGTATCAATTTTATGAACCTTGCTACGGCGAGGTACGAAAAGCGGGCAAAAGAAGTAGGCATTAGAAAAGCATTAGGCTCGTCACGCCGTCAGCTCATTGTACAATTCTTTTCAGAATCCGTATTGACTTCTGTTTTTGCATTTTTATTTGCTCTTGGACTGATACAACTGCTGTTGCCCTGGTTGAAGAATACAGGTTTTGAAAATATTCATTTTGATCTTAGTAATCTTGCGTTGCCTGGCGCCGTTTTGCTTGTTGCCATTGCCGTGGGCCTTCTTTCAGGAGTTTATCCTGCGCTTTACCTTTCTTCATTTGTACCAGTCAGGGTATTGAAAGGAATATTTAAGCAGGGCAACCGGGCAATAGGTTTTCGCAAAATATTAGTAGTAACACAGTTTTCCATTTCCATAGGTCTGGTCGTCAGCACCATTATTGTGGTACAGCAGATCAACCATGCTAAAGACCGCCCTGTCGGTTATGAGCCTGATAACCTGGTTAATATTGCTGCAAACAATGATCTTGCGATCAACTACGAACCGTTGAAAAATGACCTGCTCGCCAGCGGCTATATAGCATCTGTTGCCAAAGCATCGCAACCAATGACCAGCCGTTACAATAGCTGGAGCGATTTTTCCTGGGATGGTAAAGATCCTGGTGAAGATATAGCAATAGATGCTATCATGACTGAATGGGATTTTGAAAAGACCGTAAAACTAAATTTTATAGAGGGAAGACCTTTCTCCAGGGCATATAAAACAGATTCAAATGCAGTGATATTGAATGAGGCAGCATTGAAAACGATAGGCTACGAGAAACCGGTTGGCAGAACTATAAAATTGGGAGATCGTACATTGACTATTGTTGGCATTGTGGAAAATATAGTATTGCTGGATCCATTCAAAGCGATCTCTCCCCTTGCTATTATTTTTAACGGAAGCAGCACTAATAATGTTAATACAATTTTCCTGAGGTTAAAACCTACCGCTGACTTAAAAGAGACATTGACAGCCGTAAAGCCGATTTTTGAAAAGTATAATTCTTCGATGCCATTCGAGTACAGCTTTACAGATGAAGAATTTGCAAAGAAGTTTACAACTGAGAACCAGGTGGCCAAACTCTCCGGGATTTTTTCGGTATTAGCCATTTTTATTTCCTGCCTGGGATTATTTGGGTTGGCAACATGTATGGCAGAAAGGCGAGCCCGGGAAATTGGCATCAGAAAGGTATTAGGCGCTTCTGTTATGAACCTGTGGATATTGCTATCCAATGAATTTACAATGCTGGTATTAATTGCCTGCCTGATAGCATCTCCTGTATCGTACTGGATAATGCATAGCTGGCTTGAGAATTATGATTATCGCATCAGCATAGGCTGGCATGTATTTGCTTTATCCGCAATGCTGGCATTAATGATAGCCCTGGCAACGGTGAGTTTCCAGGCTATAAAAGCTGCAGTGGCGAATCCGGTGAAGTCACTCCGAACGGAGTAGCCCTCACCCCCCGGCCCCTCTCCATCCCGCAGGGCGGGAGAGAGGAGTGCCCTGGCTCATAGCATGTTGATAAAATGTAAGTGGAGAGGCTGAGAATGAAAAAGTATAAATGAATACTCAAACGTTTTGTTTGGATATGTTTTGTTGATGATGTGGAAGAATTGAATGTTTGGCTTTATTCTGTCGTACCGTCCCTCTCCGCGCGGAGAGGGAAAGAGGGTGAGGCTTTGATGTGGAATGCTATATTACTGCTGACGGCTGAAAGCTGATTGCTGATAGCCCAAAGCCGACAGCTCAAAGCTCATAGCTATGTTTAAAAATTATTTCAAAACTGCCTGGAGAAATCTTACTAAAAGTAAAGTGTATTCTGTTATCAATGTGCTGGGACTTGCCGTGGGCATGGCTGTGGCTATGCTTATAGGTTTATGGATTTGGGATGAGCTTACGTTCTATAAGTCGTTTGCCAACCACAAGCAGCTTGCGCAGATAATGACCACCAGTGTTGGCGACAGCGGAAAGCTGAATACCGACCCGATGGTTTGCCGGCCCATTGCTGATGAACTGCGCAGCAAGTATGGAAGCGATTTTAAAAACGTCTCCATGTCCAGGTGGAACATGAGTGCAATGACAGTGGGCGACAAAACCATTTCAGATATTGGCTTGTGGGCAGAAGATAAATTGCCTGTGATGCTTTCATTAGACATGCTGGAGGGGGACATCGATGCATTGGCTGACCCCTCATCCATTATTATTAATGCGTCGTTAGCGAAAACATTGTTCGGGGATGCTGACGCCATTGGCAAAATAATCAAGCTCGATAACAAAGACAATTATAAAGTGGGCGGTGTGTTCCGGGATTTTCCGAATAGTAATCCCTTTTCAATAGGCTCTGCTTCTTTTCCAACCTTGCACGATGCAAAATATCTTCTGCCCTGGAAAAAGTATATCACCATCGAGCAATGGGTAAAAGATGCTGCTATGGATTGGAATAATCGTTCCTGGCAATGCTATGTGCAGTTGGCTGATAATGTCGATATGAATAAAGTAAGAGAGAAAATCAGGAACGTGGTGATGGCGCATAAAAATGCAAAGACAGATGGCGTTGAAAGTGCTTATCTCTATCCAATGGATAAATGGCATTTGTACAGCGATTTTAAAGATGGCAAACCTATAGGTACACGCCTGCAATTTGTGTGGCTGTTTGCGATCATCGGAGTATTTGCGCTGCTGCTCGCATGCATCAATTTTATGAACCTGAGCACAGCACGCAGCGAGAAGCGTGCAAAAGAAGTGGGCATCCGTAAAACGGTTGGTTCATTGCGCGCACAGCTTATAAAGCAGTTTTTAAGTGAGAGTGTGCTGGTAGCTTTCGTGTCATTTATATTATCTATTTTACTGGTTATACTGTTGCTGCCATTCTTCAATTCACTTGCAGCAAAACATATACAAATGCCCTTGCTTAGTCCTGCATTCTGGATCAGTGCATTGGCATTTACATTCATCACCGGCTTGCTTGCCGGCAGCTATCCTGCATTGTATTTATCAAAGTTTGACCCTATCAAAGTTTTGAAAGGAACTTTTCGTGTGGGCAAATATGCATCGCTGCCACGCAAAGTTTTAGTAGTGCTGCAATTCAGTTTTTCTATTGCATTAATTATAGGAACCATTATTGTTTTTAAACAAATTCAGTTTGCCAAAAACAGGCCCATTAATTACAGGAAAGAAGGATTGATAACTGTTAGTGGAATAACACAGGATTTGCCCAGGTTCTATGATGCTGTAAGGAATGATTTGTTGGCAACCGGTGTAGTAGATGATATGGCTGGTGCATCAGACGCCACTACAAATCTTGGTGCATGGCGCAATGGCTTTAACTGGGAAGGTAAAAACCCGAACACATTGCCAACATTTGGTTTTATGTTGATGACAGAAGATTTTGGCAAAACAATCGGATGGCAACTGAAAGAAGGCAGGGATTTCTCCAGAGATTTTGCTACGGATAGTTTAGCAATGATATTGAACGAAACAGCGGTGAAACAAATAGGCATGAAGAAAGATATTGTTGGGCAAAATATACAGTACGATGGTAAAAATTACCATGTAATTGGTGTGGTGAAAGATATAGTTCAGCAATCGCCATACAACCCGGTAACGCCGATGGTTTATGTAACCAGCCATGTTTGGATAGATAATGTGACCGTTGCTATGAAAACAGGCGTGCCGGTAAAGGATGCATTGGCTAAAATAGAAAAGGCATTTAAAAAATATAATCCCAACCTGCCTTTCAATTATACGTTTAATGATGAAGATTATGCAAAGAAATTTGCGGACGAGCAGCGTGTCGGCAAACTCGCAACGTTTTTCACCATACTTGCGATTTTTATTTCCTGTCTTGGTTTATTTGGGCTTGCATCGTTTGTTGCAGAACAACGTACCAAAGAAATCGGCGTGCGCAAAGTACTTGGTGCATCTGTATTCGATTTATGGCAATTATTATCAAAAGAATTTGTCGTGCTTGTTGTTATTTCATTAATCATCGCTATACCGATTGCATATTATTATATGCATAACTGGTTGCAGAATTATGAATACAGAACAAATTTATCGTGGTGGATTTTTGCTGTATCAGGTATAGGTGCATTGATGATAACGTTATTAACAGTAAGCTTTAAATCCATCAAAGCAGCATTAGCTAATCCTGTGAAGAGCTTGAGAACGGAATAAGGAGTTGATTTGAAAATGTGATGATTTCCTGCCTGCCTGCCGGCCGGCAGGTGTGGGAGTGAGGACTGCTTGTTTGGATATGTTATATCGTTGATGTAGTAGTTATAAAGTTTGGAATTATTCTGTTGTATCGTCCCTCTCCGCAGAGAGAGGGATAAAAGGGTGAGGCTTGAAACTGAAACAGCTTAGTAGGCATAAAAAGCCATCATCTCAGGCTTAAAATACTAATAACTGCTGACGGCTGAAAGCTGACTGCTGATAGCTCAAAGCCCACAGCACAAAACTCATAGCTATGTTTAAAAACTATTTAAAAATCGCATTCCGGAATATTGCCCGCCACAAGGCTTTTGCCTTCATAAATATTGCAGGACTATCCATCGGTATGGCGTGCAGCATATTTATTTTATTGTGGGTGCAGCATGAGCTGAGCTACGACCGGTTTCACAAAAACGCCAATGATATTTACCGTATCACTGTAGATTTTAATGGCTTTAAAGCAGCGGTGAATCCCGCTGCGATGCCCCCGGAGCTGAAAATGAAAATACCCGCGGTCAAGGATTTTGTCCGTTTCAGTTATACCACTACTCATGTTTTTGAAATGGGGCTTAAAAAATTTGAGGAAAAACGAACCTTCAATGTAGATTCCAACGTGCTGAACTTTTTTTCGTTCCGGCTGCTGAAAGGAAATGCAGCCACCGCGTTAAACCGCCCGGACGCTGTTTTGCTGACAGAAGATATGGCAAAAAAATATTTTGGTAATGAAGACCCGCTGGGTAAGATATTGCGTATGGATAATAAGGATAATGTTACCGTAACAGGTGTACTGGAAAATATTCCCGCCAACTCGCACCTGCAGTTTGATTTCCTGATGCCGATGTCTGCCATTGCACAAACAAACGGAGACCTTAAAAATAATCGCTGGGATAATTTCAATTTTTACAATTATATCAGGCTGGATAAAGGGCTTAATGTTGCCGGCACCGGACTGGCAAATGTAGAAGGGCAATTAGATAAAATATATAAGGAGCATGTGGATGAAAAAGTGTTGAAGAATGTTAGTTTTCACTTACAACCCCTGACAGATATTCACCTGCATTCGAAGCTGCAGGCAGATATGGAAGGGCAAGGCAATATACAGTATGTAAATATTTTTTTCGTGGTGGCTGTTTTTATACTGGTGGTGGCCTGTATTAATTTTATGAACCTGGCTACGGCAAGATCTGCACGCCGTGCTAAGGAAGTAGGATTAAGAAAAGTGGTAGGCGCGGGCCGCAGCCAGCTTATCGGCCAGTTTTTAGGCGAGTCAATGCTGATATCTTTCCTTGCACTGGTAATAGCTGTAGGCTTGGTGTGGCTGCTGTTGCCGGCATTCAATCACCTTGCCGGTAAAACACTTTCCATTAATATACTGGATGGAAAAGTTGTAACGGGTCTTATTAGCATTGCTTTGTTAACAGGTCTTTTTTCCGGCAGCTATCCTGCTTTATTTCTCTCCGGTTTTAAGCCGGTAAAAGTGCTGAAAGGAAATGTGAAAACAATGGGCGGCAACCGCATTTTCCGCAACGGGCTTGTGGTGCTCCAGTTTGTGGTGTCTATCGTATTATTGGCCGGTACGGCAGTTGTATATAACCAGTTGCATTTTATTAAGAGCATGAATATAGGGTTTGATAAATCTAACCTATTGTATATGCCGATGGCAGGCGATATGTGGAGCAAACAGGATGCATTAAGAGCCGCATTAAAACAGAACCCGCTTACCAGCGATTTTGCTGTTTCAGGAGATTTGCCGGTAAATCTTAATTCCGGAACTGTTGATGTGGACTGGGAAGGCAAAGACCCGAACAACCAGGTCATTTTTCCTAACCTGGATGTGAATGAAGATTTCTTTGATGTATACCAGTTGAAATTAGCCGCCGGCAGGGCATTTTCAAGAGACTTTAAAGGTGATTCAAGAAATTATGTCGTCAATGAAAAAGCGCTGCAGGTGATGGGTATAAAAAAACCTTCTGATGCTATCGGGAAGCCTCTTGCATTGTGGGGCAGCAGGGGTACAATTGTAGGCGTTGCAAAGGATTTTAATTTCAAGCCCATACAACAAGCTGTTGAGCCATTAATTATCCGCCTCAACCGGTGGGGTGGGATCGTTACCATACGCACCCAACCCGGCGCTACCGAAGCAACGATCAACGCCCTGGAAAAAATAAGTAAGGATCTTAATCCTGCCTATCCTTTTTCGTATGGGTTTGTTGATCAGGATCTCGCCAACTCGTATAAGGGAGAGCAGCAGATGGGCAGCCTGTTCAATGTATTCGCCATATTGGCCATTTTTATTTCCTGCATGGGTTTATACGGTTTGTCAGCATTCATGTCTGAGCAGCGCACCAAGGAGATCGGTGTGCGGAAAGTATTGGGCTCATCAGTTTTCGGCATTGTGTATATGCTTTCCACCGGCTTTACAAAATTAATATTGATCGCTGTGCTGATAGCAGTACCGCTTGCGTGGATCGCCATCAACCAGTGGTTGCAGGGATTTGCATACCATGTAGAATTGAGCGGATGGGTATTCCTTGCTGCATCGCTGGGCGCACTGGCAATAGCATGGATAACGATCAGCTATGAATCAATAAAAGCGGCGATGGCGAACCCGGTCAGAGCATTACGAACAGAGTGAGTAATGCGGAGATCCCGATGAAGCGAAGCGATATCGGGGTGAAGGCATTGCGAGCGGAGTAAAGCCCATCTCCCCCGTCCCCTCTTCCCAAAGGGAAGAGGGGAGCCTAAGTTAAAATCGGGTTGATGAAATGCAGTGAGCGGGAGGTTGTGAATGCAAAAATGTTAGCGGATAGTAAACGTCAGGCTCGGATCTATTCAGTAGATGAAGTGGTAGCGATACAGCCTGGAATTATTCTGTAGTACCGCTCCCTTTTCCTTTGGAAAGGGAGAAGGAGCCTGCCCGATCTGAAGATCATTCAGGCGGGGGGGGATGGGTTTGGTCAAGAATATTAATCACTGCTGACGGCTGAAAGCTGATCCGCCACGGCGGACAAGTTGCTGATAGCTCAAAGCCGACAGCTCAAATCTTACAATTATGCTTAAAAGCTATTTTAAAACCGCGTGGAGAAATTTGTTAAGGAATAAGATATATTCCGTAATCAATATCCTGGGTTTGGCCTTGGGCATGACGGCATGTTTTTTTATATTCCAGTATGTAAACTTCGAAAAAAGCTACGACCGGTTTAATACCAACGCCGCAAACATTTATCGGGTTCCTGTTTCTTACTCGGGCAGTTTGTCGAGTGTACAATCCCAGGCAAAGAACCATCCCGCTTTGGGGCCTGCTTTGAAGAGGGACATCCCCGAAGTGGTTGATGCTGTAAGACTGTTAAGCATAAAAACTTTTACCAGATCAGGTTATTTTTCTTACGAGGAAGGTGGTCAAAAGAAAGCGTTTTTTGAAAATGATGCTTATTTCGCAGATGCTTCTTTTTTCAAGGTGTTCTCTTATCCACTGATCCGCGGTGATAAGGAGCATTGTCTTTCGGAGCAGGGAGGAATTGTGATCTCTGAATCCATGGCAAAAAAATATTTCGGGAACCAGGACCCTATGGGTAAAATTTTCAATTCAGATGCATCCCCTCTGAAGGTTACAGGCGTTTTTGCGGATCTTCCCGAAAATTCACACCTGAAATTCAATGCGCTGACGCCATTGGCGCCGGCGTTGAAGGAATGGGGGTCGGGGGATCTCTGGACCTGGCCGGTTTTTTATACCTACGTACTGCTGAAACCCGGAACGGATCCTAAAAAGGTGGAAGCGAAATTCCCGGCTCTAATTGATAAATATCTCGGCAAGGTAATGAAGGAAATGAATTTCCGGTCTTATTTCCATTTGCAGCCGCTTACAGATATCCATCTTAAGTCGCATTATATAGATGAAGCCGAAGTAAACGGCGATGAAAAAGAGGTTTTTTTCCTGGCTGTTATTGGGATATTTATTTTGCTGATTGCCTGGACGAACTATATCAACCTTTCAACCGCCAAATCATTGGAAAGAGCTAAGGAAGTGGGCATACGCAAAGTGTCGGGCGCCGCAAAAAAGCAACTGGTCATCCAGTTCCTGACAGAATCGTTAATGATTAATGTACTGGCATTGGTGATCACTATTATCATTATTACCCAAGCTATGCCGTTGTTTAACCAGCTTGTGGGGAAAGATATCAGTGCAGGATTCTTTACCCGGGGAATAGGAAGTCACCCGTCTTTCTGGCTTTGGGTGGCGGTGATTTTTCTTTCAGGTTCTTTATTGGTAGGCGCCTATCCTGCATTTGTTTTATCTGCTTTTAACCCGGTAAGGGTATTGAAAGGACTGATCATAAAATCAAATACAAACCTGTCGCTCCGGCGGGCATTGCTTTCTTTTCAATTCTTTCTTTCTATTATGCTGATTGCCGCTACCCTGATTGTATTCGCACAATTGAACTTTATGCGCAAGGGCGACCTGGGCTATAAAAAAGATCAGCTATTGGTTATCAGGATATCATCGGCATTTACCGATTCAACTTATGCCGCCAAACTGACTTATTTTAAACAGGAAATATTGCGGCAATACCCTTCTGTAAAAAATATGTCCTATACCGGAGTTGTGCCCGGCAGCCTTATAAGAGATGGCTGGGATATAAGAAGGGCCGAACAGAATAAACAGCACAGTCTCACAACGTTTTATTGCATGGTTGACCACGATTTTATAAATACTTACCAGGTGCCGCTTGTAGCTGGCAGCAACCTTTCACCCATGGATAGCTCGGAAGTTTTGAGCCGTGGCGGGACGGGGGTGTTTGGACTGGATAAGAATTTGAAAGTGCTGGTTAACGAAGAATTGGTAAAAAGGCTTGGCTTTAAATCTGCAAATGAAGCCGTAAACCAGAGAATTATTACTTCCGGAAATGCAGAATACCATGCTGTTATTAAAGGTGTTGTGAAAAATTTTCATCAACGCTCCCTGAAAGAAACGTATGAACCAATTTTATTTGCTTATCCTTCTTATAATAACTGGGGGTGGGATAATGTATCGTTAGATATAAATACAGGTGCAGGTGACCTTAATAAAAACCTTTCCGGTATAGAATCTTTGTTCAAAAAAACATTCCCCGGAAAGCCCTTCCAATTCTTTTTTCTTGACGATTTTTTTAACAGCCAGTACCTATCTGATCAGCGTTTGGGCAATGTGTTCGGGGTATTCGCGTTGCTGGCAATTATTGTGGCGTGTCTTGGGCTGCTCGGGCTTTCAGCGTTTGTAATAAAAATGCGTACCAAAGAAATTGGTATTCGAAAAATATTAGGCGCTTCGCTATCGGGCATATTGATCCTGGTTTCAAAAGATTTTATCAAACTGGTTTTGCTTTCAGCCGTGGTTGCAGTTCCGGTTATTTACTGGGCGGCAAGTGAATGGCTGCATAATTATGCATTTCATATCAAATTGAACTGGCTCATGTTTATATTGCCACCGCTGTTATTGTTGCTGATTGTTTTGCTGACGGTTTGTTTACAGAGTCTGAAAGCGGCGATGGCAAATCCGGTGAAGAGTTTGCGAACGGAATAGACCCTCACCCCCAGCCCCTCTCCACACATTGGAGAGGGGTGCCTAAATTCAGAACCTGATGATGAAATGCGAGGTGGGGAGGTTGAGAATGTGAACTGTGAGCCAGTATTAAAGTGCTTTGTTGGGAAATGTTTTGTTGACGATGTGGAAGAATTAAATGTTTGGCTTTATTCTGCAGCACCGCTCCCTCTCCGTTGTAAGGAGAGGGAGAAGGAGGGTGAGGCTGAAAAATTGAAAATATAAAATCATATAACAACCGCTGAAAGCCGATAGCCGACAGCTCATAGCCCAAAGCTTATAACTATGTTGAAGAACTACTTCAAAATCGCATGGCGGAACTTGTGGAAGAGTAAAACTTATTCTTCCATCAATATTATTGGTCTTGCTGTAGGAATGGCCTGTATGGTATTAATGGTGCTTTTTGTAAAGAATGAGCTCAGCTATGACACATTCCACCAAAAAGGACCGCAGCTATACAGGCTTACCACAACGATACCCGATAAAGCCGGCGGCAAAAAAACAATTGGCGCTTCGGGCCAGGTGCAGGGTCCTGCCTTTAAGGAAGCGGTACCCGAAATACTTGACTATACCCGCTTCTGGGATGTAGGAGGGTTCAATATCATTGGCGAAGGAAAATCGCTCATACAGCAGGGATTATTTGCCGACAGCAGCTTTTTCAGGATGTTTACTTTTCCGTTGCTGCATGGCGATCCTGAAACAGCTTTGGCAGATCCGTTTTCCATCGTAATAACTGAAAATACAGCGATAAAATATTTCGGAAAAACAGATGTAGTAGGAAAGATACTGAAAGTAGAAGAACAGGGTTTCCGGCCATTGACCATAACCGGTGTGGCAAAGCAACCGCCTGCCAATTCATCCATCCGGTTTGATGTAGTGTTGACGTTTCGGTTCCTTCAGTCATTTTTCAAAGATGAGTTGTGGCTGAATCAATACCTGACCACATTTGTACTGCTGCATCCGCTGGCTGATCCGAAAAAAGTAGAAGAAAAGTTTGCGCCGGTTTTTCGTATCAAAGCCGGGGATCAATTGACAGACCCGGTAAAAGCAGACGGGTTTTCAACCCGGCCCAGCTTCGGACTTCAACCCATCAGGGATATACATCTCAATGCTTCAACCATAGAAAATGCAAGCGGAACATTTGACGGTAGCAGTTATTCTACGCTGCTGTTTCTATCGGGAATAGCTGTTTTTATACTGGTAATGGCATGCATTAACTTCGTCAATTTTACTATTGCCCATTCGCAGAAACGCGCTAAGGAGATCGGCATCCGGAAAATAAACGGGAGCAGGAAAAGACATATTATCGGGCAATTCCTGGTAGAAGCCGGACTTTTATGCACAGGTGCATTTGTGTTGGCTATAGTTTTAAGCAACCTGTTGCTGCCTCTGTTCAATGCATTGGTAGGGCGGCAACTCGAGCTTACTTTTTTTCGTGAAAAAGAAACCCTGGCAGCCCTGGTGGCTATTCTTGCCATCAGCATTATTATGGCAGGGTTATACCCGGCGTTTGTACTTTCGCGGTTTAATGCAGCAGAAGTTTTATATAACAAGCAAAAGCTGTTGGGCAGAAACTGGCTTGGTAAAAGCCTGGTTGTTTTCCAGTTCACATTAGCTATCGCGTTTATTACAGCAACGATCATTTATTACCTGCAGATGGATTTTATACTGAAGAAAGACCTGGGCTATAACGCTTCAGACGTTATACTGGTCAAACTTCCACCTCAGAGAAATCCTGATCAACTGGTAAAATTATTCAGGAATGAACTTGCGGCGGAACCTTCAGTTGTTATGGTAGGTGGTGGTCATTCAATGCCGGGAGAAGGTTCATGGGGTGGAGGCGATCCCATCCCGGTAAATGGCAAAGAAATACCATCTCATAAAATCCGTGCGGATGAATATTATCTGCCTGTGCTGGAAATCCCTTTAAGAGAAGGGCGGAATTTTTCGAAAGATTTTGGAACGGACTCAATGAACTCCATTATTGTAAATGAAACTTTCGTCAGGGCGGCCGGGCTTACAAATCCAATCGGTACACGGGTAAAACTCCCCGGTGAATGGGAGGGTGATCTTACTACCACGATCATCGGTGTGGCAAAAGACTTTCATCATAATTCCCTTAAAGATAAAATAAGCCCGATGCTGCTGGTAATGAAACATTATGAAACGCTTATGGTAAAAACAAAAAAAGGGAAATCGCTGGCAGTGCTGGCAACACTGGAAAAGCTGTATAAAAAGCATATTGCCGACAGCCCATTCCAATTTGGTTTTCTTGCAGATAACATCAAAAATCAATATAGCGGGGAAAGGTACTGGCAAAAAGTTATCAATTATGCGGCGGGGGTTTCCATATTTATCTGTTCACTTGGATTGTTTGGTCTTTCATGGCTGGCCGCGCACAGACGAACCCGTGAGATTGGTATTCGAAAAGTGCTTGGAGCAACTGTTACGGGCATTGCTGGTTTGCTGGCAAAAGAATTTGTGAAGCTTGTATTGATCGCTTTCCTGGTTGCATCACCTGTATGCTGGCTTGCGATGAATAAATGGATAGAGCATTTCGCATACAGGATAGATATACGCTGGTGGATGTTCGGGCTTGCCGGAATGATAGCCGTATTGATTGCATTGATAACGGTAAGTTTCCAGGCAATAAAGGCAGCGGTGGCAAATCCGGTGAAGAGTTTGAGAACGGAGTAAACCCTCACCCCCCGGCCCCTCTCCGCTGCGCGGAGAGGGGTGCCTAAATTCAGAACATGCTGATGAAATGCGAGGTGGGGAGGCTGAGAATGTGAACTGTGAGCCAGTATTAAAGTGCTTTGTTGGGAAATGTTTTGTTGACGATGTGGAAGAATTAAATGTTTGGCTTTATTCTGCAGCACCGCTCCCTCTCCGTTGTAAGGAGAGGGAGAAGGAGGGTGAGGCTGAAAAATTGAAAATATAAAATCATATAACAACCGCTGATAGCTGATAGCTGACAGCCTAAAGCTTACAACTATGTTTAAAAACTATTTTAAAACTGCCTGGCGCAATATAACCGGCACAATTGGTTACAGCATATTAAATGTAGCAGGTCTTGCTATTGGGATGGCCGTTGCGTTAATGATCGGGCTCTGGGTGTATAATCAATATTCGTTTGATAAATTTTTGCCGGAATACGAATCAGTTTACCGGGTACAACGCAATTACAACAGCAATGGCGATACCCTCACCTTTCAAACAACCTCATTAAAGCTCGCAGAAGCATTGCGTACACAAATTCCTGAAATAGAGTATGTGGCAGAAAGCGACTGGACAGGTAATCACGGGCTGATTGTGGGCGATAAAAAATTATATGTGAATGGAGCAATATGCGGACCGGATATCTTCAAAATTTTGCAATATCCTTTTGTTGAGGGAAACGCAAATACTGCGTTTAAAGAACCATATTCAATAGTGCTTACACGATCGCTGGCAATATCACTTTTTGGGAATGTGAACGCGATGAATAAAACCGTTCGTTTTGATAATGCAAATGATCTTAAAGTAACCGGTATAATTAACGATGTGCCGGCTAATGCAAGTTTCAGCTTTAAGTATATAGTGCCGAGCACCTATGCTTATGCCATTAACCCGCAAATGAAAACAGACGGCTTAAGCAGCTTCGGCAATAATAACCGGCAAATATTTGTAAAGCTGAAGCAGGGCGTACATTATGCGCAGCTTGCACCGAAGATCAGGAATATAGAGCACGTTGAAAAGGGCAATATCAATGCCATGAATTCTTATATTACCCTGCAGCCTATGGAGCGCTGGCATTTGTATTCAAATTATATAAATGGCAAAGACACGGCAGGGTTTTTTGTTTATGTAAAAATGTTTTCCATTATCGGTTTGCTGGTGTTGATCATTGCCTGCATCAATTTTATTAACCTCACAACAGCACGTTCAGAAAAAAGGGCAAAGGAAGTTGCCGTTAGAAAAGCAATCGGCTCACAAAAAAAAGATCTTGTTATACAATTTTTAATGGAAGCATTCCTGCTTACGGCGATTGCTTTTGTGTTTGCCGTGATCATTGCATGGATATCATTACCTGCTTTCAATACATTAACAGCGAGTAAGATTACTATGCCTGTTGGTAATATGTATTTCTGGGCAATAATGACCGGTTGCTTATTATTAACAGCGTTGCTTGCAGGCAGCCGGCCTGCTTTTTATCTTTCTTCATTTAATCCCGTAACAGTATTAAAAGGAACAATGCAGGCAGGCAAATCATCCTTATCAAGAAAAGTATTGGTGGTTATACAATTCAGTTGTTCAATTGCTTTGATCATAAGCACGGTGATCGTTTACCAGCAAATACAATATGCTAAAAGCCGGCCAACAGGGTTTAGCTTAAACCGGCTGATAATGACAAGCATGAATGATGACCTGAATAAAAATTTCATTGCTTTAAAAAATGAAATATTGCAGAAAGGTATTGTGTCGGCAGTAACAACGGCAACAAGCCCGGCAATAGATGTCTGGTGGCATTCGGATGTTGACCAGTGGCCCGGAAAAAATCCGGGCGAGACGATTGAGATGGGCACGATCATCGTGTCTGAAGATTATTTTAAAACTGTGGGCATGAATATGAGTGAAGGAAGGGATTTCTCCAATGCGTATGATTCTACAAGTGTGATATTTAATGAAGCAGCTATTAAAAGAATGCGCTTAAAAAACCCGGTTGGCCAAAAAATTATGTGGCAGGGACGCCAGGCTACAATTGTTGGTATTGTACAGGATGCGTTGATGGTATCGCCATTTAAAGCAGCAGATCCTACAATGTTCTATTGCACTGCAGAACCGAAGAATAATTTAATATACCGGCTATCCCCCGGTATAAAAACGCAGGATGCCATTACCCAGCTCACTGCTATTTTCAATAAGCATAACCCGGCATATCCTTATAACTATTCTTTTTCAGATGAACAATATGCGCTAAAATTCAATCTTGAAATGCTGATAGGCAAACTGGCAGGTCTGTTTGCTGTGCTCGCTGTTTTCATTTCCTGTCTGGGCTTGTTTGGCCTGGCTGCATACATTGCTGAACAACGTACAAAAGAGATTGGTATCCGGAAAGTGTTAGGCGCATCTGTACAACAGGTATGGTTATTATTATCAAAAGATTTTATTGTGTTGGTTTTAATAAGCTGTTTAATCGCCGCGCCTGTATCATTTTATTTTTTGCATAACTGGTTAATGAATTATGATTACCGTATCAGCATAGGGGCAGGTGTTTTTATATCAGGCGGATTAATAGCATTGCTGATAACAATTATAACGGTGAGCTTCCAGGCAATTAAAGCGGCGATGGCGAATCCGGTAAAATCATTAAGGACGGAGTAGCCCTCACCCCCGGCCCCTCTCCACGAAGTGGAGAGGGGTGCCTAAGTTCAAACCCGATTGATGAAATGCAAGGTGGGGAGGTTGAGAATATTTGGGGAATGTGGAAATGTGAGAATATGAAAATGAGGAAATGTGCAAATTGTGAAACGCTTTGTTGGGATATATTTTGTTGATGATGTGGAAGAATTAAATGTTTGGCCTGATCCTGTAGCACCGTCCCTCTCCGCGAGGAGAGGGAAAGAGGGTGAGGCTAAAAATGTAAAATTTGAAAGTGCGTAAATATAAACAACCGCTGAAAGCTGATAGCCGACAGCCCAAAGCTTACAACTATGCTTAAAAACTATTTCAAAATTGCCTGGCGTAACCTGTTACGCAACAAGACATTTTCAATTATTAATATTGTCGGCCTTGCGATAGGGCTTGCCTGTTTTTTGGTGATAGCCTTATACGTACTGGATGAATTAAGCTACGACCGCTTTAATAAAAATGCAGACCGTATTTACCGCATCAATACCGACATACGTTTTGGCGGCAGTGATATGCATTCGGCAGAAACTTCGGACATGATGGGGCAGGTATTGAAAAAGGATTACCCGCAGGTGGAACAATTTACGCGTATTTATAATAATGCCGGGCTCAGGCTGATCAAAAAAGACAATGTTTTCATTAAAGAAGAAAGAGCGGTATATGTTGACTCCACTTTTTTTGATGTGTTCACTTTTCCTGCTATTGAGGGCAATACGCACACTGCATTGAATGAGCCGAATACGGTTGTTGTTACAGCATCAACTGCAAAAAAATATTTCGGTACCACAGATGTGTTAGGCAAAGCTATTGAAGTGTCAAACGGCAATACACCTGATGCATATAAAATAACTGCAGTAATAAAAGATATGCCCGGGAACAGCCACTTCAACTTCGATTTTCTTTTCCCTATGCAAAATACCGGTTACGAGTGGGGGCAATACGGCAGCTATAATTTTAAGACTTATTTATTGCTGGCGAAAGGAACCGATTATAAAGCCTTTGAAAAAAACTTTACGGATTATAATATCCGTTATGTGCTTCCTTATTTGCAGCAATTTATCAAAATAGGTAGCATGGAAGAGCTTAAAAAAGGAGGGAACAGGCTCGAGCATTCTCTCCTTCCACTTACTAAGATCCATTTGTATTCGGATTACCAGTTTGAATTAATGCCCGGCGGTAATATCCGGTACGTGTATATTTTTGCAGCAGTGGCGCTCTTTATTTTGTTGATCGCCTGTGTGAATTTTATGAATCTTACCACTGCCCGCTCCGCCAACCGGGCAAAAGAAGTAGGCATACGCAAAGTGCTTGGTACAGAAAAGAAAAGGCTTGTCCTGCAATTTCTCAGCGAATCGGTATTGATGGTCTTCCTGTCGTTGATCATCGCCATTGCCGTAGTATGCCTGGTGCTGCCTCTTTTTAACAGCATTGCCAATAAGACCCTTTTTGTCAGCAACCTTTTTTCACCGGCTATTGTATTATCGCTCGTTGCATTGCCTTTCATTGTCGGGTTGATTGCGGGAAGCTATCCTGCATTCTTCCTTTCCTCATTCAGGCCTGTTGAAGTGTTGAAAGGAAAGTTAAAGATGGGTAGCAAAAGCGGTGGTTTAAGAAGTGTACTCGTAGTGTTCCAGTTTGCAACTTCTATCTTCCTGATCATCGGCACCATTGTTATTTACAAGCAATTGCATTTTATTCAAACAAAAGATATCGGCTTTAATAAAGACCAGGTGTTGATCATTAATGATGCATTTAGCTTAGGTAACAGCACGAATGTATTTAGAGAAGCTATTGTAAAGCTTAACGGTGTGCAATCAGCAACAATAAGTTCTTTTTTACCTGTAAGCAGTTCCGCCCGCAGCGGTAATACTTTTTTCTCGGCACCCACAGCCGATGTAAAGAGTGGCTTTGTTATGCAGGACTGGGGAGTTGATGAAGATTATATGCCGGTAATGGGAATGCAGCTCCTGGAAGGGCGGAATTTTTCCAAAAACTTTTCCGGTGATTCTTCAGCAATAATAATAAATGAAGCCGCAGAAAAGATACTGAACAGGAAAGCTCCGCTCAATACCAAACTATACAGGGTTGAGGATGACCAAAAGCTTGTTGCATACAATATCATCGGCGTTGTGAAAAATTTCAACTTCGAGTCACTTCATCAAAATGTGGCTCCCCTGTGTTTCCGGCTGCGCAAATACGGCGGCGATTTTATTGCGTTCAAGGTGAAAGCGGCAAATATCGGCGATATTGTAAATGCTGCAGGAAAAGAATGGAAATCCCTTGCACCTTCTATGCCTTTCAACTATCGCTTTTTAGATGAATCATTCGCCCAAATGTATGATACCGAGCAGCGTGTGGGAAAAATTGCATTCATTTTCTCAGCGCTTGCTATTGCCATTGCATGCCTGGGCTTATTCGGCCTGGCTATATTTATTGCCGAGCAAAGAACAAAAGAAATCGGGGTAAGAAAAATATTGGGTGCAAGTGTAGGTGGTATTGTACAGTTGCTGTCGAAGGATTTTGTAAAACTGGTTGCCATTGCATTCATTATTGCGGTTCCCCTCGGCTGGTATTGTATGCACCGGTGGCTGCAGGATTTTGCATACAGGATAGAGATCAGCTGGTGGGTATTTGCGGTAGCAGGAGTGACGGCATTAATGATCGCCTTAGTTACGGTGAGCTTCCAGGCGGTGAAAGCAGCGTTGGCAAACCCGGTGAAGAGTTTGAGGACGGAGTAAACCCTCCCCCCCGTCCCCTCTCCCTTTGGGGAGAGAGGTGCCTAAATTCAGAACATGATAATGAAATGCGAGGTGGGGAGGTTGAGAATGTGAACTGTGAGCCAGTATTAAAGTGCTTTGTTGGGAAATGTTTTGTTGACGATGTGGAAGAATTAAATGTTTGGCTTTATTCTGCAGCACCGCTCCCTCTCCGTTGTAAGGAGAGGGAGAAGGAGGGTGAGGCTGAAAAATTGAAAATATAAAATCATATAACAACCGCTGA
>JAHBTL010000087.1 GCA_019638615.1 Chitinophagaceae bacterium | reverse complement strand
GTTTCTTTTTTCAAGATACTCTTTGCTTAATCCGAGGTTTTTCATTGTGTCCCAATCAATCTGCTCCGGCTTGTAGCGGTATTCGCTTGCTTCCGTTGTTGTTTGTGCTGTTGCCATATTATTTTGATTTTCTTGTTTTTTATCCGGTTGGGGTTCTGCTTTTACTTCGTGTTCTTTCAGCACTTTTTCGCCCTGTGGAGTGGGCTTATCTACGTGCTTTTGCAGTTCCTCTGCTTTTTCAGCAGCAACAGGGGCAGGCACTTTGAAGAAAGTAAAGTTTGTAGGGTTCTTTAACTGGCTGAAAAAATTGGAAAAGAAGTTGGAAAAGAAATCGCCGCTTTTGTCCACACGCATAAACTGATTTTGGTTCTTCTTGGTAGGGTCAACGGTTTCCATTTTCCCGTTTTCGCCTATACTCTTTACCGCCTGGATTTTCATTTTCTCTTTATCCAGTACGAGTAAGATGTCCGAAAGCTGTTCGGGCATTTCCTGTTTATTTGTTGTTTCTTCGCTCATAGTCTGAAAATTTTAAAATTTCACGGTCGAATGTAAAGGAAGCCTTCACTGATTTGCGTTATGTGGCATTCAAAGGCAGCGTTTGTCATTTATTGGCATCCAGTTTGGGCAAGGGAGGGTTAAAACTTTCCCTGATGAACTGATGCACATCAGACAGTTTGTAATACAGTTTTCCGCTAATGGTATAATAAGGGAGCTTGCCTATGGAGCGATACCGTTGCAGGGAACGGTTACTGATTTTCAGCATTTGCAATAAATCCTGATTGTCCAGTAATTCTTCGCCGTCTATGCTGTTGCGCTTCTTTTGTAAATCGTCTATGTGATTGCCAAGAATGTCCAGCCTATCCATTATGCGTTCCATCCACGCCACAAATTCCATTTTGTCGATATTCATACGGGTACGCTTTTAATTATTACCTGATTTCAGCTTTCTGCCTTTTTCGATATAGCTTTTGCCTTTCGCCATAAGCTGCTCTACATATTCATCGGTGGTCTGCACAGCGTTAGCGTTGAGCATTTCCTTGATAGCACCAATCGTATAGTAATACTGCCCGTACATTTTTGAAAAGGCTATCTGCCCATTGGTGCGCATACGCCACAATGTTTTTTCGCTGATGTGGAGATACTGGCAGACTTCGTGATTGTTGAGCCACAAACTATCGTAGCTTGTATCTTCCAGTTTGAGGATATATTCGCTAATGGCTTTCAACCGCTCATTGAGGTGCTTCCACACTTCTTCGTCAACTGTTATAATATTCATTGCACTGCTGTTTAATGTTCACAGGGCAAAATTCAGAAGTGTGGCAGTGTTTGTCTGCCAATGCTTACCCATTGGTTTGGCACTTTTTTGATTTTTTTTTGCAATGAGGAAAATCCTTGTTTAATAAGGGTTTTAGCGTGTTTCAGTTATTTTGTTGTAGCTTTTTGCCAACTTTTGCCAATTGGCAGATATGGACAAAAAAAGCAGTACACAAAATGTACTGCTTTGAAACACTTTTGCTGTTACGGCTAAAGGTCTTTATCCATATACTCTTCGAGGGAAATTTTGAGTTGGTCTAAAAACGCCGTCCGGGAGCCTGCCCTTGTTTTCATTCGGTGGAAAGAATGGTGTATATCGTTCAAGGGCGTTCGGAATAAGATTTGAAAAATCAGAGCTAATTTTCTGATGCCTATTTTACCGTATGCAATAGAATTGGAAGCATACAGGGCGTAAATCAATTCTATCAGTGCATTTTGTGAATTAGTCCACGAAATGTCTTTGCTTGCATCCCCGTTCATTAAAATGGTATCGGGATTTTTTTCAGGATTGATTTTGGTAAGCAAAAAAGTATAGAGTAATTCATTGGCTATAATGTGGGCAACTTTGTTATCGTAGTAGGTTGAAAAGCTAAGGTCAATTTCAAATACGGCACTCTTTAAACCATCGTGGTAATTGACTTTTCCGAGCCTGAAATAACTGTGGTCACGGTCTGTTCTGCCTGCACGGTAGTACCTGTAAAAATCTTCATTGGATATGCTTTCCTTATATTCGGATTTCAGGATTTTCAGTTGGTTTTCAAAATAGCTTTGATGTATTCTCCCGGTACTTACAGGACAGGTGGTTTCAATACGGAATACTTTATTGTAATAAATTAGTTTTCCTAAAATCTGCGGTTTAATGTTCTTGAAAAAATTGATTTCCTGCTGTTCATCCTTAAATCCGGTTTGTAAGACTTTCATCTTTATGGTAAATAGCATTTCCTTCAGGAATAAGGTCATTTGGTAAGCCTCATCAGCAGTTTGCATAATTTGAGAAGAAAGATTATCTTCCTGATGCTGAATTTGCGATAATATTTTACTCAACACGATTTCCATAGCTTAGTCTGTTAAAAGTTATCACTACTTGTTTCGGAACCACATTTTAATTGATATACCAAAACTTGGAAATAATATGTAAACCATTATCACATTGTGTCCCCATATTGGGAAAGATTTATTTCCAATTACGCTTTTTGATGTATATTGGAAAAGCAGAAAAAGGGTTAAGTACACTACGACTTAACCCTTTTTTTATTAAATTTGCAATAATGATTTACAAGGTAATCAGATGAAAGCGAGTGCAGTAAGCACCATTACTAAATCGTTACCGATAGCACTTTCGGTTCTTGTAAACTACTCTTTATTAGCCACTTTGGGCTATATTAATCTTTTTCATAAAAAAGTAACAGAAAAA
>JAHBTL010000086.1 GCA_019638615.1 Chitinophagaceae bacterium | reverse complement strand
ACATCTTTGGCCTTTCAAAAAAGAAGAGAATGATACCCGCATCAGGTTGAATGAGATAAAAGAGCTCGTGGCTGCTATAAAGCACGACCTGGCAAATAACTCCGATACTGTTTTGCTTCAGGGAGACCTGAATCATACGCCCGACACGGAGGAGTATAAAAGTTTAAAGAACGCCGGGTTGGTGGATGCATTTACTGCAGCAGGCAGCGGAGACGGTAATACTACTAATTCGATCAAACCATCTAAAAGAATTGACTTCATATATGCCATCGGTACCCTTTCAGGGCATATTAAGAGTTGTATGCCTTTATTCGAAGGTAATTTTCGCATGAACAATGAAGATCCGAAAGGCTTTGCTTTGAGCGATCACCTTCCCGTACTTGCAGATTTTGAATTATAAATAGAGAATTTGTCTTCGTCCCACCCTTTGCCCTGGTTCGTGTCCGCACGAACCAGAACCAGTTGTCTGCAGCAAATAACTTCGTACAGCCAATATTATGTAATTTCGCCGCCTGTATGAAAACGAAAACACTCCGGAAAGACAAAGTGAACATCATTACCCTGGGCTGCAGTAAAAACGTGGTGGACAGTGAGGTATTGAGCGGGCAACTCAGGGCCAATGACATTAATGTGGTGCACGAAAGCAAAAAAAGCGACCACAATATCGTGGTAGTCAATACCTGCGGCTTTATCGATAAAGCTAAAGAGGAGTCTGTCAACACGATCCTCGATCAGGTAGCGCTCAAAAAAAGAGGACGGCTGGATAAAGTGTATGTTACGGGCTGCCTGACAGAGCGTTACCGGCAAAATCTTGAAACGGAGATCCCCGAGGTAGATGCATGGTTCGGCACTATGGAGCTTCCCCTGATATTAAAAAGATTTGAAGCGGATTATAAATCAGAGCTGGTGGGCGAAAGATTATTAAGCACTCCCGCTCATTACGCTTATATGAAGATATCGGAAGGCTGCAACCGCACCTGTTCTTTTTGTGCTATCCCCTTAATGAGGGGGCAGCACGTAAGTAAGCCGGTGGAGCAATTGGTGGCTGAAGCAGAAGGTTTGGTACGCAGGGGAGTAAAAGAGATCATGCTCATTGCGCAGGAGCTTACTTACTATGGACTGGATATTTACAAAAAGCGCGAGCTCCCGCGATTGCTGCATGCGCTGGCGGAAGTAAGAGGACTGGAATGGATCCGGCTGCATTATGCATATCCTTCTAAATTTCCCATGGAGATTATAGATGTTATGAAGGAGCGCCCCAATATCTGTAATTACCTTGATATGCCTTTGCAGCATGCCAGCGATCCTATGCTGAAAGCCATGAAACGGCAGATCACCAAAGCCGAAATGGATGATTTGATAGGAGAAATACGGGCACGTATACCCGGAATTTGCTTGCGTACCACTTTGATAGCCGGCTTCCCGGGCGAAACCCGCGATGATGTGGAAACCGTAAAAGCTTTTTTGGAACAGCACCGGTTTGACAGGGTCGGGGTCTTTACTTACTCACACGAAGAAAATACATCAGCCTACGGGCTGGCTGATGAACTGCAGCAGGAGGAAAAGGAACGCAGGGCGCAGGAAATAATGGAAGTGCAGCAGGAGATCAGCTACCAAAAGAACCAGGAAAAAATAGGCAGGGAGTTTAAGGTTATAATAGACAAAAAAGAAGCAGGACGCTATCTTGGGCGTACGGCGTTCGATTCGGTAGAGGTAGACAATGAAGTGATCATTCTCGCTACCCAAAAGCTACCTATCGGCGAATTTGTAAATGTCAAAATTACCAGGGCTTACGACTACGACCTGGAAGGAGAAGTGGTGTAATACCAGATTGAACATCTGTATCTATCGTAATATCGCCGGTTTATACTGCTGTCTGCACTGCACAGGCAATAATTTTTAATACAGAATGGAAAACTATACTATCATATTGATCATTATGTCCCTGATGATTGGCGCGTCAGGTATTGCAGATAAGACAAAGCTGTCGGCTCCTGTATTGTTGCTGCTGGTTGGTATTGCTATAGGTTTTGTGCCTTCGATGCCCGGCATTGAATTAAACCCTGAAATTATTATGCTTCTTTTTCTGCCACCGCTGTTATATGATGCGGCATTCAACATTTCATTCAGGGAGTTTAGAACGAACCTCAATACCATCAGCACATTGGCTATAGGGTTGGTATTCATTACAGCAGCGGGTATTGCAGCCATTGTGTATTATATGATACCGGGCATGAATTGGCCGCTTGCTTTTGTATTGGGGGCTATTCTTTCTGCTACGGATGCAGTAGCGGCTATCGGTATTACAAAGGGGTTGGGGCTGCCTCACAAAACCATCACCATTCTTGAAGGAGAAAGCCTGATCAATGATGCTTCGGCGTTGGTAGCTTACCGGTTTGCTATAGCTGCTGTTACCGGAATTGCCTTTGTATGGTGGAAGGCTTCCCTGCAATTCCTGCTTGTGCTAGGCGGTGGGTTCCTGGTAGGGTTTTCTGCAGGAATGCTGCTGGGCCGGGTGCTGCGTTTTTTTCGTGCCAATGATATGGTGGTCATCAGCCTTATGCTGCTGATGCCATTTGTAACCTATCTTATTGCTGAACATTTTAACGTATCGGGGGTGATAGCGGTGGTCATTTTAGGATTGAGCATGTCAAGGCTGAGCCGTGAAAGATTTCCTGAAAGCATCCGGCACCAGTCAAAGAACTTTTGGGATGTTATTATTTTCCTGCTCAATGGCTTTATTTTCTTATTGATCGGACTTCAGTTCCCGATTGTTTTAAAAAAGATGAACCCCGATGAAGTATGGTCTTATATTGGCTATGCTGCTATCATTGCACTGGCTGCCCTGGGCATCAGGCTGATAAGAGTGTATATGCAGCAGTTCAATCTTCAAAAAGCTTTCCGGGGAAAACGCCGTATCAGCGAGGATGCCTTATTTGATTCCAGGACGAGCTTTATCATCACCTGGTCGGGCATGCGTGGCATCGTTTCACTGGCTATTGCCATAGGTCTTCCCGTAAGGTTGAGTAACGGGGAATTGTTTCCTATGCGGAACGAAATTATTTTTCTTTCCATTGCGGTTGTGCTGTTTTCCCTGCTTGGGCAGGGGCTTTCGCTTCCCTGGTTTGTACGAAAATTCGGGAACGAAATGCATCATAAAAATGTACCGGGCACTATTGACAAGCAGGCTCAACCGTGAAAATATCTTAAGAAGTAAGGTGTCGCGTTGTGAAGTGTATTACATGCACAGGTACTGATCGGAGAAGCGCTGCAGGTAACGAAATGCAGGAGAGGATTTAATTGCAAAAAGCCGATAAAATTTTTGATGCAATAATTCCTGCCTTTGCAATGCTTTCTTTATTTTAGGCAATTAAACCATGACAATCATGCGTCGATTAAAACCAGCTTTCTTTCTTTTGTGTGCCTGGTATGTTTTGCCCGGCTTCGGACAAAAAACGCTTTTTGAATTTGGAGTAAGAAAGAACTTTGATCAGCTGATCCGGGGAGAAAACAGCGCGGCGCCTTTGCGCTGGATAGATGTTAATACCTCTGATACAACATGGTACCGGAAAGGAGATGTACTGGTTGGCAAAGGGTTACCGATCGGCGTGGTGCGGTCGGAAAAGATGTACCAGAACTTTATTATGCAGGTAGAGTGGCGCCATTTGGAGAAAGGAGGAAATTCCGGGATATTTGTTTGGTGCGATGCCAGTCCCGAAGATCATAATAGGTTGCCCAGTGGGGTGGAAGTGCAGATGCTGGAGCTGGATTGGGTAAACCAGCACAAACAGAATGGCGAAACACCGCCTGTTGCCTATGTGCATGGCGAATTGTTTGGCGCCGGAAAAACCCGCACCCTGCCGGATAATCCACGGGGAGAAAGGAGCAAATCTGTAGAGAACAGATGCCTGGGCGTGGGTCAATGGAACAAATACACAGTTGTATGCGTGGATGGCACTATTAAATTATCCGTAAACGGGAAGTTTGTAAATGGTATCCGCCAGTCTTCCCAACGCAAGGGCTATTTATGCCTGGAAGCAGAAGGGGCCAAAATAGAATTCCGGAACTTACAGGTTATTGAGCTGGAGGAAGGATATATTCTTCCTGAACATATAGTGGAGAAGCTGTAAGAGTGAGGTAGCCTGGAATAGGGG
>JAHBTL010000085.1 GCA_019638615.1 Chitinophagaceae bacterium | reverse complement strand
CGGTTGCCTGGTATATCCTTCCAGTTAATAAGCCCGGGCATTCAGGTCGCCTGTTTATATCATTTTATCAAATGTATTCCACCCGTGGCTTTCGGTACTTTCTGCAGGCGGTACATCAAAAGATTCGGCTTCCGCCCGTGCCTGAAATTCTTTTTTAAATATCAGCGCAGATCTTTCCCGGATCTCTTTAAAAAAAATAACAGCCAATACACCTTTCTTTTCGCCACTCGTTCCTTCAGCGATAATCTTATTGGCCTTATCATCATACGACAGAACAGACAGATCATAATTTCGTGTAAGCGATTTGCCGGTCATATCCACATTGATTGCGCTACCGGTAAAAGAGAAGACAAGCGTTTGCTTTCCTGCACCCGGAACTTCAAATTCCCAGCGGTATTTTCCATTGACCGGCAAGGTTAATTTATCCAGATCATTATTAAATACACCAGTTCCTCTATTCATTTTATAATTATTTGGAGATTAAAAATATTAAATGACTGTTCAATTACGTCCTGGTAATGCCAGGCTATTGAACAACACATCGAATGTATCTGATATTTTAATACGCGCCATAGCTGAATTGTAATATTTGTGCAATAAAAGACAAATAAGTCTTTTACAATAAACCGGTCTTATACCTTTGCAACATTCACTATCACAAATGCAGACACTCAAATCAGTTTCAGTAAAAATGCCGGAAACTGCCAACAGGTTCTAAATGATATTCCGGAGCGACAAAGCGTTTTAATTACTGCTGCATATACCCGGATGTTTTTGGAGCGCTGGGCGTATTCTCTCCTTCCATCTGGCCGGATGAAGGCAACAGCTACAAAGAAATAGCAGCCATCAAACCAGGGAATACCTATGCAGCACAGCGCTACTATTTTTACGGCGGCGGCAATGAAAACCGGAAAAAACCAGGCGGCAGCTTTGTAGAAATGTCTGCCGATGTAAATTTGACAACAGAAGCTTTACAAAAGAAAATAAACCCTGAAATAAAACACGCCGTCAATCCCGAAGGAAAACACGGGCAATGGTACCGGGGGCTTGCATTTCCGGAGTTTTATCAATGGCTGATGGAAGGGCGGTAAGCGTTCCTTATCATTGCCGGGAAGCAACGCATAATATAAAATCAGCCCCTGTAGAAACAGGAGCTGAAACCAAAACTAACTGCTTATGAGAAAACTTGTATAACTGTATACAGGATCAAAGTTAGAACAACGCTCTCTGTTGTATTTGCTATTTTGGTAAATCCGTTTATTCAAAAAGGAATTAATGAAATAAAACCATTAAATCATTGAACACAATCATCTGTTACAGAAAAAAAGGTCACTCAACCATTCTCATTATGCATTATCGGATACCGGCTTTATTTTTTGCAGCCCTCACTGCACTTACAGGTTGTACCACTGTTCAACGTGCAGCCGGATCTGCTGGCTGGACAAAACAGATCAGCAGGCAAAAAGGGCTGGTAGCATTTTGGAATTTTGCAGATACTTCCGGCCATCCGGCAGCAGGCAGCGCCCGGGAGGTAAAGCTTAACGCATACGGATCTGCACGGTTTGTAAAAGAAGGGATTCTTTCAGGATGGTCCATGGAGCTGGATGGCAAAAGCTATTGGTCCATCACACACGAAAACAGCAGTGCGCTTGATATAAAGACCAATGCCGTTACGGTGATAGCCTGGGTAAAATGGAGTGGCGGAACAGGCTTTGTTGCTGGTAAATGGAACGAATACAACGATGGCGGCAAGCGCCAGTACGGTCTGTTTGTATCTTTACCGTATTACAATGGCGAAAGCCAGGTATGTGGTCACATCTCAAAAAAAGGGGGCCCTACCCCACCTTTTCCATTCAGTATAGATTATTCGGCCAGTCCGCAAAAAGTTCCGTTAGATGAATGGGCCTGCGTAGCTTTTACCTATGACGAAAATTACATCAGGTCGTATTTCAACGGCATGTTTGAAGAGCGAAAGCCTGAGCTGATCATGCATACCGCCGGTTTCCTGGAAGACCATCCTCAGGGACTAACACAGGTTAAAAACCCATATCACTATCCTGACGGAATGGGCAATAACGGCTCCGATTTTACGATCGGCGCTGTACAGTTGAAAAACGGTATGGGCAATTTTTTTAAAGGGAAGATAGGTGGTATTGCTGTATTCAACCGGGCTTTGAGCAATAAGGAAATGAAGCGGTTAGCCGCGATGCCTTAATAAGCAATAGCAGGAGCTACCTACCTTAGAAACTACTCTTTAAATGCTACTTTTGCGCTTACTGAAGTGCTCATTAAAAAATAATTAACCTTTGGCAGTGTATGGCACAATACGATTATGATGCAATAGTAGTAGGTTCGGGGCCCAACGGGTTAGCCGCAGCCATAACACTACAGCAAAAAGGTTTATCGGTGCTCATAGTGGAAGCCAGGCAAACAGTTGGCGGTGGTATGCGCACCGAGGAGCTTACCCTGCCCGGCTTTAAGCACGATGTATGCTCTGCCATTCACCCTATGGCTGTTAATTCACCTTTTTTCAAAACGCTGCCTTTAGAGAAATTCGGACTTGAATATATTTTTCCGGAGATCTGTGCCGCTCATCCTTTGGATGACGGAACTGCCGCGGCATTATTTCCCTCGTTAACCGCTACAGCCAGCGGCCTTGATACAGATAACAAAGCATATATCCGCCTGATAGCGCCACTGGTGGCAAATTGGCCATTGATCGGCCAGGATGTACTGGCTCCATTATCGTTTCCCGGTAAGCCATTGCAGATGGCCTCATTCGGATTAAAAGCGTTGTCATCGGCCAGCCAGCTTTCCAAACGGTTTTCTACCACAAAAGGCAAAGCTTTGTGGGCGGGCATGGCCGCCCACTCACTGCAGTCACTTTCCAGCTTATCTACCTCCGCCATAGGTTTGGTGTTACTGACGGCAGCGCACCTGAAAGGCTGGCCCTTACCCAGGGGTGGCACACAGTCTTTGGCCAATGCGCTGGCAGCGTATTTCCGGTCGTTAGGCGGTCGTATCCTCACCAATACTTTTGTTGCTTCGCTGCAACAGTTGCCTGCCGCCAAAGCTGTTTTATTTGATGTTACTCCTGCACAGCTTTTACAAATAGCGGGCTACAGGTTTTCATCGCTGTACAAATGGCAGCTTAAGCGTTACCGTTACGGAATGGGCGTGTTTAAAATTGACTGGGCATTAGATGATGTGGTTCCGTTTACAGCCCCTGAATGCAAAAAAGCAGGTACGCTTCACCTGGGAGGCAGCATGGAGGAAATTGCCGTTTCTGAAGCTCAGGTTGCCAATGGCATCCACCCCGAAAAGCCTTTTGTACTGGTGGCCCAGCAAAGCCTGTTTGACAGTTCTCGGGCACCCGCCGGCAAGCATACATTGTGGGCTTACTGTCATGTACCCAACGGTTCGCAAAAAAACATGACAGATATTATAGAAGCGCAAATAGAAAGGTACGCGCCCGGGTTCAGGGAAAGAATAACAGGAAGGCATGTGATGGATACAAAGGCAATAGAAACCTATAACAGCAACTATATAGGCGGTGATATTAACGGCGGCATGATGAATATTACACAGATCTTTACCCGTCCCGCGCTCCGGTTATCGCCTTTCAGAACATCGGCAAAAGGATTATATATTTGTTCTTCATCTACCCCTCCGGGAGGTGGCGTTCACGGCATGTGCGGATATCATGCAGCGCAACAGGTATTAAAAGACTTATTCAAAGAAAGGTGGAAGGTATAAGGCATAAGGCAGTTGCGGGTTGCAAGTCGCAGGGAGAATTTCTGATTGGTGATTTGTTGATTGCTGATTTGAAATTTGAGACTTGAGATTTGAGATGAGATACAAACGATCAACCATAAACTACAAACATCTTAAATATCTAATGAACATCACAATACGCAGAGCTGCAAAGGAAGATTGCTCCCGCATGATGGAGTTAATACACGAACTGGCGGTATATGAAAAAGCGCCTGAAGAAGTAACTGTTACGTTAACGCATTTTGAAGAAAGCGGTTTTGGCAAAAATCCGGTTTGGTGGGCTTTTGTAGCGGAAGCGCCTGTTAACGGAGCAAAGAAAATAGTGGCGCTGGCATTGTATTATATTCGCTATTCCACCTGGAAAGGACAGCGGATGTACCTGGAAGACATCATTGTTACGCAACAATGGCGCGGCAAAGGGATCGGGAAATTATTGTTTGATGTTTTGATCGCGGAAGTAAAGGAGAAAAAGCTGAATGGTATGATGTGGCAGGTGCTGGACTGGAACGAGCCCGCTATTGCATTTTACAAAAAATACAATGCCCATTTCGATGCAGGATGGATCAACTGCACATTGAATGAACTGTAAGTTTACAGTCAGTATTTTCCGGTACAATATAAAGGGAGGTCGGCCTCGGAAAAATGTCGTTAAGAAAATTGGCTTGGACGGCGTTAAAAGAAAAACACCATATTCCACAGTCAGGAAGTGCAATTAGCTCAAAAGTCGAACCACTACGGG
>JAHBTL010000084.1 GCA_019638615.1 Chitinophagaceae bacterium | reverse complement strand
AGCTTTAGTACTACTGTAAATTCAGCAACAGCACCCTGATATATTTTCTCCGAAACAGCATGTATGCAAAAACTGTAAAATAAAAATACAACATGTCCCGGCTCAATGGTTGAGCCTTACTAACTGTTAATTCGAATGCCTTCAAGAAGTTTTTTTGTCAGCAAAACTGAAAATCCTGGCAGGGTTATCAATAAAGATATTCTTAAAATAGCCGTCCAGCCCCCTTTGCTTCAGTTCATCTACAAAAGTAGTAAGCAAATAAGAAAGTCCGGGTTGGCCGCCATACGATTTCCAGTAGGTGTTTCTTGCCGCATCCATGCCGGCTGTGATCTGGCGGGGATAAGCCGGCAGCAATTTTTCAAGCAGGGTATACGTCCAGTTTTCTTCCTCCTTTTTCCAGCGGAATGCACTGTCATATTCCACGCTTACTTCTGTTTGCATCAGTTCCCTGTGGTAGCCAAGGTCCTTATTCCTGTCTACATGCGACAATACAATATGGCTGAGATCCGCCCCTAATTTTTCAAACAGAGCGGCCTGGGCGATAGCATGTTTCCCATAATTGGTATGTGTAAGAATGGGAGCGCCGGTTGCACGATGGGCATTTACCACTGCACGGAATATTTTTTCCTGGTGCGCAGTAAACGGCTCGTCGCCCGTAGCCAGCTTGATTAAGCCTGCTTTGTAAGGGGTACGCTCAACGCAGGGCCCGTTATAATCGTATTGATCTATACCGGCAACAATATCGTCAATAAAAAGACGGGTGAGCTGATCTTCCGTATAGTGATACCGCCAGTGATTGGGAGGATAATATATTTCAAGATGAATGCCGGTAGGGACAATCATATGAATACCTGTTTTTTGAGCAATGTCTGCAGACTTCATAATATTCCTCCCCGCATTGGAGGGCATGGTATCTACCATTGCGGAGCAACCCAGCGCTTTTATTTCTTTTAATTCACTGATGATCTTTTCCGTATCGTTCAACAAAAAATCAGGATTACCCAGCGTGGGATAGCTTTCTTCAATAACAATGTGCTCGTGCGAATAGGTAATTCCCAGTTCGGCCGGGGCAATATCTTTCAGTATGGTTCTTACAAAGCTCATTCTACTCCAGGTTTTTTTTCCAGTCGTGTTTGCCAGTGAATGCTTTTTTTACCGGCTCTTCCAGTATCCCCCCCTCTTCAATTAAAGCGTCACGAAGAGCGGCTACCCGCAGATCGCCGGCGCTTTCATCCTTTTCAAGCGATTGAACGGCAGCCAGCCCGGCGGTTGTACCCATACTCATGGTTTGTGCCATAGACCGGCAGGAAGCATGTGCATCGTGTGTAGCGGAAAAACACCTGCCAACCACCCATACCGTATTGCTTTGCCGGGGCACTATGGTTCCATAAGGCACCCCGTACACGCCCCCGCCCGGGATGTATTGCCATACCGTTTCCGTTTCTCCATCCTTCCCCTGCCGGTGATCTTCTATCGGGGCGCCGCACAAAAAAATACTGTCGTCCGGTACTTTTGCAGCCATACATTCGTCTTTCGTTAAGCGGTGCTTGCCATATACCCGGCGGGTTTCACGAACGCCGATCTGGGTAGACAACCCGATGATCTTGGAATGAGCATATCCCGGAACTTCTTTCCTGAAAAACGCTTCAAATACAAATGCCTGTCTTCTTCCTTCTATTTCTGCCTTTGTAAGTTCGGCAGTATTCAAAGCGTTTAAGCCCCCCACTTTTACCGCTACGGTTGAAATGCATTTTTCAATGTTCATGGCATGCGCCGAACCTTCTTTCCTGGGCAGCGGATGCGTTGTTTTTGCCATCAGGTCCATCAGCTTTTTTTTGCCGCCTGCTTTTTCATACGCTTCAAGATCCACGTTTGCCATCCGGAAAGTAGTGGTCATGCTCTGTGCCGGCTCTGCCTCCCCTGCTGTTTCATAGTCAAACCCGGCAAGGTGACAGAAATCCGCGTCGCCGGACGCATCTATTACTCTTTGCGCCGTGGTGCTCCGGAAACCCGATTTATTCCAGAAAATACATTCATAGCTTCCCGATGACTGGGGTATTACATCCACCAAAGTAGTATGCAGCAAAACATTCACCCCTGCATTGATGAGCAGCTCATCCCAAACCAGCTTCAGCCGTTCAGGATTATAATTGACGCCGGTTCCGGCTCCGTATGTATTGGGTCTTAAAAAAATTTCTCCTGCTTCATCCAGCCTGTTCACTGCCAAGTCGGGCAATCCCCCAACAATCTTTTTGGGTGTTTCGCCCGGTGTAAAAAAGCCATAGAATGTATCGAGCATTTGCGTTGAAGTGCCGCCCAAAAAGCCATAGCGTTCAACCAGCAGTACTTTATATTTTCCATGCGATGCTGCAGCCAGGGCAGCCATGCACCCTGCGGAGCCTGCACCTATAATAAGAATGTCTGCCTGTTCTGTTTTTTGCAAGTTCCTGTACATAGCTTGTTTTGTACTGATCATTATTCATTAAAAAGCCGGTCATGAATATCGCCTAAATCCTGTTCCAGCATGCGCGTAAACCTGCTGAAATCCGCATCGTTGCCTCTTATCCTGGCGAGGTTCTGCAAGTCTGATATTCTTTCATAATCAAACGATGTGTCAAACAATGCGGCCCGCTCGTTCAGGTCGGCCATATAGTTTTCCGGCTGAAGCCCCTTATATGTCATATCCATTTTGGCCAGCTCTTCAGTTGTCGGGTGAAAATCAAAAATGGTCTCCATCAGTCAACAGTTGTTTTAAACCTGCTTAAAATTTAGGGAAAGGTATGACTTCAATAGTATATTTTTGATTTAAAAGTATACCTGATGTGTTTTCTCAAATGTTATAAGTCCGCTTTTTTAACCTGCTTAATTGTTCTTCTCTTTTGCCAGGATACCTCCGCTCAAAGATCCGGAATTAAAAAAGAAATCAGGAAGCTGATGAAACAGTACAGTGCGGCGGGCTTATCGGTTGCTGTAGTAAAAAACAATGAATTAATATACAATCACTCATTTGGCTACAGCAATATAGAGGAAAAGAAAAAGCTGAAGAATAAAAATATTTTCCGCATCGCTTCTATTTCCAAATCATTTTCCGCTACGGCTATTATGCAGCTGGCGGAGGCAGGCAGGTTATCGCTGGGTGATGATATAGGTAAGCTGGTGGGATTTACCGTTCGCAATCCAAAGTTCCCCGACGATGTGATTACGTTGCGGATGATACTTTCTCATACCTCCAGCATCAACGACAGCCAGGGATATTTTACACTGGACGCGATCAATCCCGGAAAAAATGCCAACTGGGCGGATTGTTACAGCGATTACCGCCCGGGGACAGGCTATAGATACTGCAATCTTAATTTTAATATGGCAGGCACAGTGATTGAGCGGACAAGCGGTGAGCGTTTTGATCAGTATATTTTGCATCATGTTCTGCAGCCGCTGCATTTGTACGGAGGATATTGCGTGGATTCGCTGGATCAATCGTTGTTTACCACGTTGTACGAATACGACAGCGCTACTCAAAAACTAATGGCTCAGCCCAATGCTTATCATCCCCGCCGCGACGAGATCAGGAATTATGTACAGGGATATAGCACGCCTGTATTTTCTCCCACCGGCGGTATGAAGATATCGGCGCATGATCTGGCCCAATATATGATGATGCATATGAACATGGGTATATACAACGGCATCCGCATTATAAGCGGGCAAAGCGCCACTACCATGCAAACGCCCTTATCAAAAGAAGCGAACTACGGGCTGGCGCTATGGGTTACGGATACATTTATCCCGGGCAAAACACTGGTTGGACATACGGGCTCCGCGTACGGATTATACAGCGCCCTATTTTTTAGTCCGCAGGAAAAATTCGGGCTGGTATTGATCACCAACGGATGCAATGTTGAATCTGAAAACGGCTGGAACCCGTTGCTAAAGGGCGCCGCACAGGTGTTATATGGCCGCTTAATAAAATAACAACCGTAACATTCGCCGTTCTTTTATTTTTTCATCATCATCCAGGGTTTACTGGTAAGTACCAGCGAAACATAAAACTGGCTGATCCTGTCTTTAGGGGCGTTCCCCAATGATTGCCCCGCGCTGCTTTTCCACGCGTTCTTCCTGAAGCTGCCTGTATACCCGGCCTGCAGTCCAATGGAATTAGATGGATGCGCGGGTGATTTAAACGCTATGCCAATACCAGCCCTGTATACCAGAAAAGCATTGTTGAATCTTACGGGAGTAATGCTGCTTTCTACCGCGGGAGATTCCAGCACATCATCAAAATCTATGGCGGAATTGTCTTTATAAAAAACAGCCTGATAAGCCTGCACACCCAGTCCTACAAGCGGGTACAAAGTTATTTTTTCGTTTTTCAGTACATCATAGCCAATGTTGGCATTAAAGCCTATATGCCTGATGGTGCTGCTTTTTTCGTCTTTTTTGCGGCTCATGCTGCTCCCAATAGTAAAGCCCGCGTCTGATATTACCCTGTTCCTTTCTTTGAACCAGCCCAGTCCAAGAGTTGCCGCAACATCTTTCAGTTGTGAATACTGGGGTACATTTGCCACACGTCCGTTCAAACCGTCAAACGACTGAAAGCTGGCGCCGATACTGCGGGTAATGGAAGGAAGATATTGCTCCATCTTCTCCTTATCGAATTTTTTGTGGCGGGGCCGCTCCTGGGCAAAGCAACCAACATACAACAGCGTTAGTAAACCAAGCGTAATAAGTTTCATAAACAATGATTTGTGTTATATCATACAAACGAAATGCCTGAAATAATGGTTGCTTTCAGGGCTAAGCAAAGCCCGCACCTGTGCGTCTGCTCCCCTGCTGCCGCGAACTGCTTTTCCCCCTGCAATATACCTTTAATTCAATGCAACATTTGTGTCTCAATGAGGTCTTCACAGCCGTGTTCCGTCATTTCGACTGAGTCAACGTGAGGGCTATGTTTTGGTTGTTTTTATACGAAGGAGAAAACTGCCGGACATTTGTAGTGCAGTTCAGCATTT
>JAHBTL010000083.1 GCA_019638615.1 Chitinophagaceae bacterium | reverse complement strand
GTTCAAGTGGTTGAGTAAACCCCAAAGTTTTCCTGAGTATTACCAGTAAAAAATAAACCTCTTACGGTCACTGCGATACCGCGACGGGGTTGTATTAAACTAAAACTATGTTGACGCGGGAGAAGCAGCTCTCGCAGTGGGAAAAATGAAGGCCCGCGAGGATGGCAATAACCTTTTTTGGTCAAGCCCAAAATTTGCATGCTGCGAAAATTATTCTATGCTGATGATGATTGTTTTTTCATGACTGCCTGCATCGATCACCACTTTTGAGACCTTCCGTGCAGAAGACGCATGCATGTCAGCAGGCTGTGCTTTGCCCGGTTCACCGGCAATGGTTGCACCGGAGCCGTATGGATTTTCCTCCCCGGTCATTGTGTTTATGACCACCGCAGCGGAACGTTTTTTTTCATCCCGTCGGCGAAGATCGCCGGCAATTTTCTCTTTCCTGTTGTGTGTGGCAATGACACTGAGATAAGCCTGCCGCGCAGCGTTTTGTATTTGCCTGTCTGCTTCAGCGGTTTTTGCCCGGAGAAACTTTGGCTGTTCTGTCATTTTGATCAATTGTTGCTTCAGGCTGTCAAGCTGCATTTTTTTCTGATAAAAGAATTGCTTCTGTGCCGCGTCATCGTTCCAGTTAAACTGGTACAGGTTTTTATATTCTTTTGCTTTTTCATCCTTTTTCGAATCCGGCTTTTTATTTGTAAAACGGAGGTCGAAATAAGGGTGGCTTTCAAAATCCAGGTTTATTTTTTCAAAGATATCACCGGTTAGTAAATGTTCCAGTTGCTGAAGCTTCAGCTCCCGGCTTTTTAATCCGGTAATCGCATTGCCCGGTATTTCTTTCCGCTCATACTCCCGGTATTGCTTCAGCAAATTGTCTTTCAGGTATAACAAATCACCGGGTTCCTGTATGTTTTCGGGGCCAATAGCCGGAAGGGAATAGATTTCAGGCACCGGAGCCTCGTGGGGAGGGGTGGGGAAGGAGGGGGTAACGGGAACCACCGATAAATAATTGCCGGCAATACTTTCACTTCCGGGTAATGTATGTATGCCAGGGGAAGGAGGGACTGCCGCTTTTAATGCCCGGCTGGTATTTTTCACAACCGGTTCAACGGGCCGGGGAACAACAACCGCTCTTTTTTTCATGATCTTTCCCGTTACAGGCGCTTCCTTTGTCTCCATGTGTTCTTCCTGTCCCGTGGCTGCCTGAACCTTTTCGTCTCCTGCACTATTTTGGCGGGAGGAGGGAGAAAGCCAGGCTACGGAGATCAGTATGCCTGCAGTTATAACAAGCGCCAGTAATTTTTGTCCATAATTAAATCCGCCGCTTTTTACATTCATGATCCTTTTAACCCTTCCCAGTAACTGACGGCTGCTGCCGGTAGCAGCGATGGCTCCGGCAGGAGTGGAGTGTATTCTTAATTTTTCGAGTGATAACAACGCCGATGCATAGCTGTGCGGATCAAACCTGAAGTGTAATACAAAATCATCACAGCAATGCTCTCTTTCTTTTTTCAGGGCTTTACCCAGCAAATGAACAAATGGATTAAAGAAGAGAATGGTTTCAATAACCGAAACAAGGATGTTAATGAGATAATCATTGCGTTTGATGTGCGCCAGCTCATGCAGTATAACAGATTCAACCTGCTGTGGGGTAAGCTGCGTAAATGCGGCAACCGGCAGCAGGATCACCGGTTTAAAAAAATCAAGCGTTGCGGGCACATCAATATAGCTGCTTATATAAATACTCACCTTTTTATGAATACGCAGGTAGCCGGTATACCTTTCTACCTTTGTGCTCCAGTATTCATCTATTTCCTGAAGGCCTGTTGTTTTTATTTTTTGCGCATGGAAATATGCTTTTACCAGCCGGATGGCAAGCAATGTGAGCACCAGCAAATACGATGCGGAAAGATAAGGAAGGTACTGGTTCAGGAAACCGGTCAACGCAAATCCTCCGGTATCTGCCCCCGCAGCGGCAGTGCCTGCAGCAGGCGAAAATGCCACTGCGGCATACAACACCTGTTGAAATTCGTTGTATTTGCTGTACAGCGTAATGCCAAACCAGCCAAAAGCGCATACAATCGCCATAAGTGCCAGGTTGTGCCTGGCTGCCGGAGATATCTTTCCATGGGCATTGGTCATTACCTGGTATATCATCCACAGCAGGGCTGTTTGCCACAGGCTGGAGGCGATCGTCCAGCCGAGCGCCAGTAAAAAAGGTGATTGGTACATAGCAGTCATCAGTAAAGGTTTGAATCACTGTTTTTTTAATGAATTGAGCAATTGCTGTATTTCATCCAGTTCGTTGAGGCTGGCCTTGTGATTGCCCAATGCCTGCATGACCAGTTGTGCTGGTGAGCCGGAAAAAAGATTGTCGATCATTTTGCCGACCAGGTGCTTTTGTGTTTTTTCCCGGCTTACTGCTGCCTGGTATATATGTGTTTTAGAGGAATCATCCCGGTTTACCAGGCCCTTGTCATGCATGATCTGCATCAATTTAAGCGTAGTTGTATAGCCCACGTCTTTGTTGGAAGCCAGCTCCTCGTGTACTTCGCGCACAGTAGCATTCCCTTTGTTCCACAATACCTGGAGAATTTCCAGCTCGCTTTCTGTTGGTTTTGTATTTTTTTGTTGTCCCATGCTTACGATTTTTTTCGTATGCTAATATACGATTTCATTCGTAACAAAAAAGGACATTCAATATTTTTCACAAATCAATAATCGGGGCAAATAAAAACGGGATAGCTGTCTGCTATCCCGTTTCGTTGGACACACTCTAAATTTTCGCTGCATAATTAGCTACCTCGCCACCGCAGGCAGACGTGCAGATTCAATCTGCGAATCTGTGGCTAAATATCGTCTTATTGTTTTACGACTTTCAGCACATCGGTCGTACCGTCTTTATTGATCAGTTGCAATAAGTAAATGCCACTTTGAACGGCGTGCATCTGTACGGAGAAAGTACCTCCTGCATTGCTCGACGGAACATATTTCAGCACCGCCTGCCCGTTCATGTTAAGCACATTTACCTGCCTTACCGCTTTGCCTGTTTGTATATTTACCTGGCTTGTTACAGGATTGGGATAAGCCCGCAGTGAAACAGCCGTTCCGTCGCACTGGATCCTTATGGATTTTACACTGCTGCTGCTGTATCTGCCATCGTAATCTACCTGGGTGATGCGATAATAATTAACCCCCGTAACAGGCGCTTCGTCTGTATACTGGTACGTTTGCAATGTACTGCTGTTGCCGGCCGCTTCCATACGGCCAATGGCAGTGAACTGTATGCCATTGCTGCTCCGTTCTATCACAAAATGGCTGTTGTTCTGCTCCATGCCGGTTTGCCATTGCAGCTTCGCCTTGCAGCCATCTCCTTTTACCGCAAAGCTTACAAAGCTTACGGGTAAGATCGCATTGGTGCTTCCTATACCCAGAGCTTTAATGGTTACTCCTGCGGGAATAGTGCCTGTCAGCAGCGATCCTTTTACCAGTCCTGTAGCGTAGGGAGCGCCTTCGGGAGGCCCGCTCAGGTTCTCCCATTTACTGGTAGCTGTATTAAATCCCACCAGGCGCAGATCATTTGCACTGAGGCCCGGCAATCCATCTAACCCGGGAATGGAAACAGTGATGGTTTGAGCAGCAGACAAACTTTGGGGGGTAAGCGTCGCTTGGTCCATTTGCTGTACATGCCAGTCCCAGAAGCCGATAGGAGAAACAGAATTGATACCAGTGCCCAGGTAAGCACCCGTAGTTGGATTGGTTCCTCCTGTGGGGTCGGCTGTAATATTAGGATCGCCATTTACCCAACCTACTACTATTATGTGATCAAAATCTTCAAAATTTCCCTGCCTTCTTAACGGATAGGCGCTGGACGCGTTTCCCACCGGGAAGGTAAAATCGCCCCCATGCCCCGGGATATACCCGGTTGTGCCAATGTTCGATTCAGAAACAAACCCGTCTACGTGTTGCGCGTCTGTCAATCCGCCCACATAATTGGCATGGTTAACAAAAGCAATGGCGCCTGTTAAAGGATACTGCCTGTTGGTTTGTGTGATCCCGTTATTAAAATAGAGCCTGCTGTAAACCGAAATAGCCCCCGGAGGATTCCAGAATTCAAAATTGCCATTAAGAATAAATCCATTATTACGATTGTTGATGTAAAATGAATTGCCGGCGCCATTGTTAAGGTATAAGGTATCAAATACCAGTATGCCGCCCTCTCCTTGGATTCCACCGGCGCCCTGGTACCAAAAATAGTCTGCATTTGTGCCCGGCGGATCATAAAGGTCAAAATTGAAATGAGTAAACCAATTTTTATTGCTTGTCAAAAAAAGGGAAGTGTAATGATGGTAGGTGACTGACTTGCGCCTGGCCACTGTTCCGGCCAGGAGAGTGTGGGTATAGTTCGGCGCAGTAGTATCATCATAAGTTCCTCCATACCATGTGCTGGTATTGATTACATAAGTAGGTTGAGCCATTACGGCAGGGCTTAGTACTAACAGCGTACTGATAAGTAAAAATGTCTTCATGCGCAGGATCTTTCTTTTTGATTTTGGTTTTGCTTAGCAATATATGGGTTTACAATAATTTACTTATTAAACCGGGCAGACCCCCGGCACTATGTTGAAACTTACAACAACCTTGTTGTTGCCGGCTTTTATGGAATGTTGAATAAGATTGCTGGAATTCGGAAGGAGGATATTGTGCAGGGTATATTACCTTATTAAAGGATGAAGATACAAATCTTCTGTTATGATCAACAAAACAAGCTTATTTTTTCTGCGAAATTTCCGGGAGTGGGGGTGCTGGATCGGGATGATTTGATATAAGATATTTTTTTTCAAAGAGTTATGAATGGTTGTCCCATAATTATCGTGGAAACACCCCGGTTTTTTGACGTATGGTAAAAGTGGTATGGCGGGCGCCGCGGGTAGTTTGTTGTTTATGGTTTATTGTTGGTGGTTTGTTTGCCGGAGTATAGGGCAATGGTGGGGCAACTCTGAAAAACAATTACTATACTTA
>JAHBTL010000082.1 GCA_019638615.1 Chitinophagaceae bacterium | reverse complement strand
TTGCAGGTTTTGCAGAGAGCTGCCGAGCTGCTGCTGAATGTCTTTGGATCTGGAAACGATGTTTTTAGCATCTTTCAAAAAGCTCAGCGAGGTAGCAAGCGAATCTAAGTGGGGAAGGTATTTACCGGAAAGCAGCATGTCGGCTTTGCCATTGGCTGCAGTGAGCTTTTTATTAAGCTGCTCGTATTGTTTTTTGCCCGACTGCAGCAGAGCTGATGCAGCAGAGGAATCGATCTTTGAAAGCTGCCTGAAAAGCTTTTTTTCCTGCTTTGAGAGACTGCGTAAATATTTCCCGGTTTGTTTGGTAAGCTGCTTATCGAGGGATTGTATCTTATCGTCAACGCTGCTGGCATATCTGTCCGGCAAATTTATAACGGAACCGGTTGTGCTATCCTGGGCGTGTAATCCTTTCAGGAAGGTCAGCAGTAAGATGGTTAGAATACATTTCATAGCAGCTATGCACCTCTTGTGCGGCACAAACGTAGGGAAAGAAATGGAATAAAAAACAGTCTTTCAAAAAAACCGTTAAAACACGGTAGTGCCCTACCGTTAAAAGACGGTAGTTTTTTACCGTTAAAATCACAGAAAAAAACCGTGTTTTATTTTTGGTGATGCCGGCTTGTTTTTGTATGAACAGCTTATTATGTTTCACCATCAGCAACAATAATTCACTATACAGATTGTATTGATACAGCAACATTGCCCTCTCTACTGCTTATACTGCTCACCTAAAATACATTCCTGCTTAATTTGGCAATAGCAATAATTACCGGAAGAAAAATCAAAACGAAAGCCAGCGAAAAGGAAAAATATTTGAATGTATTTCTTTTGGATAGCCTGAACGGAGCCAGGAAAAGCAGGCTGACCACCAATACCAGCAACGCTATAATAAAGTTAACAACAATACAAATGCCGGTATACAATACCGAGAACAAGGCAGGCTGGATGATGATCCCGGATATAAGTCCGTATAGCGCACCGGCAATAAAAGCTGCCGCTAATAGCAGCAGCGCATACCTGATGCCCTTTTTGAAGTAAAATCCGAAATACCTGCTAAGCTTTCCATCGCGGATAGCATTGAGCTGCTGCTCAGTCCTGTCTGGCCTGGGCGCTACATAAGTGGCTTTAGCGGTTTGCTTTTTATAGCGCGGCCACCAGATAATGAACCCGGTGATGTATAACAGGAGCGGCATCAGTCCGCCAAGCAATGCCAGTATCCGTGTAGGCATACCGCCGAAGGTGCCGTAGTGGATAGGTGTAAGCCACGACAGGTAGGAGTTGCCGATATTCGGAAAATCTGTTTCGCTGTTCAGTACGATTTTACCGGTATACTGGTCAATCATCAGCATGATCCTGTTACCGGTTTCCGAAGGCCCGTCTGATCTGAGATCCAGCCGGTATACCATACTGCTGTCTGCAGGAACAGCAATACCCAGCAGTTGCGCTTTGGGTAGTTCTGCCGAAGCGATCTTGGCCACTGCTGTTGCCGACAGGCTTTTTGCACCCTGTGTATAGGCAGACTTCTGTCCGAAAATGCCGGCTACGGATTGTGGCGACTGGCCGGTAAGCATAAATAAAAAAGCAATAAATACGGTGCTGAATGTAATGGCAAAGCCCGTAATGGAAAGCAGGATAATGACCGGCGCTGAATAAAACCCCAGCACATTATGCCAGTCGTAATTCTGCCGCTTAAAGCCTGCTTTAAAATTCACCGTCAGCACGGCTTTCCATTGCTTCCATTTTTTATATTGCTGCGGCACCCACAACCGCAACCCGCTGATGGTAAGTATCAGCATGCACAAGGTAGCCAGCCCTACAATATATCTCCCGGCTGCAGGTATCAGTAAAGTGCGGTGAATATTTGTCACGATCCTGATAAAGGAGCTGTTGATCAGCCTCTTGCCGCACAGCTCAGCCGTATAGGGATTAACGAAAAACTCTTCCTCCGTGGTGAAATTATAAAACCGGTAAGTGGCATTCGGGTTTTCCTCATCGGTTTGAAAAACATACTCAAATTTCCTGCCGGGATATTTTTGCTGCACCAGCGGTATGATCTCATCAATGCTATACCGCTTTTGTCCCTGTAACGATTCAAACAGGTTCTTATTAAGCGCCACGTCAATCTCATCCTGGAAAACAAGGATGCTGCCTGTTAAGCCCACGACGCATAAAACGGCGCCGGCAATGATACCAAGATACAGGTGCCATTTGCCAAACCATCTTTTTTGATGCAATGCCCACCGAAGCCCTTTCCTGCTTTTATTACTATTTTTTTCCGGTGGCTTATATGCTTCAGTAACAGGTCTTGCAATTCATCCTGCAACGGCACTCCCTTTTCTTTGCCGGTTGGTTTCCCTTATCAGCAGTATGTTTACAACAAGTATAAAAGTGAGCAATGCTACCTGTCTTATTTCCCCGGCTTCCTGTACGATGGTTCCTCCCAAATGCACCAGGTTCAGCAGCCCAAGCACTATCGCGAAAATAAAGCTGACCCATTGCAGCCACTTTGCTGTTTTGTAAAGACTTAAAAGCCCTAATACCAGTGGCAGTATTTCAATGAACACACTAAAAAGATGTGCAGATACCGGCACGGCTCCTTTTGCATCCGGCACTTTAATGTCTGCGCCAAAAAATAATTCAGCCAAATGATAATACCCGTGAAGAAGGTAACAGAAAACAAGCAAAAACCAGAGTATAGCTGCGCGTAATTGAGATTGCATGGAATAAAGATTTAGAATTTAATGGCAAAGGTGCCGATCAGTTGTCTTTTCATTTGCGGAATATAATTGCTCCAGCCCATCCAGTATTTTTCATTGGTGATATTGTTGATCTTTACACCAAGGCGGTAGCGCTTTGTATCATAGGTAATATGAGCGCCCGCAATCGTATACGCAGGAAGGATCAGTGCGCCATCGGGCCTTTGATTGAATGCATAGGATTTGCCTGCATAGTTTATACTGAGACCGATGCCCAATCCCCTGAGCGCAGTGGTTGTGAAAGTGTAGTTCGTCCAGAAATTAAATGTATTCGCCGGGCCGGAGCCAACAGGCCGCAACCCTTCTACATCAGCATCCGCTTTCAGGTATTTGCTGTCATTGTATCCGTAACCGAGCAACAATGTCCATCCGATAACAGGATTGGCCACAATTTCCACTTCCACTCCTTTACTCTTCTGCTCACCGTCCTGTACGTTGAACATGGGATCGCTGACATCTCCGCGAATAATATTTTTCGCAAGGATATCGTAATAGCTGATGCTGCCGGTCAGCTTGTTTTTGAAGAAATTGTATTTAATACCCACTTCCTTTTGATTGGCTTCTTCCGGCACAAAAGGCTTGTTGTTTTTATCTGCTCCAAATTTATTGGTGAAGCTGTTCTGGTAGTTGGCAAATACGGTGAACCTGTCCTTTACAGGCATCAGTATCAAACCGAATTTGGGTGACCATTTGGTCTGATCTTCCTTCAGCAAAATGTTGCGGAAATTGTCCATCCGTATCCCTGCCGATACGATCAGGTAATCTGTAATGTTGGTAACATTATTGATGAACCCGCTGAACACGCTTGATTTTTGATTATAAGGCAAGGTGCCGGGCGGACGGTTCTGAAAGGCATCCAGCACATTGGGTTTATTAAAATCCCGCATTTTGGCAGAAGCGCCATAAATATCCACTACATCAAAGAGGTCGGGATAAGGAACAACGCCAAACAGGTTTCCGTAAAAACGGTTATAGGTTACATACGATTTGTAATAAGCATAATCTACTCCTATGATGGCACGGTTTCTTACTTTGCCTATCTGGTAATCCGAAATAAAGTTTTGCTGCACATCAAATGTATTGGTTGTGCCTACCGGGTTCCAGACCATCCTGCCGGTGCTGTCGTGCCCGGGCGTCCCGAAATCAGGAATACCGGTGGTCATCATCGAGTTTATAAAATGCCCGAGATAATTGGGCAGCAGGTACTGGTAGGGAGAATAACCTTTATTGTGGCTCTTGCTGTAGGTGATGGCAGTTTGCGATGTCCAGTGCCGGGATATTTTATAAGATGCCTCGGCGAAAAAAGCATTGGATTGCGTGGTAGGATAGATGTCGTTGGACAGGAAGGAACGGTCATAGCTGGTTTTTAATTCATCCACTTTATCCGTGCCAAATGCCTGCTTAAAAGTTTGCGGCGCCTGCGACATGATGGCGCTTACCTGCTGTTCATCTAACCCCTGCTGCAGCAACAAACTGCTTATTGCACCATTGATAGTACCTGGCGCCAGCACGAACATAAAATTGCCGCCATTGCTATTGCCTTTGCTTCCCACAATTTCAGCATCAATGTTCAATGAAAACCTGTTGCTGGGCTTAAACAGTAGTGAAGGCGCAATGATATAACTTCTCTGGAAGCCGGCGTCCTGCCAGCTGTCCTGGTTTTGTCCTGCCACATTTATACGTGCCGCAATTTTATCCTGCTGAATAACAAAGTTGGCATCTGCTGAAGCGCGGTAAAAATGATAGCTTCCATAAGAAACATCAGCATAACCACCGTTATGAAAGTTAGGCCGTTTTGTGACCCTGTTGATCAATCCCCCATAGGAGGATACAATACTGCCGAACATGGTAGCAGAAGGCCCTTTGATCACTTCAATCCTTTCCAGGTTGGCCATTTCCACGTTGGTATTTACTATATTGGGCAAGCCGTTGCGCACTTTTGTAGTTGTCTGGAATCCCCGGCTTACAAAAATAGAACCACCATCAGGCCGGCTGGTGGCATCCCACAGCTTGCTGATACCAGGTGCATTCTTCATCGCATCTTCGAGTGTCATCGCATTTTGCTTTCGCAGGATAACGTTGGAAATAGAATGGACAACCTGTGGGGTTTCCATCGTATTCAACGGCATTTTATTAGCGGTGCTGGCAGCCCGGTTCATGATCTTGCTGGTTTCTATCACCACTTCTTCCAGTTGTTTGGCAGCCTGTGTTATCGTAAGATCAAGCTGTACGCTGCTGCCGGCGTCCAGCGTAACCGGTTGTGTTTTGCGGATGTCTCCCGTAAAAGACAATTGTAATGTGTAATTGCCGGGTTTGATATTTTGTATCCTGTATTCGCCATTTTCATTGGTCAATGTTCCCCACCGGGTATTCAATAATGTAACGCTGATCAGGCTTACGGGCTGATTGTCTTCGGTGGTAACCCTGCCATATAATGAGGCGTTCTGACCGAAGGTGATGACGGAAATATTCAAAAAAAGAACAACAAGGATTTGTTTAACAGGCATAAAACAGTCAATTTATTCCGCAAAATTGCTGCTGAATAAATGCCGCTCATTTCCCGATCGGGAAAAAGATTTATGAGATCAGAAATATTTATTCAAAGAATTGATCGTGCTTTAGCGCTCAAATGATCACCAGGTTATATTGATATATTGTAATTACAAGCAGGGCTGACCCAAAAGGTCGTTGAATGTATTCTAGAAAGGAATCCCGACTGTGTCGGGAAAGCAATCTCATTGAATGATATAGATGTAACATTTGGGATTGCTTCTCCCCCGAACGTTCGGGGT
>JAHBTL010000081.1 GCA_019638615.1 Chitinophagaceae bacterium | reverse complement strand
CCGCTTAATCGCCCCAAAAGCATTACAGATGATGGAAGGAGAAGCAATCTCAACGATTGGTCTTAGGTTGGGACTGCTTCACCCAACCTAAGGTCGGGTTCGCAGTGACTTTCCGTCATATCGACCAAGCCAACACGAACACTGTAAATTAAATTACTCACTTGCGCGGGAGAACTTTTCTCACCGAAGGTAAATCTGCCGGGCATTTGTACTGATGCTCAACCATTGCACTACTGCCCAACAGATTTCTCTCCCGACCTTCGGCTGGGAGAGAAATGACGTGCAAAAGTTAATGTATCGCTCTCTTTCTTATGTTCCTGTGGGAATAAGCTCGATCCTGATACATGCTGTAGCAGATGGCGTAACCTTAAACCGGTCATCGATGCGATGATTAACAACCCAGATAATTTTTTTATTCATTTCCAGCACCCATACTTTTTCCTTTTGCGCCAGCGACAATTTCTGATCGATAAAAAAGCGCGATAATTTCTTTTTTTTCTTCATGCCCAGCGGGTAAAAATAATCCCCGGCCTTCCATTTGCGCAACAGCAACGGGTATTGAATGGCGTCCGCATCCACGTAAGATAAGTTAGCATGCTTATTATCTGTCACCTCCCTGCTGCAATCTTCTTTTTTAAATTTCAATATACCGGCTGCAAACGAAACAGCGGTTTGCTCATCATTGATCACGATCACTGATGATTCATTTTCTTCCAGCTTTTCCAGCGCAGTAATAATCAGCCAGCTCCTGTTTTTTAAAATCCTGTGTGTAGATGATACCACATACCTTCCGCTTTCGCTCTGCAGCAAATCCACAATTTCGCCCGCCTGCCCGGAAGAAAAATTATATTCTTTTACGATTTCATAAACAATGGTTTTTAACGGAACCGATTGTTTTAGTTTTAATACCGGGATGTGCACTTCAGCTCCTTTTAATTCGATCAGCTTCTTTTTATGCTGTTCTATTGCCTGGTTATACAATACCTCGGCATCCCTGAAACGGGATATGTTTTCCTGTATGCCGGTCTCAGCTTCGGGATATATTTTTAAAATTTCCGGGATGATATGCTGCCTGAAATAATTGCGGGTATACTTGTCCGTTAAGTTGCTGGAATCCTCCACCCAGGAAAGATCATTTTGTACGGCAAACTCCAGGAGCATGGCTTTGGAAGCAAAAAGCAGGGGACGGACCAGCTTCCCTTTCCGGGGTAAAATACCGCGTATGCCGGCAATGCCCGTACCTTTAAAAAAGTTCATCAGCACCGTTTCCACGTTATCATCGGCATGATGCGCGGTAACAATCCTGGATGCGCCGCGGTGAACAGGTTCGGGATGCCCCGCGTTCACGATTTCATTAAACCAGGCATATCGTAGTTCCCTTGCTGCCACCTGGATAGAAATTTTATGCTGCTGTGCATACCCGGCAGTATCAAATCGTTTAACCAGCACCTGCACATTGTATTTTTCACCCAGTGATCTTACAAACCGCTCATCTCTTTCACTCTCCTCCCCTCTCAATGCAAAGTTGCAATGCGCTATGCTAAAGGAATAACCGGCGCGGCTGCAGACCTCGCACAGCGCTACGGAATCTATCCCGCCGCTTACCGCCAGCAGTAAATGATCGTGGACGGTAAAAAGCGCTTCCTTTTCAATGAATGCCTTAAAACCCTGCAATACATCCTTCATAAACAATGGTAATTACCTGGTTAATCATCTGCCAGCTCTTCGTATGCTGAACGTAATTCATTGTATGCTTTTCTGTTGCCGTCTTTTCCTGCCGACTCCATTCCCTTTTTATACCAATTTAGCGCGGCAGCGTAGTCTTCTTTTTTTTCAAGTAGCTTACCTAACTGATAATAAGATCCCGTATACGAAGGCTCCCGGTTCAGGATCGCCTCAAAAATTGCAATGGCCGCCGTATCATTTCCTTCGCTTATATACTCCATGGCAAGCGCGTGCTGTAAAAAACTGTCCTGCGGGGTATCTTTCAGCATTTGCTGCAATTTTTCTTTCCTGCTCATATTTTATCTAAAGAATATTTTTACCACAATATGCAGAATATAAAACCGGGTATATTATATTTGCAAGATAAATGGTTGCATAAACAACTTTGTTTAACATCCAAACCGATATCTTAAACACCCGTTTCATGAAGATACTTGTTTGCATCAGTAAATCTCCTGACACAACGGCAAAAATAGCCTTCACCGATAACAATACGAAATTCGCTACCGATGGCGTACAATGGATCATTAACCCATACGACGAATGGTATGCTTTGGTTAAAGCTATAGAAATAAAAGAAAAGGACCCCTCCGCCGTGATACACCTTGTAACGGTAGGCGGTGCCGATGCGGAGCCTGTTATCAGGAAAGCGCTGGCGCTTGGCGGCGATGAAGCCATTCGCATTAATACAGCCAGCCAGGACAGCTTTTACATCGCTTCTCAAATTGCGGAAACCGCAAAACAGGGCGCATACGACCTGGTACTGGCCGGTAAAGAAACCATTGATTACAACAGCGCGTCGATAGGCGGAATGGTAGCAGAGCTGCTTGGGCTTCCTTATGTTTCACTTGCTACCAGGCTTGATTTAAACGGCAATACAGTGGCGGTTACAAGAGAAATAGAAGGCGGGGAGGAATTATGTGAAGTAAATATACCTGCTGTTGTAAGTTGCCAGAAGGGAATGGCGGAAGCAAGAATTCCTAACATGCGCGGCATTATGGCGGCCAGGACCAAATCTTTAAAAGTAACAGAACCCGTAGCTGCAGAGCATCTTACCAGTATCGTACGTTTTGAATTACCGCCTGCTAAAGCCGGCGTAAAACTGATACCAGCCGATGATGCAGCAGAACTGGTGAAAATTTTACATGAAGAAGTAAAAGTAATCTGATCAGCAATCACAATTCTCGAATCTTAAATCACAAATCAGTCATGTCTGTTTTAATATTTATAGATCAGTCAGAGGGGCAGGTAAAGAAAGGAGCTTTAGAAGCGTTAAGCTACGGTGCTAAAGTAGCTGCGCAGTTAGGGCTATCCGCCGAGGGCGTTGTATTAGGCAAATTAAGCGAAGATATAGCCGCGCTGGGCAAATATGGCGTAAAAAAAATATACCATGTAGCAGATGAACAACTCAATCACCTCGATGCCCAGGTATTTACGGATGTGATAGCCCAGGTGGTTCAGTCCTCTGGTGCCACAGTGATCGTGTTTTCAAATAATACCGATGGCAAAGCAATTGCACCCAGGTTATCGGCAAAGCTTAAGGCAGGACTGGTATCCGGAGCGGTAGCACTGCCCGATACCGGCAATGGTTTTTCAGTAAAGAAAAGTGTATTCTCCGGGAAAGCATTTGCCCATGTGGCCATTCATACAGATATTAAAATCATTGCCGTTAATCCCAATTCTTTTTCAACCGCTGCTTCGGGCGGCGACAATGCAGAGGTGGTAAATTTTAATGCCACCATCGCTGCGCCTAAAGTAAAAGTTACCGGTGTAAACAAAGTAAAAGGAGAGATTCCGTTAAGCGAAGCGGAAATTGTAGTAAGTGGCGGACGCGGTTTAAAAGGCCCCGAAAACTGGGGCATGATAGAAGAGCTGGCCAAGCTGCTGAGCGCCGCTACTGCCTGCAGCCGCCCGGTAGCAGACACGCACTGGCGCCCGCATCATGAGCACGTAGGACAGACCGGTTTGGCAATAGCACCTAATTTGTATATCGCTATCGGCATTTCAGGAGCTATTCAGCATCTTGCCGGCGTGAATAGAAGTAAAACGATCGTAGTAATCAATAAAGATCCCGAAGCTCCATTTTTTAAAGCCGCCGATTATGGCATTGTAGGTGATGCTTTTGAAGTGGTTCCCAGGATCATAGAAGAAGTAAAGAAGCTTAAAGGCGTAGCATGAGAAAACTGTTCCTTTTAAAAAAACCGCTCGGTCAACCGAAGCGGTTTTTTTAATTTTTTTGGGGATATGCTTTTATAAAATTCTTGTACATTCGCAACAGATTATGAAGAAAATAGAACTGGAAATAGTAGCATTGTCGCATAGCATTACGCAGACACATTCCTATGCTGTTGTTTTGGGTGAAACGAATGGTTTAAGACGGTTGCCAATTGTAATCGGAGGCTTTGAAGCACAGGCAATAGCTGTAGCCCTGGAAAGAATGCAGCCCAGCCGCCCGCTTACTCACGACCTCATGAAAAATTTCATGATGGCCTTTAATGTTGAGCTGCATGAAATTATTATAAGCGATCTGCAGGAAGGCATCTTCTATTCAAAATTACTTTGCAGCAACGAGCACGATACGGTTGAAATTGATTCCAGGACCTCTGATGCACTGGCATTGGCGGTTCGCTTTGGCTGCCCTATTTATACATATGAACATATACTGGAAAGCGCCGGTATATTAATGGAAGACTCGGGCAAAAAGAAAAAAGGAGAAGAGGAAACCGCTCCTGTACAAAGCAGCGGTGGCGCCAAAGAAGACCTGAAAGGGATGTCGCTCGACGAACTGAACCAGTTGTTAAGCGAAGTGCTGGAGCAGGAAGATTACCTGCGGGCCATTGCCATCAGGGATGAAATCAATCATCGCAAAAAGAAATATTAGGCTTACCGATAATATTCACGCGTGGTAATCTTTCCCAATTGCAAGATCAATCTTGGCTTACACATTGTTTCCCGGAGGAATGACGGATTTCATGACCTTGAAACGATTTTTTACCCCGTACAATGGCTGGATGCGCTGGAAATTATTCATGGGGACAATATAGCAACTGAAGCTTCTTTTTCCGGTATACCCATACCGGGAAAATCCGCAGATAATATATGCCTGAAAGCCTGGCAGTTACTTAAAAATGATTTCCCCGGGTTGCCACCCGTTCAGATGCACCTGCACAAGCATATACCCGCAGGGGCGGGATTGGGAGGCGGTTCGGCAGATGGCGCATTCATGCTCATCCTGCTGAACAAAAAATTCAAACTGGGTATATCCAACGAACAACTGATCCGTTACAGCCTGCAGCTCGGAAGCGATTGCCCTTTTTTCATTATAAACCAGCCTTGCTATGCTACAGGGCGCGGCGAAATACTCACGCCCGTAACGCTTGATCTTTCGGGCTATGCCTTTTTGATAGTGAACCCCGGCATACATATCAACACCGGATGGGCCTTCTCTAAAATCACTCCTGCCATTCCCGGTGTATCACTAACTGCCGTTATACAGCAACCGGTTGAAACATGGAAAGATCAACTGGCAAACGATTTTGAAACGCCTGTTTTTAAGGAATATCCTGCGGTACGCGAGTTAAAAGAAATATTATATCAACACGGCGCGGTATACGCATCTATGACCGGGAGCGGCTCTACCGTATTTGGGCTGTTCAAAAAAAATGAAAGACCTGTTCTCCCCTTCCCGGCTCACTATCTTCAAAAATGGATTTGACAATTGATTGACTACAGGAGGATGCGTTGCCCTGATTAAACAAGCCGGTCAACTATAAAATCCGTCAGGGGTTTCGCTTTTAGCAAAAAGATCAGTGGCGATAGTACCAGCTTTGAGCGCTGTAATAGTAATAAAACACGCTTGCCGTCATTCCGATCCCGAACGAATGTGTGTTGAACCAAAGCTGTATTACGGCGGGTGAGAACTATTCTCACCGAAGGTAAATCCGCCGGGCTTTTGTACTAATGCTCAACATCTGCACTACTGCCTGGCAGATCCCTCCTTTGCGAAAGAGCGATTTAAATACAATGTTCGTGTTGGCTCAATTATAATGACAATGAGATGATAGATTGAAAGCAGGCTTTTATTTTAACCAGCTTTTTTTCGTAGAATA
>JAHBTL010000080.1 GCA_019638615.1 Chitinophagaceae bacterium | reverse complement strand
CGATTTTGAAGCTTCTTTTGAATTCCGCCCGTTAGAGCCGGGATACGGTGTTACCATCGGTAATGCGCTCCGCAGGGTTTTATTAAACTCATTAGAAGGGTATGCAATTGTAGGTATATTTATTGAAGGCGCGGAACATGAATTTGCTACCTTAAAAGGCGTTACCGAAGACGTAACCGAAATCATCCTCAACCTGAAACAGGTTCGATTCAAAAAGATCCTTGATACAGATATCAACCAGGAAAAACTTACCCTTTCCATTAAAGGAAAAAGCGAGTTTACCGCTGCTAATATCGGGGAAGCCACCGCTTCTTTCCAGGTAATGAATCCTGAATTGCTGATCTGCACATTGGATCCTTCTGCCAAGCTGAACATCGAAATTACAATTGGAAAAGGTCGTGGTTATGTTCCTTCTGAAGACAACAAAGTAAAAGACGCTCCTTTCGGATACATTCCTACCGATTCTATCTTTACTCCCATCAAAAATGTAAAATACGGTATTGAGAATTTCCGTGTGGAACAAAGAACAGATTACGAAAAGCTCTTGATGGAAGTTCAGACAGATGGTACCATCCATCCTGAAGAAGCTGTTAAGCAGGCTTCACGTATCCTGATCCAGCACTTAATGATCATCACCGACGAAAACATCACTTTCGACAGCAAGGAAGACAAGAAAGAAGATGTGGTGGATGAGCAGGTATTACAGTTAAGAAAAGTATTGAAAACCCCGCTCGAAGACCTGGATCTGAGTGTTCGTGCCTTCAACTGTTTGAAAGCCGCTAAGATCAACAGCCTAAGCGAGCTGGTACAGTACGAGCAGGAAGACCTGATGAAGTTCCGCAACTTCGGTCAGAAATCGTTGGCTGAAATTGAGCAGGTGCTGGGCGAAAGAAGTCTGCACTTTGGAATGGATCTGCAAAAATTGGGATTGGATAAAGACGAGTTTTAAGAAGTAAGGTATAAGGTGTGGGGTGTAAGGCGTGAATAGTGAAACATACCTGTAACCTGAGACCTGCAACTTGTAGCCTCAACCAGGCAAAGAAATTATAATTTTATACACATAATCTGTTGCGGAAGCGCAGAGCCGGCTGTAAATCCCTGACAACGGTACAGCAGGTATTATTAACCAGGTTTGAGCAGAGAAATTTCAAATTTCAAATCTCAAATTTCAAATCTTAATTGTCATGCGTCACGGAGATAAAATCAACAATCTTGGCAGAACGGCTTCACACAGGAAAGCGTTGCTGAGTAATTTGGCCAATGCCTTATTAGTAAACAAAAGGATCGTTACCACTTTGGCAAAAGCAAAAGCGCTCAGGACATACGTTGAGCCACTGATCACCAAAACCAGGAAAAACGATTCAAAAGAACAGATCAGCCACAACCATCGTTTGGTGTTCAGCCAGTTGCAGAGTAAAGAAGCGGTGAAGGAATTATTCACGGTGATCGCCCCTAAAGTTGCCGGTCGCCCGGGAGGGTATACCCGCATCATAAAGCTGGGCAAACGTGTGGGTGACAACGCGGAAACAGCCCTGATTGAGCTGGTAGACTTTAACGAGGTATATACCAAAGGAACTGAAAAAGCCGCCACTACCACAACAAAGAGAACACGTCGTGCGGGCGGTGGAAAAAAGAAAGCGGAGGCTAAAGAAGAAGCTGCGGAGACACCGTTGGCTGAAACAACTCCTCCTGCTGAAGAAGCAAAGGCTGAATAATTGTACTATTCATAAAGTTTTAAAAAGGCAGGACTTTCGTAGTTCCTGCCTTTTTAAGTATAGGCAGGGTTTCCAACCTTTCAAAGGTTGGAAACTCTTTATGCAATAGTTTTTTATCCGGGTTATTCCCGCATTTTTAAACGAAGCAAATAATTACCGGCTGTAATAAATAAGGTTTTATCATCATCAGCCAGGGCCACATTGCTGCAAGCCGATGGAATTTTCAGTTTGCCGATCAGCTTCCCGGCATTATCAAAAATCCAAATGCCTCCCGGGCCGCTTGCGAATATATTGCCGTCCTTATCGACCTTTAATCCATCCGGTAGCCCGCCTTCTTTTTTGGCTTCGTCCGTTGCGTCGTATAAGATCCTGTTGTTGTAAAGGCTGTCATTGCCTGCAATATCAAACAGGTACCATCTTGCTTTATCAGGGTCTGAATTAGCCACAACCAATGTTTTTTCATTATGAATGAATGCAATGCCATTGGGGCGTGTGATGGTATCTGTTAGTAACTTCACTTCCCCCACAGGGTTCATTATAAATACTCCCTGGAAAGGGATTTCTTTTGCAGGATCATCCACATTTTTTTCCAGCCCGTAAGGCGGATCGGTAAAAAATAAGTCGCCGTTGCTTCGGTAAACCGCGTCATTAGGACTATTTAATTTTTTACCCTGGTAATTATCTGCAAGTGTTTTAAAAACAGGCTGGGGAGCCGACACCGGAGCTTCCATTACCGCCATACGCCTGTCGCCATGCTGGCACATTACAAGCTGTCCGGCTTTGTTTAAAAGCAACCCGTTGGAACCCGGCTCACCGGTTCGGGGTGTTGCGCCTGTATACCCCGAAGGAGTGAGGTATAGCTCAGCGCCTTTTTCTTTTGTCCATTTAAAGATTTTGTTGGGCGGGATATCAGAAAACAGCAGCATTTTTTCCTGTTCCACCCATAAAGGACCTTCTGTCCAGGTATATCCTTCGGCAAGGATCTCAATTTTTACATCAGCGTCAATTATTTTTTCAAGCGCGGGATCGATCTTTTCCACCGATCCTATTGTTCTTGCCTCTTTCGGAGCGGGCGCATTGCAGGCCAGGACGTACAAGGCAAAAAGCAAAAAAATGCTTTTTTTCATAAAACAATCATTTTGTAATGAGTATTGAAGATAAACAAACCCTGGCAAACAGGTTACCGGACATACGACAAATTATCAGGATATGCTACAGGTGCTTATTTGTTTTATGAATGTACTTTTTATTAATCCAACTGAGATTAAAACGGAAGGATAAGTAAATGGCATGCAGGAGCGTGTATCCCCGGGCATCCGTACTATAACGGCTGAATTGCGGCACATTATTGTGAATGCCCGAGAGATAAAGAAGTCCAGGCGAATCCTTAGTATGCCGGCGGTACTTGTATAAAATAAATCTCACAGGTTACGGGTTAAACTGTATCGAAAGTATTATGAAGGAATATTGATTCCAATTTTTTTCGATGAATGAATTGATTTGCACATTTTTAGGTTATTCCGGCAATGAAATAAGGAGGGTCAGCAATAATTTGCAGTCCATCCTTGTTTTCTGTTATCATAAGTCAATTAACCGGTATCCCTGTACCAAATATAACAACTTGCGTGCAGGGTGCATCCCAGATTTTCGCACCATTTTCCCCTTTCTGTTGCACGGAGAGGGGCGGCAGGGGTGAGGTCAACTTAAATAAAGCGAAAATCTGGAATGCGTCCCCTGTGCAGAACCCGTCTCTTTTTTTTATATTTGAACGATTTTAATATTGGCGTATATGTTTTTATTCCGTTTATCACTTATACTATTTGTTTTTTTGGGAGGAATGTTTTCTGTTAATGCGCAGAGTAAAAAGAAAAAAAAGGAAAAAGATGAAGCTCTTCCTTCCGTGACCAAAGAGTTCCTGGACAGTATTCAAGACAATATGGTGTGGGTGACCGGTGGTAAATTTATAATGGGCTCTGCCGCGGGAGAGGCAGATGAAAAGCCCGCACACGAAGTAGTGGTGGATGGATTTGCCATGAGTAAATACCCGGTCACACAACGCCAATGGACTGTTATCATGGGATCTAACCCAAGTGAATTTACAGGATGTGATCAGTGCCCGATTGACCGGGTAAGCTGGGATGATGCACAACAGTTCGTTAGTATACTCAATAAGCTGAGCGGAAAATATTATAGTCTGCCAACCGAAGCCGAATGGGAATATGCTGCCAAAGGCGGGTTGGATGGTAAAGGATTCCGGTTCAGCGGCAGTGATGATATTGACCAGGTAGGCTGGTATGTTTCCAACAGCAATCGCCGTCCGCATGAAGTAGGTGAAAAAATGCCCAACGAGTTAGGGTTGTATGATATGACGGGCAACATGTGGGAATGGTGCCAGGACTGGTATGAAAAGTTTTACTACGAATTAAATGAAAAATACAACCCCATGGGACCATCCTCCGGCTCCGGCAGGGTAAGGCGCGGCGGTTCCTGGTTTACACAGGCGGTTAACTGCCGTTCTTCAACCCGCAATAATGTAAAGCAGGATTATAAAGACGATAGCGGCACCTTCAGGCTGGTGCAGTATCCGAATTAGGAGTTTGTTGTTTCGGGTTTGTTGTTTATTGTTTATAAGTTTATAGTTTATGGTTCAATTTCAAACCCTGAACAGGCAAAAGCTAGGCGCTGAAAGCTCCCCGAAACCCCGTAATTTTGCCGCCTGATGAAAACAAGATCGCTTAAAAAAGACAAGGTAAACATTATAACATTGGGCTGCAGCAAGAACCTGGTGGATAGTGAAGTGCTGAGCGGGCAGTTGAAAGCCAATGATATAGATGTGGTGCATGAAAGTAAAAAACGTGATCATAATATAGTGGTCATCAATACCTGCGGGTTTATTGATAAAGCAAAGGAAGAATCCATCAATACCATCCTGGATCATGTAGAACTAAAGAAACAAGGCCGGCTTGATAAAGTATATGTTACGGGCTGCCTGAGCGAACGCTACCGCAATCATCTCGAAACAGAAATTCCTGAAGTAGATGCTTTTTTCGGCACTATGGAATTGCCGCTCATTTTGAAAAAGCTGGAAGCTGACTATAAAGCGGAACTGGTAGGTGAGCGCATGCTCAGCACGCCGCAGCATTACGCCTACATGAAAATATCTGAAGGCTGCAACCGAACCTGCTCGTTTTGCGCCATTCCTTTAATGCGGGGACAGCATATAAGCAAGCCCGTAGAGCAACTGGTGACCGAAGCAAAAGGCCTGGTAAAAAAAGGTGTAAAAGAAATCATGCTGATCGCGCAGGAGCTTACCTATTACGGACTGGATATTTATAAAAAGCGCGAACTGCCCCGCTTATTGCATGCCCTGGCAGACGTGGAAGGGCTGGAATGGATCCGCCTGCATTATGCATACCCCACCAAGTTTCCCCTGGAAATACTGGACGTAATGCGGGAAAGGGATAACATCTGCAAGTATCTTGACATGCCCCTGCAACATATTGCAGACCCCATGCTCAAGGCCATGAAACGCCAGATCACCCGCAAGGAGATATTTGACCTCATCCAGGCCATCCGGGAAAAGGTGCCCGGCATTTGCCTCCGCACCACGCTCATAGCCGGCTTCCCCGGAGAAACGGAAGAAGATGTGGAAGACGTGAAGCGTTTCCTGGAAGAAGTGCGGTTTGACAGGGTGGGCGTGTTTACCTACAGCCACGAGGAAAATACTTCCGCCTACGCGCTGGAAGACAATATTCCCGCGGAGGAAAAGGAAAGGCGCGCGCAAGACATCATGGAAACGCAACAGGAAATTTCCCTGGAAAAGAACCAGGAAAAAGTTGGAAAGGTATTTAAAGTAATCGTAGATAAAAAAGAATCCGGCCGTTACCTGGGCCGTACGGAGTTCGATTCGGTGGAGGTGGATAATGAGGTGATCATTAACACAGACAGGAAGTTGAAACCCGGCGATTTTGTACAGGTTAAAATAACCAAGGCGTTCGACTATGACTTGGAAGGAGAGCTGGTGTAAGACAACAACCGGCAATTGATCACCCGGCCTGTTAAAAAAACAAGCGGGCCACCGAAAAAAATTAAATGACAACATTCGAATCATTAGGACTGCAGGAAAACCTGCTGAAAGGTGTTACAGACCTTGGCTTTGTTTCCCCTACGCCTATCCAGGAAAAAGCAATTCCCGTGCTCCTCGGCGGAGACAGGGATTTTGA
>JAHBTL010000008.1 GCA_019638615.1 Chitinophagaceae bacterium | reverse complement strand
ACCTTTTTGGTCATTCCCCCTCTTTTACCCAGGCACATGTAAAAAATGGATTCTTTCACCTGAGCTAAATGCACTGTTATAATTGTTGTGTGATCATATTAACAAGATTCGTGTCTGCCAAAGCAGGTGTTTACCCTGCATATCCGGCAAATTTGCAACCTAATTGTTTACATTTGATAGTATGATGAAATGCTCATTCCGCTTTCTTATTTTCCTGTTTCCGGCAATGTTGGGCGCCTGCGGTGATAACCAGGCGCAAAAGAACATAAGAAAAGAGCAGGAAAAAGTATATGAATACACAACCGCCAGTCGCGATGGCATAGGTAAGTTCTACCATGGAAGGGAGATCGCCCACATGATGGGAGCGGCCGGTATGGAATGGCTGAACCGGCCCGAAAGAAATGCGGAGGAAAATACGGAACTGGCCATCGGGAAGATAGAAATCGCCCCAACGGGTGTAATAGCAGATATAGGCGCAGGCAGCGGGTATTACAGCTTCAGGCTGGCGAAAAAAGTTCCAAAGGGAAAAATATACGCGGTGGAGGTGCAGGACGAAATGATTGCCGCTTTAGCCCGCGAAAAAGCATCCAAAAATGATTCAGTAGTAGAAGTAGTAAAAGGCACTGAAAAATCTCCTAAACTGCCGGCAAATACGCTAGACCTGGTGCTGATGGTGGATGTATACCACGAACTGGAATATCCTCATGAAATGATGCAATCTATCAAAAAGTGTTTAAAGCCGGACGGGAAAGTTTTATTCATTGAATACCGCGGCGAAGACCCATCGATCCCCATCAAAGCATTGCATAAAATGACCGTTGCCCAGTTGAACAAGGAAATGGAAGCCAATGGGTTTAGCTTATACTATAAGGGTGATTTTTTACCGATCCAGCATTTCCTGTTGTATGAGCGGACAAAGAAAGCAAGTGATAAGTAGCCCCCACCTCATGTATGAAACCTACGGCCGGAATAAGTCATCCATCTTTATTTCATTCTGTACGAGCCCGGTCGCATACATATTCCTTTTAATACCATAAGTTGTGATCATGGTAAGAAAAAGCGTTTTCTTTGTTTTAGCTATGATGTTGGGTATTCGTAAATAACGATTCATATAAATTGCCGAACTCTCTTCTCAATGGCGCCGTTTTTGAGAAATACAACCTGTCTATGTTCTGCGCCGCGCTTTCACCCGGCACTATCCCTGAAAGGTATTGAGGCACTCCGCCCATCGCCATATAAATTTGCAGACCTGGTAATGATCCAGCTTAACAGCCCTGACATAGCCTTTTGTAAGGCTGTGCTAAAGTTTCACAATTGGGTGAATAAATCCGCATCGTGAATCCCGGTAAAGTTAAACAGCATCCGCTCTTTATAAAAAGACCGGACAAGAAAGGTTTTGCCGATGCGCCGCCGGCCATAAATGGCAACCAGTTCAGGCGCTCCCGAAGCAAGTGCCGCGGCAAGTATTTTCTTTTCTTCGTATCGTCCTACCAGCTTTTACATTACAAGCTTACACAGTTTTGGACAAGTATAATTCTACCATTCAGCTACAGGATGCCGGACACATTGAGCCTGTTCTTTGTGAAAAAGAAAGAAACACTGCCGGCGGCTAACATCAGCCGGTCACATCAAGGTCGCGATGCACGGGCGATTGGGTAACCTCGCCAAATTCAAACTGCATTTCGTTGAGCTTTTTATAAAGCCCGTTTCCATTCATCAATTCCGGATGGGTACCCGCTTCCACTACAATGCCTTTATCAATCACTACTATTTTGTCTGCATTGCGGATGGTGGATAAACGATGGGCTATTACAAACGAGGTTCGTCCCTGCATCAAATTCTCCAGCGCGTCCTGCACCAGTTGCTCGCTTTCACTATCCAGTGAAGAAGTGGCTTCATCCAGGATGAGAATAGCAGGGTCTTTCAGGATGGCTCTCGCAATGGCTACCCGCTGGCGTTGTCCGCCGCTTAATTTAATACCCCGCTCACCTACGATGGTATTGTATTGCTCGGGGAATGATGTTATAAAATCATGCGCGTTGGCTTTGACAGCGGCTGCCATAATTTCTTCATCGCCGGCTCCCGGCTTTCCATAAGCAATATTTTCTTTAATACTTCCTCCAAACAGCATCACCTCCTGGGGAACCAGCGCCATTTGTAATCTTAGCTGCGATAAAGGAAAAAAAGAAGCCGGTCGTTCATCAAAATACAATGTACCCTTTTCAGGAGCATAGAACTGCAGCAACAATGCGGCTATCGTGCTTTTTCCTGCGCCACTGGGTCCCACAATCGCTATCTGCTGCCCGTTAGCGGCCGTCATGGACACATCTTTCAATACCTGTACATCCTTACGCGAAGGATAGCTGAAGGCAACATGTTCGAACCTTACATTCCCATTCAGCTTATACCGATCGTCTGCCACAGGCTGCACGAGCTGCACGTCTTCCCCTTTATCTCTTAAAATATGCCGGATGCTTTGCGTGGCTCCCAATGTTTTTTGCAGCTGGCTGAACATATCGGCAAAGCCGGCAAAAGTGCCTCCGACGAAGCCTGAAAACACAACAAACATTACCAGCGAACCAAAAGTCAATTCGCCTGATTGGATCATATTGGCGCCATACCATATTACAAAAGCAACAGCGCCAAACACACTAAAGATCATGAACGCGATGAATGCGCCCCTGTATCTGGCGTTGGTGATAGATGTATTAACAGATGCATAAATGCTTTTTATATACCGACCTATTTCAAAAAACTCGCTGGTAAACGCTTTAACTACCGTTATACCCTGGAAGGTTTCATTTACAATGGTGCCGCTTTCCGCCAACTGGTCCTGGGCTCTGGCAGCCATCTTCCGGATGCGCTTTCCAAATACAACGGCCAGTATGGCAATTACCGGCACAACGCTCAACATGACCAGCGCAAGTTTCGCTTTGATCCAGAAAATAAAAACCAAACCAATCAGCATGGTAAATACGCCCCGCAAAAACTCAGCAAGTGTAAAGGAAACGGCTTCCTGTATCTGCGACAGATCAGAAGAAATCCTGTTACTCAATTCCCCTACTCTTTTTTCCGAAAAAAAGGACATAGGCATTGCAATCAGCTTGCTGTATACATCTTTGCGCATATCAGCCAGCGCGTGCTCGCCTACATAAGTAAGCAGATACACACGCATGTACGAAAAAAAGGTTTGTGCAGTCAGCTGCAAAAAAATAAGCAGCAACGTTGTATTCAAACTCCAGTGAATATCATTCAGGCTGACCCCAAAACCTGAAGCGGCGGGCGTACTACCGGTGATATTCGTTCCAGCCGGCGCGGCAGCGTCTATCATCTTGCCCAAAAACAGGGGAAATAAACTGGTGGTAAATGCAGACAGTGCAATAAAAATAAGGCTGCCAAAAAACTTTGCCCGGTATGGCTTAATGTAAGAAAAAAGCACCAATGCCTGCCTGAGATTTTCCCGGGATATCTTTGTCTTCGGCGTTTCCTCATTTCCTCCCGGTGTATATCTTCCTTTGCGTTCTGCCATAATAAAACTGTATATCGCGCGAAGATACGTGGAATCGGCTATGGGCTGTCAGCCATCAGCAGTTAGCTGTTGCAGGTTTCAGGTCGCAGGTTTGTTAAATCCGGGTTTATAGTTTGAAGTTTCGAGTTTGTTATTTATGGTTACCCACAAACTAAAAACTATAAATAATAAACTGATAGCTGACAGCCGGAATATCCTTGGTGTACCTTTGTGCCTTCGTGGCTTTGTGGTTCAAAAAAGCCGATAGCTGACCGCCGATAGCCTCAATACACCTTCTTCTTCCAGTTTACATTCCTTGCGGCCAGGTATGCCAGCATGTGATCAAAGCAAACTTTATCATTACCAATTCTCTCGGGCGGGAATATGCCTTTCTGAGAAAATAAGTTTTCAGCAATGAGCTGCACCGCGGCCGTGCAGGTATAACCGGTAGATCTTGCCATGGAACTGGTTTGTGTAAGCACATCATACCGGTCGAGCAGGTTATATTCAACTGTTTTCGAAATACCGTTTTTTTCTCCCTGTACAGTTATTTTCATTACCGTAAATTCTTCTTCTCCGGGATGCAGTTGCCATTCCCTGAAAAGAACAGCAGAAGAAAATGCAAGAGGTGAAACAGGAATATTGTTAACCGTAACAGGTTCGCTGCTGAAAAAACCACTCCGCCGTAAAGCTATGATAAGCTCACAATGCCCCGGGTAACGAAGCGTTTTTTCTTTCATATTCGGAATATGACTCATGGTATGTAATATAGACCTGAGCCCATCGGTATTGAATGATTCGAGTGTACCGATTTCATCAAAGTCCATCAACTCAATTTCGGTGAGGGCAGGTTTGGTTACTATCCGGCCATTTTCCTTTAGCCTTGCCGGCCGTGTATATTCTTCAATCACATCTATGGGCGAAAAAGGCGCTTTATACTCAAAGGGTTTTATGCGTTCTTTGGGCAATCCGCCTACATAACATTCAAAATTGCTTACTTCCATTTCCTCATTGTACCTTCCCAATACAAGATTGCTCATGCCCGGCGCCACACCACAGTCAACAATAGCCGTAACGTTCTTCTCCTTTGCTAAGCCGTCCAGTTGCAATACATCTTCGGGCGAAAAAGAAATATCTACTACATTTTTACCAGCAGCTATTACCTGCTTAAGCGTTTCATAGCCCATAAAACCAGGAACGGCTGTTACAACCAGGTCGAACCCTGACAACAACCCTTTATAGCCGTCAGCATTTGCCAGGTCATACACTTTGGTAGCAATCTTATTATTACCCGACGAAAGTATCTCTAAGGATTGTTGACTTTTATCAATAGACGTAACTTCAAATGAGGCGGCAAGGTCAGCGGCAATCGTTCTTCCAATCATCCCTGCACCCAGAACAGCAATTTTCATGTAGACAATTTTAAGAGCGGCAAAGATATTTATTTAGTACGTATCCCCGTTACCGCTGCAGGCATATCGGTTAATTCAAACGGAATTATTTATCTTGGCTCAAATATGGCCGCACTAAAAAAAATAGTAGTTATCGGACCTGAATCTACCGGGAAAAGTACCCTGTGTGAACAGCTCGCCGCTTATTATAACACCGATTGGTGCCGCGAATATGCCAGGGAATACCTGCTGCGGCATGGAACAAACTATACTTTTGACAACCTGCTTACTATTGCCAAAGGGCAGGTTGAACTGGAAGAAAAGGCGGCCAACAAAGCTATTGCCGATAATAAAAACTTTCTTTTTATCGATACCGATATGTATGTAATGAAAGTATGGTGCGAATTTGTTTTTGACAAATGCCATAACTGGATATTAGATCAGGTAGTGATCCGGCAATACGATCTTTATTTGCTTTGTAATACTGACCTGCCCTGGGTGAAAGACGAGCTGAGGGAATATCCTGATCTTGTTTCAAGACAAAAGCTTTACAATATTTATAAAGACATCATGATCAACCAGCGTACTCCGTGGGCAGACATCAGCGGCAATTACCAGGAAAGATTTGAGAAAGCCAAACGGGCGGTAGACGAGTTGTTGGGAGCATAGCAATGGAAAATTGACAGTTGACAATGGAGAATGAAAAATCATCGTCAACCGTCAATTATCAACCGTCAATTGAGATTTTCCTATGCTTTGTTCGTTTTAAAATTTCCATTTTGTTTTTTTCATATTCTACTATCATCTTTGCAGCGTATTTGGTTGGCGCCCTGGGCGCCATTAAAAGGGAAGTCCGGTGAAAAACCGGCGCTATCCCCGTAGCTGTGAGGTAGTGAAAGCAAAGTCCTGATCATGATTGATGGACAACGCTTCATTTTGCTGGATCTTCATACCACTGTTTTGCTATTAAAGTCAGACGGGAAGGTATTCAGCGATTACCAAGCCAGAAGACCTGCCACTATACAATTGTTTATCAAAAGGCTTTCGGGTGAAAGGCCGGAGATGAAAATGTCTTATGCAGACAGGCATCTTTATTTCCTCATCACTTCAGGCCTATTTTTCAATTAAACATCCTTCTGGAAAAAGAATGAACAGTAGAAATTTTGCATGGGTAACCCTGATTTTATTGTGTGGCAATACAGCTATGGCGCAGGAAGATACTACCCGGTCAACCTCCCTGAACGAAATAGTAATAACGGCCACCCGGTTTCCTAAAAAAGTAAGCGAAACAGGAAAAGTGATCAGCATCATCAGTAAGAAAGAAATAGAGCACAGTGCAGGTAAAGATTTGTCGCAGGTATTGAACGAGCAGGCGGGGCTCGTTATCAACAGCGCTTATAGTAATCCGGGTAAAGATAAAAGTATTTTTTTGCGGGGCGCGAAAGCCGATTATACCATTATTTTAATCAATGGCATACCGGTAAGCGATCCTTCAGGCGCCGGCGGCGCCTTTGACATCAGGCTGTTCCCTGTAGAACAGGTAGAACGAATAGAAATCCTGAAAGGTGCTCAGTCTACACTGTATGGCTCAGATGCGATAGCCGGTATCATTAACATCATCACAAAAAAAGGAGCAGACCAACCCGCACAGGTGTATGGAGGACTGTCGTTCGGCAGCTTCAGCACCATAAAAGCAAACACAGGAGTGAACGGCTCCGCAGAAAACGCTTCATACAATATTGGATTTACGCATTATAAAACGAACGGCTTTTCTGAAGCGGAAGATACCACTGCTGCAAAAAGCTTTGATAAAGATGGCTTTACACAAAATGCATTCAACACCGATTTTGACGTACGCATTGCCCGGGGACTGCACATCAAACCCTATTTCCGGTACTCTTACTTCAAGGGAGATTATGATGGCGGATCGTTTACCGACGGAAATGGTAAGTACAATGCGCAGTTGCTTACTACCGGCTCACAGGCCCAGTATAGCTTTTCAGGCGGGGCCGTAACTGCTTTTTATGATTATAATGAGATCAACAGGAGCTTTTCGGATGAATATGGTGTTTATCCTTATGCCGGCACTAAAAAAACAGTAGAGCTGTATGCCAATTATTCCATTGGAAACCATGTTCAGCTTTTGGGAGGCATACATTACAACAAACAGAAAATGAATGACACCACGGCTACGCCTAAAAATCCTGTTGCGGAGCTCACCAGCCCGTACCTGTCATTTTTTCTCCGCGATATAAAGGGCTTTAACCTGGAACTGGGAGGGCGTTATAATAAACATTCAAAATATGGCGACAATTTTACCTATAGCATCAACCCATCCTATGCTTTCGGCAAAGAAGTGAAAATATTCGCCAACTATGCCACTGCGTTCAAAACACCTTCGCTTACCTCACTCTATGGTATGTACAGCGCTAACCCCGACCTCCAACCCGAAGAATCATTCACCCTGGAAGGAGGAGCCCAGGCAAGCCTGGGTAAGCTACTGGACATAAGAGCAGTATATTTCACCAGGCAAATTAAAAATGTGATCGTCTATGGACCCGGCTTTCAAATGATCAATCTTGATAAGCAAAAAGATCATGGCTTTGAAATTGAGCCGACACTGTATATCAATAAGGCGCTTACTGTTAAATTATTTTACGCTTATACAGACGGGGAAGTGACTACACAAAATAGCGGTAAAGATTCTACTTATTCTAATTTGATACGCCGCCCCAAACACAGTTTTGGCGCCAATATCGGTTACCAGGTAACGCCGCAGTTTTACATCAGCACACAACTCAGCAATTACTCAAAAAGGAGCGACCTGTATTACGACATGAGCAGCTATTCACAAAAAGCCGTTACGCTTGCCGCGTATACTTTATGGAACGCTTATGCGGAATATGCTTTCGCGGGGAATCGTGTTAAATTATTTGCAGACGCAAAAAACATCGGCAATACCCGCTTCAACGAAGTGTATGGTTATAGCGCCACACGGTTTAACTTCACCGGGGGAATTCGTCTTTCCTTTTAAAAGATACACCTGGCTTTTCTGCGAAGCCGGTAACACAAGCTGCAGCCGTTGGTAGTTTGCCCGAAATACAAACATGCCGGCGGCTATTTTTTTAGTAACAATTATATAGGTGCCCATCTCACAAATATTGGCGGATCGCTTTTTTAAGATATTATTGCAGCTCAAGAATAAATGAACACATGAAAAGAGTAGCTATTACAGGAATGGGAGTTATTAGTCCCTTAGGCAATACTGTAACTGAATTCTGGACAAATATTGTAAACGGTCAAAGCGGTGCCGGGCCTATCACTAAATTTGACGCTTCCAAATTCAAAACGCGTTTCGCCTGCGAGGTAAAAAATTTTACCCCCGAAGCCTACATCGACAAAAAAGAGCTAAAAAAATACGACCTGTTTACACAGTATGCCATCGCAGCGAGCGACCAGGCTATAAAAGACGCAGGACTTGATTTTACAAGAATGAATGAAAACGAGTTGGCTGAAACAGGCGTTATATGGGCTTCGGGCAACGGAGGCATCGGCACATTTGAGGAACAGTTAAGAGAATTTCATGCCGGGGATGGCACACCCCGCTTTAATCCCTATTTCATTCCTAAAATGATCGTTGATATTGCAGCGGGTGTTATTTCTATAAGGCACAAACTGCAGGGTCCCAATTATTGCACCGTATCAGCATGCGCATCATCCAATACAGCCATCATCAGCGCCTTCGATACGATCAGGCTGGGTAAGGCTACTATTATGGTAGCCGGGGGGTCAGAAGCGGCTATTACTCCTTCTTCTGTGGGAGGATTTGGAGCAGCGCAGGCGCTTTCAAAACACAATGAAGATCCGGCAAAAGCGTCCCGCCCGTTCGATAAAAACAGGGATGGATTCGTAATAGGCGAAGGCGCAGGCGCCTTGATACTGGAAGAATGGGAACATGCAGTAAACAGAGGCGCACATATTCATGCCGAACTGGCAGGTGGCGCTATGGCTGCGGACGCCTATCATTTAACCGGCACCCCGCCGGACGGCAGCGGCGCTGCTTTAGGTGTATCCAAAGCATTGAAGGAGGCGCAGGTGGGGCCCGAAAAAGTGGGGTATGTAAACGCGCATGCTACTTCAACAGGGTTGGGCGATATGAGTGAACTGCAGGGCATCAAAAAAGTATTTGGCAACATACCCGCCACCGTTAGTGCCACCAAATCCATGACCGGTCATTTGCTGGGAGCGGCCGGTGCGGTAGAAAGTATCATAAGTATCCTGTCGCTAAAACACAATATTATTCCTGCTACTATCAACACAGAAGTACTGGATGAAAAAGTGCCGGAGGGTATTGAAATTATTACCGGGAAAGCCGCAGAGCGCCCGTTGGAATATGTTGTCAACAATACCTTTGGATTTGGCGGGCATACTGCAACATCTGTCTTCAAAAAAATCTTACATAGTTAGGGTAAACATCCGCACAAACGATTGCGGACGGTCTGGAAAGCCCGCGGACATTGAGTGTTTCGAAAAATGTAAGCTTTTCAACTATGTTTTCACATTATGTTGGAATAATTTAAATATATTCGCAATACTTTTAAATTTTTTTTAATAATTCATTGCAGACAGTTGAATTTATTCTGCAATTGAACCAAACTTGCCCGCTTAATTGTATGAAAGAAATAATCAGTCAGTTTCTTGAAAAGGTTAAAACCAGGAATAAAGGAGAGCAAGAATTTTTACAGGCCGTATCAGAGGTAGCAGAATCAATCATTCCTTATATACAGGAAGTTCCCCAATATAAAGATTCCAGGATTTTAGAGCGTATTGTTGAACCCGAAAGAGTGATCATTTTCAGAGTTCCCTGGCTTACTGACAAAGGTGATATTGAAGTAAACAGGGGATTTCGTGTTCAGATGAATAGCAGCATCGGGCCCTATAAAGGAGGGCTTAGGTTCCATCCTTCCGTTACATTGAGCGTACTTAAATTTCTTGCTTTTGAGCAGGTTTTTAAAAACAGCCTTACCGGTTTGCCAATGGGAGGCGGAAAAGGAGGATCAGACTTTGATCCCAAAGGAAAGTCAGACAATGAAGTCATGAAGTTTTGCCAAAGCTTTATGACCGAACTATACCGGCATGTGGGCGCTGATATAGATATTCCCGCGGGAGATATTGGAGTAGGAAAAAGAGAGATCGGTTACCTGTTCGGACAATACAAACGCATCAAAGGCGAATTTAGCGGTGTGTTGACCGGCAAGGGTTATGAATGGGGCGGAAGCCTTATTCGCCCCGAAGCAACCGGATACGGGCTTGTATATTTCGTAGAGGAGATCCTGAAAATGAAAGGAGATTCCATGGTGGGTAAAAAAGTGGCTATTTCCGGTTCAGGGAACGTAGCGCAATATGCCGCGGAAAAATGTATTGAAAGAGGCGCTATCGTATTAACAATGTCGGATTCGGAAGGTTTTGTATATGACCCCGAGGGGATTGATTCCGGTAAGCTGGAATACATTAAATACCTGAAGGATACGAAAAGAGGAAGAATAAAAGAATATGCAAACAAATACAATTGCAGCTTTTTCCCCGGCGAGCGCCCCTGGAAAATAAAATGTGATATCGCCCTGCCCAATGCAACCCAAAATGAACTGGACGGCAACGACGCTCTGCTGTTGATAAAAAATGGATGTATTTGTGTTGCCGAAGGGGCTAATATGCCCTGCACTCCGGAAGCGGTTGTTGTTTTCCATAAAGCACAGATCGCTTACGCTCCCGGTAAAGCAGCAAATGCAGGTGGTGTTGCAGTGTCAGGACTTGAGATGTCGCAAAACTCGCAACGTTATACATGGAGCAGGGAAGAGGTTGACAGCAAGTTAAAAAACATAATGAAAGATATCCACCGGATATGTGTTAAGTACGGGAAGGAAAAAGATGGATATGTAAACTACGAAAAAGGCGCAAATATCGGCGGTTTTGTAAAAATTGCAGATTCCATGCTGGCGCAGGGAGTGGTTTAAAATAATTAAATACCCGCCTATCGGCACGGCACCAGGCATACAAACGGACTGATTATTGATAAAGAGATGATATAAACCGTTTGTTATGAAATTAAAAATTGAAGCCCCCTGGTACGAGGTAAAGGAAAAACTCAAAGAAAACGATCATACGCTTACAGACGAAGACCTCGCGTATGAAAAGGGCAGGGAAGATGAATTGCTTGAACGCCTCAGCCGTAAGCTTAAACGCTCCAAACAACAGGTTCGCATGCTGATAGAAAGCATTTCCGGCAATTCAGGCAAAGCCGCTTAAGAATCCTCATCGTTCTGGTGTCCTCTTAACATATTTAAGAGCGAGAAATCGGCCTTTCCAAACTTATAGCTGAACGTAAGGCGGAAATTCCTCACGTTCCAGCGACGGTATGAATCCTGGTAAAAGTTTTCAGTATCATATATCGTTCCCCAGCGCTGTGAGTTTAATACGTCGTTGATTCCAAATGTAACCGTGGCTCTGTTGTTTTTGAGGAAATCTTTCCTCAGGGCAAAATCCACCCCATACTGCGGAAGTCTTCTGCCCTGGGGAATAACCTGGGAAGATTCATATTGTCCTGTCAGCTGGAAGCTAAGATTGTGGAGCACTACATTATTCTCTATTTTCAGCTTATAATTTGCAATCAGTTTCGCATTCCAGTTAAAGCCTTCATTGCTCAGGTCAACATTATTGATATTGGCATTTACGCTCCTGTATTGCATATTAACCGATGGCGTTAAGTCGAAATTACCGGCTGCTTTATACTGCAGCGTAAACTCGGCACCATAGCGGTTGGTTGTACTGGCATTCACAAAGGTGTTTAAAATGGCATTGGGGTCAACCGCTGCATTTTGTAACTGGTTGTATTGCTCAGCGGTAATGGTATCGCTGTATTGAGTAATATCGCGCGGATTATTACGCCAGTACAAAACACCCAGCATATTTCCTTTGTCGTAGTTATGACTGTAATTCACTTCAAACGAATTGATAAACTCGGGCTGCAGCTCGGGGTTACCCTGGCGAAGGTTAACCGGGTCATTTATCTCAATAAACGGGTTTAGCTGCCAGAAATCAGGACGGCGTATTCTTCTTGAAAAGTTAAATTGCATCTGGTCGCTTTCAGTTAACGCCTGTGTTAAGAACAGGCTCGGAAAAAATCCGTCAAACAAATTTTTTATGCCGGTTGGATACTGGTACCCGAATTTATACGCGCTGTCAACCAGTAAGCCATCAAATTTTGAATGTTCCGCACGCAATCCTACCTGATAGGAAAAGCCTCCGATTTTCTGCGAATAGGTGCCATATACTGCATTGATTTTTTCCGTGTATTCGTAGTTATTGCTCAACGGTAATATTGTTTCACTCCCATTGTTCCCTACTTCAAAAACATTAAAGAAGCTTCTGAATTTTTTGTAATAGCTCCTTAGGCCCACCTCAAACTTTGAGTTTTCATTCACCGGGTGAACATAATCTGCCTGGAAAGTTAATTGCGGGCTCCTATTCTTACCATCGTTCCTAACTGTTGCCGACGGTTTATATTCAGATCCGTCAGGCGCACTATATGTGTTTACAATTTCGGAATTGGAATGGCCTTTTACAAAATTATAAGTAACATCTGCAGTCAATTCACGTCCTTTCTCAGGAAACGTGTGCTTGTAGTTCAGCCGGACATTGTTCCAGTTAAAACCAGAATTGCCTATGCTGGTACGTTTTCCATAATACTCAGGATTTTTTACATTGTTCAGGTATTCCTGTTGCTGTAGTTCATTGTTGTTGAAACGGCCGCCTCCTGCGCTATGTGCAATTGTAATGGTATTTCGGTTGTCAACAAAATAGTCGAATCCATAGTTAAGCGAAGTAAACCGCCGCAAACGATCATTGGAAGAAACCTGGTTAAAAAAGTCGCGGGTAACCCCATCTTTTTTATTTTCCCTTTCCGTTTCACCTCTTGCTTTTCCGCCAGACCGGTTAGCGCTTGCACTTAGAAAGAAATTAATTTTTCCTTCACGCAGGTTCATATTCAGGCTGCCGTTCAATACTTTCGGAACACCTATTGAAGCAGAGGCGATCCCGTTAAGCCCTATGCGTTTATCTTTTTTCAAAACCACGTTAATAATGCCGGCAGAAGAAGCCGCATCGAATTTGGCAGAAGGATTGGTAACCAGCTCTACCCGTTCAATATTGTCTGCCGGAATCTGGTCCAGTGTAAGAATAGTAGGTCGCCCATCTACAAAAATGAGCGGGGGGCTGTTACGAAGCTGCACATTCCCGTCAATATCCACGGAAACCGACGGAATATTCCTCATTACATCTACCGCTGTTCCGCCGGTAGCAGTAAGGCTTTTCGAAACATTGAACACTTTGCGGTCTATGCTCATCTCAAACGCAGGTTTGGTTGCAACGATTTTGACATTCGCTAACTCTTTTACCTGGGTTTGCAATATTATATTTCCCAGATCTCTTTCAAATGAAGCCTCATTGTTTCTTTTCAACGTGTCTGTATGTATAATCTGCTCATAAGGTTCGAACCCCAGCGCTGAAATAATAAGCAGGTAGGTTGTTCCGGGCCGAAGATTTTTAAAGCTGAAATCTCCGTTTGTTTTCGTAAACAATCCATCTACCAGGCTGTCTCTTGGATGCAAATACAACTGAACCGATGCCGCTTCAAGCCCTTTATCTGAATTAGGATCTATTACCTTGCCGTATAACCTGCTCGACTTAAACTGCAGCACAGACATTTCAACAGGCTGCTGGTTTTCGCGTTCTGTTTGAGCGTCTGCATTTATAAAGCAAAATAGAATAACTGGCAGTAAAAAAAACTTCATTGCTGAGCATTTGGATTGAACAATACAATAGCTAACCGGATTAGTTAAGGGTTAAAATCTCCACTGCAAAATATAGCTTACCAGGGGTTTATGCTTAGAGTTGCGAAGGTAGCCTGTTTTCAACTGCGTTCCATCTTCACCCAGTGGTTTAATGTTAATGAACCTGAATATTTTTGATTTTGTTAACGTATCAGTCAATCCGTAAGGTTAATTGCATAAATTAAATTGGCTCCGCCACAACAAATGGCAGCAAAAGGCAATATAATCATCCTTTTTACATTTTTGTATGTGGCTATTATGGTCATTCATTTTTAAAGATTATACCGATACCTGGTTTTATGTAAACAGTCATTTACATTTGGTAAAATATACAACCGATGGAAAATCAACAAATGCGCGCCAGACAAACCCTGGGCTTCCTGGAAAATAACGATATCAACCTCGGCTTCCGGAGACTGCTGGATTGCGTAGCCGACACCCAGGATATGCAGCTTTATAAAGAGGCTGTTGAACTAACCGGGTGGAAGGAACAAAACCCGCAGGAGCAGCAGGCGCTGATCCAGAAAGCGATTGACCTGTTGTTGAAAGCAGGAAAAATCACACTGAACGGATATGATACATCCAACGCCGTTGTAAATGCCGCTGATATATGCAAGCAATACGGAAGAAGCGGTTTTTCTTTGGGTCCTATATCGCTGGGCATAAGAAAAGGGCAGGTGTATGGTCTTGTGGGCGAAAACGGCAATGGCAAAACAACATTGTTGCGCATACTTGCCAGGGAATTGCAGGAAAATTCGGGCAGTCTGCAATATAGTTTTACGAACCCTGCGAAAGATGATTTTGATTTACGCACAAAGCTCGTTTACATTCCCCAACGCACAAAAAAATGGTATGGCAGCCTCAAAGACAATTTAAAGCTGGTATTGTCTTCTTATAACATCCCTGCACAGGAAAATGAAATAAGGGTTTTGTTTATGATAGCCAGACTGGGCTTATGGAATTACAGGCACCTGAAGTGGAGTGAGCTATCATCGGGCTACAAAATGCGGTTCGAATTAGCCCGTACCTTGCTAAGAAAGCCGGAGCTTTTATTGCTGGATGAGCCACTGGCCAACCTTGATGTACTTGCCCAGCAGATCATACTGGAAGACCTGAAATCCATTGCCAACTCTGTAAACAATCCTATTGCGCTCATACTCAGCTCGCAACAATTATACGAAGTAGAAAAAGTGTCCGACAAAGTGATCTACCTTAAGAACGGGCAATATACCGACGCCAGCTTTACCGGCGGCAGAACAGCATCCGATGAAACCCTCATTGTAGAAATAGAAACCACGGCAGGCAGAGAACAGCTCTCTGCGGCATTTGTAAACCTGGCGATTGAAAAAATTACTTACAATGGCGGCGTATACATTGCTTATTTCTCAAACCAGGTATCTTTTAGCGACGTGCTGTCAACGCTGGGCGCTAATAATGTCTCCACCACCTATATCAGGAACATATCTAACTCTACCCGCAAATATTTCATAGCATAACCTCATAAAACAAATACAATGAAATCCATTGTTCAGAACATAAATAAAACCCTCCTTGAAAAATTACCTTTGATATGGAATACCCGTTTGCTATGGATGGTGTTGATTACGGCGCTGGTACATTTAATCTTTTTTATATTGGGCATAAATGTTTTTCGGAAACCCGAGCTTTTGCAGGAATATTTTGCCTATGAAATATACGCTCATAACGGCACGCTGCTTTTCAGCATTGTTTGTTCCGTATTAATAATAGTTGTTTGGTTAATATTATTATTCAGGCATAACAGTTTCAAAAATTACTACCCTACCAGCCGGTGGCAATTATTTGGATCGTTTGCCATTTATTTCATCCTATTCTTTTTGTCCACTACTTTTTACACTTCGTATGCATTGGGATATACACTTTATTTGAATAAAAAATATCCTGACGCCAAACTCACCGAACAAATCAACACCGCTAACCTGGCAGCAGCTTTTTTGTCTGTTAACCCGGCCGACTATACAATTGACAACCGAAAATACCCTTCTCCTTTTGACTCACTCTATTGTGAAACAAAGGAAGAGCAGATAGACTTCAACAAGCCTTATTTACAACGGTTTAATGACGAATACCAGTTTTATACCGTTGTTAAAAAACTCGTACCCGCTTCAAACTATAAAAACCTAGGCAATGCTTATATCAATAGCATTTACCAGGAAAATATATCCGACTCGCTGGTAATGTTTGCATACAGGGGAGAGGTTGTGGACGTTTCCTCAATTGCAAATACCGAGGTCAGCTATTACAATTACTCCCGTATTTTATTTGACCAGCACTTAGGAGGAGAGGTTTATTTCTCCCGGGGGCGAAGCTACAGGGAAGGATATCATGGAAAAGATTCAGGTGGCATTTCCCTGAACAAAGAGGTGTATGAGCTTTTAAAACGCAACGATGCCAGTGAGCTTAAACGGTTATTAACGTCATTTTTAAACGCTGCGGCAGAACTCAATATAAGAACAAACCTTAGCGTTGATAATTGGCTGTCATTAATAAACAGGGACAGCTTTACCGTGGAGAAATTCATTGAAAACAGCAAAATGCAGATAGATGAACAAGGGAACCCGGAAACAGAAGGACTGACTGAAATGGTAGCTGATGATGCGATAGCCGGATTACCGATGGATACGATCAGGAACACCCCGGAAAACCGAAGCAAACAACAGCAGTTTTACAGGGACCGGAAAACAGGCTTTTATTTTGACGCCGACGGGCTTGATACCGCTTTCGGGAACATTGTGTCTATAAAATTGCATAATTACCGGGATTTTCTATTTCATTTTCAATGCTGGCTCGCTTTCGGTTTATCCATACTGTTATTCATTTTCAGAACTTCAGGGCTTTCACCGCTGCTTTTTTCAATTATAACTGCCATTGTTATATCTATCCTCATTACTTTACTTACAATGAGCCTGAGCATTAATGATGCATTATCTATATTCTATATTGTATTTACAGCAGGTACTGCTATCTTACTGATGCCGTTGCTTTTTCTTAAACAGGTGAAGAAACAGGTGCAGGCTGTATTCATCAATATAACCCTGGCTGGTATTGTGCCATATATCCTCCTTATTTTACTGATAATAAACCAGCACCAGGAAAATTACTATCAAAAAATACTGGGAGATTTATACTATAAGAAAAAGCCGGATTTTATATTTGATATATTGGGCGAAAATCTCAGCTGCTTATTATTAGCAGCAGGTTTTATTTTCGTGTTGTTGTATACAACCATTATAAAAAGATGGAAAGCATTGCCCGAAAGATAGCATATAGTCAACCGGGAATAATGCAGGTTATTTCCCGGTCAGTAAAATCTTTCCCTTACAGGCAATTTGAATGAATTGTAACTAACTTTAGTATTTATAACCTCTTATTGTTGAAACAGCGTTTTTATCCTTTAGATATATTCCGGGGAGCCACCGTTGCGCTCATGATATTGGTAAACAATCCCGGCAGCTGGAAATATGTTTACCCGCCACTGGATCATGCCGCCTGGCACGGGTGTACGCCTACGGATCTCGTATTCCCTTTCTTTCTTTTTGCCGTAGGCAACTCAATGGCTTTTGTAATGCCGAAGCTGCGGCAGGCAGGCGATGCTGTCTTTTGGAAAAAAACGATCCGCAGGACATTGCTGATCTTTCTTACCGGGCTCCTGCTCAACTGGTTCCCCTTTGTAAAATACAATGCCGACGGACAACTGGTCGCCAAAACCTGGGATACGATCCGTATTCCGGGTGTTTTGCAACGCATAGCCATTTGCTACTTTTTTGCTTCTGTTATTATTTACTACCTGAAGCCGGTAAAAATTTTCGCAATGAGCATCCTGTTGCTTTTATTGTACTGGGTGTTTTGCATCGTATGGGGCAGTCCGGGTGATCTTTACAGCCTGCAAGGCTGGTTCGGAACCAAAACAGACTTGCTGTTGCTGGGTGAAGGCCATATGTATCATGGCGAAGGAGTGGCCTTCGACCCCGAAGGGATTGCCAGCACACTGCCGGCAATTGTGCAGGTAATATTTGGTTTTTTAGCGGGCGATTATATCATACAAAAAACAAAAATCATTGCCACGTCTCTGCCAGGCGTTCAAAATGCGAATGTTTACTACCCTGTTATTGCTAATTTATTTACGATAGCCGTGCTGTTCATTTTTATCGGCTTATGCTGGAGCACCGCTTTTCCGCTGAACAAAAAAATATGGACCAGTTCCTATGTAGTATACACATCCGGGCTGGCAATGGTTGTGTTGGCCGTTATTATTCATATTGTTGAAATATACCGGCAAAAAGGAGCATGGGCGCATTTTTTTGATGTGTTTGGTAAAAATCCGCTTTTCATTTTTGTGTTAAGCGGTGTATGGGTGAGGCTGTACGGGCTATTCAGGATTGAAGACGGTACAAAAAACGGAATGCCTGTATACAAAAGCCTGGGGAACTGGATGTATGATCATTTATTCGCTCCCGCGTTCGGTAATATGAACGGTTCGCTGTTGTATGCCGTTTTTCACGTACTTATTTTCTGGGGCATCGCCTGGTGGCTCGATAAAAAGAAAATCTACATCAAAGTTTAGCAGGGAGGCCGTAAAGCGCTGCCAGGCTGAACACAATAGCGGCATATTTTACTGTTTATCGACATTTACCACGCGGTTCATGCGTAGCTTTGCACTTCTGAAAAAAATGCAAGGACGGTTATTTTGCATTCTTACCTCATAAAATCCGGTTTGCCGGCATTAAAATATGAACACACATACAAGTCAGTCTTTATTTGCCCGGGCGCAGCAATCCATTCCCGGCGGCGTGAACAGCCCTGTAAGAGCATTCAAAAGTGTAGGCGGTAACCCGCTGTTTATCTCAAGGGCAAAAGGCGCCTACCTGTACGACGCAGACGGCAATCAGTATATTGATTTCATCAATTCCTGGGGCCCCATGATACTGGGCCATGCCTATGAGCCGGTGATCAAAGCCATACAGGATAAAGCCATGCTTTCCACTTCGTTTGGCGCCCCTACAGCGCTGGAAGTTGAAATAGCGGAACTTATTAAAAGTATGGTTCCCAATGTAGACCTGATACGTATGGTAAACAGCGGCACGGAGGCCTGTATGAGCGCTATAAGGCTGGCCCGCGGATATACCGGCAGGAATAAATTTATAAAATTTGAGGGCTGCTATCACGGGCACGCAGACTGCTTCCTGGTAAAAGCAGGCAGTGGTGTAGCTACTTTTAACATTCAAACCGTACCGGGAGTTACTTCAGGTGTAGCCGGCGATACGCTTACCTGCGCTTACAACGACTTACCGGCTGTAGAACAGCTGGCAGCAGCGCATAAAAATGAAATTGCAGCGATTATTATTGAACCTGTGGCCGGCAATATGGGATGCATTTTACCGGAAAAGTCATTCCTGGAAGGAGTAAGAGCGCTATGTACACGGGAAGGCATCTTGCTTATTTTCGACGAAGTAATGACCGGTTTCCGGCTGGCAGCGGGCGGCGCCCAGGAAAGACTAAAAACAGATGCGGATATTGTGACCTATGGAAAAATCATTGGCGCAGGCATGCCGGTAGGTGCGTTTGCGGCAAGAAAGGAAATTATGCAGCATATCGCCCCGCTGGGCAGTGTTTACCAGGCCGGCACATTGAGCGGCAACCCCCTGGCAATGGTAGCAGGGTATACACTCCTGGAGATGCTTAAAAGCAATCCGTCGGTTTATAAAGAGCTGGATGAAAAAGGATTATATCTTGAAAAAGGACTGAAAAATGCCTTTAAAAACAAACCGTATCCTCATATTATCAACCGTATTGGCAGCATGATCAGCGTACATTTCTGCACACACCCGGTAAAAGATTTTAAAACCGCTTCTAAAGCAGATATCCCCCTGTTTAATAAATTCTTCCATCATATGTTAAATTCCGGCGTATATTTGCCACCGTCAGCATTTGAAACATGGTTTATCAGTAACGCCATTTCCTATCAAGACCTGGACCGTACTATAGAAGCTGCGTCCCGTTTTTGATCCATCATATCAGTAAAAGGTCACCATGCGTGACCTTTTACTATTTAACAGAAGCATATTTTATTACTCATTATGACAATGAAGCCGGTAAAACGAGGGATAATTTTAATGAACCTGGGATCTCCTGATTCTACTGAAGTAAAAGATGTGAGAAGGTACCTGATGCAGTTCCTGATGGATAAAAGAGTGATTGACAAGCCCTACCTGCTGCGTTTGCCGCTTGTTGGAGGCATTATTGTACCGTTTCGCGCACCCAAATCTGCCCACGCTTACAAAGAAATATGGACCAAAGAAGGTTCGCCTTTGATCGTGCTTACCAGGCAATTGCAGCAGGCAGTGCAACAACAGGTAAGCGAGCCGGTAGAAATTGCCATGCGTTACGGAAATCCTACCGTGCAGCATGCATTCAACAGCCTGATGCAAAAAGCGGATGGGCTTGAAGAGGTCATTGCCGTGCCACTGTACCCGCATTATGCCATGTCGTCGTATGAAACAGCGGTTCAACATGCAAAGGAAATTCACCGGAAGGGAAAATATCCCTTCAAACTGCATTTTATAAAGCCATTCTACAACGATCCCGGTTATATAGATGCTATGGCGGAAAGTATGAAACCCTTTGTTTCGGCAGGCGGCTTTGATCATATTTTATTCAGTTACCACGGTATACCTGCCAGGCACCTGGTTAAAGGAGACCCCACCGGAAGTCACAGATCAGGTTCGCAGGAATGCTGCCAAACGCCTTCTCCGGGGCGGGAATTTTGCTACCGGTATCAATGCTTTGAAACCACAAGGCTCATTGCAGAAAAGCTGGGTATCCCTGCAAATAAGCACAGTATATCCTTTCAGTCAAGACTGGGAAAAGGATGGCTGGAGCCATTTACAGATATCCGCCTGGAAGAAATGCCTAAAGAAGGAATAAAAAAAATACTGATCCTGTGCCCGGCATTTGTAAGCGATTGCTTAGAAACGCTTGAAGAGATAGCCATGAGGGGAAAAGAAACGTTCATGCATGCCGGGGGGCAATCGTATACATTTATACCCTGCCTGAACACCCATCCTTTATGGGTAGAAACCATTGCAGGGTGGATCAAAGGGTACAATGCCGGCGAAACGAAAATGCTCTTGAAAGAACCTGTATATCAATAAAAATATTTAGGGTTATAATGCCTGATGTTATGGAAGGCCTGGTATATAAATCAACAGGAAGCTGGTATATTGTAAAAACAACCGGGGGAGAAGTATACAATGCACGTATAAAAGGCAGGTTTAAAATTGATGCTGATATTACCTCCACTAACCCTGTTACTGTCGGCGATATTATTTCCTTTGAGCCGGAAGAAGAAGATGCCCGTACTGCTATCATAACAAGCATTCATGCCAGGCGGAATTATATTAACCGGCAGTCGCCCTCGCACAAGCACCTGCATCATATTATTGCGGCCAATGTTGACCAGATACTGCTGATATGTACCTTAAAGGAACCGAGGACCTCACAGGGTTTTATAGATCGCTTTTTAATTACAGCCGAAGCCTATCATATTCCCGCGATCCTGCTATTCAATAAATCTGACCTGTACAGGAAAAAAGAGGCGGAAAAATATGACCAGTGGAGAGAAATGTACGAAGCCATTGGTTACAAAGTATTGCTGACGAGCATTGCAAAAAATGAAGGAGCGGACGCTGTTGCAGAAGCTTTAAAAGACAAAGCCACTTTGGTCAGCGGACATTCGGGCGTAGGTAAATCTTCCTTCATCAACAGGCTGGTACCTTCTTTTGCACTCAAAACGCAGGAAGTAAGCGGCTGGAGCGGTAAGGGTTTGCATACTACAACTTTTGCAGAAATGTATGATCTGCCCGGGGGTGGAAGGATCATTGACACGCCGGGGATCAGGGAATTTGGCCTGGTAGATATTTCCAGGCAGGAGTTATCTCATTATTTTCCTGAAATGAGAGACGTTTTACCACAATGCCAGTTCAACAACTGTTTACACACAAATGAGCCGGGATGCGCCGTTAAAGAAGCGGTAGCAGCGGGAAAGATAAATGAAGACCGCTATGTGAGTTACTACAATATCCTTGAGTCGATAGGCGGAAAACACTATTAATTTACCTCACCAGGAATACCTGGGCTCATACTGCTTTACTGCAAATTTTCCAGTAAATGGGCAAGCTCTTTTATGGCCTCATTGTCTTTTTGAACGGCATCTTTATGTCGTACCGGGAATATAGATACCCCGTCGTAGATATTATAATGCAATGTAAGCTTGTGCCCCCTGAAGTTAAAATCCCAGTATGAGGTATCAAGATCATCAATTTTATTGGTAAAGTTTACCTGCAGCTTATCTGTAAGTAAACCTGCAATGCCATAAAATTTATCAAAACCGCAGTTTTCATCGATTACGGCTTCTACACAGCCATAATCGTTACGAAGGGTAAGGTTCATATGGGTTAATTTTAGAAATTAAACTAATCCTTAAACGACTTAGCCTTAGGCGCTTTTTCTCCGCTGAGAATTCGTTCGGCGCCCACACTTTTCCCATCGGCCGGGCAACCGTACTTGGGAGAACATCCGTACATATACGACATGAACACAAGGCTGCATGCTGCATAGAAAATCAATTTTTTCATAGTACACAATAACTTTTGTTCTGGATGAGAAGATTATACCTTTTTATCAAACGATTCAATGTGATTTTTGGTATATACAAACCAATGTCGTTTCCTTAACGTTTCTGTGTAGTTGCGGGTGAAAACACCCGCAACGGCGACCGCCGATGTTGGTGTTTTCACCAACATCTTAAGGAAACGACATTGATATACAAGCTACAAAAGCTACCGGTATGCTAATTGTTATGCTGTATTTTTATTTTTGCACAGGTATCGTGTTATCTAAAGAACAAATTATTCAATCATATGTTACTGGCTACAGACCTTGATGGCACTTTTTTAGCGGGCGATTTACAATACAGGCAAAAGCTTTATTCTATTATAAACGAACATCCTGGTATACAACTGGTTTTCGTAACAGGGAGGGGGATGGAAAGCATCCTGCCTTTATTTGCACATGAATTGCCTGTACCCCGCCCCAACTATATTATTTGTGATGTGGGCGCCACCATTTTAAACGGCAATACGATGACCCCTGTTGTCAACCTTCAATCGCCTATTGACGACAGATGGGTTGGAAGCGACAAAGTACTGAAAGCAATAGAGGGAATAGAGGGACTTGAGCCCCAACGGGTTCCCCAGCAAAGGCGGTGTTCATTCTTTTTTAATGACAAAACCGATATTGAAAAACTAAAACGGGCAGTGACGCAACTTGAATGTGAGCTTATTCTCTCTGCCGGAAAATTCGCCGACGTTCTGCCCAAAGGAGTGAATAAAGGATCTACCCTGAATGCATTGGTAAATTACCTTGAATTTGCGCCCGGCGAAGTGCTTACTGCAGGCGATACCTTTAACGACCTTTCCCTGTTCAATGCCGGGTATAAAGGAGTTGTTGTGGGCAATGCAGAAGAGGGGCTATTGAAAGCTACATCAGACAATGAGTACATTTACCAGGCCAAAGCCGAAGGAACAGAAGGCATCCTGGAAGCAATGCATTATTTTCCCCTGTTCAGGAAATGGGTAAGGAGCAAGGTATAAGGAAAGGCAGGTTTGGTAAAATAATACTGCCGGCAACGCAAAGCAAAAATCTTCACACCTGCCGGCAGAAATATTGTTTCTTGTTTCAAAACAAATGATCGTTACGCCTGTTGCTGCTGCTTGGTCTCTTTTTCATTCATACCTTCTTCAATCTCTTTCTTCACATTGCTTTTAGCATCGTTGAACTCACGGATGCCTTTTCCTATCCCGCGCATAAATTCAGGGATTTTCCTTCCGCCAAAAAGAATGAGCACTGCAAGAATGATAAGAACCCACTCGGTACCACCAGGCATTGATATCAACAGAGAATTGTAATTTGACAACATCGTACAAAAATTTAAAGATGAGTAAACAAAGGTACAGTTTTAATTGTTTTATAAGCCAATTTATAAAATACGCTGTATACTTAACCCTCGTTTAACAACAAACGGAAACCGGGATATTCCGGTTTCCGTTTGCGCAATTGATATTAAAAATCTTAAATACTTGCTCTTTTTTCTTTGATCCTGGCGCTTTTACCGCTGCGGCTGCGCAAAAAGTACAGTTTGGCACGACGTACCTTACCTACTTTATTCAGGGTAACTGAATCAATATTAGGCGAAAACAAAGGAAATGTTCTTTCCACGCCTACTCCATCCGATATTTTGCGTACTGTAAAAGTTGCAGTATGACCAGTACCCTGGCGTTTGATCACATCGCCTTTAAAACCCTGTATACGGGTTTTATTACCTTCCACAACTTTATAATTAACGGTAACATTATCACCCGCTTTAAAGCTGGGGAAAGATTTACCAGGGGTCAATTGTTCGTGAACAAATTGTACTGCTGCGTTCATGACTACAAATTTTAAGGGACGCAAAGGTAACAAGCGAATGGTTAAATACCAAATGTTTCGTGAATTTCTGATTTGTGATGTAGAGATTTCTGATTTAGTGAACCTGTTCTCTCAAATCAGCAATCAAGAAATCGGCAATCACAAATTATCTCGCTACATTCACCGCTCTTTTTTCCCGGATAACGGTTACTTTGATCTGCCCGGGATAGGTCATTTCTGTTTGTATTTTCTGGGCTATCTCAAAGCTGAGCTTTTCACTGTCGGCATCACTTAGTTTATCGGCTTCGGCAATTACCCTTAGTTCGCGGCCCGCCTGTATGGCATAAGCCTTTTCTACTCCGGGATAGGCCAATGCCAGGTTTTCCAGCTCTTTAATACGCTGCAGGTATTGCTGCATGATCTCCCTGCGGGCGCCGGGGCGGGCGCCGCTGATGGCGTCACAAGCCTGCACTATGGGGGAAATAACATATTGCATTTCCATTTCATCGTGGTGAGCGCCTATAGCATTTACCACGGCTGGATTTTCACCGTATTTTTCAGCCAGCTTGGCTCCCAGCAGCGCATGGCTCAGCTCGCTTTCTTCATCAGGCACTTTTCCGATATCGTGTAAAAGTCCCGCCCTTTTAGCCAGCTTGGGATTGAGTCCCAGCTCTGCTGCCATGGTAGCGCATAAATTGGCTGTTTCGCGGCTGTGCATCAAGAGGTTCTGACCGTACGAAGAACGGAAACGCATGCGCCCCACCATTCTTACCAGCTCTTTGTGCAAACCGTGTATGCCCAGCTCTATAACTGTTCTTTCGCCTATATCCAGTACCTGCTCTTCCAGTTGCTTACGGGTTTTTTCAACCACTTCTTCAATACGCGCCGGGTGTATTCGTCCGTCTGTTACCAGCCTTTGCAAGGCAAGGCGCGCCACTTCCCTGCGCAATGGATCAAAAGAAGACAATATGATCGCTTCCGGCGTATCATCTACAATAAGATCAACTCCCGTGGCGGCTTCAATAGCGCGGATATTTCTTCCCTCCCGGCCAATGATCTGCCCTTTTATTTCGTCGGTTTCAAGGTTAAAGACCGTAACCGTATTTTCAATGGTTTGTTCGGCAGCAGTACGCTGTATGGTTTGTATTACCAGCTTGCGGGCTTCTTTGTTGGCTTTGAGCTTTGCTTCCTCAATAATTTCCTGCTGCATGGTCAGCGCCTGCGTTTGGGCTTCGTGCTTCAGGGTCTCCAGCAATTGTGCTTTGGCTTCATCGGCTGTTAAAGCCGCTATTTTTTCCAGGCGGCGGATATGCTCTTCCTGGTGTTTTTCCAGCTCAGTACGTTTCTGGCTGACTACTTCTATCTGCCGGTTCAGGTTATCTTTTATGGCATCGTTTTCTTTCGACTGCTTTTCAATATTCTCAAGCTTTTGCGTAAGGCTTTGCTCTTTTTGACGGGTCCGTGTTTCTGATTCGTTGATCTTTTTGTTTTTTTCCAGCACTACTTTGTCGTGTTCTGCCCGCAATTGCACGATCTGCTCTTTGGCTTCCAGTATTTTTTCCTTCTTCAGTGTTTCGGCCGTTGTTTGTGCATCAGAAACGATTTTTTTTGCCTGTGACTCAGCTTCTTCGATCTGCTTTTTGGTATTGGCAGCAAATATAATCTTCCCGGCAACTATACCTATTATCAGCGCTGCAACCGGTATTATAATGGACAAGACATTCAGTTCCATGAATTTTTGATTTAAACTGTTCTTTTATATTTTCCCTTTCTATGCTTCTTACAATCATAGTAAGTTGTAATGGGCGAAGATACAAAACAAGCCGATTGCATAAGAAGGAATTTACGGAGTGGCACTTCAACGGAACAAAGCATGGCGCTTTTCAGTAAATTGCAGCTTTAAAATTTTTGTATGAAGAAAGGGTCCCTGGTTTTTGCTGTATGCCTGCCGCTGCTCTCCCTGGCTCAAACCGGCAAACCAACGGCATTTACCATAACAGGCAGCTTTAAGCAAATGAAAGATACCGTTGAGTGGGTTTATCTTTATTATATAGCAAATAACAACAGGATTACAGACAGTACAAAAGTGGTAAAAGGGAAATACACCTTTAAAGGTGAAATAAATGAACCTACCGTTTCAAGGCTGAGAGCAAAATACAAAGGCACGATGGCTCCCGGCGTGGTTCCCCGCGATTTTGCCACGCTGTTTCTTCAGCCAGCCGGCATCAGCATCACTAATATCGATTCTTTTTCCAATATTATCGTTAAAGGGGCTGCTGCCCACGACATATATAAGAAATTTGAAACGCTTACCCGCCCGTTCAGCGACAGCATGCAGTCTTATTACCAGCAGTATGGCGAAGCAAGACAGGCGAATGATATGAACACCATGAGGCTGATTGAAGCAAAAGCAGAAACCCTGGAAAAAAACGTCAAAGAAACAGTGCTTCTTCCTTTTATTAAAAACAACAGCTCATCGCCTGTTGCATTAATGGCGCTGCAACAATATGCAGGTGGCTATGACATTGATATAGACCAGGTGGAGCCTCTTTTCAATAGCTTATCGCCCGAAGTAAGGCAATATCCATCCGCCGCCGCATTGAAAGAACGGATAGATATTACCAAGCGCACAGCTATTGGCCAGTTAGCCGCCGATTTTACACAAAACGATACTTTGGATAACCCGGTAAAGCTTTCTTCGTTAAGAGGCAAATATTTGCTGGTTGATTTTTGGGCAAGCTGGTGTGGCCCCTGCCGGCAGGAAAACCCGAATGTGGTGAGCGCCTATCATAAGTATAAGGATAAAGGGTTTTATGTGCTGGGCGTATCGTTAGACAGGCCCGGGGGGAAAGACGCCTGGATAAAGGCTATACACGACGATAACCTGACCTGGACCCATGTGAGCGATTTGCAGTTCTGGAACAACGCGGTGGCAAAGCTATATGGCATCCAGTCTATTCCGCAAAACCTGCTGCTCGATCCCAGTGGCAAAATCATCAGCAAAAACCTCAGGGGGGCGGAGTTGCATGCCAGGCTGGAAGAGGTGCTGGGGAAATAGAAATGATGCTATCTTGTTTAAAATAGTGTTTTCCGAAAGCGTGAGAACACAGCAGACTTTTTTATAAGATCGGCCCCTGTGTACCGGGTTTATGTGCCTGAATTGGTGCGGTAATTTACTTATTCTCCATAATTGCTTTTATTCTTTTCTGCAATTGTTTTTTGTCTGGCAAGTAAAGCTGATATTTTGAAACAAAAATTTTATTAGAGATTCCTCCAGTTGCAAACTCTACTAACACTTCGTCTTTGTCGACCGAAAGAATAATGCCGATTGGTTCATTGTCGCCCTCAACGTTTTCTTCTGTCTTGAAGTAATTTAGGTAAAGATTCATTTGTCCGATGTCGCCATGCTCAACCTTTCTTATTTTAAGGTCTATCAGCACAAAGCATTTCAAAATTCGGTGATAAAAAACGAGGTCAATATAATAGTGCTTGTTGCGAAGTGAAATTTTGTATTGTCTTGCCGAGAAAGTAAAACCTTTTCCCAATTCAAGCAAAAACATTTGCAAGTTGTCAATAATTTTTTGTTCAAGGTCTTTCTCCGTCATTCGGTGGCTTTGCGGAATTTTCAGGAAGCCCAAAACATAAGGGTCTTTAATAACTTCTGCCGGTTCGGAAACAATATGTCCTTTTTCTGAAAGTTGCAAAACGCCTTTTTTATCCTTGCTTAATACAAGCCGTTCAAACAAAGAAGAATCAATTTGTCTTTCAAGTTCACGATAGCCCCAATTTTCAAGAACAGCCTGTCTCTCGTAAAACTTCCGTGCCGTGTCGTCTGAAACGCCAAGCAGGGTTACAAAATGTGTCCAACTCAATTTGGCAGGCACTGCCTGCCATTTCTGATAGGCAAGATAAAATCTCCGCATATCAAGAATGTTCCGCCTGCCAAATCCTTTGCCGTATCGCTGCTTCAAATCTTTGGAAAGCCTTATTAGTAGCTCACTTCCGTATTCTGCTCGTTCCTGTCCATGCTGCTCATATTCCACTATGTGCCTGCCAATTTCCCAATCAGCCTTTACAAGTTCGGTATTAATTGCCTTAAAAGCATTTTGCCTTGCTGTTTCAATAGCCAAACCAATATTGTCAAGCAGTTGTTTATATTCCGGGCTTGCACTCAGCGCTATATCATACTTTAAGCCCACACTTTCAAATTATTGATATTCAACATGTATCTTGCACCCAAAATCCACGAAGCCGATCCTTTCCGGATAATTTGGGCTTTTTTCATTTCAAATTTGAAATTTCAGATTTGAAATGTACCTTTGCCGCCCCAAAAAGTTCTTTTTTGAATTTGGGAGTCCCGATAGCTATCGGGACGCTATCACCAAAAAACGTAAAAAATGGCAAAAGAAATCAGTGGCTTTGTAAAGCTACAGGTAAAAGGCGGCCAGGCAAATCCTGCGCCCCCGGTAGGTCCTGCTTTGGGTTCCAAGGGTGTGAACATCATGGAATTCTGCAAGCAATTCAATGCACGCACGCAGGACAAAATGGGAAAAGTACTTCCCGTATTAATTACAGTGTATTCCGACAAATCATTCGAATTTGTCATTAAAACTCCTCCTGCCGCTGTTCAGTTATTGGAAGCTGCAAAAGTGCAAAGTGGTTCAAAAGAGCCCAATCGTAACAAGGTTGGTAAAGTAAACTGGGGCCAGGTTGAGGCAATTGCTAAAGACAAGATGCCCGATCTGAACTGTTTTACGCTCGAAAGCGCTATGCGCATGGTTGCCGGCACGGCACGCAGTATGGGTATTACTGTTGATGGTAAAGCCCCATGGGAAAATTAAAATCTTCACTTTCCAAAAACTGAATGAAAATGGCAATCAGCAAGAAAAGAAAAGCCGTACTGGCTAAAATAGATAAAAACAAGGTGTACTCCCTGAAGGAGGCGTCTACCCTCGTAAAGGAAGTGAATACAACAAAATTCGACAGCTCCGTTGATATCCATCTGCGTTTAGGCGTTGACCCTAAAAAAGCAGACCAGGCTATCCGCGGAACAGTAACGCTTCCCCACGGAACAGGTAAAACAAAAAGAGTGCTGGTGCTTTGCACTCCCGATAAAGAAGAATCCGCGAAAGCTGCAGGAGCCGACTATGTTGGCCTGGATGAATTTGTAACGAAAATCGAAGGCGGCTGGGTAGATGTAGATGTAATTGTAGCCACTCCTTCTGTAATGCCTAAAATTGGTAAGCTGGGTAAAATTTTAGGTCCCCGTAACCTGATGCCCAACCCTAAAACAGGCACCGTTACCAACGATGTGGCAGCAGCCGTTAATGAAGTAAAAGGTGGTAAAATAGCATTCAAGGTTGATAAAGCGGGCATTATTCACGCTTCTATCGGTCGCGTAAGCTTTACGCCCGACAAGCTCGCGGAAAACAGCCAGGAATTTATCAATGCTATCATCAAAGCAAAACCATCTACCGCTAAAGGTACCTACCTTAAAAGCGCGTTCATGGCAAGCACTATGAGCCCCGGCATTGCAATCGACACCAAATCATTAATGAACTGATGCTTTCACGGCATAAAAATCTTTTTGTATGACCAAACAGGAAAAAAACGAAGTGATTGAGCTGCTGAAAGGCAAGTTCTCACAATACAATAACTTTTACGTTACCGATACCGAATCGCTCACTGTAGAGCAGGTTGGTAAATTGCGCCGCGCGTGTTTCGACAAAAAAGTAGAAATGAGGGTAGCTAAAAACACGCTCATTAAAAAAGCACTTGAGTCTATAGACAGCGCCCGTTACAACGGAGTATACAACTCCCTGAACAATGTAACCGCATTGTTGTTCTCTGAAAACCCCAAAGAGCCTGCTTTGATCCTGAGCACATTCCGTAAAGAAACCAACGGACAAAAGCCTGAATTAAAAGCTGCTTTTATTGATGGCGATGTATTTGAAGGAGACAACCAGTTAACAGCGCTTACAACGCTTAAGAGCAAGCAGGATCTTATTGGTGAGATCATCGGATTACTGCAGTCGCCGGCTAAAAATGTTATCAGCGCGCTTAATGCAGGTAACAAACTTGCCAGCCTGGTAAAAGCGCTGGAAGAAAGAGCGAATTAATGTGGCAATTTGATAATTTGAAAGTGATTATCATCGTGAAATGAACATTTTCAAATTCTCAAATTAGCCCATTTTCAAATTAATTGTCCCAGCCTGAGGGATAATAAACAACCAAATTTTTTTAATGACTCCGCCGGAGCACAGGCAATGAAGGCGGTAAAAATTTGAAACAATGGCAGATTTAAAAGCATTTGCAGAACAGTTAGTAAACCTTACTGTAAAAGAAGTAAACGAATTAGCGACTATTTTGAAAGATGAGTATGGCATTGAGCCTGCTGCTGCTGCGGTAGCTGTAGCTGCTGGTCCTGCTGCAGGTGGTGGCGCTGCTGCTGCTGAAGAAAAAACTGCTTTCAATGTAGTGTTGAAAGCTGCCGGCGCTAACAAGCTGGGCGTGGTTAAAATAGTGAAGGATCTTACCGGTCTTGGACTGAAAGAAGCTAAAGACCTGGTAGACGGCGCTCCCAAGCCAATTAAAGAAGGCGTTGCCAAAGCTGAAGCTGATGAAATCGCAGCTAAATTGAAAGAAGCCGGCGCTGAAGTAGAAATCGCTTAATTCGATTTTGAACGCATACAAAAAGGTCATTCCGTTTCGTTATGGAATGACTTTTTTTATTGCATATATTCACAGCGCGGTATTTTCAGGTAAGCCTGTCAATTTTAATAATGAAATCACGGTCGGCAATTATAATAGGAAGCGGTGTAGCCGGAATAGCTGCAGCCATACGCCTGGCTGTTCAGGATTTTTCGGTTACGGTATATGAAAAGAACAGTTATCCCGGGGGGAAACTTTCTTTAAAAGAAAAGGACGGATTCCGGTTCGATGCGGGTCCCTCTCTTTTCACCGACCCTGCTGAACTGGAGGAATTGTTTAATTATGCCGGAGAGCCTATTGATGAATATATTTCTTACAGCAAAGTTGAGTGCGGCTGTAAATATTTCTTTGCCAACGGAAAAATATTTCATAGCTGGGCAGACCGGGAGAAACTACTGGCAGCATTTGCTGAAAAACTGAATGAACCAGCAGAAACTGTCACAGCATATCTTCACCAGGCAGAAAAGCTGTATCAATCCATCGGCGCTGTTTTTTTAAACCATCCGCTGCAGAAGAGAAGCACCTGGTTCCAGAGACCTTTTTTGAAAGCGCTGAAGGATGTTCGCCCCTATATGATATACGACACACTGAACGAATACCACGAGTCGAAATTTAAAACCGGCGAAGCCATACAAATATTCAACCGTTTTGCAACGTACAATGGTTCCAGCCCCTATAGTGCGCCTGCTATGCTCAGCACCATTCCGCATACAGAGCTTAACGGGGGCGTATATTATCCAAAGGGCGGGATGATCAGCATTACCAACGCATTATACAGGCTGGCTGTAAAAAAAGGAGTGCAGTTTGTTTTTAATGCTTCTGCAGACAGGATCATTTGTGTGGAAAACAAGGCCAGAGGCATTGTTATTAATGGAGAAAATATTTTTGCTGACCTTGTAATAAGCAATGCAGACATCTGTTTTACCTATCAAAAGCTGCTGGATGATGACCGGACTGCACGGAAAATGGAGAAGCGCGAAAAAAGCAGCAGCGCTCTTGTATTTTACTGGGGCATAGGGAAGCAGTTCCCCCAATTACAACTGCACAATATATTCTTCAGCAGCGAGTATAAGGCGGAGTTTGAAAGTTTGTTTAAAACCAAAACCGTTTATAAAGATCCTACTATCTATATTAATATTACTTCTAAAATGGAAGGCAGCCATGCTCCTGCCGGGAAAGAAAACTGGTTTGTAATGGTGAATGCTCCTTCGGGGAACAGCAATTGGGAGGAAGCAACCACCTATGTAAAGCAGCAGATTTTAAAAAAGCTCCGGGGTATGCTGAAGGAAGATGTAGAACCGCATATTGAAACGGAAATGATCCTGGATCCTCCTGCCATAGAAGCCAATACCGGTGCGGCAGGCGGCGCGATATACGGAACGAGCTCTAACTCAAAAGCGGGTGCTTTTTGGCGCCATCCTAATTTCAGTAAAGAAATCAGCGGGCTGTATTTCTGCGGCGGAACCGTGCATCCCGGTGGCGGGATACCTCTTTGCTTAAAGAGCGCGAAAATCGTGGGAGAACTCATACAGTATGCGAAGGATTTCCACTAAAGCAATCATCACAGCCTAAGTACCAGCTTGCGGCAATCGCTTTCAAACGTGAGCATATTACCGGAAAAAATTTCATTTGTTATATTGCCCTTCGGATTCAGGATCTTTCCATTAAACGAATAGTAGGCAGAATCTGACACTACCATCTTAACAAGATTGTTTTTATAGTAGTAAAATACCCGGTAAGCGCCTGTTTCCTCCCCTGCATCTTCTCTATAAGACGCTTTATAAATTTCATTGGTCGCGCTGTTCAAATATACCTGCCCCTAAATTGATAATCATCGAGCATACCTGTAATATCTTTCTTATAAAGCAAATGGATATGAGTGTCTATTACATGCGAAAGCGAATCCGCTTTCTCTTTAAATTGAACAAAACCCGGCGCTTCTTTATTTTGAGCGTAGGAAATCAATCCTGCATATATAAAAACAGCCAGTAAGATAAAACGCATATCGGTGATTGTACACCTGAATATACAAATTGCCCGTCATCTTTCAAAGAACAAACACACTTCAATTTTTCGTATTTATATGATATGAACCGTCATTTCGAGTAAACGATTAGAGTGCTCAATCATTGGGTCGTGACAAGTTGTATTCTTTTATAGTTTTTGCATACGCCTTGATTTGGAGAAAATATATCAGGGTTCTGTTGCTGAGTTCACAGTAGTACGAAAGCCTAATCAATCCCGCAAAAGCGGGACGGGAAATAGCGGTAATCATTTCCCGGCGGCTTTTTGCGTTACTTTTTTTAAAAAAAAGTAACAAAGAAAACAGCACCAGGCATTGTGGTTGAAAAGAAAGCAAGTTTTATAAGTAACAAACCCGCAGTTCATACTTCATTGATAAACAGTCAACTGAATAATCTGCATTGGCATGGCACAGTAGGTTGCTTGAATTAACAAACTGTTGCGTGCCTGAGAAATCTGTTGGGGAACAGTACTAACGCTGAGTACAAAAGCCAAACGGATTTCTCCCTTGCGGAAGGGTGATTCAATTATAGTGTTCATATTGGCTCGGTCGAAATGACATGTAAGAGGTTGAGTAATTGGGTATTTTATTTTAATGCTGGTTGTAAAATATGTATTGGTATCCCGAACATTTGGGAGAGGAATCCGTCCGGGATTATCTCCTTGCAGAGTTACAACTATGCTAAAATCTGAACCCTCTCACCGAAGGTAAATGCCCCCTTAAAGAGCTGTTTTTAGTAATTTCACTTTTACATGTGGAAGAAGATCATAACAGACAAATACAGGATCGCCACCTATGTCGCGATACTTTTTCATGTTGTTGGCCTGGCAGGCATATTGTGGATTGATGCAGCAGTATTCGCTTCGCTTACTTCTCTGAATATGCTGGTAATGCTTGCGTTGATATGCTGGACACAGGAGCAGAAGAACGCGGTGTTTTATTTTTTTGCATTGATATGCTACGCCGTTGGTTTTTTGACAGAAGCGGCCGGAGTGCGTTCAGGCCTGCTTTTTGGCAACTACAGCTATGGAGACGCCCTGGGATTTAAGATGAAAAATGTGCCATTACTCATTGGCGTAAACTGGTTCATTGTAATATACTGCTGCGGCACTGCCATGAACCTGCTGCAGCAAAAGATCAGGAGCCGGCTCGCACTTGAAGCTTTTGCTTCATTTACCTGGTGGAGCAGGGTTTCCATTGTGATAGACGGAGCATTGCTGGCTGTTCTTTTTGATTGGATCATGGAGCCTGCAGCCCTTGCTTTGGGCTTTTGGCAATGGGAAGATGGGATTATTCCTGTGCTGAACTATATTACCTGGTTTGCTGTAAGCGTTTTACTGCTGGTCGTTTTTTCACTGCTGGGCTTTAATAAGGCAAATGCATTTGCGGTACACCTGCTGCTCATCCAGTTCATGTTCTTTCTTGTTTTACGAACATTTTTACCGGCGTGAAAAAGTACGACTATATTATCATTGGCGCGGGTTGCGCAGGTTTGAGCCTGCTTATGCGGTTAATGGACGATCCCGGCTTTCCTGCGAAAAAAGTGCTTCTTATTGATAAAGAGAAAAAAGAAAACAACGACCGTACCTGGTGCTTCTGGGAAAAAGAAAAAGGGTACTTTGAAAGCATTGTGCATAAAAGCTGGAACGATCTTGTTGTAAAAAGTGAATCGGCCACGCTATCGCTTGATTTAAATGACTATGTGTATAAAATGATCAGGGGAATAGATTTTTACGGCTATTGTTTCCGGAGGATCGCTTCGTCCGGCAATATAGAATATATGCAGTGGGACGTGTCGGAGGTGAATAACCTCGACGGGCAAATTACTATAATAACAAATTGTGGAATACTTAAAGCGGAAGCCGGTTTTGTATTCAGCTCCGTTTTTCAGGCGCCTGTAAAAAATATCCGGAAACATTACCTGCTGCAGCATTTCAAAGGCTGGCTGATAAAAACACCCACAGAAGTTAACCCGCAACAGGCTTTGCTCATGGATTTCTCCGTTGATCAGAAGGATTACCCGGCGGCTTTCGCGTATGTATTGCCGCTATCAGCCGACAGGGCGCTGGTGGAGTATACAGTATTTTCAGCAGGGGTGCTGGCGCAGGAAGAATATGATTCTGAATTGAGAAAGTACATTCAGCATGCTTTGGAAATACAGGACTATTCCATTGAACATTCGGAGCACGGAGCAATTCCCATGACCAATCATCGCTTCCCGTTATACAAAAACGGCATCTTTTATATAGGTTCTGCCGGAGGACAGACAAAGCCATCAACCGGGTATACTTTTCATTTTATACAAAAGCAGGCAATGCAGCTTGCCTCCATCATAAAGAGTGGAAAAAAGAATATCCCAGGGAATGCAAAAACATCTTCACGATTTCAATTATACGATAGCATATTGCTGAATGTGCTCAGTCGGGAAAAAATGACGGGTGCTGATATTTTTATGCGATTGTTTCAGCGCGTTCCCGCATGGCTGATTTTTAAATTCCTTGATAATGAAACCCTGCTTTCGGAAGAAATTAAAATATTAAGGGCTATGCCTTCGCGCATTTTTTTGCCCGTGGCCGCCCGGGAGATCATCAACCTATGATCAACAACAATACCCGGTCGTAAACATAGGCTCATTACCACCGGGTATTGCTTACTATGAACGGGGCAGGCTATAGAATTTTGTCGTACCTGTACAAAGGATCGATAGGGCTTCCTGCAGCCAGTTCAAAAATAGGATTGATCATTCCGTCCTTTAATCCGTAAACCCAACCATGCAAATGCGGAGCTTTCTCTTTTTCCCAGGCGTTTTGTATAATGGTAGTTTGGCTCAGCCGTACTACCTGCTCTATTACGTTCAGCTCTGCCAGCCTGTCGCTTCTTTCATCCAGGTTTTCAATGGCGTCCAATTCTTCCCGGTTATGCCGGTATACATCTTTAATGGCACGCAGCCACATATTTAAAACAGCTTTATAATCTGTATTGGTCATGGATGCTTTTATACCCCCGCAACCGTAATGGCCGCATACAATAACGTGCTTTACCTTAAGATAATTAACGGCATAATCCAATACACTCAGCAGGTTTACGTCGGTATGAATAACCATATTGGCAATATTGCGATGCACAAATATTTCGCCGGGCTTGGTGCCTGTAATTTCATTGGCAGGCACTCGGCTGTCGCTGCATCCAATCCACAAAAATTCAGGATTCTGCACTTTGGCCAGCCTGCTAAAATAATCAGGATCTGATTCCGTTTTCTCCAACGCCCATGCTTTATTCTCCAGTAATAATTTTTGATAAGATCTCACTTGTATAATATTTTAATTATTTATGAATTAATGGCCTGACACTTTAACTTTTTCTTTTCCGTTCAGGCTTTTGGTGATATCCTGTTTCATCATCGGTTCAAATTTGGATTCGTTAAACGCGCTCGTTTTTAATTCAACTTTTATATTCCGTTTATACGCCTCCCTGCTGAAATTTTCGATCATTTCAATGATATCATTATCAATAAAATCGGCCCGGGTAGCGTCAATCAATACATTCGAATTTTCGGGCATAGCGTCCAGCCTGTCTTTTATTCCACGCTTGTTAAGGATTGATACGTCTTTTCTCAGCCGGATAAGATAATTATTATCATCGTTTACAATGAATACCGCCGTTTTGTAATTGCTTCGGGCAGAAAAGAAAAGCCCAACGGCTAACCCGGCAAGCACACCTATCAGCAGGTCGGTTAAAAGCACAATAACAATAGTTGCCACAAATGGTATAAACTGATCCCATCCCTTTTTATAAAAATCTTTGAACAGCTCCGGCCTTGCCAGCTTAAAACCGGTGTAAATTAAAATTGCGGCTAACGCAGACAGGGGAATAATGCCTAATATTTTAGGAATAAAAGCAACGCTGACCAATAGAAAGAATCCGTGATAAATGGTTGCCATTTTTGTTTTGCCGCCCGCGTTTACATTAGCAGAAGAACGAACGATCACACTGGTTAAAGGCAATCCACCCAGCAAACCCGATACCATATTACCTACACCCTGCGCTTTCAGCTCCCGGTTAGTAGGCGAAATTCTTTTTTGAGGATCCAGGTTGTCAACCGCTTCTATGCCCAGCAAAGTTTCAATGCTCGCTACAAGAGCAAGAGTAACAGCGCTCATCCAAACCTGTTTATTCATTAAATGACCCCAATCGGGGAAAGTAAAGAACGAAAAGAACTCGCGGGGAGATGATGCGGCAGGTATATTTACCATATGCTCCGCTTTCAATCCGTATGCCACTGTTTGCCATGTAAGCAACTCGTTGATACCTATACCCAGCAATACAACCAGCAAAGGAGCAGGCACGAGTTTTAACCAGCCTGCTTTTTTTTCTGCATAGCTTCCCCAAAAAAACTGAAATGCCAGGCACACAAAACCTATCAGCATGGCTGCGGGAGTTAAGGCGTTCAGCGCGCTGAAAATACCCGTAAATGTGTTTTCACCATTGGATTGTAAAAAAGCCTGGTCGCCTTCATAGTCTTTATCGTAACCTATCAGGTGAGGCACCTGTTTTAAAATAAGAATAATGCCTATCGCGGCAAGCATTCCTTTTATAACGCTTTTGGGAATATAGTCTCCTATAACACCCGCCTTCGCAAAACCAAGTACCAACTGCAATGCACCACATATAACTACCGACAAAAGAAATGCTTCAAAGCTCGGAAGCAAAGCGATGGCGCCGGCAACAATTGCTGTAAGACCTGCAGCGGGCCCGCTTACGCTAAGTTGAGACCCGCTAAGCGCACCAATAACAATACCACCTACTATACCGGCAATAATACCGCTGAACAGGGGTGCATTAGAGCCTAATGCAATGCCAAGGCAAAGCGGTAAGGCTACTAAAAAAACAACAACAGAAGCAGGCAGATCTGACCCGATATTCTTTATATAAGATTGAGAACGATTGTTCATGTCAATTAAATTGAAAGGATGTGTAAACTATTCCCTCGCAATATTCAGCTTGATTATTCAAAAAATGGATAAAGGTCTTTGAGCAATTAACAGCATTACAGACCCCTCATTTCCGGAGAGAAAAAACTTGATAACGATACATTAAGATGGAACATTATAGCTGTTCGGGTGGTGGAGACAGGAGTTCGCCGCAATAAGCAATATAAATCGATGCACCGGCTTTACTGGTATGTTCTAATTCGGTATCAACAGGTACTGCAAATGAAAGCGGTTCATGCAGGTACTCTGATAAGGTATTGCTGCCGCTGCATTTCTCCTCATTCAACCCTGAAAAAGGATTGGCAGTTTCCTCCATCGCCTGCCCCTGGGAGCCATCGGCGGAGACGTGAGTAGTTGAGTTGCGTAATTTTTGCTGGATATCTATTATAAAAGGAGTGCTAACGGTAAGCCACAACAGGGTAAGCATCATAAATATGCAGTAAACATGATGTTTTGATCTGTATGTTGCTTTTCTGTTTGTCATTTGCAGTTTGGCAAATATAGAAAAATACCTGTTACTCACCTATCATTTAAAGAATGTTAACGTTTTTATGACTGATATAATATGCATGGTGCATACATTTCATAAATTTTTATACTTTAAGTGTTTATTAATCCTTTCTGAACCAGACTAACTACGAACAAGCGCATTATTGAGTGAAAAATCAGCTTTTTCGTGTAGGTTTGCCACCTAAACTTATATTGTGAAATTCAGATCGGTAATATTTCTCACCTTATTGATCCTTCTGATTGACCAGGGTTTTAAAATCTGGATAAAAACGAATTTTTATCTGGGTGAAGAAAAATCAGTGATTGGTTCATGGTTTCTGCTTCATTTTATTGAAAATGAGGGAATGGCTTATGGTTGGAAGCTCGGAGGTGAATGGGGTAAGATCATCCTTACCTTGTTCCGGCTTTTTGCTGTGGTATTCGGCACTTATTATCTCAGGCTCATTATAAAACAGCAGTATCATAAAGGATTTATCATCTGCGCCACACTGATTTATGCGGGAGCTATCGGCAATTTAATTGACAGTATGTTTTACGGATTGATCTTTGAAAACAGTGGCGACATCTTCAACCCGTATGTATCTAAAATTTTTCCTGCAGGCGGGGGCTATGCGGGATTTCTGCATGGGCGTGTGGTGGATATGCTGTATTTTCCTATTATAGAATCCCGTTTTCCCAGTTGGTTCCCCATATGGGGAGGGGAAGAGTTTTTATTTTTCCGACCGGTGTTTAATATAGCCGACGCATCCATCTCCATAGGCGTTCTGACCATTCTTCTTTTTCAAAAACGCTTTTTTGACCGTAAAAAGAAAGACCCTAACCCAACGGTGGAAACCAATTCTACCGTAAATGATGAAGTGCAGGTGTTATAAATATTCCCCGCACGTGTGTTTATGGTAAAACATACCAGTATCATTGTGTGCATACTACTTGGTTTGTTCTCGGTAATCTCCTGCTCCAAGGAAAACAGCCAGGAAAGAGGAACAATCGATGTTCCGGCGGGAAGCGATTGCCTGGTTACCGGAATAGTTCCCTGCGACCCGGTCACTGGAAAAGGTTACGGATCTTTTTATATTATATTGGGCAATGATGATAAGCCAACAAAAAGTGAATTGTTCGACAGCACTTCCGGCAGCAGTTATTATAAAACCGATATCGTTTATAAAGGAGATAGTATGGAAGTTGGAGACAACGGCTTTTTCATACTGGACCAGGAAAGAAGAATAACCGAATTTAACACCTATGAAATTGCGGGGGATCCGGGATCAGACAAATTCAAATATACCTACCAATATGACGCTGAGGGATACCTGAAGAATAAAAGCTGGTATATACATTCCGTATCTGCCGAAATCCCTTCCTTTGTATATACTTACACCTGGTTAAACGGGAACCTTGTAAAGGTAGAGGCAACAGAGGCTGCCGGCGCAAGAAGAACGGCACTTGCGGCTGAGCTGGAATACGATTTTTCATATACTGTAAATAATTTTATCTATTGCTTTCCCGAAGCCAATGAGCTTGCCCCTTTTATACTTTCAGTAAACGTTGGAAAAAAATCCAAAAACTTGCTCACAAAAATCGTTGTAAAAACATTCAATGCATCGGGCGACGTAATGGGAACTTATACCACCTCGTATGAAAATTATAAGTTTTCTTCTGATGGCAATATCACGGAACTGTATGCGGACGGAGATGCCGTAGACGGCATGTTGATAGTAGACGGGCTTACAAAATTTAAGTATCAATGCAAATAACGGGGGTTGTTGGCTTTTCTCGGCCATTCAAAAAAACCCTCCTGTAACGGAGGGTTTTTTGTTTTACAAAGCTGCTGAGGTTGTGAACACCTAACATCTTTGCCGGGGTATGGATTAAAAAGATCATGCCAAACATGATCAGGGTACGTTTACAATCCAGGTTCATTTCTGAAACCTGTTATTAAGGGTTAGGGTGTATAAACGATTGACTGAAAAATATACAACCTATAAATGTTGTATGTTTATTACAGATGTTCAGCGTGATTAAACGACAGGCATGGGTGTATTAGTCTATGAAATTGTTTCCTCTCAAAGGAGTATTTTATTGTGCAGGTTTTCGCTTTAAATTAAGTGCTTCATAATCTTAATATTGCAATTGGTTTGCGGGGTTTAAAACTCGTCTTATCAAATGATAAATAACTTTTGTAGCAGGTGTTTTGCTGATTCGAAATCCGGGCAGTGTTTTTTACGGGTTGCGGCATTGAAAATGACTTTTTGCAATCGAAAACTTATTTGCGACATACAAATAATATTACATTCTATGCTGCGTTTAATGCTTACACAACAACATTAATACCAGTATTTATACCGGTTAACAATATTAAGCTTCGTCTTTTTTCTCATGTTGTAGTTGGTTTAAAGCAAAAGGCATCTCTACGATGCCTTTTTGCTTTTATTTACAGTATGTACTTTTAAAAGAAATATTTCAGGATGGTAACTTTCCTACCATATTAGCGGGTTTAACCCATTCGTCAAACTGTTCGGGCGTCACATACCCAAGCTGCACTGCCATTTCCTTCAGAGTGGTGCCCTGCCTGTGCGCTTTTTGTGCGATCTCCGCGGCTTTATAATAACCGATTTTAGTATTCAGCGCGGTAACCAGCATCAACGAATTATCAACGTGTTTTTTGATGTTGGCTTCTATGGGCTCAATCCCTGCTGCGCATTTTTCGTCAAAGCTCACACAGCCGTCACCAATCAGCCGTGCACTGTGCAGGAAATTGTATATCATTACCGGCTTAAATACATTCAATTCAAAATGACCGGTTGCCCCGCCAATATTAATGGCTACATCATTCCCTAAAACCTGTGCGGCTATCATCGTTAAAGCTTCACACTGGGTTGGGTTAACCTTACCCGGCATAATAGATGATCCCGGCTCATTATCGGGAATAAAGATTTCTCCTATGCCACTGCGTGGCCCGGACGAAAGCATGCGGATATCGTTGGCGATCTTCATAAGGCTTACCGCTACGGTTTTTAAAGCTCCGTGCGCTTCCACAATCGCATCATGAGCAGCCAGTGCTTCAAACTTATTGTGAGCCGTAACAAAGGGCAGACCGGTTAAAGCGGCAATATGCTTTGCTACATTTTCAGCATATCCTTCGGGCGTATTGATGCCTGTTCCTACAGCAGTTCCGCCAAGCGCCAGTTCACTTAAATGAGGCAGCGTATTTTTTATAGCTTTCAATCCATGATCCAGTTGTGATGCATAGCCGCTGAATTCCTGTCCAAGGGTTAAAGGCGTAGCATCCATAAAATGGGTTCTTCCTATCTTCACCACATGCATGAACTCCCTGCTTTTTTGCGCAAGCGTATTTCGCAGCTTTTCAATTCCCGGAATGGTTACTTCAACCAGTATTTTATAAGCGGCAATATGCATAGCCGTAGGGAATGTATCGTTGCTTGATTGTGATTTGTTTACATCATCATTAGGGTGAAGGAATTTTTCCTTGTCCTCCAGTTTCCCGCCGTTCAATACATGCCCCCTGTATGCGATTACTTCATTTACATTCATATTGCTTTGGGTGCCGCTTCCTGTTTGCCAAACTACCAGCGGAAAATATTCATCCAGCTTTCCCTGTAATATTTCATCACTTACCTTTCCTATAAGGTCTGATTTTTCCTTGGACAGCTCTCCCGCCTCAAGATTGGTGATAGCGGCCGCTTTTTTCAGGTATGCGAATGCCCGTATAATTTCTTTAGGCATCCGGTTAATGTCCTGCGCTATTTTAAAATTATCAATGCTTCGTTGTGTTTGGGCTCCAAAATAGGCGTCGGCGGGAACCTTTACTTCGCCCATTGTGTCTTTTTCAATCCTGTAATTCATGGCAGTATTTAATATAAAAAGTGAGTATTATTGATTTGCAGAGCGCCAAAGATAAAATATAAATGGCCATTTTTGCTGAGGGTTTAACGGCCGGAGAATAAAGGCTTTCTTTTCTCCATAAATGCGGCGGCTCCTTCCTTCGCATCTTCCGTATCAAATAAATTACCGAAGATGGATATTTCAACCTCATACCCCTTTTTGCTGTTATCGAATGCGGCATTTACAGCATTAATGCACCCGGCAACAGCCAGGGGTGCTTTGGAGTTGATCAGTTCCGCTAATTCTTTTGTTTTGTTGAGGAGACCGGTTGGTGGCACTACATAGTTAACCAGTCCATAGTCCAGGGCGGCTTTAGCGTCAATCAATGCCCCGGTCATTAATAGTTCCATTGCCCTGCCTTTACCAATTAACCGGGTCAAACGCTGCGTTCCTCCATATCCCGGTATCAACCCCAGGTTTACTTCCGGCTGACCAAACTTTGCATTGTCGCTGGCCACCCTGAAATGGCACGCCATAGCCAGCTCGCAGCCGCCGCCTAAAGCAAAGCCGTTTACGGCCGCTATGAACGGCTTGGGGCTGTTTTCAATTTTATTAAATACCAGGTTTTGACCTCTTTCCGCGAGCTCTTTACCTCCCTGCGAGTTTAATGTGCTGAATTCACTGATATCTGCCCCGGCAACAAATGCTTTGGATCCGCTGCCGGTAATAATAACCGACCGTATATTGGGGTCAGCATATACATCATTGATCACGGCCGCCAGCTCTTCAATGACTTTTTTATTGAGCGCGTTAAGCTTATCGGGGCGGTTGATGGTTATGATGAGTATGCCTCCCTCGTTACTTGTAAGCAATGTTTGATACATAAGCCAATGTTTCAGGCAAATGTAAATGAAACAATTGCATCATTTTATTTTCGTACCGGTATTTCCCGCCCGTATTGAAGCAGCATGAATGGAGTTACCTCCTATCAGGGCATATCGATCATGCGGATAGTAATATTGTTTTCAATAGTACCTGTCCCGTATTTGTCGGTGAACACTACTTTAACATTGTATTTTTCTTCCCACTTCATGGGCGCACCGGTGTTTACTGTACATTTCAGGTATTCAGCTTTGTTTTTGTCAAACGCATCGTTTCCTTTAAAAAGATCAGGTTCTGAAAGAAGAACATTCCCGTTTTTATCGGTAATGGTCAGGGAGCAGCCTACCGAAACTTTGTCGTTTTTTACCGCCAGCCCTTTTATCCCCTGATTGATTATAACAAAGCTTTCGCCAATGGGGATATCCGTATGCCCCAATACTTCGTTGTTCATTACAATTTGTGCATCTTCTACAACCAGCCCTTTGTAGTGGGTAACCATACCGGTATTCATGTCTTTTTTAATCCCCTGCGCATAAGCATTACAACCAGCAAGCACACCGGCAATAACAACCGGTACAAGCAACTGTGTCAACTGGTACTTCATGGGCTTTAATTTTGCAACAATTTTATTTCTTTTGGCTACCATAAAGCTCATAGAATAAAAAGAGCCTGTGCAAAGGGCTACGATGGCGCAACTGGTGAAGATCATCTGAAGTAGCATGGAGGTTTCCTCCATTATTTCAAAGGGAATATCATGCAATAATATTCTTACCCACAGGTATACACTTATGGCAAACAGCGTACCTGCTGTAAATATTTGCTGAAAGAAGCGTTTGATAAAATTAATAGAAATCCGTTTCATGATGTTGTTATGTATAATTGGTTTAAGATTGAACACTAAGCTGCAATGCGGCATTTAATAACAACCGTTGTTAGATGCTGTATGGTTAAAAAAAACCCCGCCCGAGCGGGGATTTCCCTGAAACCAAACATCCCTTATAAAATCAATATTATATTGCGTTACCTGCAGGTGCCGCAGAGCCGCGTTTTTCCCTGAAAATGATTCGTAGCCGCTCTTCGGGCGACATCAAAGTATCATCGCCATCCATGCGAAAACCTGAAAATATTTTTATCCCGGCGATTTGTTCATCACTGCTATGATCATCGTAAGCCTGTTCCGTACTGCCTGGTATTATTTCTGTTGTACCCGGATAACCTTCCCATGCTATAGCGCCAGGGCTGTAACCAACGCCTGAAAAATATGCTCCTGGCTGAACCTGCCAACCTTTCCATTTAAGAAGCTCCTGTCCTGCACGTTGTTTTCCATTCCGGATATGTTTTCCGCCTGCTATTGTAAGCAATGCAAAACTTATGGCTACTGCAGGCTGTTTAAAATATTTTCCTGTGCCCGACATACTGGTCATATATATTGATTTATATGTTTTATTTTCCGGCTTTTTCATATATAAACTCTGATCCTTCCAGCAGCGGATGATATCCCTTTAAGCCACCTGCGGTTTTTTGCAGTGTAATGTTGTTGAAGAACACTTCAGCTATCCACGGCTCAAACCCGAATTCAAAAAAATTATCCTGGCTGTTCTGCGGTACAAATACTGAGAACCGGTCGGCGCATAGTTCAAGGGCAATCTCAATTTTATTTATCGACTGCAATGGTACAGTTATATAACCTTTACTATCGGCTCTTTTTTCAACTACCCCCGTAGTGGTATGTAATCTTGCCAAAACAAAGGGCAGTACAGCAGTATTAGGGTCATTGATTTTTATGGTAACGAGCCTGTCTTTTGTTTTTGAGCTTGCCGTTAATGCAAAGTCCCGGGACGGTCGTGTTTCACTGTTCAATACCAGCCTGCCACTATCGGTTGCGTTCACTGTCCATCTGCCCTTACCAGTCCTGTCTACCGCACCATAGGAGAAAAAAAATTCGAAACTGCCATCTTCTTTCAACCATAACTGCGAAGCAACTTCGCTTACACCATACAGGCTGTACACACCTGGTACGGAACTACTGTTTGATTGTGCCAGCATTGCAAGTCCATTTGCCATTATTACTACTGTAAATAAAAGTTGCTTAACCACCGCTGCTGTATTCCAATTTTTTTTCTCCTTGCCACGCATCTCATTTGTTTGACGCTGCAAAGATGTAAAATGAGCTTCTTATCCCGAAACACATCTAAGTGAAGCGCAGGTAAAATTGAGTGAAGCGCGTAAATATGCATGTAAAGTGTTTACAACCGTATTACAAGCCTGCTGCCGGTTACAAAAAGCTATGAGCAGCACCAGTCAATAGCAAGAGAAGGCTGGATTTTGAATACCTGCATATCACAGATCATTCCGGCTGGAAGAAAAATTATCCCCGGAAGGTTGATAAGGAAGTATAAGAGCAGATATACTTTATAATTGTTTCATCATTACTCCCATGAATGGATGGCGAGTATTGGAAGAGTGCTCTGATAAGCAAGTTTCCTGGTATGGCTTTCGGTGAACAGATTTTTAAGAAATGAATGCCTGCGCGGAACCGTAATGATGATATCTGCATTATAGTATTCGGTAAATTTTGATACGGCGCCTGTGAAATCCTGTTCGAGCAAAAAATAAGAAGCCGGATGATACTCTTTTAGCAATTCAGCCAGTTTTTCTTTCTCTTCTTTATATTCATCCGGAACGGCGGCATGTTCGGTAGCTACATGCACAGCATATAACTTTGGATGAAATGTATCAAGGAAATCCTTCAAAGGTTTTAACGGAGTAGTTTCCTCCACCCTTTGCAGATCGGTGGTAAAAACCGCCGTTTGTATTTTTTTATATGTTGCTGTTGATGGAATTATTAATACCGGGCAGATGTCTTTATTAATAACATTTAATGTATTGCTGCCCACGATCAGTTGCTCAAGCCTGGTACTGCCCGTAATACCCATTACTACAAGATCAATTGCATTTCTTTTTACATACTTTTCAAGATTGGCCGTTAAACTTCCTTCTTCTGCTACTGCTTCTACCGGTAAGGCCGAGCCAACACTAATCCTTTCTTTTAAATGCTGGAGGGCTGTTAACGCTATTGACCGTCTGGCTTCAGCGTCTACCAGTAAAGGAGTGCCGTCACTTCCGGCGGAAATGCTTTCATATACATACAACAATGTAAGGGAAGCGCCCTGTATACTGCCAGCCATATGCAAGGCATACAAAGCTGCATTCGCTGAGGAATCAGAAAAATCAACCGCGGCAAGAATATTTTTCATACATGTGGTTTTTTATAAGTAAGGAAATGGCTGACCGTAGTTACGATAAGTATAAAACGGGTAAGATACAAAATACTTTGTTATAAAATATGGAAGAACCCCACCCAAAATTACCCTGGAATAAAATCGCCAGTGCTATATTATCATTGTAAAAGGGATAAAAAATGTTTTATCCTTCTGATCGTTTCCTGTTTGCCCAATAAGGTGGCAATATCAAACACATGTGGGCCAAATTTTCCCCCTACCAGCATTATCCTGAAAGGCAATAAAACTTCGCCGGGTTTCAAATGATTGGCTGCTGCAATTTCTTTAAAATTATGTTCAAGGTCTGGCGCGTTCCACACAATAGCCAACTCAAAATTCCTGATTATTTCTGTAAAGAATAATTGCTTGCTCTCATTCCATTTGGGTTTTACCGCATCCATGTCGTATGTTTCGGGTGCCACAAAAAAGAAAGCAGCCTGTTCTGCAAAATCGGTCAGCAAGTGACATCGTTCTTTTACCAGTAATATCACCTTGTCTAACAGTAGATCATCTGCCGCCGGTATATTCTTTGCCGCTAACACCTGTTTTACCTGTTGCCGCAATTTTGCAGGCTCCGATTGTTTGATCCATTCGTGATTGAACCATTTTGCTTTTTCATAGTCGAACTTTGCCCCACCGCTATGCACCCTCTCCATAGAAAATTTTTCTATCAGTTCGTCTTTAGTGAATATTTCCTGCCCTGTTCCATCGTTCCAGCCTAACAGGGCAAGCATGTTGATAAACGCTTCGGGCAAAAATCCTTTTTCTTTGAACCCTTCTGTCAGCTCATTCGTTTTAGGATCTGTCCAGTTCATGGCAAAAACAGGAAAACCGTATTTAGCTCCATCACGCTTGCTCAACTTGCCATTGGGACCCAGTATTAAAGGCAGGTGAGCCCATTGCGGCATTTTATCTATTCCAAAAAGATACTTCCATAATAATACATGCACCGGCGCACTTGGCAACCATTCCTCTCCCCTGAAAGCATGCGTAATTTCCATCAAATAATCATCTGCCACTACGGCCAGGTGATAGGTGGGCATTCCATCGGCTTTCAGCAGCACCTTGTCATCCACTACAGAAGTATTAAAATTTACCTCGCCCCTGATCATATCGGTAAATGAAACTACCTCATCCGCCGGCATTTTTATTCTTATTACACAGGGCGCCCCGGAATCGAGCAAATGTTTCACTTCTTCAGGGGGAAGGGTAAGTGAATTGCGCATCCTGCCGCGTATATGCTGATCGTATTGCGGAGAAGGGTTTTGTTCTGTCTTGAAATCGGCTCTCATTTTATCGAGCTCTTCGGGTGTATCAAATGCGTAGTAAGCATGTCCGTCAGCAACCAGTTGTTCCGCATATTTCCGGTATAGCGGCTTGCGTTCACTTTGGCGGTAAGGCCCATACTTACCTCCCTGCACAACGCTTTCATCAGGCTCCAGGCCGGCCCATTTCAAACAATTAAAAATATATTCTTCAGCACCCGGCACAAAACGGCTCTGGTCTGTATCTTCAATTCTTACAATAAAAACGCCTTTGTGTTGCCTGGCAAATAAATAATTGTATAAAACTGTTCTTACTCCTCCCAAATGTAATCCGCCTGTAGGACTGGGAGCAAATCGCACGCGAACTTTGTTAGTATGCATAGGCGGCAAAATTAAGATGGTTTAGCCAATGTTTAGAAAGAGTTACCTTAGTTGTGAACAGGCAACCGCTGATGTTTTGAATTTCGCAATCCCTGTTCTATTTAATATGCCGGGCTGAGGGGTTGAGAATTTCTAAAAACTGTGACTATGTTTTATTTGGTAAGAACTCCATGGATTTTAAGAAGGTTATATGCATCATGCGTGTGGCAAATACCAGGTAAAGAAAAGGTTTTGTATCTCACGTTCGATGACGGACCTCATCCGGAAGCAACTTCTTTCGTGCTGGATACCTTAAAAAAATACAATTCGCATGCAACTTTTTTTTGCATTGGAAAAAATGTTGTTGAATATCCTGATATCTACAGGCGGATCCTGAACGAAGGGCACAGAACAGGCAATCATACACACAATCATTTGAATGGATGGAAAACAGATGACAGGAAATATTTTGAAGACCTGGTTGAAGCAAAAAAATACATCGATTCCAGCCTGTTCAGGCCTCCTTATGGCAGGATTTCTGCGTTACAGGTAAAATATATAAAAGAAGCTTTTGACATGCACGTCATTATGTGGAGTGTATTGAGTGCAGACTTTGATCCACAACTCTCACCGGAAAAATGTTTGAAAAATGTTATTGGTTTGTCAAAAACTGGCAACATTATTGTTTTTCATGACAGCGAAAAAGCGATGCAAAAATTGACATTTACTTTGCCACGGGTATTAGAGCATTTTACATCGAAGGATTACAGGTTTGATAAAATTAATTTATAAGAACCTTGTAATCAGCAATGAAATAATTAATAAAATTTGGCCTTAAATAAGTTGGGCCGGGGTGGAAACCCTGGCCCGTTTTTAATCCGTACCCTATGAAAACTGGGGCTAAATTACAATGTTTTTTTGTTTTTGCAAGATTTTTCACTGCTTCGCCAACTTTAGCACGGGTTTTGATAGTATTTTTACGGTATTTTAAAGATTTTTACTAAGTACTGAAAATCTTTTCATTAAATACAACAGGGATATTTTTGACGAAAAGATAAATTGCAACCAGACCTCTTAAAGTCCTCTTTTCAACCTGGTTTTGTTTTCGTTTATCGAAAAAATTTAAATGTGGATAAAATTCCGGGATGCAGGAATGATCTTACTCTTTACGGGCATTGAGTATAAAGCCGAATGTAGTTCCTACATCCGGTTTGCTGCGTATATGCATGCTTTGACCATGTGCCTCTATTATATGTTTACAAATGGCCAGGCCCAGTCCGCTACCGCCTTCTTTTCGGCTGCGCGCGGCATCTGTACGATAAAAGCGTTCGGATATACGTGGTATATGTTCTTCGGCAATTCCTATTCCATCATCGCTTATTTCAACCAATACATGTTTTTCGTCGGTTATATATGCACTCGCTGTAACATTCCCATTTATTTTGCCATATTTAATGGCATTGTCGGTAAGATTAATAAGTACCTGGCGGATTTTTTCTTTATCCGCAAAAATAACAATAGGAAACTCGCAGCCTTTTTTTATACTTAACCTGATATCGCGTTTGCTGGCCAACACCGATAAAGAGTCGAAAACCTCTCTTATCAGGTCCTGTATAACAAAATTTTCCTTGTACAATATTTGCTCTCCGCTCTCCAGGCGGGTAATTTCATCCAGGTCATGCAGCAGGTTGGCCAGTCTTGAAATATTTTTTGATGCATTATTCAGGAACCTGGCGCTTACTTCAGGATTTTCCAATGCTCCTTCCAACAGCGTGTCAATATAGCCCTGTATGGCAAAAATGGGGGTTTTTAACTCGTGCGACAGGTTTTGCAAAAATTCCTTGCGATATGCTTCGTTGGCTTTTAACACCTCAATTTCTTTTTTCTTTTGCTCAGCCCATTTTTCAACATCCGAGCTTACCTCTTCCATACTTTTTTGTGGAAGCAGGTTTTTGTAATAGAACTCCTCTCTTTTACTTGCTTTGGTTTGGTAAATAAATTTATAGATCAGTTTGATTTTGCGATAAATAAACCGTTGAAGCGTGTAGAGAATCAGCACGTAACTGCCCAGGAATACGATCAGCAAAGCAAGCAGGAATACCCACCATTCAGGCTTTAGAAAAAACATTCCGATGGCTACAGAAAAACTGATAATAAATGAAGTGAAACCAGCCAGTTGCTGAGGTGATGTATTTTTGGTACTAAACATTTGCCGTGTAAAGGTTTTCGATAATGCTATAATATCATCCTGTAAAGATCAAATGATATTATGACATATTGCAGCACAAGCGGGTTAAAGATTATATAATCTGAAATCCTTATAAGGAATTTACACCACCATTTTATAGCCTACTCCCTTCACTGTTGTAATACAATCTACCTCAAGTTTCTGACGTATTTTCCGGATGTGCACATCAATGGTCCTATCCCCAACGATCACTTCTGTACCCCATATCTGGCTAAGGATTTCGTTTCGCAAAAATACTCTGCCTGGTTTGGTTGCCAGCAAATGGAGCAACTCAAACTCTTTTTTAGCCAAAACAATTTCCTGGCTATTGACCGTTACAATAAACCTAACAGGATCAATAATAATATTGCCTACCTGAATTACCTTTTCATTTTCGGGTTTTTGTATTCTCCTGAATAAGGCATTTACTTTGGTTACCAGTATTTTAGGACTAACCGGTTTGCTGATATAGTCATCGGCGCCATACTCGAGCCCCTTTACATGCGATATTTCATCGCTGAGGGCGGTAAGAAAAATAATCAGTGTATCGTTATAAGCAGGTTGAGATCTAAGGATTTTACATACCTCCATGCCGTTTTTATGAGGCATCATTACATCCAGTAAAATCAGGTCGGGCTGAAACAATTTGGATTTATGAAGTGCGTCATCCCCGTCCTTTGCGATAATGGTTTCATAGCCTTCCTTCCTTAGGTTATAACCAATAATTTCCAATATATCCGGTTCATCATCGGCAATCAGCACCTTCTTTCCTTTAAAATCCATATTAACAATATGTTTACGCAAAAATAATCCGGCAGGCTATACCCGCCCAAAACAAAGGATTATGAAATTGTTAACCCATTCTTTCAATTCTGGCACTAAATTCAGTCAGGCAACGTTAGTGGTAAGGTTTCCGTTGGCTTCAATAAAAACAGGGTGCATTGGACAAAAACAATCGTTCAACCTATTATATTAACTTTGTGGCAGTTTGCTATGCATAAAATAGTTACACTCATATTATTATTAAGCGTTGTAGGTATAAAATCCAGGGCTGAGGCAGATACGCTTAAAAAAAAGATAGACATTGCCCGGATCAGGTATCACGACAATATTGAGAAAGAGCAAAAACTGGCGCTTCAGTTTAATCATGGTAATGGACAGGTTATCAATGTATCATCTAATAACAACCTTAACCAGTTTGTAACGGATGCCCTTTTCAAAGGGGTAGATGTCCTGAGAGATTCTATTGAGAACAACCCCAAATTAGATCACAGGCTAAAAGTTAAATACCTGAGTGGTGTAGAAAACCTGCTAAAAGGCTTTAATGCAGGATGGCGTAATAAATCGTTTAGCCCTGTATTGGGTCAGGAACTGCTTAATAATTATAAAGCGTTGATGCAGGCAGATATCAACCAGGAAGATATCAGTTCTATTGTACAGAGCGCCTCCTACGAAGTGGGCAATATCAATATTAATGGTAACGTCAGCGCCATGTATGAGAATAAGGGGTTCACCAATGCCCGGCAAATTCTCCTGCGAAAATATTGCGAAAAAAACCCGGACAAGATTTTATTGATGCTGGAGCAGTATGCTGATGTGCCATTTGCTGACAGCCTGGTGCGGGTAGCCGCGCACCATAATCCCAATCAGCTATACGACTATGCCGCCGCCACACGTACCAATGTAGGTAAGCTGATCAGGAGGAGCAGCGATTCGCTTGTAAAAGTTATTGTATCTATCGCTAACAGTAAAAGCGGCCAGCAATATTATCCGTTCTTAGATGAGCTGGTAAGCGGAAGACTTACGCTGGAAGATATATTTAATGTGATGGACGACAACCTCAAGTATTACAGAATGCTGGTTCATATACAAACCAGTTATACTGAACGGTTGATAAAAAGGGATACACCTTTAGCATATGATAAGCTGGTGGCAAAGCTGCAGGATCGTGCAAAGAATGTTTTTATAGAGCAGATCAATGCCCTGCACGACTCCCCCGACAATGTGAGATTTAAAATACTGGATCAGCTTACCCCCCAGGAGTTGTATTATTTAATTGTTTTGGGCGAGGATGTAATTTATACCTCAAGCTATAAAGGCGTTTTTAACAGGATGATGCAACGAATGCCCACTCCTGCAGGCGACAGCTTATTGATGAGCGTTAGGTTCGACAGGTTTAAAAAATTCATTAAGCTGGCGGCCGGCTATAACAAGCTGGACGAATTTTTGCAAACCATGCCCGACAGCAGCTCACAAAGGCTGATGATGGCATTTGTGCGCGGGCTGGAAAAAAGCGGCACCCTGGAAGACGCAGTGGATGTGGCAGACTCTTACGGAAGCTTAAAAAACCCTTTGGTTACAAAACTGATAGACCAGGAAATTGAAAAAAATCTTTTGCTGGGAAAAGAAAAAGACGATCGCAGAACCATTGTGATATACGACATTCTGCAAACCATATTTCAATCGTCGCAGGATAGTACCATTGATATATCGGCAAAGCTGAAAATACCCCCGGTTTATAAAGTTGAATACAATAACCTGGTAGACGACAGCGGGCGCGTGGTGCAGCAGGTTTTCTTTTACGGAGATAAGGACGGAAAAGATTCGTATGCCAACTTTATGAGCATGTTCACAGGCAGTGAATGGAAAGTGAGTAAAACACCGGAGTGGGTAGAGATAAAGTCTGTTAAAGGCAAACCCGTATTTATTTATGCTAACCTTCCGCTGGATTACGAAAAGGGGCTGGATTCCGTAGCGCAGACCCGCCTGCAGGAATTTATGCACAAAAGGTCTCTGAAGCCGGCAATTACCATACACAGGGGGCACAGCTATTGGGTAAGCTCCACCATCCGGAACCTGCCTCCTTCCTCTAAAATTGTAATATTAGGTTCATGCGGTGGTTTTCATAATCTGGATGATGTATTAAAAACATGCCCCGATGCACACATCATTTCTTCTAAAGAAGTAGGTACAAGGCTCATCAACGAACCCATCCTTAAAGAAATTAACGATGATCTTAAAGAAGGAAAAAATGTTGAGTGGTTAACCATCTGGAGAGATCTTTCATTGCGCTTTACGTCGGGCGATGCCAAGGAAAGATTTGACAATTATATTCCTCCCCATAAAAACCTCGGCGCGCTGTTCATTAAAGCGTATACCCGTCAAATGGGAAGCATGGAGTAGTTTTATTGCAGGTCACAAGGAAGATTTCTGATTGCTGATTTGGGGATTTGAGATTTGAGATTGAATGGCTGATTACTGAAAGCTGACTGATAGCTGTTACAGGTTTCGGGTTTGGAGTTAATGGATACCCCAACTATAAACCATAAACTATAGACCACAAACATCTCAAATCAGCAATCCGCTGATACCTCAAACAGCTGAAAGCTCCACAGCTCATCTCAAATTTCTGTACTTTACAGCGTGCAACATGAATCTTCTACTTTTTTCAGCAACGCCCGGAAGCGGCTTTTAAAAAATAAAGGTGCTTTTGCCGGAGTTGTCATCATAGCATGTGCTTTGGTTTTAAGTGTGATCGCGTACTATGTATCGCCCGATCATTCGCCCAATGCCAACAGGATGATTGTAGAAATAGGAGGCCAAAAACCCGGCTTCGTTATGGATTTTGTAGTAGTACCTAAAGAAAAAAAGGTAGCCCGCGCTGGTTTTTTTAACCGCCTGCTGAATGGCCAGGAGGACGATGCCTATTATATACCCATTCACTCGTATCAACGGGTAGGTGATAGCATTATAACCAGCAAATACGTAGACGAAAACATAGGTGAACGGCTTGCTTTTTTTGCCGGCTCGGGAGCAGACCTGAAGATAGTTCAAAAAAAATTCTGGCTGGGCACCGATAAATTTGGCAGGGATATCCTGAGCAGGCTGATCGTAGGAGTCAGGGTGAGCCTGGCGGTAGGATTAATAGCAGTATTTATTTCATTGACCATTGGCATTATCCTGGGGTTGGTCGCAGGTTATTTTGGAGGAAGAACAGATAACATGGTAATGTGGTTTATTAATGTTATATGGAGCATACCAACGCTGCTACTCGTATTTGCCATAACGCTGGTGCTGGGCAAGGGTTTCTGGCAGGTATTCATTGCCGTTGGATTGACGCTTTGGGTAAATACTGCCCGTATCATCCGCACACAGGTGCTAAGCTTGCGTGAGCTGCAATATATAGAGGCTGCCAGGGCGCTGGGTTATACCAATGCACGTATACTCATACACCATATATTGCCCAACGTTACGGGCCCTGTAATGGTAATGGCCGCGTCTAACTTTGCAACTGCCATTGTAGTGGAGGCCGGGCTGAGCTTTTTAGGCGTAGGCATTCAGCCTCCGCAACCCAGTTGGGGATTGATGATTAAGGAAAACTACAATTTTATTATTACGAACAATCCGCTTTTGGCCATTGCGCCGGGCGTTTGCATTATGCTGCTGGTGCTGGCTTTTAATTTACTGGGAAACGGGCTGCGCGATGCAGTGGATGTGAAAGGAAAAGCATAAGACAGGAATTTGAAGTGGTTTGGAGTTTATCGTTTGTAGTTTATGGTTGTTGCAGGTTTCAGGTTACAAGTTGCAGGTAAACTAAAAACAAACCTGTAACCTGCAACCTGATACCCGAAACCTGCTTAAGAACGCTTCACCAGGTACAAAACCCAAACAAGCGACACCAGCAGCAGCATGGCTGTAAACTGATGCATCACTCCCAGCCACACCAATGCATTGGCCGATGGTGAGTATACAACCGTGCAAATGCCCAATATTACCTGCACGCACACCAGCAAAAGCGGGAAAAATTTTGTTCTTTTCAACCAGTCTGAAACCTGAGCGCGGCCTGCTTTAAAAAACCATAGCAGTAATAACACAGTTAAAATATAGGCAAGCCCCCTGTGAATGAACTGTACCATAAACGGGTTGTTGAAGTAATTGGCGCCCCCGTCTTCTTTAAACAGCGAAGCAGGAAACCATTCCCCGTTAATGGTAGGCCAGGTAGGCGCTACCGTAGCGGCCCGTAACCCTGCCATAAATCCGCCATAAGTAAGCTGAACAAACAGCACCAGCAACAATACCCATGTAAACCGCCAAAGCGTTTTATTATATACTACCTGTTGTGCCGGCACAATAAGCTGCAATGCAAACCATAGCGTATACACCAGTAATATAAGCGCCGCTATAAAATGCGTGGTAAGCTCAACATGTCCTACAAAATACATTTCCGGTACCAGCCCGCTTTTCACCATAATCCAGCCAATGGCGGCCTGCACGCCACCCAATAGGAAAAGAATGACCAGTGGCGCGATCATTTCTTTCCGGAACTTTCGCTTTACCAGGAAATAAACAAAGCCGATCAGGAAAACAAACCCCAGCAGCTGGGCCCACAGCCGGTGAAACCATTCCCAGAAAAAAATAAATTTAAACTCCGATAAGGTAAAATCTGCATGTATAAATTTAAACTGGTCTGTTTGACGGTATTTGGCAAATTCCACCTGCCAGGCGGCTTCATTTAACGGAGGCAGCATGCCAATTACAGGTTTCCATTCCGTAATGGACAGTCCTGATTCGGTAAGTCTTGTAATACCGCCTAACAGCACCTGTATCATTATCATTCCAACCCCGGTTAAAAGCCAGTATCCTACCTGCCTGTCGTTCTGTTGCGTGAGCGAATTGTTCATAAATGCAAAAGTATTGTACTGATTTTTATTCCTAACATTGCAGCATCAATATGTTAGCGTCATTTTACCAGGAAGTATTGATTGAAGCGGGTTGCGATGAAGCAGGCCGGGGTTGTTTGGCCGGGCCGGTATTTGCTGCAGCCGTTATCCTGCCCCGCAATTTTTTCCATCCGATGCTGAACGATTCAAAACAGGTATTGCCGCACCACCGCGACGTGTTGCGCCTATATATAGAAGAACATGCCATTGCTTATAAGGTAGCGAGCGTGGATCATGAAGAAATCGATTCCATTAATATACTCAATGCGTCTTTTAAAGCCATGCACATAGCCCTGGACGGCCTGGCAGTAACACCGGAGCTGTTGCTTATAGACGGAAACCGGTTTAAAAAATACGGTTCAGTGCCTCATCATTGCATGATTAAAGGGGATGGACGTTTTGCCTCAATAGCAGCCGCCAGTATACTGGCTAAAACTTACAGGGATGATTACATGCGGCAACTGCACAAAGAATACCCTCACTATAACTGGGATAACAATAAAGGATATGGTACTGCGGCACACCGCAAAGCAATAAGTACGTACGGCTTAAGCTGTTATCACCGTAAAAGTTTCCAGTGTACGGCGGTGGAACAAATGAGCTTATGGGATGAAAAATAACAGGAGGACTTAATTTTTTTCCTTCGCCAATGCCTGCTGTTCTCTTGCTTCGGGAATAGCGCGTACAAGATAGATCAATATAAAAATTTTGATAATGATGCTACCCCCAAGGTAGGTAGGTTTTACAGCAGCAGACACTATTGAAATAGCAATAAAAACAACCAGGGTGGAAAGAATGGCACTATAAGGCGCCTTTTTTGCAACAAATGAAAAGATGGCCAAAATAAACACTTCAGCCAGGGTTAACAGGCTGACCTCCCATGAAAAATTTTTACTGGCCAGTAAGGAAATGATTTCGCCTATTACAACTAAACATAATGTTTCCAAAATAATATATCTTATCCTGTTTACATTCATTTTTTAGTCAAAATGAGCCTATTTTAAAACAAAATACTTTAAAAAGATTATAACGAAAAAAAACATTTTATGGTATCTGTCAGTTTAAAGGGATGTCCCGCTTAAGCATCGCATCCCTGTTAGCCATATCCCAGGCTGTATAAAATACCAGCCGGGTTCTTTTTTGCAGGAGCGGATAGTTGATCTTGTCAGGAGTGTCGGTAGGTTGATGATAATCGGCATGCAGTCCGTTAAAGTAAAAAATAATGGGTACACCGTGTTTAGCAAAATTATAATGATCGCTGCGATAGTAAATTCTTTCCGGGTCTTTGGGATCATTGTATTTATAATCCAGCTCCAGTTTCAGGTATTTTTTGTTATTTGCTTCGCTGATGGGACGCAGGTCGGAGCTGAGTTTGTCATCCCCCACTATATAAACATAATTAGTCGAGTCTCCCTTTTTGCGGCTGGGATCTATCCGTCCAATCATATCTATATTCAGGTTTACGGTAGTTTTCTCCAATGGAAATGCGGGATTCGATCCGTAATAATCAGATCCCCAAAGCCCTTTTTCTTCACCGCTTACCGTCATAAATAAAATGCTCCGGCGCGGACCTTTGCCTGCCGCCTTGGCTTTTGTAAATGCTTTGGCGAGTTCCAGTATGCCTACTGTTCCGGAGCCATCATCGTCGGCGCCATACCATATTTTATCTTTTCTGGCACCCAGGTGATCATAATGTGCGGTCAGCACCACATATTCATCTTTCAGATCAGTTCCTTCTAAAAGCCCCAATACGTTGGTGCTTTGCATTGTAACAATGGCTTTGGTAAACTCCAGATCAATCGCAGCTTTGTAATTTCCGGAAGCTGTGACATTTTTTAAAGCAGCATCTTTTACCACAGCATATTCATCTCCCAAAATTGCCTGGGCCACAGTTTCGGCGATAGTAAATGTATTGATGCGGAAACTGCTCCTGTACATATTTACATACATATTGCCTTTAGGTACGATTGGCGCAATGGTTTTATCAATTACCAGTAAAGCCGCCGCACCTTTCCGCATAGCTGCCTCCTGCTGTTTGTAAGGATTGAATTGCTTTTTAGTATTGGCCGGTAAATGCTCTCCGAATTTTGATGACAAAACAACCACCAGTTTCCCCTGCGCGTCCAGGTTGCTGTAGTCATCCCGTGTAGAATCAACAATACCCAAACCGGCGAATACAACTTCAGAAAAACGGAAGGAGATATTGTGTGCAGCCATTATATTTACACTGAAATCAACCCCGGCCAGGAATGATTTTTCGTTTACTGCCAGCGACGTGTTTAACAACGAATCCGCGTATACAGGAAATGGCATCTGGTAATCATTGCCCATGCCCGGCGCCAGTCCAAGCTTTTTAAATTCATTTTCTATATAGCCGGCTGCTTTGCGCTGACCTTCCGTAGCAGTTTCCCTTCCCTCCATTTCATCTCCTGCCAGTATATACAGGTGTCTTTCCAGATCTTCTACAGAAATCTCTTTAGCAAATGGTTTGGGGTTTGCTTTTTGTTGACCGTATGCAAAGGAAACCGATACAAAAAGCACCAGGCAGATAAGTTGTTTCATAACCATGAAGAGGTTTAATAAAAATATCTCCAAACATAATAAAAATATGTTCAGAGAGATGTGATAAATGGCGACGTCGCGTATATGTGCAGGATTACATGCAGGCTATTTTCCCTACCCTGTCTGCATGGCGGCCACCCTCAAATTCTGTTTCTATGAACTTCCACACCATCTCCAAAGCAAGGTCGAGCGATACAAACCTGCACGGCAAACAGAGTATATTGGCATCGTTGTGCAGCCGTGCCAGCTTGGAAACATTTACACTCCAGCATATGGCTGCCCGTACTTGTTGATGTTTATTGGCAGTAATGGCAACGCCGTTCCCGCTGCCGCATAATAATATGCCTAAAGCCACTTCTTCTTTTTCAACCGCATTGGCCACAGGATGTGCAAAGTCGGGGTAGTCAACAGAATCCTTTGAATGAGTCCCAAAGTCACTAATGCTAAATCCTTCGGCTTTCAGTTGCTTTACTATTTCATCTTTATACGCTACACCCGCATGATCGCAGCCAATGGCAACAGGCAGAAAGAGATTGAAGGAAGACCTCAACATGTTACTCATAAAGTATATTAACTGGTGAAGAATATTGCTTACTGCAAATGTAGGGAAGACTTGTGCAAGTTTCAGGTTTATGGTTTGAGATTTGTTGTTTATGGTTAAAACCACAAACTATAAACTATAAACCCACAGCCGGCCGCTCATAGCCTCTTCATATCAAAACTTCGGGTTTACAAACTCCCAGTCGCGTATATGAGCGAGACGGTGAGATTGCTCCAGCAGCGAATCCGCTTTTTTCACCAGTTCCGGATATTGTGCCGCTATGTTGGTGGTTTCGGCGCTGTCTTTAGACAGATCATACAATTCCCAGGGCGTATTCCGGTCTTTTTTCATGTTGCTTTTCACCAGCTTCCAGTTTTCGATCCGCAGCGCAACCTGTCCGCTTTTTTCGGGAAACTCAAAATAAATAAATGGATGTTTTTTCTGTTGGTTGTTTTTTCCAAGCAGGGCAGGTAAAAAAGAAAGGCCGTCGTTTGCCGGTGCTTTATTGCCGGTAATATCCGCCAGGGTAGCCATCAGGTCGAATTGTGCCGAAATATGATCGGAAACCGCACCTGCCGGTATATGCCCCGGCCAGCGGGCCACAAAAGGCGCTCTGATGCCGCCTTCATACAAATCTGTTTTACGGCCCCGCAGCCCGGCGGTGCTTTTAAAAAACTCAGTATCTGCTCCACCCGTGTCGAAAGTAGCGCCGTTATCGCTGCTGAACATTATGATGGTGTTTTCATCCAGTTCCAGTTCTTTCAGCAGATCCATGATCAATCCAACCTGTTTGTCCATATAGGTTATCATTGCTGCGTATGTTGACAAAGGATATCTTGCAGACGCATAGCCTTTGTTCCCGTAATACGGTTGCTCGTTGAACCGGCCCAGGTATTCTTTAACAGCTTCTTCCGGTGCCTGCAACGATACGTGCGGCCCTGTATAGGGAAGGTAAAGAAAGAAAGGCTTGTTTTTGTGCTGTCGTATAAAAGCAAAGGTTTTTTCAGCCATTTTAGTTACCGAATAATCTTTGCCTTTAAACTTTTCAAAGTCGCTGTCGGAAGCATCGGCAGGCAATGGTGAATGAACTTTGATATATGGATTGTTAAGCGTATCCCATTTCCCGTTTTCCCATAAATGGGTGGGATAAAAATTGTGCGCCTGCTTCTGACATACATAGCCGTAAAAATAATCAAACCCCTGTTTGTTAGGGTTGCCTGTATTATCAAACATTCCCAGTCCCCACTTTCCTATGGCGCCGGTTGTATACCCTGCCTGTTTCATAAGATGTGCAATGGTAAAAGCTCCTTCGGGCAAAGGCATCTGCCCTCCTTCTTTATCATCTTCAAAACCACCCAGCTCGTAATTACCCCGTATGTAAGAATGCCCTGCATTACGACCTGTAAGCAATGCGCAGCGCGATGGCGCACAAACCGGAAACGAAGAATAGTGTTGTGTAAACCGGATCCCTTCGCGGGCTATCCTGTCTATATGAGGTGTTTTTATTTTTTGCTGGCCGTAACAGCCTAATTCACCGATGCCCATATCGTCGGCATAAATGTAAATAATATTGGGTTTTGCTCTCTGGGCTTGCACATGCAATTGCAGCAGGCATGCAATAGTCATGTAAAATACAGTTCTCATACAATGTTTTTTATCGTGCTTACAGTAGCGCAAATTAGCATAATCTACCGCATTTTTAGGCAGGGAGTCATTATCACCGGCCGGCTTGGCTTGTTTTGTATATCTTCGGCTTATGACAGACGTTTACTATATGCAGCAGGCGCTTAAAGAAGCGCAAAGGGCATACGATGAAGGAGAAGTGCCGGTGGGCGCTGTCATAGTAATGAGCAACAGGATCATTGCACGTGGTTATAACCAGGTGGAAAAGCTAAACGATGCTACCGCGCATGCCGAAATGATCGCTGTTACATCGGCATTCAGCCATTTAGGTGGGAAATACCTGCCTGATGCCGCTATCTATATCACTGTTGAGCCCTGCCTGATGTGTGCCGGCGCACTGTACTGGAGTAAAATCGGAAAAGTCGTTTTTGGCGCTTCCGACGAAAAAAACGGAAGCATCAGCAAACCGCCCTACAGCGATCACCCAACCGCTACCCCTTTTCATCCCAAAACGCTTGTGGTAAAAGGCGTTTTGCAGGAAGAATGCGCAGCGCTGATGAAAAATTTTTTCAGGAGCAGACGCTAAAAGAAATGCCTTGCTTATCCGTAAATTTGCTGTTTCGTGTATTCTATGTCGTTACTTCCGGCTCAACCGCCAGGTTCAAAGCAAGGGCAGTTCTTTCGCGGGTTTGTTTACATAAAGCGGTATCCTGTGCTAATGATTTACCGAACGACGGGATCATTTCCCTGATCTTATCCTGCCATTCAGCCGTTTTCATTCTTTCAGGAAAACAACGATTCAGCAGATCCAGCATAATAGATACCGCAGTGGAAGCGCCCGGAGAAGCGCCCAGCAAAGCGGCTATGCTGCCATCGGCGGCATTCACCACTTCCGTACCAAATTCAAGCACGCCGCCTTCTTCTTCATCTCTTTTAATTACCTGTACCCTTTGTCCTGCAACTTCCAGGTCCCAGTCTTCTGCAAGGGCTTCCGGAAAATATTCCCGCAATGCTTCCATCCTGTCTTCCTGGCTCTGGCTTACCTGCTCTATAAGGTATTTGGTAAGCGGCATATTGTGAATGCCTGCCATTACCATCGGCTTTATATTACTGATCTTAATGGAAGACGGAAGATCCCAGAACGATCCGTTTTTTAAAAACTTGGTTGAAAAGCCTGCGTAGGGTCCGAACAGCAGCGATTTTTTTCCGTCAATCATACGCGTATCCAAATGCGGTACGCTCATGGGAGGAGAACCCACGGCAGCCTTGCCATATACCTTGGCGTTGTGTCTTTCAATTACAGCAGGGTTATGGCATATCAGCCATTGTCCGCTTACCGGGAACCCGCCATAGCCTTTACTTTCCGGTATACCCGATTTTTCGAGCAATGGTAAAGAACCGCCACCCGCGCCTATAAAAACAAATTTAGATGTAATGGTTCTCTTTTTACCGGTAGTAAGGTTTTTTACTTTTATTTTCCAGTGCCCGTTCTTATCCTGCTGAAGATCGTGCACCTCATGAGCAAGATGCAGCTTCACATCGGAATAGTCGAACAGGTACCTGAATAATTTACGTGTAAGCGCACCAAAATTAACATCAGTGCCTATATCCATTCGTGTAGCTGCTACCTTTTCGGTGTTATCACGTCCTTCCATTACCAGCGGTATCCATTCTTTTAGCTGTTCCGGGTTTTCGGAATACTGCATGCCATCAAAAAGATCGTATTGGATAAGTCCTTCAAATCTCTTTTTCAGGTATGCCACATTTTCTTCTCCTATCACAAAGCTGATATGAGGGATCGTGCGGATAAAGTCCTGCGGATTGCGTATATAGCCCCTATCGATGAGGTAGGTCCAGAACTCGCGGCTTTGTTCAAACTGCCCGGCTATTTTTACAGCTTTGGAACAGTCTACCGTACCATCCGCTTTTTCAGGAGTATAATTCAGCTCACAAAATGCAGAATGGCCTGTACCGGCATTATTCCAGGCGTCCGTACTTTCCGCTGCAACGGTATCTAAACGCTCCAGCACCTGTATGGTAAGGTCGGGCTGAAGTTCTTTCAGTATTACACCCAATGTAGCGCTCATGATCCCGGCGCCTATCAAAACAACATCCGGCTTGTCGTTGTTAAAAAATGACTTACTCATAAACCAAACATTTAAATGTTATGGCAGGCAATAATAAATGGTATGTTATTCAATGGCTTTTAAAATTAAAAACGTTTCCTACAGCGGCTGGTCGGCCAGAAGTGGTACAACAGATTGTACGTGTTGCTTATCCGGATACGCAAAGTTACAACAGAAATAATGCGATCAGAATTTTTTAAGAATAAAGCTTCGTTTTTTAATTTCTATTGTTGTTTTTAAACGATGAACTGTGTTCCTGCCGTACAAACATTCAGGTAAGCAGCTCTTCTAAAGCATTGCTGTTCCTAATGTTTAACTATTTGAGCAACAGGATTGTAAAGGCAATTTTATTTTCTTTAACAATAAAAGCAGGTGTTGTGGCCTGTTTATTGGATTAATTGGCATCGGGCAACTAAATCAATCAAACTAAACAATCATGATTATGAAAACGAAAAGAACAATATTTGAAATCACAGCAGGAGACAGACCTTATACAGTAAACGCAACGTCTTATTTGAACGGAAGTGAACAACTTCGTTTTCGCGTCAGCGTAAATAATAGTCCTGTGTTCATTTTTGGTTGGAATGAGCAACTTGACCGTTATGCCATTATGAAAGATGATCGGGACCCGGCTATATCTCCATCTGTTGAAATGCAGATTGCGCACATGCTGGAAGCTATTTCGTCGCAGATGAAGGTTGCTGCGTAAGTCCTGTTACTTCCGCCGATCGATGCAGTATAATAAGTAAGTTTATGGCCATGAGAAACACCTGCAAACCAGTATTAAAGGGTACAGTTGTGCGCAGTTGGTGCTGCGCACAACTTTTTTGTGTGCCTGACTATAAACTTTATATAGAAAAAGATCATAAATATTGAGTATGTTTGACAGGTAGAGCCAAGTTACCCAAAACCTGTACCGGAGCGTGCACATTGCTAAAAAATACCATCACCATTTTATACGATTGCAAATGCTGTCTGCATTAATGTATGTATGCAGCATTCCCGGACTGCCCCAAAGCACTTCTTACCAAATAGCAACTGAGGAGGCGACCTTGTTAAGCCAGTATATACAAAAAAAGTCGTTGAGCGGATTTGAAAAAGAAGCCGGCGAGTTTCTCGCAGATATATGCCGCGACAAAGGCCTGATAGTAGAAAGACTTCCATCCCCGGAGAATAGCTACAACTTTGCGGCTTCCCTGTCTCCTTTATCAGACAATAAGCCTAATATCATTTTCCTGAATCATATTGATGTGGTGCCTGAAGGCAATACCGGCAGTTGGTTGTATGAACCATTTTCGGGGACCATTGCGGATAACAGTGTTTGGGGAAGGGGTGCAATAGACCTGAAGGGAGTTGCTATCATGCAGTTGATGGCAATAGAAAAGGCAAAACAATGGGGGGGAGAAGAAGCGCTTCCGTATAATGTTACACTGCTTTGTGTATCGGGAGAAGAAATGGATAACCAGGGAATAAAAGATGTGATTGAAAATTCGTTTGAAAAATTAAATCCCGTTGTTGTATTTGGAGAAGGAGGCACGGGCCTGTCGCAAATTTCCAGGGGCCACCCCGAACAACCTTTTTATTGCATATCGGTTGCTGAAAAAAAAGCGCTGTGGCTGAAGCTAAGCCTGCACATCAAAACATCGGGACATGGGTCGGTTCCTCCCCCGCTGTATGCCAATAAGGTCATGACCCAGGCGCTGAACAGGTTGCTGAAAAAAAAACAGGAAATAGTATTTGATGCAACTACAGTCGCATTCTTTAAAACCATAGGCCGGTACGAAAAAGGCACCCGTAAACTGGTGCTGAAGCACCCCCGGCTGTTTAAAGGGCTCATGAAAAAAGCATTGCGGGAAGATCCCATCATCTTTTCCATTTTAACCAATACGATAACGGTAACCAATATTAATAACGCGCAGCTTCCCGCCAACCAGATAGCCCCGGAAATAGAAGCATTACTGGACTGCAGGCTTTTGCCGGATACCGATCCCGGAAAATTTGTTGAGGACATCCGAAGCACGCTTGATGTAGAGGACATTCATGTTACGGTATTAAAAGAGACACCGTCAGCGCCTGTATCAGAAAGAGGCCTTTTTTATAAACAATTTCAAAAGGCAATAGAAGAAGTTTACGACAACAGTGCGGTATTGCCGATTTTATCTCCTTCATACAGCGATAATAATTTTTTACGCAGAATGGGTGTGCCTGTATATGGATTAACGCCGATACAGTTGACGCGGGCACAATTGCTTTCTTTCCATAACAGCAATGAGCACATTACTTTAAACCAGTTGCGGGAGGGCATTAAAGTATACGAAACCCTTCTAAGGAACTTGCTATTGAAGTGACCGAAGGCAAATGCGACCGACCGGGTTCATTTTAGCCCCAGCTTTTCCATTACTTTTTCTTTTTTTGATTTTGAGATGCTCAGCCTGACGTTGTTGTTCATGATAATATATCCTCCATCGGTTCTTAAAAAATGAGTGACGTGCAGGGTATTAACAAGTGTGGAATGATGAATGCGAAGAAAAGACGCAGGAGGCAGCATTTCTTCTATATCACTTAATGTTCTTGATATGAGTACCTTCCGGTTGTCCTTTAAAAAAACACAAGTGTACGCTCCCTCTGCCTGGGCATATATAATGTTGTTCACTTCAATAAATTCATATCCGTCTCTTCCGGGAAAAGCGACACGCTGGCTTGATTCTGCCTGCCTGATATTGCGCAGCAGATTGTCAATATGGTCGGAACCTGTTTTAAGTTGTATTCTTTCAGCGGCCTTTTTTACTGCTTCTTTAAGATCGGTGACATCTATAGGCTTTAATAAATAGTCTATGGCGCTCAAACGGAAGGCTTTTGCAGCAAATTGATCAAAGGCCGTTGTAAATATAATGGCAAAGTCGATCGATTCAAGAATTTCCAGCATTTCAAAGCCATTCATCCACGGCATTTGCACATCCAGGAAAACAAGATCAGGCTTTAACTGCTTTATAGCGATCAACCCCTCCTTTGGCGAGGTACAGCAAGCCAGGAGTTGTACTTCAGGGCAATACTTACCCAGATCGAACGATAAGGTGTCAATACAATTTTGTTCATCGTCAATGATAATGGCATTGATCATAGCAAATTTTCTTTAAACGTGAGTGTAACGATTGTTCCGCTTTTCCCGTCTCTATCGGTAATAGCAATTGTTTCTTCCCGGCTATTAAGCAACCTGTCCAGTTCCAGCCTTTCCTGCGCAAGTGTTATTCCCTTTGATTGATGGTTGGCGTTGTAAGCAGATTTAAACTGTTGAGAGAGTGACCTTCCTATTCCGTCATCCTCAATAATACAATCTACTCCGTTCTCTCTTTTCCTAACTGCGATCCATACGTTCCCTCCCTCCTCTTTTGGCATCAGTCCATGCCATATCGCGTTTTCAATGAAAGGTTGTAAGATAAGCGCGGGCACTTCAATATCTTTAAGATCAAGACTTTCATCAACATCAAAAATTACATTCAGCTTGTCGCCAAATCTCATTTTTTCCAGTGTCGCATATAAACGGCAGGTCTCCAGTTCTTCATACAGGCTTATTTCCCGTTTCCCCGAGTTTTGAAACAGGATCCTTATCAGTTTTGAAAATGTAGTAAGATAGTTTACTGCTTTTTCATTTTCATTCTTGTCGATGATGGATTTAATGGAATTAAGGCTGTTGAATACAAAGTGAGGATTCATTTGCGTACGCAATGCTTTTGCTTCCAGCTCAAGCAGTTCTTTTTCGTATTTTGTTTTTTGTTCTTCTTTTTTCCGGATGCCGGTAATGCGCCAATTCACCAAAGCAATAATTAAACCTATTGCAGCAGCGATAACAAGCAAACGAAAGGAGCGTGTTTGCCAGAAGGCCGGCACAATTTCAATGGAGCTGGTAACCTCTTTGACCGACCAGTCGCCGCCTTCTATTTGTGCCTTGAGCTTAAAAGTGTATTTGCCCGGAGGAAGCCTGGTATAATTGATTTTTCTGTTCAACGCATTGGTGTACTGCCAATCTTTGTCTACACCCTCCAATTGATATGCGTATTGTATTCTTTCAGGAAAGAAAAATTCCTGGGCAGAAAACAGGAAAGCAAGATTGTTCTGTTGATGCGATAAAGTAAGCGTCTCCTTTCTCCTCCTATCGCGGATATACACAACCGATGTATCGGACGTAATGGTATTGATGACAGGGTTAACCGTAAAATCAAATTTTTCAAAATTGTCCAGGTTGTAATAACGTATCCGGTTCCTTTCGTTCATCACCAGGTGATTATTGCAATAGCCCACAAAATACGGTTGCACTCCGCCCCAAAGATTACCGTGGTCCAATAAAAGAGATCGCTCTTTTTTATAATTGTAGATCAATGTTCCTTTTTGCCCCATCAGGAACATATATCCATCTCCCCCATACCTTAAATAGTCATAATTGCCGGAAATAAACCCCCTTGTTCCATTGGCAATAGAGTCCTCACAAACAAAGCTGTCGGGGTTGATGATATAAATACCAAACCAGGGCGCCCATATCCATATCCTGTTATTGAAGTCTGTGCTGAATTCAATATCCTGGATAGAATGGGGGGTACCAGACAATATCTGGCTTACCGGCACCTGCCGGCTTGTTTTTTTGTCGAGATTATACTGTACTATATATTTATCATTATTAAGATACACGGTATTACGGGAGCTGTCATAAGCGATCATTTTTGTAGTAACCACGTAATCCGCTTTTGTACCGTAGTCCGGTATAAAAAGAGTATCTGTCGCAAATGTTTTATGGTTGATGTGGTATACTGTTCCTGACAGGGTTTTAAATAGTACATTGCCGTCTTTGGTGGTAGCAAGATCCAGCATCTCTTCAACTGTATTTAACCAACTGAGCGATGGAGAAATTTTATCGGCGTATTCAAATTTTCGGCCGCCTGGCTCAAGTATATAGGTTTCGAGGCAGGTAGTCCACCACCTGCCGCTGCCATCCTGCGTAATGAACTCGTTTGATGTTTCGCGGTACGTATACCTGTTGGTGTACAGGGGAGTCGGAATTATTTTCAGTGGCTTGAAGTTTTTATCCAGCACATGTACCCCGCTTGAAAAAACAACAGCTGCATAATATACAGATTCCTTTGAGTCGTAGTCAATATCTCCCAACTGGTTCGGTAAATAGTTTTTAGTAGTTTGTTCCTCAATGTTCACTGATTGTACATTATAATGGTCGGGAAGCGAAGCAAACAATGCGGCATGATCCAATAGCCATACATTGCCTTTCCGGTCGTTGGCGATGAACTGAATGTCGTCGAGCGATTCAGGGTCTTTGGTTACGCTGAAAAGCCGAGCATCTCCGGTGCGTATGTCGAACACACCGGGATGGGGTGATGCAACTCCGAGAATAAGCAGGTCGTCTTTCCAGCGTGCAAAGCTGTTGAGGGTATACGCTTTCCACAGGTCAGGTGTTTTAAGCCGGGCGCCGTGTAAAAACAACGTTACTTCACCACTGGGGATATGATATTTACCCATTCCAAAAACCGAAGTGCTAAACCAGATAATACTGTCATTGGCTACTGCCATAGTCCTGATATCGTACAACACAGGGAAATTGTTGTATTTATTAACAGCCGGGTTCAGTACATTGAACAGCCGGCTCAGTTTTTTGGTACCGGTATGGTAACTGAAAATACCGTTGTATGTACCCACCCAAACCGAATTTGGGTCGTTTGGGTTTTCTGCAAAGCTCAGTACACTGTTAATGATGGCCTTGCTTTTACAGGTGCAGTCTTCTGGTATAAATGCTGTAAAATCAATCTGCTCAAATGCCCCGGAATGCATGTTGTAGTCCAGCATTCCCTTATTGTTCAGTCCAATGTATAATGTTGTTGCGTTGTATTTATAAAAACTGTTTACCTGCAGGTCAGCCAGTCTCTGATCATCGGGAAAAATATAGGTCAACGATTTAAAATCCTGCCTTGCACGGTTAAATACGATTACCCCGTTAGATGTTCCTATATAAAGGTTACCCGAATCGTCGTCCAGCATAGCGGTGATCTTGTTGAGTCCCAGCTTATAGGCCTGTTCATTATCCGAATAGTATACCACTTCACTGCCATCGAATGAAGTAAGGCCTCTTGCCGTAGAAAACCACATCAGCCCGTCATTGCTGAAATAAAAATATTCGGATGTGATAGTGGGCATGAACGGGTGGCTGATCTTTTTGAAAACAGGCAAAGCATCTGCCGCAGGCTCATACAATTGCCCGTAGCTTTTATGACAGCACATTACAATAATTAAAATTGCCGGCAGCAATGCCTGTTTGTACATACCCCTAATGTAGCTTTTTTGAGGCGGATAAAAAAGAGCGTTTGATGGTTTAACTATCTTGTTTGGCAGCCTGCTGATTAGCCGATGAATACATGGAAAACAAACTACTTAATACCGGTGACTAAATACCAAGCTAAATATGCCTTTTACCAAAGTAGTATAAAAAACTTGCTTATTACATTTTAATTTGTACCTGCAAAATATTTGCTTGTGCTTCCTTCTCAAGTTTAATCCTCTATCTCATTTTGCTTTTTGGTCCGGTATACTGTTATAAGTATTTTAAAAAAGTATGCCTATTCATCATTTAAAAAATAAAACAATGAAAGCAAATACTATTATTGCCGGTATTGCCATGCTATTGGCATGCACATCTATGAATGCACAGGATATCAGGGTAGGAATCTCTGCGGGGCCTGTTTTGTCTGATATGTTCTCAAAAGTGGATGGAGAAAAAGAAAAGCTGGACCCTAAAATTGGTTTTGCGGCAGGGCTGTTAGTAAATATGGCCATTAGTGACAACATCAGCATTCAGCCCGGGTTGCACTTTGTGCAAAAAGGCGGGAAGGAAAAAGAAGAGGAAGAAAGTGTAACCTTGTCTCTGAACTATATAGAGGTTCCTGTAAATTTTATTTACAATTTTGGTGAACCCGGCAGCTCTTTTTTCATAGGTGCAGGTCCCTCTTTTGGTGTAGGTATTTCCGGTAAGCTGAAATATAAGTCAGGCGACTATACCGCAAGTACCAAAGTAAAATTCGGAAGCAATGAGGATGAAGATGATTTTAAAAGGATGGATATTGGCGCTAATATACTGGCGGGCTATAACATTTCTAAAAACCTTTTCATTTCGGCACAGTATAATCACGGGTTCAGTAACCTGTTTACTGGAGGAAATTCAGATGGCAAATTAAACAACCGGTATTGGTCGGTTAAAGTGGGTTGGCTGTTTGGCAACTGATATGATATTTTTTTCTCCCTTAATAAAATAAGAGCTTAACCATTTCACTATGACGCTTAAAAAGACGGATGTTTATACCGGGAACCTCCTGTTTTTTATAGTAATTTCAAAGGAGCTCAGCTATTAGCGCATTACAGGGTATTTTAGGAAGACCCGGCGATAACGACAAGCATTAAAATGAATAAACTGAAATTTTCAAAAGACGAAGGCTCTGGCTTTTATAAAGAGCTGAACGAAAGAATCGAACAGTACTTTACTGAAAAAGGTATTCGTAAAACGGGAAATAAGACAATGATTTTTAAAATCATTCTGTATTTCGGTCTTGACATTCTTTTTTACAGGCTGATGATTACGAGCGCAACAACAGCAGCATTTTATGCTTTTTATCTTTTAATGGGATTGTCTTTACTCCTTACGGCATTCAATATTTCTCACGATGCTGCACACGGGGTTGCCGTAAAAAGCAAGTATTGGAACAAGGTTTTATTTTCAATCAGCTTTAACCTCCAGGGGAACAACGCTTACGTTTGGGGAAAAAATCACAATGAATCTCATCACCTGTATACCAATATAGAAGGCAGCGACATTGACGTACTTAACAACCCATTATTTCGTATGACTGAAAGCCAGGAGCTAAAATGGTTTCATCGTTACCAATATCTGTATGCTCCGGTTCTTTATTTATTATATTCACTTAATTGGTTTTTCTTTCGGGAAACGCTGATGATTTTTAATTATTCAAGCAGGACAATAAAAATAGAAATACCCAAAAAGGAAATTGTAAAACTGGTTATTTTTAAATTGATATATTTTGGTTATATGATAATCCTGCCAATCTGGTTTTTGCCTTTTGGATGGATAACTGTATCGTTGGCATTTTTATTAAACCATTTTATGGTTTCTTTAATTTTTGTTGCTGTGCTGGGGGTATCTCATGTTTCAGACTATGTTTCTCACCCTACACCCGACAAAGACAATAAACTAAATATGAGCTGGCCAAAACTGCAAATGTGTACATCTGTTGATTATAACGCTGACAGTGTTTTTTTCAATTGGACATTAGGCGGTTTTAATGCGCATGCTTTACACCATTTGTTGCCGAATATCTCCCACGTTCATTACTTAGAGATATTGCCGATATTTCGTGAAGTTGCCCAAAAATATGGTTTGACATATATGGAAATGCCGTACTACAAAACTTTAGCCTCACATTTCAGGTTTTTAAAAGGTATGGGAGTTTCTCAAAAATTAAATCCGATTCCGTTTGAGAGATAAACACATTCATATAGCCCGGGACAGCGAATTGCTGAAAACCATATACAAACAGGTAGAAGAAAAGCTGGTTATAGACAATCATGCTTTTTACTTAAAGCTCTGGACTAAGTTTATTTTCTATTTCTTTATATCGGGATGTTGTTATACGCTTTTATACTTTACCGAAAATCCTGTCTCTTTTGTATTGTGTTTCGTTCTTTATGGTTTCTCATCGCTGCTTTTTGCGTTTAATTTTGCTCATGATTTATCTCATAACACTATTTTCAAAAGCAAAAAGCTAAACAATCTCTGCTACATTTTTATGTACACCATGGTTGGTGCACACGCTGAAGCGTGGAAACAAAGGCACGTTCATTCACATCATTACGCCCCGAACGTAGAAGACTACGACTCTGATTTAAAAATAACCAATTTGATACGGGTAATACCTGGGAGTAAACATCTTTGGTTTCATCGTTTGCAACATATATACGCACCGCTTGCATACACGACTTATTCGCTGTTTTGGGTATTCATAAAAGACTTTGTTATTCTGTTTTCAGAAGACGAATACACAGAAAAAAAAGGTGTGAAATATCACCTTTCATTTTGGATACAAAAAATGGTGTATGTAAGTTATATGCTTGTTTTTCCCATAATGTTCAGTCAGCAAAGCTGGTACATCGTACTGACAGGTTTTTTGCTTATGCACCTGTCGCAATCCTTATTTTTACTTTTCACTTTCTTTATGACGCATCATGTTGAGACAACCGAATACCCGACAACTGACGAAAACGGTTATATCAGGACATCGTGGCTAATGAACCAGATTAAAAGTTCAAACGATATGCACCCGTTCAGTGAAACGGCGAACTTTATTTTGGGTGGCTTCAATAATCACATTGCACATCATTTGTTTCCGCATTATCATCACATACATTATCCAAAATTGAACAGAATTTTGTACGACATCTTATTGACAAATAATATCAAAACCAATCACACTACATATTGGGGCGGACTTATTTCGCACTTGAAACTACTGAAACGAATGAGCTATGCACACAAGAAAAATGCCCTGTAGCATCGTATTGGCAACAGGCTGATCGAAGTATGGATTTTTCAGGAAAAAAGTTCCGCACTGCAAACAATAACAATATTTCTGTTCACGAAAGCAAAGCAGCAGGTCGGGCAAACCGGCAGATGATTTCGGGCCGTTTAAAGCCTGTTCTTCCTTTCTCCTGTCAATGACCCGGTATATCATCTTATCAAAAACAGCGCAATTATTTTTATATGCCCGGTTGGCAGGCGTAGGTAATACCAATGGTAATTTAACAGGAGACTTCATCCATGATACAGCATAAGCTGCCAATTCCTCCAAAGCCCGTACCATTTCATTTATCTCCGCTCCAAAACGTATATCAAACATGGTTCTGCTGATGATCCTGATGGTTAGTTCAAGCAATTGATGTGTTATATCAATAACGTCACCAGGTGCGAACTTTTTTAAACGATTGATGAATGTGGCGGTTTCTTCATTGATTATTGCAGCAAAATCCTGTATTTGCTGATGGTGAAATGCAGGTTGCATCAGGCGTCGCTGCCGCAGCCATAAATCGCCATTACTTGTAGACAAACCTTCGCCCAGGAAAGTGAGCGGCATCTTAATGGTATCCCGGAAAAAATCGTTGAGCTTACTGTAATCGCTGTCAGAAAAGAAATCGCTTAGTTTTTTTCCCTTGAGCATGGATAACTGCAGCATTTTCATGTTTACGGAGGGATCATCCATGTCCACTTCAAGGTATAGCTTATCTGTGGAAGCAAATTTTTGTTTGAGCATATCGCTTATGAAAAAATCCTTTTTGCAGATCAGGTGAATGGTGCCATATAAATAGGATGCCCTGGTAAGCCCGTTGCCGGAGATCTCCCATAACAGGGAATTATTTCCGGAGGTCTGGGGCGGAAGAAGCGTTTATATATAATTGCTGCACGATAAAAACCGGCAGCAGCAGGGATAGCCTTCGCATTATTTCAGTCTTTATGGATTTTAGTCATTACGAATAATGCAAGGTACGATAAAAGCCAGCTTTATGGACGCACTTGGCACATTCCAATTTTTCGCAGGCGGGTTGTAACACCGTATGTAGAACCTGCTATCGGTCGGTGTCTTAAGTCGTCAACTTAAAAAATCAGAGCACTCAAATACTCCGAATGGGGTTTGGTTTTGAATAGTCACTGGTGTAACCGGTGGTATATTGTGGCAATTTTACATTGAGCCCTGTAGGGGTTCAACAAAAACTTTGACATTTTTATCCCCCAAACTGAAATGTGATGCCACATTCATCTGTTAAAAATTTAGCTGCTTGGAGGGTGCATATATAATGAAACCAAATATTGGGCTCAAAATTCAACTCACAATGTCTTTTCTGCATTATATTGCTCATAAAAGCATCTTCGTCTGCCGAAAAGGGTTTGCGGCAATTTTTGCTCTCAGCCTCACTTTATTCAACTCCAGATAGGCCTGCTTCGGCTCCCCCGACTTAAATAATGCTTCAGCATAATTGAGCAGGACCTCTGTATACTTCGTCAATGTAATATTAGTACCATTGCTCCAATATGGGCTTGGTCCATGCCTGTATTTTGTTGTGAAAGCTGAATTCCTGCTTACTACACTTGCGGTTATGGTATCGGACGACGTCCTTTTTTTACCAAAGTAAGTTTTGCCAACTGCTACGATTAAATTACGCCTTCTGTCATTATTGTGGTCAAATGAATCCGCTAATTTTTCTGTTCATCCGGTCTCACTCTGCACTTCTTGTCTTTTCCCTCCGGCGGGACGAAAGTATTGTCTACTTTTTATCACTGAGCACTAACTCGCCTAATGTAAGCGGTACGTGAAAGTCGGGTGTTGCGGTTTTCGGATCTATCCAGGTAAGCCAATTTTCAATAGTTGCTGCTCCCTTTTTGCTAAATTCTGCACGGTATGTTCCGAAGTATAATACGTTACTGCCAGCCAGTTTATGTATAAACTCAAGAGGAATGGAGCCTTCTACAGCATAACCGGCACCGTGTATATGCGCGGCAATGTTAAATCCTTCAGGTGGTTCCCAGTTAAAATTAAATTGCCGGTAATGTTTGGCGGCATATGAAAGCGTCCTGCCTTTTGCATCCATTTCAAAACAATAATATTCTTTCATCTCCCTGTCTTTGGAAAAGAACAGCTCCACCCGGTCTTCTTTTTCAATATCCCGTTCGGTTGAAAAATTGGGATCAACTAATATTTTATTGTCTTTAGCACTGAAAGAAAAATACAGATACGTACTATCTTTTAGCATAGATAAGGAGGTTTCGGGTGAAACCTCCTTATTCCAGGGATTGGTGAATGATGTGAGAGGTGGTGCGTACAACCAGGCCTTTTCAATGCTTTGTCCATCTACCATAATGAGGCCATCAGCAATAGTGTTCACTTTATATTCAGGATGCTTGCTGCATGTCTGCAGTATTATGACAAGCGAAATAATGAACAGCTTTCTCATTTTTTATTAAACGGCTTTCTCAATTTTACAACAGGTGTTTCGCCGTTCAGGTTCAGCCGCACGGCGCCAATCCGTTCTTCCCCGCCGCGCCAGCCTTCACGTGCGTTGAAGTACATCAGCAACGAGCCATCCCAGGGCACAACATCTAACTGGTAAATGATGGCAGAGCGCCAGGGTATGGATAGAACTGGCCTAACGATAGGGTTACACTCTGCTTCTTGCCATTGCAAGCCATCATTACTGGTAAGCATACGGATCTCGGAACGCGATTTTTCTTCCTTATCAATGTAAATAGGATTGTAAAAAGCAACATACCCGTCTTTATAACCAAACACCTTAAAACCTCCGCAACCATAGTTCCTGTATGGCAGGCTTGTATCAGGTGCCAGAACAGGCTCTTCTTTTTTTATAAACGGTCCAAGCGGGTTGTCTGCTTCTGCACAAAAAATATACTTGGGTTCTCCATAACCTGCATCTTTTAAAAAAACCATCCCGGCACTGTAATACATCCTGTAACGGCCATCCGGCAATTGAATTACACATGGATTACGCGCTTCTATTCCTGATCCCTCACGCTCCTTAGGCAGGTCGGGCATAACCAGGTCAACAGGCTCCGACCAATGTATAAAATCAGTTGTTGTACGTGCCCGTATGATGGTGCCATATTTTTTCTTCAGTTCCGTATTACCTATAGCTTTTGTTGTGGCAGTGTAATACTGGATCCAGCGATCACCATCACTAAACAGGTATTGTATGCCCACTTCTCCCTCTTCCCTGAAAACTTCTTTCCAGCGAAGCCCGTCATCTGAAACGGAATGGAAGAACCAGGTATGCCACCCCTTTTCATCGTGCGAGAAGCCATGATAAAACGCGTGCCACTGTTTATCAAACTCGCCGGGCGTTAAAATCTGCGGGTCGCCGATTACCAGTTCCGGAAGCCCATAGCCTGCAGGATCTATAAGTGGGTTTTCCGGTACATCTTTCCATTTTTGCTCTCCCCAATCAGGTGCAGTAAAGGTAGCGGATACGGCAGCCGACCGACCGGATTGTTGAGAATAACATGCCGACAATACTACTCCTATACCAAGTGCTATCAAAATTTTTATTTTCATACTTTACATTTTTGCTCTGCAGTATTTGCAGGTTGACCAGATAATTTAATAGCCCGTATTTTGAACAACAATTCCTTTTCCTTCGTCAATGGCTCTTTGTGGCAGGGGCCAACGTTCAAATACCTGCGGGCGGTAAGTATCACCATATCCTTTAGAGATTGCCGCAGCCTGGTATTTTTCATGGCGTATCAGGTCTGAGCGACGGGCGCCTTCGCAAAATAGCTCATGACCACGTTCTTCCAGCACTTTATCAAAATATATTTGTGTTGATGGAAAATCAGCCAGGGTATAAGCAGGTAGTTCAGCCCTGGTTCTAACTGAATTCAGCAAATCAACCGCTTCCTGCGTTATAGTATTACCGTTGCGTACAATGGCTTCTCCCAAAAGCGTCAGCATATCCGCGTAGCGATATATGATCCAGTCCAACCCGCTATTTTCTCCCGTGGAAGCCGGATCTTCACCTACTTTTATAGGAACGGCGCCCTTGGCAAGGGGTGCACCCGGATTTTGTTCATTATACACTACTCCGTCAGTGCCGGTAAATTGCCCGCTGATCACCTCAAGCCTTTTGTCTGCCGGATCATACGTATGAAAATATTTCCAGGTTATCCGGTAGCCTCCCCATTTTTGTATGGCGGGGTTCTGCGTTGAAAAAGGACCTGGTAATACATGAGCGAGCCATAGAGTGGGGTTAGTGGATAAGGATGCTGTGGCGGCATGAATAATTTCATTATTACCTTCATTTGCCAAAGTAAAGATATCCTTATAACGATTCATCAGCCCAAACCCATATTCAGCTTTCCGAAGTTCACGCCCCTGAGCCTCAGCCTTACCCCATTGCTTAATTAACATATAATGCTTCATCAGCAGGGTATGGCAAAGCGCCGCCGAAACACGCCCGTAGTTACTGCCTGTAGCACGTAACGGCAACACATTAGCATTTAATGCCTCGGTGAGATTCGTTTCAATAAATTGCTGCATTTCCTCTTCCGTTGCCCGTGGAATTTGTATATCACCGAGTGGATCCTGCAATTGTTCCAGCGTAGCCAACGGAACCGGCCCATACAGATCATACAACATATAAGCCAGCCATCCGCGCAGGGTTTTGCATTCGGCAATTAACCGTGCCTGTAATGTTTTATCTTTCATGTCAAGGCTTTCTATACGATGAATAGCAAGGGTAATACGGCTGATGTGCTGGTAACGGAAATAAAAATTTGTTACAGCCGTCCAGTTGGCATTCCAGTTAAACGAAACCACTGGCCCCCAGGGGTCTGCCCCCCACTGGCAGTCCAGCATATCTGTGGCCATTTCAGACATTACATGAAAGCCACCTGAAGCGGAACTCCAGTAACCTGAGTAGCCGCCTGCAGAAAATGGATTATAGCAGGCTGTAACCAAAGCAAGCGCATCGTTATCGTTTTCAGGAAAAAAGCCGGGATCAATATTGGAGTAATCCTCCGATACAAGTTTTGTACAGGCGCTGAAACATACGATGATGCTCAACGCAATTAATATATTATATAATAACTTCTTCATGATTAATTAAATTAAAAGGTGAGCTTAATACCTAAACTATAGGTTCTTGCATTGGGATAAGCATAAATGCCTCCCACCCATGAATCGGTTTCAGGATCAAGTCCTTTGTAATTGGTCAGGATGAATGGGTTGTTTACATCAACGTATATACGGATGCCCTGTATGGTGTTGTTAGGTTTGAGCGGTACTTTATATCCCAGGGTAATGTTACGCATTCTTGCAAACCATATCTTCTTCAAGAGGTAATCACCGGTACCAAAAGGACTTTGACTTTGAAATAAGCCAAAGTAAGTATTATTGGGATTCTCAGACGACCAGAAATCTTTTACAGAAGATGGCATTCCATAATCTGTAATGATGCGTTCGGGTCCCACAGATGTGCGGTAATCGCCTCCTTTCAACTGGTCGGCTACACCGTAGATATAAAAGTTTAAATCGAATTGCTTATAGGTAAATGTATTGTTGAATCCAAACAGGTAACCGGGATCAGTTGTTCCCAGGAACACCATGTCAGCATCATCCAGTCGCCCATCAGGCTTACCTGTTTTTAAGGCAAGTCCGTTGGCGTCATACATCACAGCGCCATTTCCATCACGTTGAAATCCGTCAAGGTCCCTGAGCTTTACCTGGCCGGCTACAGTACCCGGCATGAAAGAAATATTACCGGTTTCATCCGGCTGTATCAACCCGTCAGCTCTGTATCCGAATTGAGCTCGTATGTAGTCATTCACCTGCTGGTATACGGCCGGCTTCCAGGAGGGGTCACGTTCTTTCCAGCGATCACGATAAAAAGAAAACGTAAGGTCAGAAGTCCATGAAAAATCTTTCCGCTCAATATTACGTGTGTTGATCGTTAATTCAAAACCTTTACTCTGCGTTTTGCCAATATTGGCAGCAATAGTAGTCAACTCATAAAAAGACATCAGGGTTCGTGTACTCAATAGATCCGATATGGTACGCTTATAGTATTCTGCAGTAATATTTATGCGATTCAATAATTCAATATCAAGACCTATATTCATTTCGGCTGTTGTTTCCCATGTAAGGGCTTTATTACCCATTTGCCCAAGATATACTCCCTTACTTTCGGTGCCACCAAAAAGATAGTTGCGACCTACGTAAAACAGGTCACGTGCTTTATTGCCAATATTGGAGTTACCGGTCTCACCATAACTCACCCTGAGTTTGAGTTGGGAAACCATATCCTGCATCGGGCGAAAAAAATTTTCCTTACTGATATTCCATGCAAGGGCGATGGAAGGGAAAGAGCCCCATTGATGTCCCGCAGCTAAATTAGAGGCTTCGTCAGCCCGCAGTGTTGCGGTAAAGTAATACCGGGAGTCGTAATTATAATTGATACGTCCAAAAAAAGAAGCCATTTGATTTTTACCTGCTGAAGAACTTACTGTGGGTTTCTGAAATGCACCCGCACCAAGATTATTATATAAGAAACCGTCAATCAGAAAATTTTGGTTTCCTGCATCCACTCCGCTCCAATTGAAGTCCTGGAATGAATAACCTGCCAATGCATTCAGGTTGTGTTTTTGAAATGTTTTCCGGTAATCAGCAGTCAGCTCAACCAGGTAATCAGCTCGCTCATTAGATGAAATATAAGCGCCCCCATTAACGCTCTGTCCATAGAGCGTAGTTTTAGGGAGATATGTTTTACGTTGATTTAAACTGCGATCAAAGCCAAGCGCTGCTTTCAGTCGTAGGTCGGAAATGGGTGTTGCTTCCAGAAAGGCATTGGCAAGTACTCGCTCAAGCCGGGAATTGTCCGTAATGTCAAGCATGGAGACTGCGTTAGGCAGATAATCTGCAGCCAGGTTTTTTGTGAAATTGCCATTTGCATCTCTTATAGGACGTATAGGCTCCGATTGTATTGAAGTCGTTAAAACTCCGGCATTTTCAAACTCCCCGCTTCCTAATGGCATATTGGAAAACTTATTCTGGTTGAGATTGAGGTTAAGCCCAGTTTTGAAAATACGGCTGATTTCCTGATCAAGATTCATGCGAATGTTAAAGCGTTTCATATTATTATTTCGCAAGAGGCCTTGTTGATCGAAGGCGCTAACTGAGGTTAAATATTTTGTTTTCTGAGAACCACCACTCATAGTAAGGGAGTGCTGCTGTTGAAAGCCTACTCTCGTTACAGCATCTACCCAGTCCGTGTTATATTCTGGTTTAGCAATTTGTTCATCGGTAAAACGGTCGCCCGTAAACCCAGTCCAATCTATGGGTTTGGTATTGCCTCCTTTGCTGTAAACTCCCATCCGGTTATCGTATAAATAACGCTCCCGCTTATATCGGTTGTATTCGCTCATCCAATCACTTGCATTGAGTGCTTCAACTCTTGCAAACATATGTTGTGTAGCCATTGAGCCATCATAATCGATTCTTAGCTTACCTTCTTTACCACGCTTTGTAGTAATAAGAATAACACCATGCCCCGCTCTTGCGCCGTATATAGCTGTGGCACTCGCATCTTTCAGCACAACAACAGATTCAATATCATTAGGATTTAATGTTGCCAAAGTATTGTCTTTAGGACCTCCGTTGTAGCGATTGCCGCTACCTGGCTCATCTGATGACGAAACCGGGAAGCCGTCTATTACAATAAGAGGAGCATTGCCGGCCCCAGTAGAGGTAGCACCCCTGATGTTAAACGTAGTTTGCCCACCCGGTTGAGCAGAAATGGTGGATACCTGTAGTCCCGCAGCTTTTCCTGCCAATGCTTGTGCCACTGAGGAGAAAGTATTTACAGGTGCATCGGTAAACTTAACTGAGGATACAGCACCGGTTAAATCTTTTTTCTTTTGTGTCCCATATCCTACTACCACCACCTGATCCATTTCATTTGCCGCCTGTTTCAACTTTATAGAGATATTTTTATTTTGCGTTACTTTTATTTCCTGTGGCACATATCCTACAAACGACGCTACCAGCACATCTCCGGGGTTGACTTCGATAGTAAAGCTTCCGTCATTGCCGGTAATAGTGCCTTTGGCCGTTCCTTTGACCGCAATGCTAACGCCAGACAGGGGTTCGCCGGTTTCTGAAAGCACCTTCCCGCTAATTGCTAATACAGGAATACCCTGGACGAGGCCTTCAGCAGATACAGTAAATGATTCTCTTTCCTTTGGCTTTGTGGTAACTATAATAGTATTATACCGGATCAGGAAACCAAGCGGCTGATCCCGGAAGCAATATTGCAAGGTCTCTGCGAGATCAGCATTTTGTACATGGATGGAAACCCGTTTTGCCTTTTTGAGCAGGTCGGGGTTATATATGGCATCATAACCCGTTTGGGCTTTTACCATTTCGAATATTTGCTCTAACGAGAGGTTTTTGCCTGAGAGGGAAACTTTCTGGGAGTAGGTTCTGGCACTCACGTGCAAACAGGCAACAAATAGCAACAAAGCAGTTAATTTCATATAAAGCAATGTTTGCGCCCATAAATGCCCTTTTACCGAAAAGGCATTGCCATAAGCATTTTGGTTCATACTTTTGTTAAGTTTTGATTTGCGAAATTGTTTTTTAGTCGAAGCAACCTTAGTAGTTCAAAACCATCGGGGATCCTGTAACGGCAGGGTTCCCGTTTCGTTTTAAAACCGGTTATTTGTTGTAGATGGCTTATTTGATCATAGCTATTCTATTCGTTTATGGTGATAAAATAATGTAAGTTCATGGGCTGTTCAGCGGCTGGATTCCACGGTAATATTTCTTCCCTGCCTTATAAACTTCACTCTGCCTTCACTCTCCAAGATCTCCAGCAGCTTTTCTATATCATCCTTACGGCTTATGCCCCCCGAGAACCGGATAGCGCTGAGGTCGCCCTCTGTTTTGATCTCTACATCATACCATCGGGCTATCTGGCGCATAATGCTGACCGCATCGGTATTATTGAATTTGAATCTCCCGTTTTTCCAGGCCAGCACTTCTTCTATATCGGGGTAGCTGGTTGTAATGGAGCCTTCCTGCACGCCCATGCTTGCCTGTTGCCCCGGCCGGATATTTAAGGATTCCTTTCCTTTCCTGACTGTAACAGCGCCTTCCACCAGGGTGGTTTTTATAGCCGATTCATCCGGATAGGCGTTAATGTTAAAATGCGTCCCCAGTACCAATACTTCGCCGGCAGTACCGGAAGGCATATTTATATCAACGATAAAAGGGACTTTATTTTTACCTTTTTGGTGATCTGCAGAAGAAGAAAACACTTCCGCTACCTCGAAATAAGCTTCGCCGGTTATTTCAACGCGTCTTTCCGTACCTGCGAAAGCTGTAGGAAAAGTAATAGAAGAGGATGCGTTCAGCCATACATGCGTCCCGTCGGGCAGCACTACCTGGTATTGCCCTCCCCTGGGAGTGATGATGCTATGCATTGAGGGCAGCGCATTGCCGGGTAGCCGGGCAGCAGGCATATAGATCACTGTACCGCTATCATTCTTTATAGTGAGATGCTGTTGATTGGCTATATCTCCGGGGCTGCTGTCGAGCGGTATTTGCGTGCCGTCAGCAAGCTGTAAAATGGCTTTATCCTTACCGGGCTGAATAAGAGGATGGGTTGCATAGTGCGGGAGTGTGCCTGCCGTTTCCTGACGATCGATAAAATAAAAAGCAGCTACCGACAGCACAGCAAAAAACAGTGCGGCGGCTATCCAGTACCATTTCTTCCGGGAACGACCAATGGCAGGGAGAGGTGCTTCCTCTATACTACCAGCCCCGGTCCGCTCTACAATACGCTGCACATGATTTTCCACTTCTTCGTTCTCCATCTTCAGCAGCTCATCAAATAATACATCATCGCCGGTCAGCTCTTCAAAAAGCAGCCGGTTGCTGTCGTTGGCGGCAATCCAGGCATTGAGCTCGGTCAATGCCTCTCCTGAGAGTGAGCCGTTCCTGTACTGGTATATTAACCCGGCTATATAAATAGAATAGTCAACATGCTTTTCATCCATACAAAATGTGTATGCTACTGTTAAGTTAAGACCATTATAACGTAAGCAGTTGTGAGACGTGAAAAGTGAAAGGTGAGATTTTCACGTTTGACTTTTCACATTTGACCTCTGACTTTTCACGATTAACGTAGCATTACAAAGTATATACACCGCGATCCCGGTTTTGTACCACGGAAAAAATACTTTTATTTTCCCAGCCCGGAAAGAAAGCATAGCAACAGGAAGAAAGCAGGGCTTTTTTCGTGGAACTGCTTTTTCAGCAAAGACAGGGCTTTGCATTTTTGATTACGCACCGTTTGATGAGAAAGCTTTAATTGTTCGGCAATTTCAGGAGTGGACATTTTTTTATAGTAGCTCAGAAAAAATATCTCACGCATTTTTGGTGGCAGCTCATCAACAGCTTTCCTGATAAGGGCAAGCAGCTCCGATATAATGATTTCCCTTTCTGTGCCCTGTGCATCAGCGGCATACAAATGCATGAATACCTCATTCCTGGCCTGCTCCCTTTGCCGGCTGCGCAATATATTCAGGCAACTGTTCCGCACAGAGGTGTACAAAAATCCTTTTACTTCGGAAATATGTTTAAAATCGGCATGCCGCTGCCATAATTTGATGAATACCTCCTCTACCACATCTTCCGCATCAACATGACCGGAGCGCATTACAGACCTTGCATACCTGCACAGCACGGGGAAATAAATGCGTATAAGGTACTGAAGGGCAGTAGTTTCCCCCCGGGATAACAGTTGCAGGCAATCATTATCATTGGCAATGTGCACTTTCATCGAAAACAAAAATAGCTATTTCAACAGATTTTTTATGGGTCGGTGGTGCCGGGCGTATTTCGATTTTTTGTTCTATACACAGCTTTCCGGTTGGTAAGATACCATAGCCGCTTTTTCGGGTGCTGTCATTTAGTTAAGCACCTGAATAGCTATTTTAGGGTTAGCAAAGGGTTGGTAGTCCTGACATAGGGTGAAATATTTTCCTGTAATTCACTGATCACTTTACTTTACATTAAGGGTAGCCCCTGACGGGGCAAATAAAACACCCGGCATTTTTTCTACAAACAGGTAGCCGCTACGCGGCATGTTGCAGATGTGTAGCCACAGGTGAATGAAATACTTTTAGTCAGTTGTTCCGCTATACAAAATGCTGCTGAACATATCAGATTTGCTGTGCCATCGGCACAACCCGTTTGTAGACAAAGAGAATAAATTTCAATTATGCGCCATCGGCGCTACCCTGGTTCTATAAAGAAGACCGCGCCCGGAGCACGCATTTGAGGTCTATGAATCAGCAACCAAAGTTCCAAACCCTGGCTCAGATTTCTTAAGTTGACGGCTATGGTGAAACACCGGCCGGCAGCGGATGGCGTGCCTCCCGCCTGCAAAAAATTGAAATGCTCCCGTGGTGCTTCGGTCCCGCGATCAGCCTGAAGTTCTTCACAAACTTTTCCCGCACTCTCTCTTTTATTAACTTGCACCCATGCAAGATTATTTAAAGGGTTTGAACGAAAGGCAAAAAGAAGCCGTATTACATATGGATGGGCCGCTGATGATCATTGCCGGAGCAGGTAGCGGTAAAACCAAGGTGCTTACTACCCGCATTGCGCACCTGATGGCAAAAGGGGTAGACGCCTTTAATATACTGGCGCTTACGTTTACCAACAAAGCGGCAAAGGAGATGAAGGAGCGGATAGAGCATATCCTTGGCAACAGTGAAGCGCGGAATTTATATATAGGTACTTTTCACAGCGTGTTTGCCCGCATACTCCGGGGCGAGGCCCACAGACTGGGTTATCCCAACAATTTTACCATTTATGATACGGACGACGCTAAAAGCGTGATCAAAGCGGTGATCAATGAAATGAACCTGGATGATAAGCATTATAAGCCCAATACAGTATACAATCGTATTTCCAGCGCTAAGAATGCTTTGGTAAATGCGGAGGAATATGCCAATGACTACGCTATCCAGCAGGAAGACATGCGCAGCAACCGCCCTGCCATCGCTAAAATTTTTGATGCATATACCAAACGCTGTTTTAAAAACGGCGCCATGGATTTTGACGACCTGCTGATAAAAATGTACGAGTTGCTCCGGAATTTCCCGGAAGCATTGAGCAGGTACCAGCGTAAGTTTAAATATATTCTGATTGACGAGTACCAGGATACCAATCCCGCTCAATACGAAATCATTAAGCTGCTGGGCGCCATGCACGAAAATGTGTGCGTGGTGGGCGATGATGCACAGAGCATTTATAGCTTCCGCGGTGCTACCATCGAAAACATATTACAGTTTCAGAAAGACTACGATGATGTAAAGGTGGTGAAGCTGGAACAGAATTACCGGAGCACTCAAAATATACTGGATGTTGCCAACGAAATCATCAGCAACAACAAAGGACAGATAGAAAAAACATTATTCACTGAAAATGTACGGGGTGAAAAAATAAGGCTGGTACGTACCATGACGGATAATGACGAAGGGAAATTTGTAGCGGACACCATCCAGGAGCAGAAGCTGCGGAACCATTACCTGAACAAGGATTTTGCTATACTCTATCGTACCAACGCGCAAAGCCGCGCTTTTGAAGAAGCTTTGCGCCGCATGGGCATTGCCTATACCATTTACGGGGGCATCAGCTTTTACCAGCGTAAGGAGATCAAAGATTATATTGCCTACCTGCGGGTACTGGTTAACCCGAACGACGAAGAAGCTTTAAAAAGGATCATTAATTACCCGGCCAGGGGAATTGGTAAAACTACTATTGACAAAGCCATTCTTGCTGCCAACGAAAACAATATCTCTTTCTGGCAGGTGCTGGAACGGGCTGCTGAATTTGGGTTTAAAAGCGGAGCGAAGGAATCCATACAGGAATTTGTAACCATGATCAGGAGCTTTGCCAGCATGCTTAAAACCAGGAACGCGTATGAAGTGGCAGTGCATGTGGGCAAACAAACCAGTTTTGTAAAAGAATTGTTTAACGATAAAAGCACCGAAGGAGTAGCACGCTATGAGAACGTGCAGGAATTGCTCAATTCCATCAAAGAGTGGGTAGACAGCAGTAACCAGCCCATTCCTTTTGCAGATGAAGAGGATGAGCGTGACTTACAGGATGAGATGGATGATGTAGGTTTTGGATTGTTTGGTGCATCCGGAGAAGACCGGCAGGAAACCGCTGAGGCTACTCCACAGGATGAGGAAAATGCCCCGGAAAAGGAAGATAAAAGCCTTGGCGCCTATCTCCAGCAGATCACTTTGCTGACCGATGCAGAAGAAAAAGATCCCAACGCAGATACTGTTAAATTAATGACCATACATGCTGCTAAGGGACTGGAGTTCGGCTGTGTATTTGCAGCAGGGCTGGAAGAAAATTTATTTCCGAATGCGTTAAGCATTAATACAAGGGAAGAGCTGGAAGAAGAACGGCGTTTGTTTTATGTAGTGGTGACACGCGCCAAGCAAAAGTTGTGGATCACCCACGCCAATGCCCGCTATCGTTTCGGCAGCCTGATACAAAACGAGCCCAGCCGTTTTATCGGCGAGATACCGGAAACTTTTTTAGACCGAAGCTATGCCGGCGGCGGATTCCGCAACAGCAGCGGGTCTGGCCTGGGTTCAGCATTTGAGCGCATGAATGGCGGCGGGTTTGGCGCCCAGCGTACTGCCTGGCAGGCCGAAAAACAATATGGCCCCGCACCCAACCGAAAAAAAGAAACCGCGCCTGCTTACCTGGGACCCAAACCACAAAATAAAGTTACGGAGCATACACCGTCAGCCGATTTTACCGCCAGCGATACCAGCAGCCTGCAGGCCGGGCAAAAGGTAGAGCACCAGAAGTTTGGCTTTGGAGAAGTAATAAAGGTAGAAGGCAGCGCGCAGAACCCGGTAGCGTTGGTTAAATTTGAGCTGAATGGCGAAAAAAAGATCATGCTCAACTATGCCAGGCTTCGCATTGTTCATTAATATACCGTTAGTTTTGGGCCAGGAAAATATATTTCACACAGTGTACACAGCCCTGCCTGTCGGCAGGCTGAGAGGTGAAGTCCACAAAGAAGCATTCGTTGTGAACGCTGCTCCGCAGTGAACGCCGCGAGAAAATTATTGATGAAATATTGGAAAGAGAGTGTATCACCCTGTTGATTATTATTTTTGAACACCCAAAACTCACGTTAATATATGCTGCAAACACAATTCCTGGTAGTGGGACTTGGTATAGCAGGTACATTGATCAGCTATGAGTTGTGGAAGGCGGGAAAAGATTGTATTGTAATAGACGGCGGCAACGGGTTGCCTGCAGCCAGCCTGGTGGCGGGGGCGGTTATGAACCCCGTAAATATTAACAGGTGGGAGCCTTTATCAAATGTAGAACAATTTCTTCCTGAAGCCATTCGTACTTACCGGGCGCTTGAATCGCTTTTTAATATTCCTTTGATAGAGGAGTTGGCCATGCTCTCGTTTCAATCAAACGAAACTTTTCAATCATTCCTGCAAAAGAAAAATAAAGGCAATCCCTGGTTAGCAGCACCCACATCCCATGACTTACAATTGGCAAAGGACGCTTTCAGGCAATTTGATGCTTTGGGCATTGTAAGACCTGTGTGGAAAATACATGCGGCAACGCTTATTGCACAATGGCGTTCTTTTCTGAAGAACAAACAACTCTTTATTGAAGATTCATTCAATATAAAGGATTGTGCTGTTTCTCCCCACGCAGTATTGTACAAAAACATCGCCGCGGAAAAAGTTATTTTCTGCGAAGGAGCGGCGGCATCGCAAAATCCGTTCTTTCATTCATTGCCTTTTACAAAAAACCGTGGGGAAGCATTGCTGGTTGCCATCCCCGGCTTATCCAGTCAATATATCTATCATCATACGATCCGGCTGGTACCTGCGGATGACCACCTGTTTTGGTGCGGCAGCAATTATCAATGGCAGTTCGATGATCTTTTACCCAATCGCCAATGGAGGCTACATACAGAACAACTGTTACACAACTGGCTGAGGCTTCCTTTTACCGTGGAAGATCATATTGTGGCGGAAAGACCTACTACAGCCGGGCAGGAATTCCTGGTGGGCGTTCATCCTGTAATGCCTTCTGTGGCTATACTAAACGGATTGGGCACAAAAGGCTTCTCTGCGGGACCCCTGCTGGCAAAACAGTTATGCAACGAACTGCTATCTGTCAGGAAAGCTGTGCCGTCTCTGCCTGTGCAACCATTGCGTAAATGGCTGAAATAGATGGTTACATCACCACGTTGATCATCCTGTTTTTCACATAGATGATCTTCTTCGGCGGTTTTCCATCCAGCCATTTTTGTACAACAACATCCGCCATCACAATTGCTTCTATCTGCGGCTGGGTAGCATCCAGCGCGATATTGATCTCCGTGCGTGTTTTACCATTAATTGCCACCGGGTAGGCTTTCGAAGTTTCTGCTATATATTTTTCCTCGAATACAGGATATTCAGCATCCAGCACACTCCCGCTGTTGCCCAACTGGTGCCAGAGTTCTTCGGACACATGCGGGGCGTAAGGCGCCAGCAGCACCAGTATTTTTTCCAGTATCGATTTTTTATTGCACTTCAGATCCGTCAGCTCATTCACCGCTATCATAAAGGCGCTGACCGCCGTATTGAACGAAAATCGTTCGGTATCTTCTTCAATTTTTTTAATGGTACGGTGTAATATTTTCAACTCTTCTGCGGTAGGTTCTGGCTCTGCTCTTTCGAGGGAAGAAGGAGCCGCCAGCGTCCAGGTGGGACCGGCTTCATCATAAAACAGGCGCCATAATTTTTTCAGGAAACGATGTACCCCTTCAATTCCTTTAGTATCCCAGGGTTTGCTTTGCTCCACCGGGCCCAAAAACATTTCATACATGCGGAAGGTATCGGCGCCGTATTTGTTCACGAGATCATCGGGGTTAACCGTGTTGAATAATCGCTTACTCATTTTTTCCGTAAGTGTTCCGCATATATACTTTCCATCTTCAAAAATGAACTCTGCATTCTCAAACTCCGGCCTCCATAATTTAAAAGCATTTATATCTAACTCTAATCCATCTACAATATTTACATCTACATGAATCTCATCAAATTCATATTGATCTTTTAATCCAAAAGAAACAAAAGAATTTGTTCCTCTTATTCTATACACAAACCTGCTGCTGCCCTGTATCATTCCCTGGTTTACCAGCTTTTTAAACGGCTCATTAAAGCCGATATATCCCAGGTCGTACAGGGCTTTTGTCCACATGCGGCTGTATAGCAGGTGCCCAACTGCATGTTCGGTGCCGCCAATGTATAAGTCCACCTGGTTCCAGTAATCAGATACTTCCCGGTCGCAGAAAGCTTCGTTATTGTGGGGATCCATGTACCGCAAAAAATACCAGCTGCTGCCGGCGTAACCGGGCATGGTGTTGGTTTCGCGCCGCAGCCCGGTTGGGTCTCCGTCCAGCGTAGGGATGTCTACCCAGGATGAAATATTGGCAAGCGGCCCTTCGCCTTCAGGTCCCGGTTTGTAAGAATCTACATGAGGCAATTCCAGTGGCAGCTCGCTTTCTTTCATGGGGTACGCAATGCCATCTTTCCAGATAATGGGGAAAGGTTCGCCCCAATAACGCTGACGGCTAAACGCTGCATCACGCATTTTATAATTTACCTTCCGTTCGCCATCTCCGTTATCTTCCAGCCATTCAATTACTTTTTCCGCAGCGTCTTTCACCTTAAGACCGGTTATAAAATCACTGTTGTACAGTGTTACATTTTTATCCGCAATGGCTTCATCGCCTTTGTATGCTTCTCCAAAAATATTGGTAATGGGTATATGAAAGAACCGGGCGAACTTATGATCGCGTTCATCGCCGCTGGGAACTGCCATAATAGCGCCGGTGCCATATCCCGCCAGCACATACTCACTGATCCAGATGGGGATTTCTTTACCGCTCAAAGGATTGACCGCGTACGCCCCGGTAAAGCAACCCGATATTTTCTTCTCGGCCATGCGTTCCCGTTCGCTGCGGCTTTTTACCCAGGCAACATATTCGTCCACCGCGGCTTTTTGTTCAGGCGTGGTGATCTGCTCCACCAGTTCATGTTCAGGAGCCAATACCATAAAATCCACACCAAAAATGGTGTCGGGGCGGGTGGTGTATACCCTCACCCCCGCCTCTCCCTGCAAGGGAGAGGAGCTCCCGGCTGCAGCTCTTTTTTGGGCGCCTGTACTTTTAATTTCATCACAGGTAGCTTTGATCGTCTTAACCACCTTTTCAACATCGCCTATTACTTGTTCATTTGTAAACCGTAGAGTAGTAAAACCGATTTCTTTCAAAAAAGCATCCCGTTCTTTATCAAGTTGCTGTTGTTCCGTATTTTCATGATATCCTCCATCTACTTCTACGATCAACCATGTATCTAAGCAAACAAAATCCGCAATGCTGTTTTCAATTGGATGCTGTCGTCTGAATTTATATCCGGTTGCTTTATTCTTTAATTTATTCCATAATAACTTTTCAGCTTCCGTAGGCTCCTTTCTCATGCGTTTGGCATTTTCAAAGCTCATTTCGCTGCCCACCTTGTATTTTGCATATCCAAAACCAGGAATATTTTCTTTGTCCTTCTCCACAATCTTCGCTTCATTCTCCTCCGTTTCCTCTCCCCTGCGGGGAGAGATAGAGAGGGGAAATACCATTTCCGCCCCGCTGCTCTTTCCGATCCAGTTGGTTTGCATTTCCTTCATGGCGTCGCTCCATTCCAGGGTATCAAGATCGCTTTGCAAACGGTCGGCGTATTCGGTAATGCGCAGGTACCACTGCCGCAGCTTTTTCTTTATTACAGGGTAACCGCCGCGCTCACTTACGCCATTGATCACTTCATCGTTGGCCAATACGGTTCCCAACGCCTCACACCAGTTTACCTCCCCGTAGCCACAGTATGCCAGGCGGTATTCCATTAATATACACTGCTGTGTAAATTCATCAAACGATGCCCAGTCAGCAGCAGAAAAGACCTGCGATTTCAGATCTGCCGCCACAGACAGGCTTGAAATTTGAAATTTAGAATTGGGAATTTCGTGGTTGATATTTCCTTCCGTCTCAAAAATTTTGATCAATCTGTCAATACTATCCGCTTTTTTTGTTTTGCGGTTGTACCAGCTTTTAAACAATTGAAGGAATATCCACTGCGTCCATTTATAATATTGCGGATCGCTGGTGCGTATTTCACGATCCCAGTCGTAGCAAAAGCCGATATTGTCCAGTTGCTTTCTGAAAGTATTGATGTTTTTATCGGTAGATACTGCCGGGTGAATACCATGATCAATGGCATATTGCTCTGCCGGCAAGCCAAAAGCATCGTACCCCATGGGGTGCAGCACATTAAATCCTTTCAGACGCTTGTAGCGGGCAAAAATATCGCTGGCAATATACCCCAGCGGATGCCCCACATGTAAGCCCGCCCCGCTTGGATAAGGGAACATGTCCAGCACATAATACTTGGGCCTGGGCGAGCGGTTGCTTACCTTATAAGCGCCTGTTTCTTTCCATTGCTGCTGCCAGCGTTTTTCAATCTCCCTGAAATTATATTCCATATTGTTAAAACTCTCTTATAGTCTGAAGTAAATCGTCTCAACGGAAAATATTCAATGCGAACCTGCGTTAAGAGGGCAGCAAAATTACGGAAAGCAGCTATAAAACCGTTATTTTTGCGCCTGCCCGTCCGTACACCCTGAAGTGGATACAAAGAAAAGTGGGAGCATGGAAATAGAATGTGAGCAATGATTTTCCGTATCAGATTGCTTAAATGATATAAAACCCGTTCTGCAGCATGAATGAGATCAGCAAAAGTTCGATGAGAAGAAGTAAACCTTCCTATTTTTTCAGCATCCTTGGTGTAGCTTCATTATTGATATTGATTGGTGTTTTTGGCTGGCTGGTAATTAACGGCAGCAAGCTGGAGCGTTATTTCAGGAGTAATGTACAGGTGCAGGTATATTTAAAAGACGACATGTCTGCCGAAGATGCTGATAAATTACTGGCGGATATTAAAGCGAAGTCTTATACAGTTACGGCTGTACCTATTTCAAAAGCTGAGGCAAAGAAAAAATATATAGAAGAAGGCAACGAATCGTGGGAAGGCATTCTGGATGAAAATCCACTGAAAAGGAGCATCGATTTCAATCTGAAGCCTGAGTATGTTAATAAGGACTCATTGAATGTGATTGTAGAAGAGCTTTCACAGGTAGCCAATGTAGATGATGTAAAATACCCGAGGGATGTGGTGGTGAACCTGGAAGATACCGTTAGAAAAATTGGCTGGGTGCTGCTGGGTATAGTGGCCATGCTGGGCATACTGGTATTGATCCTGATCGATAACACCATTAAACTGGCCATGTTCAGCAACCGGTTTTTAATTAAAACCATGCAGATGGTAGGCGCTACCCGTTGGTTTATTTCAAAGCCTTTTGATATAAAAGCCGTAATAAATGGATTGATCAGCGCCCTTATAGCGATTGCGGTATTGATCCTGCTCATTATAGGGGTAGAAAGCTGGCTGCCGGCCATAAAGGTATTGCGCGATTTTACCTTGCTGGGAATATTATTTTTTGGAATTATCGTGATCGGCATTGTTATCACCTTTATCAGCACCCACCGCAGCGTTACCAAATACCTGAAGATGAAGCTGGATGATCTGTATTAACAGTTTTCCTTCCTTATCTTCGCGGAATGGAGCAATTGTTACAACAGCTTGAAACACATCGCAAGGACATAGAAGCCTACCATACCCCCGGAGCGGAAGGCGCCGAACAATTTCGTATAACCTATTTAGGAACAAAGGGTTTAGTGAAAAGCCTGATGGGTGAGATGAAAAATGTTCCTTCCGAACGTAAAAAAGAGTTCGGGCAGATACTGAACGACTTCAAACAATTTACAGAAGCAAAGTACAATAGCCTTAAAGAAGCAGCCGAAAATGGTCAAACGGCGGCGGCGGTTGATATCGACCTCACCCTGCCGGGTGACATTATTCCCGTAGGCAGCCGTCATCCTATCAGTATGATGCGGAACCGGATTGTTTCTATTTTCCAGCGCCTGGGCTTTTCGGTTGCCGAAGGTCCTGAAATTGAAGACGACTGGCACAACTTCACCGCGCTCAATCTGCCGGAACATCATCCGGCACGCGATATGCAGGACACTTTTTATATTTCTACCGATCCTGCCTGGCTGCTGCGCACGCATACCAGCAATATCCAGATCAGGGAAATGGAAAAAGGCAGGCTGCCTTTGCGTATTATTTGCCCGGGAAGAGTTTATCGCAATGAAACCATCAGCGCCAGGAGCCATTGTTTTTTTCACCAGGTAGAAGGATTATATATAGATGAAAATGTTTCGTTTGCCGACCTCAAGCAAACGCTTTATTTTTTTGTGCAGGAAATGTATGGCAACGATGTAAAAGTGCGTTTCCGGCCCAGCTATTTTCCTTTTACCGAACCCAGCGCCGAAATGGATATCAGTTGCCAGTTGTGCAAAGGTGTCGGATGTAATGTATGCAAATACACCGGCTGGCTCGAGATACTGGGTTGTGGCATGGTGCATCCCAAAGTGTTGGAGCATTGCAATATCGATCCTGAAAAATATACCGGGTTCGCATTTGGCATGGGTGTGGAGCGCCCCGCGCTGCTGAAATACGGCATCAATGATATCCGTTTGTTCAGCGAAAACGACGTAAGGTTCCTGAAACAGTTCAGGGGAGTGGTATAATTTGAAAATTGGTTAATTTGAAAATAGCAGGAGAAGAAAGTGGAAGCGTGGAGAATATTGATTGGTCTTTGCACTATAGTTTGTCTTGCTGAAATACGAAACTTCTGATTTTTTCAATCCTGCCCGGCCATATTGGCTCCCAGGCTCAAGGCTGATTGCTGATTGCTCAAAGCCTGTATAATTTTCATTTAGCTTTGGCGAACGAATCATTTACTTTTTTCATCATGATATTTGTTACAGGCGGTACGGGTTTATTAGGCAGTTATTTATTACGTGCCCTGGTAGCACAAGGCAAACCCGTATCCGCTTTGTACCGCACGGCTATTCCTGATACCGATTATGCAAAATCAGTTCACTGGATAAAGGGGGATGTACTGGATACCGTGATATTAGAAGAGGCTATGGCGCAGGCGCAGGAAGTATACCATTGCGCAGCCATCGTATCTTTTAACCCGGCAAGAAAATACGAAATGCTGAAGATCAATGCAGAAGGAACCGCTAATGTGGTGAACGCTGCCCTGCGAACAGGTGTACGAAAGCTGGTGCATGTAGGTTCTGTATCTGCATTGGGCAGAAAGAAGGACGGCGTGCCTGCTTCGGAAAAAGATCAATGGAATGAAGAAGACAAAAATAACTCCAACTATGGCAGAAGCAAATACTTTGCAGAACTGGAAGTATGGCGGGGTATAAGCGAGGGATTGAGTGCGGTGATCATCAATCCATCAACCATTTTAGGCGTAGGCGACTGGAACGATGGATCTTCATCGTTATTCAAGAAAGTATGGGAAGAGTTTGTATGGTATACCGATGGTTCAGGCGGGTTTGTAGATGCGGAAGATGTAGCCAAAGCGATGATAGGACTGATGGACAGCGATATAACGGCCGAAAAGTTTATAGTAAGCGCGGAAAACCTTCCATTCAGATCGGTGTTCACATCCATGGCAAAGGCATTTGGAAAAAAGCCGCCTCACAGGAAAGCGCCATCATCCGTTATAAGAGTGCTCTGTATGTTCGAAAAATGGAGGAGCTTTTTTACCGGAATGGAACCCTTAATTACCAGAGAAACAGCCCGCACAGCCCGGCGAAAAACAATGTACGATAACTCAAAGTTGTTGCAATATTTGCCAGGCTTTACGTATAAGCCTTTGGATCAAACCATTACGGAATATTGTGCGGTCTATCAGTCAGGGCAATAATTCCCCCGGGTATATGTTATTATATATCTTTCCGTTAAGAAAAAGTGGCAAAGCATTTGACATGTGGTAACGGCTTATTTTACTTTTACCCTGTTCTCAAAAAATATCTTATCAAAATTTCCCGGTATGAAAAAAATGTCCTGGCTGTTCCTGATGTTTGCTTTTCCTGCTGTTTTATTGGCACAGGGAACCTTTCGCGTAGCAGGTAAGGTAATAGACGCAGTTACCCAACAGCCATTGCAGGGCGCTTCGGTTTTCTGCCAGAACACCACGATCGGTACCGTCAGCAATGCCGAAGGCAATTTCCATCTTACACTTAATAACGGCGGCTATGATCTTGCCGTATCTTTTATGGGAATGGAAACCCAGTCAATACGCATTAGTGATAACATGCCGGAAGTGAGCAGCCTGGTTATTGAAATGAAGGCCAAAGAAAAAAGTCTGGAAGAAGTGGCCATTGTAGCTACTACCGAGGTGCGGAACGGCTGGGAAAAGTATGGAGGTTTTTTGAAGGATAATTTCATTGGCAAAACAGCCAACAGTAAAGAGTGCACCATTGATAATCCCGAAGTATTGCGCTTTTTTTACAGCAAGAAAAAAAACAGGCTGAAAGTAATTACTGATTCCATCCTGGTTATCAGGAACAAGGCATTGGGATATGTTATTAAATACCAGCTCGACTCTTTTGTGCATGAGTACAACGATGGTAAAACATTGTACACCGGGTTTCCTTTTTATGAAGAAATGGAAGGTTCCGTAGAAGAGAAAATGACCTGGAAAGAACACAGGCTGAAAGCATATAATGGCTCCGTATTGCAATTCATGAGAGCTTACCGCGACAGTACCCTGCGGAAAGACGGATATAAAATTGAAATGATAGACGATAACACCAATAAAAGCAAACCTGTAATGAATCCGTATGATACGACTTACTATGATATGACGGATTATCCCAAGATCGGTTTGTTCTTCCCCGGCAAGCTAAGAGTAGTATATTCAGAAGAAAAGCCGGACCCTGCTTATTTAACTGTAAGCAAATTGCCATTGAGCACTCCTTTGCAAATTTCTATTCTTGACCTGGCAGACGGAATAGTAATAGAAGAAAACGGTTTTTATTTTGATCAAAAAGATGTGCTGACTTTGGGTTATTGGGCCTGGGAAAAAATGGCAGACTTCCTTCCATACAATTATTATCCCAATCAGCCTTTCCAGCCCGCGTCGCCACCCGAACCTGTTGTACCTCCGGCTGCCCCGGTTGACAGTACTTCCGCACCTGTACCTGATTCAACCGCAGCGCCTGTGATGCAACAGTAACAGGGTCGTTGTATCAATAAAAGAAAGAAGGCAGGGATCTGATCATTGCCCCATTGCCTTTTTCCATAATTCCGGGATGCGTTTTATCCAAACCAGCTCTCTCTTTTTTATTATTGCATCTTCTGCAGGAGAGCCAAAATATATTTTACCACCTTCCAACGATGCAGCCACGCCACTTTTTGCAAGCACGGTGGTATTATCACCAATGGTTAACGTTTTACTGATCCCTACCTGCCCCCAGAGTGTAACGCCGTTGCCTATTTCTACTCCTCCTGCTATGCCTACCTGTGCTGCCAGCAAACAGTTTTTACCAAGTATGGTATCGTGCCCTATATGCACCATATTATCTATCCTTGTTCCTTTACCTATTACTGTATCATGGGTTACGCCTCTGTCGATGGTACAGCCCGCGCCAATTTCCACATCGTCTTCGATCACCACCCTGCCGCAGCTTTCCATCCGTTTGTACCATACCTCCCGGTTCTTTTTAGTATTATAATAAAAAGCGTCCGAGCCAATCACTGTTCCGGCCTGTATCACTACGTTATCGCCTATAACAGAATGATCCAGTATGGTAACATTCGGATGCAACACACAGTTCTTCCCTATTTGTACATGATGCCCTATAACTACACCCGGCGACAGCCTTGCACCTTCACCGATCACAGCAGAATCGCTGATGGCTTTAACAGCAGGTTCATACGGACGGAAGTGTCGTACAATAGTAAGGTATGCTTCAAATGGTTGCTCCGTCACCAATAATGTTTTATGGGAAGGGAATGCTGTTTCCTCATTAATGATAATGCAGGTGGCTGCAGATTCAATGCATGTTTTATAGTATTTGGGATGATCTACAAAAACAAGGTCGCCCTCTTCCACCCGGTGAATTTCATTGATGCCCGTTACGGACGCACTAAGGTTGCCAACAGGACGTGCACCGATCAAATCAGCCACCCATTCTATAGAAACCGGAAAAGGAAATTTCATACAAGAAGTTTTGACAAAAATAAAACAGCGTACACAACTCTGCCAAAGTTATTGCTTTGTCCATTTCTTGCAGGATGTGTTATTGCATAAACAGAAACAAGAACAGCATCAGGAGCTTATCGTACGATTGTTGAACTTTTGCACTAATGCCGAACACTGCACTACAGTTTGTCATGCCAATCCCGAGTGTTCGGGATCGGCATCTGCTCTTGTATATTTGTAATCTTCTGCTACAATCTCCTCGTACCTAGAATACATATTATTCAGTTCACTATTTATCAATAAAGTATGAACTGCGGGTTTGTTACTTATAAAACTCGCTTTCTTTTCAACCACAATGCCTGGCGCTGGTTTCTTTGTTACTTTTTTGCGGAAAAAAGTAACGCAAAAAGCCGCCGGGAAATGATTACCGCCATTTCCCGTCCCGCTTTTGCGGGATTGATTAGGCTTTCGCACTACTGTGAACTCAGCAACAGAACCCTGATATATTTTCTCCAAATCAAGACGTATGCAAAAACTGTAAAAGAATACAACTTGTCACGACCCAATGATTGAGCTCTCTAATCGTTTACTCGAAATGACGGATCTCCCGCGAACGGTCACTGCGATCCAGCCCGTGTGCTGCATTGAGTTAAATGGATTTTGCGGCGAGAGAGGCAAATCCATGGGATTGTGCTGATGGTCAGCGCCATACTGTATTTTCTGCCCGGTTTTGGGGATACTTCATCACTAATCCGGTAGTTGTTTTCTATCACGGGAATACCGAAATTTAATTCCAGATCAAACGAAGCGATTACAAATGGTTCGCAGCCTGAGTAGTCATTATATAAAAAACAGGACTGGATACAATGTTTTCATTTATCCGTAACCATATTAATTATACACTTTTGATACCGGGTTTTCCGGTAAATGCCGTTGTTGATCATTTTGTGATCATGAAAGGGAACGGAACGAAAATCCCTGAAAGGCTTTTCCCCAATAATAAATTTGAAATCTTTTTTAACCTCGGCGATAAAGTCAGCGGCAAAAGTTATATCGGGGAACAGGCTCCTGTTATTGAAGACAGTATTGTATCCGGGCTGCGGCATACTTATTTTGACTTTTTTCCGCCTGCAAATTACTACATGGTGGGAATGCGTTTCACCCTTTTCGGCTTTAATCACTTATTCAAAATTCCTGCTTATCATTTTACAGATAAAAACCTTTCAGCCACCAGTGTATGGGGAAATGAAATATCGGTAGTGCAGCAACGCTTACTTGAAGCAAAGGATGACGTCTCGGTTTTTACCGTACTTAATGATTGGATCTTAGCCCATTTGTCCAACTGTTCATTGCCGCAAATAGCCCAATGGAATCACCTTGAAAAGAAAATCAATGATCCCGGAATATCTGTATCGGAACTGGTGAGCAGGCACCTGGGCTATAGCCAGAAACACGCTATCCACCTGTTTAAAAATCATGCCGGAACAGGACCCAATGCCATTAAAAAAATGATCCGTTTCGATCGGGCTGTTCAAAATATTTCGCAATGCCTGGTCAGATCATGGGCTGGCTTTGCTTATGATTCGGGGTTTGCAGACCAAAGCCATTTCATTCGTGAATTCAAATCCTTCACTGGCTATACACCACTTGAATACATTAATACAAAATCCATTGTTTATTACTTCTACGAGAACCTGCTGTCGGAACAATAGCAGGTAAATTTTATTCTATACATCCGAACGTTGCCGCAATAGCTTTGTATTTACAAAAACAAATACAATGAAACATGTACAACCTGTATACAGCTTGTGGTTAATGGTATTGACTGCAGCATTGTTGTGCTCATGCAGGAAAACACCCGGCCAGGATAATACTGATCCCCCCCGTAACGATGACACCAAAGCCGCTGACATCATTTCCAATCATCTCAGGTTTAAGAATGCTACAAAAGTAACCGGGAGCATCCCCCAAGGCCCGGCGGGCAGTTCTTTAAAAATATCATTCAAAGACACACTCTATCTGGTTGATAAATGGAAGCTTCCAATAGAATTTCTGCATGAGGATACAACGAAAGACGTAGCAGGGGTATATATACAGGTGCAGGCAGGATCAATCGGCGGAACCTTTTATTATGATGTGCCCGAAGTGCCTGATATTGCTGCCAGCGATACCGTATCTATGATACTTGTTGGAATTGATCCGAAAGGTTTGGAAGATCTTTCCGGTGTACCCCCGGCCGGAGGGGCGCCTCCTTTTGAAGTAACGCTTGTTCCTCACGATTCAACCGGCCAGACGCTGGGTGAAATTACCGTACCGGTTGAAATTGCTGAGCCAACAGCGGATCTCCGGGGTGAATGCGGGCTTCTTACAAAACAAGGAGAGTCCTGGTTTTGGAGCATGTCTTTTATACCGAATACTAGCGATCCTTTGGGAGAGGATCTTTTTTTTAATGCGCCTCATAAATTGTGGGGTATCGAAGGTCAGCGCATTTTCGGTTGTTGTCATGGGGGTACTACTTCCGAATACACTGCAAGTTGCGCAGATAAGGATAAAGCATCTTTAATGTTCAGGACTTTTTTTAACTGGCCCAATGAATTGTATAAATTCTTCGAAGACGGCACTTATGCGGGGCTGACAGAGTTTATTTCAGCTGATCCTTACCCTAAAGAAAGTAATTTTTGCGGGGTAGCCCCGGGTGTGGTAAAAGAAGATTTCGATCGCAGCTTCCTGGAAGGAACATGGACGCTTAGCTCCAATACAGTGCTTTCCACACTGGGAACTTCAACACCACAAGCAGGCAGCTTTGCTGCAAGGCCGGATGGTATAATAGATTTGGTGTCCTGCCGTCTCCTGATCATCATTCAACCCGACCGGGAAGGAGGTGGGCGTGACCTGGTGAAATTTTATAACCGGGTTAACCCGGCTTCCTGGTACCTCTTAAATTGATCAAGCGATTGTTCCCAAATGAAAGAGGCTGTTCCACCACAGGACAGCCTCTTTTTTATTTTATCGGTAGAAGCAGGGTTACAGTATTATTGCCGGTAACTGTTTGCAGAACCTGTTCTGTCCTCCCACTTTAATCCAATACATTCCTTTGGGAAAACTATAATTCAACTGCAATATATGAGCGGAAGAGCTGACTGTATTGCATTACCTGCTAGTGATAAACAGGCTGTCCACAGCGTGACAGAGGTGGTGGGAACAACAGTAAAAACGGCACTCACACCTGCTATGGTAACCTGAGTAGCGCCGGTAAAATTGGTACCGGTACCTGTAACGATCAGGCCGGGAGCAACAGATACAGACGTAAAAGAAGTAACGGTTGGAGGAGCAGCAAAACTGAAATTATTCGGGTTGACCCAAAGGTCGTTGAACGTATTCTGGGGAGGAATCCCGACTGTGTCGGGAAAGTAATCTCATTGAACGATAATGGCTTAAGTATTTGGGATTGCTTTTCCCAACCTTTGGTCGGGATCGCAATGCTTTTGGGTCAGCTCTGGCAATGATTCTTTTCATGGCGGAAGGGTAGGGTTTATGAATTTCTGGATTTGTAATTTCACGATGGAAGCAACTTGTTTTTTTAGTAAGTTTAAATACCTTGAAAATTATGATCATTAAGGCAAACTTTATAGACATACAGGACAGGGATGTATTTCCCGCTGCCGTTACGATATTGAATGATAAAATTCAATCTGTTGAAAAGTTGTTCAACCGGAATATCGAAGACCGGTTGCCTTACCTTTTACCCGGCTTTATTGATGCGCATGTTCATATAGAAAGCTCCATGCTGACACCTTCTCAATTTGCGCGTTTGGCAGTAGTGCATGGCACCGTTGCAACAGTAAGCGATCCTCATGAAATTGCCAATGTATGTGGAATGGAAGGGGTGGAATACATGATCGCAGATGGGAAAAGAGTGCCTTTTGGATTTTATTTTGGTGCGCCAAGCTGCGTTCCCGCAACGAACTTCGAAACAGCAGGCGCTGCATTAAATGTAAGCGAGATAAGGCAATTGCTGCAAAAACCTGAAATTAAATACCTGAGCGAGATGATGAATTTTCCCGGAGTATTGATGCAGGATGCTGAAGTGATGGCGAAAATCAAAGCGGCGCATGAGTTGGGCAAGCCTGTGGACGGGCATGCGCCGGGATTGACGGGAGAGCAGGCCAGACAATACATCGCGGCTGGTATTTCAACAGATCATGAGTGTTTTACAAGGGAAGAAGCCTTGTACAAGCTTAAAAATGGTATGTTCATTTTAATAAGAGAAGGAAGCGCCGCTAAAAACTTTGACGCGTTAATTGACCTCCTGCATGATTATCCTGATAAAATAATGTTTTGCAGCGATGATAAACATCCTGACAGTCTTGCGGAAGGACATATCAACCAGCTATGCGCCCGGGCAGTAGCGAAGGGTATAGATGTATTTCATGTATTGCAGGCGGCCTGTATCAATCCTGTAAAGCATTATAAGCTGGAAACCGGTTTGCTGCAGGAGGGAGACAACGCCGATTTTATCCTGGTCAACAATCTCACGCATTTTGAAGTACTTCAAACTTATATAAAAGGTTCGCTGGTGGCGGAAAACGGAATGTCGAACATTCAGCTTCCGCAGAACAGCAGGTTGCCCCGGGTTAATAATTTTTCATGTTCAATGAAAGCTGCAAGTGATTTTTCAGGTGAAGGGATCATTTCCTTAAATGAAAATGCTCCTGTAATAGAAGCATTCGACGGACAACTGATTACCGGGAAATGGCAGCAGGGATTTGTAAAGGCAGCAGATATAGAAAAAGATATTTTAAAAATAGTGGTGGTGAACCGTTACCGCAATGCACCGGTAGCGGTCGCATTCATCAAAAATTTCGGATTAAAGAAGGGGGCCATCGCCTCTTCGGTTGCGCATGATAGTCATAATATAGTAGCTGTGGGTGCAGATGATGAAAGCATATGCAAGGCTGTAAACAGCATCATCCGTCATAAAGGAGGAGTAAGCCTTTATTCGAAAGACAATGAAATGATATTGCCTTTGCCTGTAGCAGGATTAATGAGCGATGAAGACGGTTACGGAATAGCGCGTCAATATGCTGCAATAGATAAAGCTGCCAAAGATCTGGGTTCTTCGCTCAGTGCTCCCTATATGACGCTTTCATTCATGGCTTTGCTGGTCATCCCGCATCTGAAGCTAAGCGACAAGGGGTTGTTTGATGGCGATTCGTTCAGCCTGGTATAAGCGTATCACCCGGGTTGCGTGGATGTGATATTGAGTAATCCATTTGTACAGCTAAAGCGTTTTGAAATGACAGGGAGGGCTGTGGTGTCTGGAACTATCTCCACAGTTCATTCCTCTTCCTTTTGTTTGTCATTCCGATCCCAACCGAAGGTCGGGAGAGGAATCTATAGCAAAAGGCTATAAATATGTAACCAGTGACTGGAGCGAAGATAGATGCCTCATACTTCGGCATGACAAACAATGGGCTATGTTCAGCAGTGGATCAATCGTTCCGTATTTGTACTATTGTTCAATATATATTTCTCTAGCTTGTCATTCCGAGGTACGAGGAATCTGTTGCAACGCAATGCATATATGCAAACAGGCATCATAGCGAAGGCAGATGCTTCCTGCGTCAGCATGACAAACTGCAATGCAATGCGTTTTTATTTACTCATTTCCGCAAAATACCGGTGGAAATAAGGAATGGTTTCTATGCCTTTGTAAAAATTAAAAATGTCAAATTTTTCGTTGGGCGAATGAAGGTTGTCGCTGTCTAATCCAAAGCCCATGAAAACAATTTTTATTCCCAGTTCCTTTTCAAAAAGAGCGCAGATAGGGATGCTTCCACCGCCGCGTACCGGGATGGGCGATTTGCCGAAAGTAGTTTCGATGGCTTTGGCGGCGGCCTTGTAAGCAACTGAGTCAATAGGCGTCATATAGGGCTCTCCTCCATGATGTTCTTCTGCTTTTACGGTTACGCCGTCAGGAGCAATGCTCCGGAAGTAATTCAACAGCTTTGTTGTAATATCGGCAGACGATTGGTCAGGCACCAGTCGGGCCGAAATTTTTGCGTGAGCCTTTGAAGGCAACACCGTTTTAGCGCCTTCACCGGTATAACCGCCCCATATCCCGTTCAGCTCAAGCGTAGGACGAATGCCGGTTCTTTCATTGGTGGTATATCCTTTTTCGCCCCATAAAGAAGAAACGCCGAGATCTTTTTTATATTCCTCTTCGCTGAAAGGCGCTTCAGCCATTAATTTCCTTTCTGCCGGGGTTGATTCAACTACAGCATCATAAAAGCCGGGGATCGTAATATGGTTGTTTTCATCGTGGCAGGAGGCGATCATTTTTGCGAGTATCGTGATAGGATTGGCTACGGCCCCGCCATATACTCCGCTGTGAAGATCGCGGTTGGGCCCCGTTACTTCAACTTCAATGTAAGACAGTCCACGGACGCCGATGTCAATAGATGGCGTATCCATACTGATCATGGCTGTATCGCTTATCAGGATAACATCTGCTTTGAGCAGGTCTTTATGAGAAGTGACAAATTTTGCAAGATTGGGGGATCCTATTTCTTCTTCTCCCTCAATGATGAATTTGATATTGGTGGAGAGGGTATTGGTTTTAACCAGTGTTTCCAGCGCTTTTACGTGCATATAAAACTGTCCCTTGTCGTCGCAGGAACCTCTTGCGTAAATTTTTCCATCCTTAATCACAGGATCAAAAGGACCACTGTTCCATAGCTCAAGGGGGTCTGCAGGCTGAACATCGTAATGCCCGTACACCAGTACAGTGGGCTGATCGGCATCGATGATCTTTTCAGCGTATACTACCGGGTGTCCGTCAGTAGGGAATATTTCCGCTTTACCGGCGCCTGCTTCCAGCAGCTTTTTTTGAACAGCCTCCGCACAGGCTGCCATGTCTTTTTTATTTTCACTTCTGGCGCTTACAGAAGGAATGCGCAGTAACTCCAGCAATTCGTTTAAAAAACGTTCTTTATTAGCCGATTGATATTCTTTCCATGATTGCATGATCAAAAATTTTCAGGTAAAATACAGCAGAACGAATGTAGGCAGAAATGCATGAATGTAATGAGATTACCGGCGTTTATTGTACATAATAATTTTGACTTTTATTTTGATTATAATCATTTGGCCGGGTAGTTCAAAATACTATCTTCGCCCCCGATTGCAAGTCATAATCAGCCTTTGTTGGTCCAACTGCCCCTGCACGAGGTTCCGGCAAAGGCTGAGCCAATTATGGAAGGCCCTGTTGATGAATTGCCCGCCTTTCACCCTTTACCTTCCACTTCACCTCCTGACAACCATTTTCCCAACAGCATGCATACAGCCGATACAAGTATATACAATATAGCCAGCAGGATCAATCCAAACTTAAGAACAGCAAACACACTGGTAAGCAGGGTAGTTACAGGGGTAATGACCCAATGAATGGAGATAATCATAAGTATGTTTTCACCGGCATCAAATAACATTGCCATTAAACTGCCAAATGCCATTAATACCCCGGCCCGCTGGAAGATACCCTGCTTATAAAGAACCGAAAAGTAGCCGCACAGGGAATACAGGAACAGCCCGTAAAACGGAATAACAAAAAAATCAAGCAGCATATTCCATCGGAATGCATTTATTAAGGTTGGCCGCCACTCATGGGCGATGGCGTTTGCAGCGCCGGGGTTGCTGCTGAGCTCAAGAGATACGATCCCTTTTGGTGCAGCAGGGGTATACAGGGTTCTTCCCTGCCACCTGAGGAGCAACAGTAAAATAAGTGTCCCGGCAAAGAAAAAGCCAATGATCTTCCAGTTGGTCATATGTATGTAAAATGGCCGTTCAGGCTTTGGATATTTTTAATTGATTGAGAAATATCCGGATCTTTTTGAAGAGCCGGTAATAAAACTCCTTGTTAAAGAGCTGGGAATCGTGCATGGCTTTATAGGTTAGAAAAAAACCTATAGGCAACAATACCAGTGTCGACATCCACATGCCTGTAAAAGCTCCGGTGATGTCTTCACGTACAAATTTCTCACCAAACATATTTAACAGGTGAAAAATAAGGAAGAAGATAACTGCAATCACCAGTGGCATGCCCATTCCTCCTTTCCTGATAATAGACCCAAGAGGGGCCCCGATGAGAAAGAGTACAATACAGGCAAACGACAGGCTGAATTTCCTGTGCCATTCTATAAGATGAAAGCGCAGTTCTTTTCGCTTTATCTTTCCTTCTTCCGCAATGGCATCCAGGTTGTTTTTTGCCGTGCTTACTTTATCTATGGCCCTTGAAAGTATTGGCTTTCGTACCGAATCCGGAAGTAGCTGTTCGTATCCAACAGGCTTTGGCCATTCCCATATTTCCATTGAAGGTTTGCGGCGGGAATCGTATTTCAGGTTTTTGGGAGCCAGGGGTTTAACGCCTTCCTTAATAGCAATGGCAGATTCGGGTATTGTAACGGTTGCAACCGGGGTTTTAGGCGGGTTGATCTCTTTGCGGACAAAATCATAATTGATCCCTATTTCGCGATCTGTTTTTTTCTCCATCTCTTTTAAGGCAGTCCGCTTTAATGAGTCAATTGATTTATTTAGCTGCTTTACGTTCAGCATCCTGAAGTTATCCTTAAAAAGGCTGTCGGGCGTGCGCATCATTTTAAATGAGCTCAGGTCGAATACTTTTTTATAATTTTTAAAGCCCAGCCTTATATAGTCGGTATTAATGCTGTAGGATGGACCCCGTTCTTCATTGCGCCAGCCATTTTCAAGATAAAACTCAAGGAATTTCTTATCGGCACTTATGTTCATCTTTCCATGTTCGGCCACAATGATGTTATCCTGTAAGCTGTAATTTTTTTCAAAGATGATAATGTTATGTATGGTTGTATTATCCTTCTCTTTCTTCCCCACTTTAATGGTATACCCCTCAAACTCCCGGAAAAAAACGCCTTCCTTCAGGTTGAATGCCGGTTTGGCTACCGTTATATCGTATAAAAGGGTTTGAAATTTTAGCTGCGCCACCGGGATCACATAATTTGAAAACAGGAAGGCCACCACTGATATTAAAACAGACACGAGGAAAAGAGGACGCATAAATCGCAAAAGAGGAATGCCTGCCGACTTAACGGCCACCGTTTCAAAGCTTTCTCCCAGCTTTCCAAATGTCATGATCGACGAAATAAGTACAGCCAGGGGCAAAGCCAACGGTACGGCGGTAGCGCTTACATAGCCGGTTAGCCGGATAATAGTCAGTGCGTCGAGCCCCTTGCCTACGAGATCATCTATGTATTTCCAGAAAAACTGGAGTATCAGGATGAACAGCGTAATAAAAAAAGTGACAATAAAAGGACCAATAAAGGCTTTAAGAATGAGCTTGTCTAGTTTTTTTATCACGTTGAATGCTTCTGTTGGTTACTGCAATACCTTTATTGGATGAATGATGCAAAAATACAGCTTTCAGAAGAGGAACTGCACCTGGCGTTAAATGCCGGCTGGATTTTAACAAAGAATCGCATTGTTGAAAAAATATGTCGGTATTTTGGCGATCTGGCAAACTGTTACCGGCAATATTCCGGAGATGTTTTCTCGTTTTTACCGGTTATGCAGTCACCCAAAATTGCCAAGGGCGAGCACTATAACGGACTTCCTTATGTAATGCTTGATTATCCGAGGCATTTTACGCAGACTGATATACTGGCTGTGCGCACGATGTTTTGGTGGGGAAATGATATGAGCATCACGTTACATCTCAAAGGAAAATACAAAGAAAAATTTGCTTTGGCTGTTACTGAAGCGTTGGCAGGCGGCGGTAACGACTGGTACTTTCAGGCGCATGACGATGAATGGCTACATCATTTTTCTAATGCCACACACATACCCTTAAACGAAACGAACAGGCAACTTGTAAGCGATCATGGAATGCCATTTGTCAAGCTTAGCAGCTTTTTGCCTCTCAAAAGATGGAACGGGTCGGAAGACGTATTTTCCGAAAAATTCAGGCAATTGGTAAATGCGATGAAAGATCAGTTGCCCAGCCGGTGAAAGAGTTCTTTTACCTGGTAGTCCCACAACCGGCTTTGATCGGCAATGTCTCTTTTTTCCGCAAAGTCTTTAATAACCAGGATTGTCTGGTTGGTAACCTCCGATTTTTCTATTGCAAATTCAAAAAATTCATCTTTAGGAGCATGCAGCCAGTGAAAACGGATAAACCTGTCTTCCTCTCCTTCCAGCACTTCGGCTTTATCCGTAGAGTCCTTCCAGGTAAAGCTAAAAATCATATCCCTCTCATCCACCCTGTCAGCAAACCACTCCTGCAGCCCTGCCGGCGTTGATAAAAACTCATAAAGGATCGTAGGCGAGCATCGAACCGGGTATTCTAATGTATATAGTTGTTTTTTACTCATTTGTCAAAATCTGTTGGTCATATATAGAGATAGCCTGCAATAATATAAAAATAATGGAAGCCTCAAAGTTTTTTGAATAATATTTTTCTTAAAAGGGGGTAACAAAAGAGCGGCTTCTGTTATTTTTTCAAGAAGAATGAGCGACGTAATAATAATATTTTTTTCTTATACATTCATTTTGCCTAAATTGCTGTAGGTACAATATCTTATGGTAGCCAGCGTTTTATAGCAAATCCCTATGTAAAATGATTTCCGTTAAACCTCTTAAAAATGAAGGCTTATGAGCATGCGTCAACTCAAAATCACGAAATCAATAACCAATCGTGAGTCTCAAAGCCTTGAAAAATACCTGCAGGAAATAGGAAAAGTCGAACTGATAGGTCCCGAAGAAGAAGTAAAACTTGCAGAGCGTATTAAACAGGGAGATCAGAAAGCCCTGGACAGGCTTACAAAAGCCAATCTCCGCTTTGTTGTATCCGTGGCAAAGCAGTATCAAAACCAGGGATTGTCGTTACCGGATCTTATTAATGAAGGTAACCTGGGGCTTATTAAAGCCGCCCAGCGCTTTGATGAAACCAGGGGATTCAAATTCATCTCCTATGCGGTTTGGTGGATCAGGCAAAGCGTTCTGCAGGCACTGGCCGAACAGTCTCGTATTGTAAGACTGCCGCTGAATAAAGTAGGACTTACCAACCGCATCAATAAGGCATTCCAGCAACTGGAGCAGGAATACGAAAGAGAGCCTTCCCCCGAAGAGCTGGCTGAAATACTGGAAATAGATATTGATGAAATTGCCGCCACATTGGGAGTGGCAGCCCGCCATGTAAGTATGGATACCCCCCTGTCGGAAGGAGAAGACAGCACCCTGGTGGATGTAATGGAAAACCCGAATGCTGACAGTGTAGATAATAAAATTACGCACCACGAGTCTTTAAAAAAGGAAATAGAGCGATCGCTTCATGCGCTTACCGACCGTCAGCAGGATGTGATCCGTTTCTTTTTTGGTATAGGCATAGAAAACGCAATGAGCCTGGAAGACATTGGCGAACGGTTTAACCTTACCCGTGAACGGGTGAGGCAGATCAAAGACAAGGCTATCACCAAGCTTAGAACCACCTCCCGGTGCAAACTTTTAAAAACTTACCTGGGTACATAATTCTAGCCATCTTTACGTAACTTTGCAACGCATTTTTAAAAGTGAACAATCTGATTTTGTTCGCTTTTTTTATGCACGCGGAATACAACCGCTGTTTTATTCAAAAGATGAAATAAAGCAATTCTATGTTTGAATCATTGTCGGAGCGGCTGGATTCGGCCCTGAAGCAGATAAAGGGCGAAGGGCGAATTAACGAATTGAATATTGCCAATACGGTAAAGGATATCCGGCGTGCGCTGGTAGATGCCGATGTGAACTATAAAATAGCAAAAGAGTTTACAGATACGGTAAAAACAAAAGCACTGGGGGAAAAAGTGCTTACTGCCATCAGTCCCGGCCAGTTAATGGTAAAGATCGTTAAGGATGAGCTGGCAGCGCTGATGGGCGGTTCGGAAAGCGAGTTCAATATAAATGGCAATCCGGCCGTCATTTTAATTGCCGGGCTGCAGGGTAGCGGTAAAACAACCTTTAGCGGTAAGCTGGCTAATTATCTTAAAGCAAAAAAAGGCAAATCGCCTTTATTGGTGGCTGCCGATATTTACCGCCCCGCGGCAATTGACCAGTTGAAAGTGCTGGGCGGGCAAATTGAGGTGGACGTATATAGTGAGCCCGAAAATAAAAACGCGGTTTCTATAGCCCAAAATGCTATTAAAGAAGCGAGGAGCAAAAACAAAAATGTCGTTATAATAGATACTGCCGGCCGTTTGGCGGTAGATGAAGCGATGATGGCCGAGGTGGAGAACATTAAAAACGCTGTGAAGCCGCAGGAAATCCTTTTTGTGGTGGATTCCATGACCGGGCAGGATGCCGTAAATACCGCAAAGACATTCAACGACCGGCTTGATTTCAGCGGCGTTGTATTAACCAAGCTGGATGGCGATACAAGAGGCGGCGCAGCGCTTTCTATCAAATACACTGTTCAGAAGCCGATTAAATTTATCAGCAGTGGCGAAAAGCTGGATACGCTGGACGTGTTTTACCCGGAAAGGATGGCCCAGCGTATACTGGGGATGGGAGATATCACCACGCTGGTTGAAAAAGCCCAGGCTCAGTTTGATGAAGCCCAGGCTGCCAGGCTGCAGAAGAAAATGCGGAAGAACCAGTTTGATTTCCAGGATTTTTTGGATCAACTGCAACAAATTAAAAAAATGGGTAACCTGAAAGACCTGATGGGGATGATCCCCGGGGTAGGGAAGGCCATTAAGGATGTAGACATTAATGACGATGCATTTAAAGGGATAGAAGCCATGATTAATTCCATGACGCCTTATGAAAGAGCCAACCCGGATAGTATAAATCCCAGCCGTAAAACGCGGATAGCCAAAGGCGCGGGCAAAGAGCTGGCTGACGTAAACCAGTTTATGAAGCAATTTGAGCAGATGAAACAAATGATGAAAATGATGAATAAGATGCCTATGGGCAGAATGGGTTTTGGGAAACGTTGATATTTTTGTACTTTTAATTTTGGGAAATAGTTTGCAAGGCAATATCTTCGCAAGCCTTTTAGAAAGAAAACACAATTAATCACCCATTTAAAATGTTTATTTTTTATGGCTGTTAAAATCAGACTGCAACGTCACGGGAGCAAGAAGAGACCCTTCTACTTTATAGTGGTAGCCGATGCCCGTGCGCCAAGGGATGGAAAATTCATCCAGAAGATCGGAACCTACAATCCATTGGGACAACCTGCTGCTGTACAATTAGACAGACAAAAAGCATTAGACTGGTTGCAAAAAGGAGCTCAGCCAACTGACACGGTTCGCAGAATTTTATCTTACAAGGGCGTTTTATACCTTAAGCATTTATTGCGTGGTGTAAGCCTGGGTTTGTTTGATGAAGCTACCGCCATGTCCAAGTTCCAGAAATGGCACGAAGAACATGAAGGCAGCATCAAAAAGAAACAGGAGGAAGCTGCTAAGTCAAGAAGGCCGAGAAGACCTATTGCTCCCCGCAGAGCGGAACAAAAAGAAGAAGAGAACTGATCATAAAAGGTTTCTTCGATTACTCTGAAAAAATTTGCCTTGCAGTTTTTGCTGCAGGGCTTTTTTATTGACTGCTTTATTTTTCAATCAGCTAAAATATAAAGGTGCCTGAATATTTTAAAATAGGTAAAATAGTATCAGCCTTTGGGTTGAACGGAGAAGTGATAGTAGTGCACAGCCTTGGTAAAAAAACTTCGCTGAAAGGCGTGGAAGCGATATTTATTGAGAACAGGAAAGAAAGCTTTCTCCCTTATTTCATCAGCACCTGCCGGGTTAAAAGCGATAACGAGCTATACCTGCAGTTGGAAGACGTTACGACAAGGGAAATGGCAGCCAGGCTGCTTCAAAAGGAGGTATGGGTTACCGGGGAGCATTTTAATAAATTAGCTTCAAAATCAGCCCCTATTGCATTACTGGGCTACCGGTTGATAAATGACAGTGAGGATATCGGAGAAATTGTGGAAGTAATTGAGCAGCCTTTCCAGGTGCTTTGTAAAGTGATAATTGAAGGAAAAGAAGCGCTTATACCCCTTAACCAGGAAACATTAAAGGAAGTTGATAATAAAAACAGGCAGGTCTTCGTTTTTTTACCGGAAGGGCTCCTGGATATATATAAAGGAAATTAAATACCTCTTGCTTTAAAATTGAAAACCGGCATGGATTTTAAGTAGTAACAAGTATAAGCGGATAAGGGTAACTTCTGATTAAATAATATAAATTTTTATTCTTGATTACAACTCCGATATTTGTGCGGCAAGCAATATAAAAACACCATAAGTATTTAATTCAACTGCATGAAACGTTTAGTTATTCACAAAAGCCTTATCACTTTACTCCTTGTAATTTTTGCCATAATAGTGTTGCATACCCTGCAAAGCATTCACAAAGGAAGCCAGGTAAAAGGTACTAATGAATCGGTGACTGCACGTGGGTTGTTTGCAAATTAGCCCAGCGACTTACAGATTTTTTTTACAATTCCCGGACCTTCGTAAATAAAGCTGGTCCATACCTGCACCAGCACAGCGCCTGCCTGCATTTTTTCCATCGCATCGATGCCTGTAAATATTCCACCACTGGCTATAACAGGTACAGTGCCGTTTGTTTTTGATACTATTTGACGTAATACTTCTGTTGACCGCTCTTTCACAGGCTTTCCGCTCAATCCTCCGGCGCCAATTTTTTCAAGGATATGAGCAGGGGTTTTTAGCTTTTCCCGGCTGATGGTAGTGTTAGTGGCTACAATGCCATCTAATTTTATTTCCATTGCCAGTTCAATCACATCTTCTACCTGCCCTGTTGTAAGATCCGGAGCTATTTTCAGCAATATTGGTTTAGATTGTTTATAAGAGGCATTGATGTTTTGGAGATTGGATAAAATTTGCCTGAGCGAATCTTTATCCTGTAAAGCGCGAAGTCCCGGCGTGTTGGGTGAGCTTACATTCACCACAAAATAGTCTACATAATCAAAAAGCTTTTTAAAGCATATTTCATAGTCTTTCCATGCCTCTTCATTAGGAGTGGATTTGTTCTTGCCAATATTTCCACCAATGATGAGCCTGTTTGTTTTATGGCGGGCTTGTTGTATCTGCCATGCATGTAACCGCTGCGCAATAGCATCGGCCCCATCGTTGTTAAATCCCATCCGGTTTATCAATGCTTTATCTGCAGGAAGCCGGAACAATCTTGGCTTTTCATTGCCGGACTGTGGTTTTGGTGTAACCGTGCCAATTTCTACAAACCCAAAGCCCAGGCACTCCAGTTCCCGGAGGTAGCGCGCATTTTTGTCGAAGCCGGCTCCCAATCCCACAGGGTTTTTAAATTCAAGTGTGCCATGTGATGTGCGGAATAAAGTGCTGTGAAGTGCTGGCTTAAAAAAGCTGCAGATCGTGTTGCGGATAAAACCAACAGCGCATAAAGCCCGCAGGGTATTCATTGAAAAATAATGTACCCATTCCGGGGAAAAAAGAAACAAAAAGCTTCGGAGTAGTATATACATAAGGCCGCAAGTTAACAAATGATAACCCAGTTAGGGAGTTTGGAACACATAAGTGGAATAATTACCTTTGATGACTAAAGTTGCATAAACAACTAAATTTAAAGCCATGCAGGAAGCTTATATTGTTGCTGGATACCGGACAGCCGTAGGAAAGTCCAAAAAGGGAGGGTTTCGATTCACAAGATCCGATGATCTGGCGGTGGAGGTAATCAAAGGAGTACTTGCCGGTGTACCTCAATTAGAGGCAAAAAGAATTGACGATGTGATCGTGGGGAATGCGGTACCTGAAGCGGAGCAGGGCTTGCAGGTGGGGCGCATCATAGCGGCACGTGCACTGGGGTTTGATGTGCCGGGCATGACTGTGAACCGTTATTGCGCTTCGGGACTTGAAACAATAGCCATAGCGACTGCAAAAATAAGAAGCGGACAGGCCGAATGCATTGTTGCCGGGGGTACGGAAAGCATGAGCCTTGTACCTACCGCAGGATGGAAAGTAGCGCCTTCATACGCAATAGCAAAAGACGATCCGGATTATTACCTGAGCATGGGGCTTACTGCGGAAGCTGTTGCCAGGGAGTATAACGTAAACCGTGAAGACCAGGATCTCTTCGCCTTTCAGTCGCACCAGAAGGCTATCCATGCCATAAAGAACGGTTATTTTAAAAATGGCATTCTGCCCATAACGGTTGAAGGGATTTATGTGGATGCTAACGGCAAAAGACAAACGAAGAGCTCGGTTGTAGATACAGACGAAGGCCCACGTGCAGATACTTCAATAGAAGTGCTTTCTAAATTAAAGCCTGTATTTGCTGCAGGAGGATCTGTAACCGCAGGGAATTCTTCGCAAACAAGCGATGGGGCGGCTTTTGTAATTGTAATGAGTGAGCGTATGATGAAAGAGCTTGGACTGCAACCTTTAGCGCGTCTTGTAGCATGTGCTTCGGCAGGCGTACCTCCGCGCATTATGGGTATCGGCCCGGTAGAAGCGGTTCCTAAAGCATTAAAGCAGGCCGGATTGAAGTTGGGAGACATTGATCTCGTTGAATTGAACGAGGCATTTGCTTCGCAAGCCCTGGCTGTGATCCGCAAGTTAGAGATGAACCCGGATATTGTAAACATCAATGGAGGTGCCATCGCCCTGGGACATCCCCTGGGTTGTACAGGCTGTAAGCTTACCGTACAGATAACGCACGACCTGAAAAGACTTCATAAAAAATATGGCATTGTTACGGCCTGTGTAGGAGGAGGCCAGGGCATTGCCGGCATTATAGAAAATATCGCTTAGCTTTTTCAATAGGAATACTTTTTTATTGAAGCCCGGTAAACCGGGCTTTTTTAATATATAATAACGCATATGGGTTGATATTTGGTAATTGTCGAAGATGAATGAATCGATGGCAGCATTTTTGCTCAAAACATGCGTTGATAAGTGGAGTAGATCCTGTTGTTTACTCTTTTAATAATCCAATATTTATATCCTATGGACAGACGTGGATTTTTTTCTGCTGCTCGTACTAAAAAGAAAGTTGCTTCAGTCAAAAAAGATTTCGTTTCAGGTCGTACCAATTCAGGTATCGCACCTTACACAGGTCCGTGGACAAAAAATGAAGTAATACATCTGCTTAAGCGTACCATGTTTGGCGCTACGCTTCCTGATATACAATATTTTTCCGGGCTGACAATGGATGATGCGGTAAATGAATTGCTTACTATTACTGCCCCGCTTCCGGCTCCTCCTGTTAAAGACTATGATGTTACCGAAGCTACCGAGCCCGATAATAATGTAACGGCTGGCACTACATGGATATATGACCATAATATGGATGATACGATAGGAACTCGCAGAAAAGAGTCGATGAGACGTTGGTGGGTTGGCGTTATATTGAACCAGGATCGTAGTATCAGGGAAAAAATGGCGCTTTTCTGGCATAACCATTTTGCTACTGAAATGGTGCTTACCAAGCGGGCCAGATACGCTTATAAGCATCATACACTTTTGCGCGAAAATGCATTAGGCAACTTTAAAACACTGGCAAAAGCTATCTCTGTTGATCCGTTGATGCTTGTTTATCAGAATGGAGAGCTGAACAGGAAGGGGATTCCCGACGAAAACTATGCCCGGGAGCTGCAGGAGTTGTTTACATTGGGCAAGGAAAATAACCCCAATTATACAGAGGAAGATGTAAAAGCAGCGGCAAGGGTATTAACCGGGTGGAGAAACAATCCGGAATTGAATGATTCCTATTTTGATGCCAGCAGGCATGATACGGATGATAAAACATTCTCCTCTTTTTATAATAATACTGTGATACGCGGACGAAGCGGCGAAACTGCCGGTGAGGATGAACTGGATGACCTGATCAATATGATTTTTAGTAAAAGCCAGGAAGCGTCCAGGTATATAGTAAAAGAGCTATACAGGTGGTTTGTGTATTATGAGGTAGATGCAGCAGCAGATGCGAATGTAATAGCCCCACTGGCACAAATGCTGGTGAATCACAACTGGGACATCAAACCGGTAGTGGAAACGTTGTTAAAGAGCGAGCATTTCTTTGATGTATTGAACCAGGGATGCATGATCAAAAGCCCCGCAGATTTTGTTATAGGACTGTGCAGGGAGTTTAACGTTCAATTACCGGATGGTGCAGACTATACTACCCAGTATGCTATATACGAAGCAATTTCTACACAGCTTCGGTATATGCAGCAAACCCTTGGGGATCCGCCAAGCGTTTCAGGTTGGCCGGCTTATTACCAGATCCCGCTGTTCCATGAAATATGGATCAACAATGATACTTATCCCAAGCGTACACAGTTTACGGATACGATGGTGTTCAGCAGTTTTACCCGTAGCGGATTTGATCTGCGAATAGACAGCATCGCTTTTGCAAAATCATTGAGCAACCCCGGCGACCCAAATGCGTTACTGAACGATTCGTTGGAGGTTTTATACCGTATACAGTTGTTGGAAACTACAAAACAACAGCTTAAAAAAGATATTTTACTAACCGGGCAAACCAATGACTATTACTGGACCAACGCATGGAATGCTTATATAGCAAATCCGTCGGATATGGCAGCGTATCAAACCATATTGTCGCGGCTAAATGAGCTATACAAATATTTGCTTGCATTACCTGAGTATCACTTGTCATAATCCTGTTAAATCCATGCTATGAAAAGAAGAGATTTTTTACGCAATACAATTCCGGCAGCTATTCTGCCTTCCTTTGTAAACGGGCATACCGTTACCGCTTTGGCTCCTACTCCTTTTTTAAGTACGGTAACCAATTTTGCTACCGAAACAGATCATGTGCTTGTAATCATTCAAATGAATGGCGGTAACGACGGGTTAAATATGGTGATACCCCGGGATAATTATGGTGCATATTTCAATGCACGAAGCAATATAGCGATCCCCGAATCAAAAATACTGGCTTTGCAGGGGAACGATAAAACGGGTTTGCATCCTGTAATGACAGGGGTTCAGCAATTATTTAACAATGGCAAGGCAGCCATCGTACAGTCAGTTGGCTATCCCGATCCTAATTTATCTCATTTCCGGTCAACGGATATATGGATGAGTGCGGCAGACAGCGATCATATACTTGACACAGGGTGGGTAGGCAGGTACCTGAATTATGAGTTCCCGAATTTCCCGGTGGGCTACCCCAATGCCAGCATGCCGGATCCATTGGCCATACAAATCGGCGCGGTATCCTCACTTACTTTTCATGGACCCAGCATGGGCATGGCAATGAGCATAACCAGCCCTACTTCTTTCTACAAAATAGTCGATGATATACAAGATCCCGCCCCGGCAACGCGTGCGGGCAAAGAGTTAACTTATATCCGCGAAATTGCCCGGCAAACAGAAGTATTTTCCGATGCTATTAAACGGGCGGCTACTAATACTTCCCAGCAGTTACCTTATCCTGAAAACAATGAGCTTGCAGACCAGTTGAAGATTGTAGCCCGGTTGGTTAAAGGGGGATTGAAGACAAGAGTGTACATGGTTTCACTTAGGGGATTTGACACGCACTCCATGCAAACAGATGTTGCTGATACTACTGTAGGCGCTCATGCGGTATTATTAAAAGAACTATCGGATGCGGTTAAAGCATTCCAGGATGATCTGGCCTTTCTTGGTATAGAAGACAGGGTACTATCCTTTACCTTTTCCGAGTTCGGCAGGCGCGTTAAATCTAATTTCAGTATAGGAACCGACCATGGCGCCGCCGCTCCGATGCTGGTGTTTGGCGGCAAAGTACAATCGGGTGTTTTGGGAGAGAACCCCCACATTCCGGGAGGCGTTTCTTCGAATGTAAATATTCCCCATCAGTACGACTACAGGAGTGTATATGCCTCAATACTCGAGAGTTGGTTTTGTGCAGATAATACTGCTTTGCAAACCGTATTATTAAAAAACTTTCAGTCATTGCCTCTTATACAGGATGGTTCATGTACCGGTAGCAATAATAACAATAAAAATGTAGGTATTAACCTGATATCTAACTATCCTAATCCGTTTACTGTGTCTACCAACGTGAAATATATTACACAGGGGGGGCACACTTTGGTGCAGGTAATTGATTGTATGGGCCGGGTAGTAAGGCGCCTGGTAGATAAAGAGCAGGATGGGAATACCTATATGATTCCGTTTGACAGTACAGGGCTTGCACCGGGAATATATTATCTCCGGTTACAAAATGGCCCTTTACAGCAGGTACGCCCCGCGCTTAAAGTAAAATAACCACAGCTATGTTTTATGGTTGTGTAATTTATGTAGCTACTTTTAGTATCTTTACCGGCACACCACTATATTAGCCGGTAAATGATAAAAATATTCATTACTGAAGACCATGAACTGTATCTTGAAGGCTTGACACTGCTCCTCAATAAGCAAGCGGACTTACAGGTTACCGGCACCTGCAGAAACGGAACGCAATTATTGCAATCTTTATCATCACTCAATGCAGACATCCTTCTGTTGGACGCCTATCTTCCCGATTGGGAGCCGGAAGCGCTCGTAAAAAGGATTCGCCTGGAAAGGGGCGAAATAAAAATTGCGTTTCTCACCATCATGCGCGGAACAAGGCTTGTGCACAAGCTTGTTAAGCACAATATACAGGGGTACATACTTAAAAATGCCGAGCTGAATGAACTGGTGTACGGATTAAGGACCATAGCGGCAGGAGGGCAGTATTTTAGCAGTGACATTAATATAGCGGATGTTTTCGATGCAAAGTATACAATTTCTTTAGCGGATAATAAAATCCGTGACTTACTAACGAAGCGTGAAGTTGAAGTGCTGCAACTTGTTTGTAAGGAATACAGCAATGCGGAAATAGCCGAAAAACTTTATCTGAGCATTGGTACAGTGGAGACGCACCGAAAGAAATTAATATCCAAACTGGGGGTAAATAACACCATTGGGCTGGTAAAATTTGCTATTAAGAACGATTTATTGTAATGTTGAATGACAGAAAAGTACAGGTCGTTGGTCTTAATATGTTGAAACGAAAAATCAGCTTGTTAATTTTATTGTGTATAGCTGTCGTGCAACATGGTTTAACACAAACCGATACAACTGCGCTGGCGAATTTGTACGACCGGGTTTTAGATTTTGACGAAACCAAACAGGATTCCGTTATTTACTATGCTGATTTTATTGAGTCGCATTCAAAAGATATTCATTTTGCACGTGGTAAAATTTTATCATTAAGATTAAGGGGTATTTATAAAGAATTTAAGAATGATTATTATTCAGCCATTGATTATTATTATCAATGCCTGGATGAAGCCCACAGGTTAAAAAGGCAGGATTATGAAGCCGCGGCCCTGGGCGACCTTGCCATTGTTTACAATACAATTAACCAGCCGGAAAAAACAAGAGATCTCTACAAGCAGGCGCTTCAGCTCGCAGTGCTGCGTAAGGAACAATCATCGATATTTACCCATAATACGAACTTAGGTTCAATATATACCAAGCTTGGAATGCCAGACACCGCGCTGGTTTATTTGAAGCAGGCAGAAGAAATAGCAGAAAAATTTCCAGGCAAATTTGACCTGGGATCGTTACATAATAATACAGGCAATGCGTGGTTTTATAAAAAAGACTGGAATAAGGCGCTGTCTTTCTTTAAAATAAACTATGTAAATGACGTTCAGAAGAACAACCGGGAAATGTTATGGTATGATTGCCTGAATATGGCTGACGTGTATACGGAAATGAGCCGGTTTGATTCCGCAGCAAAATTTCTTGCAATGGCGCAACAGATTGCTTCCGATCTTGGATCGGAACGTAAAATGGCGGATGTATATTCTTTGTATTCTAAATATCATGCCAGGCGTGCAGAATATAAGCCTGCTTACGAGTATTTCAAAAGATGGTATCAAATTGACACTGCATTGCTCAGCACGCATACAATACACTCTGTAACGGAGCTACAGGAAAAATACCATGTAAAGCAAAAAGAGCTGGAAAACAAGGAGCTGGAACTTGAAATTGACAGGCAGAAGCTTCATAAAAGAAATCTTATTTTACTTATGTCGGTAGTGGGGTTGTTTGCAATTTCGGCTGTGGTAATGCTTTTGCTGATACGCAATAAAAACAAACAACTCTGGAAGCAAAATAAATTAATACAACAGCAAAATGATAAGCTGGCCCAGTTGAATGTGGACAAGAACTCGCTGATCAGTGTTGTATCGCACGATTTAAGCGGACCTTTTACCAGTATAAAAATGTGGAGCCAGATATTACAGCAATCAGACATTTCTAATTTCAGCAGCGATCAAAAAAAAGCATTGTATCGTATCCAGTCGTCGGCAGACAACGGTGAAATGCTGATCAGGAACATATTGTATATCGAAAAGGAAGAGATCAACAGCCATACACTTAAGCTTGAGCAGCTTGACATGAATGCGTTCCTGGAAGACGTGATACAAATATATTACCAGCAGGCAAAGCAAAAAGACATTACCATATATTATGAAGGAATGGGTAAGCCGGTATTTATCATGAGTGACAGGTATATGCTGAACAGGATACTGGAAAATCTTTTGAGCAATGCCCTTAAATTTACCCACAGGGATAAAAGCGTTTGGTTAGTTTTAACGGAAGATGCAAATGATGTAACTGTTAAAATTAAAGATGAGGGAGTGGGCATCGCCGCCGAAGATATTCCTTATTTATTTTCGAGATACAGGAAAATTTCTTCAATGCCTACGGAGGGAGAGTACTCAACCGGGCTTGGCTTGTCGATTGTAAAGAGGCTGGTGGACGAGCTGAATGGTAAAATAACCTGCGAGAGTGGGCAGAACGAAGGAACCGTTTTCAGCATTCAACTCAGGAAATAGAGCTGCTAAGGCTGTTCTGATAAGATAGACAGTGGGTTGCCATTCGTTGATTCCACTGGCTTTTTGCGCTCCCCTATTTGTTGCCGCCACATAGCATAATAAAGCCCTTTTTCACCAATCAACGATTCGTGGGTTCCCGTTTCTACTATTTCGCCACGTTCCAATACGTAAATGCGATCCGCATGCATAATGGTAGACAACCGGTGCGCGATGAGGATGGTGATCTGGTTGCGTTGTGAGGATACCTGCTTAATGGTGTTCGTCACTTCTTCCTCTGTGAGGGAATCCAGCGCGGAAGTAGCTTCGTCAAAAATCAATAGCCTCGGGTTCCTTAACAGCGCCCTGGCAATGGAAAGCCGTTGTTTTTCTCCGCCGGATAGCTTTAACCCGCCTTCGCCAATCACGGTGTCTATTCCTTTTTCGGCGCGTTGTAAAAGATGGGTGCAGGCGGCTTTCTGCAAAGCATCCAGCACTTCCGCGTCGGTAGCGGATGGGCGTACGAACAGCAGGTTTTCTTTAATGCTCCCGGCAAATAACTGAGTATCCTGCGTAACAAATCCTATCTGGTTCCTGAGATCATCGTAATTTATAGAAAGTTCGTCTATTCCGTTGTAGAGTATCTTTCCTTCCTGCGCGCGGTATAACCCTACCAGTAGTTTCATTAAAGTTGATTTGCCCGAACCGGAAGGTCCTACAAACGCGATGGTTTCGCCTGTTTTTACACTAAAGCTGATATTGTCTATTGCCTTTTGCTGGGCTGTTTGATGCCTGAAGGCTACATTTTTAAAGTCAAGCGATTTTATTTCACCCAGGTGCAATGGATTGTCAGGCTTCGGCTCGGGCTGTTTTTGCATCAGGTTTTTGAAGTTATTGAGTGATGCTTCAGCCTCGCGATAAGAAAGTATGATATTGCCTACCTCTTGCAGGGGGCCAAAAATAAAAAAGGAAAATATTTGCATGGTAACCAATTCCCCGGCGTTCATTCTGCCCCCGTATATTAACCAGAGCAACATAAAAAGAATGACCTGCCTCAGTGTATTTACAAATGTTCCCTGTATAAAGCTGATGCTGCGTATGCGTTTAACTTTGGTAATCTCAAGTCCAAGGATCCTGTACGTATTTTTATTCAGCCTGTCTACCTCCTGTTGTGTTAAGCCGAGGCTTTTTACAAGCTCAATATTCCTTAAAGATTCGGTAGTGGCCCCGGCCAGTGAATTGGTTTGCGATACAATGTTTTTTTGAATGATTTTTACTTTTTTGCTGAGCAGGTTGGTAATAACGATCAATAAAAATATCCCTCCGAAATAAATGGGTGGCAGCGACCAGTGGATGCTGAATGCAAATGTTCCAACAAAAACAATCCCTACTATAACGGTAAAAAGCACATTCACGAAGTACGACATAAAGCGTTCGGTATCGGTTCTTACTTTTTGTAGCACACTCAGTGTTTCCCCACTGCGCTGATCTTCAAATTCCTGGTAGGGGAGCTTCATGGCATGTTGCAGCCCGTCTGTAAATACTTTAGCGCCGAATTTTTGTATTACAACATTCAGGAAATAGTCCTGGAAATTTTTGGCAATCCTGCTGAGCATGGCTACCGCAACAGAAGCCAGCAAAAGCCAGAGCACGCCGGTGTATGGTTGGGAAAAGAATGCAGACCAGGTATAGGCATCGGGGTTTTTTGCGTAATTGTTGGCGAGATTTACAAGTTTACCAAAAATGATAGGGTCAAAGAGCGAAAAACCTATATTCATGGCCGCCAGCAGCAGTACCAGCAATACCAGCCATTTAAATGGCTTCAGATAAGTAAAAAGTATCTTCATATTCCAATCAGGATAAACAGTGGAAAACAGTCAAAAGACCGTTTTACATCAAATTGCGTACAAATTTAGGTGTTGTGACAGTATGGCTGGCAGATAGCGTACGGCGCGTGTAAACCTGCCTCCGTTCGTAAAAGAAAATTTTAAAAACTGTGAGTAGTTCCTTTAGTTCCTCAGTTCAAACAACTGGTTTGCAGCCCGCCTGGCAGGGAACCAGGAAGCCATAAGAGCAATCACAAAAACGGTAAGGGCCACCACCACAAAATCTGCAAAAATCATTTTGACAGGATAGTAGTCAATAACGAACGATGCGCCCTGTAAAGGAATGAGCTTGAACTGAAGCTGAAGAAAGCATATCGTAATTGCCAGTATCATACCGGCGCTTATGCCTATGGCTGCCAACACCAGTCCTTCGGCCAGGAATACTTTTTGGATCCAATTTTTTCCGGCGCCCATTGATTGAAGTATCTGTATATCTTTCTGCTTTTCCAGCACCAGCATGCTCAGCGCCCCGATCATATTAAAAGACGCAACGATCAAAACGAGTATGAAAATGCCGTAAATAGCATATTTTTCAAGGCGCATCACATTATACAGGCTGCTGTTTTGTTCGTACCGGGTTTGAACATTGTATGAATCCCCCAATAGCTTTACAATGGACTGCTTGATGGCGTTGTCATCTGTGCCCGGGAGTGCAGCGATCTCTGCCGAAGAGTATTCTTCGGGCCTGAAATCCATATATTGCTTTACAAAATCAATATTGGTAAGTACATAATTATTGTCAAAATCCTGTTGAATGGCAAACGTGCCTGCGGGGGTAATTTGCGCTTCCGCGAAGGCAGATAATGGATTATTAACATCTATATTTCCTTTTTTAGGAAGATATACGGCAAGACTGCCGACACTCCTGTCGCTTAAAACGGCCAGCACGTTTTCAATACCTACACCTAAAACGGCTCTTGGCGATTCCGCAGTGCCCAGGTCAAATTTCCCCCTGATAATGCTGTGCTGTACTGTAGTGACATAGGTATAGCTGGAGTCAACTCCTTTCAGCGTTACAATGGCCTGAAAGTCGCTCCCGTTTTGTAGCAATGCCTTTTCTTCGGCAATGAGAGAGATGCTTTTTACACCCGGTATTTTTTTTAGTGCTTCAATCTGTGAGGGAGTGAGTACGAGTGTTTTACCTGAAGCGGGCGCAATTTTGGCATTGGTATAAAAGGTAGAATACAATGATTTCACCAGGTCCTCAAAACCATTAAAGGCGCTCCACAATACCAGTAATGCCGCCGTGGCAAACGCAATAGCCACCACGCTTACCCACGCAATAATATTAATGGCGTTGGTCGATTTTTTAGCTTTGAAATATCTCCAGGCAAATAAAAAATACAAGATGTCAGGTATTATTGTTGTTCTTCCTTGTTGCTTCTTTCCTCGTTGATTTTCTTGAAGAGCTCTTCCATCTTAAAAACATGTTCCAGCGTGTCGTCGGCAAAAAACTTCAATTCCGGCATTCTCCTTAACTGGTGCTTAACACGTGCGGTTAATTCCCTCTTGATTTCCCATGCTTTGTCTTCAATTTTTTTAAGTACAGCGGCAGGGTCGTTCACTTTAAAAAAGCTCAGGTATATCCTTGCTTCCAGTAAATCGGGGGTCACTTTTACGCTGGATATAGATACCATACCACCATCCATCATACTCAGGCCTAATCGTTGAAAGATTTCGTTAAATTCTTCATACAATAAGCCGGCAACCTGTTTCTGTCGTTTTCCTTCCTGCATACACTTCAAGTTTAGTGGCTGTAAATTTAGTTACTTTGCCGTTTAATTCGCTTATAAACTATAATGAAGAAATATTCCAGGATCTTTGGTTACCTTAAAAATCATACCGGCAAGCTGGTTCTTTATTTTCTTTGTACCATTCTTGCCACGCTGTTTGGCGTCATATCCATCGGGATGCTTATCCCTTTTTTCGGGCTTATTTTTGAAACAGGGCAGGCAACAGGCAGCGAAATCATTAAAAGCAATGTGCTGGGTTCCTATATAACCGATTACCTGGTACATATTATCAATGAGCAGGGTAAAATAGCAGGACTTACAGTGATTTGCATATTTATTATTACCGCCACGGTATTAAAAAACCTTTTCCTGTATCTCTCCAACAGGATTTCAGTGCCGGTGCGCAGCGCTATCATAACACAGTTACGGGGAGATATGTATGACAAGGTGCTGCGGCTTCCTATTGGTTATTTTACACAAAAAAGGAAAGGAGATATTATTTCAAGGATGACCAATGATATTGCTGAAATAGAAGCATCGGTAGTGGGAACGTTTGACGGGTTGATCAAAGACCCGTTAACGGTTTTGGGATACTTGATTTTCCTGGTAATCATATCCCCTCAGCTATCGCTTTTTCTGTTGGTGCTGCTGCCTGTAACAGGCATTTTAATAGGGCGGGTAAGCCGCCGCCTGAAACGGCAATCGCAGGATGCAGCCCTCAAGCTCGGTGAGGGGCTTTCCATACTGGATGAAACATTGACCGGCATACGGGTGATTAAAGCGTTCCTTGCAGAAAAGCTGCTGAGTGATAAATTCCATACGGTAAACAACGATCTCTTTGACGTTAGAAAAAAGATGGGAGCCCGCAGAGATCTTGCTTCGCCTTTGACAGAGGTACTGGGCGTAATGGTATTGTGTACTATACTTTATTTTGGCGGCAGGCTGGTGCTGGACAGCAATGCGCTGAAGGGAGAGGAACTGATGGCCTATATTGCTTCGTTTGCTATGCTGATCAACCCGGCAAAAAACATTTCTACGGCATTTTTTAATATTCAGCGGGGGGCTGCTGCACTGGTGCGTGTTGAAGAAATACTGAATGCGCCCATAGTGGTTGATGAAAATATCAATGGAACGACACTTGCCAGCTTCAACAGCAGCATTCAGTTCAGAAATGTACAGTTTGCTTATGAAGATGCGGTTATACTGGATGATATCAATCTGACTATATCTAAAGGCAAAACCATTGCCCTTGTAGGATCTTCAGGAGCAGGCAAGTCTACTTTGGCCGACCTTGTACCGAGGTTTCATGATGTAACCGGTGGCGAAGTATTGATTGATGGAATAAATATCAAGGACTATTCTTTACAATCGGTACGTACATTAATGAGCATTGTTACCCAGGAGCCTATTTTATTCAATGATACCATTGCGAACAATATTGCATTGGGTAATCCTGCGGCAACCATGGAAGAAATAGAAAGGGCTGCTCGCATCGCCAATGCACATGAATTCATTGTTAAAAAAGAAAATGGATATGATACAAATATTGGTGACAGGGGATCGAAACTGAGTGGCGGTGAACGCCAGAGGCTCACCATTGCAAGGGCTGTGTTGAAAAACCCTCCGATACTGATCCTCGACGAAGCAACCTCATCGCTTGATACGGAAAGTGAGAAGCTGGTGCAGGATGCCATACACCATCTTATGGCCGATCGTACATCCATTGTTATTGCACACAGGCTGTCTACGGTGCGGCATGCCAATGAAATACTGGTATTGCAAAAAGGAAAAATTGCCGAACGGGGAACACACGATGAATTAATGGCTTTGAACGGCATATACAAACGACTGGTTGAAATGCAGGAAGTGAAGTAGCAGGTTTTGCATAGCTTTGTTTAAATTATTGCGGATTATCAGATATAATATAAATATAAAGAGATGAACACAACTGAGCATATAGTGAAAATCCTGTCTATCCGGCAGGTTACACATGATGTAAAAAGCTTCCGTCTTGAAAAACCGCCAGGTTATACTTTCGTTCCGGGGCAGGCTACCGAGGTTTCCATTAATACGCCGGCTCTGAAGGAGGAAAAACGTCCTTTTACCTTTACTTCATTACCGGATGATCCTTTCCTCGAATTTACCATTAAACGCTACCCGGGTCATCAGGGCGTAACCGATGCTTTGCATACCCTGAAAAAAGGCGACGAATTGATCATACGGGATGTGTGGGGCGCTATAGCATACAAAGGTGCAGGATATTTCATCGCGGGCGGAGCGGGTATTACTCCTTTTTTAGCTATACTCCGGCAGTTATACCAACAGCGTAACCTGGACGGCAATGCGCTTTTCTTTTCCAATAAAACCCAGGCAGATATTATTGATGAAACAGAATTAAAAAATATGCTTGGAGAGAATGCCGTATTTGTATTGACAAAAGAAGCAAAACCGGGTTATATTAAAAGTTATATCAACGAGGCATTCCTCAAAGAGCATGTGAAAGATTTCAGCAAAAAATTTTACATCTGTGGGCCGGATGCTATGATCAGTGATATAGCCGGTGTTGTAGAAAAGCTGGGCGCTGATGCTGAAGCGATAGTGTTTGAGAAATAGGTATACATAACGCCAATCAATTTTTACGGGTATTACAACCATTCCTTGTTATTCTCAAAGAGTTTTGACTGCGCTAATCGTTTACTCAATTGCTAAGAGTTTTTTAAAAGGAGAGAGTAGCGTCATTTTTTATCATTTTTGATAGTTATTATTTATCTTGCATCATATACAATATCCTTCCTGGCATATTCTTTACTGAGATAACTCATTTTTGAGAAAAGCCATTGAGTTTCCCCCAATAATTTTGAATTTAATTTATCGTTGCTTATGAAATTTTTTACACTCCAATTATTGCTGTGTTGATCAACGCTCTCTTTGGCTGATAAGAGAAGATGAAATGGGAGGAGCAGTAATTGCCTGGAAAAATAAATCGCAAAAATGGATGGCCCAGAGAATCGATGCAAATGGCGCTCCTCACTGGGGAGAGGGAGTGGAACTGGGAAATGCAAATATTGATATAATGTTCATTGAACCGGATGGGGCCGGCGGCTGTTTTTTTGTCTGGTATGATCAGTCTGTAGGACAAGCTCAATATATAAGTAATTCTGGCTCGAAGATGTGGGGATCAGGAGGCAACCCGTTGGAAATATTAGGCAATGGATCAATTAGCATACCCGGCGGGATTTGCAGTGATGGTAGCGGAAATGTATTTGTCAGCTATGCATACATGGGTACACAAGATGCTGATGTGGGAGTTCAAAAAATTACTGCTTCCGGCCTAAAGCCGTGGGGTAATGCAGGCAAGCCGGTTTAAACTACCCATCTTTGCAGCTTCCGGGCATGCCCGTTACCAACTATTGCAAAGGTAGCCTTATTTCTGATGGACAAGGCGGAGCCATTGTTTCATGGAATGACTATCGGAATGATCCTGAAAACGGGCTGGGAGAAGAGTTCATATACCCGGAAATTTATGCGCAGCGTATTGATGCAAACGGAGATGTTTTGTGGAATACAAGTGGTATAAAAATATCGAATGCAGTTAAGCATGAAGCAAATGGAGATCCTGCAATTAATATTTATGATGATAATAGCGGGGGCGCCGTCTTTTTATGGGATGATAAATTAAATGGGATAATTTATACTCAAAGAGTTAATAGTACAGGAGATTTAATTTATGACGAAGATAAAATATTAACGGATGAGATGGTTTCTGATGATAATTTAACACGGGATTCTTATTTCAGAGCTATCCCCGGCGCCAATGGAGATAACTTGCTAGTAGCATGGGTAAAAGAACTCCCTGAAAAATTTGTTTTTAGAGTGGATAACATCGATATCGGAAGCGGAAATAGCATTGCAGGATTGGGTGATGGTTCCGGTATACGACTTGCAGATGAGTTTGAGTTTTCAGAGCATGCAGGCATTATGCCTTGCTCTTTCTCTGTTGCAAATAATGGTGCGTCTGGAATTATTGTGACCTGGCTGGGAGGTGTGGCTTACCCAGACAATAGAGACGGCTATGTGTATGCAAACATGTTAAGCCTTAATTCTACACTTCCGGTTGAGTTTACTGATTTTTCCATTAAGAAGGGAAACAATGGCTATCCTTTACTAAAATGGATAACAGCACAAGAAACGAATAGTTCATATTTTGGAATTGAAAGAAGTATGGATGGCGTAAACTTCATTGGAATTGGAAAAGTAGCTGCTGCGGGCAATAGTTCAATTGAGCAAAGTTATGAGTATACAGATGCCAGTCTTGATGTGCTGAAAAGCCAGGTTGTTTACTATCGAATCAAACAGACGGATTTAGATGGTAAATATATTTACACAAAAACACTCTCCTATAAAATTTATCCGGTATTTAAAGTTACTTTGGCAGAAAATCCTGTTAGGGAGACGGCGACATTATACGTGGTGTCGCATGCCGCAACACAATATCAATTATATGTAACTGATTTGAATGGCAGAATAGTTGCAAGCAATAAAGGAGACATAACAAAAGGTATTAATAATATCACGATACCATTTTCCCGGATGGCAAAAGGTATGTACCTTATGAATTTAAACATTCAAGGAAATAATACAATAATAAAGGTCATAAAAAATTGATGAGATAACCGGAATCAATCCTTTGTAAAAAATAGTTACTCAAAACAACCAACAAAAGGATATTCTCAAGAAATCAAAATGTATAAAAACAGAGTCTTTGGGTAATTGTGAAAGTATTATTGCTACCTGTCATTACCGGTAATGCTGATGGTAGCTGAAGCTCCTTCGTTTGTAATGGATTGATCTGTTTTGGTAAGATGAAGCTGGTTCTCTAAAAATTTTTCAATCTCTTTTTGAACGCCCAGCAAATCTTTTGACCTGATATAGCTGCCTAATACATGGTTTTGGGCATTGGGCATTGCTGCCTTTACCTTTTGTGATACGGGTGTGCCAAGCGCGTCAAACATTTTCAGCATAGCCGGAACGCTTACCACACTATCCTGGTGCACATCGTCCTTGTAATAATAGAGCATTAATACCGGTTGTTTTACTTTTTCGAAAGTTTCGTCAGTCATAGTCGTTTCAAGATATTCCTGCAATTGAGTAGCAGCAACCAACGGATAGCGGTAATACCAGTATTGCCTATAAATTGGGCGAGTGTCTGCCGATGTAACATACGGGTCCCCCGTGATCCATTCAGCAAGCTGCAAGCCCCAGTGATTGTTCAGCAACCACGATTTGTCGTTAAAGATGGCAATGTTCGGACTTAATAATACGAGAGCGCTTATGTCGTTGGGGTAGGCGGCTGCCAGTTGAAGCACATTGGTGCCGCCGGTTGAAGTGCCCATGAGAATTACTTTGTTGCCCAGTTGTTTTCCTATAGCCAATGCTTCTTTGCTGCTTTCCCAGTATGCAGTAGCGGTAAGATTCTTCATAGGCTCTGCTGTATCCAACCCGTGTTCGGCCAGCCTTGCAAGATAAAGGTTACACCCGAACTCTTTTGCAATATTTGTATGAATGGGTCTGCCTTCTTCCTGGCTGGCGGAAAATCCATGAAGGTATACAATAGCGTAGTCGGTTTTATTTTTAAGCGAATCATTGAACCAAACGATCCTGGCTTCATTGTTTGGTTTTAGTGCATGTTTCGCTTCATTGCTGCGTATATAGTTTTCAAGCGCTGCTGCATCTCCCGGAACTTCAGGCATGGCATTGGTATATACAGGCTTTTCAGGATGTGGGCCCAGCAGGTATACTATAAACAATATTGCCGCGACGGCAACCATTATGCGAAATCCTGTTTTACGGAACATATAAGAGATTGTTATTTGCCGGCTGATAGGTGAACGCCGCTAATCTACAACTTTCTGCGTTTACACCTTGGGATAATTTAAGGAACGGATTCCTCACATGTAATGAAAAACAACCGGGCGAGTCTTGTTAATGTCATCATATAACAATTGTAAAAAGAGTTATTTGCCTCCGGAAAAAAAAGTTCCGGTTTTTTCAGGCGCTTTGCGGAGATTCTTCATACCTGGATAAAGAGGGCTGCACCTGCGGCGCAGGGAGAAGTAAAGATCAGGTGGTTACAAACGGGTTGCACCTATGGCGCAATAACGAGCTGTTATTATGCTTCATAGAGGGCTACCTGCTTTTAGAAATAATAGCAATAAGCCTATGCACCATAGGTGCTATCCTTGTGTACAAAAGCGGACCGTAGCTACGGTGTAAAAACCAATGCATGCGGGAAACAGGTATACCTGTGTATGGCAGTATAGTTGTGTTTTTATTTTGTTAAAAACAATTATTTACTGAAATATTTTTTCACTGTTTTCGTTGCAGGCGATAACTGTTAACATATACCAAAACCAAACAGTAAAAGCTCCTTTGGCATTATTTTTTCCTAACTGTAAGAGTGGCTTAAAATATAAAATAATGATTAAGCCCTTTATTATTTAACATTAAACAGGAGGAGAAAAGTGTATGAAAAAGTTTTTTAGTATCCACGCCCTGCTTGCTGTAGCTGGTGTAGCGGCATTGTTATTGATCTTTGCGTCATGTAAGAAATCGGATAATGAAAATCCTGATATACCGGTAGCCGGGTTAATGGCTTTTAATCTGGCGCCAGAAAAAGAAGGAATTGGTTTTACCCTTTCGGGGAATAATCTCACCAATGCTCCATTGACTTATCCTAATTATACAGGTGGTTATCTTGGCATATACACGGGTTCCCGGACCGTCACAGCTTTTGACGCTTCTACCGGCAACACTATTACGAACCTTGATCATACATTCGACCAGGATAAATATTATTCGTTGTTCCTGACAGGATATGGAGATGCGTATAAAAATATCATAGTAAACGATCCCCTTGATACGCTTTCAGCAACATCGGGTAAGGCTTACATTCGTTACATAAACGCGATTGCAGACTCTGTAAGCCAGCCTAAGGTAGTGGTGACAGACAATACGGGCGATGTAATAGATGAAAACGCGCAATTCACCAATGTTTCCGGATTTACTGCGGTAGCCCCGGGGAGTATTACAATTGATGTGAATGATGGTTCCGCTATCCAGACCAATCGTTCCATTACAGTTGAAGATAAAAAGGTATATACGGTATTGTTAATTGGCGTGCCGGGGTCAACGGAAACGGATCAAAATGTTCAGATACGTTATATAGAAAATGGAACACTCACTGAAGATGCAAACTCAAATGGAGTTTCAAGGGCAGTTCCCGGTAACATCGTAATTAAATAAATTCCCGGAACAATGTGGATGAATTACATACTGCATAGGTAGCCGGTACACTCCCGGCAAAACGGTAACCTGTAGTTATGCAAAATGCACAGCTACAGGTTTTTTTTGAATACCCACGGATCACGGTCTCAAAGTAAGGAACAAATGATGCAGCTTTTTTGACCAAACGTATTGGTTACAAAACCAGCAGAGCTGTAAGTTTTACACAAGCATGAATTGAAATATGCGCCAAAACCTGAACCGGGAAGCGGGATGGTTTTTTTATGCTGTTATGAAATATCAATCGCATAATGGAGTTATTGCATAGGATCAGATGTTGTTTATCGCCAAAAGGATTGTTTTAGGCGATTTTAGCATTTTGCAGAAGTATTGGCATATACCATAGAATATCAACATGCATGCCTTGTACAGGTGCAATCCCGGTAGTTTCTTTGTATTCAATAAACGGAGAATAGAAAGGATCACATACTGGTCTTTTTAATCCGGACGCAGCCTGATGAAGCGCCACAATGCTTCTGTTCACTTAAATCGCAAAAATGAAAAGATTGATTGTTTTCTTATTGGTTGTAATTTTTGTTTCATCCTGTGCTCAATCTATTACACCTTACCAGGCAGCTCATTGGAATGGTAGCAAAAAGAAATGCAGGAGCATCCGCTAATTGAAAAGCGGGTTATTTTATCAATGTATTCTGAACTCCGGTATCGGAGCCGACAGTTTAAACAAGAATTAATTGTGTGCTTCTTGTTTAAACTTTTCTTTTTATATCTTCATATCGTTATGCAGGTAAAAGTAAGCTATCAAAAATCGCAGGTATTACAGGCCTTAAGATATCATTTCATCAGTAAAAGGGAAATTAAGCTGATGATCATTTTGGTGAACGTATTCGCGCTTTTTGCCGCCGCGCTCTTTTTTTATAAAAAAGTAACTCCCCTGGCTTTCCTCATCAGTTCTTTTTTGTGGATACTCAGCATGCTGGCCTTTTTCTGGTGGCTTCCGGCTGCTATTTATAAAAAGTCGAATACTTTCAAAGATACTTTTAACGTAAGCCTTGAAGAAAATCATTTTTTTATAGATAGCGGCCGGGGCAGTACCAAAACCTGGGCGTGGAGAGAGTTCAGCGAAATGATGGAAACCCCTCATTTCTTTCATTTGTATTTCAGCCCGCGCAGCTTTTTTTTACTTCCCAAAAATGTATTTCACAACAGCGATGAATTACATGAAGCGCGGGTATTGCTGAAAGCGAAAATTCCCTCAAAATGATCCGTGATCATGCAAATCATAAGCCGGTCTGCAATAAAAAACCGGATGCTGTGTTGAATGCATCCGGTTGAAGAAATGGAAATAAATGCTATTGAACATTGGGATTTTTAGCGTAACCCATTTTTGCTTCGATGCTTAAAGTAGCATGAGGTACAGCGCGCAAGCGGGCTTTGTCTATGAGTTTGCCTGTTATCCTGCAAATACCATATGTTTTATTCTCTATGCGCATCATCGCCTTTTCCAGGTGATCAATATATTGGATCTGGCGGCTGGCCATCTGGCTTAATTGCTCTCTTTCCATGCTTATGCTGCCATCTTCCATAGTCATATACCTGTTTTCGCTTTCATCTCCTCCCATATCGTCTTTACGGGTAATTAAACCCTGCAGGTAGTTCAATTCCTTTTTTGCTGCCTCCAGTTTACGTTGTATCAGGTCTCTGAATTCAGTTAATTCTGCATCACTATATCTCATTATGGGTCCATTTTGTTGTGTTGCCGGCTTATCCAGCACAGATTGCGTAAATTCCGGTTCATATTTCCTTGCCGTATTGGTGCTCAGCTTAGGAATAACAACGGGTTTTGCCGGCTTGCTTTCTTCTGCTTTTGCGGCAACTTTAGCCGGTTTGGTGGCCACAGATGGTTTTACCTGAGCAACCGGCGCCTGGTGTACTGCCTTTTTTACAGGAGTTTCCTTTACCGGTGCAACTGGTTTTTTAACTGGTGCAGGCGTTGTTTTTTTAGCTTCCGCCTTTTTGGCAGGTTTAGCCGCCGGTTTCTTGGCTACCGGTTTAGCCGTCTTTGCCTGTTTAACAGGTTTGGCAGCTTTCTTCGGCGCTGGTTTCGAAGGCTTTGCAACTTTTTTGGAAGCTTGTTTTACAGATTTGGCCGCTTTCGCTGGTGCAGCTTTTTTTGCTACTTTTTTGTTAGTCGCCATGCATTATGCTTTTTTGGTCACTAAGATTTTTAAAGTTATGTCATTTACTTCAATTTCAATACCATCCGTAATATCTGCTACCCATTCTAATTTATCTGCCAAAATTTCGGCGCAAATATATGTATTAAATTCACTGATCGATGGTTTGAGCTCCGGATTTTCAGACAGTTTCACCAAAATACGATCTGTTAATTCGTACCCGCTGTCTTTCCGGATTTTTTGAATACGGTTGACAAGCTCGCGGGCATTTCCCTCGTTTTCCAGTACGGGAGTGATGGTAACATCCAGCGCAGCCGTTAAAGCTCCTTTATTGGCTACAATCCAACCGGGCACGTCTTCGCTTTGTATTTCAACCTCGCTCAGCTGAAGCGGGATTACTTCATCGTTTAACCGGAGATTATATACTCCTTCGCGTTCAATGATGCTGATGTCTTCCTGGCTAAAAGTAGCTAAAGCACTGGTAACCAGCTTCATTTTAGGCCCCAGCTTTTTACCGAGCGCTACAAAGTTGGGTTTTATCTTCTTGCTGATGAAACCGTTATTTTCTGTAATATATTCTATTTCTTTAATATTAACCTCTGTTTTGATAAGCGTTTCCACCTTCTCGATCTGTGTTTTCATGACAGGATTTAAAATCGGTATCAGCACTTTTTGCAGGGGTTGCCGCACTTTAATATTCACTTTTTTGCGCAGCGATAATATTAAAGAAGAAATATCCTGCGCCAGTTGCATGCGTTCTTCCAGTCCCTCATCTATTACACCGGCATCTGCCACCGGGAATAAAGTATGGTGTATAGATTCCGCCCGGTGCCTGCCTGAAACCGCATTGAGGTTACAGAAGATCGCATCGCTGAAAAAAGGCGAAATCGGAGCCATTAGGCGTACTACCGTTTCAAGACATTCAAACAATGTCTGATAAGCGCAGATCTTATCATGTTCATATTCTCCCCCGTCTGAATGCCCTTGCCGGGCAGGTTTCCAGAAACGTCGGCGGCATAGCCGTACGTACCAGTTACTCAGGTGTTCATCCACAAAATCCTCTATTGCCCTTCCTGCGTGGGTGGGCTCATAGTCGTTCATATAAGCGGTCACCTTTTTAATAAGGCTGTTAAGCGATGAGAGGATCCACCTGTCTATTTCCGGGCGGTCTGCCAGGGGAATATAATCTTCCTTAAAAGCAAAGCCATCCACATTCGCATACAGCGCTAAAAACTGGTAAGTATTATACAGTGTGCCAAAGAATTTGCGCTGTGCTTCCTTTATACCTTCCAGGTCAAACTTCAGGCTATCCCAGGGAGAGGCATTGGTGATCAGATACCAGCGGGTGGCATCCGCGCCAAACTGCTCAATGGTTTTAAACGGATCTACCACATTGCCCAGGCGCTTACTCATTTTGTTGCCGTTCCTGTCGAGCACAAGCCCGTTAGAAATACAGGTTTTATATGCCAGCCCCGGATATTTTTCATCGCTTACCTCAAAACCTGCCTTTTTAAGTTCTTCCTGAACAGACTCCCTGAGCAGGCTGCCCAAAGCATGCAATGTATAAAACCAGCCACGGGTTTGGTCTACGCCTTCAGCAATGAAATCTGCCGGGTAGTTTTGGGCAAATATTTCTTTGTTTTCAAAAGGGAAATGCCATTGCGCATAGGGCATCGCGCCACTGTCAAACCAAACATCCACCAGATCGGGCACCCGTTTCATGGGTTTACCTGATTTACTCACTAATATCACCTCATCCACATATGGCTTATGAAGATCTAAGATACCATCGTGCAGATAATGCCTGTTTACCTCTCCACCCAATACTTCGTTCGCTTTTTTGATGGCGGTATTTAATTCGTCTATGGAGCCAATACAAACTTCTTCTTCTCCGTCTTCCGTTCTCCAAACCGGCAAAGGTGTGCCCCAGTAACGGCTGCGGCTCAGGTTCCAGTCAACCATATTTTCCAGCCAGTTGCCAAATCTTCCTTCGCCGGTAGATTTGGGTTTCCAGTTGATGGTTTTATTCAGTTCAACCATCCTGTCTTTTAAGGCAGTGGTTTTAATGAACCATGCATCGAGCGGGTAATACAATACCGGTTTATCGGTACGCCAGCAATGCGGGTAGTTGTGTTCGTATTTTTCTATTTTAAAAGCACGGTTCTCTTTTTTCAGCTTTACGCAGATGTCTACGTTCACATCCACATAATCCTTTTCATCTTTATAGTTTTTTACATAACGTCCACTGAATTCACCTACCCCATCAATAAATTTACCCTCACGATCCACCAGCGTTACAATGCCGATATTGTTTTTTTGTCCTACCCTGAAGTCATCAGCTCCAAATGCAGGTGCGGTATGCACTATGCCCGTACCATCTTCTGTAGTAACAAAATCGCCCGCCAGTATTCTAAAAGGTTTTGCACCCGGGGTTTCTTTTTCTATAGCTGCAGGGGTGTTTGCCTCAAAGGGCAGCAGTTGTTCGTATTGTAATCCTTCAATATCGCGTCCATGGAAGCTTGTAAGTATTTGCCAGGGAAGATGCCTGGCGGCGGCGGGAATATAATTCTCAAAATCGCCGTTTTCGTCTTCCGGTTTAAAATACCTGCTTACAAGGTTTTTTGCCAATACTACATTTACAGGTAAATGTGTATATGGATTAAGTGTTTTTACCAATACATACTCAATGTTACCACCTACTGTAAGCGCAAGATTCGATGGCAGCGTCCACGGTGTGGTAGTCCATGCGAGGAAGAAAACTTCTCCGTTGCCTGCGGCTTCAAAAAGAAACCTGCTTTTTCCATCGTCAACTGCTTTAAACATTGCCACAGCCGATGTATCTTTTACCATCTTATAGGTGCCCGGCTGGTTCAGCTCATGGGAGCTTAAGCCGGTTCCTGCGGCAGGGGAATAAGGTTGTATGCTTACGCTTTCATACAGCAGCCCTTTTTTATACAATTCACTGAGGCACCACCACAGGGTTTCAATGTAGTTGTTGTCGAAAGTGATATAAGGATCGGAGAGATCCACCCAGTATCCCATTTTCTGGGTGAGCTCATCCCATTTATGTTTAAACTTTAATACTTCTTTCCGGCAGGTGGCATTGTATTCTTCTATTGATATCTTCTTACCGATATCTTCCTTGGTAATGCCAAGCATTTTCTCTACACCCAGTTCCACCGGTAAACCATGTGTATCCCAACCCGCTTTTCTTTTTACCTGGAAACCCTGCATAGTCTTGTAGCGGCAAACCAGGTCTTTTAAAGTGCGGGATATCACATGGTGAATGCCGGGCATGCCGTTAGCGCTTGGGGGACCCTCGTAGAAAACAAACGGTGGTGCCCCGTCGCGTATCGAAATACTTTTCTTAAATGTTTGATTTTCAATCCATTTTGAAAGTATTTCTTGTTCTATCGACGGTAAGCTCAGCCCGGTATATTCCTTATATTTCGTTGCCATATATGCCAGAAAAATGTTGGCGAAGTTACAGAAATAAAGGCTATCCGGCGCTCGCATGATAAGGTGAAAAGCAGATTTCCACTGCATGCCACGTTTCAGCCAGGTTAATTGTCAGGGTTGATACAAGTTCTTATATAAAGGTGCAGATCATTGTGCGGATAATCAGTCAACCATTTTTTCAAATAATATTTCTGCTGGTGAGGTAACAATTTCCCGGGAACATTTATCTGTTGTGTATCGCTTTGCACAGTAAGAATGAAATTATGCGGGATGAGCAAATGCATGGGCACATCACTATACAAATATTTCCGGTCGGTGAGACACCGACCGGAAGTGGCTCTTACAGGCGGGTGTCACCACCCGCCTGCGGAAATTCGAAGTGCGCCCCAAATACATTGAGATATTTTTTTTGAGTGGAAAAAAAATTATAGTTGAATATGGATGTTTGGCACAATTTCTGAAAAGTGTGTTACATACTTATGAATAGCTTTTTGTGAGTTGATACAGGGAAACGATAATAAAGAATACAACTTTTTGATTAGATAAATTTTTCCAGGGTTTAGGGATTAGGGATCGAGGGGAGCAGTCGTGCTCCCTTCTTATTTGCCCCAGGAACTTTTATAAAAAAGATTAAATCATTATCAAAAAAACAAAAAAGGATATCACTTCTGATATCCTTTAGTTTTCATTAACAATTGCTTTATTTAGCAACTACTATACCGTTGGCGATAAGCCGTATTTCCTGCTCCGGCCGAATAATCGCGTTGATTTCTTCTTTTGTTTTTTTCGCATCTTCTGCATAATGCCTTAACTCATTTACCGAAATTGTTTTTATACTGGCTTCCCCGTCCATCACTATATATTTCCCCTTAATTGCTGCAGGCAGAAAAAATGCGTAGTCTTTCATTTTTACAAAAGCTGTTGTGCTGTCGTTTACTTCCAGCTTTAACCAGCAACCTTTTTTAGGGCAAACATCCAGCACTTTTGCTTTAATTTTTGTGCTGATGCTTTTTTTGTTTTGTAACAACGCAGGAAGTTGTGAAACGGGTATTGCTTTGGCTTCATCAATACTGGAGCCGTATTGATCTCCCGGATTGGCTTCGCCTGCCGGTGGTTGCGCTTTTGTAAATGAAAATGCAAAAAAGCATAAAACAGCCAAAAGTATTTTCATAAAAATGTTTTTAAAAAAATTAACGGTATTATGCCATAAAGGTGATTTATTCCTTTACCCATTGTATTTTTCCTGCAATATTTCTTTGACCGTTTGCAGAAGGCACCGCTACATAGCCGATATAAAAGAATCCAAGCAGCTTGTCTTCTTCACCCAAACCGAAAAATGATTTAGCGGAATCTTTATAAGTAATGCCACCGGTTGTCCAGTACCCGCCCAATCCATAAGCGGTTACAGACAGGTAAATATTTTGTACCGCGCAGGCAACCGCTTCTATGTCTTCTATTTCAGGTATGCGCCGATTCATTCCTCTTTTCATCCCGATCGCAATAATGTGCGATGCTTTTAACGGTTGCTTTTGCAGCTTGGTAAAAGCGGCATCGTTGAAGCCATCTCCTGCTTCGGCTTTGTAGAGCGACGATTGAAAGTCGGCCAGCTTTTGGAGTCCCTCACCCGTAAATACGGTAAACAACCAGGGTTCATTGCGCCCGTGATTAGGCGCCCAGGTTGCATTGATGAGTATTTCTTCTATCGTTTCATCGGGTACTTGCCTGCCTGTTTCAAACTGGTCGGGAAATACGGATCTCCTGTTGCGGATCAGATGATTGATGACCCCCACATCGTATTGCATGCCTTATGATTTTAATTATCTTGCACTTACTACTTACCACTAACAACTACTTCTACCGCCTCTCTCCAGCTTTCCAGCTCGGGTATGCCGGGCTTGCGCTTTCCAAAGAACTGAACGATCAGGTTTCCTTCTTTATCAAAAACCTCCAGTGCGGTTACAATGCCGGCTTCGCTTGGTTTCTTCACTATAAAGCTTTGTGCGATGGCATCGGTACGCAAATGCAGGTTGAGCTCCGGATCCAGGATATTGTACCAGGGGCCGGTGCGCATGAGCTTGTTGATCTCGCCGGTGTGTATTTGAATGCAGCCCCTGCTGCCTACAAATATCATAATAGGCACCTGCTTTTCAGCGCTGTATTCCAGCAGCTTTTCTGTAGCATCATTGCTTACCTCCTGTACAAAACCCTCCGGCGCCAGGCGCAACGCCTGCACACGGCTTATTCCAAACTTCCGGGTTATGCCAAAGAACTGGTGTGTATCGGTCATATTTTTCCATTCATTCCTGAATGCTTCCACGTCAATTTCACTGTCTGGCTTTTCAGCAGGTGCAGGCTTGTATGCTTCGGTTATAATAGCTTTTGACTGATCCGGCGCTGTGTAAGCGGCTTTGATGCGTTCGTATGCCGACATGTCGCTTTGTTCAATCATATAAATTTTATGTACGGCTTCCCCGCTCTTATCAAAGAACTGGAAGCTGAACCGGTCATTTTCTTTTACCGCGAAACCAAATTTCCAGTGCATCATAAACAACCGGAGGTCAATATCCGAATCCAGCACCAGTCCGACATGATTTTCAAAAGATACGTTGTTGTACACTCCTTTTCTTTCGTGTACGCAATTGTCGTTGCGCGTAAGCGCCATCACCCTTCCCATACTGTTCACTTCCTTCAGGAAATTTTCGAAATCGCCTTCCAGCAGGGTTACATGGTTACCAATGCCGGTAGCCAGTAATTCAGCTTCGCTCGATTGCAATTGTTTTGCGATATCCCTGATGCGCATCTTGGGGTTTTGCTTTTTTGCTTCTTCATACTTTTCCAACAATGTGGCGGTAGTTGCTGTCATGCTTATAAGATTTTTAGGTGTAAAATTATTCTGTTATGATGATATACTTCCTGTTTTCAACCGGGTGCGCTACCAGCTCTGATGCCACCCCGTATACTTCCTTAATATGCTGTTTATTAAGCAAGCCGGTATCGCCAAAAGCTACCTGCTTCCCGTTTTTTAGCAATAAAATCCTGTTGCTGTATTGAAGCGCCAGGTTCAGGTCGTGCACGACGCTTATTACTGCAAATCCTCTTGCTGCCAGCTTGCGCACCAGCTGCATAATATGATGCTGGTACTGTATGTCCAGCGCGCTTACCGGTTCGTCTAATAATAATAACTTGTCGGTTGAAGCATCGTCCCACAATTGAGCCAGTACCCTGGCAATTTGTACACGTTGCTGTTCACCTCCGCTCAGGGTAAGGTAATTGCGGTCTGCCAGGTGTTCAATACCGCTAAAGTGAAGGCATTGTTTAACAATATCGTGATCAATGGGCAGGGGATGATTTTTAAAATGCGGATATCTGCCCATCATGGCGATCTGGAACGATGTAAAGGGAAGGGATACCTGGTAGTGCTGGCTTAATACACCTCTTTGCCTGGCCAGCTCGTGATTTTTCCAGGCACTCAATGGTTTGTTTTTAAAAAGGATGGATCCTTTGTGCGGGTGCAGCTCCCCGCTGATGTTTTTCAGCAACGTACTTTTACCTGCGCCATTGGCGCCCAGCACTGAAAGCACTTCGCCGGACTTCACTTCAAAATTGATGCTTTGCAGTAAATAGCGGTTGCTGTTTTTAAACCATATGTCTGTAGCCTTTAGCATTAAAAAACGATCTGTGTTTGTTTCTCTTTTAATAACAGGTATAAAAAGAAGGGTGCGCCCAGCAAAGCCGTTACGATTCCTATCGGAATTTCGATAGGAGCAATAATGGTACGGCAAACCAGGTCGGCGATCACCACGATGGAAGCGCCCAGCAGCCCCGATGCGATAAAAACATTTTTGTGCTCGGGGCCGATCAGCTTGCGTATAATATGCGGCGTTACCAATCCAACAAATCCGATAATGCCGCTAACGCTAACGCATACTCCTACTCCGAGCGCAGTCAGTACAATTACTTTTGTCTTCAGGCTTTCTACATTAATGCCTATATGCGCCGCATTGGTTTCGCCCAATACCAGTGCATTCAATGGTTTGGAAAGGGTTGGCAATCCAATCAGGCAAATCAGGCAAACGGGTATCAGCACACCTAAGCTCTGCCAGTTAGCGCCGCCCAGGCTTCCAAGGTTCCAGAAAGTGATCGTGCGCAACTGGGCATCATTGGCCATCAATGTCATGATACCGGTACCGGCGGCAGCCAGCGCACTGATGGCAATACCCGCCAGCAACATGGTGCTGACAATGGTTTTGCCGCCCGCCTGCGAAATGCGGTATACTACAATAGCCGTAATAAAGGCGCCCGCAAAAGCTGCCAGGCTTAAGGCATATGCTCCAATCATATTAAACAGGCCTGCGAACAGTTGCAATCCCAAAACTATCATAATTACCGTAAAAAGAGCGGCTCCGCTGCTGATGCCGATCAGCACGGGGTCGGCCAGCGGGTTCCTGAACAAACCCTGGATGGCGGTTCCGCACATGGCCAGCGTAGCCCCGATAAAAACCCCGAACAATACCCTGGGCAGCCGGATAACGGTGATCACTACTTCCTGCTGGTCGCTGTACGGTACATCCCATTGTATGCCCGCCTGTTTTAATAAAATGGCGATGCTTTGTGCCGGCGATACATGCAATGCACCCATTCCGGCCGAAAGAATGACCGCTAAAAGTAAAATGCCGATCAGAGTTGTTACCAGTATGCCAGCTTTCATAATTTCCCCGGGGTTACAGGCTCATTTTTATTGATGAATCAGCTCCGATAATTGAGCCACCGCTTTTCCTACCCTGGGCGTAAAGCCTGCCAGCAATTGCCCATCCATTGTTACGATCTTTTTGTTTTTCCCGGCATTGGTAGCCGCTATACCGGGTATTTTCAACAAGCCGTCTATGCCGCCCAGGCTTTCGAGCCCGCTATCGAAAAACAAGATCACATCAGGATTCTCTTCTACCAGGGCTTCCTGCGTGAAGGGTTTAAAATCTTCGATTTCCGAAGCGGCATTGACGCCTCCGGCCAGCTCGATTATTTTATTGAGTGCGGTTTTTTTACCAGCTACACTCATGGCGCCTACACCACGGGCATATATAAAAAGCACTTTGGGCTGGGTATTATAGGTTTTTACGGTTGCGATGTCGTCGTCAATCTGCTTCCACAATGCTTCCACCCGGTCTCCCCGGCCCAATGTATCGGCTACCTGTTTTATCAGATCTTTGGTACCCTGTATGCTGTAGTCTTTTTTCAGGATGATCAGCGGTATGCCAGCAGAATGAAATTGTTGTTCTACTTCCGGTTTCATGCCCTTTTCAAGCGCAAATATTACACTCGGTTTCATGGCTATAACCGCTTCCGGGTTTACAGTACGGGTATGACTGGCTTTGGGCAAAGCATTTACCGAAGCCGGGTAGGTACTGGTGACATCTACGCCTACAATATTGTTTTCCAAACCGATTTCTGCAATAATTTCTGTGAGAGAGCCGTCGAGGGAAACAATCCTTTCAGCATGAATGACTGATTTCTTTACTTCGGAAGTACAGGAGGCATATATCAATGCAATGCCATACAGGCAGAACCGTATTCTTTTTAAAGGATTCATCGACGTGGAAAATTTAAGGGTACAAAAATCACTTAAAACGACGTAATTGATTTATAAAATCAGGAAAAATGTTTACGCAATAGGGAAGGAGAATGGAGGATTCAAGATTTGAAATTTGAGATTTGATGGCGGTTGCGGGTTTAATTGGCGATTGACAATGGATGGTTGACAGGAATTTTCATTGTCCATAATCCATTGTTTATTACTCTGATAGCTGATGGCTGAAAGCTGATAGCCATCAGCTATCAACAAAAATACCGGCCAGTACAGCCGGTATCCTTGTTCGTATTAAAGAATGAATTAACCCTGTTTTACCAGCTTGTATTCAATAACCGGTTTGCCTCTTACTCCCCCATCATTGGCGTGAAAACTTACGAATTTCACTTTGTATACATTGCCGGAACCATCTTTAACCACATAAAAGCGATCGGTTTTTACGCCGATTGTTCCTGTAGTAGCTCTCCATTTAGATCCAATAGCATCGTATGAAGATGAGAAAGCAGTACTGGCAATATTAGTCTCAGTATAGGCATCGTAAGTGACAGCGGAAGTCAAGACTTCCGCTGCCTGCACACCACCAAGAGAATTGATGAAAATCAGGTCAGCGAAGCTGTAAGGTACATTTTCCCCGAAATTGGCATAATACATACTCCAGGTCCACTGGATATCCCACTCGGCTTTTGCTGGTTCCACATTTACTAAAGCACCTGTAGTAAGCGATACAAACTGGTAGTTGAAGTTTGCGTCTTTGGTAACTTCAAGTGTTTTAAAAGTTGTTTCGCTTATCTTGGCATATTGAAGTGTGTAACCATTAGATTTTCTCAATACCCGTATCTTCCACAATTTGGTTTCATCAAAAGGAATTGTGTGAGAACCACCTGCAGGATTAATGATATACACTTTATTAGAAGCGTCTGTTGCCGATACTTCGCTGATCACGGTTTCGGAGACGTTATAAGAAACAGGGTTATCTATTAATACAAAATCTGAAGCTTCGCCAAGATCAATAGAGAGTGTATCAGCTTCAGCCAGGTCTTCAAGAGATACACTGTTAATATCTGTTGCATCCACCGCAATTGCAGAAGCGCCGTTTGTATTGTTGATCTTTACCCGGAATTGGTCACCATTGTAAAACTTCAGATCCCAAGATTCACGGGCAACGGCGGTTGCTTTATCGGTACTTAGGTCAATAAAAACTGAATTAAGCGCTTTTGCAGCAACTTCTTCACTTAAGTCTGCATTAATAGTGGAAGTTTGCCCTTCAGATGGGGGAATAACAGGTACAGGAGTTTCATCTTTGTCGCACGAAACCAGGGTACCTATACAGGCTGCTATCAATAAACACGAAAGAAATCTGTTTCTCATTGTTTGTTTTATTTTTTATGATGATATTATTTTGACCAGTTAACACCGATTGAGGCGAAATAGGATCTGCCATAACCGGTAAGTATATTACCGCCCACGCTATGTGCGCCACCGCTTTCAACGGTACTGCCTACCCATTTTACACCAAACAGGTTTTTAATACCTGCACCCAGTGTGATGTATTTGAGCAACTTTTTAGACGCGGTGATATCTGCCCAATGATAAGAATTGGTTTTTGCCATGTATACCTGGTTGCTGCTGTTGAGCCTGTAAGAGGGCAGGGCACCGGTGAATTTGTAATAAAGACCTATAGATGCTCCCAGCTTCGAAATATTGTAAGTGATATTACTATTCAATTCAGATGCCCAGGTAAATTCAGGAGTATACTTGTCTTCTGTTTGGTACTGATTGTATCTTGCTATATAAGCATATCCGAGGGTAGCAGTGATATTTTTATAGGTGATTTTATTGTCCAGTATAACCCCTGCGGTTTTATATTTATCAATATTAAAATAAGAAAATACATTGCTGTTATCACGCATGGCGGTGGTGATAAAGTCAAAATAATTATTATAAAAGCCGGTTAAAGAAGATGAAAAGCGGGCAGATGAAGCAGTGGCATCGCTGTTGTTCCAGTTAATGGATGCCATATAGCTATTGGAATATTCCGCTTTCAGTTCAGGGTTTCCTTCAATCTGGTGGTTAGCATCGAAATAGTGAAAATATAATTCACGCAGCATCGGCGCTCTGAACCCCCGGCCATACGATGCCCGTATATCCCATTGCTTGTTTAATGCAATTTTAGTGTTAAGGGATGGAATAAGCGGTGGCGCATCATATACCGTATTTTTGCTGAAGCGTATACCGGGCTTTATATTTAACCAGCTAACAGGTTTTATTTCGGCTGATGCGAAAGCCGAGTAATCTGTTATGGATTGCTTTTGATCCAGTATTCTTTCCCCGGTAGTTTCATCGTATTTAATATCTATGCCAGGCTGAACAGAAAGCAATGGCGATATGTACCATTGCAGGGTAGACCTGAAGAAAAAAGTATTGAACTTCGTTATATCCCAACTGCCGGCTTCAGCGGTTGAAGGTGTTTTAGTGTGTTGTACATAATCAACAGTATAAGTTTCTGTATTGCGTTTGTATGCCTGGTACGACAGGGCGGTATTTAACTTTAGTGCAGAAGACATTTGCCAGTTGTGCTGCAACTGGTGATTAAGGCGATGGGTTATATAATATTTATCCTGCCCTCTTCCGGAATTAATGTTCATAACGCCGGCAGCAAAAATGGATTCGTTCAGATAGTCGAGTCTGTATAAAATATTTTGATTGTTTGTGCCATATCCCAGGGTACCACCCGCCAGCCACTGGTCTTTGGGCTTACTTACTTTTGCAGGATAAGCGGCTGTATCTGTATATCCTCCAAAATTATTCCTGGTACCATAAGCCGATGCATTCCAGTGAAGGTTAGACCAGTGAATCGTAAGGTTTTCGTTGTGGATACCACTTTTTTTGAAGGGAGAATAGGTATTGCCTATAGACTCTTCCTGAATGCGGGCTGATATACCAAACGCTTTGTGGGTTTTGGCTTTGTGGGTGATGATATTGATGATGCCGCCCAGTCCGTCTGTGCCGTAAATAACACTCATGGGGCCTTCCACAATTTCAATCCGCTCGATCGTGTTGATATCAATCTGGCCCAGGCTTTGGCGGATGTCATCCCTGTCGTTAATGGGTATGCCGTCGAGGAGGATTTTTACCCTTTGCCCTCCTATACCCATTATTTGTACATCGGTTTCCGTAAGTGCATAATCGGTAGAAAAGCGTATCCCTAATTCGGTATTCAGTACTCCGCTTATATCTGTGGCATTGCGCATGCGTATCCGTTCCTGGTCAATTACCCGCACTTTATGCACGGAGTTTTTTAAAGACTGCACAGCATACTGTCCCGTTACAACCACTTCCGGTAATTGCTTTGAGTTTTGCCTGAGGGTAATAGCAGGAATATCGGTAACCAACCCGCTTTTTACCGATACCGCAATTGTTTCGTGTTGATTGACTGCCGATTCTATAACAAGAGTATATGATCCTCCGGGAGCTTTGATGCGAAAACTGCCTGTTTCGTTGGTAATGCCCGAAAACCGGGTGTCTTTTAGTGTTACATTCATGCCGGGAACTGGCTGCCCGTCGCTGGTAAATACTTTCCCGGTAATTTCACCCGTTTGCTGGGCATATGCGGAGATATTTCCCAGTAATATAAAAAATAAGATATATGAATACCTGCACGCCATACTGTAAGCTACCTGTTGCTGTGGAAAAGCCCGGGGCACAATAGGTAGGGTGCAAAGGTATCCCGGCTTATCCAGCTTCTTTTTTGTAATCGGGAAATTCGTTTTCGAAAAGCGGAATACTGTTTTTTAGCCGCAGACCTGTCTGCCGAAGGCAGGTGCGCAGGTTTAATTTAGCCGCAGATGCGCAGATTTAATCTGTATATCTGCCTGCGGAGGTGAGGGCTGGAATATGGGTAAATGTATTTATAATTAAAGTGTATTACTTTGATTTTCTGATGATTTTGTATATTTTAATGCTGCTCATTAATATAACGATGAACAATATCAAACCTGCCAGTCCCCATACGGCGCTCATGTTTTGTTTTACCACTACCAGCATTACAATGGCTACTAAAAAAATGGTTGCTATTTCATTCCAGATTCTGAGCTGCTGGGAAGTTTGCCTAAATATTCCTTTTGCCTGCTGCCGGAACATGCGGTGCTCTATAATAAAATAAATATACAGGAAGAGCACAAACACCAGCTTCAGCAGCAGCCAGCTGCCTTCGGGCCGGAACAATAGTTTATGGTATCCGCTTATTACCATTGTAGTCAGTCCAAAAATTAAAGTCAGTATCGCTGAAGGTACAGTAATGCCGTACCAGAGCCGCTTCATCATCACGATGAACTGTTCCTGTAATATGCTCCGGGCTGGCTCGGGTTTGTCCTGCGCCTCGCGGTTGTATACCAATAAGCGGGGCATGTAAAACAATCCTGCAAACCAGGTAACAACAAAAATGATATGGAGGGCTTTGATATAAGACATATTTACCTGATGTATTTACCAATAACCGGCATTTTTTGAAATTCTTTTTTTTCAATTTTAAGAATAAATAAGCCAAATGCCAACAGCAGCATGGTAGCCAGCGTGTAGCTGAATATTTGGTTGGTCCACAAAATGGTGAGCCATTTGTGTAAGAAGAACAACAGCACTACTATAATGATATATGCCAGCAATTTCTTCCATGCATACGGCACCGGGTATTCTTTCTGCCCCCATATATAACAGCTTACCATCATGGTAAGGTAACAGAAAAACGTAGCCCAGGCGCTTGCTACATAGCTGTATGCAGGAATAAACAGGTAATTAATAAGGATGGTGACAACTGTTCCCGCAATGGTGATCCATGCGCCCGAACTTATTTTGTTGGTTACTTTGTACCAAACGGAAAGATTGTAATAAATACCCAGGAACATATTGGCAAGCAATAAAACCGGCACTACTTTTAAGCCGGCCCACATGGACTTATTCTGTATGAAATGTTTCCAAACGTCCAGGTAAAGTGATACAAACAGGAACATCAGGCATAAAGCAATCACAAAAAATTTCATAACCCGTGCATATACACGTTGCGGGTTTTCGCCGGAAGCCTGTTTGAAAAAGAAAGGCTCTGCGCCCAGCCGGAAAGCCTGTATGGACAAAGAAATTAAAATAGACAATTTATAGCATGCCCCGTAAGTGCCTATATCATCTTTAATGCTGCCTCCCGAAACAGGCACCCCCCACCAGCCCAGCATCATACGGTCCAGCGTTTCATTCACCATTCCACCAAAGCCAACAATAAGCATAGGCGAAGAATAGATCATAATCTCTTTCCAGAGCTTTGTATTAAACTGCCAGCGGAAGGCTTTGAATTCTTTCCACAGCAGCAGCAGCGTGAACAGCGACATTAACGCATTGGCTATAATTACAAAAGCGGTTTCGAAATTACCATTGCTAATAACGGCAAAAATGCTGTTGGGGTTTGATTTTGCAAGCCTGGGACTGACAGACAGGAAGAAATACAATGCGCCTATATTAAGCAGCACAGCCGAAATGCGCACTACCGCGTATTTAACCGGCCGCCCCACCTGCCTGAGCTTTGCAAAAGGTATAACAGCCAGGGTGTCGAATGCCACAACCAAAAGCGCTATTTTAATATACTCCGGGTGTTCGGGCACATTTGTGATCCTTGCAAGCGGCTCTACAAATAGCCATAATATCAACGTTAAAAGGATGGTAGATGTAATGATGGAAACGCTGGTGGTATTGTACAGGTCTGCCGCATATTCTTCTTTTTGACTGAACCTGAAATAAGCGGTTTCCAGCCCGTAGGTATAAATGATGAACAAAAATGAGATCAACGCATATACCAAAGTCATATCGCCATAACTGGCGCCCGACAGCTTCAGGGTAAGATAGGGAGTGAGTAAATAATTGAGTAATCTGGGCACTATGCTGCTTACTCCATACCAAAGGGTTTGTCCTGCTAATTGCTTGATGCCTGCCAAAAAACAAAATGTTTAAGCGGTAAAGTTAAGTCGGGAATAAAGGTAATGTACTGTGCCGAAACCCTTTTTGAATATTTTTTTGATTTATGCAACCGTTTTTAACTATCTTATCGTCTGAATCAAAAACTATTGTATATGAAAGGTTTTTTTTTACTCCTTTTTGCATTCCTGGCACATTCCACTTTTTTACATGCGCAGGTGGGTGAGGGAGAAGTTGAGTTCAATGGTATAAAAAGAACGGTGAAGAGAATGGAAATCAACAATGAACCTGATATTGTTGAGCAATCCATAAAGAACAGGATGGCAAAAAGCGGTTATAAACCTAAAGAAAGTAAGGGCTGGCTGATATTTAAAGACGTAGACGACAGGGAAGTGAGTGATGAACGTTCCGATTTGTATGTAAAAGTTGAAAGGAAAAGCAGGAAAGAAAAAGAAGTAAGCGTGGTTTATTTTTTTACAAGTAAACCCAATGATCATGCCACACCTGTTCCTCTGGCAGGTTCTATGTTAACCTCAGATGGTTTTTATGAGCAGGTTAGTGCTGAGTCGGTAGCCAGTAAGCTGGAAAAGGATATTGCAGAGCAGGAAGAAGCGGCTAAAAAAGCGGAAAAAAAGTATGATGACCTGGTAAAAGAGCAGGCTTCGCTGGAAAAGAAAATCAAAGGGCTGCAGGACGACCTGGAATCGAATAAGCAAAAACAGCAAAGCCAGAGCCGGGAGGTTGAAAACCAAAGAAAAATGCTTGAACAGCTAAAATCTAAGAGAAATAGTTAACCTGCATATACCTGGCGCCCAGGGCACCCTATGAAAAGTAACCCCAGGTCTGTTGAATTTAATACAACAGGCCTTTTTTATTGCCTTTTCTAATCGTAAACATCGTAACTTTGCGGCTTCTTTAAAACTCTTCATGAGCGATCCTATACAACATGAATGCGGCTTAGCATTCATAAGACTCAGAAAGCCTTTCTCTTATTACCTTCAGAAGTATGGTACGGTAATGTACGGACTTAATAAGCTGTACCTCTTAATGGAAAAGCAACACAACCGCGGGCAGGATGGGGCAGGTATTGCAGCGGTAAAGCTGGATACCGAACCGGGTTATCCCTTTATGCATCGTATCCGCAGTATCCAAACCATGGCAATAGCCGACCTTTTCCGGCAGGTATCTGAAGAGTTGGGAGAACTGGAAAAATATCAACCCGATATAAAAAAGCATCCCGGCTTAATGAAGGGGAATCTTCGTTTTATGGGCGAGCTTTTGCTTGGACATTTGCGTTACGGAACCCAGGGAAAAAACAATGTTGAGTTTTGTCATCCCTTTATTAAGTGCCATACCATACCGGCTTTAAACCTTGCTTTGGCCGGTAATTTTAACCTGGTTAATACCGAAGAGCTTTTTTCGTTGGTCAATATTGAGCCTGGTGCTTTTCAAAAGCAGAGCGACCTGGCAGCCATGATGGAGGTTGTTCATCATTTTTTAGTAAAGGAAGATGAACTGCATCCCGAAAAACTTGATATTGTAAATGTGCTGAAGAAATCGGTAAAGCTTTTCGACGGAGGTTTTCATGTAGGCGGGTTGATCGGGAATGGTGATAGTTTTGTGATGAGAGATGCCCATGGCATCCGCCCTTCTTATTATTATATAAGCGATGACATCATTGTGGCTGCCTCCGAAAGGGCGGCGATACGCACAACGTTTAATGTAAGCGAAAAAGAAGTGTTGGAATTAATGCCCGGACATGCATTGATTGTAAGGGCAGACGGCAGCTACCAACTGGAGCAGATCATAGAACCCAAAGAAAGGCGCGCCTGCAGTTTTGAACGGATCTATTTCTCGCGGGGAAACGATGAAAAAATATACAGGGAAAGAATAGCCCTGGGAAATCACCTGAGCAGTGCCGTTTTAAAATCAATCAATTACGATTTAAAAAACACTGTTTTTTCCTTTATACCCAATACTGCTGAAATAGCTTTTTATGGGTTACTAAAGGGGATGGAAGACTACCTGAATAAAGTAAAAGTGGAACGCATACAGTCGTGGGGTAAGGATTTTGATGAGGAGAAGCTGGCAGAAATGGTGAACCGCCGTATACGGGTAGAGAAAATTGCCAACAAGGATGTAAAGATGCGCACGTTTATTACAGAAGACGTAAGCCGTAATGAGCTGGTGCAGCACGTATACGATATTACATACGGCTCTGTTAAAAGAAAAGAAGATACCATCGTGGTAATTGACGATTCCATCGTGCGGGGAACTACCCTGCGTGAAAGTATTGTGCGGATGCTATCAAGGCTGGAGCCCAAAAGGGTCATTATTCTTTCTTCGGCTCCCCAGATACGGTACCCCGATTGTTATGGAATTGATATGAGTAAAATGGGAGATTTTATCGCTTTCCAGGCAGCAATAGGGCTGATCAAAGAGCATAAAATGGAAGATTTGCTCCAGGATCTCTATAATCGTTGCAGGGAACTGGAGCGGAATAACCAGTTGCATACAGAAAATGTCGTGCGCCAGGTATACAAGCCGTTTACGGCCGAAGTCATCTCCCAAAAAATCGCACGGCTTATTACTCCGCCTGATGTAAACATCAATATAGATGTTATATACCAAACCATTGAGGACTTACATGATTCCTGTCCCACCAATACCGGCGACTGGTATTTTACCGGTAACTATCCCACACCCGGCGGGAATAAGGTGGTAAACAAAGCATTCATTAATTATATGGAGGGAAAAAATGTTAGGGGGTATTAAAAGTGCCGTATTGGCTTGGTTTTTGTTGCAACACTGAATGTTTTTTTGCACCCGTTTTTAGATCCTGCGTTTCCTATGTGTGTTATCTTTTTAAATTAATTAAGTACCCTTTTGAAATTCTTTCTGAATTTCACGCTATTGCTTTGTAAATCACCTGTTTTTTCCCTAATAAAGAGAAATGAGATCTGTTATTTTGATCCGGCATGCTAAAAGTAGCTGGGATGATATAGCTTTAAGTGATTTTGACCGCCCTCTTAATGAAAGAGGAAAGCATGAGGCTTCCTTAATGGCTGAACTGATGCACAAACGGAAAATACCTGTAGACTCCTTTATTTCCAGCCCTGCAAAAAGAGCCCGAAAGACCGCTGCTTATTTTGCAAAACAGTTTGGACGTGATCCGAAAGAGATTGTTTTGAATGAGAGCCTGTACCTGGCTGAAGTGGAAGTATTTTATAATGTAATTGAACAAACCGGCAATGCTTTACACCACCTGGCAATATTTGCCCATAACCCGGGCATTACCCATTTTGTAAACACCCTCACCAATACCATACAAATTGATGATATGCCTACCTGCAGCATGTTTGCCGTGCAGGCCGATAGCAGCAATTGGAGCGATTTTCGATCAGTTTCCAAAAACTTCCTTTTTTTTGATTCCCCACGCAATCATCGATGAAATGATCCCGCTCGTCGTAAAAATACATCCCTGATTCTCAATGTATTAAAGCTTTTATTGACATATATCAACTCTTTTTTTCATCCAGGGTTGATTAAAGTGAATTTAAGGTTTTGACTATTTCCGGTAAGTGTTTTCTACTATAAGTTTGCGTTATTAATAGGTGTAAACATTTAGTTTTTTTGATTTTTCACTTAGTTCAGTAGAGATAATAACCAGGCAAACTACGAAAGTCAATAGTCACAAAGCCTTACAAATGAAACCCATTAATTTCCTTGTCCTTTTTCTCCTGCCGGTATTCGTTCCGGCGCTGTTGTTTGGTCAAACTATTTATATAGACAATGGTACCTCCACTTCTTATACATTACAAACCGGGGATAGTCTTTATATAAAACAAGGCACTTTTACCGGTAGTATTACCAACTGGAGTGGTGGCGGAAAGGTGACTGTAGCTGCCGGAGCAACCCTTAAGCCTAGCAGTGTTAACGGTTTGCGTGGTCCCTATATAGTATATGGAACGGCTGTTTTTTCTTCTTTTGATACAGAGGCAGGTTTTGGACTGAATAATTATGGTTCTGTAACCATTAATAATGCATCGCAGGTAAACGGAAGCGGTAACCAGGTGTGGATCAACAACATAGGCGCTGTTTTAACTTTTAAGAGCTCCTTTGCCATCAATGCGGATAATACCAGCTTTATTAATAATGGAGATGTGAGCATAGCTTCTAACTTTAACGTGTGGGGAAACGCAACCATCTCTAACAAAAAAAGCATTACAACGGGAGGGAGTTTTAGCGTGGGCAAGGGGCAAATTACCAATGAAGGACTTTTTTCTGCCGGGGGAAGCATCACAATAGGAGGCAGTACTTCTTTCACGAATACATGCCGTACCATAGCTCAAAAAGGGTTTACCATTAATAGCGGAACCCTTTACAATAACGGCTTATTATGGGCTGCCGGTAATGCGTCTAATTCAACGTTCACTAATAACGGTAATATTATTAATACGGGCAACAGTATTATTAAAACCGTTCAGTTTACCAACTGGGGCAATATAACCGGTAATGGATACCTGTATATTTTGGGAAAAAGCACTACCAGTGGTACCGTAGGCACAAGCGGCACCACTTCGGATGTATTGAGCATTTATACCGTAAACAGGACCAAAACAAACCAGATTTTTGACGATCAGTGGGGCACGGTATACCCAAGCGCCGTATATGCGCAATTTCCTGCTCCTGATACCACCAATATCTATCCTTACTCTTCCTGCTCATCCATATACAGCGGTGTGATTATTTTGCCGGTAACATGGAACGATTTTTCGGTTTCGATTTCTGCCGGCGTACCGGCATTACAATGGACGGCCCAATACAATGCCGGAACCTATTTTGAAGTGGAGCGTAGCAATAATGGCCTGGATTTTACGGTGGTTGCCGGAATGGCAGATGAGCAAAACAGTTCAACTTATTATTACAACGACAGGGCTTTACCTGCTTCACATCCTTCGGTGGTATATTACCGGATCAGGGCAACCGAACCGGACGGAACTCACAAATATACAGGTGTGAAATCTGTTAGATTTGGCAGCCAGAGCAGCCCGTCGTTGCAGACCTGGCCCAACCCATTCGGCAACCAGTTGAATGTCAGTTTTAAATCGAATCAAAAAGCGGTCCTTACTATTAAGATTTATAATATGGAGGGACAGGTACAGGTAGTAAAAACGGCAGCGGTGAACAGCGGCAGCAATACGATAGCCATTGCCGAAGTCAACCGCCTTACAAAAGGAATTTATATTGTATCGCTAAGCGCCGATAATGGTGTAATCGCTTCGTCAAAAATAATTAAGCAATAATTCCACAAAAATATTGGACGGTTGACCCGGGCTGCCGGCTGGAAAGCGCGGTGGCCCTTTTCGCTTTTTATAAAGATCAGGATTCCTTAAGTGTTACTTTCCTGCCGATGCTGAGTGTATGTTGAACACCGCATTTGAGCGCATAATTTTCCCTGTCATGACTTACGGGAAAATCAAAGCAAACAGGATAGCTGTATTCTTTTACAATTTCATATATCACTTCATAAACAGTCTTGCCGAATGGCCGGTCGGTATCTTTCATATCGGTAAATCCGCCCACAATAAGGCCTGCAAGCCGATCCAGTTTACCCGCCCGCTTCAATTGCCGCAGCATGCGGTCAACATTGTAAATGTACTCACCTACATCTTCTATAAACAGGATCTTATTTCTGGTATCCGGCCCGGAAACGCTGCCTGTTACATGAGCCAGCAGGGAAAGATTACCGCCTACCAGCAGTCCTTCAGCAGCGCCTTTCCTGTTAAGTGCATGAGCATCGGCGGTATAATGGGCCTTTTTACCCCGGAGCGCTTTTTTTAAAGATTGTACGTATACCGATCCCGCACCACCGTCATTAAAAGCGCCTGCCATGGGCGCGTGCAGGGTGGCTGTTTTATAACGGGTATGAATATGCGTATGCAAAACGGTAATATCGCTGAAGCCGATCAGCCACTTGGGCTTTTTTTTAAAGCCGGAAAAATCGATATAATCGATAATGCGGCTTACGCCATATCCTCCACGTCCGCATAAAATTGCTTGTACCTCTTTGTCATCCAGCATTTCCTGCAGATCATTCAGTCTTTCTTCATCTGTGCCCGAAAAATAATTGAGCGATGAACCGCCCAGGGTGCTGCCAATTTTTACCTTATAGCCCCATTGCTGTAAGGTGCTGATACATGTCTGCGCTTTTTCAACCGGCATATATCCCGCGGGGCATACGATCCCAATCGTATCTCCTTTTTTTAAGTAGGGGGGGATTTTGAACATTTGATATTTTTAGGTTACAGGTTACAAGATGCAGGTTTCAGGTTATTTGAGATTTGATATTAGAAATTTGAAATTGGATTGCTGATAGCTGTCACAAGTTGCAGGTTCCAGGTTTATGGTTTGAAGTTTATAGTTTATGGTTGTGGGTGCAAGTTACAAAGGTTGTGGTTTATGCTGCTGATAGCTCAAAGCTGCAAGCTATTTGTTTCTCAACTATAAACTCCAAACCATAAACCTGAAACATTCATCTCGAATTTCAAATCTCGAATCTCAAATTTTGAATCCGCCATTCCTCATATTTCCACTAACTCTACTTTCGCTGAGGTTACGCTTAACCGGTGCAGGACGCCGCACTTTAGAGCGAAGTTATTTTTTTGATGCCCTACCGGGAAATCAAAGCAAACAGGATAATTGTATTCCTTCACTTTTTCCCAGACGATATCCTGCAAAGTGCGCCCGAACTCTTCGCCCGGTTCATCGGGTTTTATTTTAAAGCCGCCAACGATCAGCCCTTTCAACTGCGACAATTTATTGGTGCGTTTCAGGTTCCAGAACATCCTGTCTATACTGTAAAGATATTCTCCGGTGTCTTCTAAAAATAAAAACTTACCGGCGGTTTTTATTTCTGATTTTGACCCGGCAAGGTTTTCTATCGTTTTCAGGTTGCCGCCGATCAGTGCCGCTTCTGCAATGCCGTTCCTGTTTTTATCATTGGACGGAGCGGTATATTTCATTTTTACACCGGTCAGCGCGTCTTTTATGGAGGCGATGGTATCAATTTGCACGGGTTCCGCTTTGCTCCAGTCTTCCGGAAAGCTGTTGCACATTTTGGAATGAATGGTAGCTATTTTGTAATTGCCGTTGATGTGTGAATGCAGCACGGTAATATCGCTGAACCCGATGATCCATTTGGGCCTGTCCTGGAATTTTGAAAAGTTCAGGTTATCAATGATCCTTACAGCGCCATAGCCTCCCCGCGCGCACATGATAGCTTTAACAGCCGGGTCGTCCAGCATTTGCTGAAAATCCTTTGCTCTTTCATTGTCTGTTCCGCCAAAGCTGAAATCTCTTTTGCCGATGGTATTGCCCAGCCTCACTTTTAATCCCCAGCTCTCTATTTTTTGTATGGCCGGCTGCAGGTCATTGATCGTAATAAAACCTGCCGGAGAAGTGATGCCGATCACATCTCCCGGTTTCAGCGCCGGGGGCACGAGGCTGGGAGTATCGGCATCGTGCAAGGAAGCTGCTATTGCCGGTAAAGCGGTTCCGGCCGTTAAAACCGATGATAAAAAATGTTTGCGATTCATAACCGCCGTAAAAATACTTAATTGCCAAATAAAAGCAGGGTTCCGAGCCTGTATTGCCCGGTAAAATATAAAAAGAGGTCGGCCTCGGAAAAATGGCGTTAAGAAAATTGACTTGGACGGCGTTAAAAGAAAAACACCATATGCCACAGTTAGGAAATGCAATTAGCTCAAAAGTCGTACCGCTACCGGGTTTGATCTACTGCTGGAATTTGTTTTTCTTAGCCGGGAAAGACAATTTTTAGCTATTTTTCCGAAGCCTTGATTTTTTGCTCCACTTTTTTATCAAGAAAAAAGTGGAATACCCAATGGTAAGTGGATCATGCCATAAGCTTTAATGAAATTCAGTACAGCACTGGCTTTGGTCGTTTCGGTTAACATTTTAACCGGACAACAATGGTTCCAAACCTTTCAAAAGGCCCGGAACCCTATAGTCACTTTTTTATCTTCTTCGGGTTCACCAGCTTCATTTCATTCAGCAGATGGCCTGCGCCGGCGAACTTATCTGTAATAAATAAAATATACCGTACATCCACCATAATGTTACGGCATATAGAGGTATCGTAGTTGATATCGCTCATGGTTCCTTCCCATACGCGGTCGAAATTCAATCCTACCAGGTTGCCATAGGCATCGAGCGCGGGACTGCCGGAGTTGCCGCCGGTAGTATGATTGGAAGCAATGAAACAAACCGGCATCTTCCCGTTGATGCCGTACCTGCCATAATCCTTTTTAGCGTGCAGCTCAATCAGTTTGGCCGGAACATCAAATTCATAATCGCCCGGCACATACTTTTCCATTACACCGTCAAGGTATGTATAATGATCATACAACACCGCATCTTTGGCGCTGTAGCCGTTTACTTTACCGTATGTAACACGCAAAGTACTGTTGGCATCGGGGTAAAATTTCTTTTCACGAAATACATCCATCTGCGCCTGCATATATACCTGCTGCAGCCTGTTTATTTTAACCTGCCAGTCGTTAATGCCCGGCAGGTTGTTCTTAGCATATAATTTTCCCATTTCCGAAGCAAGCTGGACCAGGGGATCTGATCGTAACATGTTCACTGCTTCGTCCATCGGTTTGTTTAACACGTTATTAAAAGCGGTTGCGCTTACCAGTGAGGAGGTGCTGAAGATGCGTTGTACCAGGTCTGTTGTATTGCCACCGGTTTGCAGCGCAGCAGGAATAAAAGATGCCGGCATTTTTTCTTTATACAGATCAAGCAGGGCAACGGCTACTTCTTTATCAATGCCGGGCTGAAAATTTTTGAAGAACCCGATACTGTATTCTTTCAGGTCATCACGGTAATTGTTGTAGGATGTTTCGCCTTTTGCTGATGCATTGATCAAAGGAATGACACGGCTGGCAAAAGAAAGCATTTCCACATTCCGCACTGTTTCGTTAAAAATGTCGCGGTACAATGCCGGACCGTCAAAGAAAGCGTATGTGGCGCTGAGCTCTTCCAGCAAAGTCCTGTATTTGCCCAGCGAATCGGTTGCATTCACTCTTTTTTGAAAATCGGCTTCATACAGTTGTCTTTTAGCGACAGCATTCGTTGCCTGCAGCCCCTGGCTTTCTCCAATCCATTTTTTCCACGCATTGGCGGTAGAGGCATATTTCGACGCGTACTGTATTTTAATACCCGGATCCTGCCGCATATACTTGTCTGTAATATCCAGTGCTTTTGTACGGATGGCTATTTTGGCAGGGTTCTGACGGTTCAATACCTGCGCAATAGCTGCTGAATGTAAATATTCCTGTGTCCTTCCGGGAAACCCGAATACCATGGTAAAATCGTTCTTCTCCAGCCCGTCAAGCGAAATATTCAGAAACCGTTTGGGTTTGTAGGGCACATTGTTTACAGAATAAGCGGCTGGCCGGTTGTTTTTATCTGCATAAATACGGAACATGGCAAAGTCGCCGGTATGGCGCGGCCACATCCAGTTATCCGTATCGCTGCCGAATTTCCCGATAGAAGAGGGCGGCGCGCCTGCCAGTCGGATATCTGTATAGGTTTCTGTAATAAATAAAAAATACCGGTTGCCTTCAAAAAAAGGACGGATCAGCACATCCTGCCAATCTTCTTTTTGCACAGTTGCTCTTACGGCGTTCAGGTTTTTGTCCACTTGCGATTGCCGTTCTCTTTCTTCCATGCCATCCGCTACATGCTGCAATGCCTGCCGGGTTATTTCCTCAATGCGTATAATAAAAGTAGCAGTAAGCCCCGGGTTCGGCAGTTCGTCTTTACGGCTCATTGCCCAAAAGCCTTTGTCAATATAATTGTTCTGCAGGGTAGTATGCTTTTGTATCGCGTCAAAAGCGCAGTGATGATTGGTAAGCAAAAGCCCTTCACCCGAAATCACCTCTGCCGTACAAAATCCACCCAGGCTCACAATGGCATCTTTCAGGCTGCTTTTATTGATATCGTAAATATCTTTCGCGCTTATTTTCATGCCCATCGCCTTCATTTCCTTTTCATTAAGGCTGGCCAGCAGTTGGGGCAACCACATTCCTTCGTTGGCAACAACCGGCTTTAGCAGGCAGCAGGCGAATGCAAACAGTAAAACGAGAACAACTTTTTTCATTACAAACGATTTAGCTAAACATAAAAGACGAAGATAGGAAATCGCCCTATGTCGCGCCATTGAGTTACTTTTGCATTCCTTTTTAGAGATATATGAAACATTATAAGAGAATACTGGTTACGGCGGCATTGCCCTATGCCAATGGACCTGTGCATATTGGTCATTTGGCAGGATGTTATCTACCGGCGGATATTTATGTGCGTTACCAGCGGGCGCAAAAGCGGGATATAAAATTTGTAGGCGGCAGCGATGAGCATGGGGTGCCCATTACCATCCGTGCTATGAAAGAGGGAGTGAGCCCGCAGCAGATCGTAGATAAATATCATGCGATCATTAAAGACAGCTTTGAAAAGATGGGTATATCGTTTGATATTTATTCCCGCACCAGCAATGCTGTTCACCACCATACATCGGCTGATTTTTTTAAAAAGCTGTATGATGCCGGCTTATTTGAAGAAAAGGAAACGGAGCAGTATTATGACGAGCAGGCAAAGGTTTTTTTGGCCGACAGGTATATTACCGGTACCTGCCCGGTTTGCGGCAATCCGAATGCATACGGCGACCAGTGCGAGAAATGCGGGTCTGCACTAAGCCCGGAACAGTTGATCAGCCCGCGCAGTACCCTGAGTGATGCCGTTCCGGTAAAGCGGAAGACCAAACACTGGTATTTCCCTTTGCAAAACTACGAGGAATGGTTAAAGCAATGGGTGCTGGAAGATCACAAAGAGTGGAAGAACAATGTGTACGGTCAGTGCAAAAGCTGGCTGGACAGCGGGCTGCAGAGCAGGGCAATGACGAGGGACAGTAGCTGGGGAGTGAAAGTTCCTTTACCGGATGCGGAAGGAAAAGTATTGTATGTTTGGTTCGATGCGCCTATAGGCTATATAAGCGCTACAAAAGAGCTTACTGACAAATGGGAAGATTACTGGTGCAAGGAAGATACCAAGCTGGTGCATTTTATAGGAAAAGATAATATTGTTTTTCACTGTATCATCTTTCCTTCCATGCTGAGGGCGCATGGCAATTTTGTATTGCCCGATAATGTGCCTGCGAATGAGTTCCTGAATATTGAAGGCGATAAAGTATCTACCAGTCGTAACTGGGCGGTATGGGTACATGAATATGTGAAAGATTTTCCGGGTTGTGAAGATGTACTGCGTTATGTATTGTGCGCCAACGCGCCGGAAACCAAAGACAATGATTTTACATGGAAGGATTTCCAGGACAGGAATAACAGTGAGCTGGTAGCGATATTCGGCAATTTTATAAACCGTGCGCTGGTATTAATGCACAAGCTGTGCGGCGGAAAGGTGCCGGTATTTCACAACGACATCATTGACAGCACCGACCAGCAACTGATAGCTGATATAAAGCAGGCGGTTGAAAAGGTTACCAGGAACCTGGAAGAATACCGGTTCAGGGAGGCATTGTTTGAAGTAATTGAATTGTCGCGTAAGGGTAACCGTTATATGCAGGAAAAAGAGCCATGGATCAAAGCTAAAAAAATTGCTGAAGGCGGCGAGGCGGCAGAGCGGGCGCAAAAGGAAATTGACAACTGTTTGCATCTGAGCCTGCAGCTAACTGCTAACCTGGCTATACTCATCAATCCGTTTTTGCCCGGTACCGCAAAGAAAATATTGCACATGCTTAAAGTAGTGGAAAAGATGCTGGACTGGGAAAATGCGGGAAGCCTGAAATTGCTGAGCGTTGGGTACAGTCTGCGCGCGCCTGAGCTGCTGTTCCGTAAGATTGAAGACAGCGAAATAGCCGCACAGATTGAAAAGCTGAAAGCCAACGCTGTTGACAAGGCAACGGTAGCTGCACCACCGGCCGAAGATAAAGCTGACACCCTTGTTTTAAAACCTGAAATCGTATATGATGATTTTGCAAAACTGGATTTACGTGTCGGCACCATTGATGCGGCTTCCAAAGTAGAAAAGGCGGATAAGCTGCTGAAGCTGGAAATAGATCTTGGTTTTGAAAAGCGCACCATTGTATCGGGTATTGCCCTGCACTTTAAGCCGGAGGAAATTGTGGGAAAACAGGTAGTGGTAGTCGCCAACCTGGCTCCCCGGAAAATGAGGGGAATAGAAAGCAACGGTATGATACTGATGGCGGAAGATAAAGCGGGCAAATTACATTTTGTTAAGCCGGAAGATGCAATTGCTCCCGGAGCGGGAGTAAGCTAGTGCAGGTTACAAGTTTCAGGAGGGAGGATTCGAGATTTGAAATTTGAGATGTTTGTGGTTTCTGGTTTATAGTTTCAGGTTTGTTGTTTGAAGTTTGTAGACCATAAATCTCAAACGATAAACCCGTAACTTTTTATTGTCCACTGTCAATTGTCAACTTTCCATTGCTGACGGCTGATACCTGACCGCTGATAGCTGACACAGGTTACAAGCTTCTACAAAAACAGGTCAGGATATAACTGTGCGCCGGGTACCACGTTGTATTTGCTTAGGTCGGTAATGCCTTCTTCGGCCAGCACCTGTTCATCAATAAAGGTATTGCCTGTACAACTGTCCGACGGGCGCGAAAGAATATAATAAGCCGCATCGGCCACAATGTCGGGGGTACGGCTCATTCTGATCAGCGCCTCTCCGCCCAGCAGGTTTTGTACGGCTGCAGTAGCTATAGTGGTTTGTGGCCACAACGCATTGGCTGCTATTTTGTCTTTCTTCAGCTCTTCCGCCAGTCCCAGCGCGATCATGCTCATGTTGTATTTGCTCATGGTATATGCTACATGGCTGCCCAGCCATTTAGGCTGAAGATTTACGGGTGGCGACAGGTTCAGGATATGCGGGTTGTTCCCTTTGCGCAAATGCGGTATACAGGCACGGCTTACGAAAAAAGTTCCTCTTACATTGATGTCGAACATCAGGTCAAAACGTTTGGGTTCTGTTTTTTCTACGGGAGTGAGTGAGATGGCGGAAGCGTTATTAATTAAAATATCTATTCCGCCGAACACTTCAATGGTTTTGGCTACAGCCTGCGCCACCTGCTCTTCGTCCCTTATATCGCATTGAACAGGCAATGCCTCCCCGCCAGCTTCTACCACTTCTTTTGCAGCAGAAAAAATGGTGCCTCCAAGCCTGGGATTTTCTTCCACCGACTTCGCTGCTATTACGATCTGCGCTCCTTCTTTTGCTAATCTGAGCGCAATGGCTTTTCCAATGCCCCTGCTTCCGCCTGTAATAAAAACTGTTTTACCCTTAAATGACATAGTGGTTTTATTTTAACTGTAAGCTAAGGCAATTAGCTGAATGCTGCTACAGCAATTCACGCGATGGATCCCAGAATACTTTTTCAAAATCAACAATCGTATCATTTTTTATTTTGATCCCTTCTTTCTTCAGCAGTTTTTCCATTAAACCCGGTTCCGGGAAATGATGTTTGCCGCTGAGCATGCCATTGCGGTTTACCACGCGGTGGGCAGGAACAGGAGGCGTTGCATTACCGGCCGCATTCATGGCCCAGCCCACCATGCGGGCGCTCAGCTTGGTACCCAGGTACACGGCAATAGCGCCATACGAAGTAGCGCGCCCTTTGGGTATCAATCGTACAATTTCGTATACTGAATCAAAGAAAGAATCCTTGCGGGCTGTTCTTTTCCCGGCAACCGCTTTCTTTTTTAAAGCTTTGGGTCTGGTTTTTCTTTGCATGTTATGATGATCGTTCAACTGATAATTCACTTTGTTTGAGCTGCTCCTCTTTGTCAGGCGAAATTTCATTGATTAAAGTAAACTCAAGATAATGTACCCGGTTGCTTTTTGCTATATCCAGGTTTTCATAGTATGTTTTGATCTGCAGTTCTTCGCTGATCGTTGCTTTGTTATAAACATCATCCAAATCCGACAATACAGGTAATTGGTAAAGCTGGGTTACTGTTTTGGTAAACCTGTATAAATCGGGAGAATCTGTTTTGAGATGAATGTGTCCGCCGGGCACTACTATTTTTTGATAAAGCCGGAGGAAACGGGGATGCGTAAGTCTCTTTTTTGCCCTTGACAAACGCAACTGCGGGTCGGGGAAAGTAATCCAGATTTCTTTTACTTCGCCCGGAGCAAAATAATCAGTAATCCTTTCTATTTGAGTACGCAGGAAGGCCGCGTTAGCCAAATTTTCATCCAGGCATTTTTTGGCGCCTGCCCAGATGCGGTTGCCCTTAAGGTCAACTCCAATAAAATTCCTTCCGGGATATTTTCCTGCAAGCCCTACTGTGTATTCGCCTTTTCCGCAGGCAAGCTCCAGGGTAATATCGTTTTCATTCCCGAAAAAATCCTTCCATTTGCCGGCCATTCCTTCAGGATACTGGAGCACATTCCTGAAACTTTTAATAGCCTCGAAACGAATTAATTTCTTATGACCCATAAGGGCAAAGATAGGGTTAGTTGAGTAAGATGACCAGGGAAGGTGTGAAAGGGTGGCGGGAGAAGCGGCCTCAACCTAAATTCAATAGTTGAGATTGCTTCCCCCCCGAACATCGGGGCGGTCGGGATCGCAATGACCTTAATTTTTTTCCTGACAAGGGTTCCAAACCTTTCAAAGGTTCGGAACCCTATAAAAAAATTGTTATGATGCGGGCTGTTGCTATTTTATCGAATAAAACTCCTGGATGATGGTGAGCGGATGCTTTACATTGTTTTGAGCAATGGCAACTGAAGGGCTGTGTTCGATCCAGAAGCCGGTAGAGGGTCTTGCATCGTTTTTCTTCAGCCATTCGTACATAATGGAAATGTCTTCGTTGATTTCCGTATATCCTTTTGCAATACGCATTACTATGGCGGGATGCTCTTCGGTATCCCGGACATCCAGCGGGGCTTTTACCGAAAGCAGATCGTCGGTAACGCTTACCCCTACCCGAACGTATGCCAGGCTGTCGTCTAATATTTCGTGCTGACTGATGTATATATCTTTTTGTATGATGTCTTTTTGCGGAACAGCATGAATAATAAACTGGTACAACTCGTTGGCTTTGGCTTCAATGTCGCTTATTGCCACTGTATCTGATAGTATAACCAGTCTTTTTGCCGGAATATCGCGACGTTCAAAAGTGATCCCCCCAAATATATTGTCCGGGTGCTCAATGTGATTTTTAAATTGTATAACATTCTGCAAGAAAGCCCCACGGAACTCTTCCTGACTGAAAAGCAGCTTTATTTTTTGCTGAATATCTTTTTCAATAACGAGCTTTTCGGTCCATTTAATTTTACTGTTCCACTTGTTGCTTTTAATGATCTGTATACCGCCTTCACGCGTTTCGTTTTCATTTTCATGCAGCACATATTCAAACTGCTTCTTTTGCTGGTCGGGGGTGATGGAAATGGAATGTTGCGCCGCTCCATCCATTTGATTGTTATGGTTATACCACCTGTTCCAATTGCTTGTATCAAGCAAAGTCCGGTAAGTGATAAGATTATCCGCGTTGATTTCTATCTCAGCCAGATAGCTTCTGTGCACCGGGATCGTATAAATACAGAAGACGGCAATCGAAAAACATGCTATGATAACAACCAGGGTTCTTTTGAGTTGCATGATAGGTATTGGTTTTAGGGAAACTAAACGCCTGTAAAATTATAATGCAACTGCATCTGTAAAAGCTGATTTCGATGATCAGCCCGAAACCTTCGATGAAAGGAGCCTGTTAAGGGGCAAAATGGTCAAAAAAAGGAGAAAGCCCGTAAGATATGTGAGCCCCCGGGTCTATTGCTGTTTCGTATTTTTAAATATGTAAAATCAGCCGCGCTTTTTTACAGCACAGGTATTGACGCCCAGCAGCCTGTACAGCGGGCAAAAATTGATCAGTGCGGTAACCGCGAGAACGATACCGGCAACCAGAAGAACTATACCAATAGTACCCGTAACCACTTTGGTAACATATAAATACACCAATACAATTGCCAGCAATAGGCGGATGATGCGATCTGCCGTACCCATATTCTTTTTCATGACTGAATGTTTATGTTTAAATATAAATATGAATATAATAGCGCTGCTCCGGGAAGTTTGTGGTTTTTATCCGCTATCATGGTTTATTGTTCAGCTTTTTGCAGGGTGGAAGCTGGCTGGTCTTCAGTTTGGGAGGAATATTGCATCGGTATTGCACAGGCGCCGCCCAGGCAACGGGTGGGTTTAAAAAATCCTGTTATGATAAATACGGCGCCGAGAACAATAGCCGGCCACGCGCCCTCACTGTAATACAGAATGCCTGAGCCGATAAAAAATAATCCTAACACCCATCGTAATATGCGACTGAACCAAATGACCTTTTTTTCGGATGATGCATGATCTGAATTGTTTGACATATTTCCGGGTTTTTAAGCGTATTGCCGTTTTGTTAATTTTTTGTTTGAAGAGGGTGGAAGAGCGGCATTGTTCCCCATGCTTGTTATGCCGCTTCCCTCTCTCTTGTCAAACTATAATAAAGTAGTGGGACACACATATTCACTTACAGGAAAACTACCGTTCTCTTTAATGGCTTTAAATCCTCCTTTTATATCTACGAGATTATGATAGCCACGCGCCTTCAGGATTGAGTTAAAGATCATGGAGCGATACCCTCCCGCACAATGAACATAATAGGTTTGGTTTTTATCAATCAAAGGCATGCCGTCGTTTACATTATCAAGCGGCATGTTCTCCGCATTCAGCAAATGTTCGCTGTCGTACTCGCTTTTTTTGCGAACATCCAGTATATTGATATCCCGCTTCTGTTGAAGATCAGCCAGTTCATCTGCCGTAACAGAATGCACTTCATCTGCTTCTTTGCCTGCTTCTTTCCAGGCTTCAAAGCCACCTTTCAGATAACCGATAGTATGGTCATATCCTACTCTCGCAAGTCTTGTAATTACTTCTTCTTCCCTGCCTTTTTCTGTAACGAGCAAAATTTCCTGTCGGATATCGGGGATCATGGCTCCTACCCAGGGCGCAAAATTACCGTCAATGCCTATATTGATTGAGTTAGGGATAAAGCCTTTGGCAAAAACCTGGGCGTCCCGGGTATCGAGTATGAGCGCTCCTGTTTCATTGGCAGCAGTTTCAAAAGCCTCCGGGCTTAATGCATGTTGCCCGCGCTCCAGCACCTTATCTATGCTTTCATAGCCCTGTATATTCATCATCACATTCAGTGGAAAGTAGGAAGGGGGCGTGGTAAGTCCTTTGGTTACTTCGCTGATGAATTCTTCCTTCGTCATATCCGCCCGCAACGCATAATTGGTTTGTTTTTGGTGACCCAGCGTATCTGTGGTTTCATTGCTCATATTTTTGCCACAGGCGCTTCCTGCTCCGTGCGCGGGATATACTATTATATCATCCGGCAGGGTCATTATCTTATTACGCAGCGAATCGTACAGGTGAGCAGCCAGCTTATCCTGCGTGAGTTCTGCTTTTACTTTTTGAGCCAGGTCCGGCCTGCCTACATCTCCTATAAACAGGGTGTCACCGCTGAACAATCCAACCGGCTTGCCGGTTTTATCTTTCAGCAGGTAACAGGTGCTTTCCATGGTATGCCCGGGGGTATGAATTACCTGGATGGTAACATCGCCTACTTTTAATTCCTCCCCATCTTTTGCTATATAAGCTTTAAAGGCAGGGGCCGCGCCGGGCCCATACACGATTGTTGCACCGGTTTTTTGGGCAAGATCAAGATGACCAGAAACAAAATCGGCGTGGAAATGGGTTTCAAGAACATATTTAATTTGCGCCTTGTTACGCTCAGCTTTGCGGATATAAGGCGCTACTTCACGCAACGGATCTATTACAACGGCTTCATTCCCGCTCTGGATATAATATGCACCCTGCGCAAGACATCCTGTATAAATTTGTTCTATTATCATAACACTGTTTTATTTGATGTAAAATTGGTTAAATATTTTTGATCTGAACGTGACTTACATCACTTTTATGACTGATACATTATTTCTTTTGCAAGAATGAAAATGCCCATCAGCAATACAAACCACCCGAATGCTTTTTTGAGCTTTTGCGCTGAAATTTTTTGCGACAAAGCAACCCCGGCAAATATTCCGGCTACCGATATGGTAGTGATCAGCAGCAGCCTCCTCCATTCAATGCTGTAATGTCCTATATCTCCTGCAAATCCGATAAGGGAATTAATGGAAATGATCAACAGTGATGTGCCTACCGCTTCTTTCATTGGCAGGTGCAATAATAGTACCAGTACCGGAATAAGCAGGAATCCCCCACCCGCGCCAAGCAATCCTGTTACTATCCCAATACCTGTTCCGTACAATAAAAGCTTCACAACGGGCAATTGAGCATGTACCGTATCGCTGTTTTTGCTTTCTTTATTTTTGTTTTGCAGCATGCTTATCGCAGCCACCACCATCAGCAGTGCAAATAAAATCATGGTGAGGGCTGACTGGGTTAACACGAAATAAGGAGTTTGTACAATAGTTTCGGGTATAACAGGCATTACCCATTTTCGTACGGCAAAAACCGTTATAAAAGAGGAGAGACCAAACAAAATAGCAGTGCGTATATGCACCAGGCCTTTCAGGTAATTGCCCATAGCCCCGGTAAGGCTTGTAAATCCAACAATAAAGAGTGAGTAAGAGGTAGCATAAGCAGGTTGCATTCTGAAAAGATATACCAGCATGGGTACAGTAAGTATAGATCCGCCACCGCCCATTGTCCCAAGCAAAATACCAATAAAGGCCGCCGTTATATATCCTGCAATTTCCATTTCCATGAAAAAAAATTTCATGCAAATGTTGGAGGAATGCAGTTATCATTTCGTGACTATTATCACCGGTGATGCTGATGTCTGCCAGGTATAATTTATTGTAGCGGCAGGGCTACGATTTCTACATAAGAACGATGGAGCTTTACCAGCCCGCGATCAGAAAGTTTTTTCATTAACCTGGAGATCACTTCCCTGGAGGAGTTGAGTTCCTGTGCTATTTCTGTAAAAGAGATGTCGATGCGATTGGTTTTTAAGCTTTTTTGATGTTTGCGCAGATAGAATAACAGCCGTTCGTCCATATTACGAAAGGCAATATGATCAATAGTATAGAGCAATTCCTCAAAGCGGCCCCTGTAAGTTTCCAGTACAAAATAATACCATGTTTTATATTTTGCCATCCATTCATCCATGAGCGACAAAGGAATGGTGATCACTTCCGTATCGGCAACCGCTTTTGCCATTACCTGGCTGGTTTCCTGCCTGGTAGCGCATATCATAGAAACCGCGCAGGCTTCGCCCGGGTGCAGGTGATATATAAAATACTCATCCCCTTCCTCGTCTTCCCTGTACACCTTGATAAGCCCGCTCACTACCAGCATGGTAAAACGGATATTTTGTCCTGTTCTCATAATGATATCGCCTGCTTTAAACGAGCGGATCTCTCCTGTATCGGATAACTCTTCAATAAGATCAGGCTGAAAACCAGGAAAGAGCGCGGGTAATTGCTGCATATTATTTTCCATGAAACATGTTTAGCTGCTGCAATTTAACCGGAATATTTGTGTGGCGGGTGACATTTATCACGATATTGATTCCGTCATCTATCAGCGCTTTCTTTCAAATAATTGCAGGTGGTCGTTGTTTTTTACAAAAAGAATACGCGGGGACCTGCTGCCGGGAAGCTGAACAATATCGCGTATTTCGCCTTTAATGATCATACCCGTTAAAGCATTGGGAACAAAGCTGAAATTTCCCTGTCCGTTGCCTTTTAAAAAGCAGCTATAGCTGGCGTCGTATCGTCCTGTTTCGGGTTTGAGCCCGAAAAAGTTTCCGCCCAGTAGCAGGTCGTTTTGGCCGTCGCCGTCCAGGTCGCTGATAAGAATGCCGTATACCGGCGAGAATTGCACGTGCAACGGCAAAGGGGAAAGCGTGAAATTACCTTTGCCGTCATTAAGCGCTATGCAGGTTTGCAACTGGTCTGCCTTTTTGATCACTGCATCCTGCAGCTCTTTTCCTGTGAAAATATGACGGATGGATTTGCCAGCGTAATCGGAATATCTAGGGAACCTGTTTTTTAACTCCGGTATCTGCATGATCATATCGCCTCTTAAAACCAACGGATATGAAACGCTGTCGGATTTGTAATAGCACAATATGGATTCGCATTGACCATTGCCGTCGAAATCTTTCACATACAATTCAACCGGGTGCGATGCATCGCCCCTGATCTTTGAATTCAGCCCAAGATTTCCCAATACGAGGTCAACTGCGCCATCGCCATTCAAATCTGAGGCTCGGATGCAATTCCACCAACCGTTCGATACCGGTAACTCCTTTTTTACAAAAGTTCCGCCAGCGCTTTTGAATATCGTTACCGGCATCCAATCGCCCACTATGATCAATTCTTTTATATTATCTCCATCCGTGTCGGCCCAAACAGCATCGGTTACCATGCCGATGGTTTGCAAACCTGGAGCGAGTGTTCTTGTTTGATCAATGAAGTTACCTGTGCCATCATTGATAAGTAAGCAGGAACGGGGATTGATTCCGTATTGGCCCGGCACAACCCTGCCACCGATGAATACATCGGGATATCCGTCGGCATTCACATCTGCAACAACGGCACATGAGGCGGTGAGGCGAACGCCTTTAAACCTGTCGTCGGGGGTGGGGCTAAAATTCCCTTTGCCATCGTTAAGGTACAGTTGAGGGCGCAGTCCCGCACCCGTATCTTTTTTTTCATTGCCTCCATATACAACCAGCAAATCGTTGTCCCCGTCCCGGTCTGCATCCAGGAAAACCACGCCTGTCTGATCATTGTTGTTAGGAACAGTAAAGGATTTTTGCATGGAACGGACAAAGCTTCCGTTGTGCTGTTGCAAAAACAATTTTCCGGTATCGGCGCCGGCTCCTCCCACGAAAAAATCATCCAGCCTGTCTCCGTTTACATCCGCTACTGTACACCGCGGACCTTCTGTAGACACCATACGCGGAATAAGCCGTTCTTTATCAAAGTCAATAAAGCTGTTTTCAATATGTGCGGAAGCCCCTCTGATTTTTGTGACGCTCACTTCCTCAAACAAAGGAGCCGGAAGGCGTGGCTGAACAAACCTTGCTTTTGCCTGCACCTGCTTTACCGTAATGACAGTATCAACAGGTACACCATGTAATGTTTGTTGCATAAGGTCAGGCCATACTATTACAACAGAATCAATTTGCTGTTGTGTTCCCAGACCAAAGTTCAAAACAGGATCGGAACTTGACTGAAAACCCCGGGAAAGTACCTGGTAAAGACATCTTTGTTCGTGATTGGTATGCACCGTTACTTTAGCACCAATGCCAAAAGTATTCATTCCCTCTCCCTGCAGCTTTACTTTAAGATAGTGGCTGCTGCTTTTGGAACGGGTGTTGTTGCGATAGACAAAACAATCCATATTTACATTGTTTACTACTATGTCCAGATCGCCGTCATTATCCAGGTCGCCATAAGCGGCTCCGTTGCTATAGCCGGGCATACCCAATCCAAGCTCATACGACTGGTTGCTGAATGTAAGATCGTGCTGGTTGATCAATACATAATTGGAAACAGGAGTGCTTCCCAAAGAATCCAGGAATTCCCTGAAATCAAAGCTTCCTTCCGTTATTGCTTTAATACTTACCCTGTCGCTGGCGAGAAAGTCAATAAAGTCCTGGTTGGTTATATCCTTGTAAATGCCGTTGCATACATAAATGTCCTTCCATCCATCGTTGTCTAAATCAAAGATCAATGCACCCCAGCTCCAGTCGGTAGCTGCCGTGCGCGAAAGAAAAGCGATTTCGGAAAACGTATTGTCTCCATTGTTAAGATGGAGCGCATTCTGCATATACTGGTAATAAAAATCGCCTTTTACTTTGGCATTAAAAAAATCATAATCTTCAAATTTTGTAAGTGTTTTCAGGCGATAGTCGGTATCCGGCAACATTTCAGTTGTAAAAATTTCAGGCAACCCGTCGTTGTTAATATCTGCAATATCCGCTCCCATTGAAGCAAGGCTGATATGCCCGAGGTAATTTTCTATGACTTCTTTAAATGTTCCGTTCCGCTGATTGATATAGAGGTAGTCTTTTTCGAAAAAATCATTGTTGATGTATATATCCGGCCAATGGTCGCCATTTAAATCGGCTATGTTTACGCCCAGTCCAAAGCTGATCTCACTCCCGTAAATATTGGCTTGCTCGCTGACATCCGTAAATTTTCCATTGTCGTTGCGGAACAGCTTATGGCCTCCCTGGAGGTGGCGGGTAGTACGGATATTTTTATCATATCCAAAACTTCCAATCTGTCTTATGCTGTTGTTGAGTATATAGCAATCCAGGTCGCCATCCAGGTCGTAATCAAAGAAAGCAGCGTGTGTAGTGAGCGCATTTTTTTCTTCCAGTCCGTATTGGGCAGCCTGCTCCTTAAAGGTCAAATTACCCTGGTTGATAAAAAGCTCATTCGCCCTGTCGTCTCCTGCTAGGTTCCCGGAATTACATACATAGATGTCAAGCAGTCCGTCGCCGTTGATGTCTACCATTGCCACTCCCGTGCTCCAGCCTTTTGTTCCGCCTACGCCGGCTGAAGCGGTAATGTCTTCAAATTGCATATTTCCTTTATTGAGATACAGGCGGTTTTTACCCATATTACTGGTAAAATAAACATCGGCTAGCCCGTCGTTGTTGATATCGCCAATACCTACCCCTCCGCCGTTATAAAAATTCCTGTAATTAAAAACATTAAAATCAGTTTCCTCTTTTAAATCGTTGCGGAAGTCAATACCCGTGTAGGATTTGTCTAATTGGGAAAACAGCGGATCAGCAGGGGGGGCATACACCTCATTGTGACGGTTATCGCAACCACACAAGGCAAACAGGAACAGCACAAAGCAGGTTAAAAATTGTTTCCGCATCCTATATACGAATAAACAGCAAATGTAGGGTTCATCCCAACAAATCGAGCGCATTTAAAATCGTTGTGCTGAAAGTGAAGATTTCCAATCTTCCCGCTGTGCTAAGCGAGGACGCCACGCACAGCTTTGGTTAACATAAAATCTGTACAAAATACAAGTTGTAAGCGTTTCCCTTGAGTTCGTAGCGGAAACGTGGAATACCTGAAGATGTATGGCAGGAAGATGCCGGTTATGATCACGCTTATCAGCAGTATAATTAAAAAACAATGTTTCATGCCGCTATATATGATTATGTGAGATCCGCTAAAAGCTAATCATACCAGTAGAACTTCCAGCCGGGTATACCTGTATCAAAGCTGGCGATATGCCCTTTGCTATAATAGCTGCTGTTTTTACTATAGACTACTACTTCCTGCGCTGCGCCCATATCCACCCATTGAGTAAACTGTAAATGGTATCCGGAGGATACTTTTTCATATACTATACTTTTTATGCCCATATATACAGGCTTAGGCAACTCATTTTTTATATCTGTGATCTTCTGCGGGTAATCACCATTTTTTGCTTTGTAATCTTCAATATTCGCTATCCATTCATTGGCAAGCTGTATAGTGTTGTTCCTGCTTTGAGTTGCCAGTTGCGCAGCCATATATTTGCGACCGAACATAGCAACCAGGGGAAGAAATATAAAGTACAGGAATAACATGCGGTAAGCTATCAGCTTTGCGTTTTTTCTATAAAGATAAAATGGCAGAAATAATAATAACCCTAAACAAGTGCTTATGATCAGGGCTTTGATATCTCCACGTGCAGCCAGTAATACTAATATAAATATATAGAACAATACAGCCATTACAGTTACAACCTTATACCATGGTGAATTTTGGGCTTTAGGTATGCATATGCCTAATACACCAATAGGTATTAATATTGTGGATATGAATCCCAAAACCTGTACAACAGTAGAAATTACCACTGAAGCTGTGTTAAACCTGCCTTGAAGGTAAGGAAGCCCGGTCATCAGCAATATGGCGGCGCATGCCATCAGCATCATTATTATTTGTCTCTTATTCATGATATGATGATTTATTTTGGGCAGGTTCAATAGTCGTGGCTTTACCAGGCATATCATTTCAGCAATCATACTTACTGTTGCAACAGTTTTTCCCTTTGATACAAAATTGGTATAGTACTGTTCTGTCAAATCCCCTTCAATCTCTTCCCTGAAAGCCGGATGTATAACATGCCTGACAAAGGCAAGCAAAGCCCTGGGTGGCAGTATCTGATCTTTCATCCTATTGACAATTTGGGAATGGCCTGCCAAAGGTTTATCCGCTGCGCTTTGATATGCTGCAGCATTTTTATGCCCGTACCTGTTACTTTGTACAACCTCTTTCTTTTGCCGCCACGTACCTGTGTTGCCTCTCCGAACCTGGAGATTACCATGCCTTTGTCTTCCAGGCGTTTCAAAACCGTTTGTATGGCGCCCAGGCTTACTTTACGGTTTAGCCTGTCTTCCATTTCCCGGATGATGCTCAGTCCATATCCTTCGCCATTCAATATGGTAACGGTGAGCAGTACCAGTTCCTCAAATTCGCCCAGTGTTTCCATGTATATAAGAATATTTGCCATAAATGTAGTAAATATTCATATAAAAACAATATTTGTAGTAAAAATAAAATAAAACGGGCGACATCGGAATAAAAGCCATCCGCTGTGCTAAGCGTCCTCGCTTAGCATCATTGTCTTGTCGTCTCAGGCAACGATGGTGGAGGTGCCGCTCAGCGACAATTTTAAATGTACAGATCGGTCGTATTCCTGGTGCGCGGGTAATTTCCTATATTCGAATTATTATTGATTATTCAACCCGGTCAAAGTTTTATCGTATTATGATGCATCCTTCCAAGCTGCAACGTCTTCACTCTTTAGACGCTTTAAGAGGATTTGATATGTTCTGGATCATTGGCGGTGAACGTATTTTTCATTCGCTGGCAAAAGTAACCAATGCTCCTTTCTGGCAGGCTTTATCACACCAGTTTACCCATCTTCAATGGAATGGATTCACGGTGTACGATCTTATATTCCCTTTGTTTTTGTTTATTGCCGGTGTGGCAACGCCTTATTCTATAGGAAGGCAACTGGATAATAATGTTGATAAAAGAAAGCTGGTATGGAAGGTGGTAAAGCGGGGATTGATACTGGTAGTATTGGGCTGGGTAAAGAATAATGACCTTATTATTCAGCCCATTTCAGAAATGCGTTTTCCGAGTGTGCTGGGGCGTATCGGGTTGGCTTATATGTTTGCCAACATCATTTATATTTATTCGGGAAGGAAAACACAGGTTATATGGTTTTGCGGGCTGCTGCTGGGCTACTGGCTTTTGTTTTTGTTTTTTGCGGCTCCGGGCTATCCGGCAGGTACGCTTACCCGTGAGGGAAATATCGCGTCTTATATTGACACGCTGCTGGTGCCGGGCAAGCTCCTGACGCCCGGTGTGCACGACCCGGAAGGATTGGTATCAACCATACCCGCCATTGGAACGGGGCTGCTTGGGATATTAGCCGGTACTTACCTGAAAAATCATCATGCTGATGCTCTGAAAAAAGTGTGGCGCATGGCGGTAGCTGGTGGTATTTTGGTGGCATTGGGGCAGTTGTGGAATCTCGTATTTCCGATTAATAAAAACCTCTGGAGCAGTTCTTTTGTATTGCATGTGGGCGGACTGAGCCTGCTGCTGCTTGCATTGTTTTATTATATTATTGATATAAAAGGATATCGTAAGTGGGCTTTCTTTTTTACGGTGATCGGTATGAACTCCATCCTGATATACATGTCGGGGTCGTTCATTGACTGGAAAAATACTACTGCTTCTTTTTTTGAATGGTTGTTTCAGCTGACAGGCGAGCCTTACAACGCTGTCGTATTCGTGTTCTGTTTTCTTGCCGTTAAATGGGCCTTTCTTTATTTCATGTACAGGAAAAAGGCTTTCCTGCGGGTGTAGTATGGATTGCTGCTCCATTTTCAAATTTGCTTTTATCAAAATTGCATTATCCTATATCAAAAAAATGGGAATGCCGGCTGTGTATCCGGTTGTTTCGCAAGTGCTTGCAATGTATGTTGTGAGTGATTAACATGTGATATGCAATTATACCGCATGAAGCTTGCACAGTATTTTTACGGTCTGTATTTTAGTATTTCAATACAGCGACTTCCAGGTTGCTTCATTGAAGTATTTAACCCCACCTTATGAAAGAGAAAAAATATTATCTGGCTGCAATGGCATTTATAATGCTTGCTGCCTGTGTTAAAAAAATGGATGACGTAACCGTCCCGGCTCCATCAAGGGCCACGAACGCCGATAATACAGAGCTTACCCGTCCCGGTATCAATTCCTGCGCCCCGGATTATGGTGATTCCATTCTCTGCTATCAATACCTTGCTTCGGGCAAGGACTATAAGGTTTCTCCTCTTAACAATCCAGGTAAGGGGCAATATTTTGCTCAGCCGGAAGGTTTGATCATTAACAGCAGCACAGGGGAAATCAATGTAACTAAAAGTGAAAGCGGCCTGGCCTTCAGAGTAGGTTTCATAGCCGAGGGATCATCGGATACCTGTTTTACCAAAGTAATTACATCGGGAGTTAACTATATGGATGGCGTTTATGTGCTGGAAAACAATGATACCCTGGCCATTCCCATATACAATGGCGATGTCAATGCTACTCCCGTATGCGGCGCAGGAGGACTGTTTTCGGATTGTGAGTTTGACGACGATGAGGATGATGATAACGGGAATGGCATAGCGGATGAGCCGCCGCCCGGTCAGACATTGAATTCGAAAAATATACGTATTGACCCCCACACAGGCGTAATAAGTTTAAGACGCTCAGTGCTGGACGGCATATTCGGCACCCTGAACCCTGCCAATGGTAAAACTGTAGAAGCCACACTCTATTACCGGCTGAACGATTGCAGTAACAAGGCGCTGAGAAAGATAGATCTTAAGTTTACATATTACAGCAATCTTTCTGATGTTCCCGGTTCGCTTATCAATGATATAACCGATGCGATTGATAATGTGTTTAAATGGCTTTTTCCGAGTAAAAAAGAGAAGGCATCCAATCCCCGGCCGCCGCATATTGTAATTGTTGCCAATCGTTGATAATAATCAAAAAAAAATATCGTTTTAAAAGGTAATCCGTGATTACCTTTTTTTATGCGCAGGGCGTTCATTATTATTTTATTTGTAAGCTGTTGCCTCTTGTCCCGCTCAGGAGATCCTGTGCCCGTTGCTCCGGTCGAACAAAAATATCATACAGCCGACAGCCTGTTCAACCTGCCTGAACCAACTGATGAAACCGATGCTGTTGCAAGAAAAACGTTTGATGAAGTAGTCGGCGCCTGCAAAAAGCAGGCTGGCTTTCCTGACAGCTTTTTGTTCAATGCCTGCTGGAAAAGGGGAGTACTGGAAGAAGTGCTGGGCAATTACGGGAAAGCTAAAATTTTTTATATGGATGCGCTCTCCGTGGCCAATGAGCATGCTTCCATAAAAGACTCGCTTCAGTTCAAACCTTTGCTCTATGCCGGAGGGATATATTACCGGGAGAACAAATTTGATTCAACAAGGATTTTACTGGAAAAGGCCCTGACATTAAGCGAAAGATACCACATGCCTCAGGAAGTGGAAAGGCTTTACAATATCCTGGGAGCCCTGTATTTTGAAGGAGGTAATTATTTGCAAAGTAAAAACTGCTTTGAAAAAGCATTGCAGTTAATTGGCAGCGAAAAGAAAAATGACCCGTTAAAAATAGGATTTGAAAACAATATCGCCACCATATTGAACCGCCTGGGGAGGTATGAGGAAGCGTTGGAAAAATACAAGAAGCTGTTAGCATATAAGCGATTTACTGATAATATATCGCTGAATATCGGCAACATTTATATGATGATGGATAAATATAAAAACGCTTTGTATTATTTCCATTACAGCAACAGGATAAAGCCGTCTCCCGAGCTGCTGAACTATATCGCCAACGCGCATCTTATGCTGAAGCAATACGATTCTGCCGCACATTACCTTACCCTGTTCAATAACAAGATAGCCCGGCAGGAAGGCAGGCTCAATAAAATTACACTGGGCGTTCATGAATTGTACAGCGGCGATTATTACGCCCTGACGGGCGAACCTTTTAAAGCTTTGCAACATTATCAACAGTCCGTCATCGGTATGATGTATGACTATTCCGATACAAGCATATACAGTAATCCCTCCGGGTTTTCGGGAACTACTTCTTCTTTCAACCTGTTTAACGCTCTAATAAAAAAAGCGGATTGTTTTGAAAAGCTATACAGGGTTGATAAGGAAATACAATATCTCCGTGCTTCATTTGATGCATATCAATCGGCTATTCAGCTGGCCGCCTATCTTGAAGGAACAATGGATACAGATGAGGCAAGAATATTTTTAAAGCGTAACAACAACGTTGCCTATAATAAATCTATTGACCTTGCCATTGAACTGTATGATCTTACCCGCGATGAAGAATTATTATGGAAAGGGTATTATACAGTAGAGCGCAATAAAGCGTCGGTGCTGGTTGCCAACCTGAAAGAATTTGAAGTGAAAAACAAAATGCAGGTGCCGGATATGCTGCTGCAAAGAGAGCGGGAGATAAAATACAATATCGCCCGTTTGCAGATTAAAATGGATAAGCAGGAAAACGAAAATGCTGAAGAGCTGAATGCAGAAAAAAGGAATTATGAGCTTGAGCTTGCTTTGCTGCAACAAAAAATACGGCAGTATACCGGGCTGAACGAGGAGCGTAATAATATCAGTATTCAATCTCATGCGGAGGCATTGCAAAACAGCATAGGAAAAAACCAGGCATTGCTTGATTTTTATTTCAGTGAAGCGTTTGTGTATATTTTCGCGGTTACCCAAAAAGACATAGAATATGAGCGAATTCCGGTTCATGAGATCAATATGGAGGCGATTGAATCCCTGCAGAAGGGATTGCAGCAGACAGGGAAACTGAACGGTGCGCTTGCCGATAGCGTTGTGAAAGCCCTTTTTACAAAGTGTATTACTCCCTTTTTGCCTGTTATTAAAGACAAAACCGAATGGATCATTTTACCGGATGGGGTTTTTTACTATTTCCCATTTGAAATACTGGTTAATCCTGCCAATGGCAGAATGTTAATTGAAGATTATGCGATCAGCTATAATGTTACCACGCGGTTTATAACAGATCATGAAGCGGCCGTTCATTATAAAAAACCTTCGCTGTTGGCGATGGCTCCTTTTACGAGTAAAGAAACGTATTTGTATTCCGACTCCATCATCCTGGATCGCCTGCCTGCTACCAGGCAGGAAGTGGAGGGTTTGAAAGGAAAGATATTGTTTGACGGATCGGCCACCAAAGACAGCTTTTTGCAATCATCCAATCATTACGATATTTTGCATCTTGCTACCCATGCGGTGATGGATGTGCACAAACCATCGCAGTCGTTCATTGCTTTTTATCCTGAAGACTCCACACGCCCCGACAGTTACAAGCTGTATCTGAATGAATTGTACAATCTCAATTTTGATTCAACCAGGCTGATGCTGCTGAGCGCATGCGAAACAGGTGTGGGACAATTTGTGGCAGGAGAGGGGGTGATGAGCCTGAGCCGGGGTGTTCTGTATGCCGGCTGCCCCAGTGTGGTAACAACCCTTTGGCCTGCCAATGATCAGTCTACGGCTTATATCATCAATCGCTTTTACCGGTATATGGATAAAGGATATGATCTCACGAATGCGCTGCGATTGTCCAAACTTGATTTTATAAAGCAAAATCCCAAACAAATGCACCCGTCTTACTGGGCGCACCTGGTATTGATCGGACAAACCCGGCCCCTTTATGAATCTCCTTTTACTTCCAAATGGGCATATATGCTTGGGGGGATGGCGCTGTTGTTGGGTAGTATTGTACTGATATTGAACAGAATAGGGAAAAAGCAAAATGACGGGGCTTTTATACAGTAATCAGGTATCAGCGTTTATAGTTTGTAGTTTATTGTTTGAGGTTGTGCAGACTTCGCTTTTCCTAATATTAAGTCTCTTAACTCCTCAACGCTAAAAATGCATTATTGTACGCTGTTGTTACTGTTGAGTTACCTTTAAGTTGTTGCTTTCTCGCATCCCAAGACTTTGTTTCAACAAATAAGTTGGTGGTAAATGAGAGTCTTCTGGTATTAAGGGTAATTCTTATCATTATAGGAGCGAGCGCTGATTTATTAACTCGAGATCTGTAAAGCCAGAATAATATTTTCATTGAAATTCTATTAGTAGTATTGTGAAAAATGTGAAAAGGTAACAGGATGCGATAGCGCGGAGATTGTAAAATCTAAATGGTTTTATACATTTGACTGCCAACAATTTAGCTACAGTTAGATTCGTAGCTATTTTTTAGGAAGGGCCTTTGATTTTGCTACCGTTTGGGCACCCAATAACATAAAAAAAGCCCATAAAGCTTACGCCTTATGAGCTGTCTGTAGCCGAGACGGGAAAATTATCTAATAGCATTATAGAGGACTTTCTTAGATTTAGCGAATTGCCCGACTGTCATCCTGGCTGAGAAGAATAAAAAAGATTTGTTAAGGCATAGGATTTTTAAAGTCAGGATATTAAAGACCGAATGGCGAAAATCTGAACAAAATGCCTGAAAGGAAAACACCTACATGAGTAGGTATTTTTGACGATAATTTATTTACTGAAATCTTTCGATTCCAGGTGGGATCTATTTCTAATCCTCCTTTGTAGGTGATGTAAAATTACTAAAAATCTGCAACCCTGTTAGCGCATTTAATATTTTTTATATGACTATTTGGGAACACTGAACTCTTTATTTGCAAACAATTCAGCCAATCCTGAGATCTGTTTCAGTCTAAGCAATTCATCCTTCTCCATTCCAATGTTCTTCATGATCCAGTCATCCGTCATCCCGGATTTTTTAAGTTCTGCGACTATATTGGTCATGAGTTCTATATTATGTGTGCCACGGGCCCGGTTATGCCGTATCGTTGAAGCCATTCTGTTAGATAGATCTTTATGTATAACAACAACAGGTAGTTGCCCCTTTTCCCGCTCGTAAATACGCTTTGAAGTTTTCATTACCGTATATCTGTGAAACCCATCTACGAGCTCATACATATCTATATCGGGGAGGTAATAACAAACACAAGGCATCGTATAACCATCTTCCCAAATGGAAAGCTCCAACAGTTCCATCTCCGGTGGTGCTACCACATTAGGATTGTAAGCATTGGCCTGTATCTTCTCTACAGGCACCGGTATCAGGTTGTAAACAGGACTTGTATATTCCTCCATGAGATTTATGTATATATTTTTTTGTAAAAGTCTATTACCCGCTGCTTATTCTCAAGTTCTTTCTTTGTGAGAGCGAATCCCATGTATTTACACAAATGGTCATTTTTGAGGATACACACGCACATTCGCTTAAAGGTAGGCAGGTTCTTAAATTCAGGGATATTGATGTCGTCCTGGTACTCCATCCGGACAGGACGTTTGGATGTTTTATAATTCGAACCTGCCGAAACTTCAATTTTAATGCCGATAGCGCGCAGCTTGTCGATTGTTTGCTCAGGCAGGCATCCTCCCTTGTATCTCCAGAAATCAATGCTTACGGCAAGTTTTTTCAGGTAATTCTTCCTTGTTTTTTCAGGTAGTGTATGCAAGAGGAAATGCATGTAACGTTCCCATGTATATCCTTCGGGCAAAACAACTGCATTTCTCCCCACTGCACTTGTATGCCCATATAGTGCGGTAAAATTGACCCCGTTTACACGACATACCATTTTTCCCCACATATCAGGATCGAGAGCCCGGTAAAGTGATAAATTTTCCTGGGCAGCAGAGATAAACGGGCTGGCCACGCGTTGTTTCTCAAGAGGTACTCCGGCCTGGTAATAAAGATCGTATAAGCGGTTGTAGTCCCAGCCGAATCGGCCATTGGCAACCCATATATCCGCTGTCAGCCAGTCGTGGATAACATAAGCATTGTATACATTGTCCGTAATACGATGCGTCCATCTTAATCCTTTATATAAACTTGTTCTTCTGCTGCTGTATATCGTCCGCCAGCGGTCGAAGCTTTCCTGTGTACGTATCCCTACCAGACAGCAGGTTCTCCCGGCTTTCTTTAACTCGTGGTACCATTCGGCAAATAGCATCTGAAAATCATAGTCCCACAGTTCTCTATTATAAAACGGGAAATCGCTTTTCGTATAACTTCCTTGTGGTTGTTCTCTTACCCAGAGCTCTTTGTGGTTGTCGTCCCATGGGCGCCAGAAGGTTTGATGCATGGATGTGCAGGTAGTTACTTTAAACGGGACACAAACCCTGTATACATCGATAATATCGGGATTCTCTTTTAAGACGCGATCTACATATTGCGTTGTCTTTTCATATTGTACTTCGTAGTCAAGATGAAAAATACCAATCCGTCTTTTAATCCTGCTCTCTCTTATGTATTTGATACAAAGGTTCAGCATTACACCGCTGTCCTTTCCTCCGGAAAAAGAAATATAAATATTGTCAAATTCATTAAAAATTAACCCAATGCGATGCATTGTCAGCTCATACACATTCTTTCCCATTTGCATCTCGTTTTTTAAATTGCAACAGCTTTATCTCTGCCCGGCTCCAGTTTATCCATTTTCATTTTTACATATCTTTTCCAATAAAGCATGGTAGGGAACCCGCACTTTTCGAAAGTAAGGATATGTCTTGTTTGTACGACCGCTTCGATTTCAAAATCGGAACGGAGGGTCTGAATGATTTCTTTTAGCAGGGTAGAGAGAACTATGCTGTCATCGTCTGCGATATAATAATTGTTGATGACGGCTTTTCCTCCGTCCAGCTTTACAGGAATAAAACCAATTGTATTTCCGTTCTCTGTTCCGATATACCATCTGTAATCCGGTGATGTTTTATATGGATAATTCAGGTTGTAACGCAGTACATCTTCGTCCATTACCAAATGGGCAACCAAATTATACAGCCGTTGATCTTTTCCTTCTAATTTAACGATTTCCATATTGTATATGCTTGCCCTTCTGTTCTGCTTTTGCAGGTTTCCTGCATTTTCTCTTTAAGGATACTTTCGTTCTCAAATCATCCAAATCCTGTAATAGTTTACAGGCGTTATTATTAGCTGGGCTCTATCAATAAGAGCCTGGTAAATCAATCTTTGATATGCTTCAAAAATAAACTTTTCTTCCAAGAACCACTCCCATCCCACGCCTTCTTTTTACAGATAAGGTTTCAGATCCTGAAGAAATTAATTTAAACATGTACCCGTGAAAAGATATACAGATATAATAGAGTAGAGAAGTAAAACCGGTATAGTGCTTATTGTGGAGTTGCAAATAGAGAATATATACAGGTGTAAATCATTGTGCAAAAAAGGCTCCTTATGGAACCTTTTCGTAGCCGGGTCGGAAAAATTATCTAATAGCATTATAGAGGATTTTCTTAGGTTTAGTGAATTGCCCGATTGTCATCCTGAAGGAGAAGAATAAGAAGTATTGCTTAATAATTGATTATTAACTTTTAAAAAGAGTTCTGCAATACATCAGATAGTATTCCAGATTTTCTGCCAGTTTTTAAACTGGGATGGTGTTACGAAATAACGCGCGAAATTGCCGTTGTGTAAACTGACCAGTTCATTTTCTACGGTTTGCACAAATTTTTCCCGGTCGCTTTCCGGCAGCCTGAGAGCCCTCGCCTGAATCATAGGGATCGCTTCCGCTTTTGAATTCGGTGCGGTAATGATCTCCGAGATGAGAGAACGGATCAGATCGCGATATTGCATCCGGAAAGGGTCGGGTTCCCCCAACGACTGACGTTGGACGGCATATTGTTTGGCAGAGCGGTCGTAGGCCCAGAGAAACACGTCCTTTAGTAATTCAACCCGGTTCAATTCATATACTCCAAGCAATCCGTCTATGTAAAGTGTATCTGGCACCTCCACGAACGACAGTGGAGCAAGATTTTTTTTGTTCAAAGGAATATTGGCCGCTAAACGGGATACCCGCTTATTAACGTCATCAAAGGGTTGCAGGTAAGGAAGCTGTACCATGATAAAAAAGGCTTGCTCAAACGGATCCAGGATTTGAGCTGCCTTATCGAGCATCTGTTCGAACATTTCTTCAATAAGCTGGGGTGTACCGGCAGGCGTGTAAACAGAACCTGCTATTCCCACGCCGTGCGTTCTCAGGCTGCCGGAAGCAGCCGGATTAGGCAATAGGTTATTGGATAACAGTGCGTGCAGGCTTAAGACCGTGTACCGGTTAAAGCCAATATCGGCAGTATTATTGACAATAAATTCAATAGCGTCTTTGTGATTAAGGATCATTTGTGCTTCCGACGCAGATTTGTTGTTGGCCGACACTCCCTGATACAGGAGCCGTTGTGTATCGAGCAGGGAATAGGTATTCCCTTCCAGCCTGCTGGAATTCCAGGCCAGATCGATTAATAACCGTTGTAAAATTTGTTTCGCATAAGTGCCTGCCGGGGCGTTCATCTGCGCGGTTACTCCCAGTCCGGCTAACCGCTCTTTTTCCTGTTTTGTCAGGTAACTGCTGCTGTTAGGCTGGTAGTTGTCAAGAAAGCTCCGGTTATAGCCTACCGGCTGGCGCTTTTGTTGGGGTTGCGAAACGTATTGCCGGATCTCCCGTGCCTGCCCGGACAGCGGCAGTAAATCGGAGTTGACCGTGCCTGGATTGCTGACAGGTGCAACTTTCGCCAGCTCGTATCTGGTGGCACGCCCTTTTCCGGAGGATAACAGTTCGCCTGAGGCTATTAACTCCTTTAAACGTCTTTGCAGGGTCCGTCGCTCAGGAGGGCTTGTTAATTTGGCTTCAATAGCTTCAATAGAAAGTCCGCTTGCCTCGCTGGAAAGGGTAAGGATGATTTCCCGTAAATCTTTCGCTGGGTTTGCTGATTTAGCCATTGTCGCGATTTCTTTATCGCGACAAAATTATGCTTATTTCTGTCACGAATCCTTTTACCCTGACAAAAATTGTCACGATTCGGTTAATCGCGACAATTTTTCTCTCTTTGAAGGGATATTTCCTGTAACGCCCCGTTTTCGGTTCCAGATAGCAAACATTTAAGTAAGCATTAATTTTCATTTTACCTGAACGGGAGTTGAACCTTCATATTTGATTGATTATGTGTATTTAGCGTCATTCGGTTAAACATTACCGGACTACATATTGAACGATACATATTGATGATAAGTGACTATAAACAATAAAAAAGACGCATAAAATGCGCCTTTACATAAACACCATTTGAATTGTAGCGAGGATGGGAATTGAACCCATCACCTCAGGGTTATGAATCCTGCGCTCTAACCAACTGAGCTACCTCGCCTGATATTTTTTTGAACCCATCTCCGCCGTGGCGTGGCGGACTACCTCGCCTGATTGCTTTAAGGTCCAAATGGTTCAACTTTAAAACGGGGTGCAAAAATAGGGGTTTTTAGCATTCTGCTCAGCAAAAACAGGTTATTTCTGGATAAAGTAAGCGAGAGGAGATATTACCACCGGTACACATTCTCTACTTCACTCCCGGTATCAGTATGCGTATCGTGTCTTTGGCGCCGTTTTCTCCCTCATCTACATAAATCAGCTCAATGCCATCAATGCTTTTGCGCTGCAATGTTTTTTTAATAGAAACAGAGGAAGTAACAACATTTTTAGCAGGCTCGGATACAGTAGGAATTTTATCTGCACGCTCTTTTTTTGCGGTGATGGTTTCTTTCAGTACAAAAGGTTTATCTTCTTTAGGAGGCGTGCTGGTACCATTGTTTTTGTCGGCACCGTTAACGGCATTGGGCTGAATTGCATTTTCCGTTTTGGGTGATTCTTTTACAGCAACCGGTTCTTCTTTGGGCTGAACCGTAAAAGGCAAAGTCTTTTTATCGCCGGGGTTGCTGTTAGCGGTTGAGGCTTTATTGTCTGTTTTCGGCAACTCTTTTGCTACAAAAGATTCCTCTTTTGGCTGGGCTGTAACAGTAGCTGTTGCCTTGCCGCTGTTGTCACTGCCGGGCGATGTTTTGTCATTGGGTACGTCCTGTTTTTTTACTGTGGCAACCGGCTCTTCCCTGGGTTGAACCGTAAAAGGCAGTGTTTTTTGATCCGTGCTGTTATCGCTTGTAGTGGGTTTGTTTCGGGTTGCGGGCGTTTCTTTCAGTACAAAAGCTTCTTTTTCTTCCTTTTTTATTTCTTTTACAACAAACGGCAGATTATCGGGTTGTTTGGCAGCTACGGTATTTGCCAGCCGGGTTGGGTCTGGCTTCACAACAGTCGCTTTTGTAAGGGCGCTGTCTGTTTTGGGTGAAGTCTCTTTTAAAGCAACTGTTTTATTCTCCCCGCCGGGAGTCGCCTGAATGCTGTCTTTTGCAGCGGCCGGAGTATTTTTCGCTCCGGTGGTTAAACCCGCCAGGCTGCCGGCTGAATCCTTCTTTTGTACAATGGCAACAGACTTACTTGTGCTGTCAACAACGGTGGTGGGTGCTGCTGCCAGTACAGGCTCCGTTTTCTTTTCAATGATAACGGGTTGCAGCCTGATGGAGGGATCATTTACAACATCCGCCAGCATTTTCGAAAAAGGGTCATCGCTTATGCTGCCTGTAAGCGGTTTTGTTTCAGGCATGGTTTTTTTCTCCTCTTTCACCCGGACTTTTGTGCCGGTAATGCCATCCTTTTGTCCCAGGTTGATCAGCTCGGGCGCTCCGGTCGCGGTGCTCCGTTTTAATATAAACCCCAGGTCTTTTTCATCAATCGTACAATCAAAACGCCATTCTGTAACAGGCGTAACACCCGGGAATCCAATGATCAATTCATAATTGTTAGAGAGCAAGCCTGGTATGACAAGATACCCTTCTCCTGACGACCGGAACATTTTTGACCCGGAACGCACATAAAAAGACTGTTGATTATCTGCCTGGATATAAATAAAATGATCGCCCTGGCTGGATACATCCTCAGCAATTAAAGCAATAAGGAAAACAAATATCAGTTTCCGCATTCAAAAAGATTTTCTTACGTGGCTTTCCAGCTAAAGATCAATACTTTACAAAGCTACTTAAAAGCTTACATATGTGCCGTTCGTGTAAAAAACCAATAGTTTCACGGGTACACAAGTATTTTTACGTCTTTATTATCGTAATAAATAGTGATATTATTGTGTTTTTCAATGGTATATGCAATAAATTGCCTCTTATCATTCATTACAATACAATTTTTGCTGTAAATGCCGTTATCATAGCGATTTGTCAACACAAATGGGTGATAAACAAATAGTATTTGTTCAGTTATATCTTATGAATTCTCAACACATCAAATCAATTTACTCGTGAAAAAAGCATCCCGATTATCAGTAGTATTGTTGCTTACTGTTGTGATTGTTCACTCTTATGCCCAGAGCGATAGTGCTGCACAGGGCATATACCGCGCAAGTGCCGAAAAAATAAATAACCTGGTGCATACAAAGCTGGAAGCCAGGTTTGACTATGAAAAATCATATATGTACGGCAAGGTATGGATTACCCTGGAGCCGCATTTTTACAGTACCGATTCACTTACGCTCGACGCGAAAGGAATGGAAATAAAGGCGGTGGGGCTTGTTAAGGGTACGGTAACAGCGCCTTTGAAATACAGGTACGACGGGCAGCAGATACAGGTGAAGCTCAATAAATCCTATAAGCGGGGCGAGCAGTACAAAATATATATTGACTACGTAGCTAAACCCGATGAAATGGCAAAGGGAGGAAGCGCCGCGATCAACGATAACAAAGGCCTTTATTTTATAAATCCGCGTGGTGAGGAAAAAGATAAGCCTACCCAGATATGGACACAGGGTGAAACGGAAAGCACTTCCGTATGGTGCCCTACAATTGATAAGCCCAATCAAAAGTCTACCCAGGAGTTTTTCCTGGTAGTGCCTTCAAAATATGTTACGCTCAGCAATGGTAAATTGTTGCAGCAACAAAAAAATGCAGACGGTACCCGCACGGATTACTGGAAAATGGATCTGCCACATGCGCCGTATTTGTTTTTTATGGGGGTAGGAGATTTTGCCGTGGTAAGAGAAATGTATAAGGGCAAGGAAGTGAGCTATTATGTAGAGAAGGAATATGCCGGGGTAGCGAAAAAAATATTTGGCAATACACCTGAAATGATCTCCTTTTTTGAGAGGATCACCGGTGTTAACTACCCCTGGATTAAGTATTCCCAAATGGTAGGGCGTGATTTTGTGAGTGGCGCTATGGAAAATACAACGGCTACCTTACATAAGGAAGACGCACAGCAGGACTCAAGGCAATTACTGGATGGCAATGCCTGGGAAAGCACGATAGCGCATGAATTGTTCCATCATTGGTTTGGCGATTATGTTACAGCCGAAAGCTGGAGCAATCTTACTGTAAACGAATCGTTTGCCAACCTGAGCCAGGTATTATGGAATGAATACAAATATGGTAAAGACGCGGGTGATGCGGAAAACTATGAAGACATGCGCCAGTATCTTGGAAGTCCTGAAGAAGCTAAAAAGAATTTGGTGCGCTTTTATTATAAGGAAAGGGAAGACATGTTCGACCTGGTGAGCTACAATAAAGGCGGCAGGATACTGAATATGCTGAGAAATTTTTTGGGCGAAGAGGCTTTTTATAAAGGATTGAACCTGTATTTAACCAGCAATAAATTTAAGACGGGCGAAGCGCACCAGCTCCGGCTGGCGCTGGAAGAAGTAAGCGGCAAAGACCTGAACTGGTTCTTTAACCAGTGGTATTTCGGCAGCGGTCACCCCAAGCTGGACATACGGTATAGCTATGATGAAGCCGGTAAAACCGTTGCGGTACATGTAAAACAAACCCAGGAGGGAGCGGCATTTATATTGCCCGTTGCCATAGATGTATACCAGGGAAACGCCAAACTAAGGCACAATGTATGGATTAAGTCCAAAGATCAGACCTTCACTTTTAGCGCGGCTGCCCGCCCCGATCTTGTAAACTTTGACGGCGATAAAATACTGCTGGCAGAAAAGCACGAAACAGGCCGGTCGCTTGCCGAATATATACACCTGTATAAAGTAGCAGGAAACTATGTGGATCGCCGGGAAGCCATTACCGCATGTGCCGGTATGCAGGACAGCCTGCCTGCGGTTGAATTGCTGAAAACAGCGTTGAGAGATAAATACCATGGATTGCGGATCCTTGCGGTTCAGTCGCTCGATTTTAAAAAAGAAATAGTAAAGCAATTGATGGAAACCACCATTTTTGAGGTAGCCAAAGGCGATCAAAAGCCCACGGTAAGAGCTGAAGCCCTGATGGCATTAAGCCTGTATGATAAACCTATTTACAGGGAACTGGTGCAGAGGAGCGTGAACGATTCTTCTTACAGCGTGGCAGGCGCGGCATTATTAGCACTGAATGAAGCCGATAAAGCGCAGGCTTATACCGAAGCAAAAAAGTTGTCGGCTTTAACGGTCAAGGGAAAGTTGGGAGGTGCTATCTGTAATGTATTCGCTGGCAATGCCAGGCAGGAAGACCTGGCTTATGTGCTGGACTGGTATGATGCATTGCCTTTTGGCGAATCGAAACTTGAGAACGCCAATGCGATAGCCTATTATGCCATACAACTGACGGAGACAGCGTCTGTAAAAAAAGCGGTTGACGCCCTGGTAAAAATGCGTGAAGAAATTCCTGCGGCTTACCGCCAGAACCTGCTGCCTTATATAAACCAGGTGTTACTTAAAACGATCGCCACGCAAAAAACAGCCTTAAAAAATGTAGCTTCCAACCCTGAGGATATCCAGGCGCAGATAGAGTATATCAATAGTAAAATACAATAGGCGGGAATTTAACAAGCATACATAATATCAAAAGAGCGCCCCGCAAGGCGCTTTTTTGACACCCCTGGCTCATAGCTGACTGCTGATGGCTGAGAGCTATCGGTATAAAAACAAAATATTTTAGTTTTTTATTGCTAAAATTATTAGTGTTAATAAGTTTATCCCTATCTTTACAGCCAACAGTTAATTTTGAATACATAAATACTACAATATGTCAGGAACCAACGAAAAATTAAAAGCGCTGAAACTTACAATGGATAAAATCGAAAAGGATTTCGGCAAAGGGAGTGTTATGATGATGAACGAAAGAGCCGAACAGCAGCTTGAAGTAATTTCAACAGGATCCATAGGTTTGGATACGGCCCTCGGCGTAGGCGGAGTGCCGAAGGGAAGGATCGTTGAAATTTACGGTCCTGAATCTACCGGTAAAACCACCATTGCTATCCATATAATCGCCGAAGCGCAGAAAAAAGGAGGCGTATGTGCTATTATTGATGCGGAACATGCATTCGACAGTTCCTATGCGCGCAAACTGGGAGTAGATGTTGACAACCTGCTGATCTCACAACCCGATTACGGGGAGCAGGGACTTGAGATCGCGGACAGGCTGATCCTTTCTGGTGCACTGGACGTGGTAGTCATTGACTCCGTAGCCGCCCTGGTACCCAAAGGCGAACTGGAAGGAGAGATGGGCGACAGTAAAATGGGATTGCAGGCCCGGTTGATGAGCCAGGCTTTGCGCAAGCTGACCGCTACCATCAGCAAAACCAATACCGTATGTATTTTCATTAACCAGTTGCGTGAAAAGATAGGAGTGATGTTTGGCAATCCGGAAACTACAACAGGCGGTAATGCCCTGAAATTCTATGCTTCTGTAAGGCTTGATATCCGCCGTATGGCACAAATTAAAGACGGCGATGAAGCGATAGGCAACCGCGTAAAAGTAAAAGTGGTTAAAAACAAGGTGGCACCGCCATTCCGCGCCGCTGAGTTCGACATTGTTTTCGGAGAAGGCATTTCCAAAGCCGGTGAAATTATAGATATGGGTGTAGAGATGAACATTATCCAGAAAAGCGGTAGCTGGTACAGCTATAACGGCGATAAGCTGGGTCAGGGCAGGGATGCTGTAAGACAGTTATTAATTGACAACCCGGAGCTTTCGAACGAGATAGAAGCTAAAATAAGAGAGAAGATCAAAGAAATGCAGTCTGCATAAGGCTGCCTCTGTAAATAATGGACGGTTTATTAAATACCAGCCGTTGAAAGTTTATTTTCAACGGCTTTTTTTATGCGCTTATCCATGTGGTTCTGTACAAAATACCATAAACACTTTTTTATTGCATACAGCTTTTTTATTTTCAGGGTAAATTAAGAATAAAGAAATGACTACCTCACGCATACTTAAAACAAGGAAACGCATTGCCCTGGTGGCGCATGATCATAAAAAAAATGACCTGATTGAATGGGCGGAGTTTAACAAGACCGTGCTTGCCCGGCATGAATTGATAGCAACAGGCACAACGGGGCGGCTGCTGGAAGAAAAGCTGGACCGGCCCGTAAAGCAGGTGCTGAGCGGTCCGCTGGGAGGCGACCAGCAAATTGGCTCCATGATAGCCGAAGGACTGATTGATGTATTGATATTCTTCTGGGATCCTATGGAGGCACAGCCTCATGATCCTGATGTAAAAGCATTGCTGAGGCTTGCCATTGTGTGGAATATTCCGGTGGCGAACGACCGTGCCACCTCCGATTTTTTAATGACATCGCCTTTGATGCACCAGGAGTATGAAGCGGTTATACCCGATTACAGCGGTTATGTAAAACGAAAAGTATAATAAATGCATGTTGAGCTACGTATGTGGGAAAAGAGCGACCGGCAGGCACTGGCTGCGTTGGCTGACAATATTTTGATATGGAATAATGTAAGAGACCGCCTGCCTCATCCCTATAAAATACAGCACGCAAGTGAGTTCATTAATTTTTGCATGTTGAAAAAGCCCGCTTCGGTATTAGCTATCCATGCGGAAGGGGCGCTGGCCGGCTGCATAGGACTTGAGTTGCAGGAAGATATTTCGCGGCTGACCGCCGAGCTGGGGTATTGGGTAGGAGAGCCATTCTGGAACAAAGGCATTGCTACCGAGGCGGTAAAGCAGATGATGGAATATACCGCGCTGCATTTTCCTTTCCTGGTACGCGTATATGCTAGGGTATTTGAGCACAATAAGGCATCTATGAAGGTGCTTGAAAAAAATGGTTTTCATTTAGAGAGTATTCAAAAACGATCGGCTGTAAAAAATAATGTGATACTCGATGAATATGTGTGGGTGAAGTTAAAGGAGCACTAAATGATGAAGTGGTGGTAAAGCTATGCATATGCTGTGAACAATACCTATAGAGGCATTACATTAATTACGTGATGTTAAATGAGGTAAATGAAAATAAATAATAAGCTAAAAGTTTTCTTTTCTTTCATACTCTTTTTTTCGGCTTATCACTCATATTCACAAAATGACTTTTTCTTAAGAAATGGTAGCGTGTATTCAAAAAATAATTTTCTATCCAAGTGGGGGCTTCCCGGTGAGGATTTAGCCATTGTTTCCGCAACGGATTCTGTATTTGTACCAATTAATTGCGAAGTAATAGATTTTTCTCGATTAGATGACAGTTACGGAATTAAATTAAAATATTTAGATTATTACATCTATTTATTGAATTTAGATCACTTGAACATTGACAAAGATGCTTTACTAAGAAAGAGGGATTATATTGGTAAGGCAAAGTATGATACTGATTTTGATTGCTTCTTAATTTTTTTAAGTATATCAAAAGAAGGAAAGTATATGAGTAAAGATGCCGTCAAAATTTTTTTGAAGAAGAACATTTAACTCCTTATTCTTCTCTGCTAATCGAAGTGCCCTGCGCGTGCATTCTGCATGGGCGTTGCTTGTTTCGCTATAGTTATAGGTGTAGTTATTTATGCAATGGATATTTATGAAATTAGGATAAGTAACAGCAAGGCGGCAGGTCTGGCTCAGTATACGGTCCCGCCTTGCGGAACTGTACGTTTCTATCAGGATTTCCTTGTTTGTTATACATTTGAGCACAAATTTGTAACGCATGCGATATATTTTCCTGGTCTTTTGCGGTATGCTTTTATTATCGGCGGGGGTAACAGCGCAGGACGGCAAACCTGTTATCATCCCGGAGCCTGTTTCGCTGATACAAAAGCAGGGGTCGTTTGCCTTGCATGAAAATACCGCCATACGGGTGACCGCATCAGGCGGTGCAGATAAAGTGGCAGATTATCTTTCCGGGATGTTAGGCGCCGCCACCGGATTTCCTGTTCCGGTTAAAAAAGATACAGGCAGCGCGGACATTGGTATTATTATACTAAAAGAAAAAGATCCTGAACTGGGAAAGGAAGGATACCTGTTGTCGGTAACAGCGCAATCAGTTACAATATCTGCCAATGAGCCGGCAGGTTTGTTTTATGGCGTTCAGTCTTTCTTACAACTGCTGCCTGCTGAAATCGAAAGTAAAACGACGGTAAAAAACATATTGTGGACTGCCCCTTGTGTAGAAATAAAAGATTATCCCCGTTTTGGATGGAGAGGTTTAATGTTTGATGTAGCAAGGCATTTCTTTACAAAAGAAGAAGTGAAGAAGTTTATTGATGACATGGCAAGATACAAGTTCAATTTGCTGCACCTGCACCTTACCGACGACCAGGGATGGCGTATCGAGATCAAAAGCCTCCCGAAACTTACTTCGGTGGGAGCATGGAATGTAAAGAAGGTTGGCACATTTAATTCTTTTTCAAAGCCTGAGCCCGATGAACCCCGGGACTACGGTGGATTTTATACACAGGAGGACATCAGGGAGATTGTACAGTATGCGCAGGAACAGTTCGTCAATATATTGCCGGAAGTAGATATACCCGGGCACAGCCTTGCTGCTATCGCTTCCTACCCTGAATTATCATGCACGCCCGGCGCTGAAAAATACCAGGTGAACTCCGGCGAAAAATTCATGGTATGGCCGCCTTCGGGTCACTTTTACGGGCTGGTAGACAATACCCTTTGTCCTGCCAATGAAAAAGTATATGCTTTTTTAGAAAAGGTTTTTACCGAAGTAGCGCAACTCTTCCCTTTTGAATACATACACATGGGAGGCGATGAAACAGCCAGGAATTTCTGGGAGAAAAGCGCTGCCATCAAAGCGTTAATGCTACGGGAAAAGCTGAAAAATCTGGATGAAGTACAAAGCTATTTCGTGAAACGGGTGGAAAAGATCATTGAATCGAAAGGGAAAAAAATGATCGGGTGGGATGAAATTTTACAGGGAGGATTGGCGCCCAACGCGGCAGTCATGAGCTGGCGTGGTATGAAAGGAGGTATTGAAGCCGCTAAACAAAAGCATGCAGTGGTGATGAGCCCAAGCACACATGCTTATCTTGATTATATGCAGGGCGATGCAGTGATAGAACCGCCTGTATATGCTACACTCCGGTTACGAAAAACATACGAGTTTGAGCCTGTACCCGATGGAATTGACCCGGTTTATATTAAGGGCGGACAGGGAAACCTTTGGACGGAGCAGGTCTATAATACCCGTCACTTGCAGTATATGCTATGGCCAAGAGCTTTTGCTGTAGCAGAATCGGTGTGGTCGCCCAAAGAAAAAAAGAACTGGGATGATTTTGTCAGCAAGGTTGAAAAACAATTTGAGCGGTTCAACATAACAGAAAAAAAGTATTCGCCTGCCATGTACGACCCTGTTTTTAAAGCAACCAAAAACTCAAAAAACCTTGCGGTAGTGGAATTAAGCACCGAGGTAAAAGGATTGAATATTTATTACAGCTTTGACAATTCTTTTCCTGATCAGTTTTACCCCGAATACAAAACTGCTCTTACTGTTCCTAAAGACGCAGTAACCATGAGGGTGATCACTTACAGGAACGATAAGCCTGTTGGCAGAATGATAACGATGCCGGTTACGGAGCTGAAGAAAAGAGCGGGTATAAAATAACAGTGAGGGATATAACCGGGAAACTGTATTGCCTGCCTGGCCGAGAAAGCTACCCCGGTTTTATTCCTGTATGGTTTGTTCCGGTAGTTTTTTCAACGGCTTTTCAGGCGCTATTTCTACTTCTTTTATCCATACCGCATATTCGTTGGGATAGATATGTGATCCTTTATGTATTGCATATACTCTTGTAAAAATGGCACCGAAATACAATATGATAGCAGAATAATATACCCAGAGCAATATCAGGATAACCGAACCCGCAGCTCCGTATGCGCTGGACATTTTGTTCTGCCCGAGATAATATCCAATGGCAAATTTACCGGCCATAAACAGCAAAGCGGTTGTAAAGGCCCCCATTCTTACATGTTTCCATTCCACTTTTGCATCGGGCAATACTTTAAAAATTAAACCGAATAAAAAAGAGGTAACAACAAAGGTGAGCACAATATTAAATATATACGCTACAAAAACCTGTGTTTCGGGGAATGCCAGCGTAAGCCGGTTGATAAACGCGTCCATCAGCGTATTAAGGATAAGAGAAACGAGTAAAATAAACCCCAATGATACAATGATAGAGAAAGAAAGTAAACGGTTGATGATTAATTTAAGCCATCCTTTCCTGGGTTTGGCCTTCAACCGCCAGATGAGGTTGATGGAATCCTGTATTTCACCAAATATGCTTGTGGCGCCAATGACCAGGGTGGCAATACCAACAACCGCGGCAAACCCGCTTTGGTAAGAAAGTGTTGCATTGCGAATGGTTTGCTGTATCTGCATCGCCGCGTCTCTGCCTACCAGGGAACTGATCTGCCCGTAAATAGTCCCTTCAACAGCGGCCTCCCCATAAAACATATCCATAATCCATATAACAATGATCAGCAAACCCGGCAGCGAAAAAATAGTATAATATGCCAGCGCTGCGCTCAGCTTCATCACCCTGTCGTCAATAAAATCAATGGCAGATTGGCGAAGTATTTTCCAGCTATTTTTCAAAAACATATATTTAATTATCAAAAAAATATGCCAAAAAAACTTTCAGAAACAAAACGCAGGCTTATATTCATTTACATTTTTAATATGATGCTGAATGGCTACTTCACTCTTTCAACTAATGACTTTTCTTATTGCCGGGATTGCTGTTATTATACTGCTGACTGCAAAATATAAAGTACACGCGTTTTTTGCTTTGCTGATAGCATGTTTTGTGGTAGGACTGGGAGTACAAATGCCGGTTGCAGACATAATAAAAACCATGAAGGAGGGTTTCGGGCATATCATGCAATCGCTGGGTTTTATCATAGTGGTGGGAACCGCGCTGGGCATATTGCTTGAACATACCGGTAGTACGCATGTGATGGCCGGCTGGATATTAAAAAAGACCGGTGAGAAAAGAGCGCCGCTGGCAATGAATATTACCGGTTTTGTTGTGGGCTTACCCATTTTTTGCGATTCGGGGTATATTGTGTTAAGCGGGCTGAACAAATCACTGGCCCGCCGAACGCGCATAGCCATGCCCGTAATGGCAACCTCGATGGCGGCGGGATTATACGCGGTTCATTGTTTAATTCCCCCGCATCCCGGCGCGTCCGCTGCCGCGGGTATTATGCAGGTGGATTTCGGGAAACTGATACTGCTCGGCATAGCGGTGGCTGTTCCGGCCAGCGTAGTTGGATATATATGGGCAGGATACGCGGGCAGGAAAATAAACCTACGGTCTGTTGACGGTGATGAAGCAGTGGAGATGACAATAAACAAGCCGGGAGTGTTGCGGTCTTTTTTACCTGTGATCATCCCCATACTATTAATTGGCTTAGGCGCTTTTGGCGGCATGGAAAAAAAAGAATCGGGAATATGGCAAGCGCTTTCCCTGTTAGGTGATCCGGTCATTGCCTTATGCATAGGAGTATTGCTGGCGCTTACCGCTGTTCCTTCATGGAATAAAAATGAAATAAGCAGGTTGTTGCAGGAAGGCGCCGAGAAAGCAGGAGGTATACTGGTGATCATTGGAGCCGGGGGCGCGTTCGGAGCTATACTGGCGGCGACTCATATCGGTCAGCATCTTGAAGAAGTATTACCACTCGGCAGCCTGGGCATTTTCTTTCCCTTTTTGCTTACAGCTTTATTAAAAACGGCACAGGGGTCTTCCACGGTTGCCATTATTACGGCAGCATCGATTGTGCAACCGCTGTTGCCGGCATTGGGCCTTAATACTCCTGCCGGGCAAATGCTTTGTGTTTTATCGATGGGCGGCGGCTCTATGATGATCTCTCATGCCAATGACGCTTATTTCTGGGTGATCAGTAAATTTTCGGGACTTGAAATGAATACCATGCTCAGGGTATACTCTGTTGCTACAATATGGATGGGGCTTACCACATTGCTATGTGTATACCTGCTTTCGTTGTGGATGTTATAAAGTGCGGCATCGCATGCTTATTCTGCCTATGTTTGCAAATGCCGGGTATTAGCTTTGGCGCAGCATCATGAATATATTTACTACCTCCTCTTTTATCACCATCACCTGCCATAAAAGGATAACGCCTTACCTGCTACAGGAAGTAACTGAATTAGGATATGCAGTGAAGGACTCTTTTGTAACAGGAGTACGTATATACGGAACCGTTACCGACTGCATCAGGCTGAACCTGAACCTGCGCTGTGCCAGCCAGGTATTGTACAGCTTAAAAAAATTTGAGGCACACAATGCCGATGAAATCTATCGGCAGGTAACAACCTATCCGTGGGAGCTTATCCTGCCGGAGAATACCTATTTCTCAGTAACCAGCAATGTAAGCAATGAAACGATCAATAATAACCTTTTCGCCAATTTAAAGGTAAAGGATGCGATTGTTGACAGGCTGCGTAACAAAAGAGAAAAACGGCCGCCCACCGGTTCTGAGCTCACCGGCGCGGTCATACATTTATTCTGGAAGGGCAATGAAGCGGAGATATTTGCAGATACGTCCGGACATTCTATAGCCAGGCACGGGTATAGAAAAATACCCGGGCTTGCCCCCATGCTGGAGGCGTTGGCCTCTGCTGCTATATATGCCACCCGGTGGGACAGGAGGTCGCCCTTTATCAACCCGATGTGCGGATCGGGCACCGTAGCAATAGAAGCGGCCCTGATCGCTTCCAACCGGCGCCCGGGCTTGTTCCGGAACAATTACAGCTTTATGCATTTGCAGGGGTACGATGAAACCGTATACTTAAAAGAAGATGCGTTGCTGGAAAGCCGGATTAACGAGGCTGCACGTCCCCGGATCGTTGCCAGCGATTGCAGTGAAAAGGCTATTGAAAATGCAAAGAAAAATGCGATTGCGGCCGGTGTTGCAGGTATGATCGAGTTTTTTGTTTGCGATTTTGCAGATACGGAAGTTCCGCAAGGGGTGCCGGGTGTGGTATTTCTCAATCCTGAATATGGCGAAAGGTTAGGGCAGGTACAGGAACTCGAACATACATACAGGCGGATCGGCGATTTTTTTAAGCAACGTTGCGGAGGGTATTATGGATACGTTTTTACAGGAAACCTGGAGCTTGCTAAAAAAATGGGATTAAAAGCAGGCCGGCGGATAGAGTTTTACACGAGCACCATTGATTGCCGGTTGCTGGAATATGAATTATACGAAGGAAGCAGGAGAAAGGAAAAAATATAAAAAATAAACAGACAGCCCGGTTCGATATTATTTTTTTCTTATTTTTAAAGTATCAAAACATGATATCTCCCCGGAGATGAGAAAACGCTTCTACCATAACAGTACTGCCAGGTCTGATAAGGAGCTGGAATTTCTTTTCGAAAGTCTTGTACGGAAACACGAGCAAAAGCTTATCGGGCTGGTGTGGCGGGTTGTAAAATCTGAGTTCCAATCGCATGATATTGTTCAGAACGTTTTTTTAAAAGCCTGGGAACACCGCAATGGCATTGATGGTATTCATAATATGGAAGCATGGTTGTATCGTGTTACAAAAAACGAGCTCACGGATTTTCTGCGCAAAGCCGCTGCCGACGAGCGTTTACGCACAGCCTTGTGGGACCGTGTACAGCTTTCTGTACATCATACTGAAGAATTGCTGGATGCAAGAGAGTGCAACTCCATGATACATGAGGCGATCAATCAATTACCTCCCCAAAGACGCTTGGTATACACGCTTAACCGCGATAAAGGGCTGAGTTACCAGGAAATAGCAACGGAGCTTTCCATATCCCGCCATACAGTAAAAAACCAGTTATCGCTGGCCCTGCAGTTCATCCACCGCTTTCTTTCCGGCAGTATAGGTATCCTCTTCTTCTTAATGATTTAATAAATCACCTCACGCTTTTTTCGTATTCTTTCCTAAAAAAATTCCGGCAATAGGAACATTGCCTTTTTGTTTCGTCTAAATATATAACCGGTTTTCTTTTATAGTGCTTGTCATATAAAAATATTTGCTGTTAATGGAGGAAAGAATAAAATACCTGTTCCGTAAATTTCTGGATAACACCTGTACCAAAGAGGAATTTGAGGAGGTTTTTTCATATATCCGGATGGCGGAAAAAGATCCTGTTATCCAGGCATTTTTCGACAAAGTGTATGAAAGTGAGTTCGAAGAACAACCCTCCATGGCATTTGTAGATGTTGAAGGGCATTTAAAGGGATTGAGCGGGCCGGCTGTTGAAACGGCATCTTTTGGAAAAAAACTGCAGGGAATGATGCAGAGGTGGCCGGCAGCTGTTACAGTGGTAATTGTATTAGGGGTACTGGCGTGGGTATGGAATGATGATATGCGTAAACCGGAGATGGCTGCTGCTGCGGTTAATATACAGGTTACCAAATCAACGGAACGTTCGGAGTACCGGTACCTGTTATTGCCTGACAGCACGGAAGTGTGGCTGAATGCGGAAAGTACGCTTGAATTCCCCCAAAAGTTTACAGGCAGCAAGCGCGAAGTGGTTTTAAAAGGGGAAGCTTTTTTTGATGTAAAACACGCGAATAAAATTCCTTTTGTAATATATACCGGCGAAGTGAGTACGGAAGTGCTGGGCACCGCTTTTAATATTAAAGCGTATCCCGATATGGAAAAGATAACCGTATCGGTTAAACGGGGAAAAGTAAAGGTGAATTATGCGAAGAAGCAGGTTGCCTTGCTTACGGTCGGACAGCAGGTGAGCATTACTCCAAAAGCAAAGCTGGTAAATGAAACACAGGTAAAGGAAACCGAAACGTCGGCATGGCAGGAGGGAAAATTAATATACGATGATTATATGATAGGAGATATACTCCTTGATCTTGAACGGGTATATAATCAAAAAGTGAAAGTGGATGTTGGCGGGGTAGAAACATTGCGTGTTTCAACATCTTTTAAACGCGACCAGGGAATAGAGAAAGCGTTGGAGGTATTGTGCAGGCTCACTGATACAGAACTCGAACGGGAAGATGGTATATATCATATTAGATAATTAAAAAGAAATTTTCGTTTATGTCGCCACCATCGTAATATAAAAAAGACCGAACCAGTTGCAACCTGGCGCGGTCGGAAGTTTAAAGTAAATCCTGTTTTGAAATTATTTAAACCAACCAAAACTATGAGTTTTTATTGGAAAATGCATGGTATATTATCCTCATGCATTGCAAAACTTCGTTTCCGCCTCCATCCGGTGAGGGGAATAAAAATGAGTATAATACTTATGAGAATAGTGATCCTGGTTTTACTGTTGACGATTAATGGCGTTTTAATCGCCGGCAATACATCGGGCCAGGACCTGAGTAAAATCAAAATTTCCCTGGATCTTAAAAATGTATCGCTTAAAACAGCCATCAGGAAGATCGAATCTTTAAGCCATTTATCGTTTTCTTACAAAACCAGTGATATAAGTCCTTACAATCGCATCAGCTATAGCGCCTCGCTGGAGGGACTTGATAAGGTATTGTCCGATATCCTGGATAATACGGATTTGGAATACGATGTGGTAAATTCCAACATTCTCATAAAAAAGATCAAACCGGTGGCAGAACTTTCCGGCGTACAGGAACTGGATGTGATACAGGCTGAGGGAGGGATAAAGGGACGTGTAACTAATGCGAACGGTGAGCCTGTTCCTAATGCAACCATTGAATTAGCCGGATCCGGGAAAGGTTATTCAGCAAATAACAATGGGGAGTTTACAATCAGCGACATTAAGGCTGGGAAATATACTTTGAGGATATCAGCAATCGGGTTTAAAACAACTACAGTAGAAATTGTAATTAGAGACAACGAGCAGAGTGAAGCTAATTTCCAGATGCAACTGGCGGATAATTCACTTAATGAAGTTGTAGTAACAGCCATGGGTATAAAAAGAGCCGCAAAAACATTGGGTTATGCCTCCCAGCAGGTTTCCGCCGAGCAGATCAACCAGTCTAAACAATCAAATTTACTAAATGCGCTGCAGGGCAAAGTTGCCGGTGTTACCATTTCAAGTGTGGGAGGCGGGCCCGGACAGGGCGCGAACATACTCATTCGCGGAATTAATTCATTGAATCCGGATAAAGACAACCAGCCTCTTTTTGTAATTGACGGGATGCCGGTTGATAACAGTACATTTACCACCGGTACCACCGGGGGACGTGGCGTACAAATGCCCAACCGCATTTCTGATATTAACCCTGCTGATATTGAATCAATAAATATATTACGTGGTGGTGCGGCCACGGCATTGTATGGGCTGAGAGGAGCGAATGGCGTGGTTGTTATTACTACTAAATCAGGGCAGGTTGGCAAACTAAGCGTAAATGTTTCTTCCACGTACAGTGTGGATGAGGTAAATAAGATCCCGGATTTGCAGCTTAAGTATACCCAGGGAAATATATTTGTTTATGATTCTACAAGCTTTTGGCCTGCGTGGGGACCAACTGTAGAAAATGCACGCCAGATTGACCCTGCTCACCCTGCTCAATTATGGAATAACTGGAAAAGAGCCTACGACAAAGGACATCAATACAAAAACACGGTAAGCTTTTCCGGTGGCAATGACAAAGCTGTTTTTTCTTCTGCGCTTTCCTACATGCGTCAAAACGGAACGATTCCATTCACTTATTATCAAAGCATAAATGCCAAAGTAAACGGACAATTAAAGTTCAGTGATAAATTTAGAATGGGTACCTCTTTATATTACACCAATTCATATGGCAACTTTTATGACGCGGACCGCTATAATGAAGAATTGATTTATTGGGCGCCGAGATGGGATGTAAAAGATTACATTAAACCGGATGGCACGCAAAAAACATACGGCAATGGTAACCCCGTATATTACGCGGCAACCAATAAATTTAAAACCGATGTAAACCGCGTAATTGGTAATATCAATTTTAATTACACTCCGGTAAAATGGCTTACGGCCACCTATATGCTGGGGCTGGACCAGTATATCGATGCCAGGACTGCAACAGCTCCGGGCCCTAAAGGAGTACCTGATGAAATACAGGCGGAAGACAATGAATTGGGATTTGTTCATGAATACAGGCTTAATTACAGGCAGGTAAACTCCAACCTTGCGTTGACCTTTGATCATACCTGGGGAGATAAATTTCAAACAACGCTCAGGGTGGGTAATGATTTGCTTGACAGAAGTTTAAACAGGGTAAGCGCAGAAGGCGATGAACTGGATGTATACAATCTTTTTTCATTAAGTAACGCCAGGCAGGTTTCCATCGCCCAGTATAAAGAGATGTATAGAATTGTCGGTCTGTATGGAGACCTTACCCTGGGCTATGACAAATTCCTGTATCTCTCTTTAACAGGCAGAAACGACTGGACCTCTACTTTGGAGAAAGACAACCGGTCCTTCTTTTATCCTTCGGCGAGTATAAGCTATGTCTTTACGGAACATATTAAAACGCTCCCCGATTGGATCGATTACGGTAAGCTCAGGGCATCTTTGGCCGGAATTGGTAAAGATGCCTCTCCATACAGTACAAGCGTTGTATACGCCCCGTCGTTTGACAGACCTGTTAACAGCGTGATAGGATGGTCAAGATCCGGAAAAGCGGGTATCGCCGCCCTGAAACCTGAACGCACAACCACATTTGAAATTGGTACAGACCTTTCTTTTTTCAGTGACAGGTTAGGGGCTAATTTCACCTGGTACAAATCCAATAGCCGGGATCAGATATTGCCTGTATCCGTTACGCCCTCAACAGGGTTTACAACCATTACATTGAATGCAGGCGAAATTGAAAACAAAGGCGTTGAGCTCACATTAAGAGGCACTCCGGTTAAAAGAAAAGATTTTAGCTGGGATATTACAATTAACTATTCAGCAAACAAAAATAAGGTGGTGTCATTAGCGCCCGGGCTTACAGAGATCGTTATAGGTTCTCACTATGGGTACTCTAATTCATCTGTTACTATGAAATACGTACCCGGGCAGTCTGCAGGCGATATCTATGGAACGCCCTGGTCGCGTTATGGCGATAATAAGGATCCTTTATACTCCGATAAAAGCCTTCCTATCCTGATCGGCGCAAATGGGTTTCCCGTATTAACGCCTACCTCTACGCAGCGTGTTTTGGGCAATGCCTACCCCAAATGGATTGGCAGTATCGGCAATAATTTTTCGTACAAAAGCTGGAACCTCTATTTCCTTTGGGATTTCAGACAGGGGTTACAAAAATATGACCAGTTCACTAATTTTCTTGCCGCATTTGGCGAATCTGCTATCACCGCAAATCGTGAAGAAACCATTGTATTTGACGGGGTGCTCGCAGATGGTACAAAGAATACAAAAGCGGTTTGGTTAGGACAGGGTGTTGGACCGGATGGTGTTGATTACGGGTCAGCAGGTTATTACCGCGCTGTTTACAGAGGTATTTCTGAAAACTTTATTGAAGATGCTTCATGGGTAAGGCTTCGTACGGCAACATTATCATATCGCATCCCCGGAAAAATATTGAGCAATTCATTTATAAAAAATATAAGTCTTGCATTTACCGGCAACAATCTTTTATTATTTACTAAATACAAAGGGTTTGATCCTGAGTCCAGCTCTACCCCTGCCGGCAGCAACGCAAATGGGTTCGCAGGCTTTAGTTATCCTGCCATCCGCAGTTTCATGTTCACATTAAATGTTGGCTTATAAATACAAATTGCTATGAAAAAGATACTCTTATATTCAATCACTATTGCGATATCGTTCATACTATTCGGTTGTGAAAAATATCTCGATATAAACCAGGATCCAAATGCTGGTTCAGAACCCCCGATAAATGGATTATTGGCAAATACGACGTATCGCACGTCCAATAATGTTTTCAATACCAGTAATATTACTTCATATTATTCCCAGTACCTCGCGTCTCCCAATGCGAATGGCGCAGCTGATATCTACGACATTCTGAATGCGAGCGGGACTTATGAACGCTATTATGATGTTATGACAGACCTTTTTGATATGAAGAAATTTGCTTCGGAAAAAGGGCTTAATGCGTATATAGGAGTAGCAGATGTATTAATGGCTTTGCACATTAATATGGCTTCTAATCTTTGGGGAGATATTCCATATTCAGAAGCTTTTTTAGGGGTTGATAATCTTTACCCCAAGCTTGACAACCAGAAAGCATTAATGGATACCTGTTTAAATTTGCTGAATACCGGCATTACGCTTCTGGGATCTCCTGATGCGGAAGATCAGCTTGATGGACCAAGTGATTTTATTCATGCGGGATCAGCTTCTGCATGGGTAAAAACTGCGCATGCATTAAAAGCGCGTATGCTGAACCAACTCAGTAAAACCCCCGCGTACAATGCGAATGATATATTAACTGAGCTTTCGAAATCATACACCAGTAATGATGATGATGCGCAAATAACAGCTTTTGAAGTAAGAAATCCCTGGTGCGGTGTAGCTCTTAATAATGAGGGGCTTAATTTAGATGGTTTTTTATCTTCGCATTTTGTGGATGCTGCAAATGGCAGTACGTTTGGTCTTTTTGATCCGCGCCTTCCTTTAATTACAGACAAAACAAAATTCGGAGACTATAGAGGAACCATAAATGGCAAAGGACGCATTGGCAGCGGTATAGATCATGAAGAATGTTACCTTGTTTCAAACAAATGGTATTCAAGTGAAACCTCTCCTCTCCTGGTTATAACATATGCTGAGACAAAATTTATAGAAGCTGAAGCTTATTTTCGCAGCGGGGAAAAACTAAAGGCATATACCGCATACCTTGCCGGAATAAAAGCGAATATGGATAAGATGGGGGTTGCTGCTTCTGATGCATATATTAATGATCCCATTGTAAGCGTTGGCGCCGATAATATTACACTTCAGCTGATTATGAAAGAAAAATATATGGCCTGTTTCTTAAGCCCGGTTACATGGGACGATCTCCGCAGGACAGATTATGAGTATACGAACTTTACATTGCCCGTTGGCGCACTGCTCAGCACTTTTATCAGGAGAATGAATTATCCTAATAATGAGCTCTCAAGAAACGGAGATAATATTCCTGATGTAAAATTGACCGATCATCTTTGGTGGGATCAGTAGATGAAAACACCTCATGATTGTATTCATCAAACACATAAGCTTTTATGCAAAAGTCGGCCCTGCAAAGGGCTGCTTTTTTACGTAATGTTTTACAGCCGTTGCTAAAACTATTTTCGATCATGCGCCTTATTCTCATTTTGTTCCTTGCAGGTATATTGGGTTTTGGACCCGGTCAGGTAACCTTTGCCCAGTCATTCACACTGGAGTCCGCGCTTTCCTATCCTTTTCCTTCAGAGCTTACGGCATCGCCCGATGGCTCCAAAATAGCTGTCGCCATCAATCAAAAAGGACTTAGAAATATTTATGTGGCTGAAGGTCCGGATTTTACATTGCGACAGCTTACCAGCTATGCAGTTGATGATGGCCAGGAGATCAGCGGTATAACTTTTACCCGCGATGGAAGCCGTATAGTATATACCCGCGGCGGCGATCATGGCGCATACGATGAAACGGTTCCCCGCAACCCGTCATCTTTCGCCACTGCTCCCAAAATACAACTATATAGTATAGCTTTTACGGGAGGCGCTGCAATATTGCTGGATGAAGGCGATGATGCCGCAGTTTCTCCTGACAATAAAACCGTAGCGTATATAAAAAACAGGCAGGCTCGTATAGCCGCCGCCGATGGTTCTGTTCCCGCGCATAATTTATTTACAACAAAAGGTAACGTGGGCGGATTACAATGGTCGCCTGATGGAAAGAAACTGCTGTTCACCGCTTTTCGCGGCGATCATTCGTTTATCGGCATATTCAGAGACTCTGCTTCCCCCATACAATGGATAGATCCTTCTTTTGCCCGCGATCAATCACCCAAATGGTCGCCTGATGGCAACCATATTGTTTTTGTAAGAAGACCTGCAGCCGGCGGAAAGCCTGACTCTGTCACCGTGAATAAACATGAGCCCTGGGCAATATATACTGCTGATATCACAACAGGAAAAGCTGTCCGGATATGGAAAGCGCCGGAAACGCTTCGAGGTTCAGTGCCGGCTACTAACGGCAGGTACAACCTGCATTGGGCTACTGGTAACCGGATTGTATTCGTATCGTATGAAGACGGCTGGCCGCACTTATATTCTATGCCTGCTGTTGGTGGTAACCCCATGTTGCTTACTCCGGGAAATTTTATGGTAGAACATGTAAAGCTCAGCCCTGATAAAAAATGGATTGTATTCAGCGCCAGTACCGGGCCCGACAAATACGATTACGAACGCAGGCATCTGGCCCGCGTGCCTGTTGATAAAGCCGCTATGGAAATATTAACGCCCGGAGATGGGATCGAAACCTTTCCTGTAGTTACAGGCGATGGCAATAGCATAGCATTTTTAAGCGCCGGTACGCAACGTCCTGCCGCATTAGCTGTTATACCATTTAATGGCGGTAAGACAATGCTGACCGGAAAGGAGCTTATCCCTCCCGGTTTTCCTTCCACACAATTTGTAACACCCAAATCTGTAACCTTTAAAGCCGCTGACGGCAAAACAGCATATGGACAATTGTTTGAACCTGCCAATAAAACAGGCAAAAAACCTGCTATCGTATTTATACACGGCGGTCCGCAGAGGCAAATGCTGCTGGGCTGGCACTATGGCGATTATTATGCTAATACTTACGCGCTCAATCAATACCTGGTGAGCAAAGGGTTCATTGTACTTTCTGTAAACTACCGGTTAGGCATAGGGTATGGATATGAATTTCAAAATCCAGAAGGCGCATGGAACAATGGCGCATCGGAATACCTGGATATAAAAGCAGCCGGCGATTGGCTGTCCTCCCAGCCTGCTGTTGACGTCCGGCGCATTGGCATATATGGCGGATCCTATGGCGGTTTTTTAACGGCCATGGCTTTGGCAAAAGATTCTAAATTATTTGCAGCCGGGGTGGACATACACGGAGAACACAACCTGATGGTTTTTGCCCCTGAAATCACCAAAGAAGAGCAGGCCCCTGATGTTGAGCTGGCAAGAAAACTCATCTGGCAGTCTTCACCTGTGGCCTATATACATGGGTGGACTTCGCCTGTGCTGATCATTCACGGAGATGATGACGGCAATGTACCGTTTAAGCAAAGTGTTGATCTGGTGCGAAGGTTTGAAGAAAAAAAGTTTACCGGGTTTGAGACACTTGTTATTCCTGATGAAACCCATCACTGGATGAAATTCTCTAACCAGCTAAAGGTAGACGAAGCAACTGCGGAGTTCCTGATACGGAAATTAGGAGAGAAGAAATAACGGGATAACCCATCACACAGGAATACAGGTATGCACAATTAGATTTAAAAAACCTATATTTTCTATGCATCTATTGTTCCTATGTGGTAAATACACGGCGCGCTAATTGTAACCATGATGAAATTATATACTTTAACAGCATCATTTTGCCTGTTCCTGCTTTCTGCCAAGCTCATAACGGCGCAGGACAAACGAAGCTTATTGCCCCCGGCATTGGACGCTTATGTGGCCAAAGCACTGCAAACCTTTGAAGTGCCGGGTATGAGCGTAGCGATCGTAAAAGACGGTAAAGTGTTACTCGCAAAAGGGTATGGCGTAAAAAAGCTGGGAGGTGCCGATCCTGTAGATGCCAATACTCTTTTTGCCATAGCATCCAACTCAAAAGCCTTTACGGCAACCGCCCTGGCTATATTAGTAGAAGAAGGAAAGCTGAAATGGGATGATCCCGTAGTGAATTACCTGCCCTGGTTTAAAACCGCCGATACATATATCACTGCTAACCTCACTGTCCGCGATTTGCTGGTGCATCACAGTGGTATACCGGCCTATGCGGGCGACCTGATGCTGTTTCCCCCGTCAGGCTATTCGCGGCAGGAAATTATCCGCAGGATAAGATATATACCCTTTGTAAAGGGCTTCAGAAGCGCATATGCTTACGATAATATCTTTTATCTCGTAGCGGGCGAGGTGATTCACGCAGCATCCGGAATGGAATGGGAAGACTTTGTCAGAACAAAGATCTTTAATAAGGTAGGCATGACCGGTAGCATATCAAAGTTTTCTGCTTTTAAAAACCAGCCTAATATTTCCGCTGCGCATTTCCGGCTGGACGGAAAACTGAAGGAGATACCTGCAGCTTATGACCAGGCAATGGGAGATGCGGGCAACCCTGCCGGCGGCGTAGTTTCCAACGCCACGGATATGGCCAAATGGCTGATCACGCATCTGGATTCGGGGCGTACAATGGATAAGCAGGTTTTATTCAAACCTGCCACCACCAATGAATTGTGGAACATCGTTCGTCCGATGCCCGTTTATAAAGTCGACAAAAGCATAAAACCAGCACAAGCTGATTTCTATGGTTATGCTTTGGGCTTTCGTGCGCTGAATTATGGTAAATATAAACTGGTATTTCACGGCGGCAAGCTCGATGGGTTTGTATCGCAGGTGGTCATGATCCCTAAATTGAAACTCGGCATCTGTGTATTGACTAACCAGGAGGCTACCGGCGCTTACTGGTCTGTGATATACCATGTGCTGGACTACTATATGAATAACCCATCTTTTGACTGGATAGCAGGGTACAGGCAATCACTGGATTCATCGCTTGCAAGACTGGCAACAGCGCAGAAAAAAGAAATAATAAAGAAGGATCCGGCTGCCGGGACGTCATTACCGATGGAAAAATATACCGGTACTTTCAGGGATCAGTTATGCGGCGATTTCACTATTACAAAAAACAGAGATAAAATGGTTCTTCAGTTCGACTTCAATCCGCAATTGATCGCAGATGTGGAACATTTTCATCGCGACGTATTCATCGCCCGTTTCCGTAACAGGGATTTTAAGGCCGATGCTTACCTGAGTTACGCGCTGAATCCCGATTTGAGTATTGACCAGGTAAAACTCAGGATGATCGATCCGGGTTCAGACCTGGATTTCTCTGCCCTCCGTTTAATTCCCGTAAAACAAAAACAATAAATGCCATGAGATATATTTTGATCCTGCTTTTTGGCGGAATGATTTCCTGCGCTTCCGGTACAAAACCAGCAAATGATACCGGTAAACTGGGCAGACAAATCGAAGCTGTGTTTGCGTCATATCCGGACGCTGTGTTTGGTGTGGCATTCAGGGATCTGAGCATGGGCACAACATTTTCCCGTAATGGCGATGAGGTCTTTCACGCAGCCAGCACTATGAAAACACCGGTGATGATAGAAGCCTACAAACAGGCCGCGCAGGGAAAATTTTCCATAACCGATTCCATGCTGGTTAAAAATACATTTTCAAGTATTGTGGATGGCAGCCCGTATTCACTCGATTCAACAGATGACAGCGAGCATGACCTGTATCTGCATGTTGGCAGGAAGCTGCCGATAAGGGAAATTGTTTTCAGGATGATAACCGTAAGCAGCAATCTTGCAACCAATAATATGATTGAGCTGGTGGGCGCAAAAAATGTTACAGCAACCATGCGGGCTCTTGGTACAACAAAAATGCAGGTGCTTCGTGGTGTGGAAGACGATAAAGCTTTTGAGCAGGGATTGAATAATACTACTACCGCCAACGACCTTATGCTGGTAATGGAAAGTATTGCCAATGGTACTGTTGCCGATAAAAAATCAACAGCCGATATGCTGGATATATTGTTGCATCAGCAGTTTAAGCGCGTTATCGGCGGAAAGCTTCCTGCGGATGTAAAAGTTGCCAACAAAACAGGCGCTTTTAAAGGAGTACGCCACGATTCGGGCATTGTGTTTCTACCCGACGGGAGAAAATATGTGATCGTGTTATTATCAAGAGGAATAGAAGATGAGGAAAAATCTGTGGAGGCTTTGGCGGAGGTGAGCAGGTTGGTGTATGAGTTTGTGGTGAGTAGTAGTAAGTGATAAGTAGTAAGTAGTACCATTATATTGTTGTATACAATTGATAGCAGGAAGATGAATAAAGCAATTATACTGTGCGGGGGTTTGTTACATACTCCCGATGCAAAAACTGCACACGGGCTGATCAGGGAAGGGGAAAGATTTTTGATAACGGCGGTGATAGACGAAGTAAACGCGGGAAAAGACGCGGGAGAAATGCTGGATGGCAAATCCCGCGGTATTCCGGTGGTTAAAAATATTAAAGACGCGTTGTATACCCAACCAACACATTGCATTATTGGGGTGGCAACAAATGGAGGGATATTGCCGCCTGCCATGCTGGATGAAATAAGAGAAGCGATTCACAATGGGTTATCTGTTGTAAACGGATTACACGATTATCTGTCTGACAGGCCGGATATGGCAGCGCTCGCAAAGCGTAATAATGTGGAATTGATCGATATACGAAAGCCCCGGCCCCGGCGGGAGCTGCATTTCTGGACAGGAGAAATCCTTAACCTTGCAACACCTGTGGTGGCTGTAATTGGCACTGATTGTGCTTTGGGGAAAAGAACAACTGCGCGTTTTTTATTGAAAGCGTGTAAAGAAGCGGGTATCCATGCGCAGATGATCTACACAGGACAAACCGGCTGGCTGCAGGGAGGAAAATATGGATTCATTTTTGATTCAACCCTGAACGATTTTACAGGAGGAGAGCTGGAGCATGCCATATTAAGCTGTGATAAAGAAACACATCCGGATATAATTTTAATAGAAGGGCAGGCGGCATTGCGCAATCCCGGTGGACCCTGTGGCTCCGAGTTGCTGGTTTCCGGTAATGCCAGGCACGTGATACTGGTGCATGCACCCAAAAGAAAATATTACGATCACCAGCCCGCATGGGGTGAAATCCCGTCGCTGGAATCGGAAATGAAGCTTATTGGTATGTATGGTTCAAAGGTGATAGCCATAGCGTTGAATACAGAGCATTGTACCACGGAAGAAGCAGAACGTTTCCGGCAGGAGTACGAAAAGCGCTTAGGCGTTCCCGTGGTGCTGCCGCTTCAGCAGGGATGCGGACGCATCGTACCTTTGCTCAGAAATTTAATACAGGTTACGCTTTAATAACAGCGCATGGATATACGTTCCGTTAAAGTATATAAAAAACGCTTCCCGCTCAGCCGGCCGTATACCATTACCCGTGAAACGTACGACTATACCGAGGTGGTTTTTTTAGAACTGGAACTATCGAACGGTATAAAGGGAACAGGTGCCGCCAGCCCGGAATACGCCGTGGTGGGAGAGTCTCCTGAAACCACTTACCTGAACCTGCAGAGCGATGAGGTGGCAAAACTGGCCGGAAAAGATATCAGGCAGTGCCTGTCGCTGATCCGTTTGTATAACAGGCTTTACAGCAGCTATCCCGGCACCAGGGCTGCTATTGATATTGCCTTGCACGACGCGTTTACCCAATGGCTTGAGATACCACTGGTTGATTTTTACGGGAGGCAGCATCAAGGCATGATCACTTCCGTTACCATCGGAATTAAAGATGTTGCCGCAACGCTTGAAGAAGCGATGGAATATTATGACAGGGGCTTTAAGGCGTTGAAGATTAAAACGGGTTTACATGCGGCGGAAGACGCTGAAAGGATCATCAGGCTTCGGGAAAAATTCGGCAATCATTTTGAAATACGGGTAGATGCCAATGCGGGATATACTCTGGAGCAGTTGCAAACATTCCTGGAGCTTGTAAAAGATCAACATGTTGAGCTGATAGAACAACCATTGCCCCCTGGTAATGACCATGCGCTGGAAGGGTTGCCTTCATCTGTAAAAACTAAACTGGCTGCGGACGAGTCTTTGAAAGATGCCGACACCGCGTTGCAGTTGGTAAAGGAGGGTGTGTATGGCATTTTTAATATCAAACTGATGAAATGTGGTGGCATTACCGGGGCATTTGATATTGCCGGTGTTGCCCGTAATGCAGGAAAAAAGCTATTCTGGGGCTGCAACGACGAAAGCTGTATAAGCATCACCGCCGCCTTACATGCCGCATTTGCATGTGAACATACCCGTTATCTTGACCTGGATGGAAGTCTTGACCTTGCGGATGATGTCGCAAAAGGAGGGTTTGTACTCCGTGAGGGCTATATGCAAACAGTCAATCGTCCGGGACTGGGATTGAATATCCTGTTCTAAATTGTCTTCAACGCCTGTTCAAGATCGCTTAACAGGTCATCTGTATTTTCAATCCCTGCAGAGTACCTGATCAATCCTTCGGGAATACCCAGCAATGCACGCTGCTCTTCTGTAAGTTCTACATGGCTGGTGGTTCGGGGCGGACCGGCCAGGGTGTTGACCGATCCCAGGCTGGCCGCAAGGTGTACCAGTTTCAACCGGGGCAACATCTTTTTTACACTTTCATAGCCACCGCCCACGGAAAAGCTTAAAATACCGCCAAAGCCTCTCATTTGCCTTTTTGCAATATCGTATCCGGCATGCGTTTCCAGCCCGGGGTAAAACACTTCTGTAACCTTTGGGTGCGCTTTAAGATAACGGGCAATGGTAAGTGCTGATGTGTTTTGGCGTTCTATTCTCAGCTCCAGCGTCTTCATGCCACGGGCGATCATATAAGCAGGTTCTGCCTGCAGGCTGGCGCCATTGATTTCCCTGAACTGAAATACTTTCCGCACCAGTTCTTTCCTGCCGGCAAGCACGCCGCCCATAGCATCTGAGTGGCCGCATAAAAATTTGGTAGCGCTGTGCAAAACAAGATCGGCGCCGAGCAATAAAGGATTTTGATTGATGGGGGTGGCAAATGTATTATCCACAACAACGATAGCGCCTGCTTTCTTCGCGGCATCGGCCAGCCTTTTAATATCAACCACCTTTAACGTAGGATTGGTGGGTGTTTCCAGGTACAACAGGTCACATCCTTTTGCGATTTCCGACTCAAGCTGTTCATGATCGGTTGTATCGCAAAGCTTTACATCCACATTGTATCCGGGCAAAAAGTCGAGAAAAATTTTACTGGTGCCGCCATAAGTATCTTTTAATGATACTACCCGCTTCCCGGGGGTAAGAAATGTAAACAGGGTATTGCTGATAGCAGCCATACCCGTGGCAAAAGAAGTAGCATCCTCTCCGCCTTCGAGCTGGCGTACCTTTTCTTCCAGCACGCGTACTGTAGGGTTGGTATTGCGGCTGTAAATATAACCCTTTGCATTGCCGGTAGCTACTGCGTACCATTCATCAAGGTCAGTATATGAAAATGTAACGCTGTTTACAACAGGTGTGGTTGCAGGGCTATTGCTGAAAGGAATATCTTCGCCCGCCCAGATTGCTTTGGTCCCATTTTTATATCCGGAAAAATCCATAACTGATAAATTGATATTATAACCAGTGTTAAAAGGTTTACGCCGCCTTAAAGATACAGGGTTTTAGCCGCCCTTACAGGGTTCATTAAAAATGTGATGCCACAGTACAGCCGGGGTTGAAAATAACCCGCGACAGGAGTTTTATTTTGAATGGAAGAAATTAAGCAATTGCCGGGTTTGTATTTCGGTATCTGCCGCCTGTATCATTTCATGCAGGTTCATAAATTCATTTTCACTTAAAATAAGATGGATCTGGCTGCAGGGGGTAGGCAGAATAATGCATTTGCAATCGGGATTGTGCATCAGCGCATGATTTGCTTTTTTGTCTGATACCAGTTGGATAAAGCTTTTGAACTGGGCTTCGTCAAATGTTAACATGCTGGTGCCAAAGCTTACCTGGAAATGCCTGCAATCCTCGCACTGAATGACATAGCCGTTTTCGTCCTGGTACCAGTTTTTAAATCTGCACATATTAATATTGTATCCGGCAAATATGATGTCATTTATCGTAAACTATTTGCCGGAATGGGAAACTTGTTTGCGATATCGGGAAACCTCCGTTGCCCAAACATCCCCGCCGGGATTTTATCCTTACCCCGGAGTTTGTGGAATACCATCGCTATCGCATCTTTAAAAAGGCTGAAATATATACAATTTGTTGCTGTAAACCGGAAGATTGCCCTATACATCCTGAGCAGGCGTGGAGTATTGTATATCAGCATTTTAGCCTTTAAACAAACCTAAAAGTAACATTTTATCAAATTTTGGACGGGTGGCTTCAAATACCAAAGGATTTGCTAACTTGCCACTCCCATAAAATAAATTTATGGCACTACAGCAAAATCACAACGATCCGGATAAAAAAAGGCATTCGTTTTATCATTCCCTGTACGATTATACCATGGGGGTGTTATGGCTTGCTGTAGGATTGCTTTTCTTATTGAACCGGCGGCTGGATATCGGCTGGTTAAAAAGTGATCCGTTGATTGATACGCTTTTTGGTTGTGTAGGCATTGCTTATGGCTTGTTCAGGTTATACAGAGGGTATCAAAAAAAATATTTTAGAAAATGACTGATATATATAAGCTTTCCCGCCTCCTGGTGCATTGCGTATTATACAGCGCTTTTTGGGCTTGTATTGCCGGTTGCGGAAGCGACGAAAGGAAATATAAAGTGATTCCCGGGAACGATGATCTTAAATCTGGTACCATTCATATCAGTGCAGATGAGTCATTTAAGCCCATCATTGACTCCCAGATCAAAGTGTTTATGTCGCAATATCCCGATGCAACCATCATTCCTCACTATAAAGCGGAGGCGGATTGTTTAAGGGATTTGCTGAACGATAGTATAAGAATGGTCATCGTAACAAGAGGGCTGAGTGAAGAAGAAGTTAAAACTTTAAAAGATACATTGGGCTTTGCACCATCGTGGGGAAAAATGGCGTCTGATGCTATATCGGTAATTGTAAACAATAAGCAAAAAGATTCTCTTTTTTCGATGGGGGATATACGTTCATTAATGAATGGTACCAGCGGGTACAAGCTGAAACCGGTGATGGATGGCAACGCTGCAACAAGCACTGTAAGGTTTATGCTTGATTCCGTATTAAAAGGCCAGCCGCTCAGTGCCGAGGTATCGGCAGCCCGGACAAGCGAACAGGTGATTAATTATGTATCTAATAATGAAAGCGCCATCGGTTTTATTGGCGTAAGCTGGATAGGAAATCCCGAAGACAAGGACCAACTGGCCTTTCTTACAAAAATAAAAGTGGCTTCCATAGAGGCGCGGAACGAGCGGGACAAATATATCAAACCCTACCAGGCTAATATTGCTACTAAAAGATACCCGATGGTACGTGGTTTGTATTATATCGTGAAGGAAAACTATTCGGGGTTAGGCAGGGGATTTTCTAATTTTTTAAATGGAGAAAAAGGGCAGTTAATTTTCAGAAGGGCGTATCTTGTACCCACAAAAATGGACTTTAGCATTAGGGAAGCGCATATAAAAGAAGAATAATTTTAATATATTTATCAAATACCAAAACCAAAATCTCAAAATTTAAAATGATGAAGCAAACAATCAGATTTACAGTAGCGGCAGTGTTAATGTGCAATGTTGCTTTTGCGCAGTCAGTAGATGAAGGGAAGAAACTTTTCTATTATGAAAAGTACAAGAGTGCGAAAGAAACGCTTGAAAAGGTGGTAGCCTCCAAGCCCGATGATGTGGAAGCCGTTTATTGGTTAGGTCAGGCATTGATTGAGCAGGGGGATGTAGACGGCGCTAAAGCCGTTTATCAAAAAGCTTTACAGGCAAAAGGCAGCGACCCCTTATTGCTGGTAGCTATGGGGCATGTTGAACTGCTGGAAAATAAAGCAAACGATGCGCGCCAACGTTTTGAAACGGCGATCAGTATTACCAAAGGTAAGGATGTTGGTATTTTTAATGCGGTGGGACGGGCTAATGCCGATGCGCCTGCAGGCGATGCCAAGTATGCCATTGAAAAGCTTAAGGCTGCTACCCAGGTAAAAAGGTTTAAGGAGCCTTCTGTCTACATCAATATGGGCGATGCTTACCGCAAACTGGCTGATGGCGGAGGTGCCGTTACTTCGTATAACGAAGCACTTACGCTCGACCCCAAATATGCGGAAGCAAAATACAAGGTGGGTAAGGTATATGTTACACAGGGCGATGACCAGTCATCTATATTCCTGAAAAACTTCAACGAAGCGGTGGAACTGGATCCTGCTTATGCTCCTGCTTATTATGAATTGTACAGATACTGGTATTCTAGGGATGTAAACAAAGCCAGGGACTTTTTTGCAAAATATAAATCCAATACTGATTTTACTCCTTCAGTAGAAGCAGAAGAGATCAGTTTGGTATATGCATCGGGCGATTTTAATGGCGCCATTGCAAAAGCCGATGAAAAATTAAAATCTGAAGGCGAAAAGGCAGATTCCAAGCTGTATCGTGTTAAAGCTTATGCTTACGATAAGCTCGGCGATTCTGTAAATGCCCTGCAGAACCTGGAAACCTTTCTGGCAAAGGCCAAACCTGAAGAAGTTTTACCCGATAACTATGTAAAGATGGCGGAAATTTCTTCCAAGTTCCCCGATAAAGTAGCACAGGCGGAAGAATACTTCAATAAAGTAATCGAAATGGATACCGTAACCGCTAACCGTGTACAGTATGCCACTGCAGCCTCTAACATGTATAAAAAGATAAAAGATTATGCCCACTCAGCAGATTGGCTTACCAGGATTTTAACTTACAAACCTAACTATGGAAAAATAGATTTGTATTATGCAGGATGGGAAAACTTTGCAGCCGACAAATACACCACTGCCGATAGCGTAGCTACTTTGTATAAAACGAAATATCCTGATGATCTTCAGGGCTATTATCTGGCATTCCGCACAAAATGGAGTGCAGATACTGCTGGTATTACTTCCGGCCAACCATCTGCGGAGCCGGTAGAAGATGCGACTAAGTTTATTTCTCTTGCCGAGGCAGATAAAGCAAAATATAAGCAATCGTTGTTGTTGGCTTATGGCTTTATGGCCGGTTACAGTGCCAACACTTTAAAGGAGTATGATCCCGCTATTGAATACCTTGAAAAAATAGTAGAGCTTGATCCTAGTAATGTGGACGCTCAGAATAACCTTACCATTCTTAAAAAAGCCAAGGAAAGACCCGCGCCCAAATCGGGCAACGCAAACAAAAGTGGCGGAGCGGCAAAACCAGCCAATAAATAAGAAATTTTCATCAGATTTAAAAACCCTGAAATCTAAACCGATTTCGGGGTTTTTAATTTCATTAAATAATTGTTTTTAAACAGGCCTACCGTATTTTTGCTTTTGGATTTTATTCTGCAATACTCAGCAAACGGATCTTGCAATTATTAAACTCATATTCCGTTTACTGTTAAAGTAAATCTTGAGACGAGATGATTAAGTACTACTTATTACAGTCCCAACCGGTTCCTACTTCTACAGACGTGAATAGCTCGTTTAATTACCTTCCCATCGCCATCCAGTTGCTTTTTGCCATAGGATTTGTGGTCGTTATGATGGCATTAACCCATTGGTTAGGACCCAAAAGGCATACCGCCGAAAAGCTCGAGAACTTTGAAAGCGGGATAGAAATAAGCGGTAATGCCCGTCAGCCACTTGCAGTAAAATATTTTTTAGTAGCCATATTGTTTGTATTATTTGATGTAGAAGTGATCTTCTTTTACCCCTATGCCGTAAATTTCAGGCACCTGGGTTGGGAGGGTTTTTTGGCAGTATTGGCTTTTGTTGGCTTCTTTATTGCGGGATTTTATTATATTCTTAAAAAAGGAGCCCTTAACTGGGAAGACTAATATCTTCCTTTTATTGCGCAATTGAAAGGGGAAACAGCTGCTGATGTAGGGAAAGATTTCAATTGTAAATTTAAAACGTAAATTATGGCACGTCCGGTTCGGTTTAATTCAAGTCCCAAACCAAGAGATCATCAAGGGCATATCAGCATGGCAAATGCCCCCGATGGTTATACGGGGGACGGTTTTTTTACAACGAAGCTGAGCGAGGTAGTAGGTCTTGCCCGTAAAAACTCTTTATGGCCGCTTCCTTTTGCCACGTCCTGCTGCGGAATTGAATTTATGGCTACAATGGGGGCGCATTACGACCTGGGCAGGTTTGGCTCGGAAAGAATGGGCTTTACACCCCGCCAGTGCGATATGCTGTTGGTAATGGGTACCATAGCAAAAAAAATGGGGCCGGTATTGCGCCAGGTTTATATACAAATGTCCGAACCCCGGTGGGTAGTGGCGGTAGGAGCCTGTGCGTCCAGCGGCGGCATTTTCGATAGCTATTCCGTGCTGCAGGGTATAGACCAGATCATTCCCGTTGACGTGTATGTGCCCGGTTGCCCGCCCAGGCCCGAGGCAATACTGGACGGTATATTGGCGGTGCAGGGGCTGGTGGGTAAGGAAAGCATCAGGCGAAGGAACGGCGAACAGTACAAGCAATTAATGCTGAGCTACGGCATTCAGTAAATAAAACAGTAAGGTCAACAGTACAATATACATGGCATTAACCAACGATTATATCAGGCAGCGTTTAGCGGAAAAATTTGGCGAGCAGGTTACGGGATTTACTGAGCCCTACGGCATGCTCACTTTTGAGGTTCCCAAAGAAATGAACCTTAAAACATTGCAGTTCCTGTTTGATGATGAAGAGCTCCAGTTCCGTTTTTTAACGGACCTGCAGGCGGTACACTATCCTGATGACAAAGGAAGGGAACTGGCTGTTGTATACCACCTGCACAGCTTTACCAATAACGTGCGGTTACGATTTAAAATATTTACCAGTATTGAAACACCCGATGTTTTTACAGCCACGCAGTTGTACGCCTGCGCCAACTGGATGGAGCGGGAAACATACGATTTCTTTGGGGTGAACTTTATTGGACATCCTAACCTGAAACGCATATTGAATGTAGATGAAATGGACTACTTTCCGATGCGTAAGGAATACCCGATGGAAGACCAGACACGGGTAGACAAGGACGACGAAATGTTCGGAAGAGGAGGAACTTTTTAAAGCCTGATACAATGACAGAAGAAATTTTACAACATACCAGGGAACACAATATCAAGCTTCCGGATGGCTCTATTGAAAAGCAGACCACTACGCTCAACCTGGGGCCTACTCACCCGGCAACGCACGGTGTTTTCCAGAACATTCTTGAAGTTGACGGGGAAAGGATCGTATCTGCTGAACCTACGGTAGGATATATACACAGGGCATTTGAAAAAATTGCTGAAAGACGCCCCCTCTACCAGATCACACCCCTGACCGACAGGCTAAACTATTGCTCGGCGCCCATCAATAATATGGGCTGGCATATGACCTGCGAAAAGTTACTGGGTGTACAAACACCCAAGCGTGTAGACTACCTGCGGGTTATTATTATGGAATTGTCCAGGATCACGGATCATGTGATCTGTAATTCTGTAATTGGGGTGGATACAGGAGCTTTGTCGGTATTTTTATATGTAATGCAATACCGCGAGCTGGTATACGAAATTTATGAAGAGATTTGTGGATCGCGGCTCACTACCAATATAGGCCGGATTGGCGGTTTTGAAAGGAATTTCAATGCTACCGCCTGGCAAAAGCTGGAAAAGTTCCTGAAAGAGTTCCCGGACGCATTGCGGGAGTTTGAGAACCTGTTGCAACGCAACAGGATATTTGTAGACAGAACGGTAGGAGCAGGCCCTATCAGCGCAGAAAGAGCGCTCAATTATGGCTTTACCGGTCCCAACCTCCGGGCAACCGGTGTTGATTATGATGTGCGTGTACATACGCCCTATTGCAGCTACCAGGATTTTGAGTTTAATGTTCCGGTAGGAACCACCGGCGATGTGTACGATCGCTGGCTGGTGCGCAACCAGGAAATGTGGGAATCACTAAGTATTATCCGTCAGGCATATCAAAAAATACAGGAGTTTAAAGGAGAGGAAGCGGAAGTATATCACGCCAATGTGCCGGAATACTATCTTCCTCCCAAACAGGATGTATATACGAAAATGGAGGCCCTGATCTGGCATTTCAAAATAATAATGGGAGAAACAGAAATTCCGACGGGTGAAGTATGGCACAGCGTGGAAGGGGGCAATGGTGAGCTGGGGTTTTACCTGATCAGCGATGGAGGGCGTTCACCCTACCGTTTGCATTTCAGGCGGCCCTGTTTTATTTATTACCAGGCTTACCCTGAAATGGTAAAAAATGCGATGCTTGCAGACGCTGTAGTAGTAATGAGTAGCTTAAATTTGATAGCAGGAGAAATGGATGCATAGTCCGATTTGAAAATTTGAAAATTTGAAAATGGAATTTTCTCAAGATAAATTGAAAAAGGTAGACGAGATCATCGCCCGCTATCCCGAAGGAAAGCAGAAGAGCGCGTTACTGCCGGTATTGCACCTGGCGCAGGAGCAGTTTGGCTGGCTGAGCGCCGAAACGATGGACTATGTGGCATCGCTTTTAAAAATTGAACCGATTGAGGTATATGAGGTAGCTACTTTTTATTCTATGTACAATCTAAAACCGGTAGGCAAATATATGTTTGAAGTTTGCCAAACGGGCCCTTGCATGATCAAAGGCAGCGATGATATTGTGGCATATATAGGCGAAAAGCTGGGTATCAAACCCGGCCAGACTACCGGCGATGGATTGTTCACGCTGAAAACGGTAGAATGCCTTGGAGCATGTGGCTATGCGCCTATGATGCAGATGGGAAAATTCTATAAAGAACATCTGACCAAAGAAAAAGTAGATGCCATTATAGAGGAGTGCAGGAAAAATGCAGCGGTAAATAACTAAATAAAGTGCGTATTGTTTTTGCCATAATATTGTTCTTTGTAAGTCCGGTTGTATATGCGCAGGCAGATAGTATGATCGTAAAGGAAAGTGTTGTAAGACTGGAAAATGCATTGATAGCAAAGCATTACCAGGATATCGATGCATTGTTATACAATGATGTAAATTTTGGACACTCTACCGGCTGGGTACAAACCCGGCAGGAAATTATGGATGATTGTAAGAGCGGTAAGCTTGCTTATGGTAAGATAGAAAGGAATAATTTTTATGTTGCCGGTATGGGCAAAGATTGGGCAACGGTAAGATATACAGGAATAGCGGAAGGATTGAATGCCGGTAAGGAATTTAAGATAACGCTGCACGTATTGCAGCTTTGGGTAAAAAATAAACATGGTAAGTGGCAACTGGCAGCCAGGCAGGCTACCAGATTGCCGGAGCAGCCAAAATAAAATAAGCGATTGATAATAACGTCGCTGATCAAAATATGAGAGTAAAATTATTATTAAAAGATGCACATGTAGAAGGTATCCGTTATTACGATACATACCGGAAACAGGGTGGGTATGCTGCCGTGGAAAAGGCTTTGAAGATGACGCCAGAAGCGATCGTTGAAGAAGTGAAAAAAAGCGGCTTGCGCGGACGTGGCGGCGCCGGTTTCCCTACCGGTATGAAGTGGAGCTTTATTGCGAAGCCTGAAGGCATTCCCCGCCATTTGGTTTGTAATGCGGATGAAAGCGAGCCCGGAACGTTTAAGGATCGCTACCTGATGGAATTTATTCCGCACCTGTTGATCGAAGGGTTGATCATCAGCTCCTTTGCGCTGGGCAGCAATGCCACGTACATTTATATCCGTGGTGAGTATGCGTGGATACCCGATATACTGGAACAGGCGATCGTTGAAGCAAAAGCGCATGGTTTTCTTGGTAAAAACATTTTAGGCTCCGGCTTTGATTGCGAAATATATGTACAGCGTGGCGCAGGCGCCTATATCTGCGGAGAAGAAACAGCATTGATCGAATCGCTGGAAGGTAAAAGGGGCAACCCGCGTATCAAGCCCCCGTTCCCAGCGGTAAAAGGCGTATGGGATCGGCCAACGGTGGTAAACAATGTAGAAACCCTTTCTGCAGTGGTGCCAATTATAAATCTGGGAGGAGAAGAATACGCGAAGATCGGCGTAGGCCGCTCAACCGGTACAAAACTGATCTCCGCCTGCGGCAATATCAATAAACCCGGTGTGTATGAAATTGATATGACCATCAGCGTGGAAGAATTTATTTACAGTGATGAATATTGCGGAGGCATTGCCAATGGTAAAAGGTTAAAAGCCTGCATACCCGGTGGTTCATCCGTGCCTATATTACCGGCTAATCTTTTGCTGAAAACTGCCAAAGGTGAAACCAGGTATATGAACTATGAAAGCTTAAGCGATGGCGGTTTTGCAACGGGTAGCATGATGGGGAGCGGTGGTTTTATTGTGTATGACGAAGACCAGTGCGTGGTGAGGAATACTTATACTTTGGCTAGGTTTTACCGTCATGAAAGCTGTGGACAGTGCAGTCCCTGCCGTGAAGGAACCGGCTGGATGGAAAAGATCCTGAAAAATATAGATTCCGGCAAAGGCAAAATGAGCGATATAGACCTGTTGTGGGACATACAGCGTAAGATCGAAGGAAATACAATTTGCCCCTTAGGTGATGCGGCGGCATGGCCGGTGGCGGCAGCCATTCGTCATTTCCGCGATGAATTTGAATGGCATGTGTTGAATCCTGAAGAATGCTTACGCAGGAATTATGGACTGGCGCATTATGCAGATGCGAGGGAAGTAGTGGCATAGGTGGGGGAGTTTCACGCGGCGACACAGAGGGGCGGCGGGAAAAACGAAGCAATAGAGGATTAAATGATTAAAACGTTGCGTCGCATTTTCGTTGTGTGCACTGCGAGAAAAGAATAAATTTCACGCGGCGACACAGAGGGGCGGCGGGAAAACGAGAGCATTAATAATTAAAACGTTGCGTCGCACTTTCGTTGTAGGCGCTGCGAGAAATAAAAAGCTAGCTTATGATCGAAAACGAAGTTGCTACCTTAGCGCTTGATATAGCATTCGGCATTCATAGAAAATATGGGCCGGGTCTTTTTGAAAGTGTATATGAAGAGATTTTTTGCTATGAATTAAGCAAGAGAGAAGTTTTCTTCACAAGGCAGCAGGCAATTCCGCTTGTTCATGAAGAAATAAAGTTGGAAGTAGGATTTAGGTCAGATGTGATCATTGACAATAAGGTAATTGTTGAAATTAAAAGTATAGAAGCTTTAGCTAATATTCATTTTAAACAGGTATTAACCTATTTAAAACTATCGGATTTAAAGCTTGGCTTACTGATCAATTTTAATGTGGTATTATTGAAAGATGGCATACACAGAATAGCAAATAAATTATAAAGCGCTGCGTCGCTGCTCCGTTGTGTTCGCCGCGTGAAATATACATTATGGCTGAAGAAAAAAAATTATTCAAAGTTACGATCGACAACATTACTGTTGAGGTGGAGCCGGGCACAACCATCCTGAATGCCGCGAGGCAGATAGGAGGTGATGTTACCCCCCCCGCTATGTGCTATTACAGCAAGCTGAAGGGCAGTGGTGGAAAATGCCGCACCTGTTTGGTAGAGGTAGCCGCCGGTTCAACCGCCGACCCGCGCCCAATGCCCAAACTGGTGGCCTCCTGCAGAACCAATGTGATGGATGGAATGATCGTAAAAAATATTACGAGCGAAAAAGTACAGGATGCAAGAGCCGGTGTTGTTGAGTTCCTGTTGATCAACCATCCCCTGGATTGCCCCATCTGCGACCAGGCCGGTGAATGTCACCTGCAGGATCTGAGCTATGAGCATGGCAAAGAAGGCACACGTTTTGAATTTGCTAAACGAACTTTCAAAAAGCACGACCTCGGCCCCTATATCCAACTGCACATGACGAGGTGCATACTTTGTTACCGTTGTGTATTCGTTGCAGAACAGCTCACCAATAGCAGGGTGCATGGTGTGCTCGACAGGGGCGATCACGCTGAGATAGCTACTTATATAGAAAAAGCGCTTGACAATGATTTTATCGGGAATGTGATTGATGTTTGTCCGGTAGGCGCTTTAACCGATAAGACCTTCCGTTTTAAAAACCGGGTATGGTTTACCAAGCCGGTAAATGCATCATGCAATTGCGACAAATGCAGCGGAAAAGTTCATTTATGGATGAGGGGCGATGAAGTGTTGCGTGTAACCGCCCGCAAAGACCAATGGGGCGAAGTGGAAGATTGGATCTGCAATACCTGCCGTTTTGAAAGAAAAGATATTAAAGACTGGACGATAGAAGGGCCGGTGAAGGTGAACAGGCATTCGGTGATCTCACAAGGGCATTACGTAGGGCTGAAAAAACCCAATGAAACATTCAGCAGGGTAATGAATGGACGGCAACCGAAATTACTGATGGATATTCATTCGGTCAGCGAAGTAAACCGTTCGGATGTAAACCTGGCGGCCATACCCGGACCGGCACATTCAACAGACTTTGAAAAAAAGAAAGAAGGCTAATATAAAGTGGTAAGTGATAAGGGAGATGAAAAAACTAGACAACCTTAAGAACTATTGATTATGAATTTACTTGCCTTAGACGGGGCCTTTGTATTGGAAAAACTGATTTTAATAGCGGTGGTTATATCTATATCGCTGGTGGTGGCTATGTATGCTACGTATGTAGAGCGGAAGTTCGCCGGCTTTATACAGGACAGGCATGGACCTAACCGCGCCGGTCCTTTTGGTTTGCTGCAACCACTGGCAGACGGATTGAAACTTTTTTTCAAGGAAGAGATCATTCCCAATAATTCAAATAAGCTTTTGTTTGTCCTGGGCCCCTGCCTGGCAATGCTTACTGCCATGATGACCAGCGCCATTATACCCTGGGGCGGCACGGTTGAATTGTTTGGACAACAGGTAAGTTTGCAGATAGCGGATATTAATATTGGGATATTATACGTATTTGGCGTGGTGAGCATGGGGGTGTACGGCATGATGATTGGCGGATGGGCGAGCAACAACAAGTTCTCCTTAATGGCGGCCCTGCGTGGTGCAAGCCAGGCCATCAGCTATGAACTTGCAATGGGACTGTCGCTTATCGCTTTGTTGATGCTCACGGGTTCGTTGAGCCTGAAAACAATTACAGAACAGCAGGTAACCGGCTTATGGAATATCGTATACCAGCCTGTTGGATTTTTAATATTTTTTGTTTGTGCCCTGGCTGAATGCAACCGGGCGCCTTTCGACCTGCCCGAAGCAGAAAGCGAATTAAACATGGGGTATCACCAGGAGTATTCTTCCATGAAACTGGGTTTCTTCCTTTTTGCGGAGTATATCAACATGTTTATCAGTTGCGCTATTATTGCCACGCTGTTCTTTGGAGGATACGATATACCGTTTGTGGATGAGTCAACCTGGTCCGGCGGTGCAGCGGCAATAGGCGGCGTGCTTGCTTTAATGACAAAAACCTTTATCCTGATACTGGTATTCATGTGGATCAGGTGGACGCTTCCGCGTTTCCGTTATGATCAGCTGATGAACCTGGGCTGGAAAGGGTTAATACCGCTCGCATTGTTAAATATGGTAGCCACCGGGGCGGTAATATTGCTAACAATGAAACAGGCATAACAAAGAAATAAGTGTGGAAGGGAAGGTTAAAAGGAATTTGATTTTAGTTGGGTTGTATAGCTGATAAAAATACTTTTGTACAACTTTAAAAAAAGCCTGTTGTGAATCAACGGCAATAAGAAAGTAAACATGCAGTCACTAACACAAAGAGCAAAACCTGTCGATCGCAGTCCAATGACCTGGCTCGAAAAGATATACCTCTGGAATATCTTTAAAGGGATGCTTATCACTTTCAGGCACTTCTTTAAAAAAAGAGCTACGATACAATACCCCGAACAAAAAAGGCCGTTCAGTCCTGTATTCAGAGGATTGCACATACTGAACCGCGACGAGCAGGGACGTGAAAACTGCACCGCCTGTGGTTTATGCGCTGTTGCATGCCCTGCGGAAGCGATTACGATGGAAGCGGCAGAGCGGTTACCGGGTGAGGAACATTTGTACCGGGAAGAAAAATATGCGGCCAGGTATGAAATTAATATGTTGCGTTGCATTTTTTGCGGGTTATGTGAAGAAGCCTGTCCAAAGGATGCGATCTACCTGAGTGAAACTTTTGCTCCTGCTAATTACAGCCGTAAAAGTTTTATATATGGCAAGCCCGATCTGTTGATTCCGGACCCGGTAAAGCATCCGGAGGAATATGCGAAAGCAAAGGGTGAGTTGGATAAGAAGAAATCTAAACCCTGATCAATACCAAAACGAACTAATAATAACGAATGTCCATTACGCAGCTTCTTTTCTGGTTTCTTACAGCCCTGGCGCTAGGCAGTGCACTGATGGTAATATTCAGTAAAAATCCCGTGCATAGTATTCTGTGGCTGATTACTACTTTTTTTGCCATTTCGGGTCATTACATATTGTTGAACGCGCAATTTCTTGCCATTGTAAATATTATAGTATATGCCGGCGCTATCATGGTGCTCTTCCTGTTTGTAGTAATGCTCATGAACCTCAATGCATCTGCAACGCCGTTAAAAAAGAAATGGTTGCGTTTTGCGGGAGTTATTTCGGGCGGATGTTTACTGCTTGTATTGACCGCTGCTTTGAAGGATACAGATATAATGCGCCAGGAACTGATGATGAAAACCGGTGATATTGGTTTGATCCATAACCTGGGGACGGTTTTATTCAAAGAGTATGTTCTTCCTTTTGAAATAAGCAGTGTACTTTTCTTAAGCGCTATGGTAGGTGCGGTAGTGATAGGAAAGAAAGAGTAGTGGTAGGCGGTAAGTAGTAAATGGTAAGAATAAAAATAGTTTAAGTATATCATGACGATACAACATTATATATTCCTGTCAGTAGCATTGTTCAGCATTGGAATTATCGGTGTGCTTACACGGCGCAATCTCATCATCATTTTTATGTGCGTAGAGCTGATGCTAAACTCCGTTAACCTGTTGCTGGTGGCATTTTCCAAAATGCATCACCTGGCGGCTACGGCAGCAGATGCAGCTTCAAAAGCGGGCACCGATGGACAGTTGTTTGTATTTTTTATAATGGTAGTGGCTGCTGCGGAAGTAAGTGTGGGACTGGCGATTATAGTAATGATGTACCGGAATACACATTCTGTGGATGTGAATTTCCTGAACAGATTAAAACATTAAACGTACGGAAAGTAAAGTGAGGGATGAAAATTCTTAAAAATTCTTTCGTACCATACCTGATATGAGCAAATTAGTTTACCTGGTTCCTTTATTTCCACTGGCCGGATTTCTGATCAATGGACTGGCGAGGAAACGTCTGTCTAAATCGCTTACCGGCATCATAGGAAGCGGTGTTATACTGGCATCCTTTATTGTAAGCATCGTTTTGTTTTATGACGTGAAAGCCGGGCATAGCGGTGCGGTCAGTCTTTTCGATTTTATCAATACGGGAACGCTTAAAATTCCTTTTGCATTCCAGGTAGACCAGTTGTCATCTGTTTTCCTGCTGATCATTACCGGCGTAGGGTTTCTGATACACCTGTACTCAACCGCCTATATGCATGAAGAAAGCAATGAACATTTTGCACGGTATTTTGCTTACCTGAACCTGTTCGTGTTTTCGATGTTATTGCTGGTGTTAGGCGGCAACTATCTCATTATGTTCATAGGATGGGAAGGGGTAGGACTGTGTTCCTACCTGCTGATCGGGTATTGGTTCAAAAACAACGACTATACCAATGCTGCTAAAAAGGCCTTCATCATGAACCGCATCGGTGATTTCGGCTTTTTGCTCGCAGCCTTCTGGATGATCCAGCAGTTCGGCTCGCTCACCTTTGCAGATGTATTCAGTAAAGCAGACGGCATGAAGTCGAACGACATGGTGCTGGTCGGTATTACATTGTTGTTGTTTTTGGGTGCTGCCGGTAAAAGTGCACAAATCCCTTTGTATACCTGGTTGCCCGATGCGATGGCGGGTCCCACTCCCGTTTCGGCGCTTATCCACGCCGCCACCATGGTAACGGCGGGTATTTACATGATTGCACGCAGCAATATTTTATATACGCTGGCGCCCACTACACAAGGCGTGGTAGCAGCAATAGGATTGGCTACAGCTATTCTTGCCGCCACCATCGCGTTGAAGCAAAACGATATTAAAAAAGTACTGGCATACTCAACGGTAAGCCAGTTGGGGTATATGTTCCTGGGTTTGGGTGTGGGCGCTTATACAGGCGCCGTATTCCATGTTATGACGCATGCTTTTTTTAAAGCGTTGTTATTCCTCGGGGCCGGATCGGTTATCCATGCCATGCACCATGAGCAGGATATCCGCAATATGGGTGGTTTAAAAAAACACCTGCCCGTTACACACTGGACTTTTCTTATTGGTTGTATTGCTATAGCGGGTATACCGCCTTTAAGCGGTTTCTTTTCAAAGGATGAGATACTGGCTGCTGCGTTTTCTAAAAACGCTGTATACTGGGTGGTAGGGGTATTGGGTGCCATCATGACCGCTTTTTATATGTTCCGTTTATATGCCACTACTTTCCTGGGTAAGTTCAGGGGAACGCATGAACAGGAGCATCACCTGCACGAAAGCCCTGCAGCCATGACCATTCCTTTGATCGTATTGGCAATTCTTTCTGCTGTGGCAGGCTTTGTGGGGGTACCGGCAGTACTGGGCGGCAGCCATCATCTTGAACATTTCCTTGCACCCATATTTGCAGGGTCGGTTAAAAAGCTGCAACATGCGCATCATTTAGACCATAACACGGAATATATGCTGATGGGCGCTTCTGTTGCGCTGGCGGCTATTGCCATATTGTATGCGGTAAGCAGGTTCAGCAAAAAGCCCGACCTGGATGAAGCAACCGGCTTAGGCAAAGTGCTGGAAAATAAGTGGTATGTGGATGAATTGTATAACAATATTATTGTGAAACCACTTCGTAATTTATCTGCATTTTTCAATAATGTATTTGAAAAGATGGGTGTGGACGGCGCTGTGAACGGCGTAGGCAAACTGGTAAATTATGGCAGCCGGCAGTTAAGGCTATTGCAGAGCGGACAGGTTGCAGCCTATATATTGATGATGGTGGTGGCGGCTTTGATTTTATTCATTATTCAATTGTTTGTATAACCAGCTATGGATGCCAAAGACGTTTTAATTACATTTCCCGAACTGCTGCTCTGGTTTCCTTTGCTCAGCGGATTGATAGCGTTTTTACTTGTTAAAGGCGATAGCGCTAAAAGATGGGCTACTGTTTCTTCTTTTATTTCGGTTGCTATTGTTATTACCAGCCTTTTCTTTACCGACAATAACAAATATTACAACCTTAATAATGTAAGCTATTTCTGGATGCCTTCTTTGGGAAGCAGCTTTGCTTTAAAGTATGATGGCATGGCCCGCATGCTTTGCATGCTTACTTCGCTGGCTTTCCCACTTGTATTTTTATCTACTTTAAAAAATAACTATAAAAAGCCCAATGCTTTTTACGGGCTGATGCTGCTTACACAAGCTGGCTTGATAGGGGTATTTTGTGCGATGGACGCATTGGTATTTTATTTCTTCTGGGAGCTAGCATTGATACCGGTATATTTTCTTTCTTCTTATTGGGGAGGCGAAAGGCGCATACAGGCTACGTTTAAATTCTTCGTGTATACTTTCGCGGGATCGCTGTTGTTACTGATCGGTATTATTTATGTTTACCTCCATACACCCGAAAATACGTTTTCATTGAAGGCTTTCATGGAGGCGAAGTTCCCGGCAGGAGAAGGCAAATTTGTTTTCTGGTTGTTTTTTATCGCGTTCGCTATCAAAATGCCCATTTTCCCGTTCCATACATGGCAGCCGGATGCATACGAGCAATCTCCTACTGCTGTTACAATGATCCTAAGCGGCGTAATGGTCAAAATGGGAGTATATGCCGTGCTTCGCTGGCTGCTTCCTGTATTTCCGCAGGAAAGCGCGTCTTTTTCCGGTATCATTATATGGCTCTCGGTCATCGGAATGGTATACGCTTCCTGTATAGCATGGATGCAGGACGATCTTAAACGCTTGATCGCTTATTCATCAATAGTGCATATAGGATTGATGTGTGCGGCCATATTCAGCAGGCAGCAAAGTGGTTTTGACGGCGTGATGCTGCAAATGTTCAACCACGGCATCAATATCATTGGGTTATGGATAGTAGTGGAATTGATAGAAAAGAGACTAGGTACGAGGAAAATTTCGGAGCTCGGCGGGCTTGCCGGTACCTCGCCTGCGCTTACCATTTTCCTGGTAATTATTGCGCTTGCCAATATTGCGCTTCCGTTAACCAATGCATTTGTAGGCGAATTCCTCATGTTCAACGGATTGTTTGCTTATGACAAATGGGTTGCTGCCGTTGCGCTTATCAGCATCATACTGGCAGCAGTATATACATTGAACATGGTGCAGAAGGTATTTTACGGATCAGCCAATAGCATTACGGCCGGTGGTATCGGCAGCCTGGGAAGCGGAGCTTTTTTGGCGCTGAGCATAGTGGTAATTATAGTATTTGTGCTGGGGGTATATCCGAAACCGCTGCTTGGGTTAACATCCGAAACCGTGGATTTGATCAAAAGCAGGCTGACGGGATTGTAAAGAGAAGCATTCTTAAAAGAAAGACAATAGTTTGAACAAACACTGCCTTATAAGGTATTAAACCATGCTCACAAGAGTATTTTAAATTATGACGGCAATTATATTAGCGGCAATATGGGGAGTAGTAATGATGTACAGTGGCATTGTTATTAAAAATAAAGCTACTGCCAAATCAATTGCCCTGCTTGGCATATTGGCATTACTCGTAGTCAATCATCTTGAGTACAATAATATCTGGTATATTATGCCGGATGTAAAAGGGATGCTGAAATTCACTCCTTTCAGTTATGTGTTTAATTTTATTGCTTTCGGCTCCACACTCCTGTATTTCTTGCTCAATGCCGATGAGTTTGAAGCAGTAGGTAAAGATGTGTATGAATATTATGCGCTCATATTTTTTATCCTGTGCGGTGTAGGATTGGCCTCTTCTTTCAATACATTGCTGATGCTTTTCCTCGGCATAGAGATCATTTCTATACCGCTGTATATTCTTGCAGGAAGCGACAAGCGCAATCTTAAAAGCAATGAAGCATCGTTGAAGTATTTTTTAATGGGATCCTTTTCAACAGGAATTATGTTGATGGGCATCGCATTTTTATATGGCGCTACCGGTTCCTTTTATGTGGAAGCGATCAACCTGGGGGAAGCCGGTTTTCAGCCTATGCTGGCCATTGGGCTGGTATTTCTTTTAATTGCCATTTCTTTTAAGGTAAGTGCAGCACCTTTCCATTTCTGGGCGCCCGATGTATACGATGGTTCCCCCACTGTTTTTACTTCATTCATGGTGTCTGTTGTAAAAGCGGCCTCTTTTATTGCTTTTTTAAGGTTGTTTGATAAATCCTTTGGGAAAGTGCATGCAGAATGGCAGTTGCTGGTAGCGTTGATAACTGCCGCTACTTTGTTTATTGGTAATATCACCGCCGTATTCCAGCAAAGTGTAAAACGCATGTTATCGTATTCAAGCATTGCCCAGGCAGGGTTTATGCTGTTTTCTGTTTATGCGCTTAATACATTTGCCAGGGAAGGACTGATCCTGTATTCGGCGGCTTATTGCCTGGCGAGCATAGGCAGCTTTGCTGTTTTAGTGAAGGTAAAAGATTATTCAATTGAAGGATTTAACGGGCTGGCAAAAAAGCAGCCGTTCCTGGCATTGATGAATACTATTTTTTTACTTTCACTTACGGGAATACCGCTTACAGCCGGCTTTATGGCTAAATATTATATGCTGATAGCGGCTGTAAAAAACGGGCAACACCTGTGGTTACCCATTTTTGCGGTATTGATGGCTGCCATAAGCGCCTATTACTACTTCCGCGTAATACAGGCAATGTATTTTAAAGACGGCGAAGCGGATACAAAGCCCCTTTCAAAAACATTTCGCATTACTTTACTCGTTACAGCACTGTTGGTGATCGTATTAGGACTGTTCCCCACCGGCTTATTGAAAGCCCTGTATTCTTAAAACGCATCCTTTCGCAGGGCTCCATTTCAAGTTTTCAGCGGCTGACTAAAAAGGTCACTGCTAGTACCCCATCATTGAGCGTGACATGTCGTGTTCGTATTTTTCAGTTCTTATATGCCCGGTTCGGAGAAAATGTATCAGGGTTCTGCTGCTGAGTTCACAGTAGTAATAAAGTTTAATCAG
>JAHBTL010000079.1 GCA_019638615.1 Chitinophagaceae bacterium | reverse complement strand
TTCGCTTTTTGAAGTATGATTTTATCCGGCTTTTGGAAATTTAAAATGGCCATATTTAAATTTCAGTTTTAAGTTTTATACCTCCCCTTAACGGAAAAGGCTATATGAATAATAGAACAAACGAATAAGAACTTCCCGTAACAAAGTATTACTTGGAATACAACTCTACGATCAGTTGTTCCTTGATATTTTCAGGAACACTTTCACGTTCGGGAAGAGCGATAAAAGTACCGGTCAATTCAGCTTCATTCCAGTCGAGCCAGCTAAACTTAGGGTTTTTACCGCGGATGGCGCTGGTAACAGAGGTATTACCCCTGCTTTTATCTTTAAGGCTGATGCTATCGCCCGCTTTCAACCTGAAAGAAGGAATATTTACCACCTCGCCATTTACGGTTACATGCTTGTGTGCTACAAGCTGCCTTGCGGCAGGGCGCGAAGGAGCTATACCCAGACGAAATATTGTATTATCCAGCCTTGCTTCCAGTAATTTGATCAGGTTTTCGCCGGTAACACCGCCGAGCCTGGAAGCTTCTTCAAAGGTTTTACGGAACTGGCGCTCCAGCAACCCGTAAGTATATTTTGCTTTTTGCTTTTCCTTTAGCTGCAAGGCGTATTCTCCGGGAGCTTTACGTCTTTTAGAAGGTCCGTGCTGACCTGGAGGAAAGCTGCTTTTTGTAAGATACTTGCCATTGCCAAGGATGGGCTCGCCGAAGATGCGTGAAATCCTTGTTTTGGGGCCTGTGTAACGTGCCATAATTTATTTGTTTGATTTTTTAATTAAAGATGCACGATCATTAAAAATCTAAAATCAATCGCGCACCCGGTTATAAATGTATGATTTCTGATTTTTTGATTTCTGATTTTCAAATCAGCAATCAACCAATCAAACATCAGCAATTTCGTTATACTCTTCTCTTCTTTGGAGGACGACAACCATTATGCGGTAAAGGCGTAACGTCTTTGATCATATTTACTTCGATGCCGCTGGTAGCGATCGCGCGGATAGCGCTCTCACGTCCGGCCCCGGGGCCCTTTACAAATACATCCACTCTTTTCAATCCGGCCTCGGCCGCTACTCTTGCCGCGTCGGAAGCCGCCATTTGAGCAGCATAAGGCGTATTCTTTTTAGAACCCTTAAAACCCATTTTCCCGGCGCTGCTCCAACTGATCACCTGGCCGTTTTTATTGGTAAGGCTTACGATCAGGTTATTGAAGCTGGCTGTAACATGCGCATCTCCGTACGCATCCACTTTTACAATTCTTTTTTTGGCGGCGCTTTTAGCGCTGTTTGCCTGTACTTTTGCCATAATAAGGAGGTAATCTTTAAATAATTATAAAAACAGTGAATTGCCCCTCCCCGCATAGCAATACGGATCCGGCGGCAATTCATATTATTTACTACTTCTTGGTTGCTTTCTTTTTACCAGCTACCGTTTTGCGTTTTCCTTTGCGGGTACGCGAATTGGTACGGGTACGCTGACCACGAACGGGTAATCCTTTACGATGCCGTAAGCCACGGTAACAGGCAATATCAAGCAAACGCTTGATGCTCATCTGAACCTCTGAACGCAGCTGACCTTCTACCTTAAACTCATTGGTAATGGTATTGCGGATGGCATTCAGCTCATCATCGTTCCACTCATGTACTTTTTTGTCATAGTCTATCCCTGCTTTATCCAGTATATACTGGGCAGTAGAACGACCAATACCATAGATATAGGTTAACCCTATTTCTCCTCTTTTGTTTTTAGGTAAATCAACACCGGCAATACGAGCCATATCTTAAATTTATAGTTTGTTGTTTTTTGTTTATGGTTTGTAGTTTATGGTTTGTAGTTTATGGTTGTACGTAACAATAAACAACAAACAATAAATACCCTTATCCCTGTCTTTGTTTGAAGCGGGGATTTTTCTTATTGATCACAAACAACACACCTTTCCTTCTCACGATCTTGCAATCAGCGCTGCGTTTTTTAATAGATGCTCTTACTCTCATTTTTATTGAGTTTATATGTTATTTATACCTGAATATGATTCTCCCCCGGCTCAAATCATAAGGACTCATCTCCACTCCCACTTTATCACCCGGTAAAATCCTTATATAATGCATTCTCATTTTTCCTGAAATGGTAGCCAGTATTTCATGACCATTTTCCAGCTTTACCTTGAACATTGCGTTCGATAAGGCTTCTAAAATAATTCCATCCTGTTTAATGAGTGTTTGTTTTGCCATACCGTTTTTGGGTGCGCAAAGATACGATTATAATGTTGATTATAACAAATATATAGCTGTTTTTTCCACAGGTGTGGAAAAAACAAATAAAAATTACTTTATATATGGTGTTTATTCCAGCCCGAGGTGCATGTTTGTCATGGACTGGTAGTGGTTTTGGAGCTGGTGCACATACAGTTCTTCATGAAGGTCGCGGTGCTCATCGCGGTAGATAAGATGGATTTTGTGAAGGTTGGCGGTTTCGGGGAACTGAACAATAAAAGGCCCTCTTACATAAGCAGTTCCCGTACCTTTAATTACCGGGTCGTCTGTTGAATGAAAACCCAGCTTTTCCAGGATCTCCCATGTTAAAGGAACCGGTGTGAGGTCCGCGATGTCGTACCAGAACTCCTGGTCGCCGTGGGCTACCAGCGCTTTTTTTTCTTCCCGGTCTACCTGTTCTACTTCTCCTGTATTAATGACGTCTTCAAAACGGGCATTTACAATATCACCCTTTTTTACTTCTGAAAGCCTGATCATAATATGAAGATTTTAATTTGTCACAGTAATGTAAGGATTTTTTCTTTACCGGAAAAAAATACAGTAGCCGGGTTTAAAGCTTGCGTTACTTTTGCCGCCGGAAAAAATAAAAAAATATAAATATGAACTGGCAGGAATATCTCGGTTACACCCGGAGCATTTTGGAAAGCAGCGCCCCGCCGCCGCCTTACGATCACCCCGATTACTACCATTACACTAAAATGAACGAAGCCCGCATGAAACGCTGGGTGAAAGGAAATCCCGTTACCGAACACACCAAAGCCATCGTTGAAAGCATACAGGCTCCGCAGCAATGGATCGTAATTACCGAGCCCTGGTGCGGAGATGCGGCGCATATTGTACCTGTTATTTACCTGATGAGCACTTTAAACAGCAAAATCACTTTTGATCTACAGCTACGCGACAGCCATTCTGAAATTGAAAAATATCTTACCAATAACACACGTTCCATTCCTATCCTGGTAGTACGCAATATGCATGGAAAAGACCTGTTCCACTGGGGTCCAAGGCCTGCCGGCGGGCAGCAGCTCTATCTTTCCTTAAAAGAGCGCAACGCCGGTTTTGAAGAAGTAAAAACGGCTATTCAGCATTACTACAATACCGATAAATCACTCAGCACACAAAATGAAATAGCCACGCTGCTCCAACAACATTCGGGAGACTAGCTATTGCACCACCACCGTTTTGGTTTGCAAAGTGTGTGCACTGAAATACCCCAGCGCGCCGCCCTGTATATTGCTTACAGGATTGGCCGGAGAAGCGGAGTTACCGTCTCCTGAAGCGCCGCCCGATAAAAAGCTGTACCAGTATTTGTATACAACAGGATCAATGCACAACATCTGTACTTCAATGTTATCGCCGGATTGTATCTTATCGTCTTCATCGTCACCGGGCGACCATATCTTTACCAGTGACAGATTCCCGTCCGTATAATCATCGTTGCGGATGAATATTCCTTTTTTTCGGGTGCCATTTACATACTCTACAAAACGGTAGCTCTGGCCTACCCCCGGGGGATCCTGGTATTGCACATTCACGGTTTTCCTGATCTCTCCGAAAAGATAATCTTCTGTGATATAAAGGCTGTCCATATTAACCTTGGCCGGCATGGCAGCAGAGGCTGTAAATGTATTCCCGTTCACTTCGGCAAACAATGTATATGATTTACCGCTTTCCCCCGTAAGGCTTTCGGATTGATACACGCCTTTATCCACCTCCTGTAATACGCTGGCATTGCCTTCATTATCGGTGATGGTTACAACAGCGCCGGCTACACCGGCAAACTGGTTGTCGTCGCTGAAGTTTTTGGTTTGCGATATCAATACCCTGGCGGAACCGGCTTCATCGGTAAGCACGCCTTCTATCACATATTTCTTTTCAACATCGTTCAGATCAATATCAATTACTTTTTCGCAGGAAGCGAGCGCAACAGCAATGATCAGTAACAGGTTCCTGTATGGTTTGTGCCACATGATGATCAGAATTTGAAATTATAAGATACGGATGGAATGAATTTGAATAAGGCTAAACGAACCGCCTCCGTTTTATTGGGATCTTCCTCGCTTTCGCGGAAAGAAATAGTATACGCATTTTCACGTCCGTAGGCATTGTACAGGCTGAAAGTAAGCTCCGATGAAAATCTTTTACGCTGCTTTAATGTCCAGGTAGCGCCCAGGTCGAGCCTGTGATAAGAAGGCATTCTGTACCCATTGCGCTCGGTGTAATAAAATACAACCTGGTCGTCTACACGATATTTACCAGCCGGGAAAGTAACGGCATTACCGGTGTAATAGATCCAGTTACCGGAAACCGACCATTTTTTACTAAGCTGGTACGATACGACCAATGCCAGATCGTGCGTTCTGTCCTGCCTTGCATTATACCAACGGTTATTATTAATGCCGTTGATCTGCTTTTCGGTTTTAGACAGGGTATAGCTTAGCCAGCCCGTGAGCTTACCTGACTTTTTCTTAAACTGCCATTCCAGCCCATAGGCGCGGCCCTTACCAAACAACAGTTGCGATTCAATAGCGTCGGAATTAATAAATACGTCCGCGCCATCGCGGTAATCTACCTGGTTTTGCATGTCTTTATAATAAGCCTCCGCTGTTAGTTCATAATTATTATCCCACAGATTTTTATAATACCCGATCGCTACCTGGTCCGATATTTCCGGCTTAATGATATTGGTGCTGGCAACCCACTTATCGGTTGGGCTCGCGGTAGTAGAGTTAGAAAGCAAATGCAGGTTCTGCACATTGCGAACATAAGACGCCTTAACAGATGAAGTTCCGTTTAGCTGATAGCTCACCGCCAGCCTGGGCTCCGGATTAATGTATGTTTTTACAAATGCTCCTTTCCTGTAGCTCATCGTGTCCGTTACTTTTCCTTCGCCATCCACCTCAAAAAAATCACCCTCGCCTAATACGCTGAAAGTAGTTAACCGCAACCCGTAAGTAACATTTACTTTATCGGATGCTTTCCAGGTATTGGTGGCATATATTCCGTTTTCCCAGGAGTAGCGCCGTTGCAACAGCGCCAGGTTAATGCTCGACTGGTCGTTGCCGGGTCTTACCTCACCGGGGCGAATAATGTGATACACCGAATTGAACCCGAAACGAAGATTGTTGCGTGGGGTGAGATACCATTGAAATTCCTGCTTAAGATTCCAGTCGCGTATCTGCGAAAAAATATTAAAATCGTTGGCGCCACTGCGTATAGATATATTGTAGTTATAATTGCTGATAATGAAAGAGGTATTTGAAAAAAGCTTATTGCTGAAGATATGGTTCCACCTGACAGTGCCTGTGGCATTGCCCCAATCCAAACCAAATGTATCGCCCGCTTTCAACACATCCTTACCGAAATAGCCTGACACAAACAATCTGTCCTTATTACCGAAATTATAATTCAGCTTTGCATTGAGGTCATAGAAATATAAGGTATTGCGGTTCAGGGTGGAGTCGTTCGACAATTTGAGGAACATATCGGCATAAGTACGCCTGCCCGTAATAAGAAAAGAAGATTTATCTTTTTGGATTGGACCTTCCACATTCAATTTGGCTGAAATAAGCCCGATGCCTCCGCTCACACTGTAATCCTGGTTGTTTCCGTCATTCATTTTAATATCGAGCACAGATGATAGTCTGCCACCATATTGTGCCGGCATTCCTCCCTTATAAACAGTAACATCTTTAATAGCATCCGAATTAAATGTAGAAAAAAAACCCAGCAGGTGGGAGGCGTTGTATACTGTAGCTTCATCCAGCAGGATAAGATTCTGATCTGCTGCACCCCCTCTTACAAAAAAGCCGCTGTTGCCATCTCCTGCAGATTTTATGCCCGGCAGCAACTGCACGGTTTTCAGCACATCCCTTTCGCCTAACAGCACGGGGATATTTTTTATTTCTTTGGTGGTTAACCGTTCTATGCCCATTTGGGGACTGCTCAGGCTCCTGCTTTTGGAGGAAGCGACAATGGTTATACTATCCAGCGTTTTCGATTCATCTTCCAGTGAAATATTCAACACAATATCTTTATCCAGAACAATTTCTTTGGTATACGGACTTAATCCTACAGCGCTTACATCAAGCAGGTGACTGCCCGCGGAAAGCGTTATAGAGAAAAAACCGTATTCATTGCTAAGAGCACCGGTACTTCCACTCCGGACACTCGCGCCAATAACAGTTTCCCCGGTTCTTTTCGACTTAACTGTTCCGCTGACCGTAAACTTATCCTGGGCGTAAGCTGTTGTAAAAAACAGCATCGCCAATAATATAAACAGTGGTTTCATTGTATTCATCTTTAGGCAAATTCATGGAACGCAATCGTGACGCGGCGCAATCGTTAATAATTGTAACAAGAGGAATAAAGCAGGCGCGAAGATACAAAGCACGATCTCAAAATCATTACCCCGCGATACCCGCTCATCATTATTAACGATTATATATAAAATCATTATTGTCCGGCAAAATATAAAGGAGGTCGGCATCGGAAAAATGGCGTTAAGAAAATTGGCTTGGACGGCGTTAAAAGAAAAACACCATATGCCTCAGTTAGGAAGTGCAATTAGTTCAGCAGTCGCACCACTACTGA
>JAHBTL010000078.1 GCA_019638615.1 Chitinophagaceae bacterium | reverse complement strand
CCGCCCCCGAACGTTCGGGGGAGAAGCAATCTCAACGATTGAACTTAGGTCGGACTGCTTCTCCCGCCTCAACATATATTTAATTTAATGCAGCACAGGAGTAGTACGTCGAATATGGTTGCGGGTTACGTCATTTCGACTGGGTAAATGAGTGCCGGACTTTCATACTTCTATATCACACAAAGGACAAAACTGCCGGGTATTTGCGCTATTGCTCAACATTCGTTCTGTCGCCCGGCAGATTTCTCAGGCACGTGAAAGCTCGTTCATTCAAACAACCTGCGGTGCCAGCAAAAGGACGTTCACGGCTACCCGGCCAGTTCTTTGTTAGTAGCCGAATGCATTGCCGTAAGCTGCCGGTAGGCGGGAATATTGGCACGGGAAACAGGTACCTGCTGCCACAACAGGTCAACAGACAATTTAAGTCCCTGCGCGTTCCCGTTCACCTGGTTCACCCTTTTTATATTTACCAGCCATCCGCGGTGGGTCCTTACCATATGAGACAAACCTGTTACCTGTTCGGCTATATTGGTAAGTGTGCTGCGCAGCATATTGGTTTGAAGGCGCCCGTTCTTTTCCCAAAAAACATTTACATAATTGTCGAGCGCCTGTACTGCCAGCAGGCTTTCACCGGACAGCTCTACTTTATCTCCCTGGTTTTCGCCCATCAACAACAATGAATGAGGAATACTATATGCTTTCTTCATCAAAGTATCAACGGCTGCTGTCTCACTCACCGGGTGATGATCCCGGAATATATTCGTAAAGAAGGTTTGATCAATACTTTCAGTTGCATACACTTCAGGCTTAACAAAATGTACACGTTCTACCATTTGCGACAATTGGGCCGCACTTTTTAAATTACGACGCAAATAATGATTATAGGTGATCAGCTCAACAATGGCAACGGGAAATACGCCCAGCATGAACACCCATTTCAGCATATTCAGTTGCCACCACAAAGGGAGCGATACATTGTGCATCAGTTGCGTAACGTATATGTTCACCCATGCTATGCAAACCATTAATACAGTATTCCACAAAATTTGCTTGCCCAAAGTCCAGTTCTCGTCCTGCACGCGTGGCGCGATCACTTTTACCAGGATCACGCTTGCCAGGAAAGTAACTGCGCCCGTTATAAATCCATATATAAAGGAGGCATACAGCAACTGATCGAACGGGTAATAATGCAGGTTAAACGGCTTAAACAGAAAAAGGAATAAAAATACAAACAAGCCACAGCCAACACCCCTTAGCCAGTAGGGCCGCCAGGTATTGATAGGAAAAGGTTGATGTATGATTTTCAGCCACATATTATTGTTACTATTATCATTCAAAAACAGCCGCCCGCCCTGTTGCAACAACCGGTATGCAGTGGAACAACCTGAACCCGCATTGTCTTTCGCCTCAAAACTATCCATAAATGCTGTATTTAGGGTTGCCGCTCATCCCAAATTACAGTTCACCCCTAAAAACCTGCAATTCACCCCGAAAGGGGTTTTATGGAGCAACAGTAAAAGTAGTTTTGCACTCATGTTTTACAATTGAAACAGAAAAAATATGAGCAGTTATTTTTGTATGAAAAAGATATTACCCGCGATCATTGCACAGGTATTGTGTGCATTAGCCGTATTGGGGCAGGACCAAAAGCAAACCGTAAGGGGAACCATCAGCGATCAGCAATCAAAAAAAGGATTGGGAGCTGTATCTGTAAGCGTGCAGGGAACCAACCTCGGCAGCATAACCGACAGCAGTGGCACATTTATTATTTATAATGTACCCGTTGGGCGCATAGCCGTTGAGGTAAGTCATATTGGTTATGAACCCCTGCAGGTATATAATGTTGTGGTGGAAGCCGGCAAGGAAACGGTATTACAGCTTGAGTTGCTGGAAAAGCTCAACGTAACACAAAAGGAAATCATTATAACAGGGCGGGAAAAACTTACCACCCGGCAAATGGCAACGGTAAGCGCGGTTGAATTCAGCGCGGAGGACAGCAGGCGATTTGCCGGCAGCAGGAACGATGTAGCCCGTATGGCATCCAATTTTGCCGGTGTTAACAGCGTAAATGATGGGCGCAACGATATCATTATCCGGGGAAATTCGCCATTGGGATTATTGTGGCGCCTGGAAGGAGTTGATATTCCCAATCCCAATCATTTCGGGAGCCTCGGCGCCACCGGCGGGCCGGTAGGAATGCTTAATAACAATGTAATCGGCAGGTCTGCCTTTTACACCGGCGCTTTTCCGGCCCAATTCGGGAATGCCACCGCGGGAGTATTTGACCTGAGCCTGCGCAACGGGAACTATAACCAACAGGAATTTACCGCCCAGGTTGGCTTTAACGGACTGGAACTGGGAGCGGAAGGTCCTTTCAGCAAAAAAAGCAAGGCGTCTTACCTTGTTTACTACCGGTATAGTATACCCGGTTTATTGAAATCGCTGGGAGTGGATGTTGGAACCGGGGCGGCTGTACCAAAATACCAGGACATCAGCCTGAAAATAGATCTGCCTACTGCTAAAGCGGGCCAGTTTACCCTGTTTGGCACAGGCGGTACAAGCAGCATTGATTTTAAAGGAGAACTGAAAGATACCTCCAACTTTTACAACGATCCTTATCACGATCTTTATAACAGCGCTAAAATGGGTGTGGTGGGATTAAGACACCAATACTTTTTCAACAGCACCACTTCCTACACACTTACCCTGGCGGCAACAGGCAATAATGTTATTACGCGGCAGGACTCACTGGACGATAACAGGCTGCCGCACAAAGATTACCGGCAAAACAGCAGCGAATGGAAATACGTGGTAAGCGCGGTGGTAAACAAAAAATTTTCTGCCAGCGACCGGTTGACCGCGGGCATTACCTTCGACCAGTTGCACTACAGCTATACCGACAGCCTGCGTGATGCCGAATTTGGATTTATACCTTTTCTGCAGGAAAAAAACAATACCAATTTACTAAGGGGATATGCGCAATGGCAGCACCGGTTCAGTCCGGGGTTCACACTTAACACCGGGGTATACAGCCAGCATCTCGCCCTTAATAAAAACACATCCATTGAAAGCAGGATCGGTGCAAGGTACCTGCTGAAGAACGCAGGGGCGCTTACGCTGGCATACGGAAGGCACAGCCAGATGCAAACCCTGATGACCTATTTTCATGAAACACGTGTTGGAGAAGACTATATACAAACAAACAGGAAACTGGGCTTTACGAAAAGCGATCACATAGTAGCAGGCTGGGAACAGGCTTTGAGGAACAACTGGCGGTATAAAATGGAAGCATATACGCAGTTACTGAACGATGTACCCGTTGAAACAAGAGCTACCGATCGGTCGGCGCTGAATATTGGGGCTGGTTACGGGGAAGGCTTACAGGATAGCCTCGTAAACAAAGGAAAAGGTTACAACTACGGGTTGGAGATGACCGCGGAAAAGCCCTTTTCAAACGGTTATTATATACTGGCAACTTTATCTGTATTCGATTCGAAATACAAGGGCAGCAATGGTATACAACACAACACGGCATTTAACGGGCGTTATGTGCTGAACACCCTTGCCGGTAAAGAATGGCAGTTGCAGGGCATACATACCATTGGAGTAGATCTTAAACTTACTACCGCGGGCGGTAAACGATATACTCCGCTCGATGAAGCGGCTTCCATACTGGCAGGCAAACCTGTTTACAACGATCGCCGTGCTTTTGAAGAAAAAACCAAAGCCTATTTCAGGATAGATCTTAAGCTAACTTACCGGATGAACAACAAGGGATTTATGCAGGAGTTTTTTGTTGATTTCCAAAATATCACTAACCAAAAAAATGTGTTCAGCCAGTGGTACGACAGCAGAGCAGGCAAGATCCGCACCCAGCATCAACTGGGTTTCTGGCCCAATTTCAATTACAGGATACAGTTCTGATGAGCACCTTAATCATTGGTATATTTAATGCTAAATAAGGAAATGTAAACAGGTAATAACAGTAAACTCCTGAACGGCATTTATAGCAAACGCATTATGGAATCAAACAGCTCAGATCAAAAACAGGCAATGCTCGCGGCAATTATTGACAGTTCGGAAGACGCCATCATCAGCAAAGATCTAAACAGCCGTATTACCAGTTGGAATAAAGCGGCGGAAAGAATGTTTGGATATACGGAGGCAGAAATCATAGGTCTCCCCATTCATATGCTTATTCCCCCTGACCGTCAAAAAGAAGAAGATGAAATAATAGCGATACTGAAACAAGGGAAAAGGGTAGAACATTTTGAGACTGTGCGGATAACCAAAACGGGTAAAAAACTGAACATTTCTTTAACCATTTCCCCTTTAAAGGATGCAAATGGCAAAATAGTGGGCGCTTCAAAAATTGCAAGAGACATTACCCGGCAAAAACAATACGAAGAGCGGTTACGCATCATGAATGAACTGGGAAAATCCATTTACACCCAACTGGATATACCTGCGATCTTACAAACGGTTACCGACTCGGCTACCCGCTTAACTGCCGCATCTTTCGGGGTCTTTTTCTATAACAAAACCGGCACGAACGGTGAAGCATATGCGCTTGATACCTTTTCCGGCATCTCAAAAGAAGCATTTGACAATTTGAGCAGCCTCCACTCCACGGCCCTCTTTAACCCCGCATTTGAAGGAGCAGCCATTATCCGGTCAGACAATATCGCTAAGGATCCCCGGTATGGGGAAAATAAGCCCCACTCCGGTATGCCTGGCAGCTGTTTACCGATAGTGAGTTACCTGGCCGTTCCGGTATTTTCTAAAAATGGAGGGATCATTGGAGGGTTGTTTTTTGGCCATCCCGAAGAGGCTGCATTTAACCCCGAGCATGAAGAGCTGGCAGTTAACATCGCTTCACTCGCAGCAATAGCGCTCGACAATGCCCAGCTATACCATGAAATAAATGTGCTGAATAAAAAAAAGGATCAGTTCATCAGTTTTGCCAGCCATGAACTGAAAACGCCGCTTACCACCATAAAAGGATATGTGCAACTGGCCGAAATGGCCAACCTACCCTTCCAGGCTTTTTTACCAAAAGTGACCAAACAGATCAAACGGCTGGAAGATATTACAACCGGGCTCCTTGATTTATCGAAAATACAGGCCGGGAAACTCGACTTTTTTTTTGAAAAAAGCAGCCTTCGCGAAATTATCAGTGAAAGCATTGAATCTTCCAATGTCATTCAGCATATAGTTGAAATACACGATTTACCGGAAGACCTTTTTGTATATGTTGATAAAGAAAAAATGATCCAGGTAATAGTAAACCTGCTTACCAATGCTATCAAGTATTCCAAACCTCACACAAAAATTATTATTAGTGTGCTTCGGACCGGCGATGAAGTGCAGGTTAGTATAACCGATTCCGGATCTGGTATTGCCGGTGAGCATCTTGAACAGATCTTTGCCCAGTTTTACCGGGTAACTACCCATGCCAACAATACGGAAGGAATGGGGCTGGGGTTGTTTATCGCCCGTGAAATCATGCAGGCGCATTCGGGTAAAATATGGGCAGAAAGTGAGCTGAACAAAGGTTCTGTTTTTTACATCCAGTTTCCCGTAGAAAGAAAAACCCGGTAACACCAGTTCAATCATTTGTAAACAAAACCCGGTTGTTATTTTGCATCTTCCTATATTCACGGGTTGATTATGACAACAGAGGTTTCATTTACAAAAAATATACGCAATGCCCGCAAAGCCACAAGCGCTATTTTCCTGATCTGCGGTATTGGCATATCTGCCTGGGCCCCCATGGTTCCTTATGCCAAGGAGAGATTACAATTAAACGATGCTGATCTTGGGCTACTGCTGCTTTTGTTAGGTGCCGGAGCGATCACCATGATGCCTGTCGGAGGGATACTTTGTCACAGGTATGGAAGCCGCATTGTGATGTTTGTTGCGGGGCTGATCATTGCCATTACCCTGCCATTGCTGCTTATGATGCAAACGGTAACCGGTATGGGAATTACCCTGTTTTTTTTCGGCGCGGGTATAGGCACTATAGATATAGCCATGAATGCCCATGGCGTACATGTACAAAACCGCTATGGAAGATCCATTATGTCTTCGCTGCATGGTTTATACAGCGTGGGAGGCCTGCTCGGGTCGCTGGGCTTAGGCTTTCTCATACAGTCGGGGCTCAGTCCCCAGGTTGCCGCTGTCGGCATTTCTATTTTGATGGCGGTGATCGTTTGCGGGAGTTACCGGTTCCTTTTTAATAAAGAGGAAGAAAATATAAGCGTGGGAGAATTGGCTTTGCATGAAAAAAAATCCAGGGGATCCTTTATATGGCTAAAGCCCCGGGTAATATTTATAGGCGCTTTATGTTTTGCCATTTTTTTGGCGGAGGGCGCCATGCTCGACTGGAGCGCGGTGTTTTTGCGTGAAAACAGGAACGTGGAAGAAGCATGGGCCGGCAGCGGCTATGCGGCTTTTTCGGTTGCAATGGCAGTAGGGCGGCTGTTGGGCGATTCAATAGTAACAAAATTCAATGGAAAAATGGTGGTATTCTGGGGTGGGCTCATTGCCGCCGGGGGATTTTTTTTAGCCGTTGCCACTCCCTGGGTCAGCAGCGCACTGGCAGGATTTATACTACTGGGGATCGGGGCGGCTAATATTGTTCCCGTATTTTTCAGCGCGGCCGGAAAGTTCAGGGATATACCCCCTGCTATAGCCATTCCTGTAGTTACAACAATGGGGTATGCGGGACAGTTGGCAGGCCCCGCTTTTCTGGGCTTTATAGCTTTCCGCTATTCCTTGCCGGTAGCCCTGTCGTTTTGTGGCATACTAATACTAATAGCCGCGGTTGCCTATGCTGTAAAGAAGCCCTGAATAAGTAACTATTATAAGGCGCAGCAGTTTTTAACCTAAATTAACATAGTTCCATACGTACCACCTGCTTACTTATACGTCTTATATAACAGGATTCTAAGGTTACAACTTATAATTGCTCACACGCAGTTAGTTTGGTTAACGGCCTCTATGTCGATAGAGGCTTATTTAAAAAGCTGCACATAGATTGGGCGCGAAGCTTTAAGAATTTATTAGCAAAGTTGGTTAAACGATTGGTGCATTTATTGCGTCTATTATTTGTAAAGATTTAAAAAGTCAATTTTCTCATAAGCAGTTAGTTTTGGTTACGGCCCCTGTTTCTACAGGGGCTTATTTTTTATATACATATTACCGAAAAGAATTATTGAACATTGAAAAGTATGTGGAAAGAGGAAAGAAAACACGAGAAGAGAATCTTTATAATACGATTGGAAGCATAAAAAAAGGGCTGGATAGAAATCCGCCCCGCTTTTTAATCCAATATCCTATGAAAAACCTGATGCAAG
>JAHBTL010000077.1 GCA_019638615.1 Chitinophagaceae bacterium | reverse complement strand
ACCATCCTTACATTGCCCAGGTGGTCTTTGATGAAGTAGTCGTAGGCGAACCCCGTGGGGGTATTCGGGGTTGAGGCATTGTTGTACAGCGCTCTTATCCTGCCTTCTTCATGGGCGGTGAACTGCAGCTTGTCGGCATAGTCAGGGTCAGCGGCATCTGCCGGGGTGGTGGTTCTGCTTTCATACACAAAACCTTCAAGATACTTGGTAGAGGTAGAGATGCTTTTGCCGGATATGGAGTTGTCTGTTGTTTTTTTCCAGCTTTTATTACCCAGCACATCATATACATACTCAATAGTGCCTTTGGGAGTGGTAATCACATTGGGCAGTTCTATGGTAGCATAGTAGGCAATGGAGCTGATGTCCCTGTTCTTGTCCATGGTAATGCTGCCATTCGGGTTATACGAATAATCGTCCGTATTATCGGCGTTGGCGCCATCCTTAAAATCACCCAGCTTGCCGTTGTCGCCTGCAGGTATGCCCTGGTCTTTTACCCAGCGGAGGCGGTTGCTCTTGCTTTTTACTTCATACAGCAGATCATCGACCGGCACAGAAGCATTCAGCTTTAAGCCATGCTGCTTCATGGCAGTAAGGTTTCCATTGGCATCGTATTGTATGCCCGAAACCGAATAATTGACATTGGCAGAAGTATTAAATGTTGCTGCGCTTCCTGAACCCGAAACCCACTGCCCGAAATCTGCAGCCGTTAACCGGTTGGTGGCATCGTAGGTAAAATTATATTTACGGCGCTGCTGGTCGCCTTCGCTTTTCCACAGCATGCTGCTGATGTTGCCGTTGTACTGCTTTCCGGTAAAGCTGCCCATACTCGGGTCTTTATCGTAGCCCAGCTCCATGGCGAAATACTGGTCGGCATTGGGATTGCCCATATAGGGTTTATTGATGCTGAGCAGCCAGCCGCGGATGTTATAACCATACCCGAGCTTAGCCAGCGGGGCAGCGCTGTAAGTGCCATCGGTATTTCTTTTTTTACCAAGGTCTTTTGCAATGAGCTGCCCGATAGCATTGTATTGATTGGATGCAATTACTGTCCATTCAGCAGGAAGCTGGTTGCTGTTTACCAGGTTGTTGCGGATCTTCTTCTTCATTTCAGTAACCCGCCCCGCATGGTCGTAGCTTAAATCAGTAATCACAATGCTGTTATGCACTGTATTAAGCGTTTTGGTATGTTTTTGAACAATGCGCAGCGGCTGGCCCACCCAGTTGTACTGGGTGGTGGTAATGGAAGTGCCGCCGGTATAATTTCTTCTTTTCGTTTGTATTATCCTTTCCTTATCGTCGTAAATGTTTACGGTATACTCGAAGTAATTAACCCCTGCTATCTTCACTTTGGTCCAGGTAGTCAATCCGCGGGTCTGGAAAGACTGGGCAAGCTGCTGTGCATACAGGGGAGAAGTATTGTAGGTGGTATGCAGGTAGGTGCTGTTGTTGTAAGTATTGTCAAAATCTTTGGTAAGGGGCGAACCGGCAGCGCTCATGCCGTCATAATCGTCGTACCCGGTTTGAGTGAACAGGGTATATTGCGATCCCGATGGAGGCGTTGTTAAAGCAAAGGGATAATCAACCTGGTCGGCAGCATCCTCCAGGATCTGGTCCAGGGTTTTTCCGCTCAGCTTTGAATAATTGGTGTTGATATGCCCGGTTTGTACCGGGCGGTTGAGCCCATCGTACAGGGTTACCAACCAGGTTTGGGGGCTGGTGGCGCGCTGTTTGCCATCCTGTGTCATCACCAGCCGGTCGCGGATATCGTATACCATATATACAGGGTCGGCATCCGGCATCTTTTTAGTGATCATCCTTCCCTTTTTATCGTAGGTATATTGAAAGCAAAGCCCGTATGCAATATCTGCGTCCAGCACCCATGAAGGATCGATCAGCTCTACCGCTTTGGGCTGCAGCACAAAACGCAGATTATTCAGATCATCATAAATATAATAGGTACACAACCAGCCGGTATGTGTAATGCCGGGGCTGGCGCTGAGTTGTACTTTTTTCAGGATGGTTTTTCGCTCCTTGTCGGTGTACGTTATGGTAGTTTTGCCATTTTCATCTTTCATTACAGCTTTTAACAGTTCCCCGTTTCCATAGGTGGCACCGGTAGTGGGCAATACGGCATTCGTTGTTCCGGTAATGGTCCATCTTCTTACCTGTTCTGCTGCGGTATTCACACTTTGCAGGGGCTGCACGGTCTTTCCGCTGCCGGGTTGCCAGGTAACTCCTTCGGCGCCTTGTTCTATCATGCGGCCAGACGGAGAAAACTCCAGGAAAGACTGAGCATAAGGATTCCCATCCCTTGCCACGTCCGGCATACTGGTAGAAGGGCTATAAAAAGCCGACTGTTCCGTGTAGGCGGCAGTATGCAATGAACCGTATGCCGTGCCTGCATTGTCGGTATAGGGAAGGTATTTTTTTATTTCCCTTCCATACCCGTCATAGCTAACAGGGGTAATGACATCCTTTTGTGCGGGACTTTGCTGAACGGCTACCTGCTGCAGGGGCCGGCCAAGTCCGTCGAAATAGGTGATAACCGACTGTTTACCGGTAGCAGTCAGTGCGTTTACCTGAGCCTGCGTATTAGTACCGGGTGCCTTAACAATATTGGTGCTGACATAGTTTCTGGTGCCGGTTACCTGCGCAAAACCACTGATGCCCGCTGCCGAAAAGGCGATGATAAATATATATTGAAATTTTATTTTCATTGTATGATTCATTTCAGGATGATTAATCAGACACACCGCAGGGTGAGGAGCCGTAACTATAATAGGGACCTTTATAGGTTCCGTTGCTGAAGTAGTAACGGTAGGTACATTTCCATTGTCCGTTGGGTTGCTGGCTTGTGCTCATATTTTGCCTCACGCCCGTTTCGCAAACCCCGTTGATGAATTTTTTATCCTCGGTGTTGCAGCTACAGGTGCCGTATGTGTTGGCTGCGGTCTGGGCATTGGCATCCGCATCTGCCTGGGCCTGTGCATCAGCGTCTGCCTGGCTGATAACAGAAGTATAGGTACCTGCCGGCACGGTGTAGGTATAGAGCAATCCTGTTCCCTGTTCGTAGGTACAGTTGCTTTTAAAGACCTTTTTTATCTTTTGCACGTTCTTGTAGTAGCACTGGCCATTGGCATTGGCGTAATTCTGGGCATTGGCGGTAAGGTCTCCTGACGCTTTCGCGTTTGCATCGGCCTGACTTATGGAAGAAACATATTTACCATATGGAACTTTGTAGGTTACGCTGGTTGGATAGGTACCAGCGGCGCAACCCTGTTTGGCCAGGGTTTGTTCAGCAGCCTGGCTATACCACATAGTGGCAGGCGCGTCAGTAATGGCAGTGGCAACGGTTGCGTAATTGTAATTGTGGTTCTTAACGATGCTTCTTGCATTGTCTCTGATATTCAGCAACCTGCTGAACCCGTCATACTCGTAGTACTGGATATTTTGTGTAGGAGGATTGATTGCCGTTGTGCCGATCAGGGGATCGTAGGAATAGGTTGTCATCAGCGCACCCGCCGGGTGCAGGCGCACTTCATCGATCGTGCCGGTACCTGTTATACTGATCGTTGTTCCGGAAGCGGTTACTTTATGCTCATGATATGTCCAGTTACTGACGGTAGCGCCCTTTTGCCATGCTGAGGTTCCACCGGTAATGGTGAAGCCTGCAGTATTGCTGTAAGCCCAATAAGATACGATGTAGACATTACCGCTGATAACCGTTTTGCTGATCGATCCTGAGCCAAGTGCATAGTGTTTGTTTCCTGTTGGGGTGAAGTCCGGAGAAACTGCGGTAGCAGTACTGCCGGTAAAAGTCCAGTTGCCCTTACCTGAGGATTCAAATGAAGTATACGCAATTTCGGAAGGCGCAGCATTTACTACAGAGGCTATGGGGTACATGTTCGAATAATCCCAGACATAGGAGGTAACAACATCTGATGTTTTGGTTTGCGATTCAAGGTTACCTGTGGTTGCGTTGTATGTAAAAGAACCCGCTTCTTTATAGCGGTTATCGTAGCTGAACACCCCATTCGTAACCGCCGATTCCGGCAGGGTGGTTACGGACTGGTTAATATCAAGGGTAAATATTTTATCCGGAACCGGCAGGGAGGCCTGGTAGGTAGTAAGCGATCCCCCGATATATCGTTTATTGGTTCCATCGTTTTTTTTGCGGAATTGTTGTGTCTCGATTACAGCCCCTTTGATGTTCTTATTTTTAAGCAGGGCGATGCCGCCCGCAATAACATCCGGACTACCTGAAATTGTATAATCATCCGCATACTTTTTTGTGGTTACTACCATATCGTCTGATGAACTGCCTTGTTCAATAATGGTAGGATATGTGTGTGCGGTATTACCGTAAGTGAGTTTTTTAGTATTGGTCTGGTATGAGGAAGAAGCCTGGTCATACTTTTTTTCGGACTGCTGGGTAAGCTGGCGATACTGGGCTCTCATATAATCGGTACGCAAATCATATAAAGTAGGATAGAACCTGATATCCTGACAGTCGGTCATTGTAGCACCCAGGGGTCGCTGCTCATAGATCACTTCGCCGCCTACGGTTTTTTTACAAAAACGGGGCCAGTTGCTCTGCTGATTTTCCGGCTCAATCAAATAAATTGGCATTGTTTCAGGAATGGAATATGCATATGTGTTCACAAGTTCATACACCAGCTTTCCGGTATTGTCAAAATCTCTTTTTTGTTTTAAGTCGCCATTGCCGATGTCATCATCAATTTCCGAGAAAGGTTTTGTTTCATAATTATACACTGTTTTCCCAAGCGGTTCATTGGTGGTAACATCTGCACTATATTCCGTAACCTGGCTATAGCCGATATGGCTTCCTTTGATGGAGCCCAACCCGTATATTGAATTGGCTGAAACAGTAATGATACTCAAATAATAGGTTTGATCTATCGGAGGATTGGTAGCTATATTATGAAAGATTGAACTTTTATCAAAACGAAGCAAATGCCGGTTTGATTTGCCGCTGCTGTTGCCATTGTCCAAAGTATATTCATATTTTTTTGATACAGCTTTCTTGCTGTCAAAGGAATAGTCGACGATTTCTTTTATCCGCACGCCACCAATAGAAAGATTATTTTCATCTTTATTCAGCTCATAATCAAAAGTGGTATATCCGCGGGTTGGATACTTTATCTTTTTTAGCAAGGTGCAGGAGGATCCGTTCAAAGAGGGTTCCCTATTGGCATTGTAGCCATAGGTGTTGGATTCGATGGTAACAGTAGGTACTAACGAAGTATTACCTGCCTGGTTATAAAAGCCCCAGTAATCAAGGGCTGCCGTTGTCCTGTTAGGAATAGTGGTTGTATTGTATTCCATTTCGTACCCGGGTTTTGTGAGCCCTGATCCGTCAACCGGCATTTCCTGCACTTTGTCGAGCCGTAAATGTTTTGCAGCAGGCGCTGTTGTTTTTGAAAAATAACCATAAGTAAGATCAAACTGCTTTACCAGCCGGGCCGGGCTGCTGAGGTTACTGAATACTTTCACCTGCTGCAACAATCTTGCTTCGGCAAATGCTACATCCTGCCGCAAACCGGCAGCAGAAACCAGGTCTACATAAGAAACCAATGCGCCGTTCTTTTTATAGCTTATCTTCTTCAGGTATTTACGCTTGATAGAAACAGTTGGAGGATTAGCAGCATGTGAACCTACCGTAGGAGGATCCGTTGGCAGCGCATCTGTTCTTTTTTTATATATGACGGAAGTATTCTGTATAAAATTACTATACATATCTTCTTCGCCCGACGTAGCGTAATATTCAAATTCCATGCTTTCCTTGCTATCCGCAGAAGTGATTTTGCTAAGGTACCAGGCGGAGGGAAAAATATAAACATTATATATAGGTTCTGTACCTGCCGCATCATCCATGATCATGCGGGTGGTTTCTGTTTCTTTAAATTCGTAGAGATTACCCTGTTCATCCGTGATGTTGAAGTAGGTAATTGTACAGGTAAGGCAGGTTTCAATTTTGAGATTATCTTTCTCTTTCTTTATAATACCTTGTGCCGGTGTGACAAAAAATTTACCTGAGCCTCCATTGAAATTAAAGTAATAGTTATCCGGTTTTACCTCTTTGGTGCCGTCCTTTACCAACTTCTTGTAATCGTAATAAGCAAAAATATCTGTGCTGTTTGGCACTGTAAAAGGAGAGCCGCCGAAATAGTTATCAGCATTGTCCGGGTTTCCCGCTACCGATCGTGCAACTACACCAATCCCGGTAAGGGACCAGCCAATCCCGGTCCAGGTGGCAACGGTGGATGGCATATATCCCGAAGCATTATAACTGAGCGTAAGCGGCAACGACAAATTATTACCCTTTAGTTCATAAAGCGGAATAGTGATTTGCGGAGTTCCTGTGAACAGACTTACCGGCGTATTGCCATATTTTCCAAGTTCGGCTGCTTCCGGTGAAGGGGGAACTACGGTTTTAGCGGCAAAATTGGCTCTTGAAATTTCAATTTCCAGATCGGCAACTCCGGACTGTGCCCATGCTAGAGTAAAGACAAAAAAACTGAATGCCAGAACTATCGCCTTTTTGATCATGGTTTGCATAATGTATTCTTAAGAATAGTGGTCAATTATTTGTTGTTTTCTATCGCACTGATAATTTCAGGATCCATGGGACGGATCGATCGTGAAAAGATGCCGGTAATTTTACCTTCCCTGCTAACGAGATACTTCCGTCCATTGTGTACAAGAGGCTCATTTACGATCCCGTTTTTACGTTCCGATGCCAGCCAGTCGTACAACGTTCCGGGCTCATTCCCTTTTGCAGGTTGTTGTATGATTGTTACCCAATCTGGGCTAAACCCATCTTTAAACGACACTTTACCTGATGGTGACTGCCATTCATATCTTGGTAATGAAGAATCGTCTGCTTTTCCTTCGATCATACAAACAATAATTGCGAATCCGCTGTCCCGGAAATGGCTGGCTAGTTGCCTGTATTCTACTAACTGGGCCAGGGGGCTGTCATTGGAATCTAAGCAGACAAAAAGAATATTTTTGCCTTTAAAGTCAGCCAGGTCCAGGCTCTTCTCTGAAAGCGTTTGTGACCTGGTGGAATAGATGTCGTTCTGCGCGCTTGCTGATTGGATACATAAAAAGGCCAACACCAAAAATGACAATTGTTTCATTGATTTTTTCTTTAAGGTCTGTTTCGGTTAAAATGCATACTCCACCCTTCACATAAATACGGGAGTACTGGGCATGTTTTCTTCCTGTCTGAATCACCGATTCGCCGGATTGAAGGATTTCACGGATTTTGTTTTTGTTTTCTCCGCGCCATCTGCGTAATCCTTTCAATCCGTGATCCAGACATTTTCTTTTCGTCTGAACCACCGATTCGCCGGATTGAAGGATTTCACGGATTTTTTGTTTTCGTTTTCTCCGCGCCATCCGCGTAATCCTTTTAATCCGTGATCCAGACATTTTCTTTTCGTCTGAACCACTGATTCGCCGGATTGAAGGATTTCACGGATTTTGTTTTTGTTTTTTCTGCGCCATCCGCGTAACCCTTTC
>JAHBTL010000076.1 GCA_019638615.1 Chitinophagaceae bacterium | reverse complement strand
CGCAGTGACGACAAAGAAGGTTTTTGATTTTATCACCAGCACTAAAGCAACGTATGCAATACTCAACCACTCGCTCGTCTTTGCGATCCTGCCCGCATGATCATTTGAATTGAGTAATGTTTTGGCGGGAGAAGCAATCTCCGAGCATACATCTATTTAGGATTGCTGTTAACTCAACGTCATCGCTTTATTGATTTTGCACAGAAAATTTTTTAGTCGAATACGATCATATCCAATCATACCAAAATACTGCGACCTCATTACTAAAAAAGGAGAGATTTTTTTGATAAAAAGTGGACGAAAAAACATCCCCGCGTTTGAACAGCCTACCTTATAGGTTTATCCGCCACTGTTGGGCAGTAGTGCAAATGTGAGCATTAGGGTAAAAGCCAGGCAGATTTCTCATTCGTTTGATATAGATGTACAAAAGTCTGCTATCCGTTTACTCATTCGAAAAGACGGCAACAAGCTGGTGATTTTGTAACCTCACCATAATTCAAGCGTACAAATAATCCATTCTCTCGCGGGCAAAAATAATCTGTTAGGATGCCTCATAGAGGCTACCCGTTTGTAGAAAATAATAACAATAAGGTCTTATGCGCCATAGGCGCTACCCTTTCCGTGTTAAAGAGGGTGGCTGCTATGGCTTAAAAAGCATCGAATAAAGGAAACAGATCAACCTGCGGCTAAAGATACAGGGTATATCCTATGTTTGGCTGTCAAACAGCCTGGTTAATCTGAAATACGTCCATCGAAAATGCGGTAACATCAAAATCTTTTATTACACTTGTATCATTAAAATGTATACTGAATATGGAAAGCTTTGAAACTACTTCTGTAACTCCGGCCAAGCCCAAGCGGCCAACCTTTCTTACTGTATTGTGCATCCTTACCTTTATTGGTAGTGGCTTTGGGATTATAAACGGGATCAGCAGTTACCTTACGGCAGATGCCGCCGCGGGAGTGGCGCAGGCTGCTATGGATGACGCCCGGGAAAAAATAGAGAATGAATCATCCAATCCGGGCACGCAGATGGCGGAAAAAATGCTGGCCGGGGCAAGTGATATGTTTACGCCTGAAAATATCAAAAAGAATGCATTATTCAGCATCGTGGCATCGGTGTTTACAGTGATAGGCGCCATTTTAATGTTTGGCTTAAAAAAAACCGGGTACTGGAGCTATATACTTGGTACCCTGATCGGCATTGTAGCTCCATTTGTAGTATATGGCGGTGGTAACCTGCTAACTGTTATAACTTCCTCCGGGGTAGCGTTCATAGGCGTTCTGTTTGTGGTGTTATACGGACTGAACCTCAAGCACTTGCGTTAGGGTCCACTTAATAATAAATAGTTGATTTAACCGGCATTTTCTGATGGTTTTTATACAGCCTGGCTCTGTTCGGCAAATGCTAAAAAAAATAAGTTTTTTTAGAATGTTTTCCTACCTTTGCGGCCAAATAAGCAGAATATAACATTCAGGATGCATTAAAAAAATTGAGATGCCAACATTATCAGCAGAAAAAAAATCACAAATTTTCACAGACTTCGGTGGCAAAAATACCAACACAGGTTCCATTGAAGCCCAGATTGCTTTGTTAACAGAGCGTATTGCCCATATTTCACAACATCTTCAGCAGAATAAAAAAGACTTTTCTTCTAACAGGGGGTTGCTGCAACTGGTTGGTGAAAGAAAGAGGTTATTAACTTACCTCAGCAAGCATAATTTGCAGGGATACCGCGCGCTTATCGAAAAGCTCGGAATCAGGAAATAACTTTATTGCTATATACGCTATTCCCAACAAGCAGATGTTGGGAATAGTAGTTTTACAGGGTGTACATTTTATATTTTAACTACCCGCTTGCAACGCAGTATTTTATCCCCTCCCTGTACTGTGCCATAAGCTTAAAAATTCAAGATCATTATGCTCTCTCAGCCATTAAGCGTATCGTTCGACCTGGGCGGCGACCGGACGATTACCATAGAAACAGGAAAATTAGCACGCCAGGCAGACGGATCCGTCACCGTACGCCAGGGAAATTGTATTATGATGGCTACCGTAGTAGCCAACAAAGAGCCAAAACCCGGACAGGAATTCTTTCCGTTGAGCGTAGACTATATGGAGAAATTCTCGTCTGCAGGACGCATCCCCGGCTCATTTTTTAAGCGCGAAGGTAAACTCAGCGATTATGAAGTATTGGTCAGCCGTTTGGTAGACAGGGCTTTGCGTCCCTTGTTTCCTGAAGACTATTACTGTGAGGTTCAGGTAATTATATCGCTTATTTCAAGTGATAGTGAAGTAATGCCCGATGCGCTGGCATGTTTGGCTGCTTCGGCGGCGCTGGCGGTTTCAGACGTTCCTATTAAAGAAATTATCTCGGAAGTACGTGTTGCCAGGGTTGAAGGTGAATACATTGTAAACCCTTCGCGCACGCAGCTTGGCAAAGCCGATATGGATTTCATTATCGGGGCTACCGAAAAGAACCTGATGATGGTGGAAGGCGAGTCGAAAGAATGCAGCGAGGAAGACCTCGTTCAGGCTTTGTCAATTGCCCACGAAGCCATTAAAATACAGATCAAAGCCCAGCAGGAGCTCAGAGATAAAAAAGGCGTTACACAAAAACGCGAATATCCAAAACCTGAAGTAAACGAAGCCATCAAACAAAAGGTGTATGAGTTTGTCAATGCAAAATTGCTGGAAATTTCAAGATCAGGTGTAGCCAAGCATGAAAGGAGTGATGCGTATTCAAAATTAAAAGAAGAGCTGGTTGCTACTTTTGGAGAAGAACCCGTGGAAGAAGAAGTGAAATTAGCGAAAAAGTATTTTGAAGACCTGCTCTGGGAAGTGGTTCGGAATATGATCCTGGATGAGCGCAGACGTCTTGACGGTCGCAAACTGGATGAGGTTCGTCCCTTGAGTATGGAAACAGATATACTCCCTACACCCCACGGATCCGCATTGTTTACAAGAGGTGAAACTCAATCACTTACAACGGTTACTTTGGGAACTCCTTTAGATGAGTTGCTGGTTGAAAGCGCCGCCAAGTCTGACTATACCAAATTCATCCTCCACTATAATTTTCCTCCTTTCTCAACCGGCGAAATTAAATTTTTACGTGCGCCCGGCAGGAGGGAGGTAGGGCATGGCAATCTTGCCATGCGTTCGCTGAAACAGATGATGCCCGGCAACGACTATCCTTATACCGTTCGCGTGGTAAGCGATATCCTGGAATCGAATGGTTCTTCCTCCATGGCTACGGTTTGCGCCGGTTCCCTTGCCCTGATGGACGCGGGCGTACCCTTCCCCAAACACGTAGGGGGAGTGGCAATGGGGCTGATCACCCGTGCTTCAGACAACAAATATGCTATTCTTACCGATATCCTGGGAGATGAAGATCACCTGGGTGATATGGATTTTAAAGTGACCGGGACCCGGGAAGGTATCTGCGGCGTGCAGATGGACATTAAAATAGACGGTTTGAGCATGGAGACCATGCGCGAGGCACTGGAGCAGGCACGCAAAGGCAGGCTGCACATCCTGGATGCTATGTACGAATGTACCCCGGCCGCAAGAGAAGAAGTGAAACCGCATGCCCCGAGAATGGAAAAACTCTTTATCGACAAAGAATTTATCGGAGCTGTGATAGGACCCCAGGGTAAAGTAATACAGGAAATTCAGCGTTCTACCGGCACGACCATCAATATTGAAGAAATAGGCAATGTGGGTGAAGTAAGTGTATTCTCTCCTGCCAAAGAAGGACTGGATAAGGCTGTAGCCTGGATCAAAGGCATTGTGGCGGTTCCATCGGTAGGCGAAGTATATGAGGCATCTGTAAAAGGGATTAAGGAATTCGGAGCGTTTGTAGAATTCATGCCCGGCAAACAGGGCTTGCTTCACATCAGTGAAATCAGTTGGAAACGGCTGGAAAGTATGGATGGCGTTTTGAAGGAAGGCGATACCGTAAAAGTAAAGCTGATTGGTGTGGATCAGAAAACAGGTAAGTTCAAGCTGAGCCGGAAAGCGCTGATGCCAAAGCCGGATTTCGGACCCAGGCCGCCCCGTCCCTCGCAGGAAGGCAATACAGAGCCCAAAGCCAATTAAGAACTACATGTAAATTTATATAAACCAGCTATTCGCTAAAGCGGATAGCTTTTTAATTTTATATAATGCCTGAAAAATATTTGAAAATCAATATTATATCAGAAAATAAAAATTCAATTGAAATTATCAATGCATTGATTGTCAATGAGTTAGATATATATGGTATTGAAGAAGAGGAAGAAGGGATCACGGTGTACATCAGGCAAACCAACTTTAAGGAAACTGAATTTAAAAATTTAGTTGATATAAATGATGTAAAATATTATATATCAGAAGTTAATAATAAAAATTGGAATGAAGAATGGGAGAAAAACTTTGACCCGGTTGTGGTGGATGATTTTGTGTCCATTCTTGCAGATTTTCATGAAAAGATCAACGGGGTTGAGCATGAGATCCGGATCACTCCCAAAATGAGCTTTGGAACCGGGCATCATGCCACCACTCATATGATGGTTGCCATGATGCGGAAATACGGGAGGAATGCGCCGGTGGTTGTAGATTTTGGTACCGGTACCGGGGTATTGGCCATCCTGGCGGAAAAAATGGGAGCCGGGCAGGTGTTGGCCATTGACTGCGACGACTGGAGCATTGAAAACGCGGCAGAAAACATGGAAAGAAATACCTGCAGGAGGATAGCGCTGCTGAAGGCGGACAGCTTTGCTGTAAAGGACCAGGCTGATCTTATACTGGCCAATATCAACAGGAACGTTATTGTGGACAATCTGCCTGCAATTGCCAGAGGCGTAAAGGAAGGAGGGATCGTGATCTTTAGCGGCATTCTTACAACCGACCTGCCGGAGCTGGAAAACCTGGCTGCCGGGAAAAAACTCCTGAAATTGAAGGAAATGGAAAAAAATAATTGGGTTTGCGCTGCGTTTAAAAAAGGGCAGAATTAAACATTTCAGGCGCATTTTTAATCATCTGAAAAGTTTATATTTGTAAACCTACACTTCAACCTTGTATATAATGAATGAATTTATATTGATCATATTGGCTTACCTCATCGGCTCCATTCCTACGGCCGTTTGGATAAGCAGGTATTTCTTTAATATAGATATCCGTGACTACGGCAGTGGAAACGCGGGAGCTACGAATACGTACAGGGTGCTGGGCACCAAATGGGGCACTCTTGTAATGATGCTTGATATGCTGAAAGGGTTTGCTGCAGTGAAGTTGGCCTACCTGCTGCCGTTTTATGTTGGTGATGAATTTGCAAGAACCAACTTTCAGATCGGTTTGGGATTGTGCGCGGTGCTGGGTCATATTTTCCCGATATGGGCGCAGTTCAGAGGAGGCAAGGGAGTTGCCACATTGTTTGGGTTGGTGCTGGCTGTATCACCCTGGACGGCATTGTGTTGCGTGGGAGTATTTCTGCTGGTGCTGTATTTAACGCGTTTTGTATCGCTCAGCTCTATATTGGCCAGCATGGCTTTCCCGGTATTTATTCTGGTGATTTTTAATGTAGACAATCATGCATACCGCATTTTTGCGGTGGCAGTGGCTTTGCTTGTCATACTTACCCATCAAAAAAATATAACCCGTCTGTTAAAGGGAAGCGAAAGCAAAGCCCCGATTTTGAAGTATCGCGACCGGAAGAAAATTCGCAGGACGCACATATAACTTACCATTAAGAAATACCTGCGTTGCCGGGTTCAGCTTGTTTCTCTTGGCACAACAATTGATTTTAGCTAACATAAAAAAATGATAATGACCCTCAAGAAAATCCTCCTGGCTGGTTTGGTACTGGTAACAGTATCCTGCACTCAAAACGCGATCACCGGACGCAAACAGCTTTCCCTGTTGCCTGAAGCGGAACTTCAGTCAATGGCAAAAACTGAATATCAAACCTTTCTTACCCAAAATAAAATAGTAAATATATCTGTAAGCAAAGACGCTGAAATGGTAACAAGGGTAGGGAAGAGGATCGCCGCTGCCATTACTGATTATTATACCAAAGAAGGTAAAGGTGATATTTTAAACGGCTATCAGTGGGAGTTTAACCTGGTAGATTCGAAGGAAGTGAATGCATGGTGCATGCCGGGAGGGAAAGTGGTGGTATATACGGGAATTTTACCGGTAACCCAAAACGAAGCAGCGCTGGCTGTGGTAATGGGACACGAAATAGCGCATGCCATTGCCCAGCATGGTAACGAAAGAATGAGCCAGGAAATGCTGGCGCAGGGACTGGGTACCGTAGGCAGTGTGCTGACTTCGGGCAACTCCACAGTGAGTAATATTTTTAATACCATATATGCTCCCGGAGCGCAGATAGGAGTGTTGTTGCCTAATTCGCGCAAGCAGGAGCTGGAAGCAGATAAGTTCGGGTTGGTATTTGCCGCTATGGCAGGGTATAACCCCAATGAAGCCGCACCTTTCTGGGAAAGAATGTCGAAAATAGGCGGCGGACAAAAACCACCTGAATTTTTAAGTACCCACCCTTCGGATGAAACACGCATTCAAAAGGTACAGGAATATGCAAAAGAAGCGCTTAAATATTATCAGCCGCTGAAAAAATAGCCAGGACATCATGAAAACAATTCATGATTTGCAAAGGAGTGCATGTTTTTTTGTTTTTTGTAATGTAAAACTTGCATGAAAGCGAATGTTTCATTATCTTTGCACCTCTTTTGCACGTTAAAAATCCTGTTGAAGCATGATGCAGACAATGTTTGAGAAACTTCAACTTACTGAAGAAAAGAATCTACTCATTCAAGGCTTACCTTCATCGATTGAAAAACAATTTGCCAAGATTTCATTCGCAAAAAATGTTACTCCTTTACTAAAATCAAGACGAATTGATTTTGCATTGGTGTTTGCCATCAACCAAAACCAGTTAAATGGAATATTGAAGGAAGTATTGCCTGCATTGGATGAGGATGGGAAGCTTTGGGTAGCTTATCCAAAAACTACTTCAAAAATAGTGAGCGACCTGAACCGCGATTGCAGCTGGCAGCTTTTAAATCAAAGCGGGTACGAAAGCGAGCACCAGGTTACGCTTGATCACGTATGGACGGCTCAGCGGTTTATTAAACCTGAGTGCGCCAGGAACGGAGAGACGAGGTTTATCAAGAGTGAGTCGCAGAATGAAATTGAAGGAATAGATAACAAAGCCCGTACGGTAACGCCTTCCAAAGATTTGCAGGCTTTGTTCCAAAAGAATAAAAGGGCTTCCCAGTTTTTTGACAAACTCTCTTTTACCAATAAAAAAGAGTATATCAAATGGATTGAATCAGCATCAGGTAAGCAAAGAGCTGAGCGGCTGGAAACAGCCATAAAAAAATTGCTGGAGCAGAAGAAAAATCCATCTGAAAAATAGTGCCTGTTATAGCGTTTATGGCAATCGGCTGTGAGCAATCAGCGATCAGGTGTCAGCTTTCAGGTATCAGTGCCTGAATTAACTTGTAGCAAAGGTATAGGGCTTAGGGGATAGGGTTAAGTGTTTATCAACAAACCTGTAGCCTTGCAACTATAAACCTGCAACTTGTAACCTCCAACCATATTATATTCCCCAAATCATTGCCGTTGTCTTGCTTGCGGCAGACAAATTGTGTATATAAACCAGTCCTTGGGAATGCTGCATAGTATTGTTACAGTACCACGCGTAAATGGGGGTGCCACGAATACAGGCGTTGGGACTGCTTCACATGCGCCAACGTACTTTTAATTTAATACAACCCTATCGCG
>JAHBTL010000075.1 GCA_019638615.1 Chitinophagaceae bacterium | reverse complement strand
GTGACGGATTTTAGTATTGATCAAATCCCTACACCTTATACCCTATACCTGTTTTCATTGTATTACCACCTCTGTTACGATGGCATCGCCCATGGCTTCGTTTACGCGTTGGATGATCTTCTCTTTCTGATAAAGCAATTCGTTTTTTAAGGGAGCCACGGTGGTTGTAATAAAGAGCGTCCGGTTGATGAGCTGTATTTTGTCGGTATACTTTGCTATTGTTTTTCCCATTACCTGTTCCCACACCTCTGTTATTTGCAGGGATTGTATATTGCTTTTCAACCTGCTTTTCTGCAGGAATGACTTCAACGCATCTGCCATTGAATATTCACCCATGCTGCTAAGGTAAAGAAGAAAAGGCGAATGCATTGGCAAAAAAAGTAAGTTGTCAGTATGCCTCATAGAGGCTGCCCGTTGGTAGAAATTATAACAATAAGGCTTCATGCACCATAGGTGCTGCCCTTTTCAGACAAAAGAAGCTGCTGTTATGACGTAAAAAGCATTGCGCATGAAGGAAACGGATCGACCAGTGGGTGGTAGCGGGATTGGCTTCGCCCGTTTTACAATTTTATAACCTCGTAATCAACCCCCAGCACCTGTAGCGCATTTTCCAGGCGTTCAGCATGCGTGTCGGTAATAAAAACCTGTCCCTGGTTTTGCACACATACCATTGTCAGCAAATTATGCATCCTGTGTTCATCCAGCTTTTCAAATACATCATCCAGCAGCAGCAGTGGCGGAAATCCTTTGTGCTTCAGCAGTATTTCGAATTCCGCGAGCTTCAGAGCAAATAACAGGCTTTTTCGCTGTCCCTGCGAGGCCATTCCTTTAAAGATATCTCCATCCAGCATTAACTCCAGGTCGTCGCGGTGTACTCCTTTTGTGGTGCGTTGCAAGGCCAGGTCTTTGGACCTGTTTTGTATAAGAATTTCTTTAAAAGGTGCTGATTGTAAGTTGCTTATGTAGTTAATTGTTATTTTTTCTTTACTTCCGGATATCTTGTTGTACAAATCAATTGCCACGGGTATAAATTCGTCTGCAAATTGCCTTCTTTTGGTATAAATAATATTCCCCCGGACTGTCAATTGGTCCGAAAGAATATCCATCAGCCCCTCATCCAATGCCCCGTTTTCCGCAGCCTGCTTAAGCAGGCTGTTGCGCTGTTGTAAAATCTTATTATAATCTATTAAAACCTGGAGATAGTCAGCATCTAACTGCGAAATGGTATAATCGATAAACCGGCGCCGCTCTTCGCTGCCATCCATGATGATAGAAATGTCATCGGGTGCAATCATTACACAGGGAAATTTACCAATGTGAGCGGCCATTTTCGTATAGCAGATCCCATCTGCAGAGAATTCCTTTTTACCGTTTTCCCGCATCACGGCCGTAACATTCAGCTCCCGCCCATCGGAAAAGAAATGCCCTTCCAGCCTGAACCCGGCTTTCCCGTTTTGAGCATTTTGCGCATCTGTTTTGCCGAAATAGCTTTTGGTAAAGCACAGGTAATATACAGCATCCATAAGATTGGTCTTGCCGCTTCCGTTCAACCCGCTGATGCCGGTGATCGCTTTATTAAAGCGAAAGGCGGCATGGCCGTAGTTGCGGAATTGCACCAGTGATATTTCATTCAACCTCAACAAAACGAACGATTGATTAAAGCCCGAAAATAAAGCTGAAAATCAAATTTTTGGCAGTAGAACTCCCTGGAATTTGAAATTTAAAATTTGCAATTTAACACATATATTTGCCGCTCAAATTTTACCGCGTGAGTACTACAATAAAAGAAAATGTAAAGTTTACGAAGGATACTTACTTCTACTGGTATAAGCTGATGCTGCTGCTCCGTCGTTTTGAAGAAAAAGCCGGCCAATTGTACGGCATGCAGAAAATCCGCGGATTTTGCCATTTGTATATAGGCCAGGAAGCATTGGCTGCCGGCTGTATGTCGGCCACCGAGCCGGGAGATACTTTTATTACCGCTTACCGTGATCATGGACTGGCCCTTGCCAAAGGAGTTACCGCCAATGCCTGCATGGCTGAATTATACGGAAAAGCTACCGGGTGTTCCAAGGGCAAAGGCGGAAGCATGCATTTTTTTGGCGTTGAAGAAAGGTTCTTTGGCGGACATGGGATTGTGGGCGCCCAGATCGGCACCGGGGCAGGATTGGCTTTTGCAGAAAAATACAAGGGGACAAACAACGTATCGCTTACTTTTTTTGGAGATGGGGCTGCCAGGCAGGGTATATTGCACGAAACGTTTAATCTTGCCATGCTGTGGAAGCTGCCTGTAATATTTATTTGCGAAAATAATAATTACGCGATGGGCACTTCTGTGCAGAGAACATCGAACGTAATAGACATTTATAAGCTGGCTGATGCGTATGACATGCCGGGCGACAGTGTGGACGGAATGAGCCCGGAAGCGGTTCATGAAGCGGTACATCGGGCTGTAAAAAGGGCCCGCGAAGGAGGCGGTCCTACTTTGCTGGAAGTTAAAACCTACCGTTATAAAGGCCACTCCATGAGTGATCCTCAAAAATATCGTACCAAGGAAGAAGTAGAAGAGTATAAGCAGCGTGACCCGATTGATTATACCAGGGAAAAACTGTTGAAGGATTTCAATGTGCCTGAGTCGGAGATTGAAGCGATCAATGAGCAGACGAAAAAAATCGTAGATGATTCGGTAAAGTTTGCAGAAGAAAGTCCCTGGCCAGGCGATGATGAACTTTTAAAGGATGTATACATACAGCAGGACTATCCTTTTATAGTTGATTAGCTGTTTATAAGCCAGAGCAGGAATTCAAATTATTAAAATAACTACACAAAACAGAACAAACTACAATACAATTTCACAAAATGAGTATTACACATAAACACGAAGGGGCAGTAATAAGGGGACAGGGTTTTTTGGAAAAAAACAATAAGCGTATCCTGGTAGTATTGGGTGCCATCATTGTTGTAATAGGCGGTTATTTTGGATATAAATATTTTTTCAAATTACCTGAAGAACAGAAAGCAGTGGAAGCAATTGCGCAGGCGCAGGAATATTTTGCTTCCGACTCGCTGCAGTTGGCCCTGAACGGGGATGGCAGAAACGCCGGTTTTTTAAAAGTGATCAGCAAATATGGCAATACGCCTTCCGGTAACCTGGCGAAGCTGTATGCCGGCGAAAGTTACCTGCACCTGGGCGATTTCAACAATGCAGTCAAATACCTGAAAGAGTTTGACGCTAAAGGTTCTTTGCAAACGCAGGCAATGGTATATGGATTGCTGGGTGACGCTTATTCAGAATTAAAGAAAAATGAAGAAGCGGTGGAGAATTACAAGAAAGCGGCAGCCGTTTTTGAATTCAATCAAACCATGTCGTCGGAATACCTGTACCGTGCTGCCAGCCTTTACGAAGTGATGGGTAAAAACAAAGAGGCGATTGAATTATTTACACAGCTTAAAAATAAGTTCCCAAGAACAGAGCGTGGATTTTCAGCGGATAAATATCTTGGTAAACTGGGTGCTACTGAATAACGGGTTATGGCGGAAATCAGCAATAGTAATTTATATAGTATAGACGCAGGCACTTTACCCCAAAGTGCCTGTGTTGTGATAGTACGTACCGAATGGAATAATGATATAGTAGGTAAACTGGAAGAGGGTTGTATTAAAGTGCTGAAAAATTACGGAATAGATCATAAAGTGATCACAGTGCCCGGGGCGTTTGAAGTTCCTTTTGGTATTGCCGCGTATTGGAATGCGCCGCACATCGCCGACCGGAAACCCGATGCCTTTGTAGCGCTTGCCTGCGTGATACGGGGTGACACTCCCCATTTTGATTATGTGTGTAAAGGCATTACAGACGGTGTTGTACAGTTGAATATACAATTGCCTGTTCCGGTGGTTTTTGGTGTGCTAACTGTTGACAATGACCAGCAGGCCCTGGAAAGGGTAGGGGGGAAACATGGTCATAAAGGGGAAGAGGCTGCTGTAACCGCATTAAAGATGATAGCCCTTAAAAATTCTTTCAACATCCGCAGTTAAATCATACATCCCAAAATCATAAATCAACAAATCATAAATCATACCTCTCCTATGGCATACTGGCTTGTAAAATCAGAACCGTTTAAATACAGTTGGGATCAACTGGAAAAGGATAAGCAAACCTTTTGGGATGGTGTGCGCAACTATGCCGCCCGCAATCATCTCAAGGCCATGAAAAAAGGCGATGAAGTTTTTTTCTATCACAGCAATGAGGGGCTGGAAATAGTAGGAATAGCAAAAGTGGCAAAGGAACACTATCCTGATCCAACGGCTGATGACGATACATGGGTAGTGGTGGACCTGAAGCCGTATAAAAAGCTGAAAAAGCCTGTGAGCCTGGAACAAATAAAAGCAGATAAGCAACTGGCTGATATGGCGCTCGTAAGATTAGGAAGACTTTCGGTACAACCTGTTACGGATAAAGAGTGGGATATCGTTCTTGAAATGGCAGGAGAAAAATAAAATTCTCTCAGTATATCTAGTTGTTGCGGGGGGAGCTCCGGGTATCAAGCTTGCTTCCGTTCAGCGGCTTTTCAACGGGCGCCTGTCCGTCCTGGAGCTTAAAATTAAATACCTTGTCTACGTGCACCCACCTGCCTTTTTCCCATTTAAATCCTTCGTAATCCCCATCGGGCACATAAGTGTATTTTTTATCGGGCTGGTTGTTTTCCGAAATAAGATGATCGAATATGATCATATTTAACTCATCGTCGTAACGTATGCTGCCGTTGCCATTTTTTTTATATTCAATGTCAAACCGGCTGGCAGCTTTGCGTGGGGAAGCATCTTTTTCAAAGCTGAAATAGGGACCACCGAAAACCGGCCGGTTGGATGCATCAAAGGTCAAAACCTCAATTCTTTTCCTGGTGCTTCTGAAGCTGTTTTCATCATATCCCAGCAAGGTATAAAACTGTTTGCCATTATAGCTGGTTTGAATGATGCGGTAATAGATCACCCCGATCCAGTTTTCGTTATTGGTCACGATATTATTAATATCATCCAACACTGCCGTCTTGTCGATCAGCGGGTATAATTTTAGCGATCCGTCGGCAGTTTTCATTTGTATCGCTCCATGTCTTCTGAATACGCTTTCGTCTTTTACAAATTGCCAGGTAAAAATGCGAAAGCTGCTGTCGGGCGCATACAATCGTGAAATGGTACTCAAAGAATCGAAGGGAAATGAAAAGGAATAAGGCTCTTTTAACGCCCTTACCAGGATACGGGTGAATATGCTGTCGGCCCGGAAACGGTCTGCTGCTTCGCGTGCGTTCACAATATCAGAAGCGTATTTTTTCAGGGAATCTTCCTTTTGCACGAGCAGGGGTGAAAAAGTTGACCTGGAAGACTGCGCATGCAAAGGTTCTGCTAAAAAAGAGAAACCGATCAGGAAGAGATATGTAAAAGTTATGCTTTTCATCCCGGGTAATGTAAAATCAAAATTACAAACTAAGCAGGGTATGAACGGTAATTCCGGGAACTTAGTGTTTAAAGTTTTGATAAAACTCGTGCCGCAACTGTGTTTATAGCACTCTTCCCGGTTATTATACCAACGGCTCCTGCTGGCTGAGGCAATGGAAACTGCCCAGTCCCCAGATGATATCCGTAGAATCTATTCCCACCACTTTCCGCTCCGGGAAACAGTCCTGTATGATCTGTAATGCCTGGTCGTCTTTACTGCACCGGTAGGTAGGTACCACCACGGCGGCATTGGAGATATAAAAATTGGCGTAAGATGCCGGCAGGCGCTGGTCCTCATATATTACAGCATCGGGCATAGGCAATTCAATAATATTAAGCGGACTGCCATTTAAAAGCCGCATTGCCTGCAGCTCTTCCAGGTTGGTTTGCAGCAGCTCATAGTTTTCGTCTCCTTTGTCTTTTTCCACCACTGTCAATACCGTATCTTCATTCACAAACCGGACAGTATCGTCTATATGACCATCCGTATCATCGCCTACGATCCCCTCGCTTATCCACAAGATCTGCTCCACACCATAGTAATGACGTAAATATTGTTCAATCTGTTCCCGGGTCAGGTGCGGGTTCCTGTTGGGATTCAGCAGGCAGGCGGTTGACGTAAGCAGTGTGCCTTTGCCGTTGAATTCAACCGATCCCCCTTCCATTATAATACCGGGATTGAATACCGGCATATTGTAATAATCGCCAATGCGCGTGGGTATTACATCGTCCAGGTCGAAAGGAGGATATTTGTTCCCCCATGCATTGTAATTCCAGTCTACAATTACTTTTTTGTTTTCAGCGTTCGGGTTAATAAGAAATGCCGGACCATGATCCCTGCACCATGCGTCGTTGGTAGGATTCAGAAAGAACCCGATCCTGTTCATATCCACGCCGGCTTCTTCCAGCCAGCGGGTGGCCGAAGCCTTCATTGCTTCATCATTTACATTGATGTTCACTGCTTCGCCGGCGGCCACTTCTTTTATAAATTGCGCGTAAAACGGGTAAATAAGCTCTATTTTGCCCGGCCACGATGCTTCTTTATGCGGCCAACTCAGCCAGGTGGCAGAATGAGGCGCAAATTCAGCCGGAAAATAATAACCCAGTTGTTTAGGCGTGCGGAATTGCGGAAATCCTGTGGACGAAGGCTGTGCAGCACCCGATGCAGAGGACAATGAGAACAATCTTTTATCGCAAAATTTCAAAGCGGATGATTTAAAGTATACAGAATAACAATTGAACCCGAACCCTAATCCTGATCTATAAATCTTTTGGTAATAGGCTGATAACTGTCAATTCTCCGGTCTCTTAAAAAAGGCCAGTGTGTACGGTAGCGGTCTGTTTTTGCCGTATCTATTGTAATAACATGCACATCTTCTGCATCGTGCGGCGACTGGTACAATACGCTGCCAAAAGGGTTGGCAACAAAGGAGCCGCCCCAGAACTTCATGGCGCCGTTTTGTTCAAAGCCGGTCCTGTTCACGCTTACCACATGTATCCCGTTGGCAACGGCATGACTGCGTTGTATGGTCTGCCAGGCATTGTATTGTTCCGTGTTGGTTTCTTCGTCCTGCGAGGTTGCCCACCCGATAGCGGTAGGATAAAAGAGGATTTCGGCTCCCATTAAAGCCGTAATTCTTGCAGCTTCGGGATACCATTGATCCCAGCAGATGAGCACCCCCACGGTAGCAAATTTTGTTTTGAAAACTTTATAGCCCATGTCGCCCGGTGTAAAATAAAATTTTTCATAGTAAGCCGGGTCGTCGGGAATGTGCATCTTGCGGTATTTGCCGAGGTAAGCGCCGTCGGCATCCAATACAGCCGTGGTATTGTGGTATAAACCTTCTGTTCTTTTTTCGAATAAGGAGGCAATGATCACTATTCCCAGCTCCTTCGCTACAGCGCTCAATGCCTCTGTAGAGGGACCGGGAACAGGTTCTGCCAGCCTGAAGTTTTCATAATCTTCCTCATCGCAGAAATAAAGCGATGTAAACAATTCCTGCAAACAAACGATCTGGGCTCCTTTTGCAGCAGCCTCCCGTGTTTTTGCGATCGCCTTTTGCAGGTTTTCTTCTTTGCCGGCGGTACAGCTCATCTGCACCATGCCTATATTGATCTTTGCCATTGCCTTATGCTTGCTTAAGAGCGGCAAAAATAAAGCTAAAAATCAACTTGGGGGTAATTATTGAATGGGGGAGCATTTCAATTTTTCCCTTCATATTGAGTTTGCCCTCACCCCTTCATCTCCCTCTCCATCCCGCACGTGCGGGAGCGAGGGGAATAATGGTGCGAAAAATTGAAATGCTTCCTGAATAGGTGAATGTTAAACCTTTTTCGCAGGTGGGTGACGACCTGCCCCCGCCCGACTGCGTCATTCAGGCGGGTACTCACATGTAGAACCTGCTGGGGGCTGACCAAAACCTCGTTGAACGTCATTGGCAGTCCGACCGTGTGCTGCATTAAATTAAATGGATTTGGTGACAGTCTCCGCAACGGGGCAACTGCTTTTTTCGCGAGGATTGCTTCGCCCGCCGTGAAAGCAATTGATGATTTAATTTTGATCCGGCGGTATGCCAATGACATATCATCCAGTTTTCTATTTATCAACCGGTTA
>JAHBTL010000074.1 GCA_019638615.1 Chitinophagaceae bacterium | reverse complement strand
AGACACCGACCGGTAGCGGACGCTACAGGCGGGTGTCGTCACCCGCCTGCGACAATTTGGAGTGCACCCAAAATTTATGTACGTTTGTTATATATGCAGGTTAAAGTATTTCTGAAAAAAACAGGGCGGGAAGAAGCCTTATCTGTTGTTGCCTTATTGATTAGGATGATTGATGATACAAGGAAAGAAAACAGCTCCCCTTTTTTTAAACTTTTATGCTGCAGAGCCGCCCGCCTAAGCACTCTGTATATGGTCACTGCCAGGGCGACACTGCAACGATAATAGAAATGAAAAAATTATTTCCAATACGATGCGCCGGTACGTTCTAAAAGATCTGCTGCGCTCGTTTTGCTGCCTGTCCAAACCCTTTCACTAAAAATTTGGATACGTGGCGCCGGCATCCCGTATTCAGGGAACCCCGCCCCCCCTTCTTTTCCAAACAACAGTCCCCATTCCGCTTTTTCTTCAATCGCCCATGAGCATATTTGTCCACCAATAATTTCTGTTCTGATTTGTTCCGGGCGATATTTGTTCCAATAAGAAAAGGGTTGGGGAGCACGACCCTTTCCAAACATATTAATATTCCATCTTGCTATTAAGTCCGGAGTAGTCATATCTTTCTTATCGGCAACATATAGCGGCGCCCACGAAGTATTAAGAAGCCTGTATCCGGCATCCATATAGTCTGTCGGCATAATACCTTCATGGAGTACATCAAAAGGACATACCGTTATTTCTGTATTGACTTTAGGATACATATTCGGCTGAAAACCCTCCCAAACGAGCATCTGGTATCCTTTTCCTTTTATAAAATCATACATGCGATTAATAAAATGGTTTAATACCTGACTCCCCTTTGAGTACTTATTTTTTACCATCCATTCCGTATATTCTTTGGATGGGCTGTTTTTCAGGTCAGGATACCCTACCTCATCAGCACCTAAATGCCATACAGGACCAGGAAACAATTCCATGAGTTCTCCAAAAATGTTTTGAAGGGTATTGATTGTTTCATCCCTGGTCGCATCAATTTTATAGGTGTCCTTATTAAAAGAAAGCGCTGGAAATTCTTTAATAATGCTTCCTGAATGCCCGGGCACATCCACAGAGGGAACGATGTTGACATGATATTCTTTCGCTAAAGCAACTATCTTCCTGATATCATTTTTTGAATAATTTCTGCCTGGCGTAGGTAATGCCGGATATAAATCACTGGGAAGTGTATAACTTTCCTGGTCACTGAAATGGATCATATAGTAATTTAATTTGTAAGACGCCATTTTCTTAATGGTTTCCAAATGAAAATCGAGGCTATGGAAGTTTCGTGCTACATCAATCATAAGACCTCTGTATTTTGAAACCGGCTGATCCGATATTTCCAATTTCGGGATAGAGGCGTTTGGGCCTTTTTGTAAAAGCTGCAACACTGTCCGACTGCCCCAAAACAAGCCTTTAATTGTGGTAGCAGTTATGGTTATATTATTATCAGCTACCAGTTGATATCCTTCATCACCAAGCTTACCTTCGTCAGCATCAATAAGGGAAAGTATTATTTTTAACGCTCCCGATTTGGAGCTCCCCTGAATTTGAAAGCCGGATTTTTTCAGATCGTTGGAGAAAGTATGTATTACCTGCTCCACTTCAGTTTTATTGGATACGTTTATGATTAACAGGTTTCTGCTGATGGTTAGCTTCTCATTTTTGATGTCAATATGCGCAGGCCACGGAACCAACTGCAAACCGGTTGTTGCAAAGCAGATGAGCGAAATATGAAGTATCAATAAGCTTAATAATGCTTTTATTTTCATGTTAATTTATTTTAAATGCTTGAAATATCTGTAGACAAGTCCAATACACATCATAGTGAAAATAACCTCATCAATAGATCTGGCATATCACACTATTTTGAACGTAAACAAATTGTAAAAAATAACGATGGTGGTTTTTATTCCTTTTCGGTCCTGAATAAGCTCAAATCCTCTGCAGGTATAAAAACAGCCCTGTAGGGAATGAACGCGGTACTGACGCACCAGAGTACTTTCCGGGAACTATCAATTAATAACACGTTACGGGATTGTGCTGCACTAACCAACCAGGTACTATCAGTAACGGCATATGCACTGCCCATTCTTTCACTATAAAAATTTTCAGGCAAAACGATTTTGGTTTTCAGGAAAGCTTCTTTCTTTTCCTCGTTGATATGGTATACCAGTATCGCAGATTGTTTGCTGCCGGTGCCATTCTCAAACAATGTTATCTCGTTGCTGCTTGTTTTATGCACTGCGTGAGACTCACCAAACCATGTACCCGATGTCAATTTGAAATCGCCGGATTTTCCCAGCTTCCAGATCAGCTTCCCGGATGTTGCATCCACTTTCCAGATTTGCGAACCGAGATAAAAAGAAATAATATAGTTGCCATCAGTATCAATGCTCAGGCTGTTAGCATGAAGCCAGTCTTTTTTTTCTTTCAATATACCCGGATAAGTAGCTGGAGATAGTATATCTGCTACTGACCATTCCCATATCTTGTTACCCTGTTTGTCCAATACTAAAACCCCATCAGTGGTAACAGTATCGGTCTTGCTACCGCCTGCATCGCTAAGGTCAACGGTTTTATCTTCTACCGTAAGCGTAACCAACTGCCCCGCCTGGTTGTATAGTATTTCGTGATGAATCGTTTTGTCAAATCCTTTTTCTCCTTTCTTGATATGCAACAGCGTATCTCCGTTCAGTTTTATTTCTGCTATTTCATTTCCATAACTGGTAGGATAAGATAACGGCGCGTTGAGCGATAACAAACGATCGGGTTTAATAAGGTTCACAACTTTATAACCACTTTCTTTCGCATGATTATACCATACCAATTCTCCCCGTGCATTTACGATATATATCATGCCCGGCAGATCGCGTCGGTAAATCATCACGTAGCCTTTCTTAAAATTTTCCGGCAACGCTTTATGATCAGATTCCACAAGAAATGCCTGGTCCAAAATTTCAACAGGTATATCTTCTGTGGAAAAATGCCTTATATCGCTTTTAGAGCTTGGCTTATCAGCGACAGCTACCTCGTAAACATATGCTGAGTTTTGCTGCAGTCCCGTCAGCGTTAAACGGTGTAACAGCCCTTGCTGCGATGTGTCGGAAACAAAAACGGTATCTGTTTTACCCTTTTTCCAGTAACATATATACAGCGATGCCGGCTTGTTTGTTTCAACTTCAATAGTCTTAAACAAAGGAGACCTCCCGGCTTCAGCAATCTTTACTATTTCTATTTCAGGGTTACTGCAACTATAAAAAGCCAGCATAAATAAAAAGGATATCGTCCATTTTATAAACGATACCCTTTTAGTTTTATCAACTATTGCCACAATGGATTTTGTTTCAATTTGTTATTGGTATTAATCTCCGAAGTAGGAATGGGAAACACATAATGCTTCGCCTGAAGATTTTCAGCCCCTTGTTTTTTATTAATAATAAATAACTGTTTCAATTGTTCAGGCGTGTACCAGCGCTTCAGATCATTCCACCGGTTTTGTTCAAAAAATAATTCCAATACCTTTTGGTGCATTAATTCGTTCATTACGGCCGTAGCATCCGGTAAATCACTTGCGGTTTTATCAGGCAACCCTGCTCTTCTTCTGATCAGGTTAATATTGCTGAGGGCGGCATCCAGATTATTATTTTTAATCTGTGCTTCCGCAAGGTTTAATAATACTTCGGCGTACCGCATAATAACATAATTGGCGGTGGAAGGTTTCGGTCCCCAATAGTTGTCCGCATTGGCAATATTTTCCCAGGCATTGGTGAATTTCCGGATCAGGAAACGACCATGTGTTACTGTATCATAATTGTAGATAGGATAGAAACGTTCTACTTTAGTCCGGCAGGTGGCCCACAGGCTTTCGAAATCCATACCACCATACCAGGTAACATCCGCTTCTCCAAATTCCGAACGTTTCCAGAAAAAGGATGTATATGTTCTTTTATCAAATTTAGTGTCTGATCCCTCGGGCCTGGGCTCTTTCAGGAATTCGCTTACAATAAAAGCGGAAGGTACATATTTAAACCATCCTCCTCCGCCTACCGGGCCCACGAATTGCGCGATATAATTATGCATGGGTGAATTTGCTGCTTCTTCGGTCCAGGGACCGTACATATTTCCAAAGTCGCCATATACCCATCTGAAAACATCTTCCTGGTTCAATTCATTTTTAGCAGTAAAATTATCATCAAAATCGCTCAGCAGCCCGTAGCTGTATGGCGCCGTTGTAAGTTTTGCAAGCGTGGTTTCCGCCAGATCATACTTCCCCTGATATAAGTACGCCTTGCCTAAAAAAGCGAGTGCAGCGCCACTGCCTGCTCTGCCGGCTTCCGCTGCAGGACGGGCAGCAGGAAGTACTGCGACAGCATCAGAAAAATCGTTTTCCACCGCTTTCCATACCTCGCTTACAGGGCTTGAGGGAATGTATTGCTGATCTGTAGTAAGCGCAGGCTCAAGACGCAAAGGAACATCGCCGTAGGTAGAAGCCAGTACAAAATAGGCCAGCCCCCGCAGGAATTTTGCTTCGGCTATACATTGCGTTTTTTTGGCATCATCCATCCCTGCTTTGGGCGTGTTGGCTATTACCTGGTTCGCACGATAAATACTATTATACATTCTCCCAAAGGTAGAGGCGGCATCGCTGTTTACAGGATCATTAATAAAAGAAGCAATCTGCCAGGTGGGGGGTTCATCGCCGGGAATCGTCAGGATATCATCTCCCAACGAATTAATATTCTGAAATCCTGTAAAACCGCCCCAGTAGCTGCGTAACGGCGTACGTAACGGGCTATAAGCTGAGGCAAGCGCCCCCATTACATCTGATTCCGAGTTCCAGAATGTGGCTTCCGTTTGCCGGTTGGGATTAGTAACATCAAGAAAGCTGCGTTTGCAGGCAGTAATGCAAATCATCAGTACGATGCCTGTCAACAATATTTTTATATTTATATGCTTTTGCATTATTCTCAATTTTAGGTTAAAAGTTAACATTCAGTCCAAACATAAAAATCCGTTGAAGCGGATAAATACTGCCCAGCACAAACCTGCCTTCGTCAATTCCCCGGGAAAGAGGATCGCCGCCATTACCCAGATCAGGATTAAAACCTGAATATTTTGTGATGGTAAACAGGTTTTCTGCCGAAACATTCACCCGTATTTTTTCTATATTCAATTTCCGGTACAGTTGAGGAAGAATAGTATACCCTAACTCAAGCCGTTTAAGTCGCACATACGCCCCATCCTCCAGCCAGCGGTCGCTATCTGTTCTTGCATTCTGGTTAGGATCAGCGAGAATGAAACGTGGAAAACCTGAATTGCTCCCGGGCGTCCAGGCTTTCAGTACATCGGTAGACAGGTTGGTTACCTCTGTCATCTTTTCCAGCCATATTCTGCTGCTGTTGTAAATTTTATTTCCAAAAGTGCCCTGGAACAAAATATTAAGATCCCAACCCTGCCATTTAAGGAATGCTGACAACCCGGCTGTTGCTGTGGGAAATGGCGATCCTACATAATGCCGGTCATCAGCATTGATCTGGCCATCGTTGTTGTAATCTACAAATCGTATGTCGCCGGCGCTTGCATTGGGTTGAATACGATTGTTATTCTTATCAACATAAGCCGCTGCTTCAGCATCGGACTGGAATATTCCATCTGTTTTAATTAACCAAAATACGCCTAAAGAATTGCCTACCCTTGCACGGGTAATATCACCAAATTGTTGTTCCCCGCTTCCGATAGTAATAGCGGTCATTTTATTTTTCAATGTAGCGATATTAAAACCAATGTCGTAGCTCAGCTTACCCGCCTTGTCAGCATAATTGAGCGCCAGCTCCAGGCCTTTATTTTCAACCACACCTGCATTCACTACCGGGTTCCCTCCAATACCTAATGATGGAGGCACCGGCACGGATAATAAAATACCGGACGTTGTACGTTTGAAAACATCCAGTGTTAATGCAAGTTTGTTTCTAAAAAAAGTTGCATCTAAACCAATATTTGTTGACTCAGATTCTTCCCATCGCAAATTCCGGGCGGAAGCTGTTCCGGCAGGAAAAGATCCCTGCCAGAGTTGATTGCCCTGCACATAATTTACGCCGGTTATAATTACACTTTGAGTAGAATAGGCGCTGATAAGATCGTTGCCTAATATGCCCCAGCCTCCTCTTAACTTTAAGTCAGTGATAATACCTTTATCAACTATAGAATGGAAGAATTTTTCATTCGACAGGTTCCAGCCTGCGGAAAAGGACGGAAATACACCAAATTGATAGCCATTGGCAAATGCAGAAGAACCGTCTCTTCTAACGGAAGCAGTTAAGAGATAGCGGGAATCGTAGGAATATGTAACACGGCCCAACATGGATATCCTGGTGCCTGACGAAGAACCTCCGCTAACATTTCGGTTGGCAGTAACCGCATCTAATGAATAAACCGACAGAGGCAATCCCGTGCCTGAAGCCCCAAGGTTGTTTGAACTGTCTTTCTGGGAGGTATAACCAGCTAATATGCTGAAGCTGTGAAGCCCGATCTTCTTGTCGTATGAAAGGGTGTTTTCAATCAGCCACGAGAGGGAATTAGAACCTCCCTTACTTATTTGCGGAGCAGCAACGCTTACATTACCATCATCGTAAACATCGGTGTAATTAACCGAATAACCACGGCTATTGGTAAGCCCTACATTGAATTTGTATTTTAACTGATCTATAAGCCTTATCTCTGCAAAAGCCTCCGCCAGTACTGAAATACTGGAGTTTTGCCCGTTTTTAGCGGTGAGGTTGGCAAGCGGATTAGACAGGTTTTTCATATAAGACTCGCGGCGGCCCCATCCTCCCAATTGATTCGCGGTGTCATATACCGGTACCGTAGGCACCATCACTAATATACCATTCTTAACCCCGGGCTGATCGCCGGCTGATGCCAGTGAATGGCTTTTTCCGTAATTGACTATAACGGTTTCGCCTGTTTTTAACCGTCCTTTTTCGTATTGTGTTTTTATCCTGAAATTGGCTCCCGAAGCGCCACTTTCCCTGATAGTTCCCTGCTCTGTCCAGTATCCCCCGGACATGTTGTATACCAAATTTTGTGTACCACCGCTTACGTTAAGATTTAGCCTGCTTAGCGAAGCTGTGCGAAAAGTAACATCCTGCCAGTTGGTATTCGTACCATCCCAGTCAGGAATACCGCTCACGTTCGCCTGAAATACATCCGTCCATTGCCTGCCATCCAATACACCAATACGTTTAGGGATGGACTGAACACCTGAAACGGCATTTAACTGTACACGGGCAGGCGAATTTTTCTTACCCGATTTGGTAGTTATAATAATAACCCCGTTAGCTGCTCTTGAGCCATATATACTGGCAGCAGAAGCGTCTTTTAAAATGTCAATGCTTTCCACATCACTTGGGTTAACAAAATCAACGCTGGCAAAAACACCGTCTACCACTACAAGAGGAGCATTGCTGCCAAGAGAGCCGGAGCCCCGGATGGTAATAGACAGCCCTGCGCCGGGAGCCCCGGAATTAGACTCTAATGTAACACCGGCTACCCTTCCCTGTAATGCGGATGACAAATTGCGGGATACATCCTGGCTTAGCTCACCGACCCTGACAGACGATATTGCACCGGTCACTTCTTTCTTTTTCTGGGTTCCATAACCAATTACAACGATCTCCTGTTGTTGAGTTCCTGATATTTTTAAAGATACTCTAAGATTTCTTTGCCCGTTCACCTTTATTTCCTGCGTTTCCCTGCCAATAAAGGAAACAACAAGTATGGCATTTTCATCAGGTACCTCAATAGAAAACTGCCCATTGCTATCTGTACTGGTTCCCTGGCTGGTGCCTTTTATCGTTACTGACGCTCCGGACAAAGGCGTGCCTGCTTCATCCGTTATTGTACCGGTAATGACGGCGGCTTGCGAAAACAGGCTTTCGCTGTCATCTGCTCTTTTCTCCTGTTCTTCTCCTTTTTCCTTTACTACAATGGTTTTATCAATAATAAGATACGAGAAAGGCTGGTTGGCAAAACAAATATCCAGCACATCATTTAAAGGCACATTTTGTACGTTTATGCTTACCTTTTTCGCGCCGCGGATGATCTTGTTCTCATACCAGAAATAATAACCGGTTTGCTTCTCAATCTTCTTCAGCACGGATTCCAGTCTTGTATTCTTTTCTGACAGGGAAACAGATTGGGAAAAGCCGCCTTTGGCTCCGGCTTGTAATACAATGGCAAAAATCAATACGCAAGTTAGTTTCATTGCAAGTATTGTTTGAGTGAAGGGAAATCTCCTGCAATTGCAGCGCAGAACTTTCCCGATAGCAATCAAATGCATAACTTTGTTCGTTTGGGTTTAATAATTACGGTTCATGTCGTTTGAAATAAGCCCAATAATCGCCGGGTTCCGGGCCAACGGGATCCGGTTTTTTATTGAGCTGAAATTTGAAGCAGGTCAGGTACTCATCAGCATATGTTTTGGTGAATAAATAATTGATTAAAAAAACTTTGTATCAACAACGATATATCACGGGGCTACTATAATCCTGTTTTGCTCCATCCTGAAATGGATATTGCTCTGCTCCAGTATTGTAAGCACGTTTGATAACTGCGTATTGCGGGTGATCTTCCCGGAAAACTCCCGCTGCGATATTGCACCTTCGTAGCTCACATCCAGGTCGTACCACCTGCCTATCTGCCGCATGATCGTCCGGATGTCGGCATTGCTAAAATCGAACAAGCCGTTTTTCCAGGCCATCACTTCATCCAGGTTAACGTCATTTGCCACCACAATTTTCCCGGTTTTGCCGCACCTGGCCTGCCTGCCCGGCACAAGCATTACTTCCTGCTGTTCAGCACCATCAGCCGTTGATACATCCACACGTCCTTCCAGCAGGGTTACTTTCATATCGGCTTCATCGTCGTAAGCATTTATATTGAAATGTGTTCCTTTTACCTGCACCTGCATATTGTCTTTTTGTACAGTAAATGGTATCAGGGCGCCCTTTCCGGCCGGGTTATACATAGCAGCCACTTCAAAATATACTTCTCCGGTAACAGTAACTCTTCTTTCGTTAGTGGGAAAAGAAGCCGGGTAACGGATAGACGACGCGGCATTCAGCCAAACCTTTGTACCGTCCGGCAATACCAACCGGTACTGCCCTCCACGAGGGGTGCTCATGGTGTTATACAAAGTTTCAGACGGCATTTCACCTTCCGTTTTATATAAGATATTTCCATCTTCCGTTTTTACAATGGCGGTATTTCCCTGTTTGGTGATCTCTCCGTTACCGGTACTATCCAGCGATACTATGCTGCCATCGGCTAAAACCAGGGTAGCCGTATTTCTGCCGGGAGCGGCATCCGTTCTTTGGTTAGCAGGCTGCTCCTGTTGCACCACCTGCGGAGAAATGTTACCCTTATATTTATATATTCCAATGCCTGATAACACCAGGATCAGCCCCACCGCAGCGGCTGCCCAAAAACCCGTACGCCGTTTTGCAGGCAGCGCAATAACAGGGGTTTCAGCCTGCCGTTGCTCCATCATATTCCGGAACGCGATCGTTTCCGCTGAAGCGTCTGTCATTTCAGCTTTCACCAGTTCATACAATCGCTTCGCTTTTTCCGCGGTATCTCTAAGCCCTTCCACCTCGTTAAACTGCTTCTCCCAATAGGTCTTTTCCTTCGGGTCGCCCCCGCAGTATTTAAGGAACGATTCGTTCGTCAGTAATTCCTCAACAGATGGGGATACATGATGATCCATAACAAATAAATATGATTGTGCAGGATTAAGAAGCGAAAAAGCAACCTGTTTTCCCAAAAGAAAAGCGGCTTTTTTAAAAAATAGCGCAAACGGTTGCACTCAGAAAAGTTATTTACAGGAAAAACAGCACGGGTAAAAGTAAAGTAAGCGCCATAGTACGCAGCTCATTCGCCAGCGCTTTTACGGCATTGTAAATAGTATTGTAAGCAGTTTTCACGCTTATCCCTGTAGCCAGCTCAATTTCCTGGTAGCCCATGTTCTTAAAATATTTCAGGTGGATAAGCTCCTTTTGGCGGGCTGTTAGTTTTTCCAAAGCAGCCTGTACCTTTTTCCGGGTCTCTTCCGACTGCTGCATAGCGATCAATACATCCTCGTAAGATGTCTCCGCGCTTTCGTAGAACGCTTTTTCTGTCAGCAAAAGCATTTTATTATCAGTATACGCGGGATGGAAAATTTTGCGGCGGATGCATGCAAACAAATACGCTTTTGTGTTTTTAACCGGCTTCAGCTTTGCGCGCTGTTCCCATAGCTGTAAAAAAACATCGTTGATAGCGTCTTTGGCGGTATCTGTACTGTTGCTCAACTGAACACCATAGCTCAGCAGGTCGCTATAGTTATGTTCATACAACACAAGCATAGCGGCAGCATCTCCCCTTCTCATGCCCTCCCACTGATCCTCCATATCTGCGTCTGTATGATTTAGCTTCATATAGTTCAGGTTAAAATTAGCTGTTTTATCTAATTCTGCAGGTGCGATCCTCGTTATGAGGGAGTATTGTCAAGAAGTTGAGGTGTAATTGAGACGGAGCTATTTCCAAACAGGAGAGAAAATTTTTCTGAATAAATTCCAAAAGACAAGGAAGCGATGCTGTTGACCACGCTTTAGCAACCGTTTTGATGAAAAAAGAAAGATGATTGCCGAAGTAGCTTATTACAGCGAAGCGTTATGAATATAAAACTGTTGGCCTACCTGGATTCGAACCAAGACAAACAGAACCAAAATCTGTCGTACTACCATTATACTATAGGCCA
>JAHBTL010000073.1 GCA_019638615.1 Chitinophagaceae bacterium | reverse complement strand
TAAGGAAGAACGCTCATGCCATAGGCGTGGGCGCTCGCTTATTCGTTGTCGGGTATACCAGTACCTCAATGTGCGGTAAGTGTAGTTGCCTGCGCTTTCTTTTTGTGCAGGAAACTCCATTAACTCAAAATCTGACAATATTATGGAATCTGGTACAACACAACAAAAAATCACCCTCTCCTTTATCAATGATAAAAGCCCAATTTTAGATTTGATTTGCAATGATTTCATTGCTTCAGGAACTGAAGTCTTATTTCGTTCGGAAAGCATTAAAGATGGACTATCACAATTGTTTTCATTGAATGAACTTCCCTATGTTTGTATTATTGACCTTGATTTTTACGACAAGAATGTGCTGGCACAGGTTCAAGAATTAAGGACAGAATATCCAACCATAAAGCTTATTGCTCATAGTGATATTGATGCTGAAAAAGTCGTAAAACCTCTTTTTGAAATTGGTTTTTCTAGTTATTTGCTCATTGGTAGCGATACAGACGATTTCAAGAAAGCCATTGAAGTTGTTATCAATGGCGGAAGATATTTTAGTGTGGGAGTAGCAAAAATCGCGCAGGAATATTTTAATAATGATTTTCATAGTGAATAAAGTAATTCCTTCTACTAACTTATTAATAAGTTTTATTTCAGCCATATTCTTCATAATGGGAAAAAACTTATTCTGTAATTTAAGCAGTAATTATCCCTTTTGCTAGCTCATTCGCAACATTATTCGTATATTGCGATATTTAATTTTTACAGATAAATATGCCGAAAAAAATCAATCTAAAGATTTTCAAAGACTTTGTTGAATCAAGTAATTTTGGAGGTTTCCTCCTTTTTTTATGCGTAGTGATTTCAATGATAGTGGCAAATACATCAATGGCCGCTCCGCTACAAAATTTATTGGACACAAAGCTGGGGTATGAAAATGAAGCCATACACCTCAATTATTCCGTAAGTATGTGGATCAACGACGGATTGATGGCAATCTTTTTTCTGTTGGTAGGTCTGGAAATTAAAAGAGAAATTGTTGAAGGAGAACTCTCTTCTCCCAAGAAAGCTATTTTGCCTATCCTTGCTGCTATCGGTGGAGCAGTAGTACCCGCATTGATTTATGTAAGTTTTAATTCCGGTAGTGAAACAGCTTCCGGCTGGGGTATTCCTATGGCTACGGATATTGCTTTTGCATTGGCCGTAATTTCGCTGTTAGACAAAAGAGTACCAACCAGTTTAAAAATATTTTTAGCGGCTTTAGCGATTGTGGATGACTTGATTGCCATTTTAGTCATTGCAATTTTCTATTCATCCGGAATTGAGTTAGGCTATCTAGGCTATGCCGGAATTGGAATGCTAGTACTGATTTTGATGAACCGTTTTAATGTTAAAAATCCCTATCTATATCTAATACCAGGAGTTTTTGTATGGTATTTTGTGCATCATTCTGGCATTCATGCCACTATAGCAGGTGTACTGGTAGCTATGACCTTGCCAACCAATGATACAGAAGTTGAATCTCCGTTAGAGAAACTAGAACATGCACTTGTAAAACCGGTAAATTTTCTGATTATTCCCATTTTTGCATTCGCTAATACAAATATTACAATTCATCAGGAAATGATAGAAGGACTGACTTCCCCGTTAGGTTTAGGTATTTCACTGGGATTAATTTTTGGTAAGCCCATTGGCATTGTTGCAACCTCTTTGATATGTTCTAAATTAGGGATAGGTCAACTTCCTGCAAACAGTAACCTTATTCACATTATTGGCTTAGGATTATTAGCTGGAATAGGTTTTACAATGTCCATATTTATATCTATGCTTTCATTTGACAATCAGGTTTTCATTGAAGAGGCCAAGCTATCTGTTTTAATAACATCACTCATTGCGGGTATCTTAGGATATGTGATTTTGAATTTATCCAGTAGAAGAAAGGGTAAGAAGACTGAAATTTAAATTCAGTCTTTTTTACTATAATATTTCTCCTTTAGCCATAAACTTGCCCTTACCAATAATATGAGTACAGGAACTTCTACCAGTGGGCCGATAACACCTACAAATGCCTGTGGCGAATGAATGCCGAAAATCGATATTGCTACGGCTATTGCCAATTCAAAATTGTTTCCTGTGGCTGTAAATGCGATGGATGCGTTTTTGTCGTAAGGAACTTTAAGAGATTTATTGATAAAGAAGCTCACGAAAAACATCAACACAAAATAGATGATTAGCGGTATGGCTACTTTTACTACATCCATTGGTAATTCCAGTATTTTATCGCCTTTCAAGCTGAACATTAATACTATCGTAAACAATAAAGCGTATAAGGTAATTGGCGATATTCGGGGACGAATTTTCGGTTATACCATTCTATACCTTTTGATTTTATAAGGAAGTAACGGCTTAAAAAACCTGCCAGGAATGGAATACCCAAATATATCAATACGCTTTCGGTAACATCTTTCATGGATACGCTTACATTGAAATTGGCTAATCCTAATTTTGCAGGTAATACGTTGATGAATAACCAAACTAAAAAGCTGTAAGTAAATATCTGGAAGATGCTGTTTAATGCAACTAACATAGCTGTATATTCTCTGTTTGCTTTAGCTAAGTCACTCCAAACGATGACCATGGCAATACATCTTGCCAAACCGATAAGAATTAAGCCTGTCATGTAATCGGGTTCGTTACGTAAAAACAAAACCGCTAATCCAAACATCAATACCGTGCCGATTACCCAATTGAGCAATAAGGATATGCCAATTACTTTTTTATCTCTAAATGCTTTGGGCAATAAGGAATAATCAACCTTTGCCAAGGGTGGATACATCATCAATATCAATCCTATTGCCAATGGAATATTGGTAGTGCCAACAGATAAGCTGTTGGTAACATTAGAGATTTTGGGAAAGAAATGACCCAAACCCACGCCAATTGCCATTGCAAGGAATATCCATAAAGTAAGGTATCTGTCTAAGAATTTTAATTTTGGTTGCATGGCTAATTTGTAAGTTCTTTATATTGGTTTGATGTCAATAAGTCTTCTAATTCTGTAATGTCTTTTATTTCAATTTTTATCATCCAACCGTCTTTATAAGGATTGTCGTTTATGAGTGTGGGTGCTTTCAAAAGTAGTTCGTTCGTTTCAGTGATTTTACCCGATACAGGCATAAATAAATCACTGACCGTTTTAACTGCTTCAACAGAGCCGAATACTTCGTCCTGCTGAAAACTATATCCAACGTTTGGTAAATCCGCATATACGATTTCGCCCAATTCACTTTGCGCAAATTCTGTAATGCCTATTGTACCTGTGTTGTCCTGTATGCTTATCCAGGTATGTTCTTTTGAATACTTTCTATCGGTTGGAAATTCCATTTTTATAAATTTTAGATTAGTAACCTCTTCTTAAATTTTCTGCGTATTCGTTTGGTAAAATGCTTTCTTCAACTGCTTTTGCAGCCCTTTCAATATCATAATCAAAGCGTATAAATTCTACACTGATACTATCTTTATCCAACACAGAACTGTTTTCATTAATCGTAAGCATTACATAACCGCCTCTTACATCGCTGTCCTTCGGTTTACCAACCGAACCGATATTAATGGCGTGTCTGAAATGATTTTGACCGTCAATACCCGAATTTAAAACTCTGTGATAAGGTTTGTGTGTGTGTCCGAAGCACATAATGTCTGCATCGGCTTGCTCCATAATGCGAAGCATACTTTTTTCCTCACGGTCTTCAAAAAGATATTCGTTTATTTTTCTCGGACTTCCGTGTACCAAAAGCAAATTCAATTTATCTTCATTCAGTTGAAATTCTACTTTGATATGGGCTGGAAGTGTACGCAAATACGCTCTTTCTTCATCTTTCATCAAAGAATTTGTGAATGAAATAGAAATATTTCCGTTATCTTTTTCACTGTCTGTTTTGTAGGCACAACCGCATTCGTTGCTCATTCTGCCAATGCCAAAATCGTAATTTCCGGCAATGGTTGGTATTCTCCTTTTACGGATTTCGTTTACCACTTCGTTTGGCCAAATATTATAGCCCACCAAATCGCCCAAACAATAAATACTGTCTGGTTTTCTTTTTTCAACATCTTCAAAAAATGCTTCTAATGCAGGTAAATTGGCGTGAATATCACTGAATAATGCTATTTTCATTTTGTCTGATTTTTATTGTTTAAATATTTTGTTTAAGATAACTTTAGATAAGATTAAATAAATACCCTAATAATGCTCCTCCAATAACCACAAAGGCACTATTTATTTTTTTGAATTTGAAAACTACGATCGCACTTATCATTGCAATTAATATCGTCCGCCAATCAGTAATAGTTTCTTTGCCCATTGTAAGACAAATAGCGACTATGATTGCAACAGATGCCACATTGACCGCATCGAGAAAAATGGACAGTCCTTTAGATTGGCGCATTTTTTTCATCAAGGGATTTAGCAATGCTACTAAAATAAACGACGGCAGAAAAATAGCAATCGTAGAAATAACTGCTCCGGATAGTCCGTTGATTTGATAGCCAATAAACGTAACTGAAGAAAAAACAGGACCTGGGGTAAACTGTCCAACAGCAATAGCATCCATTAATTGCTGCCGGGTGAGTAAGCCCGTTGCAACTAACTCCGTATCTAAAAAGGCGAAAAGAACATAACCACTTCCATAGAGGATAGCACCAATTTTCAGGAATATCCAAAATAATTTGGTATTTGTTTCAGAGAGTAAGGGGCTTTGTGCGATTTGTAAGAATGCGAGCGGGATAAAACTTTGGAGCGTATTTCTTTTGCTCTGAATAGAATACAAACCCATTGCCAGCAATCCCGCTCCAAACATCAAATAGATTTCACTAATGCCGAATAATGACAGTACCAAAACAAGAATACCTACAACCGCCAAGAATGTGGACTTGACAGATTTCTTTGCTAATGGAAAAACAGCTCCTATGATAATAGCGATGATTGCAGGTTTGATACCGTAAATAAAGGGCTGTACTTCGGGCAATTGTCCGTATTGCTGATACAACCATGCAAATATCCCGGTAATGAAAACCGCAGGTAAAATAAAGCATAACCCCGCAACAATTAACCCTTTCCAACTGCCTTTGTCATAGCCGATGTGTATCGCCATTTCTGTACTGTTGGGGCCAGGAATGAGATTAGTAGCTCCCAACAAATCCAAAAAATGCTGTTCGCTCATCCATTTCTTTTTGACAACAACTTCCTGCTGCATCATAGCAATATGAGCCGCGGGACCTCCGAAGCCAATAAAACCAAGCTTGAGAAAGAGCTTGGCAATTTCCTTTATTTGAATATCACGCTCCATTTCTCATTACGATTTTATCAATAGACCAATTACCTGCACCTTTGATTAACAAAAACATACTTCCCAAAAGCATCGCCCAATCCGTACGGCTACCGTGCAGCAATTCCCAAATACCCTCATTAGCCAAAATAGATGTTTTGGTCGTGGCAATGGCAACCAGCATAATGATGATGAGCGGAATACTTGCTAACCTTGTAAGCAACCCGAGCAAAATAAGTGCTCCGCAAAGGATTTCAAATATGCCTACAAAACTTCCAAGAAATTCAGGAGATGGCAAGCCAATTTTTTCAAACCGCCCGGCTCCCCGTAAAGTAGGAAATAGAAATTTCTGAATGCCCTCCGATAAAAAAACACCTCCAACAATCAGTCGGATTATGATTGTTGTCTTTGAATTATCTGTATGAATGATTTTTGAAAACATATAAATTCAATTTTAACAACATCCGCCACCTGGAGTACAAGCATTAGCATTATTTACAGGCAGTTCCGCCAAATTTTTCTTTTGTTTATCTGAAGGAATCCCGCAGGCATCTTGAGCCAAGCAGGCTGTTGTTTTATTTTTCAGTACAAATGTCTCTCCGTTGAAATCCAAATCATACTTGCCAATAGTTTCGCTTTGGTATTCCACCTCAATTTCCGCATCTTCAATACCTAATTTTTCTTCGGATAGCTTGATGATGTTTAATAGTTTAACTGGCTTTAATTTGTGCTCGAAATCGTCCGCATTCCATAATTGGAAGTTTACAACTTTTTCTGACCGGATTACGCCACCACAGTCTATAAAGTTTTTAGTAATTTGTCCCACTTCGGTAACGTGGAAATGTTCTGGAACTAAAGTTCCGTTTTCTAATTGAAATCCAACATTTACTAATGTTGGCAGGATTTCTTTAATTTTTGATAACTTCATATTTCTGATATTAATTCAATAAATGTTATATTGCAATGTTACGATGTTTTGGTGTTAAAAAAAAACGCTTAACAGCATTCTTTACTATTTACATTCTCGACAAAAAAGCTATTGAGTTCCTTCTTAACCTCATTCCAGACTGTTTCATTAATACAGTAACATACACTAGTTCCTTCTATATTTCCTTTAATGATACCAATATTTTTCAGCTCTTTCAAGTGTTGTGAAATTGTCGCTTGTGCCAATCCCAATTCTTCTACCAGATCATTACAGATGCAGGCATTTTGTTTAATGATATGTTGCAGTATAGCTATACGGGCAGGATGAGCCAGTGCCTTTAAAGAGGTTGCTAAGCTGTTTTGCTGTTCTGTAAATATTTCAGTTTTTGTTACGCCCATTTTATCTGTAAATATTTATCGCAATATTACGATAAATATTTAAACCACAAAAGTAGTTTGTGAAAAAACATATACATAAGCACTAATTCTGTACAAATTATCATTTCAAATTTCTATTGTAAATAGCCAAATCCTGCCTTTCAAAGCCAAACCCTGCAACATTATCAGAGGCATTTGCTCCCGCATCTAATTTTAGAATTTAAGTAAAATTCTAAACAAATAAAGTATGGATGTACAGCAAAAAGACCTGTCGTATTTCAGATTACAACTGCAAGAATTATTAAACAGCAGCTTTCCCGAAAAGGCACACGACCAAAAATTTATTGACCAACGGTCTTCGTGGGCTGCCAATGCTTATGAGGGTGCTTTCCGTTCGGGAAACGCCGTTGAGCAATGCGACGAAATAGCCAACTACATACTTTTTGAGGGCTTGCACTTCTCCAAGTTCGACACGGTTTTCAAAGTGGTATGCAATGAATTTGATACCATAATGGCAGACGAGGAACTGCGACCGTTCGCCCTTAAAATGTTTCCCGTTTGTGAGCCTGTTTTCGCAGGATATGAATTAACTGATGATTTCGCCAACGGAAATGAGTTTGATTTACTCTATACCGAACTGACCGGAACCATCTCAATATGGATTGAGGAAAATGGGCTTCAGTAAGCGGTTCCATCTCCAACAGAATATTGATGCCCTGCGAATTGTTTTTAAACTGGAAAAGGAGAAACGGCAAGCCACCGTAGGAGAAAGACTGCTAATGATGCGATACAGCGGATTTGGCGGTCTTAAGTTCGTTCTGAACGCCGTAGAAAACGAAATAGACATCAATCATTGGAGAAAAACAGAACACGACCTTTTTCCACTCACGCAGGAACTCCACCAACTCCTCAAAGACAATTCCCAAGACGATAAGCAATACCGCAGGTATGTGGACAGTATGAAAAGTTCCGTGCTGACGGCTTTTTATACCCCGCCAAAGGTTATAGATGCCATTTCATCTGCCTTGCGGGATAATGGTCTGCACATTGATAAATTCCTCGAACCCTCCGCAGGTATCGGTTCATTCATCCAATCCTTTTCGGAAAATCAGAAAGCCAGTGTTACCGCTTATGAAAAAGACTTGCTTACAGGCAAGATTTTAAAGCAGCTTTACCCCGAAAGCAATATCCGTATCAACGGTTTTGAGGAAATTCCCGAAAGGGAACAAAACAACTATGATATAATCGCCAGTAATATACCGTTCGGCGATACTTCCGTATTTGATTTGTCCTTTTCCCGAAGCAGGGACGATGCCAAAGTACAGGCTGCCCGAAGCATACACAATTACTTTTTTCTGAAAGGTGCTGATATGCTCCGTGAGGGCGGTTTGTTGGTTTACATTACTTCACAGGGCATTCTGAACAGCCCTAAGAACGAACCCATACGCAGGGCGTTAATGCAGGATAATAATTTGGTTTCGGTTGTAAGATTGCCCAACAATCTGTTTACCGAATATGCAGGTACGGAAGTCGGCAGCGACCTTATTATCCTGCAAAAAAATACGGCAAAAGAAAATCTGACCGACAGGGAAGATCTGTTTTGCCAAAGCAAGCCAACCGAATACAATACGCCGGGCAATGCGCTCTTTCAGGATAGTGCAAGAATTATCCATACCGACCAAAAATTAGATACCGACCCATACGGGCAACCTGCCTTAATCTATACGCATAAAGACGGTGTTGAGGGTATTGCCAAAGATTTGAAACAAATGCTTTCCGAAGATTTTGGGAACCATCTGAATTTGAATTTATACAAAGGCGAACGCAATGATGAGCCTATGATACAAATTCCGATTGAACCAAAGGTTACACCTCCGGTCATAGACCCTGCAATCGTTCAGCAAAAACCGCAGCTTATAACCACTCCGGTAGTCCATCAGGAAAGCCCACAGGAACTAAAACAACTAAGCATTTTTGACCTGTTTGAAAGTGCGGGTGAGCCTGTAATGGTGCTTGCTCCACCTAAAAGAACTACCCAAAACAAAAGGCAAAGTAGTAATAAAAGAAGAGGCACAATAGGTCGTCAACCCGACCTGTTCAGCAGTGCCAGGCAGCAACCTTATACACCGCTAAAATCCAATGGTGCTACCAATGGAAAAAGCCAAGTAAACAGCAAAAAACAGGAAGCCATCGGCGACCTGTTTTCACAAATAAACGGTAATGGCCAGTCTGATAAGACTGCCATTCCCGTTACCGATATTAACACCGTTCCTGAACCTGCTCCGTATAGCGGCGAACTGCAATTATTCCACCGGAATGATTGCCTTGTGGTGGATAACGGTTGGGTCGGCTATTTGCAAGAGGTGGATAAGGAAGACAAAAAAGCTATCTTTCATCCATTGCAATTGCCGTCGGCACAGAAAGCAAGAGCCGAAGCCTACATAGCCGTAAGGGACAGTTATATCAACCTGTACCAAAAAGAAGCTGAAAAACAGACCGAACACAGGGAAGAACGGGAAACCCTGAACCTGCTGTACGATGCCTTTACCAAAAAATACGGCAATCTCAATACTGCCGACAATGCCAAGCTGATAAAAACAGACAGTGCAGGTAAAGAAATCCCCTATCTGGAGCGTGTCATTGGCGGCATAATCCATAAAGCGGATATTTTCAGCCGTCCCGTTAGCTTTTCTACCATTACGTTAGCAACCGACAATCCCGAAGAGGCTTTAGCTGCCTCCCTGAACAAATACGGAAATGTGGATTTGGACTTTATGTCCGAAATCAGCAGCCTGCCTGCCGATACCCTGAAAGAAGCCCTGCACGGGCGGTTGTTCTACAATCCGCTACAACAGGAATATGAAATAGCCGAACGTTGGATTGCAGGCAACGTGGTGGAGAAAGCAGATGAAGTAAGAGCCTATCTCGAAAACTATCCCGATGATACCGAAGCCAAAGAAAGCCTTACCGCTTTAGAGGAAGCCCGACCAAAACGTATCGAATTTGAGGAACTGGATTTTAACCTCGGCGAACGGTGGATACCTACCGGAATTTATGCCCGTTTCGCTTCGCATTTGTTCGATGCGGATGTACTGGTTCATTACTCCGAAAGCTCCGACGACTTTTCCGTAAAGTGTCATCAGGGCAATATGCACATTTGGGAAAAATATGCGGTCAAAGCGGAAAGCCGCACGTTTGACGGTATTGCCCTGCTTAAACACGCCCTTGTCAATACCACGCCTGATATTACCAAAAAAGTAATGGTTGGCGACCAAGAGGTTAAAGTACGGGATATGGAAGCCATACAAATGGCGAACACCAAGATTGACGAAATCCGTACCGCCTTTACCGACTGGCTACACGCACAGAACGATGAGTTTAAAAACAGGCTGACCGACCAGTACAACGATACCTTTAATTGTTTCGTTCGCCCAAACTATGACGGAAGCCATCAGGAATTTCCGGGATTAGACCGCAAGGGAGCAGGCATTGAAGACCTGTATTCAAGTCAAAAGGACACCGTTTGGATGATAAAGCTGAACAACGGTGCTATCTGCGACCACGAAGTAGGCGCAGGAAAAACGCTGATAATGTGTACCGCAGCGCAGGAAATGAAGCGTTTGGGATTAGCCCATAAGCCGATGATTATCGGGCTGAAAGCAAATATACCTGCCATTGCCGAAGACTACCGTAAAGCCTATCCACACGCCAAAATCCTTTATCCGGGTATTGATGATTTTACGCCGAAAAAACGCCTGCGGATTTTCGGGGATATTAAAAATAATGATTGGGATTGCGTGATACTTACGCACGACCAGTTCGGAATGATACCGCAATCGCCCGAAATACAAAAGGAAATCCTCGAAATAGAACTGGACAGCGTAGAGCGCAATCTCGATGCCCTGAAATCGCAGGGCAAGGAAGTGACAAGGGGAATGCTCGCCGGGGTAATCAAGCGGAAAGAAAATCTTGAAGTAAAGCTGAAAACGCTGCAACACGATATTGAAAACCGTAAGGATGATATTGTGGACTTTAAGATGATGGGCATAGACCATTTGTTTGTGGACGAAAGCCACCAGTTCAAAAACCTGATGTTCAACACCCGTCATACACGGGTTGCCGGACTGGGGAACGTGGACGGCAGCCAAAAGGCACTGAACCTGCTGTTTGCAATCCGCACCATTCAGGAGCGTACCAATGCGGATATGGGTGCAACCTTTCTTTCGGGTACAAC
>JAHBTL010000072.1 GCA_019638615.1 Chitinophagaceae bacterium | reverse complement strand
TGGTTCGTTTACCGCAGAATAAAATTGGCACTTATAACAAAGCCAATAAGGCTTATATGGCATTTGAGCAGGAGCATGAACGTGAGCCGAGCACCGAAGAACTGGCAGAATTGCTGGAAATGAGCGAAACAGAGATCAACAATATCTTCCAGAGCAACACTCGCCATACGTCGCTGGATGCACCTGTGCACGAAGCGGAAGATGTAGCTATGGGCGATCTGCTGGAGGGCGGTGATGAAACCGACGATGATGTGATGAAAGACTCTCTCCGTAATGAAATCCGCAGGGTGTTGAAATCATTAAGCCCACGCGAGGCTGAGATCGTGAATGCCTATTTTGGCCTGGATGGTGAAAATGGCGTAACCATTGAGCAGATCGGTCAGAAATACGATCTTACAAAAGAGCGTATCCGCCAGATCAAAGAAAGAGCCATTAAGCGTTTACAGAAAGCCCGTTACAGCAGCTCTCTTAAAGCTTATTTAGGATAATATTCATTCCATGTACAGCCTTAATAAAAGCTGATACCCAAATATCTTCCCGGTACAGAGTTAAATCATTCGTACCGGGATTTTTATTAGGCGGTTATTTATATCGGAATGTCATTGGGTAACCATATAAAGGCTTGTTTATGCACAGGTTATTCAATGAGTTGCAGTGCACGTTTTATCAATTGACTGATTACAATTAATTTTACAGCCTTTTATATATTAGACCTGCACAGGCCGAAGATAAGCATGTGTAAAAGAAAGGACTTAAAAGCAAGAATTTATGGAAAAGAGCGCAACCGAAAGAGTGCAATGTTTGATAATCGGATCCGGGCCCGCAGGTTATACGGCGGCTATTTATGCTGCAAGGGCCAATCTTAAGCCTTTGTTGTACCAGGGTATTCAGCCGGGAGGTCAACTGACCATTACCACGGAAGTAGAAAACTACCCGGGTTACCCCGATGGCGTACAAGGGCCGGAAATGATGATACACTTTGAAAAGCAGGCTGCCAGGATGGGAACGGATATACGTTTTGGACTGGCTACAAAAGTTGATTTTTCCCAACAGCCTTATAAGGTTTGGATTGATGATGAAAAGCTAATAGAAGCATATACCGTAATAATAGCTACCGGGGCTTCCGCAAAATGGCTGGGACTGCCCAGTGAACAACGTTTGAATGGCTTTGGCGTAAGCGCATGCGCGGTATGCGATGGCTTTTTCTTTAAAGGAAAAGAAGTGGCGATAGTAGGAGCGGGCGATACTGCAGCCGAAGAGGCCTTGTATCTTTCCAAGCTTTGCAGCACAGTGCATATGTTTGTGCGCCGCAACGAAATGCGTGCGTCTAAAATTATGCAGGAGCGGGTACAACGCACGCTCAACATTAAAATATACTGGAATACAGAAACCCTGGAAATTGTAGGAGAGAGCAAAACCGAAGCCGTGAAAATTAAGAATAATAAAACCGGTGAAGAACAAACCATTCCCATAAGCGGATTTTTCGTGGCAATAGGACATGAACCCAATTCGGCAATCTTTAAAGGATGGCTGGATATGGATGAAGCAGGATACATTCAAACAAAACCAGGCACTTCCAAAACCAATATAGAAGGCATATTTGCGGCAGGCGATGTGCAGGATAAGATTTACCGCCAGGCGGTAACAGCAGCCGGAAGCGGTTGTATGGCCGCTTTGGATGCGGAAAGGTACCTGGGAGAGAAGGGGATACATTAGAAGAATGTTTGAAGTTTGATGTTTATGGTTTTTTGCTTCAAACTAAAACCTAAAACCACAAACCATAAACCTGTCATGCTCAAAATATCATTGCATAAACTCAAGTTTCACGCTTATCACGGGCTGTACCCGGAAGAGAAGTTTACTGGAAATGATTTTGAAGTAAGCGTGGATGTGTTTTTTGAAGAGCCCGTACAAAAAATTACGCATTTAAGTCAGACCATTAATTATGCTATGCTTTACCAGTTGGTAAAAGAAAGAATGGATGTGCCGGAACCATTGCTGGAAACATTGGCTATGGACATTGCAGAGCAGTCTAAAGCACATTTTCCTTTCATCACGGAAATTAACGTTTCTGTAAGCAAATTAAATCTTCCCCTGCTTAATTTTCAGGGGCAAACCAGCGTAACGTTTCATAAAAAATACGCTCCAGGTGTTTTATAAGCCCTTTTAAGTATAAAAATGTAATCATGAAGTATGGAATACTGTCGGTAATAGCTTTGATTTTTGGATGTTTTGTATATGCGCAGGACGTGGATGCCTTGCTGAAAGAAGCTGAAAAAGCCGAGAAAGACTTAAAGGAAGCAAATGCGCTGGCCAAATACAAAGAAATACTGCAGGTGCAACCCGCAAATGGTAAAGCATTGTGGAAGACCAGTGAACTGACGGGAAGGATCGGCAACCGCCTGAAGGACGAAAAGCAGCGGCAGGCTGCTTTTACGGAAGCACGGCAGTTCGCGGAAACAGCATTAAAAGAAAACCGGGCGGATGCAGATGCAAACTATGCGTTGGCTGCCGCCGCGGCGCGTGTGAGTACGGTTGCATCGGGTAAAGACAAAGCCCGCAGCCTGCGCGACATGAAAAACTACGCCGATACGGCATTGCAGATCAACCCCGGTCATGCACGTGCTTTATATATGATGGGCAAATGGAACTTTGATATATTCAGCTTGAATGTGGGTGAAAAAGCAGCGGTAAAAGTTTTATTTGGTGGCATGCCGAAAGCTACACTTGACGATGCCATTGACAATTTTGAGAAAGCGCGTGCCGCCGATCCCTTACTGGTTATCAATTATCTTGATCTGGCAAAGGCGTATGTAAAAAATCATCAGACCGATAAAGCCATTGAAGTATTGAACAGGATGATAAAGCTGCCTCCTAAAACCGGGGATGACCAGGATTATAAATCTGAAGGAAGAACATTGCTGGCTTCCCTGCAATAACCAGCCGTTCATAAAATTAATGCCGGCGGGTATCATACCTTTCCTTATTTTCATTCATTGTAAATAATTATACAGGCACCTTACACAGATGCCTGTACAAAATATAAGCGATCATGAAGAAACTTTTTTTACTGTTGTTTTTTTCTGCGCCTGCACTATTGGTAACAGCTCAAACAAAGCCTTCCGGCTCCAATTACGATTATCACACTTTGTTTTCGCCCCTGTTTTACACTCATAATGGCAACGAATTCCGTTCGGCGAGTGGCGAGCCTGGGCCGGCGTACTGGCAAAACAAGGCAGATTACAACATCAATGTAAAATTCGATGAAGATAAAAGCGAAGTATCGGCAACGCTTTTGCTTACGTATAAAAATAACAGTCCGCAACAATTGCCCTATATCTGGTTCCAACTGGATCAGAATCTTTTTAATGACAGCTCGCGCGGGCAGGCCAGGATGCCCGCCACCGGGAGCAGCCGTTATGGCGACGCCGGCAGTGCCTTTAAAGGAGGCTTCAACATCAAGGCGGTGAAGCTGGCAAACAGCGCTGCGGAAACAGACGCAGATTACCTGGTTACCGATACGCGCATGCAGGTGCGGCTCGCCAATCCTGTAGCAGCTAAGGGGGGAGAAATAAAGCTGAAAATTGATTTTTCATTTGTCATTCCTCAATACGGTGCAGACAGGACGGGGATCCTTCGCACTAAAAATGGAAATATTTTCGCGGTAGCGCAGTGGTACCCGCGCGTATGCGTGTATGATGATATACGGGGGTGGAACACGGATCCTTATCTTGGCCCGGGTGAGTTTTACCTTGAGTATGGAGATTTTGATGTGAGCATTACCGCACCGGCCAGCCTGATTGTGGTAGGTTCAGGAGAATTGCAGAATCCCGCAGAAGTACTGACGCCGCAGCAACTCCAACGTTACAACCAGGCCAAAGAAAGCGATAAAACGGTCATGATCCGCAGCAAAAACGAAGTGACGGATGCAAAATCCCGCCCTCAAACACCCTCGCTCACCTGGAAATTCAGGATCAGTAATGCACGCGATTTTGCATGGGCCGCTTCCAAAGCTTTTATATGGGACGCCGCGCGTATTAATTTACCTGGTGGTAAAAAAGGATTGGCAATGTCGGTATATCCGGCCGAGTCGGATGGTAAAGAGGCATGGGGCAGATCTACAGAGTATACCAAAGCTTCCATTGAAAATTATTCCAAACGCTGGTTTGAATATCCGTATTACAGCGCCGTGAATGTAGCGAGCAATGTAGGCGGCATGGAATATCCCGGTATTGTTTTTTGCGGCGCCGGCGCTAAAACCTCGGGCTTATGGGGCGTTACCGACCATGAATTCGGGCATACCTGGTTCCCTATGATCGTGGGCAGCAATGAAAGAAGGTATGGCTGGATGGATGAAGGTTTTAATACATTCATCAATGGCATTTCATCAGGCGATTTTAACAATGGTGAATACAAGGCTGCCAAACGGGATGCCCACCAGATAGCCTATATGTTTGGACCCTTGTCAGAGTCTGTATACAATACTCCTGATGGCATGAAGGAAAGAAGCATCGGTAGCCTGCTCTACTTTAAACCCGGTTTTGCTTTAGGATTGCTGAGAGATCATATACTGGGTGCCAACCGCTTTGATTACGCGTTCAGAAAGTACATCAGGGACTGGGCTTATAAACATCCTGCTCCCTGGGATTTTTTCCGCAGTATGGAAAATAGCGCCGGTGAAGATCTTGCCTGGTTTTGGAGGGGTGTGTTCCTCAATAGTTATGCGTTAGACCAGGCGGTGCGTAAGGTTGAATACATGAACGGGGACCCTAAAAACGGGGCACTGATCACGATTGAAAATACAGAACCGCTGGCCATGCCTGTTATTGTTGAATATACAACCGCCGGCGGCAAAACAGCGCGTAAAACACTGCCCGTTGAAATATGGCAGAACAACAATATCTGGACGTTCAAAGTGGACACGAATGAAGAATTAACAAAAGTAGTGCTCGACCCTGATCATGTATTTCCCGACTCTAACAGCGCTAATAATACATGGCAGAAATGAGGAGATTTAATATTTGAAATTTGAGATTTGAAATGTTTGTGGTTTATAGTTTGAAGAGACTACTTGTGTCCACTCTCAATCGTCCACTGTCCATTGTCAACTGTTTTTTTGTCATTCAGAGCGAACAAATAATAGTTAGGCAATAATAAATTATTTTCGTGAGCGAAGAATCTGTGTGTGGGGAAGCTATGATCTGTGGCAATCAGCTATTAGCCGTCACTCACGGCTCAAAGTTCATAGCTCACGGCTGACAGCTATCAGCTGTTCACGGCTTCACCGGGCAATCATTCCTGTCTTTATACCCCAGCGATAGCACTATACCGATAGAATGACTGTAGTAGTTGTCTTTTTTGCGGGGGTTGGCAGCCTGACTGAATCCATCCAGGTAGTCGGAAGACATCAAACGGTAATTGGTTTCAGCTTTAATGGCAAGCTTGCCTGATAAAAAATATTTCACACCGGCGCCAACAGGTATTACAGGCAATGCCCGGGGAGGGCGGTGTGCCATGTCGGCCGTTAATCCATCCGAAACTGTTTCAGCGTTGAAATAGGCTGCGTTATAGCCACTCCAGTCGCGTTGGATATTTAGCAGGCTTACTCCCGCACCTGCAAAAACATAAGGAGCAAAGCCTCGTCTTCCTTCCACGCCGTTTTTCTGTAGTATATCCCAAACAAGCATTCCCGAAAATTCAGATACCGGCGTGGTAAATCTGAAGGCGCGTTGTTTGCGATACTCAGGAGCGCTGTATTTCGCGTCGTCTGCTTTTAATCCTCCAAAGCTGAAATTGCCCCTTACGGAAAACGACCTGTTAAGTATATAAGCTGCAAAGATCCCAAATTGAGGTCGGATCGTTGCATAAGCACCTAAAGGTTCGGGGGTAAGATCTCCCTGGTAAATAAATATTCCCCCACTAATACCAGCCTCCAGTTTTGAAGTGTAGATCTGTGCCTCTGCACAGAAAGAACTGATCGTTATAAAAGGAATAGCGAGCCCTGCTTTTCTTATAATAGAATTCATCGGCGGTAGTTGTTTAATAAAAAATGGATACCGGGTAGAATTCTGTTATAAAAATGAGTTTTGTAAAATACGATACGTACTATTAAACGAAACAGTTGGTTGGTAAAGCCAAATACAACCTTTATCCAGGTATAGAATAGTACAACTAAATCAGAATATATAATGGTGAAAAGCGTGCCGGTATTTTGTTATGGCTGTTAAAATATTCCAGTATTTGTAATGCAGAAATTAAGAGCACCATTAGTGTAGTTACGGGTGGCAACACCCGTAACGGCGACCACCGATGTTAGTGTTATCACCAACATCTTAAGTAAACGGCATTGGTAATGCAGAAATGAATAGCATAATCGTATATCCAATATGACAAATATTAATAATTATCCAGTAATGCCACATATCAGGTATTTATCTGTACTGTTAAAGAAATCCTTACTATATTGCGTCAATTTTTAAGGAAATTGGCTTCCACTATGACTTCATTTACCAACTTTAAAGTACCCTACACACATATTGATGATAGGTATACTACCCGTGTCGCATACTTTTCAATGGAATTTGCTATTCACCAGCCGCTTAAGATTTACAGTGGCGGGCTTGGCTTTCTCGCCGGATCGCATATGCGCAGCGCTTATGAATTAAAACAGAATTTGATAGGTGTTGGAATTTTATGGAAATATGGTTATTACGACCAGGCCCGTAACCAGGATCAAACACTGCAGGTGCAGTGGAACGAGAAGATCTATAATTTCCTGGAAGATCACAATATCAAGTTCCAGATCAATATACATGATCACCCGGTTTGGGTAAAGGCTTATTACCTGAACCCGGAAACATTTAAGAGTGCTCCCATATTCTTGCTAAGCACTGATCTTCCCGAAAATGATTACATCTCTCAAACCATTACACATCGTTTATACGATGCCAATGTGGCTACCAAAGTAGCGCAATTCATCCTGCTGGGAGTAGGAGGCGCTAAGCTGATAGATGAAATAGGATTCAATCCTGCTGTTTATCACCTGAACGAGGCACATGGCTTTTCGGCTGCTTTTTACCTGTATAAAAAACTGGGCAGTAAGGAAGAAGTAAAAAAGAGACTGGTATTTACAACACATACGCCTGAGGAAGCAGGAAATGAAAAGCACGACATTTACTTGTGTGAGAAAATGAGCTATTTCTGCGGTGTTCCGCTGGATGAAGTAAGAAAGCTTACAGGTATATACGACAACCAGTTCAACCACTCGCTGGCAGCGCTGCGTTTTGCGCGTTTATCCAATGCTGTAAGTGAACTGCATGGGCATGTAAGCCGCGCCATGTGGAATAAATACGAAGGCGTTTGTCCCATTGTACATATTACCAATTCGCAGAACTGGCGGTATTGGGCAGACAAGCAATTGTATTATGCCGCCGACGAAAATAATGAAGAAAATTTTATTGACAGGAAGTGGTTTTTAAAGAAAAGAGCATTTGATACGGTGGCAGATCAAACCGGCAAGCTGTTTGATCCTAATGTGCTTACCATTGTGTGGGCAAGGCGTTTTGCCGGATACAAACGTGCAGAACTGATCACAAGAGACAAGCAAAAGTTCGAGGCGCTTTTATCGAGTACAAAATATCCTGTACAAATAATATGGGCTGGTAAACCTTACCCGGTTGATTATCCCGCGATCAGCGATTTTAATTACCTGGTGAACCTGAGCAAACAATACAGGAATGTGGCGGTTTGCATTGGTTATGAACTGGCATTGAGCAAGCGGTTAAAGCAGGCTGCGGATGTTTGGCTGAACAACCCCAGGGTACCGCGCGAGGCGTCGGGAACAAGTGGCATGACAGCCGCTATGAATGGCGCCGTTAATTTTTCAACAGACGATGGCTGGATACCTGAGTTTATACATCCGGGGCACAACGGCTTTGTTGTACCGAAGGCAGACTATGCCAACATGAATGTGCATGAGCAGGATGAATACGACCTCAGGAAGTTGTATGAAATACTTGAAAAAGACATTTTACCTATTTATTATGAACGTCCTGATCTGTGGCGGCAGATCATGCGCAACGGAATGAGCGATGTACGCTTCCGTTTCGATTCGAACAGGATGGCAGATGAGTATTATCGTTTATTGTACAACGCTTAACTTTACATTACAATCCGCAGACCAGAAGCTGCGGATTTTTTTTGAACAGACAATGGAGTCGTATAAAAAATACCCGGAAGTAAGATGGGCAGACCTGGATCCTAATTTCCATATGCTGCATTCAAGGTATTATGATCTTGGGGCTTATATACGAATGTGCTTTTTAACTGAACATGGAGTTACCCCGGTGGCCATGCAGGAACAGAATCTCGGGCCTATCCTGTTCAGGGAAGAATGCGTGTTTAAGCGGGAAATAAAATTCGGAGATAAGGTGGAGATTGATTTTAAAATGCTGAAAGCAAAAAAAGACGGGTCACGCTGGAGCATGCAGCATCACATTGTTACCAACAACGAAACGCTGGCCGCGGTAATCACCGTAGAGGGCGCCTGGATCAATACCCTGCGCCGGAAATTAGCTACGCCGCCCCCTGCATTTGCAGAAGCTTTTGATAAAATACCCAAGGCGGAGAATTTTGAATGGATGTAGAGTAGCTGTTAGCTATCAGCCATCAGCTATGAGCTATGAGCCATTTATGGTTTTTTGTTTATAGTCATTTCAAATCAAAAATCACAAATTGTCCATTATCAAATGTCAATTGTTTTTTCTTGTCATTCAGAGCGAACAAATAACTATTGGATAAGAATAAATCATTTTCGTGAGCGAAGAATCTGCTTTGAGGTTTCAGGTATGAGGACAGTAAATGGACAGTGGATAGTGGACAATGAAGACGATAAACCTCAAACCATAAACCCGTAACCTGTAACCAGCGACAGATATTTTTTGAACCACAAAGCTACTGGGGCATAAAGATACACAAAGAGCATTTCGACTATGGGTTATCAGGTATCAGGAATTGTCCAATATCTAAATCAGAAATCACCAAATCAAAAATCAGCAATCAATGTATAGTTTATGATTTTTTGTTTATGGTTGAAAGACTACAAACCTGAAACCTGAAACTTGTAACTTGCGACCTGCAACCACAAACTACAAACCCTAAACTTCAAACTATAAACCTTACACAATCTCCACCAGTTCCACGTCAAATATCAGGTCTTTACCAGCCAGCGAATGATTGGCATCCAGTATTACAACTGATTCTGTAACTTCTGTTACTACAACCGGAACGGGGTGTCCTTGTTGATTTTGGAGTGTTAATTGCATACCAGGCTCCAGGTTCATGCCGGCCGGCACATTCTCTAACGGGAACTCAATAATGGCTTTTTCATCCCTCGGTCCATACCCTTCTCCAAACGGTATATTGATCACTTTCTTTTCTCCTACGGTCATTCCTTCAACACCGGCATCAAAGCCTTTGATCATTTGCCCTCCACCTACGGTAAACTCCAGCGGACTGCGTCCAGCGGATGAGTCGAATTCACTTCCATCGGTCAGCCGGCCGGTATAATGCACACGAACCACATCGCCTTTTTTTGCCTGTTGCATAAAATAATTGTTTTATAAAATAAATAATGGGCGGAAAGGTAGGCGATTTCTTCTTCTTTCTACAAAAACTTTAAGGATATTTGGGATACAAGCGTATATTAAATTTTTATTAAAACCTTAAAGATGACATTCCCTGGTTATATTTTTAATTCATTAGTTATCGGATCGCTGGCCGTTTTATGTGTATGCACACCAGGTAATAAAAAAACGGTAGCACCCGTGACGACAGAAATGACTATTAAAGACAGTAAACCGGATCCCGCGCTGCCGGGCAGTTACCTGTTTGATAAATACCTGAAATTGCTGAAAGGCAAATCTGTGGCAGTTTTTGCCAATCATACTTCGGTGGTGGGCAATGCGCACCTGGTAGACACTTTGAGGAAACAGGGGATCAGCATAAAAAAAATATTTGCACCTGAGCATGGTTTCAGGGGTACTGCCGATGCAGGTGAAAAAGTAGATAACTATATTGATAAACAAACAGGCATTTCGGTTATTTCTTTATATGGTAAAAAAAGGAAACCAACCGCTGATGATGTAAAAGATATAGATGTAGTCGTTTTCGATATACAGGATGTTGGTACCAGGTTCTACACTTATATTTCATCGCTGCAGGATATGATGGAAGCCTGTGTCCAGTTGAATAAGCCACTTATTTTACTGGATCGTCCTAATCCCAATGGGTTTTATGTAGATGGCCCGGTGCTTGACCTGAAATATAAATCATTCGTGGGCATGCAGCCGGTGCCGGTAGTATATGGACTGACAATAGGAGAGTATGCCAATATGTTGCTGAATGAAAAAATGCTTACGGTAAAAGTACCTTATCCCGTTACCAATATAGACGATGTAAAAGATTCCCATACCGCAGAATATGCCCAAAGGTCAAACTTCTCTTTAACGATTATTAAATGTGGCAATTACACGCACAAGAGCAAATATGTGCTGCCTGTAAAGCCTTCTCCTAATATCCCGGATATCCAGACCATTTATCTCTATCCCTCAACCTGCTTTTTTGAAGGGACGGTATTGAGTGAAGGACGGGGTACCGATAAGCCGTTTAAGGTTTTTGGACATCCGTCGTTGCCTAAAAACCTCTATTCGTTCACGCCCAATCCTACAGAAGGGGCAAAAAGTTCAAAACTGTACGGACAGGTATGTTATGGCTGGAATCTTGACGGAACACCCGAAGAAGTATTAAAAGAAACCAACGGGCGGATACAGTTAAAATGGCTGATGCAGGCATATCAGTCATTCCCGGTGAAAGATAGCTTTTTCATTCTTCCGAAATCGGGCAATATGGAAGCATCTTTTTTCAATAAACTGGCAGGTAATAACAATTTATGGCAGCAAATACGGGCAGGGCTACCCGAAGATGAGATCAGGAAAAGCTGGGAACCTGCATTGAGCGAGTTTAAACAAACACGGAAAAAATACCTGTTATATGATGATTTTTAACCGAATGAATAAAGTATATATTAATTTGATTTTCAATTACTTTAAATTATTTATTGAAAATAAAATTGGATGAAAGAGCTTGTAATTTACATATTGCTTATGTAGTTGCACGATTAGTAAGAATGTTACTTTTGGCCCGAAACAGAAAATATATAATCAATGGCTGATTTTCCCAGGATTGTTTTTATGGGCACTCCTGAATTTGCAGTTGCATCGCTGGACGCGCTCATGAAGGCAGGGTATAATATTGTAGCTGTAGTAACCGCACCCGACAAGCCTGCGGGGCGCGGAATGAAAATGAATGAAAGTGCTGTAAAAAAATACGCCGTTGAAAAAGAGCTCAGATTACTGCAACCGGCAAAATTAAAAGATCCGGGTTTTCTGGAGCAACTGCGCCTGCTGAAAGCCGATATACAGGTAGTGGTGGCATTCCGTATGCTGCCTGAAACGGTATGGAACATGCCTCCGATGGGAACCATTAATGTGCATGGCTCTTTATTGCCTCAGTATCGTGGGGCGGCACCTATAAACTGGGCGGTAATCAACGGAGAAAAAGAAACAGGGGTCACCACCTTTAAGCTGCAGCACGAAATAGATACCGGCAATATATTATTGCAGCAAAGCTTTCCGATAGGGGAAAATGAAACCGCCGGTGAAGTGCATGACCGCATGAAGGAAACAGGAGCCCGGTTGCTGGTTAAAACAATAGAAGGATTGGTGGACAATACGCTGATTGAAAAACCCCAGAGTTTAGTGGAGCGGGGCGATGCATCGCAACAGGAGTTGAAGCACGCGCCTAAAATATTTACCGAAACCTGCTGCATAGACTGGAATAAGCCGGTAAATAAGATTCATGATCTTATCAGGGGATTGTCTCCTTTTCCGGGGGCTTTTACCATGCTGAATGGAAAGACGTTTAAGATTTTCAGGTCAGCAAAATACAATGTTTTACCCAACAGGGCTGCGGGTGAATATGTTACCGATAACAAAACATATATACGTTTTGCCGCTGCAGATGGCTGGATAGAAGCGCTCGAAATTCAACTGGAAGGTAAGCGCAGGATGAGTATAGAAGATTTTTTAAGAGGGAACAGGCTGTGATTGTATAAAAATCCCGGATTTATTATGTAATTACCTGATGATCTGCATCCTGCTATAAAATGTACTGTATGCCGGTAAAATTTGCTTTAACAGCCGGTTTGGTAGCGCTTTGCTTTTCAGCAATATGCCAAACGAATCCCTGAAATGATGGCGGTAAAATAAAAGAGCAAGTGCCGAACGGTGTTGTGGATTCATTGAGCCTGAAAAAAATGGAGGATATATTAAAAGAAAGAAAATCTGCTGATCTTAACCGTGCTGACTCATTGAAGCGGCCATTACTGATGGCAGAAAACGATCGGTTCAGGATATACCGGTTGCCGCTTGATAATATGCCCTGGGTTGAACCCAAAGTTCCGTTAACAATGCCGAACAAAGCGTTCAACGATTCTGTGACCATCAGGAAAATACCCAATCCGTTCGATAGCATTAACCAATTATGAACCTATAAGGTTTGCCAGGGTAGCATGGCAGCGCTGCAAACCTTATAGGTAGGCTGTTCAAAAGAGT
>JAHBTL010000071.1 GCA_019638615.1 Chitinophagaceae bacterium | reverse complement strand
ATTGTTGAAAGTCAATCCTGTAAAGAACTTGGTACCCCAAAGCCTCACTACCTCATTTTTTGGGAAGGCAAAGGTAATGGAAATCTTCAAATGCAAAAATTTATGCAAGATTATTTTTTAGTGCTTCAGGCAATAATGAGTGGTTGGTTAATAGCGCATATACACAGAGGGGAACGGGGGAGAATTAAAAAAGCCCCCGAAGGAGCTCTTTTCAATTTTATGCGGCCTGCATTTGTTTTGTTTTTTTCCGCTTGATCTGTTCAATGATTGAATCAAGCGCGTTATCGAAGGACTCTTCGAACGATTTTGAACATTCCTTTGAAAAAAATGAATACCTGGGAATACTTACTTTTATTTCTGCGATCTTGTCTTTAATCTGGTGCGATACATTATCCAACTTCAGATAAACATCTATGTTGGTAATTCTGTCGTGGAAATTAGTCAGCTTCTGAATCTTTTTGTTTACATGATCTAGCAAAGTCGACGCAGCGTCAAAATGCACCGATTGAATGTTTACATTCATAGTAATCCAATTTAAATTTCTGTGAACAATGAAATTATTATTTAAAAGAACTCCTGCCGCAAATCCGTCCTGGTATAAGTGGATTTACAACATCCTCAAGTTAAGGCATTATCAATAAGAATTCAAATAAATTTTATTGTAATAAATCCTGATTTTTTTAGTAAAATTTCAATAGCAATCAGGCCCCGGGATGTGCTTTTTTATACACTTCCTTTAATTTTTCGATATTGTTATGTGTGTAAATCTGGGTGGCCGCCAGGCTTGAATGCCCCAGCAGCTCTTTTACGGCATTTAAATCAGCCCCCTGGTTGGTAAGATGGGTGGCAAATGTGTGCCTTAAGATATGAGGACTTTTTTTAGAGACAGTAGTTACCAGTGAAAGATATTTTTTTACTGCCCGGTAAACATATTTAGGATACAGCTTTTTTCCTTTGCTGCTCACTAAAAGATAGATCTTATCAAACGACGGGTTATGCCCGTGCTTATGAAACACATAACCGGCAATGCAACCAGCCAGTTCTTCGCTTAAAGGAATAATGCGTTCCTTGTTACCTTTTCCCAGCACCTTCAATGTTTTCTGGTTTGCGTCTACATGCGCTTCTTTGATATTGATCAATTCGCTTAACCTGATGCCCGTACCATATAGCAATTCCAGCATTAAACGCTCTGTACGACCCTCCCACCCTTCTGGAAATTCAACATGCTGGAAAAGTGTATGTGTATCATTTTCCTCTACATATACCGGCAAACGCTTATTTGCACGAGGCGAAATGATCGTAGTCATAGGGGTAACCTCTATTTCACCGGTTTTTAGCTGGTATTTAAAGAAGGCTTTTAAAGTGGATATCTTACGCCTGACGGTTTTGGCAGCCAGTTTTTCCTCCATTAAAGAAGCCAGCCACGACCGTACGGAAGAAGCCGTTATTTCTTTGAGGACCGGCGCGCCATATTCCTCTTCCAGATAAGAAAAAAACTGCTCCAGGTCATCCTGGTAAGCAACAATGGTATGTTTTGAATATCGCTTTTCAAAAGCCAGGTATTCAATAAATACGGCAATATCAGGCTGGTATTTTAATGCAGACATAAAAAAGGTAGCCATAAAGTTATAACACTCTACGGCTACCCGGCTAAATTATTTATACAGATGAGATTATTTTATCTCGATCTTTCCGCTCACGATGTTTTGCTTATAGATCGCTTTTAACACTTCACCACGGCGTTTTACCGATGGCTTTGTGAAAGACTGGCGGCCTCTTAACTGCAACAGGATCTTGGCTTTTTCAAATTTTTTCTTGTACTTTTTGAGCGCCTTGTCTATGTTTTCGCAATCTTTTGAATCAATAATAAGCATAATAGAATATACCTCCTTTACTGTTTTTAAGGAGCGCAAAGATACTATTTACGGGCAAAATACCAAACCAAATGTAAAAATTCCTGATACTTAGGTAATTTGCGGCATGTTTACAGGCATTATTGAGACATCGGGAACTGTTATTTCGGCAGAAACGGTCGGCTCTAATCGTATTTTTTGGGTACAATCGCCCATCAGCCACGAATTAAAGGTTGATCAGAGTGTTTCGCACAATGGGGTATGTTTAACGGTAGAGGAAGTGGAAAACGATTCCCACCGGGTAACCGCCATTCATGAAACCCTTGCCAAAACGGATCTTGGCAGTTGGCAGCCGGGTTCGCTGGTCAATCTTGAGCGTTGTTTACATATCAATGGTCGCCTGGATGGTCATTTTGTGCAGGGACATGTGGATACGACCGCCGTTTGCATTGAAAAGCAGGCTTTGGAAGGAAGCTGGTTGTTCCGGCTTGAATTTCCTGAAAAATTCGCCCGGCTGGTAATAGAAAAAGGATCAATCGCGCTGAACGGCATCAGTCTTACCATTTTTGATGTTGCCCTCAACCAATTTTCCGTAGCCATCATCCCGTATACCTTTGAACATACAAATATGAAGCAGCTGGAGGTGGGCGCCACCGTTAACCTGGAGTTTGATATGGTGGGGAAATATGTGGTGAGGGGGATGGAGATGAAAGGCCAGATACGGCGACAACCTGCTAGTAAAGATATCTAATGAAAGAGTATATAGGTAAAAGTGAAATTAGCAAATTTTGCCAGGTTCTGGAATCAGTGAATTCAGCGAATATACCAATGGCAATGTATCCGCGGCAATATCTTGAACATTTACTACTGCATAAACAATACTATGTTGGAATATACTCAACTGTTTTAAACCATATCCTGTCGTGTTCAACCCGGTCCAAAAGGGATATTAGTTTGATTGATTATGGAGCAGGAAATGGATTATTGGGATTATTTGCAAAATTTTGCGGTTTCAGGAAGGTAATTTTGATAGACTTATCTCCTGAGTTTATTGAATCTGCCAAGCGCCTGGCGACAACCACTGCTATTTCTGTCGATTTTTTTGTTGAAGGCACTATTGATGACCTTGAAATAAATGTTACAGGAACTCCCGATGCCATTGTGGGTACCGATATTATAGAGCATATTTACGACCTTGATTCTTTTTTGGGTGTTCTGAAAAAATTAAACTCAAACACTGTTACTGTTTTTTCGACTGCATCCAATAATAAAAACTGGCTTAAAAGGCGAAGCTTAATGAAAATACAAAGAAAAGATGAATGGATAGGCTGGGAAAAAGATAATTCCGGCATAGCATATCCCTCTTTCAGGCAGCTCAGAAGGCAAATAATTCTGAACGAGCTAACCGGTTTAACAGAGGAGGAAACAGAACTTCTGGTAACTGCTACGCGGGGATTAAAGAAGGAAGACATTATAACGGCATGTATCAATTTTAAACAAAGCGGGCAAACACCGAGGCCCATTCCCCATCCGACTAATACCTGTGATCCGTTAACCGGCAGTTGGACGGAAAGATTGCTGTCTTTTAAAGAATACCACGATCTCTATAGAAGCCATTCCTTTAAATTGAGAATCTACAAAGGCTTTTATAATTCTACCGGCAACACTTTAAAAGATTATATTTTAGCACTAATAAACAAATGCATTCAATATTCAGGGAAACGAGGTATTTGCTTGAGCCCACATATAATTTTAACCGGTGCTTAATAGTAATTTTATCCGTGCTGCATGCAGACACATCCTTTTAATTCACACGGCATAAAAAACTTAACTGCCCTGAAGCGAAAAATATCAATATGGACGATAGCAATCCTGACTGCAGGCACAACTATATATATAAACAGAGCAACAGTAATACAGAAGTTCCAATTATTTCAGCTCAAATCAATAAAATGTCCCGCATCACGACAATACTGTCACGACCTTTTCTGGGTACATCGTGTAAACTCCATTAAGAAGTACAAAGAACTAGAAAAAGATTTTTCAGGCTTTGAAATCGACATAACCTATATTGACAGCCTTCGTTCTTTTTTTGTATTTCACCCTCCTGCAGAAAATTTAGAAAAGATACCTACATGGGAGGAGTTTTCCAATTCGATCGATTGGAAGGCTAAAAAAATCTATTTGGATATGAGGGGTGTTGACAGTCATAATGTATTCAGCGCCATCAAGACACTTGAAAACACCGCCCCAGCAGCAATACTCAAAAAACAAACAGTGATTGAATTATATGACTATCATGCTGCCAATATCTTTTACCAAATGGGATACAATGTTACATTAAGCTATTTTGCTTTGAATGAAATATCGACAAATGAAACCCGAACCGACATCTTCATTGAGACGCTAAACAATATTAGGCAGCTTTCCGGCGATGTTACAATGCTTGCAGAGATGAAAAAGCGCTTCCCTGGCAAAAAATATATAATATGGGATTTGAGCTATAAAAATTATACTAACACGCAACGCTTTCTGAATAACATAGCAGACAGTAATATTGTTTTGATTATGGCATCAATTTCATCAAAATATAGTCGGTAAAACTCAATGAGCTACAATAACAACCTGTTAAAGACTCTTATCAAACTGATTTTAATTCTTCTATTAATATACACAATCCTTCGAATAGGGTTTATCTTCACCAATATCGAGTTCTTTGATTTGTTGAACAATGCATGGATAAAAGTGCTGGTTCACGGTTTTATAATAGATCTTGCGTCAATAATCTACACAAACCTCATATTCATTTTATTCTGTTTTTTCATCCTCCCTGCACTACCAGATAAATTCAAAAAGTCATCGTTGCTAATGCTTTTTCTGGGAACCAATATCCCTTTTGTTGCGATAAATTGTATTGACATTATATACTTCAGGTTTAACCACCGACGTTCTACAATTGATTTATTATATACGCTACCAAGCTCCACTCATTCGTTCAGGAATTTATTTTTGCAGTATTGGATATTGCTACTATTTTTTTGTATTATCACGGTTGTATTATACTTTCTTTCAAAAAAAACTTTGTCCAGATTAAAAGTTACTATTCATCATCAAAAACAACATTATGCCTCTTCGTTTCTTTTGATTTTAACCTTCATAGCTCTTGCCAGAGGATTTAACAATCGCCCCATTTCCCCGGCAACGCCACTGCTATATTTTGCCCCTTCGCTGCAACCTTTAGTAAATAATTCTACGCTTAATATCGTTTTTTCCATAATTAAATCTAAAACTCAACTCCAGAAAAAAGATTATTTTCCTAAAGCTGGCATAGACTCAGTTTTTCCATTAGTGAAACAGTACGAACATCTCAAAGACTTTAACAACAAAAATGTTATTCTGTTTATACTAGAAAGTTTTTCGGAACAACAATTAAATCCGCTAACTGCAAGCCCTGCTACTCCCTTTTTTGACTCCTTAAGAAGAAATAGCACGATAGCAACCAATTGTTTTCAAAACGGTAACGAGTCTGCAAAAGGCATAGTAAGCATACTCGGGTCGATTCCGCCATTTCTTGATGAGCCGCTCTTTGTGTCGAATTATAATACTGTTCAATTTGATGGTATTGGAACCTTATTACAGAAAGAGGGGTACTCCACTAATTTCTTTCTTGGAGCAGAATATGATCATTTTAATTTTGCAAAATTATGCAGGATGGTAGGCATACGTCGTTACTATTCTAAACAAGATTTTAATGATAATACGAAAGATGATAATAACTGGGGGATCTATGATGAGTATTTTTTTGATTTTTTTGCCAGAATTACAGATACTATCCACCAACCTTTTTTTAATGTTTTGTATAATATTTCCAGTCACCCGCCTTTTAGCATTCCCCGAGACCGGTATAAACAACTCTCAAATATAAACCCTCAAGGTGCTGCGATAAGCTATGTAGACGCATGCTTTAAAGATCTATTCAAAAAAGTTCAATCAAAAAAGTGGTTTAATAACAGCATATTCGTTTTTGTTTCCGACCACACGCTATTACTGGCTGATAATAATAGCCGGGACAAATCTTACAATCAACTAAATATTCCTTTCTTTATTTATGATCCCTCAGATACAACTCATAATGAAATTACATATATAACACAACAGTTAGATGTTGTTCCTACTATCCTTGATAAATTAAATTATTCAAAACCATTTATAAGCTTTGGCAATTCTATTTTTAAAGATGGTTATAAATTTTCTATTTGTAAAACGAATGAAATATATCAACTTATTGACTCTTCAGGAGTTACGGGATTTAACGATCAATCTGATGAGGTAGTTTACTTTCATAAACGTTGGAATAACAATCAGATTATACATAGAGACGCTTCAAAAAAAGAGCCTGTAGAACTGATAAAAGCGATTTTACAACAGTATAATAATTCGCTGATCAGAAATTCGTTTCAACAAGAACCTACTAACTAATATATACATGTCAGCGGTCGAAAGTAACGCTCAAGTTGGCGTAAGCACTCCTGTGTTTCAAATTGGTTTAATATTTCTATCTCATTAAATACATCTTTCCATAACCTTTATTAAAATACTGATCGGTCACATCACCATCTGTTTTGTATTTGTCAAGGGACTTTCCGTTGAGATTAGTCAGTACTCTATACAAATAAACACCATTTGCCAGTTTTTGACCATATTGATCCGTCCCATCCCATTTAAACTCGGTAACATTTCTTCCTATCCGGATTGGTCCCAATTCTTCTTTTGTAATTTCTCTGACAATTTTTCCAGTAATAGTAAGAACCTGTATCCTTAAATTCTGCGGCACTTCGCTGCCAGTTAGAGTGAACACAAATGCAGTAGACGTTGTAAAAGGGTTAGGATAGTTGAACATGTTTGAAATCATTGGCTTATTAATCACCTTAAACCCGATTCGATAATCTATTTGCCCTGAGGCGTTACCACTCTTATCACGGGCTGAAATAACCAGTTCATAATCACCATCTTCCAAAAAGGACGGATTAAAGTCGATTGTTGCTGTATTATCCCCTGAAGCATCGAGTGAAGCAGACGTAAACCGAAGTGTGTCATTTACGAAAGAGAAGTTCTTATAGATTCCATCAGGGTATCTAACTCTTACTTTCGCTATAGCAGTATCATCAAGCCGCAGAAATTTACTATCATCCTTAATTTTCGCCAGAATGTGAGGTTGGGCTGAAACTATATCATTATTAAGTATGTGCACCCCGTCAAAAGTAACATCCAACAAAGGATTGAAATTATCGGGCTTTACATAAAATGTTTTGTATAGAAAATTATTGAAAGCATATTGTTCCGGCTGATCATTATCGGGATTAAAATAAACAAACAATGTATTCAGCCCGGGATAGTCTTTTGTGTTCAGTTGGTAGGTTAAAGTAATTGTGTCATTGCTTTGCAAGGGTTTGCCTTTAGGCAAAAGGACTTCATGAGTTGTATTACTGTTGTCAATTATTCCAATCCGCATCTTTAAGCTGTCAAAAGCTACGATACTGATGTTTTTAAATGACATTGTAATGTTTAACATTTCGCCTATTTCCAGAGTGTCTCTGGCAACAAAGCTGATATCCGGATATATAACTCCTTCGGGCGGTAATTTACCCAACACTCTCCAATACCCTAGCTGAAAAGGATTAACATTTTGCTCATCCGCAGTTTGCATTGATATTCTTATATATGGAAATTGCCGGGCATCAACAAACGATAAGGCTGTATCCTTAGCCGAGGTTACTGTTGTTAACACCTGTTCATATCCGTTTGCTGATCTTCCGTGTAAAGTAAAGGTCTTTGATCCTGAAGCAGGTTCAAAATTATCTCCATCCCATCTTAATCTGCTCCAGTCTGTAGCGGGACCAAACCAGGGCGAACTTATAGAACCATGTACAAAGGAGCCTGTAATGATAAAGGTTTGCAGGATGTGCTCCTCATCATTATCCCCTACCCTTTGGAATATAGGATAGTTCGCATCTCCTTTCTTAAACATGAAAAGAAATGGAACATTTTTAGTAAACTTCTCAATTTCGGTTAAGCCATACTTGATAAAAGTATGGTAAAGCGATCTATTTGCACCTAAATATAGCTGATCGTTCTTCCATTCATCAACAAAAGACCTATTGGCCGGCGTCCAGGTATCTCTGCTTGCACCTGTCCAATATATCATGATATAGTGATCTTCGGGAATCATTTCAAGGAACTCCATTGCTTTTCTTCGTTGTGAAGAGTCTTCCATTAAGTAAGCGTAAGTATACGGAGGGGTATGACATGTAGCTCGACTTCCAAATTGACCTTGCCCATCTACTGTAAAATTGCGCCAAGGTTTTCCAGTCTTAGAGTCGATTACAATAAATTGTATGACATTAAAATCTGCACATAACCACTGGCCTATTAGGGAATCTTCTAAACTTACATCAACCCTGTCCCAATTATATGTAGGATAAAGCCCTATTCTTGTTTTTATGGTAGCTTCTTTTTCTAAAAAACGAAAAGATCTATCATCTCTTAGAACAATACTGTCATAGTTACTTTTTAGATGCTGGAAGTAGTGGCTCTGGCCGTAACCTTCTGTACTATTGGGCAAATAAATAAAGGATGAGGTATTCCAGGATAAAGTATCTCCTGCAGAAGCAGACTGTGCAACCCTCCAGTAATAAACCGTACTATCAAGTAAAGAAACCGGTGGGTTAAACTCAAGAATATTTGATGTACTCGTAATATTCATGTTTATTTTTGAGGCAGAATTAAATCGTTCTGTCGTATCTATTTCGAAAACAAAATTTTTACTGCCTGCCAACGGATTATCGGTAGAAGCATAGAAAGAAAAACCAGTCTTGTTGACTATTGAAAGATTGTATGGATAAATAGGTCGTGCTCCATCCTCAACAATATGAAACGTCTTGACAACAGTATTATTCGCTTCCGACATTTCCTGAATTTCATCGTTAACGTCTAACTTAACCATTATTTTGTTTTCACCATTTTCCTGAGCTGGATTTATCGGAATATTAATATTAATACTATCAGCGAAGCGGTTCCCGGCAATCCGCTTCGTAACCAGCACCTTCGGGCTGCCGTTAGGCAAAATTCGTTTTACTTCGACAGTAAAAGAATCTTTGACTGCCTTGCCAATATTTAAATACCTGACCTGTAGATTTATAAAATTTTCAGTAACTGAAACAGTAGGTGGTATCTTCACCATTGGATCCTCGATAATAAAATCAGGAAGATCTGCTGCATATAGTTTTACAACAGGATCTCCATGTAACGTTACTTGTTCAGCATGCAACCTGGCAAAATAATCACCAGTCCATTGGTTTAGCAAATATTTGAAAGCTTCTTCAAGTAAAACACCTGTGGAACTGCCATACCCCTTCTTGCCAATAGCATTGTATAACCCTACCAGATAAGTATTCAAATAATTCACAACTCCAAAATGAGAGCTGGCTACAAAAGATATACAACCCTTCTTATCTGCAAGCACATACTTTTCCGACAAAGTACCTAATGCAGTCAGCCTGGTAGGGTCATAGTTAAAAATATCGCCTGCCAAGCAACCATTTACCAGAAACAGGGGGTATTTACCCGTGTTATCATATACAGATGGATCATCAATATTAAACTCAATAATGCTCGCAGACGAATGCCCAAAATAATTCAGGATACCAATGCCCTCTGCAAACATTCCTTTTAATCCCTCAGAGGTTAACTGCGATGCTACCGCCGATGACTTGCTAAAGCTCTTAACATTCCCGCCAAACAATGTATCCTCAATAATATTCTTCATATGATTCATGTACCCGCCAATTTGCGCGCTCAGCTCAGCATCTCCTCCGCCAATGGCATGTACAATGTTTTTCATCCAGGCCCTGCCAGCTACCGTTTGCGGGGCACTTACACCTACCGCCTCATACTCTTTTACTTTGTTCAAATATATTTCTACTTCTGCCGGGGTAACAGCAGAAAGGCGCCCTATAGGAATATCGGATATGGTTTGATTGTCGCGGGCTGCCAGTAAATTATCGGAAGCCGGGTAACCAAATGGCGGTACAAGATTCAATCTTTCAAGCAAAGCATTGTTTTCGTTTTGTTTTGCCTGCGGATAAGATACACCTTTGCCAATCAGAAAAATTGCCCGTGGAAGGGACTGGAATACATCTACTGCATATTTAATAAAATTTTTTATCGCTGCCGGATGGCGTTTAATGCCAAAAGCAAACTGATCCGTTAACTGTTCAATGTCATAAATTTTGGCGTTGTACCCGCCACCTGTGCCAGAAGAACGATACTGCCTGTACGCCTCTACAGGATTGCCGTTTGCGCCGGTAAACAACAATTGGTTACTAATAATCAGGTAATCGCCCTGGTTGCCCGAGTAGTTAACAAAATTCCTTACAGAGAATGTAGTAATGGAGCTTATATTCGACACCCTTTCATTTACCAGTACAAGCTTTCTTTTTCCCGCAGAAGGTTGTAAAGCGAATTTTACAAAACCTGCTTCACTGATGTTCCCTTCGTATCTCCTGAAATTGGTAAGGTCGTACAAAACAGGTAAGGTATCTGTATTTCCATAATTGAAATTGGATATACGCAAAAAATTACCATTATTGTTGGAAGTTAATTCAAACACGAAATTGGAAGCTCCTCCAAAATTAAACTGCCTGGCATAGGTGATCTCGTATTTTGCAATCACCATCCTGTCGTTGCCATTGGTGGAAGTATTGGTGATGTCTACTTTTGCTGTGCCGGAAGCAAGCAGGGATGCAGGCAATGCCACTTGTTGTTTTTGGTCGTCAAAAGCGTCCATCGCTACATCTACCAACTGAGTATTGTTGACACTTGCCCTCAGCCTTCTGTTGTTAGCCGCATTCCCTGCGCCTGCAATATAAAATATACCATCGGGCCCTCCCGGGTACGGATATATATTCGGTATATTACCGGTGAGCGTAGTACCTCCGTAAATATCGTTACTGGTATATCCTTCTCCCTTATCATAAGCGGATGAATACACATATTCACCCACTATATTCGCGTAACCGGGATTCAATTTATTATTAAAATACGTACCTACAGTATGTATGAAATAGGGGTCTTCCGGCAGCACATTGCCAGCCACATTATTCACTACCGTAACAAATCGCAGATTATTACCTGCAGGATTTACCGTTAGAAAATAAGAAGCAGAATCTGTTTCAAGGCTCCATTTATCCGACAACTGAAAATTGATGTTCTGATATAAGCTTTTATCGGGCTTACCATCATTCATCTCTCCCCAGAATTCTATATAACCCGTTGTATCCATAGGTCCTGTTGCTACAGGAGTATATAGGGGAACCTGTATGCCATTGCGCCACAATTGAAACTGTTCGGCGGGTGTATTTCCCAGCCCGATGGGCTGCAAGGCTTTTTGAGGTATGCGATAAACGCCATCCCTGGATAATTTAAACTTATAATAAGTTTTGCCGTAATCTATCCATTCGTTGTTATACTGGGCTTTTGCCAGCATACAGCTCAACAGGAGCATTATGGATAAAATTTGTTTCATTAGTTTTTATTTATTTTCCCGCTTGTGCTTTTCTCCTTCTTCACCAGGTCGAGCCTCAATGAAAAAACATGCGTGTATAAAGGGTTGGATTGATTGGCAAGGTTGGTAAAGGCATAGTCGATGCCAATATGTTTTAGCTTAAAGCCGGCGCCCAGGCTGGGCTGATAGATCCACACTTTTTTCTGATTCAATGTATCGCCGTCCGCAAGCGCCTTTTGAAAATTATAAATACCACCTCTTACAAAAAAAACATGCTTGTAACCCACCTCTACTCCTACGCGGGGATCAGCGCTGATGGGATCGCTGCTGATCACAACGTTCCGTTTACCATCAAACGTTATATCAAAATTCGCCTCGGCAATAAGATTGAACCGCTTCCCTATTTTAAAATCGTACGCTCCGCCCAGTACCAGCCGCGGCGCAGTAAGCTCTGTTGATTTTACGGGAATTTCATTGTTGGTGAGATAGAGCACTTCTTTTTCTTCTTCCGTAAAATTGAAGCTCCATGCATTGAATGTTGTGGTTACATCCCTGGCAGCAATGCCGATCTTCCACTGTTTGGCCTGTATCTGCATCCCGGCGTCTATTCCAAAGCCCCAGGCTTTGGCAAAAGTTCCTACATTGCGGTGGATCACTTTGGCATTGCCACCGAAACTAATGGTTTTATTTCCTTTCTGTTTCAGCATTTGCGCATACGAAAAAAGAAAGGCGTAATCGGCTGAGGAAAAAGAACGGATATTGTTGTAATTAATGGATCCGTCCGGCTCAACCAGGTATAAGGTATTAGGAATATCATCAACGCCAAAACGCATCAACGATAAGGCGATGGTTCTTTTCTGATCTTTTAAGGGAATGGCAATGCTCCCGTAATCATATTTCCCTATCCCGGAAAAATATTCGGCATGCATAAAGTTTACAACAGGATAGTCTTTAACATGCACCAGCCCGGCGGGGTTCCAGTAGCCCGCATTACCATCGGCAGTAGAAGCTACCTGCGCTCCACCCATACCAAGCCCTCTTGCCCCCGCGCCGATGTTTAAAAACTCGTTGGAATATTTTCTGAATTGGGCATAGGAATGCTGAGTACCCCCAAACAGGCAAACCATAACAAAACACAAAAGAATGTTTTTCATTCTACTTATTTTCCGATAAGCAATTAAATCATCTGCTTGTAAGGAGTTCCGCTCCCCGGTTCCATGTGCAAATATAAACCGGTATATTTCTTTACGTGTACCTTAAAATTCAAGCTTTTATAACGAATTCGCCTGTAAATTATTGCCTGCACAAACACCCTTGGCAAACTAGCCTTACTTTTGCGCAAAATTACCTGAAAATGACGCTTATAGAAGAACTGAAATGGAGGGGTATGCTACAGGATATAATACCCGGAACAGAAGAACAACTGAATAAGGAGATGACAACCGGTTACATTGGCTTTGACCCAACCGCCGACAGCCTTCATATAGGCAGCCTGGTACCTATCCTTTTGCTTGTACACCTGCAAAAAAGAGGGCACAAGCCTATTGCACTTATAGGAGGAGCCACAGGCATGATCGGAGATCCCAGCGGGAAAAGCGAAGAACGTAACCTGCTGACCCGTGAACAGTTGGACATTAACGTGGCCGGAATACGAAAACAACTGGAAAAACACCTGGATTTTAATGAATCCCTCCCTAATAAAGCTGAGCTGGTAAACAATTATGACTGGTTTAAAGATATCAGTTTTATTGATTTTTTACGGGATGCGGGCAAACACATTACAGTTAATTATATGATGTCGAAAGACAGCGTAAAAAAACGTTTCCAGGGAGATATAGGGATAAGTTATACCGAATTTGCCTACCAGTTGATGCAGGGATACGATTTTTACTGGCTGTATGAACATAAGAACTGCAAGCTGCAGATGGGGGGCAGCGACCAATGGGGTAATATTACCACCGGCACAGAATTTATACGACGCAAAGCATCTGGTGAGGCATTTGCTTTTACCTGCCCCCTGATAACGAAAGCCGATGGCGGCAAATTTGGTAAAACCGAAAAAGGCAATGTATGGTTAGACGCCGGGCGCACTACTCCCTACCAGTTTTACCAGTTCTGGTTCAACGCGTCGGATGAGGATGCCGAAAAATGGATCAGGATATTCACTTTTCTTGCTAAGAAGAACATAGAAGATCTTTTAAAGGAACATGGCGCAAACCCGGGAACAAGACAGTTGCAAAAGACACTGGCAAAAGAGGTTACCATCTTTGTACATGGAGAACAGGGATACAGGGACGCTATTGAAACCACTGAAAAATTATTTTCGCAACAACATGCTTCTGCCGAATCGCTGAGCATAGAAGATCTTGAAAACATGGAAGGAGTAGTAAAATTCGATTATCCCAAAGAAAAGATCAACACCGGTATAGATATCATTTCATTCCTGGCAGAAACCGGCACTTTTCCGAGTAAAGGCGAGGCAAGAAAAATGGTTCAAAATGGCGGTGTAAGCATTAACCGGGAAAAAGTAAATGATGTTACGCGAAAAATCAACGCCGGTCATCTTCTTCACGATACCTATGTTTTGATACAAAAGGGCAAAAAAAATTATTACCTCGTTAAGGCATTATAACAATCAAATTTGGTTTAAAACTACCAAGTAGCTATTTTTGCGACCGCTTTTAAAGCGGGTAT
>JAHBTL010000070.1 GCA_019638615.1 Chitinophagaceae bacterium | reverse complement strand
TGTTACCCGACCTGGATTCGAACCAAGGCTATCAGAGCCAGAATCTGATGTACTACCACTATACGATCGGGCAATGGGGTGGCAAATTTAGCCTTATTTTCCTTTTCAAAAAAACATAATTCTTAAAATTCCCGGGTGGTTTTTCTCGTGGATTACCTGTAATTTCCCTTTCTTTTTATAATTACACTACTGCATCTTGTATGTTCCATAAACCTGTCAACGCGTTTTACGCCTTTTGCCTGCTCATTTTTTCATGTAACAGTACCGAACCCGATGGCTGGAAAGAGTGGCGCATGGTAAATGGCAATACCAGCTCCAATAAATATACTTCCCTATCGCAAATAGACAGTACGAATGTGCAGCAACTGCAGGCGGCATGGACCTATCGCACCGGCGATGCCGATACCTCTAACCGGTCGCAGATACAGTGTAACCCCATCGTGGTGGATGGCATATTGTACGCTACTTCTCCCGCATTGAAATTGTTCGCGCTGGATGCCGCCACCGGAAAAGAAAAATGGTTGTTTGATCCTAAAGATTCAGCAGCGAACAAGGTGAGCACACCATTTGGCGCAGCCCTGAACCGGGGAGTTACTTACTGGCAGGAGGATGAAGACAAAAGGATTTTTTATGCAGCCGGCGCCTGGCTGTTTTGTGTGGATGCCGCCAGCGGGAAGCTTATTGCTTCTTTTGGTAGCAACGGGGCAGTGAACCTGCGGGAAGGGCTGGGCAGGGATGTGGCGAATTATGAATTATCCGCCAATTCACCCGGCATCATTTACAAAGACCTGCTCATCATAGGCGCCCGGCTCTCGGAAGGATTGCCTGCCGCGCCGGGACATATCAGGGCTTTTGATGTACGTACAGGCAAACAACGCTGGATGTTCCATACCATTCCGCACCCCGGTGAACCAGGTTACGAAACCTGGGAAGATCCGGAAGCGTATAAATTTATTGGCGGCGTCAACTGCTGGGCAGGCTTTTCGCTTGATCAGCAAAGAGGCATTGTATATGCCCCGCTGGGATCCGCCTCTTTCGATTTTTACGGGGGTAACCGTAAGGGTGCCAACCTGTATGCCAACTGCCTGCTGGCGCTGGATGCCGCTACAGGGAAGCATATCTGGCACTTTCAAACCATTCACCACGATTTATGGGACAGGGACCTGCCTACTCCGCCCACACTGGTAACGGTAACGCGTAATGGGAAAAAGGTGGATGCCGTAGCGCAGCCTACCAAAGCAGGCTATATTTATGTATTGGATCGCGAAACAGGAACACCCTTGTTCCCTGTGGAAGAAATGCCGGTTCCTGTAGACAGTGACCTGGCGGGTGAAAAACCCTGGCCAACACAACCGGTTCCTGCATTGCCCGAACCTTTTGCCCGGCAGGCATTCAAAGAGTTTACGGTGGATGATCTCAATGACCTGGTTCCCGATTCATCTTACCAGGACATTAAAAAAAGGTTTTTGTCGTACCGCACGGGCAATATGTACAACCCGCCATCGAAGCAGGGAACACTTATTTTCCCGGGGTTTGATGGCGCTGCGGAATGGGGTGGGCCTGCTGTGGATCCTGAAACAGGCATTATGTATGTAAACTCCAATGAAATGCCATGGATCCTGACCATGGTGGATATTGATCATACTTCTTCTGCCGGCGAAACCTACCCGGAAGCGGGCAGGCAGCTCTACCAGCAAAACTGTATGAGCTGTCATGGTACAGACAGGAAGGGAAGCGGTAATTTCCCTTCTATCAGGGATGCCAAAAAGAAATATACAGGACAACAGTTTGCCCTGTTATTATCAACCGGGCGCAGGATGATGCCTTCTTTCAAACAGTTACCGCCGGAAGAGGTGAAAGCGTTGACCGCATTTGTACTGGAAGATAAAAGCCTGCAAAATAAAAAAACAACGGCAAGACCTTCCGCAGCAATTGATTCCAATATTTCATTGCCTTATAATTCTACCGGTTACCATAAATTCCTTACAAAAGAAGGATATCCTGCTGTGAAGCCGCCGTGGGGTACGCTCAACGCAGTTGATCTGAACAGCGGCAGGCTTTTATGGAAAAGTGTTTTGGGCGAATTTCCTGAATTAGTACAAAAAGGCATTCCGCCAACGGGAACTGAAAACTATGGCGGCCCCGTGGTTACCAAAAGCGGTATGTTGTTCATAGCGGCTACGCGCGACAGTAAGTTCAGAGTATTTAATAAAGCATCGGGGAAATTATTGTGGGAAACGCAATTGCCCTATCCCGGTTTTGCATCGCCGGCAGTATACGAAGCGGATGGCAGGCAGTTTATTGTGATTGCCTGTGGTGGCGGTAAACTGGGTACAAAGTCAGGCGATACGTATATGGCGTTCGCACTGCCTGAAGCGAAATAGACCGTTGCCCGAAGCAAAAATACTCATCGTGACAGCTGATACCCGGATAGCCGGAACCTGTTACAGGTTACAAGTTTCAGGTTTCGGGTTTGTGGCTCATAGCTGACGGCTGACAACTGATCGCCCATAGCCACTTGCTACTTCACCGGTTCATTCAACGCCGGGTAATAATGCACACCCCAAAGTTCGTATCTTTTGAATTGAACAGGGATACGCGTCTTGAAGCTTTCCCAGCTCTTGTTTTTCAACGGGCTCCAGAATACTTCGCTTAAAGCGGTAAGCCTGGGGAAAATCATGTATTCCACTTTGGAGGGATAGTGTATATACTCCGTCCAAAGGTTAGCCTGCGCACCCAATATATGATGTTGCTCTTCCGGATCAAGCTCTTTCGGTATGGGATTAAAGCTGTATACTTTCTGCAGGGGAAGATATCCCCCGATGGTAACGGAATCTTCCGCTTTCCTTTGGGAATAGTCGAGGTAAATATATGAGTTAGGAGCCATGATAACATCGTGTTTTTGTTTTGCGGCTTCAATGCCTCCTTTTTCTCCCCGCCAGCTCATTACTGTTGCGTTCGGCGCCAGTCCGCCTTCCAGTATTTCATCCCAGCCTATGATGGTCTTTCCTTTACCATTCAGATATTTTTCAACACGTTGTACAAAATAGCTCTGCAGCCCATGCTCATCTTTCAGGTTGTTCTCCTTTATCAGCTTTTGACAAAAAGCCGATCTTTTCCATGCTTCTTTAGGGCATTCATCGCCTCCGATATGTATATATCTTGATGGGAACAAAGGGATCACTTCATCCAGCACATCCTGCAGGAAATTAAAAGTGTATTCGCTGGGGCAATATACATCTTCAAAAACACCCCAGGCCTGCTGCACATTTTTGCGGATTGTATCGCCATGCCAGGCGGTTTTAGGGGCCGCACGCGTAGGTTCATCAGGAAAGCAGCTGAGCTGCGGATAAGCGGCTATGGCAGCAGATGAATGTCCCGGTAATTCTATTTCCGGGATCACGGTAATAAAACGGTCACCTGCATACTGCACAATTTCCTTTACCTGTTCCTGCGTATAATAACCGCAATATTTTTGACCATCGTTGCCGGTACCGGGATATCTTCCAATAATAGTACCGTTCCTGCATCCGCCCACTTCGGTCAGCTTTGGATATTTTTTTATCTCTATGCGCCATCCCTGGTCGTCGGTAAGATGCCAGTGGAAGGTATTGATTTTATGCAGGGCCAGCAGGTCAATGAATTTTTTTACATACTCAATATCAAAAAAATGGCGGGTCACATCCAGCATGGCTCCGCGGTATTTAAAACGGGGATAATCTTCAACGGCGACAGCAGGGATTTTTAGCTCGGTTGCTCTTTCAACAGGTAGTAACTGTATTAATGTCTGGAGCCCGTAAAATGTTCCGGCATCACTATCCCCTGTTATATGAACCGAAAGCGGCGAAACGGCAAGTGTATAACCTTCGGGATCTGCAGGTGCTTTAATAAATGTTTTCGTGGAAAAGCTGATGAAATTCCTGCCGGCTTTTTCTACTACCCGTAACTTAAAGCCGTAGTATTTTTCAAGGTAAGCGTTAAAGAAAGCAACGCTGGCTTTTTCCCGGCCGTTGCGATCTACTATCACGGTCTGGTCGTTTATGATAAACTGGCCCGTTTTTACCTGCGTCTTAACAGGAACAGGTATCACAGGTAAGGTAGACTGAGCATAGATCTGCAATGAAGCCAGGCATAAAAAAATCCCTGATAATTTGATCATATACCTTTTTTATGAATGAAAATATACAACGACGTATGGACGAAAATACCATTATAGTCTCATTAATAATTCATTAACAAAAAAATTAAACAAACGTTTGATTTATTGGCAGCAGAATCTATACCTTTGCATCCCCAACTCCAGGATTATTCAACAAAAAAGATTGCTGTTTACAATATATTGTTACATAACGGCCGGCTTTATTGCCGGAACAGGTTATATAATAAAGCAGCAATACATTTAATAACATTTATGAAAAAACAGTTATTGTTTTTTGGGGTTATACTACTTGCCGGCACCTCGGGGGTACTGGCACAACAGGCGAATGATTCTCTTCTGCATTCCGCCACGCTGCAAAATTGTATACAGTATGCTATTAACAGGCAACCGTTGGTTCAGCAGGCACAGATAGACGAAGAAATTGCAGAAACCACCATTAAAAGTAAATTGGCAGAATGGTTTCCGCAGGTGAATTTCAATTATACCCTGCAGCATAACTTCCAGGTGCAAACCAATGTTATAAGGGGAGAAGCGGTAAAGCTGGGTGTTGAGAATACTTCAGGCATTTTGTTTTCGGGCAGTCAGGCTATTTTTAACCGCGATGTATTGCTGGCAAGCCGTACCCGGACAGATATCCGTAAACAGGCAAGACAAAATACGGAAAGCAGTAAGATAGATGTAGCAGTTGAAGTATCCAAAGCATTTTATGATGTGCTGGCTACTGAGCAGCAAATACGCGTATCGGAAGAAAACATACTACGTCTTGAGCGTAGCTATAAAGATGCTTACAGCCAGTTCCAGGCAGGTATTACCGATAAAACCGATTACAAACGGGCAGCCATTGCCTTGAACAATACAAAAGCGGCCAAAAAAAGCTTTGAAGTATTATTAAAGGCAAGGCTGGAAAGCCTGAAAGCAAAAATGAACTATCCTGTAAATGCGGAGCTCGATATTGTATATGATACTTCCTCTATGGAAAACGAAATCATACTGGACACTTTGCAGATGGCAGATTACACCCGCAGAATAGAATATCAATTGCTTCAAACACAAATGCGGCTGCTGGAGGCGAACGTGAGCTATAATAAATGGAGCTTCCTGCCTTCATTGTCTGCTAATGGCGCTTATAATCTTAATTACCTGAATAACGAGTTCAGCAAATTGTACAGCCAGTCGTATCCCGCGTCGTATGCCGGCCTAACACTCACATTGCCTCTCTTCCAGGGAGGAAAACGCAAGTACCTGATTGAACAGGCTCGCTGGCAATTGAACAGAACCAATCTTGATATCACTAACCTGAAAAACGCGGTGAATGCAGAATACAATGCGGCGCTCGCAGCGTACAAAAGCAACCTGGCAGAGTTCCTGGCATTGAAGGAAAACCTGGCCCTGGCTAAAGAAGTGTATGATGTGATACAGTTGCAGTACAGATCGGGTATCAAAACCTATCTCGAAGTGATCACTTCTGAAACGGATTTGCGGACGGCCCAGATCAATTATTACGATGCGTTATACGCCCTGCTGTCCAGCAAAATAGATGTGCAGCGTTCGCTGGGGGAAGTGAGATGGTAAAGTTTGAGGTTTGGGGTTTATAGTTTGAGGTTTATAGTTTTGAGTTTGGGGTTTATGGTTTGTAGTTAACTATAAACAAAAAACCACAAATTGCTGATAGCTGACAGCCGATAGCCCATAGCTGACCGCTGATAGCCAAATCAAAAATATCAATAAATAAATATGTCATATAAAATCATCAAAACATTTTCGTTGTACGGATCGGTATTACTGCTCGCATCTTGTGGTGCGAAGCAGCAGCAACAGCAGCAGGGTCCGCCGGCTGCCATGCCTGTAACTGTACAGGAAGTGTCGTTGACAAACGCTGTGTATTACGATGAATATCCCGGTACGGTAACAGCCCTTAACCAGGTAGAACTAAGGGCACAGGTAACCGGCTACATTACCGGCATATATTTTAAGGACGGAGATAAAGTACGCAAAGGGCAACGACTATATTCGATAGATCAGCAGGTATACAGCGCCAACGAGCAACAGGCATTGGCCAACCTGCAGGTGCAGGAAACCAATTTATTAAAAGCCCAGAAAGATGCGGACCGCTATCATGAGCTGGACAGGCAGGATGCCATTGCAAAGCAACAGGTAGACTATGCCGATGCAGCCCTGGAAGCAGCGAAAAAGCAGGTGGAGGCGGCTAAAGCAAATGTAAATGCGGTACGATCGAATGTGCACTTCTCTTCCATAACAGCGCCTTTTGACGGTACAATAGGGATCTCCCAGGTAAGAATGGGGACTTCTGTGGTAGCTGGTCAAACCATCCTGAATGTAATATCTACCGACAATCCAATGGCGGTAGACTTCACCATTGATCAGAATGAAATATACAGGTTCTCCCAGCTGCAGCAGGCCAAAAAAAGCAAGAATGATTCAACCTTCACCATTGCATTCGGCAAAAATATTTATCCTTTCCCGGGCAGCCTGAGCATCATTGACCGGGCTGTTGATCCGCAAACCGGTACCATTAAAGCGAGGTTAAGCTTTCCGAACGATCAAAAATTATTGAAAGCGGGTATGAGCACGACCGTGCGGGTATTAAACAATTCAGGAACTCAGTCTGTAATGATCCCTTACAAAGCCGTTACGGAACAACTGGGCGAGTTCTTTGTATATGTGGTGGGCGACAGCAATAAGGTTACACAAAGAAAAGTTCAACTGGCAAGACAGATTGGCTCCGACATTATTATTAAAGAGGGTTTGAAGACAAACGAGAAGATTGTAGTGCAGGGTGTGCAGAATTTAAGAGAGGGAGCTATAATTACTACCGCCCAGCCGCAACCTGCTGCCGGGGCGCCTAAAAAATAATAACATCCGCGTGTGATGCTATGAGTGAATCGTATTCACCATTCACCACTCACTATTTCACACATTATGATAGCAGAAACTTTTATAAAAAGACCGGTAACAGCAATTGTTATATCGATCGTAATTGTATTGGTTGGAATTATTTCGCTGATCACCCTGCCGGTAGCGCAATACCCGGAAATATCTCCGCCAACGGTTAACATCTCCGGCAACTTTACCGGCGCCGATGCCCAAACGGTGGAGCAAACCACTACTACCGCTATTGAAACGCAGGTAAACGGTACGCCCGGCATGACCTATATGAGCAGCAACAGCGCCAGCAGCGGGCAGAGCAATATTACCATCAACTTTGAAGTAGGCACCGACATCAATATTGCAACGCTGGATGTACAGAACCGGGCAAGCGTGGCTGAGCCCACCCTGCCGGATGCCGTAAAGCGTTTAGGCTTAACCGTTCGTAAGCGCAACCCCAGTGTAATGGCTGTTTTTGGGTTTTACTCACCCAATGGCACACACGATGCGTTGTTCATAGGGAACTATGTAAACATGTATGTGAAAGATGCCATTCTCCGCGTAAAAGGAGTGGGCGATGTATTGTCGCGCTCTGATGATTTCAGCATGCGTGTCTGGTTGAACCCCGAGAAAATGGCGGCGCTTTCCATAACGCCGGCAGAAGTGAACGCAGCGCTGCAGGAGCAGAACCTCCAGGTAGCAGCAGGTACGGTGGGTGGAAATCCGCAGCCGGGTCAGCAGGTATTTGAATACAGTGTATTGACCAACAGCCGCATTAACAGGCAGGAGGATTTTGAAAACATCGTGGTGCGCACCCGTCCGGCAGACGGAAATATTGTATACCTGAAAGATGTGGCAAGGGTTGAACTGGGAAGATTTGATTATGGCATCAATGCGTTCGTAAACGAAGGTAAACCTGCTTCATTCCTGCTTATTTATCAAACCCCAGGCGCCAATGCGCTTGAAACCTACAAAGGTGTACTGAAGGCAATGGAGGAGCTGCGGAAAACTTTTCCGAAAGACATTGACTTCATGATACCACTGGAAACGGTATCGGTAGTAAATGCATCTATCAATGAAGTAATTCATACACTGCTGGAGGCATTAGCGCTGGTGGTACTGGTAGTGTTCCTGTTTTTGCAGAACTGGAGAGCGACGCTGATCCCGGTACTGGCAATTCCTGTATCGCTGATTGGTACGTTCATTCTTTTCGGTCCGCTGGGATTCACCATTAATACGCTTACCTTATTTGCTTTCGTACTGGCCATTGGTATAGTGGTGGATGATGCCATTGTGGTGGTGGAAGCGGTGCAGCATAATATAGATCACGAAAAAATGTCGCCGGCAGAAGCTACCCGGAAGGCGATGAAGGATATATCAGGCCCGGTAATCGCCATTGCACTGATCCTTGCCGCCGTATTTGTGCCGGTAGGCTTTATACCCGGTATCGTGGGCAGGCTGTACCAGCAGTTTGCCATCACCATTGCCGTATCGGTACTGATCTCCGCATTTGTAGCTTTATCGCTTACACCGGCATTGTGCACCCTTATGCTAAAGCCATCAAAAGATGAGCATACGAAGAAAAACTGGATGGAAAAATTCTTTGCAGGCTTTAATCATTGGTTCGGTAAACTTACCAATGGTTATACAAGAGGAGTGGCAAAATGGATCAGGGCTACTCCCTATGTGCTGGTAATGATGGTAGTATTGTTCGTTGGTTTGTTTTTCCTGTTTAAAAATAAGCCTTCCGGGTTTATACCTACCGAAGATGAAGGAAGAGCCCTGGTTACCTACGAGATGCCTGAAGCCAGCTCAACCTCCAGGAACCTGGCATTGTTGAAAGAAATGATCGGACGCATAGGCAATATTCCTGAAGTACGCGTGGTAGGTGGTTTGTCGGGGCTGAACATTGTGAGCGGATCAAACCGATCCAACTCAGGTACTGTATTTGTAAACCTGCAATCGTGGGACAAACGGAAAGCCAAAGGGCAACATGCGCAGGATGTGATGAACAAAATACGTGCAGCCCTGTCTGATATTAAGGAAGCCCGTATACTGGTAATAGCTCCCCCGGCCATTCCCGGCCTGGGCGCTACGGCAGGCTTTACCTTTGAGCTGCAGCAAACCAGCAGCACCGACGATATTAAACAGTTTGAAAGAGTGGCGCAGGCATTTATCGGCCAGGTAAATCAACGTCAGGAGATCGGCGCGGCGTATACTTTCTTTTCCTCCCGCTCCCCAAGCTACCAGGTAGATGTGGATAAAGAGCAGGCAAAAAAGTTAGGAGTATCTGTATCAGAAGTATATACAACACTTTCTACTTTTTTAGGCAGCAGCTATGTAAATGATTTTAACCTGTATGGTAGAAATTTCCGGGTAATGTCGCAGGCCGACAGTACATACAGGAGTTCATTAAACGGCATTGAAAAGTTTTATGTACGCAACAGCCAGGGAAACATGGTGCCGCTGGGTTCCCTGATCACTACCAGGGTAATAGAGGCGCCTGCCGTAATATCGCATTACAATATCTATCGTTCTATCGAAATAAACGGATCGCCGGCAGCGGGCTACAGCAGCGGACAGGCCATACAGGCATTGCGTGAGGTAGCGCAAACATTGCCTGCCGGTTACGGTTACGAATTTTCAGGCATGAGCCGCGAGGAAATAGCAGCAGGCAACCAGCAGTCTGTTATTTTCGCTATTTCCATTGTGTTCGTATTCCTCTTCCTGGCAGCGCTGTACGAAAGCTGGTCCATACCATTCTCTGTATTGTTCGCCGTGCCTATCGGTGCATTTGGCTCTATCCTTACGCTTACATTTATACCTGCATTGTCTAATAATATTTATGCGCAGATCGGGCTGATAACGCTGATCGGGCTGGCAGCCAAAAATGCCATCCTGATCGTGGAGTTCGCTAAAGAAAGGGTTGACCTGGGTATAGATATTACACATGCTACCCTGCAGGCGGTGCGGCTGCGTTTACGTCCCATCGTTATGACCTCGCTTGCGTTCATACTGGGCGTGTTGCCATTGGCCTTTGCCGAAGGCGCTGCGGCTGAAAGCCGTAAAACAATTGGCTGGACGGTATTTGGCGGCATGGTGGCGGCCACCACACTTGCTATATTTGTAGTTCCTGTGTTGTTTGTATTGATCACCAAAATATCATACGGCAGAAAATTAAAACGCCTGCAGGAACAATCAGCCCTGGAAGCGGAGATAGATAAAACTATTGCCGAGAGGAGTTAATAATATGAATAATAATAAAGCCAGGCTTCCTGGTCTGGCTTTTTTTATTGTTACTATATGCGATCTCACTTCCCGTGATGCATCGATATAAATCATTCTCTATCAAATATCAAATCCGGGAATATGCTCAGGGACTTCGCTTTTAGAAAAAATGTTTGCGGGCATCGTCATTTCGATCCCAACCGAAGGTCGGGAGAGAACTTTTCTCACCGAAGGTAAATCTGCCGGGACTGGATACTAATGCTCAACATTTTCACTACTGCCCAACGGATTTCTCTGGCACGCATAAGCTTGTTCATTCAAGCAACCCGCGGTGCCATCGAAATGACGGGAGAGAGTATTTGTATTTTACTACCAGCACTAAGGCAAAGTGTATAACTATTCAACTCAAAAGCGAAATCCCTGGGAATATGCTCCCGCCCGTTTCCAATAAATAATTATCTTCGACCCCTTAGCTTAAAGTAGTATTGTTATGAAGCCACTTCTGATCATTGTTGCGGGGATATTATTGCTTACCGCATGCAACACGCAACCACCCTGTACTCCTGCCGAACGGAACAAAGCACTGGAATCCATCGATTCGCTTTCTGTCAGCCTGAACTGGCCCAAAGAATTATCTATTACCGGCTACACCGGTCCCGATATTACTCCCAGCCCTGCATGTATAGCGGCGACCCCTACCGGAGAGGTATATGTAGGCGTGGATATGATGGGATCGCTGGGTAAGCACCCGGGCAAGGGACTGATTGTTAAATTGACCGATTGCAATAATGACGGCATTGTAGACAGCCATACCGAGTATGCCAGGGTCGACAACCCGCGCGGAATTATTTCGATTGGAGATAAGCTGTATGTGCTTCATACCACTTTTAAAGACACTTTAGCAGAGGGGATGGACCTGGTGGTTTTTGAAGACAAGGACCATGATGGAAAAGCGGATGGCGGACCACAGCCGCTGATCGAGCACATCAGCAATCCTACGTACCTTAAAAGCCGTGGCACCGACCATGCTACCAATGGGATACGGTTGGGTATTGATGGATGGATTTATATAGCGGTAGGCGACTTCGGGTTTCACGATGCAACAGACCGAAGCGGCAGAAAACTAACCATGCTGGGCGGTGGTATTGTACGGGTACGGCCCGACGGCACCGAGATGGAAGTATACAGTCACGGGCTTCGCAACATTTATGATGTGGCCATTGATCCTTACATGAATATTTTTACCCGTGACAATACCAACGATGGCGGCGGGTGGAACATCAGGTTCAGCCACCAGCTACAAACCGGCGAATATGGATACCCGTTGTTGTTTAAGCATTTTACAGAAGAAATTATTCCGGCGCTGGAAGACCTGGGTGGAGGGTCGGGCACCGGATCTTTGTTTATGAGCGAGCCGGGCTGGCCACAGCAATACAACAACGTACCCATGATGGCTGATTGGGGCAGGAGCCATTTGTATATCCACAGGCTTACTCCTGACGGCGCGAGTTATAAACAACAGCAGGAAGAATTTATTAAGCTGCCTCAAATCACCGACCTGGATGTAGATGGTTCAGGTCGTTTGTATATGGCCGCATGGGATGGCGCAGGATATACCGGCGACTCAAGCAAAGGATTTATAGTGCGCGCCGTTCCGCAAAACTGGACGTATACAGCATTCCCGGATGTTACAAAAGCATCGCTTGCACAACTCCGGTCCTTGTTGCAGTCGAACAGCGCAGTAGCCCGGCAAGCCGCTCAGCAGGAGCTGCTTACCCGTAATCCAAAAGAAGCTCCAGCGCTGGCGTGGGAACTGGCATCTGATGTTTCACAGCCGGCTGACGTGCGGATCGCTGCCATGTACACGTATAGCCAGATAGCAAAGGAAGCCGGCATACCTGATCTGGTAAAGCTGGCTGCCGAGCCTGCTGTAAAAGAGTATGTTTTTCGTGTGCTTACAGACAGGGAGCCGTTCCTGGAAAATGTACCTGTTCAGCCTTTTGTTGATGGATTAAAGGATACATCCGTTCGTGTGCAGGTGGCTGCGATCATTGCATTGAACCGTTTGAACAAAACGGAAGCTGCGCAGGCATTGCTGGATCTACCTGTTCCCGCTTCGTTTGTTGCACCCGCCAAAGGGCAGGAAGGACCACATGCCACACCCAATGCGGATATCATTCCGGCACACCTGGCAGTACGCGCATTGGTGCATATGAACGCCGTAGAACCCTGCCTGGCTGCTATCACAACCAACGATTCAACCATTGCTTTATGGGCGTTGCGTTACATGCATGATCCGCGGGCCGTAGATGGATTGATAGCTGCCTATAATGCAACAGGGAGCAGTTCACTCAGGGAAAAGATACTGGTTACCTTATCGCGGCTGTATGAACAGGAATCTCCGTTTGACGCTACTACCTGGTGGAGCACCCGGCCAGATACACACGGTCCCTATTATAAGCCCCGGCAATGGGAAGCTTCGGATAAGATCAGGACATTCCTTACAGAACAGTGGAATAAAACCAATAAAGCCGGTAAAGCTTTCTTTGCCGATCTGAATGGAAAGTTCAGGCTGGGCATTACACAATTTGGCGGAGAGGAGCCTAAAAAAGAGGATGACGAAGTAAAAGTTGATCTTGATAAGATCAGGAATTCAAAGGGACAAATAGGTAAATCTTCCATAGAAGATATCATGCTGGCAATGGATAAGATCAAAGGCGATCCCGCACTTGGCAAAAAACTTTTTGTTCAGCAGGGGTGTATGGCTTGTCATAGTATAGAAAAAGGGCAACCGCTGAAAGGCCCCTTTATGGGACAGATCGGATCCATCATGAACCGCAAACAGATCGCTGAATCTATTCTCAAACCCAATGCCTCTATATCACAGGGCTTTTCTACCGTACAGATCACTACCAACGATAATAAAACGGTTGTAGGATTCGTTACAGGAGAATCCGGGGGGAAAGTGAGTTTACGCGATATCACAGGATCGGTTCATACCGTATTGTCAAAAGACATCAAAGAGCGCAGGGAACTTGAAACATCCATTATGCCTCCGGGTTTGGCCAATGCACTGTCGTACGAGGAGTTTGCATCTCTTATTACCTATTTGTCACAGCAGAAAGGCGATCAATAACCGGTAAGTATTTTTGATACGATCTTCAGGCTTCTTCACACCGGCTGGCAGGTTTTCGCCTGGTTTTGTTATACAAATAGTACCCGGCAAAAGCGGCGCCTAAAGCAACAACACCCAGTGCCGTATACCTGGCAGATTTACGTGTAAACAGTGATTTGTCTTTGTCCTGTCCGCTCACAAGGTCTAACAAAGGCTTTAATGATCCTGCCGGTAACACTTTGTCGGCCCAGATACCCGCTTCGGATACCGCATTGGCAGTCACCAGTCCCATTCCCGCTGCTTTCAGCATTGGTATATCCTGCTCGCTGTTGCCGACAAATACGGTATTTTTTTGAGGAATATTGAACTTTTCCGTAGCATATAACAATACATTCGATTTGTCATAGGTTTCCGGCTCGTCGCTGCGTTTAAAATATTCAGGAAATACCAGCTCTCCGGAAGTAATGCTTTTTTCAAGCGGAAGGTGATTGGCAAAACAATAATCAAATCCCAGTTTGTTTTTGATATGATTGGCTACTACATCAAATCCGTCTGACACCAATACGCAGAGATATCCTTCTTTTTTTAACCTGCCGATAACTTCGGCGGCATCTTCTACCAGGGGAATGCTATCTGCAATGGATTGCAGTTCAGGTAAGGATTTTCCTTTCAACAGTGACGCGATTTTCTGCAAACGGGCTGTCGGCTCTTTATACGTTTGTTTGATCCATTCATAATGTTCATCCTGGTCGTAATAAGCAGCAGCGGTTTCATTAAAATCATATTCCATCACAACGCTGATATCAATCAGCAACATCTTCTTAAGGTCAAGAATAGATTCCTTTACAGCAATGTCCATTTCATCGCTGATGGTATGAATATCGGAAAGCGTTTCCAGGTTATTACGGGAAAGCAACGCGGCGCGTTGCAAGATGGTCCTTGAAACCTGCCTCGACATCTTGCCCAATGATTCCAGGCTTTGCATATCGTTCTTGATATATCCGATATTGATCTCCTGTATACGTATTCCTTTGCTGTAAGCGTCGATCAGCAGGGCAATATCCACCCCATAATCATTTTCAAATTCCACCTGTTCTAAAAAGTCTTTCCGGGCTGCTATCATACCGCTCAATGGCTGGGTAAATTTCTCCAGCTCAGGAAAGAATATGCTTAGTAAAGGTTTGGCTACCAATTGGGTAACCCTGCCAGCCTGCCGGTCAAAAAATGATTTTACGAAATCCGCTTCATCTTTCAGAATGGGGTCGGCAAGCATGGACACGATATTTTTGGGATAAGTTACAATATCTGCGTCCAGGTAAACAATCGTATCATAGGTTGCGGCAATCAATCCTTCGCGCATCGAAATGCCTTTTCCTTTCCTGGAACTTGTGATCACCCGGGCATTTTCCTTCAGCGCTTCCGATACTGTTTTGTCCGACGAATTGTCGTCTACCACAATAATTTCCATAACAGGATCCGCCTGCCGGATGCGCTGAATAACTTTCCGGATCGTTCCTCCTTCATTTAAAGCCGGTATAACAACACTTACCATAGAATTGCTTGTTTACAATCATTCAAATATACCAAAAATCGAGCCGTTGGCCGCCTGTTTGGGCGCATTAAAATTGTTGCAGGTCGGTGAAA
>JAHBTL010000007.1 GCA_019638615.1 Chitinophagaceae bacterium | reverse complement strand
CTTTTTATTAGGGTGCTACTACCCCTGCCGTTGTAACAGGTTTTACCGGAAACAAATAAGTGGATGCACTTATAAAAGCAACATTCCTCCTGCTTACAATACCTGATACAAATAATACGCCTGCTAACACGCAAGCTATTCACGGGCAGACGCTGTGGGGAAATAAAGTATCCCAACCCTCTACCTTCTACCTTACTCTTTCCACCTTTCCATGCCTAATTGCTCCAGCTTCCGATATTGGCAATTCCCCACCTGTCGGGGTCGGCATACCTGAAATCCTGCCGGTAACGCGGGGGGATTTCTTTGAGGAATGAACCTGTTTCATAAGAAGGGAAAATTTCTTCATAGGTGGCCATCGACTGGAAGGAGATGCGCCGGTAGATATGCGTGCGGGTAATATTTTCTTTTCGATCCAGTCCCGATGCGCCCAGCAGCTCCACAAAGCTTTTTACCGTGTTTTTGTGAAAATTGGCCACCCGTGTTTTCTTATCGTCTACTACCAGTCCAACGGTGAGCCTGGGATCCTGTGTGGCTACTCCCACCGGGCATTTATTGGTATTGCACAACAGGGCCTGTATGCATCCTACAGCCATCATCATGGCCCTTGCGGAATAGCAGGCATCGGCGCCCAATGCCAGCGCGCGCATAATATGAAAGCCGCTTGTTATTTTTCCTGAAGCAATGATTTTAATATGCCTGCGGATGTTCAGCCCATTCAGGATATTGTATACAAAATCAAGCCCGTCTAACAAAGGAGCTCCCACATAATTGGAAAACTCCTACGGCGCTGCTCCTGTACCGCCTTCTGCTCCGTCTACAGTAATAAAATCCGGGTAAATGTTCAGCTCCATCATGGCTTTGCAAATGCTGATGAACTCACTTTTATGACCGATGCACAATTTAAATCCCACCGGCTTTCCGTCTGCCAGTACCCGTAGCCGTTGTATAAAATAAACCAGCTCCCGCGGCGTACCGAAGGCTGTATGATAGGGGGGCGAATCTACTTCCGTATAAGGAGTAATATTCCTGATCGCCGCAATTTCAGGCGTGTTCTTGGCTGCAGGCAAAATACCGCCATGTCCAGGTTTGGCGCCCTGCGAAATTTTGAGCTCGATCATTTTTACCTGTGGCAACAACGCCTTTTGCCGGAACAGCTCTTCATTAAAATTGCCATCAGCCGAACGGCATCCGAAATAGCCGGTGCCGATCTGCCAGATGAGATCGCCTCCCTGGCGCAAATGATAGGGACTGATCCCGCCTTCGCCTGTGTTTTGAGCAAAGCCGCCTATCTTGGCCCCACCGTTCATGGACTCCACGGCATTGGGACTTAAAGCTCCATAGCTCATGGCAGAGACGTTGTAAATGCTGCAGGAGTAGGGTTGCTGGCAGTCTTTGTTGCCAATCATTACCCTGGGGTTGTGGTCAAGCAGCTTAAAATTTTTGGGAGCAATTGAATGACACATCCACTCATACCCCTCCGCGTATACATCCAACTGGGTGCCAAAGGGCATCGTATCATTTTCTTTTTTGGCTCTTTGATATATCGTAGAACGATCAACACGGTTGATGGGACGGCCGTCTATATCCGATTCAATAAAATACTGATAAATCTTGGGGCGAAGTTCTTCCATCAAAAACCTGAGCCTGCCAAAAACAGGATAAATCCTCATGATCGAATGTTTCGTTTGCACCATATCATAATATCCCAGTCCGGTTAATACCAGGATCACACCCAGGATCACAAACCAGTTCGGGTTCAGGTATATGGCAAGCGTCAGTGTAAGCAATATCAGCGCAGTGGAAACAATGATAAAACTTCGTCTCATATATTTAACTCTACGTTTACGGCCGTTACTCCTGTTTTTAATGGTTCACCACATCCAGGATTTTAATTTTTTTGAGCCCGCCCGGCAATGCCCATTGTATGGTCATGCCTTTTTTAAAACCGATCAAAGCTACACCTAACGGAGAGAAAACCGATATTTTCTGGTCTTTCAGGTTGGCCTGTCCCGGCAGTGTGAGCATGAATTTCATTGTTTTTTTTGTACCGGTATCTTCCGCTTCAAACAGGGAGTTGAGCCTGATGATATCCTTTTCCAGCTTTTTATCGGCCACGATATCCGCTTTGTCAAGCTCGGCTGCCAGTTGGCTTATTTCCTTCGACTTCAGGTGCTGCGGGCAGTTGGATATCAATGATTTTAAAGTGCTGTAATCTGAGTTGCTGATGATTGGTTTCATACTGACATGTTTTTAATAATGATAATGACAACTGCTTATCCCGCAATGCGGAAAAGCAGCCTTGTGAATATTATTTACTGTTAAGGAAAATAAAACAATATGGATAAAGTAATCCACCCCTCCGTTTCAAGAGCAATGCAAAATGAACGGAGGGCTTAGTTGATGAAGGCTTTACTATTGGAAATACAGGGAAACAGCCGCTTGCCACCAATGGGTTTGGTGGAATAATGCGATGTATATAATGACTGTTTCATAAAAGTGTACTATAAACAAAGATACTGATTTTATTATGAGGCTTCAATCTTTTTTTTTGTTATTTTGTATCAAAGCGATCGCCAAGAGCATACAATACAATGGAGATTATAGAAGTAAACAATGCGGCCACCAGGAGGTTGTTCCTGGATTTGCCTAAAAAAATATATCAGAGCGACCCCAACTGGATATGCCCCCTGGAGAACGATATTGAATCTGTTTTCGATCCTGCCAGGAACAATTATCACCGGCATGGAAAATGTATCCGGTGGATATTGAAAGATGACGAGCAAAAAGTAATCGGGCGGATAGCGGCTTTTGTAAATGAGCAAAAAGCCTATGCATACGATCAGCCTACGGGAGGTTGCGGATTTTTTGAATGCATTGATAAGCAGGCCGCGGCCGACCTGTTGTTTGATACGGCTAAAAGCTGGCTGGCTGCCAATGGCATGAAAGCGATGGATGGCCCTATTAATTTTGGAGAAAACGATATGTGGTGGGGGTTGCTGGTAGAGGGCTTTGCAACCCCGTATTACGGAATGAATTATCATCCCCCGTATTACAAACGGCTTTTTGAGCATTATGGATTTTCTCCTTTGTACGAGCAGATATCCAACCGCATTGATGTGCACAAGCCATTCCCGGAGCGGTTTACCAAAATAGCCGAATGGGTGATCAGGAAACAGGGATATGAGTTTCGTTACCTGCAGAAAAACGAGTTCGATAAATTCTCCGATGATTTTATTGAAATATACAACGATGCCTGGAAGGACTTTGAGAATTTTACTCCTATGACCTCCGTAACCGTTCGCGAGGCTTTTGAAAAGATGAAGATCATCATGGATGAAAAGCTGATCTGGTTTTCTTATGTAAACGGGGAACCTGCATCGATGATCGTAATAGTACCCGATACCAACGAATACATTTATAACCTGAACGGCAAGCTCAATCTCCTGGGTAAAATAAAGTTTTTATTCAATAAATATACCCGCAAGAACCAGCGCATGCGGGCGGTTATTATGGGTACCAAAGCCAAGTTCCAGAAGCACGGGCTTGAATCAGCCATGTTCATTAAGCTGAAGGAATATGTATTACCGCTGGATCAGTACAAGGAGCTGGAGCTGTCGTGGGTGGGCGATTTTAATACCAAAATGATCGCATTGCATGAAGCTACCGGCGCTACCTTCTCTAAAAAGCATATTACTTACCGTTGTATTTTTTAAAAGGTTATGATTACTTATCAACTGGAAAAGGATTTATCTGCTGAAGATTTTACAGCGGTATTACACTCCTCTATGCTTGCAGAAAGACGGCCTGCCGGTGATCCTGAACGCATTAAAGCAATGCTGGCGAACGCGAACCTGATCATAACGGCAAGGGATAGTGGAAAGATCGTAGGAGTATCGAGGGCATTGACCGACTTTGCCTTTTGTACTTATTTATCGGACCTGGCGGTGGACCGGGCGTACCAGAAATCGGGAATAGGCAGGGAGCTGATCCGCCGGACACATCTTGCTGCACCGCAGGCAAAGCTCATCCTGCTGTCTGCACCTGCCGCGGTCAATTATTATCCCCGCATAGGCATGAAACGCCATGAACATTGTTATTATATGGATGATGAGAGGGAGTTGAAATAAGAATTAGAGATTTGAAATTTGTAACAAAGGTGTAGGGCGGAAGGTATAGGGTATAAGCTTTCCGCTATCTAAATCAGCAATCTCAACCTGCAACAGCCATCAAATCTCAAATTTCAAATAACCCCCGAGCTCCAATGCCCGCCGATGAGCAGTATCGTGTAGGGCTGACCGATAGCTTCCGCTTCTTTCGCAAAATCGGCCGGGTTGGCGGTATTAAAGGTGAACATATCGTAGTGACAGGGAATAACGTGCTTGATGCCCGCGGCTTTTGCCAGTGCGGCGGCTTCTTTACAGTCCAGGTTGCCGGCCACCCCCCGCGCCGGATCGTTGCCATTGATGGGCAATAAGGCCAGGTCGATATTGTATGGTCGCAGGATATCTTCCAGTCCTGCGTACCAAAGCGTGTCACCGCTGTGGTAGATTGTCCATTTGCCAAACCGGATGATATACCCCATGTACAGGCATTCGCCTTTTTCGTTTTTATCGGGCGAATTGTGCGCGGCGGCCAATCCGTGGAATGTAAACCCGTCTTTGCTGAAATGCGTTCCTTCATTGAGCCCTGCAGGGAAAGCTTTGTCGCACTGCACCCGGTTGGCGACAAAATCCCGGTTGGCTTCGGGAATGATAAAGCTGATGCCGGGGTTGTTCCGGATGACGGGTATCAAGGTTTCGGCATCCAGGTGATCGGTATGATTGTGGCTGGAGCTGACAATGGAAATGTTTTTCAGCAATGCAGGCTCCATTGCCTTTTCGCTCATGCGTATATGTGGTTTTTTTGTATCAGCGTATTTCCGGGTGAGTGAATCGGAGAGATAGGGGTCTATCAATATTTTTTTTCCCTGCCACAGCAAGAGGTAACCGCTTTGCCCCAGCCACCAGATATGAAAATTTTCCCGGTCGTTTTCAAAAGACTCTACCTGTTCAAGCAACCGCTCATTCTTCGCAACAGCAGGGATTAATGTCATATATTTCGTTTAAAAAAATTTCTTACTACTTACCACTATAATTGTTTCCTCACCATTTTCGCCCCCTTCACCATATTGATAAGCTTTTGTCGCGAAGCCCAGCGGGCCGTCTGGCTAAGTCCGCAATCGGGCGCTACCGATAATTTATCGGCAGGTATGTACTGAAGGCATTTTTTTATTCTTGCCGCCACGTCTTCGGGTGTTTCGATATAATAGTTCTTTACATCAATGATACCTACTGCCACATTCATCCTCCTGGCAAAAGTTTCGAGCAATTCTATTTCAGCAAACTCCCGGTTGGCCATTTCAATATGTACTTCATTCACTTTCAGATCAAGGAAATCGGGGATCATGGGTTGCACACTTCTGTATCCTACCGGCCTTCCTTTAAAATTTCCAAAGCATAAATGAGTAGAGAGGTAGCATTTATTCACCACAGGTTCTACAGTCCTGTTGAAAATTTCAGCGAACTTCTTTGTATTTTCTTTGTAGGCATAACAGCTCATCGATGGTTCGTCCACCGTAATTTCCTCGCATCCTGCCGCTACCAGGGCCTCCAGTTCTTTTTGTACAAAAGGAAGTATGGCTTCTGTAATAGCAAACCTGTCCTTATACTGTGCATTGGGCAGCAACCTGCCGCTCAGCGTATAGGGTCCCGGTACGCTTGCTTTCAGCACCGGGCCTGCCGGGGCCAGCTTTTTTAAACGCTGGTATTCTTTTACAACGCCCAGGCCATCGGGTGCGCTCAGGGTGTCTGTAATATTGTGTTTGCCTCTTTGATCATGCGCCGCGGGCCCGAATTTTCTCGTCTCGGTTTCGTTGGGTGAAATACCTTTGATGTATCCGTAAAAAGAAAGATTAAAGTCAAGCCTCGTTTGTTCGCCATCGGTGATTACATCCAGCCCGGAAGCAACCTGGTCGTAGATGGCGGCTATTACGGCATCCTCGATCATTTCTTCTATATCTGCGGGGCCAAATTCGGATAGGTTCTGAGAGGCGAATTCCAGCCAGCCAGGAAAGGGATAACTGCCGATAACAGTAGTGCGTATGGGAATATGCATATCGTTGTTTTAAAAATTTACCTGCCAACATTTTTATATAAGCCTGCCAGACGATGGGCATGTTCATCGTAAGCGCTTTCAAATAATTCTTTCGCCTTTTCGTTGCCCACCAGGCAGCCGGCGGTTAATACTTTGGGTGGTTTGCCTGCTGCGGTTAAAAGACGCGCTATTTCAGCCTTCATTGTATTGACCAGTAACACGCCGCCCAACGTAGAACCGGGGGCAACCGGTGTTTCCAACCCGGGAACCTGTACCATCGCGTCGCCTACAGGAGCGCCGGTATCCAGTACCAGGTCGGCGAAATCGTTTAATTTTTTCCCGTCTTTTCTTTTGCTGGTGGAGGCAGCGGCATGTTTTTCGGTAACGATCGCTACTACTTTTAGTTTTCTGCGTTGAAAGAGCTCGGCCATTTCAATTGGTACTATATTGCATCCGCTTGATGATATGATCAATGCGGAGTCGGATCCCTGCAGGTCGAAATTCCGGAGAATCCTTTCTGCCAGACCTTCCACATTTTCCAGGAACATTGCCTGCCGCTGACCGTTGGCGCCTACTACAAGGTTGTGAAAGGTAAGCGACAGCTCCACGATAGGATTGAAGCCGGGAAAAGAACCGTAGCGCGGCCACATTTCTTCCACCATGATACGGCTGTGTCCCGATCCGAATACATGCACCATCCTCCCTTGTAAAATACTTTCGGCAAACCATCCTGCTGCCTGTTGGATCTGTTCCTGTTGTTTTTCGACCTGCTCAACAATTTTTTTTGCCTGTTGAAGATAATCCCATATTACGTTCATACAATAATAATTTAACTGGCTTTGGATTTATACAACGCAAAAGCCGCGGCTCCTGCGGCTCCCGCATATTCATTAAATGTTGCCTGTACTACAGGCGTTCTTACACCGGAGTGATGCCATTCAAAAATATCCATAAATGTTTTCAGCGGGTCAAACAAATCATCTCCCGCCTCGGCTATGCCGCCGCCTAATATTATAATTTGGGGCGAAATGATATTAATAAAGCCGCTCAATGCTACCGACAAACGTTTAACAGCATGCAGCCAGGTATAGGTAGCAAAAGCATCTCCTTTTCTATAATCCTGAACAAGGGTGTAGGTAGATTTGTATCTTCCAAGTGAACGACGCTCAATACTGCAATTGCCTATTACCTCTTCCAGGCTCGCGGGCATTTGGGTCACGTCAAAAAAGTCGGTATCCGCGTTCAGGGTGATATGTCCAAGATGCCCGGCCCTGTTCAGCAAACCCTGGTGTAATGCCCCGTTGATCATTACCCCGCCGCCCACGCCCGTGCCCAGGGTGAGCATTACAATGTCTTTATAGCCTTTGCCTGCCCCGAATTTTGCTTCAGCCATTAAGGCCGCGTGCGCATCATTCAACACCCAGGCAGGGGTTTGGAGGTGATCGCTCCAGATAAAATGTTCAAGGCCTTCCAGCCTGCCGGGCATTAATACGATCCGGTCGTTGTTATCGCCTGCCAAGCCCGGCGCTGATACACCTGTCGGGATAGCAGCATCCTTCCCTTCGTTTTGCAAATGCTTTACCATATGGGCAATAGCAGATTTCCAGTGATTCTGGTCTTTCTCATTGGTGTCTGTCTGCAGGGTTTTCAGTACCGCTCCGTCTTCTGTCATCAGTATCCCTTTAATATTTGTTCCCCCGAGGTCGATGCCAATAGCCTTCATACTGTTGTTTTAAATTGTTGAAACCTGTCCGTCGCTGATGCTCCAGCCGCCATCTACATATACAATTTGCCCTGTTGTAAATTTTGAATGATCCGACATAAAATAGCACGCCAGCCCGTTCAGGTCAGCCGCGTTCCCTATTCTTCCCCCATCAAGCGGCTGTTTGGTTTTTACAAACGCAAGGATGGCTTCGTTGGAGGCTGCCCGTTGCGCCATTGGCGTTTCTACCAGGGCGGGTGCGATCGCATTTACGCGGATATTGTTTTTTGCATAATAGGCGGCTATGGATTTCGTAAAGCCGGTTACGGCAGATTTGCAGGCGGCGTACGCATGGGTGGCAAAATAAGCGGGGGAGGGAGAAACACCCAGCACAGAGCTCATGTTAAGCAGCGTGCCCGGCTTTTTTTGCTCCAGCCACCACCTTATTGCAGCCTGGTTCGAAAGCATGAGAGAAGTAAGATTGAGCTCGAATGTTTTATTCCATCCCTCCAGCGTTAATTCGTGCAAAGGTCCATCGCCCATCTTTCTGCCGCTTCCACCGGCTACATGGTATAGCCCGTCAAAGCTGCCAAATGTTTTAACGCATGTTTCAATTGCATTTACGGGGGTGAATGGATCTGTTGCATCGGCGCAAATAGCGGTACCCCGGCTATCCACCAGCCGTGCCGTTTCATTACAACTGTTTTCATCGAGGCCTACCGCCACTACATTTGCACCTTCAGTAATAAATGACAACGTTGCAGCCAGCCCCATCCCTGCGGTACCGCCGATAATTACAATGTTTTTTTGATGCAACCAGCCGTGGTTCATAAGCAATACTTACAAAGAAATACAAACTAATACAGAAAAGTTCCCGTGCAAAGAAATTTATTTGCACCAAAGCCGTTCTTTATCAAAACTGCGCAATGATAATAAACCTTTTCGGTATAGAAAAAATCTGTATAAACACTTATTTTTGAGCGCTTTTAATTTTTCCGTAATTAACAACCTGCACCCAACCCATCACAATGAACAGGCGTCTTTTTGCTGTAAACTTTAGACAGGTATTCATGAAATGTGTAAATCATTATAGCTGGTATATTGTATTATTTCTGGTTGCTTCCGCAGGCTGTAACAACCGGGAACCGGAACCCAAACCGGTAGAAATCGTGAAAGAGCCTGAAAATCTCAATAAAAAAACCTATGAAAATATTGAAAGTATTTTAAGGTTTGCCGGGGAAAACAAAGGGGAGTTGAACGATACGGTACGTTTTGCCATGATAGAGGCAGTTCAAAAATGGTACGATACAAAAGACTCTTTAAGAACCTGGAGCAATGAAAAGGAATGGTTACCGGTAGCAGATTCTTTGTACGACTTTATAAAAAACAGCGAGCTGTACGGATTGTTTCCCTCCGACTATCATTTTCCCCCGCTTCAGCACATGCATCACGCTTTGAAAACCGATTCAGCCGCTATGATGGATGCGACCATGTGGGCCCGTGCGGATGTAATGTTTACAGACGCAATCATGCAGATTGCCAAGCATTTAAAGCTGGGCAGACTGGAAAGGGACAGCATTACCTTACGTAAGGACAGTGTACTGGCGGATTCATTTTATATAGCGCTGTTGCAAAACGTTCATCAGCAAAAAGTGCTCACACTCCTCCTCGAAGACCTGGAGCCTAAGCTGCAACCTTACCAGGAATTACGGCATGCCATTAAACCGTTCCTTGATTCAATGGATAAAAAGGTTTACACCTATATTATGTATCCGTTAGAGATCCCTGAAGATTCTGCCTTGTTCTTAAAGCAATTGCAAACCCGTTTGTATGAGGGCGGATATATAGCGTTCAATGACAGGAGTGCGGATACTGCTGAGCTTGCTGAAGCGGTGCGTACCTACCAGCAGGATAAAAAGCTGAAAGTGGATGGAAAGGCGGGACCGGCTGTTGTAGGTTCTTTAAATGATAACGACCGGGAAAGATTTACCCGGATCGCGATTAACCTCGACCGTTATAAGCTGATGGCAGATACTTTGCCGTACAGGTATGTATGGGTCAATATACCTTCATTCAAACTGCGTTTATGGGATGCCGATACTTTAAGGTTCGAGTCGAAAGTGATTGTGGGGCAACCCAAAACCCGTACCCCGGTGCTTACCAGCGAACTGACCAATTTTGTGATTTTCCCTCAATGGACTGTTCCTTACAGCATCATTTTTAAAGAAATGCTGCCAAAAATCCAGAAAAATGTAGGTTACCTGGACAAAGAAAACCTGATGGTGGTAGATAAAAATGACAGTATTATCGATCCTGTTACCATTAATTGGTTCAAGCTGAATAAAAACAATTTCCCTTATCTGATCAAACAGCGGGAGGGTGATGATAATTCCCTGGGCGTTATAAAATTCAATTTCAGGAATAAATACAGCGTTTACCTGCACGACACCAATGCCCGGGGGCTTTTCGCCCGCTCCACCCGGGCTTTGAGCCATGGTTGCGTAAGGGTACAGCAATGGGAAAAATTGTACAAATACCTGGTGAAAAACGATTCAGTGCGTTACAGGCCCGATACGCTTACCGCCTGGATGAAGAGAAAGGAGAAGCACACAGTGAACTTTACCCGTAAAATTCCCGTATTTATACGGTATTTTTCCACAGACGTACAAGATGGAAGAATTGTATTTTACGACGATATATATGCTGATGATAAGCTGGTACGTAACAAATACTTTGCAAAGCACTAAGCATTCTGCGATTTCGGGCAGGATTATTGAACCATTGCTTAACATGATTCTTTCGATATAATACTTTAGCAATGTGTGCGTTTTAGCACGCGTATGCTTTTTTTGAAAACCAACTGCATAAAATGAACTTGAATCTTGTCCTGACCATATTTTTCCATTTGTTTTTTATGGTTGCTTCGGCTCAGCCTGCAACAAAAGCTGCCGGGAAGGAAAAAAAAGTCCATTATGGCACTGCCAGTTATTATGGAGCAAAGTTTCACGGCAAACCAATGGCCAACGGCGAAAAATTCGACGAGCGAAAGCTGACCGCTGCTCATAATAAACTTCCTTTAGGAACCTGGGTTAAGGTAAGCAACCTTCGCAACAAAAAATCCGTCATAGTTCAGATTACTGACAGGATGCATGCTAAAAACAAGCGTTTGATCGATTTGTCAAAAGAGGCTGCAAGACAATTGGGTTTTCTTAAAAGAGGACTTGCAAAAGTAAGCGTTGAAGTAATTGAAAAGCCAAAAAATCAGCCACTTAAAGGCAATAAATAAAATAAATATTTGAACTTAATCAGCAAGAGTATAATTTTGCACAACTTTTAATCAAACAACAATTCAATTATGAGAAAGCCACTTATGCTTTTTGTTGCAGTGTGTTTATTCACAACTGCATTCTCTCAGGAAAATGGAATTAAAAATCCATACAAAAAAAGACCGGCATTTGGTTTTGCATTTACCTTTCACGATTTTCAAACTGCCCAGGATTTAAAAAATACTTCTTTAAACCAGGTATTGAAGGACAAACAGTGGTATAAAACAGGACGTATGAGCCCGGGACTGGCATTGTCCTATTTTCAGGGATTGACAGATCATCTGGATTTTATGGCGCGTTTGGGCGGCACTTTTACTGATTATCCCGTACCTGACAAACCACAGGGCGGTAACGATAAATTGCTTGCCGAACTGGATGCAAACATCAACGCGAAACTTTTAAGTGATAAATATTGGGTATCGCCTTATCTTACCGCAGGAGTAGGTGGTTCTCAGTGGAACGGTTACTGGGGCGCTTATGTACCATTAGGTGTAGGCATCCAGGTAAACCTGCTGGATCAGGCTTATATCAACCTGAATGCACAATACAGGGTGGCAGTAACTTCTGCTACTACGGCCAATCATCTTTTTTACAGCTTTGGCGTAGCCGGTTCTTTGTTTGAGAAAAAAGAACCAAAAGTAATTCCTCCTCCGCCTCCTCCGCCTGCTGATACAGATAACGATGGTATTATTGATTCTCTTGACGCCTGTCCTGCAGTAGCCGGATTAGCGCAATTCAATGGTTGCCCCGATACCGATGGAGACGGTATTCCCGATAAAGATGACAAATGCCCTGACGTAAAAGGTTTGGCTAAATACAATGGCTGCCCCATACCGGATACAGACAATGATGGCATTAATGATGAGGAAGATAAATGTCCAAACCAGCCGGGTGTTGCTAAATACAACGGCTGTCCGATACCAGACACAGATGGTGATGGCGTAAATGACGAAGAAGACAAATGTCCCGTATTGGCCGGACCTGCAAGCAACCAGGGTTGCCCGGAAATTAAAGAAGAAGTGAAGAAGAGAATAGATGTGGCTGCTAAAAATGTGTTTTTCGCAACAGGCAGTTCCAAACTGCTGGCAAAATCAAACAAATCTTTGAATGAAGTTGCTAAAATCCTGAATGAAGATCCTAACCTGAAGCTGGATATAGAAGGACATACGGATAATACAGGTAAGCCCGATAAGAACCAGATACTCAGCGAAGCAAGAGCTAAAGCTGTTCTTGATTATCTTGTAACCAAAGGTGGTGTGAATCCTGAGAGGCTGGTTTCTGCAGGTTTTGGACAGGATCAACCTGTGGCAGACAATAAAACCGCTGCCGGACGCGCTCAAAACCGTCGCGTTGACCTGAAGCTGCACTATAATTAATTGAAAAGTTTATTTAAGTAATAAAAACCCCGGTATTTTGCCGGGTTTTTTTATTATTGCATACAATGAACGAACTGGTATTAAAATACTATCCGGTTGTTGTTACCATCCTGGTTGTGCTTGTTGTATTATTCAGTATTTTCCGGATCATACGCGACACCCACAATACTGCTAAAACACTGGCATACCTGGTGCTTGTAATTGTGGTGCCTGTTGCAGGAAGTATATTTTATTTTTCCTTCGGCGTTAATTACCGGAAGGAAAGAATGTTTTCAAAAAAGGTAATAGCCAATAACAATCTTTACCGGCAAATTGAAAGCAGGGTAAAAGCGTCTTCACAAAAAATAATAAACGATCATGCGGAATCGCTGGCAAATGTAAGCGACCTGATCCGGCTGCTGCTGAACGATTCGAAAGCTCCGCTGAGCTTCAATGCGGTTACTTTGCTGTTAAATGGAGAAGAAAAATTTAAGGAAGTATTGGAGGCGCTCGAAAAAGCAGAACATTTTATTCATTTTGAATACTATATAATTGAGCATGGTACAATAGCAGATACACTTTTTGAAATACTGGTACGGAAAGCAAGACAGGGAGTAACAGTAAGATGTATTTATGATGACTTCGGAAGCCGTGGTATAAAAAGAACGATCGTTCCCGTTTTGAAAAGTGCAGGGATACAGGTTTATCCTTTTTACAGGATTAGATTGTTTTTCCTGGCAAACAGGCTCAACTACCGGGATCACCGCAAAATTATTATTGTTGACGGCAAAGTGGGATTTATAGGAGGTATTAATATTTCAGACCGTTATGTAAACAGCGGTACGAATGAATTATACTGGCGCGATACACATGTAAAAATAGAAGGGCCTGCTGTAAACAGCCTGCAATATCATTTTATAGCCAACTGGAACTTTTGCACAGGCAAACGGCTTGATGTAGACAAGTCTTTTTTCCCGCTGGATTTTTCGGCGCCGGCAGGCAAAGACCTGGTGCAGATTAGCGCCGGTGGTCCTGATTATCCGCGTTCAGGCATTATGCTGTCTTTTTTTACTGCTATAACAATGGCAAAAGAAAGGGTATACATTACCTCTCCTTATTTTATCCCCAATGACAGTATTTTTGATGCGTTACGAAAGGCGGCGCTGAGCGGGAAGGATGTCCGTTTATTGTTGCCCGGCTTTTCGGACTCCCGTATTGTGAATGCCGCAGCCCGTTCGTATTTCCGGGAATTACTTTTTTCAGGGGTAAAAATATATCTCTATAAAAAAGGATTTGTACATGCCAAAACCATGCTGGTAGATGATTTGCTTTCAATAGTCGGCTCTGCTAATATGGATGTAAGAAGCTTTGATCTTAACTTCGAGATCAACGCGGTGGTATATAGCAAAAGGATCAACGAACAGTTGCAGGAGGCCTTTTTGCAGGATATAAAAGACAGCGATGAAGTTACTTTACAACAATGGTTGAAGCGGGGACGCAGGGCTGAGTTCATTGATTCGTGCGCAAGATTGCTTTCTCCTTTGTTATGAGGTTGTTTTTTATAGCAGGTAACCTGTCTTTAATTGTATCCGGCGCAATGTTTGAATGATAAAACAATTGTGTTACTGATTGCATAAATACATATTTTTAACAGCAGGAGGCTTGCCTGTATGTGTACATTGAGGATTTACCACTACTATTATAAAGTCCTGATTTCAGCGATTGCCTGTAATTTATTTGGAATTACTGCATTGTTTTGCCAGGAATACCCTGTTAAATTCCTGGGCATAGAGAACGGCTTATCCAATAACGCAGTAATGAGCATTTACCAGGATCATAACGGTTTTATGTGGTTTGGTACATACGATGGACTAAACAGGTACGATGGGTATGAATTCACAACCTTTCACAATGTAATAGGTGATACCAGCTCATTACCCAATAATACCATTTTTGCCATTGAAGGAGATGCGTTGCAACAATTGTGGGTTGGCGGTCAAAAGGGCGCATCTGTATACAACCCGCTTCTTTCTACATTCAGGCAGTTGAGCTACAAACCTGCAGACCGTGATATTATATTGCCGGTAAGCGCTAATATCCACCGCATTAAAATGACCAGCGACCAACATATGCTGATTGGCGCCCAGGATGCCGGAATGATCATTTTTAATAAAGGATCATTATCAGGCAGGCAGGTTGTGCTGGAAGAAGGCGGGGTGCAACGCTATGATGTTACCGCTATCGAACAGGGGGCGGAAGAAGGGTTTGTATGGGTTTTTATACAAAAGAAAGGGCTTTATAAATTTAATATTGACAGCGCCGCATTAACGCTGTGCAACAGTAGCATCACACAAGCTAACAGCCTCAGGTATATGCCCGGTAAAGGTTTGTGGATTGGCACCAACAACGGATTGTTTCTTTATAATATCGAAAACAATAGCTTCTCTCAAAATTTCTTACCATCGGCCAGTCCCGTGATTAATATATTAATTGATCGTGATAAAAGGCTTTGGGCAGCAACAGATGGCAGTGGCGTATTTATTTTAAACAATGATGCCGCAATGGCGGTGCATGACAGCAAATTATTCGGAACGGCATTGGTAAAAAGTAATTCTGTATGGGAAATACTGGAAGATAAAGAAGGCAGGAAATGGATCGGTACTTTGCGTGGGGGTATCAGTGTAATTGAGCCTGAAAAAAAATTATTCGGGCACCTTACTTACAACAGCAGTAAGCCGACGCTTGCCGACAATTTTATTTTATCATTTTGTGAAGATGAAAACCAAAATATATGGATAGGCACCGATGGCGCAGGCTTGCGTTACTGGAACCGGAAAGATAACAGTTATAAGGAATATCGTCATACCCAGAACGACAGCAAAAGCATCAGCAGCAATTTTATTACCTGCATTATAAGAGATACCCGTAATGATATTTGGGCTTCTACATGGTTCAACGGTATTAACCGGCTGAATGCCTCTACCGGAAAATTTGAATATTTTAATTGTTTTAACCCAGTTACCGGAGCTACGGAACGCAACGTATGGCTGTTATATGAAGATGCGCAGAAGGAGCTTTGGGCCAGTGCTACCAATACGGGTAGCCTGTACCGATTTAACCGGGGAGATAACCGGTTTGAATTATTTGATGAAACTATTACAGACCTGCAGGCTATTACAGAAACAATTGATGGTGAATTCTGGGGCGGAAATTATTCTGCACTTATTAAAATTGACAGGAGTACAAAAAAGCATAGCAGCTACGCCATTGGCTATACCATCCGTTGCATATACGAGGACAAAGCTAAAAATTTTTGGATAGGCACACAGGAGGGAGGGTTACTGTTATTTAACAGGCAAACAGGTGATTTTGCGAGGTACAGCGTAGCCGACGGTTTGCCCGGCAACACTATTTTACGGATACTCGAAGACAGGAATGGCAGTTTGTGGCTGAGCACATATAATGGTATAAGCAGGTTCGATCCTTCAAAAAAAGCATTCCGTAATTTTTCCATATCGGATGGCTTACAAAGCAACCAGTTTAGCTTTAATGCAGGGCTGGCACTGAGCACAGGTGAGTTTTTATTTGGCGGTATCAACGGCTGGAATATCTTTTATCCCGATCATATAAGAGATAACAAAAATATACCCCCGGTATTTTTAAGCGGGTTAATGGTAAGCAATGATAACATACAAGCCAACAGCAGCTATGTAGCGCAATTACAGGGCAACCAGATCAGGGCAATAACATTACCCTATGAAAAGGCGGTAGTTTCGATAGATTTTCTGGCATTGGCGTATACAGGCGCTGATAAAATAAATTATGCTTACCAGTTGGAAAGGTGGGATAAGGATTGGAACTATGTTCAGAAAAGCAGGCGGGCTAATTATGCAAAGCTCAGTGAAGGCTCGTATATATTTAAAGTAAAGGCTACCGGCTCCGATGGAAAGTGGGGGCCCGAAACACGGTTATTACATATACAGGTATTGCCACCCTGGTATCGTACCTGGTGGGCTTACCTGGCAGGTTTTTTTGCAGTGGCAGGCTCCGTATTTTTATATAACCGCTATACCCGCAGGCAGGAAAGACTGAAATACCAGGTGCAGCTTGTAAATCTTGAAAGAGAAAAAGATAAGGAGCTGGCCGAAAAACAATTCTCTATTTTCACGAATGTGTCTCACGAATTCAGAACACATCTTTCTTTAATTATAAGCCCGCTGAAAAAGCAGGTGTCTGTGCCAGACAACAGCGCTGAAAATAAAGATATTGAAACCGCCTACAGGAATTCCCGGAGGTTATTAAGCCTGGTTGACCAACTGTTATTATTTAAAAAAGCGGATGCAGGTGCGGATACATTAAAAATTGCCTCTGTTAATGTAGCGGATTTGTGCAAAGAGGTTTTTGACTGCTTTGATTACCAGGCAAAGAGTAAAAAGCTAGCCTATCACTTTACATGCAATGCTGCGGATACATTTATATATGGTGATTATGAAAAAATAGAGATCGCCTTATTTAACCTGCTATCCAATGCTTTTAAATTTACCGATGAAGGGAACATCCATATGTATGTAACCGAAACCGGTAAGGATATCAGTATAAATATACAGGATACAGGTTGCGGTATAGCAGCCGGTGACATGAAAAATATATTTGAAAAATTTCAGCAGGTTCATTCAGCCGAAGGCAGAAAAACCTTTGGCTTTGGTGTTGGGCTTTACCTGGTACAGCATTTTGTAACACAACATGGTGGAAAGGTGGAGTGTGTTAGTGAAAAAGATAAAGGAACTACCATGACCGTCACGCTTTTGAAGGGTAAAGACCATTTCGGTAATACGATGATCCTGCATGAATATGAGCAAAAAGCGCACCTGCTGGAAGAACTGGCGGCGTTCGAAAGCATCACCGATAATGCCGGACCTGCCATTGTACCCGTAACCGGTAAAGCAGCTTCAGAAGTGCTGTCTGCAAAAAAATCTATCCTTATTATTGATGATAATGCAGAAATGAGAAAATACCTGTTTCAGCTATTCTCAAAAGAATACCTTGTGTATACTGCAAACAATGGTACTGAAGGATTGAAAATGGCAGATGATTATGTGCCTGATATTATTATAAGTGATGTGAATATGGATGGGCTGGATGGTGTGGAGCTTTGCATCAAAGTGAAACAATCCCCCCGGCTCAGTCATATTCCTGTTATTCTTTTAACAGCCGTGGATGCTTCGGAAATTAAGCTGAAGGGAGTGGCAGGAGGGGCAGATGATTATATTACCAAGCCTTTTGATGATGAACTGTTAATGGCTAAAATAGATTCTACCCTCAAAAACAGGCATCATCTTCGCAAATATTTCCTGGATAGCATAACCCTTCAACATAATGACCTTAAGGTACCCGCAGAATACCAGGATTTTTTGAAGAAATGTATTGAGGTAATTGAAGAAAATATTGACAATGAAAATTTCACCATAAAATCCTTCTCGGTACAAATGGGTATGAGCCATTCTGCCCTGTATAATAAAGTAAAAGCCATTTCCGGCCAGTCGCTTAATGCTTTTATCCGGTCTATCAGGATAAGAAGAGCCGCTGTTTTAATGCTTACCGGTAATATGAATATAGCCCAGGCTGCTTTCCAGGTAGGCATCGGCGATGCTAAATACTTCAGGGAGCAGTTTGTAAAGCTTTTTGGAATGACGCCATCCGACTATATTAAAAAATACAAGCATAACTTCAATAAAGAGCTTAATATAATCAAAATCAAGGAGTAAAAAGTTTCATTTTCCTGATTTTACCCCCCTCAATTTAGCATTTTACCCCCCATTTACTGTTATTTCCATAGCTACTTTTAGTTGTTCAATTTTCGTGGTATTACTAAAATACCCAAAACAATTAACGATTAACTAAAACTGTAATTGATGAAACAACTACTGCTTGCCTGTTTCCGGGTACTACCGGGTAAAAGGCGATTTGTTTGCAGAAATCTTTTCTTTATTATTTTCTTCATCGGGCTGATGCAACCGGTTTTTGCACAACAAACGATTACCGGTACTGTAAAAAATGGCAATGAGCCGGTTGCTGATGTGTCAGTAAAAGTAAAAAGCACACTTCAGGGAACCACTACGGATGCCAATGGAAATTTCAGCATTGATGCGGCTTCTGACGCCGTACTGGTTTTTTCACATATTAATTTTAAAGAAATTGAAGTACCGGTTAGCAACCGTACAGGTATCGCTGTTAATTTAACGCCTGCAGATAACAGCCTCGGTGAAGTAATAGTGGTAGGTTACAGCAGCCAGAAAAAAGCTACGCTTACCGGTTCTATTTCCACCGTTAAAGGCGCTGACCTGGTAAAAAGCCCGCAGGCCAACGTGTCTAACTCGCTTGCCGGTCGCTTTTCCGGCGTTATAGTAAATAACAGAAGCGGGGAACCCGGCTACGATGGTTCCGGCATTACAGTAAGAGGGTTGGCTACTACCGGCAACAATGACGTGCTGATAGTGGTAGATGGTATTCCCGGTCAGATCGGCGGACTGGAAAGGCTGAACCCAAATGATATTGAAAGTATCTCTGTATTAAAAGATGCTTCTGCCAGTATTTACGGAAGCCGTGCTGCCAATGGCGTCATCCTTGTTACGACAAAGCAGGGAAAATCAGGCAAGCCTGTTATTTCCGCAAGCTTTAACCAGGGCTTTTCTTCTCCTACTCGTTTGCCTAAAATGGCAGATGCGCCCACCTATGCTACCATTGCCAACGAAATAGCTTATTATAATAATAAAGCCGGCGGCATGAACCAGCAATATACTGCCGAAGAAATCACCAAATTTGCAAACGGTTCCGATCCGTTAAATTACCCGAACACTGATTGGGCTGCTGCCACGCTGCAAAAGACCGCGTTGCAAAACCAGGCGAATGTTTCCATAACCGGCGGTTCTCAAAGCGTACGGTATTACTTTTCATTAGGCAGCCTGTACCAGGATGGACTATACAAAAACGGGGCAACCAAATACCAGCAATATAGCTTTCGCTCCAATATAGACGCTAATGTTACCAAAGATTTTAAAGTATCGCTTTACCTGTCGGGCAGGGAAGAAGATCGCCGGTTCCCCACAACAGGGGCAGGCGATATATTCCGTTCTATATACAGGGCTTATTCCATTATACCTGCCGTTTACCCTAACGGGCTTCCTTCGGCAGGTATTGAAGGCAATAATCCTGTTATGATGGCTACCGATGCAGGCGGTCTCAATAAAAATCCAAAACAGGTATTTAATGGTATATTAAAAGGCAGTTACAATATTGCCGCAGTGGAAGGTTTATCTGTTGACGGGTTCGCTGCCATTGATAAATCATGGAACTTCGGTAAAATCTTTGCCACACCCTACCAGGTATACAGCTATAACGATAATACCGGTGAATATACTCCCCGTATTGTAGGCGGCTCCAACAACAGGGCAACGCTTAAGGAATCGCAGGAAAACTATACCCAGGTTACCTCAAACATTAAGCTGAATTACCAGAGAAGCTTTGGCGAGCATGCTATCAGCAGCTTTGTGGGATATGAGCAAAGCGAAATTAAAAGAGAAACTTTTGACGCTTATCGTGAAAACTATCCTACCACGCAAACCCCTGAGCTGAGCCAGGGTGGTGCGGCTGCAGCAGACCGCAACAACAGCGGCGGCAGCTATCGCTTTACCCGCCAGAGCTATATCGGTAAGATCGGTTATAACTATGCAGAAAAATATTTGTTTGATGCGCAGGCCCGTATTGATGGTTCCTCTACTTTCCCTGCCGGGGAAAGATTTGGGTTCTTCCCATCTGTATCCGGGGGATGGGTGGTATCCAAAGAATCTTTTTTTGAGAATGTAAACTTTATCCAGAACCTGAAGCTGAGAGCGTCTTATGGTATTTTGGGTAACGACAATGTAGGATTGTTTCAATACCTGAACAACTATTCTTTCTACAATCAATTGGTATTGGGCGGAAATATTGTACCCGGTATTAATTTAACCAAACTCGCCAACCCCGGCATTCACTGGGAGCAGGCTGTTAAAACAGACGTTGGTATAGAAGCGTCTTTCCTGAATGGCTTTAATCTTGAATTAATATATTTCAGTCAAAAGAGAGATAACATCCTCGCGGTAAGAAATGCTTCTATTCCATATGTAACAGGTATTGTAAATCCTTTTGCTACCAACTCCAATACGCCGCTTGTACCTTCTGAAAATATTGGTAAGATAAACAGCAACGGTATTGAGGCAACGCTTGGATATAACCGCAGAAGCGGTGATTTCCGTTGGGGTGTATCCGGAAATATAACGTATGCAAAGAACAAGATCATATTTGTTGATGAAGCCACAGGTGCACTGGAACATCAAAGACAAACCGGGCGCCCGTTAAATACTTACCTGTTATATAATGCTATCGGCATTTTCCGTTCAGAAGATGATCTTGCTAAATACCCTCATTTGCCAGGTGCGCAGCCGGGTGATTTGATTTATGAAGATTACAACAAAGATGGTGCAATAACGGCGGATGACCGGGTGAGAACCAAATTCGGCAACATTCCGGAAATTACTTACGGTTTTTTGTTGAATGGAGAATACAAAAATTTCGACCTGGCTATAGTATTTGCAGGCCAGTCAAGAGTAAGCCAGTATGTGCTGCCTGAGTCGGGTACGGTAGGTAATTTTTACAGCAGTTGGGCAGATAACCGGTGGAGCCCTTCCAACACCAACGGAAGCTTTCCGAGGGTGGATACAAGAGCGTCTGCATCTATAAACGGAGGTTTGTATTCCAACACTTTCTGGCTGAACAACGCGTCTTTTCTCAGGCTTAAAAATATAGAGTTAGGATATAATTTCTCCCCCGGATGGCTGGGCAGAATTAAAATGCAATCAGCCAGGTTATATGTAAACGGTTTCAACCTGTTTACTATCACAAAGGTTAAAGATTACGATCCTGAAGGTAACAGCGGGAGCGGTCAGTTCTATCCGCAGCAAAGGATTATTAACGTAGGCCTTAACGTTAGGTTCTAATCATTTAAACTAAAGCAATGAAACGTACATTATTCAGAAATATAGCTATAGTAGCTGTTATTTGTGTAACAACTGCTTCATGTAAAAAAGACTTCCTGAACGTAAGTCCTACAGACAGGGTTTCAGAGGAATCGCTGCTGGCAGATTCATCTTTGTTTATCAACTTTGTTACCAACCGGTATATGGGCGAAAGACTAGCGGATAAAGAAGGGGAAGGCAGCAACCCCGGTTTTGGAAGGGGATTTGAATATGCCATGTGGAGCTCATTGACCGACGAATCTATCTATAATAACGATGATGCCACCTGGCTGATCCAGCGCGGGCAACTGGCGCCGGAGAACCTTGGTATTGCCGGGCAGCTGTGGGGAAGAAGCTACAGAAGCATACGTGAATGCAACTTTGCCATCAATGCGTTGCCGGATGTTGTGATGAGCGAAACAGGCAAAAGCCGCTTGCTGGGTGAATTGAGATTTATTCGCGCTTTCCGATATCATGACCTGATCAGGAATTACGGCGGTGTTGTGCTGATGGGTGATAAAGTATATAATCTTAGTGATGATCTGCAGGATCCTGCGCTGTTTGAAAGAAAATCAATAAGCGAAAGTTTAAGCTACGTATTGACTGAGCTGGACGAAGCAGCATCGTTGTTGCCTGTAGACAATGATGCTTCCTGGGCCGAAGGTCGTGCTACCAGGGGAGCAGCGTATGCATTAAAGTCGAGGTTAACTTTATACGCTGCAAGTCCGTTATACAATGCAGGCACCTGGGATGCTGCGGTTACAGCCGCTCAGCAGGTGATTGCTATGAACAAGTATAGCTTATATACAGGCGGTTATGGTAAATTATTTTTAGATGCACATAACAGCGAGGCTATATTTGTGCGCTTCTATATGAAAGATGCGCTGCACGTACACCTGGAGATTTCCAACGGTCCTAATGGTTATGGTGGATGGGGCGGAAATTTGCCAATGCAAAATATTGTAGATGATTATGAAATGATGGATGGAACACCTTTTGACTGGAACAATGCTGCTCATAAAGCTGCACCATATAAAGACAGGGATCCCCGTTTTTATGAAACCATCTTATATGACGGAGCTGCCTATCGCGGATCAACAATTGAAACATTTATACCCGGCGGCAAAGACAGTAAGGATGGCCCGGAAAACTGGAACACTTCCAAGACCGGCTATTATCTTAAGAAGTTCATGAATGATAATTATCCGTTACAGAACCCCTGGGGCAATGCTGGTTTTCAGCCCTGGTATTATTTCCGCTATGCAGAAATATTGCTGAACTATGCCGAAGCCGCCAATGAATCTGCAGGGCCGGGTGTTGTTCCGGCAGGTGGCTCGCTTACTGCGAGAGCTGCGGTTAACCTTGTACGTTCAAGGGCAGGAATGCCCGATGTGCCGGTAACTGCCACACAGCAACAAATGCGGGATCATATCCGTTACGAAAGAAGAGTAGAGCTCGCTTTTGAAGAACATCGTTTTTATGATGTAAGAAGATGGCAGATCGCAGAGGTTACGGAAAATGAACCCGCAGAAGGAATTACTGTTACCAAAAATGGAGCTAACTTAACTTACGAAAAAAAGGTTGCTCTTGATGGTCGCGCTTTTCAGCACAAACATTACTGGCTCCCTGTGCCGCTTGCTGAAATACAGGCATCCAATAATAAAATACAGCAAAACACAGGCTACTAAAACCTGTGATCAGCTAATATAAACACCAGTGTTAAAAGAGAACGAACCTGTGAACCAGAACGTTCTCTTTTATTCTTTATATGAAAGTATAATATAGCGCTATGTGAAATGTGAGGTGTGAAAGTTCGTTTCACCTCTACCCTTTCACGACAATATACCGACATAGTTTGGTTGACATGACACCGGTATATTGCTAATCTCTTTTTCAGCACCTGGTTTGATTTCGTAATCATTGCAACTATACGCTGCTGCTTATATATTCTAACGTAAAATTTATATGATGAGATTTGTTTCGATCTTAATATGGCTATTTTTTCCTGCGTTCTTGCCAATATTTACCGCAGCGCAAAATACAAGGGAAGTTCAGTTATTCAATAACGATTGGAAATTCATTAAGAGTGATGTGAAGCAGGGCGAAGCAGTAACGTTCAACGATTCCAGGTGGACAACAGTAAACCTCCCTCATGACTGGTCGGTAAAAGAACCGTTGAATCCTTCATTGGCAAGCGCAGCCGGTTATTTGCCGGGTGGCATCGGCTGGTATAGAAAATCTTTTTTTATACCTGCCGAAAAAAGGGGGAAAGAAGTCAGTATCTATTTTGAAGGAATATCCAACAATAGTGAAGTTTTCATCAATGGTAAAAGCATAGGCAGGCGGCCTAACGGATATGTTTCCTTTTCTTACAATCTTAGTGCTGATCTTACATACGGAGATTCGAATGTTATAGCTGTTCGCGTAGATCGTTCAAGATATAACGATGCACGATGGTATGCGGGTTCAGGGATTGTGCGTAATGTTTATCTGCAAACTACCAGTAAAGTTCATCTTCAGCAATGGGGCACCAATTATTACACAAGCCGTATGGATAGCAAAGCTGCTCATGTAATTGTGGGCAGCACGGTTCAGAATAATGCCGCACAAGCTGCTTCAATAACATTGCTGCAGGAAATTTATGAGAAAGGCAACGATAAATTAATAGCAAAATCCAGCGTAAAAGCACAGGTTAAAGCCGGTAGCAGCCAGGTGATCAATACACGCATTACGGTGCCTGCTGCCAAAGCGTGGTCTGATCTGTCTCCTAATTTATATATCCTTAAAACAACTATTGTAAGCAATAAGGTAGTAGTTGATGAAGAAATAACCTCTGTTGGTTTTCGCACACTTGCTTTCGATGCCAACAAAGGTTTTGCATTAAACGGAAAATGGATGAAGCTTAAAGGTGTATGCATACATCATGATGCAGGTGTGCTTGGTGCTGCCGTACCAAAGGAAGTATGGGAGCGAAGATTGAAGACCTTAAAATCAATAGGCGTGAATGCCATAAGAGCCAGCCATAATCCGCAAAACCCTGATATATATGACTTGTGTGATGAGTTAGGATTATTGGTAATGGATGAAGCTTTTGACGAATGGAAGTATCCAAAAAAGAAATGGATAGAAGGATGGAACGTAGGCACTCCGGGCTTTGATGGCTATGCGCCTTATTTTGAAGAATGGGGAGAAAAAGATCTTGCTGACATGATCCTTCGCGACAGGCGACATCCTTCGATTATTATGTGGAGTATAGGTAACGAGGTAGACTACCCGAACGACCCATACTCACATCCTGTATTAGACAGCGCTACAATAGGTCAGCAGGTATTTGGCAAGTATTTACGTAATAATCCTGATGCTATGGAGTTAGGCATTATTGCAAAAAAATTAGTGGAGGTAGTAAAAGCAAATGATACTACGCGACCATCAACGGCTGCACTTGCCGGAGTTGTAATGAGTAACTTTACCGGATACCCGGATGCGGTGGATGTAGCAGGCTATAATTATACGGAGAACAGGTATGATAAGGATCATGCAACCTATCCTAAAAGGATATTGTACGGAAGTGAAAACCGGCATGATATGCCTGCATGGAAAGCGGTGAGAGACAAGGAATATATATTCGGGCAGTTTCTGTGGACAGGTATTGATTACCTCGGAGAATCCGGTCGTTGGCCTGCAAGAGGTTCCAGCGCAGGTTTACTGAACCTGGGAGGATGGATAAAACCAAGAGGATATTTCCGCCAGTCATTATGGAGTGATAAACCTGTTATGTATGTGGGTACTTATATTAACCGCAGGCAACAAATGCCCCCATCAGCAGATGCCTGGCCGATATGGAATTATGAAGAAGGAGAGCAGGTTCGTGTAGTAAGCTATACCAATGCTGCAAAAGCGCAGCTATTTCTCAACAACCAGCCGGTGGGAGATGTAAAGCCTTATGATGATAATACCGGCATTATATACTGGGATATACCATACAAGCCGGGAACCTTAACCGTAAAAGGATACAATGCTGACAATAAAGAAATTGCCGAACAAACTATTCGTACTTCCGGCGCACCAACAGCTATTTCGCTTGCAGCATACAAAAATGAAATCAGTAAACAAAGAGGGGTAGCGCAAATCGAAGTACAGTTGTTTGATGATAATGGCATACCGGCGGTACTAGCAGATAATATGTTGAACTGCCGTATTGAAGGCCCGGGTAAATTACTTGGGCTGGAAGCAGGCGATAATACAGATACGGGCAATTATACTGATAACAGCCAGCGTGTTTTTCGCGGAAGATTGATTGCATATGTGGAAGCAACCGGTGAAGGTGATATTAATATTTCCTTTTCATCGCCCTGGCTTAAAACAGCCACTATAAACATAAAGGCAAAGTAACACTTTAATATAGCCACGGATGTACAAATCAGTATCATACCTCTTTATACCTGCAGCGGTATTAGCACTGACCGCCTGCAATAACAAGGAAATAATAAAAGAAACAAGTGATACAGCGATAATGGTTACCGTTGATCCTGCGCTCACTTTTCAAACCATAGATAATTTCGCAGCTTCTGATGCATGGTCATGCCAGTTTGTAGGCAATTGGCCGGATGATAAAAAGAATGCGATCGCGGACTGGTTATTCAGTATGGATACGCTGCAGGATGGCTCACCTAAAGGCATAGGGCTTTCTGCATGGCGTTTTAATTTTGGTGCGGGCAGTGCGCAACAAGGCGAAGCAAGCGGCATCAAAGATGAATGGCGCAGGGCGGAATCTTTTTTAGATGCAGGTAATAATTATAACTGGAGCCGCCAACAGGGACAGGTATGGTTTTTACAGGCGGCCAAACAAAGAGGCGTAAAAGATTTTATTGGCTTTTATAACAGCCCGCCGGTGCAGTACACGCGAAATGGTAAAGCTTTTGCCAGCAATAAAGTTTGTAATATAGGTAATGAGCATTATGATGATTTCGCCAATTATATAGTTGCCGCGATTAAAGGCGTTAAACAAAGATCCGGAGTTGATTTCAACTATATAAGCCCGGTAAATGAGCCACAATGGGACTGGAGTGATGGCGGACAGGAAGGTAGCCCTTATTATAATGCTGACATAAGCGCTGTGGTAAAGTCTGTTGATAAAGCGTTCCGGGATAACCAGCTTGCTACCCAAATTCTTTTACCCGAAGCAGGGGAATATTATTATTTGTTTGAAGACCGGGATAAACCCGGCAAGGGCAGCCAGGTGAATGCTTTCTTCAATGAAGCATCGCCTGATTATGTTGGCAGCCTGCCTCATGTAAGCAAAACAGTAGCGGCACATAGCTATTTTACCAGCTCACCTTTTGAGACGGCGGTTAAAACCCGCCAACAGGTATCCAATACTATATCTCAAATCAACGGGTTAAAATTCTGGCAATCGGAATATTGTATTTTGGGTGACAACAGCGGTGATATTAAAGGTGAAGGAAAAGACCCTGGCATAAAGCCTGCGCTGTATGTTGCAAAGTTGCTGTATAACGATCTTGTAAATGCCAATGCTGCAGCCTGGCAATGGTGGCTGGCAATATCACCATATGATTATAAAGATGGACTGGTATATATTGATATGAATAAAACAGGTGGAAAATACTATAGCAGCAAGATAATGTGGGCTTTAGGTAATTACAGTCGCTTTATACGGCCGGGCATGAAAAGAGCGGAGCTCCGGTTGTCTTCACCAGGAGTATATGCTTCAGCCTATATTGATGAAAGCAAAAGGCAAATAGTGATCGTGGCCGTTAATGAAAGTAACCGGCAAAAAAATCTAAGTTGTAATATTGCCACAGTCTCCGGGCAAAGTGGGTCAAAGCCTGTAAACATTTATACAACAACTGCAACACAGGACCTTACCAAAAGTACTGCTTCAGACAGTAATGTTATACTTCCTGCAGAAAGCGTGGTAACTATTGTTTCCCCTTATTAAAAATAAAAAAGGTTATCGTTCACACAGATAACCTTACTGATTTCTCTACAATACGGTATTACGTTTTTTACCTGTAGCCAACCATTCCACCGGTTGCTTTGCAACCGCCTCTTGCACTCCTGGAGGAGCTGCAGGAAGTAAATGTTGCTGCCAATGTAATAACAACCAGGGCAACTGCTAAAATCTTTTTCATGTCTGAAGTCTTTTAAGTTAAAAAATAACATTATAGCTTGGCGCCAGTAGGAGTAGGAAATAAATGTTATTTTTCAAGAGGGGAATTGGAAATACAATTGGATACCGTAAAGAAACAAAGACTATGCCATTCCACCAAATTCAATCCCTCCGTCTGCACTGTTATTATTGATATTTGTTATTTTCTTAACAGTTGATAATTAATTGCATACAATAAGCCATTAGCCGAGCGGTAAAAGACCTGCCGGCAACAGCTTAAGCGATGCATCGGGGCAAATTCTCTGAAAAAAAGAGTTATTGGTAAAAACTCATCAGTAACGGTGTGAGTTTCAAACTTATTTCCGAAGTTTGCCACCTATTTAAATTTCAATTGTTCAGGCATGCCATTACAACTAACTCGTCCGTTAGCATTTATTGATCTTGAAACGACAGGCGTAAATTTATCTACCGACCGTATCATTGAGATAGCTATTGTAAAGCTGCAAACAGACGGTACAAGGGTAGTAAAAAGAAAGCTGATTAACCCGCAAATGCCTATACCCAAAGCGGCTTCTGATATTCATGGCATTACCAATGAAATGGTAAAAGATGCGCCTCCTTTTAAGCAGGTAGCCAATGAAATAAGACAGTTTCTTGAAAACTGTGATTTAGCCGGGTACAATTCAAACCGGTTTGATCTTCCTTTGCTGGTAGAGGAGTTTTTACGGGCCGGCTTGAATTTTGATATATCAGATAAACACATGCTGGATGTTCAAAAGGTATATCACATGATGGAGCCCCGAACATTAAGTGCAGCTTACAGGTTTTATTGTGATAAAAACCTGGATAATGCGCATAGCGCAGAAGCCGACGCACAGGCAACATTTGAAATATTGGAGTCGCAGTTACAGCGTTATGAACAATTGGGCAGCACAGTGGAGTCTGTAATAAAATTTACCGGTCATGAGCAGATTGTAGACTTTGCGCGGAGGTTCATTATGGAAAACGGGGTAGAAGTCTTTAATTTCGGGAAACACAAGGGACGCCCCGTTACGGAAGTACTTAAAATTGAGCCCCAGTATTACGACTGGATGATGAAGGGCGACTTCCCGATGCATACCAAGCAAAAGCTGACTGAAATACTGAATCGCACGCTGTTAAAGAAAGCGTAAATTGTATGAACAAAGCATATTCTTTTGATTACTATTTAATTTTGTTGTTTTAAAAACTGCAATATTTGTTGGAAAAGCTGGTTGTCATACCTACTTATAATGAGAGTGAGAATATTAAGTCCATTCTGAATGCCATCTTTGAGATGGGACTTCATTTTCATGTATTGGTTGTAGATGATAATTCTCCTGATGGAACGGCCGATACAGTAAGGGAATTGCAGAAAATGTATAAAGAGCAATTATTTCTCCAGGTGCGGGAGGGCAAGCTGGGGCTGGGCACAGCCTATATTCATGGATTCAAATGGGCCATTGATCGTGGTTATGCCTACATTTTTGAAATGGATGCGGATTTCTCGCACAACCCCAAAGACCTTGAGCGATTGTACCAGGCCTGCAGGAGCAGGGCCCATGTAGCGGTTGGTTCGCGTTATGTAAAAGGAGGTAAAACTGAAAACTGGAACTGGGAGAGAAATATATTATCAAAAGGCGGCGCTTTGTATACGCGCCTGCTTACCTGGATGCCTGTAAAAGATCCTACTGCCGGTTTTGTTTGTTATAAAAAGGAGGTGCTGGAAAGCATTAATTTCGATGAGATCAGATTTGTAGGCTATGCGTTCCAGATTGAAATGAAATTTGCAGCCTGGAAGCTTGGGTTCAGGATCGTTGAAATACCCATTACTTTCATTGACCGTAAATACGGTACTTCCAAAATGAATAAAAACATTGTAAAAGAAGGCATTCTCGGCGTACTTAAAATACAATGGCTGAGCATGTTTAAAAACTACCGCCGCAAGGTGCAGAGTAATTATATTTCCACTACTTCGGTACGTGCAAAGGCTGTAAGCTGATATTTTCTGCATCACTGCATTCCGCAATTTTCCTCTGTTTCGCATTACAATTATTGCTCCGGGATGATCGCATCTGTTTTGTATGTCTTAAATTGCGCTCTCTATTATAAAAAAGGCATTATGAGAAAGATATTCCCGGGAATATTACTATGCTTGAACCTTGCGGGTTTCGCTCAAAATAAAAAGCCGTTAGACCATTCGGTATATGATGGCTGGCAAAGCATTGGCGAAAAAAAAATAAGTAATGATGGTAAATGGATCGTATATGTTATAAACGTTCAGGAAGGAGACGGCGTACTGCAAATACAATCAGCGGATCAAACCTACAGGAAAAATATTGACAGGGGGTATAATATCTTCATAACGGATGACAGCAGGTTCCTGATCTGCAAAATAAAGCCTTTGTATGCAGACGTGCGCCAGGCGCGTATTAAAAAGAAAACCCCGGATAATTTTCCGAAAGATTCGCTGGCGATCATAGAATTGGGAAAGGACAGCATTTTTAAAACTGCAAGAGTAAAGTCATTCAGGGCCCCTGAAAAGAACAATAAATGGGTAGCATGGCATTTGGAAAAGCCGCTTGCCGATACTTCTAAAAAAACCGAGGCAAAGGATTCCTTAACGGCCCGGCTGGATTCATTGCGGCAATCAAACGAACCAGTCAGCCCTGAACTGGAAAAAAGAAGAAAGAAAATTACCAATCCCCCGGTCATAAAAAACGATGATCATGCAGCTGGGCTTGATGCTGATGATGAAGGAGGCGCTGCATCCAACTATACAGAAGGAACAACGTTGATCGTTTACAATCTTCAGCAAAACACGCAGCATACCATTCCTTTTGTTGGAGAATACCACTGGAGTGAAAACGGAAATATCCTGCTGCTGGAGAGCGCTCCCTCCCAAAAAGATAGTATGGCAGCAAAGACGGTGTCCGTATTCCGCTCTGTAGAAGACCGGTTTGATACGATTATGAAAGGGGGCAACGATTTTAAGAATTACGCAATTGATAAAGAAGGATACCGGGTGGCTTTTATAGCAGAGCGCGACAGCAGCGCGAAATCGTTGCGAAAGTTTTATAAGCTGTGGTACTGGCAAAACGGGCAGGACAGCGCCCTGATGATTGCCGATAAAAATACGCCGGGAGTCCCGGTAGGGTGGGGGATCAGCGAAAACGCGATGCTGGGCTTCAGCAGGTCGGGTAAAAGATTATTTGCCGGAACAGCACCCATACCCGCATTAAAGGATACGTCGCTGGTAGACATCGACCTGGTGAAGGTTGATGTATGGAATTATAAGGACGATTATCTGCAAACAGTACAGTTGAAAAATCTTGACAAAGAACTGAAAAGAAGTTACCTGGCAACTATCAACACAGAAAATAAGACTTTTGTTCAACTGGCAGATAAAGAAGTGCCGGATGTACTACTCTCAGAAGATGGTGATGGAGAGCTGGCTGCAGGAATAAGTGATGTAAGCTACAGGGTTGCATCGCAATGGGAGGGCAGAACTCAAAAAGACATATACGCCATTAACCCCGATAATGGCTCAAAGCAACTGGTAAAAATGAATGTGGCAGGCAATGTATCGGTATCTGCCGCAGGCAAATTTATTTTGTGGTACGACCAGAAGGCAAAACAATATTTTACCTGGCGCAAGGGAGCCATACAAAATATTTCGGCTAAAGTTGCTCCTAAATTGTACGTGGAAAATTTTGATATGCCCAATGACCCCTACCCGTATGGCATAATGGGCTGGACCGGCGGCGACCTGGCTGTGCTGGTATATGACAGGTACGATATATGGCAGCTTGACCCTTTGAATGTTGTTGCGCCTGTTAATATTACCGGCGGAGAAGGAAGAAAAAATAAAATCGTGTACAGGTACATTAAAACAGATGCTGAAGAGCTGTATATAGCTCCGACCAGGGAGCTGCTGCTGAGCGCTTTTAATGAAACCAGTAAATACGGTGGATTATCGTCGTACAAGCTGGAAGCCAATGCGCGTCTCCTTAAAATTATGAGTGGGCCTTATGCTATTGGTAATTCTCTCGTAAAAGCGAAAAATGCCGCTACGTATATTTATACTAAAGAATCATACACTCAGTCACCCGATTTGTATGTTAATAATAATTGGGCCGGGGAAACAAAGCTGACGGCCATCAATCCCCAGCAGAGTATGTATAGCTGGGGCACTGCCGAACTGTTCAACTGGAAGGCTTACAATGGAAAACAAGCGACCGGCATTGTATACAAGCCTGAAAATTTTGATCCAAAGAAAAAGTATCCTGTCATCTGCTATTTCTACGAAAAGCTCAGCGACGGGTTGTTTACCTATATACCACCGGCGCCAACTCCCAGCCGTTTGAATATTTCGTTTTTTGTGAGCCGCGGGTACATTGTTTTTGCCCCTGACATTGAATATATGATTGGTCATCCGGGTAAAAGCGCGTATAACTATATCGTAAGCGGGGCAAGGGCACTGGTGAAAAAGGGCTGGGCAGACAGTACCAAAATGGGCTTGCAGGGACAAAGTTGGGGAGGCTATCAAACCGCTTATCTTATTACCCAAACCAGGCTATTCAAGGCTGCCTGGGCAGGGGCACCGGTCAGCAATATGACAAGCGCCTATGGCGGCATTCGCTGGGAGAGCGGGATGAACAGGCAGTTCCAGTATGAAAGAACACAAAGCCGCATTGGCGCTACTTTATGGGAAAAGCCCCAGTTGTATATGGAGAACTCGCCGCTTTTCTACCTTCCTAAAGTAGCCACGCCGCTGGTAATTATGCACAACGACAACGATGGCGCCGTACCCTGGTACCAGGGGATAGAACTTTTTACTGCTATGCGCAGGCTGAATAAACCGGTTTGGATGTTAAACTATAACGGAGAGGCGCACAACCTGGTGGAACGAAAAAACAGGAAGGACATACAGGTAAGAGAACAGCAATTTTTTGACTGGCTGTTAAAGGGAGAACGCCCTGCCGAATGGCTGCGCGATGGTGTGCCTGCCGTGATGAAAGGAAAAAACTGGGGGCTGGAAGATGAATGACGCATGCAATAGTATTTGAGCGCGTATTGACACTCTTAGCTGTATTACAGTATCTTTAAAATGGAAGCTATGAAACATGCTACTGCTATCGGCAGCTTGCTTATACTGCTCTTTTCAAATGCCGCACATCCCCAGCAACAATGGATAGCTCTCTTTAACGGGAAAGATCTGACGGGCTGGACGGCTCGTGGAAATGCACAATGGTCTGTTAAAGACGGAGCGATTATAGGACAAAACGGGCAGGGGCATTTATACGCAGCGCCCGTTGTTAAAGATTTTGAAGTAAAAGGTGAGTTCCGGATAGTGGATGAAGGAAAAGGTGCGAATGGTGGTTTTTATGTAAGGGCGCATGAGCCGGAAGACAATCCCGAAGGATTTCCCCGTGGATATGAAGCACAGATATGTCATAACCAGGAAGCGCATACAGGTTGGCTGTGGAAGCCGGGTAAACCCACCGGTAAGGCAACAGCGCTGCTGACCAGGGATGGAGAGTGGTTCCCGATGCGGGTTAAAGTAAAGGGCGACAGTATTTTTATTTGGGTAAAGGAACAGCTGGTGATGACGTATCGTGATAATGAATATAAAGAAGGCAGGTTTGTAATCCAATGTCATAACCCGGGTATGACCGCGGAAGCCAGGAATTTATATTACAGAAAACTGGATGAATGAACGGGAAACAGGCAGCAGCATTAAAAGCTGTGGAATATATACAGGACGGAATGACAGTAGGGCTGGGCACCGGCTCCACGGCGTACTGGGCGATAGATTACACGGCGCAGAGAATTGCCCGCGGGTTGCACATTACAGCTGTGGCAACTTCTGAGGATACAGCGAGGATAGCCCGGGAAAAGGGCATTGTGATCAGCGGTATAGAAGAAGTAGATCATATCGATATTGATATTGATGGCGCTGACGAGGCGGACAGCCATCTCAATTTAATTAAAGGCGGGGGCGGCGCCCTGCTCAGGGAAAAGATAGTAGCAAAAGCAAGCCGCAGGTTTATAGTAATTGCCGATGAAAGCAAGTTGGTTAGCACTCTCGGCAAATTTCCACTCCCGGTAGAAGTGATTCCTTTTGGATGGCAGCATACATCCAGGCATATTGCCGCGCTGGGATGCACGCCCGTTTTGCGTTATAAAGAAGGCAGGCTGTTCGTTACTGACAGCGGCAATTATATTTTGGATTGTCACTTCCATCAAATAACCGATGCTCCCCGGCTCGATATCCAGCTCAATGGCATTGCCGGTGTGGTAGACAACGGGCTTTTTATCAATATGGCTGAAAGAGTGATCATCGGCTCTGCAGACGGCAGCGTGAAAGAATGGACGATTGACGGTTGACGGTTGGCACTTTAAACTACCAATCACAAACTACAAACACTCTTGACTGACTGCTGAAAGCTGATAGCCCATAGCTCACAGCCACCCAAGCGGATTCTTCGCTCACGAAAATGGTTCATTATTGCCCAACAGCCATTTGTTCGCTCAGAATGAAGAAAAAACGATTGACGATTGATAATTGACAGCTGTTATCTACAAACTGTAAACAAGAAACTAAAAACCGTAAACTCACAGCCCATTGCTCATAGCCGATAGCTGATACCTGACTGCTGATAGCTAACCCTGTTGCAGGTTTCGGGTTTATAGTTTGAAGTTTGTGGTTACAGGTTGCAAAGTGACAAGTTACAAGTTTTTGGTTTGAAGTTTCTTGTTTGAGTTTTCCAACCATAAACAAAAAACCATAAACTACAAACTCCTGATAGCCCATAGCTGATAGCTGACGGCTGATAGCCAATAGCCCACAGCTCATTGCTCGCAGCCTACTTCTTACTCTCCTTTGCCCATGTATCTCTCAGCGTAACCGTGCGGTTAAAAATAAGTTTGCCGGGTGTAGAATATTTATCGGGGGTAAAATACCCTTTCCTGATAAACTGGAACTTTTCGCCCGGAGCAGCAGTACTCAGCGACGGCTCAATATACGCGTTGGGAATAATGTGCAAAGAATCCGGATTGATATAAGATGTAAAATCTTCTTCATCAGCCGGGTTTTCCACCTTGAACAGCCGGTCATACAATCTAACTTCTGCCTTTGCAGCATGGTCTGCGCTTATCCAGTGGATGGTTCCTTTTACATGAATGCCCGATGTATCGTTGCCGCTTTTACTTTCCGGCAGATAGCTGCATTTTATTTCGGTTACCATGCCGTTCTCATCCTTAATAAAATCTTCGCACTTTACTATATAGGCGCTTTTCAATCTTACCATCGCGCCGGGAGCCAGCCTGAACCATTTTTTTGCAGGCACTTCCATAAAGTCCTCTCTTTCTATCCACAGCGAACCGGAAAAAGGAAGGGCCCTCGTTCCGCCGCCATTTTCTTCTTCGGGATTGTTTTCGCTATACACTTCTTCCACCTGTCCGGCAGGGTAATTGGTAATGGTAAGCTTAACAGGGTCGAGCACTGCCATCCGGCGAAGCGCAATTTTATTCAGATGCTCTCTTACACAATATTCCAGCAGGCTCATATCTACTATGTTCTCTCTTTTGGCAACGCCTATCCTGTCGCAAAAGTCGCGGATGCTTTCAGGAGTATATCCTCTTCTGCGCATACCGCTGATGGTGGTCATCCTCGGATCATCCCAGCCATCCACGTATTTTTCATTTACCAACTGCAGCAATTTGCGTTTGCTGGTAATGGTATAGGTAAGGTTTCTTCTGGCAAACTCATATTGTTTCGACGGAAATATTTCCAGTTGCTCAATCAGCCAGTCATACAACTCACGGTGAGGCACAAACTCCAGCGTACATATAGAGTGTGTTACTTCTTCGATACTATCGCTTTGTCCGTGTGCAAAATCATACATCGGGTAAATGCACCATTCGTCTCCGGTCCGGTGATGATGGGCGTGTTTGATGCGGTACAATACCGGGTCGCGCATCAGCATATTGGGGTGCGCCATGTCAATTTTCGCCCTTAAAGTTTTTGAACCATCGGCAAATTCCCCTTTTTTCATTCTTTCAAACAAATCCAGGTTTTCCTCCACGGTTCTTTCGCGGTAAGGACTGTTTTTACCGGGTTCCGTAGGCGTTCCCTTTAATGCGGCTATTTCTTCGGAAGTGCTGTCATCCACGTAAGCCAGTTGCTTTTTGATCAGTTGAATGGCATAGTTGTATAAAACAGGAAAATAGTCGGAAGCATACAGTTCGTTTTTCCATTCAAAGCCCAGCCATTTTACATCTTCTTTAATGCTTTCCACATATTCTGTTTCTTCAGTAACGGGATTGGTGTCGTCGAAGCGCAGGTTGGTATACCCGCCGTATTTAAGAGTAAGCCCGAAATTCAGGCAAATGCTCGAAGCGTGCCCCAGGTGCAGGTAACCATTGGGCTCTGGCGGAAAACGTGTAATAACAGAGCGGTACTTCCCATTTTTTAAATCTTCTTCAATGATCTCTTCAATAAAATTCAGGCTTTTTTCTTCACTCATAACTGCAAATCCATTTTGCACAAATGTAAGATGGGGATTTGGAATTTGAGATTTGAAATTTGAAATGCACTGGATCGTTGGCTTGTAAACAGTATTTTAATGTGTCAGAATCTCAAATATCAAATCTCGAATCTCAAATATGGAATCACCTGAGTAGTGTTACAGATCCCTTCAGCGTCAGTTCTCTTTTCAGCATAAAATCATCGTACACGCAAAAGTAAACATAAGTGCCTTCTTCGGCTCTTTTCCCGTTTATTTTGCCGTCCCAGCCCATGGCCGGGTTTTTTGTTTCGAAAACCTTTTTACCAAAACGGTCGTAAACAACCATATTAAATTTGGTAATGGGGCAAAAAGCGCCTGCACGGAACACTTCATTTAATCCATCGTTGTTCGGGGTAAAAGCGGTAGGGAAATTTACGCATTTTGTGTTGCAGGTAACGGTTGTAACGGTATCCACCAGCGATCCGCAGATGTTTTCTCCTCTCAGGACATAATTTCCCGCTTCAGTAGCGGTAAAATCGGGCCTGGTAGAGCCATCCTGCCATGTATAGCTGGTATACTTTTGTTTTACGGTTTGCAGCATCACACCTGAAACACCGCAGGGGATCACTACATTTTCCCCCAGGTGGAAATAGGGCTTTTCAATGACCTCAACCACCAGCTTAGCCCTGGGACTTTCGCAGCCGAGTATGGTCTGGGAAACATAATAATTGAAGACGCCGGTATCAGCCGTTGACGGTACCGGTGCTGTAGGGCTGCCGGCGGCGGCGGTGGGAGAGGTATACCATTTTAAATCCTGTCCCGTTGCCCTTAAGGGCGATGCGGGTACATTCAGGCACAACAGTTCATTTCTGACATTGGGGATCAATATCAGTGAATTGAATAGTACATACACGCTGTCGTCTATGCTGCAATTAGCATCGGTAGCGGTAATATAGTATTTGCCTGTTTGATGTACATCAATAAAATCATCAGTTTCCCCGTTTCCCCACGCGTAGGTAACCAACCCGTTACCATCGGGTAATTGCAGGCGAAAAGTGGTGTCCGCACAAATAATAATGGTATCCTTTGGTATGAGGTCATTAACCGCGCAATCAAGCTGGGCTTTGGCTCCGCCAAATAAAATCAGCAGCAACAGGGTCAAAAGGACTGGTTTTCCCTTCATCGGATATAAGATTTTTTGGATTTGTGGGCTAATTCTGCAATTATTGCACCAAACCGGAGCCGCTAACCCGGATAATTAGATAGTAACGTGAAAATCAGCAAAATCTTTTTTGATATTAATTATATTTTACTGACCTTTGCCGTCCCAAAAAATAGATTATGGCCAGAGTATGTCAGGTTACAGGTAAAGTTCCTATCACAGGAAACTCCGTATCGCATTCAAATATAAAGACTAAACGCAGGTTTTTACCCAATCTGCAAACAAAGCGCTTTTTCCTGGCGGAAGAAGACAAATGGATTACCCTGAAACTGTCGACCGAGGGATTGCGCACGATCAATAAGAAGGGCTTATATACTGTAGTGAAAGAGCTTCGTGCGCAGGGAGAAAAAATCTGATAACAAATTAAATTCAATAAGGCAATGGCTAAGAAAGGAAACAGAGTACAGGTAATACTGGAGTGTACTGAGCACAAAAGCAGTGGTCAGCCTGGAACCAGTCGCTATATTACCAATAAAAATAAAAAGAACACTCCGGAGCGCCTGGAGCTGAAAAAATACAACCCGATCCTGAAAAAGGTGACGGTTCATAAAGAAATTAAATAACTGATTTGATAATTTGAAATGTGCCGGTTTAAAAATGGCATATGAATTTCAAATTTCAAATAATAAATTTCAAATTCATTTTATGGCAAAAGCAGCAAAAACCGCGATAAAAACAAAAGATCAGAAAGCAGCGGCCGAAGCAAAAAACTGGACAAAAGTGGTGCGTGCCGTACGCAGTCCTAAATCAGGTGCATATACTTTTAAAGAAGCGATTGTGCATAAGGACAAGATAAAAGAGTTTTTAGCTCAGAAATAATTATATGGTTTAGTAACAGTATAAAAGCTGTCGCGATGTTGTCGGGACAGCTTTTGTTATTTTAAGTATACGATGTAGTATGAGCAATAATATCTATATCCGGAAGGCCGAAATGCAGGATTGCGGCACGATCGTTGACCTGGGACGCCGGACTTTTGCAGAAACCTACGCAGAAGTAGGGGCCAATGAAGCGCTGGAAGCTTATGTAAGGCAAAAGTTTTCACCGGAAAAAATAGAAGAAGAAATCAGGAATCCATTTGCGAGATTTTATATCGGGTTTGTAAATGATGTTGCCGTGGCTTTTACCAAACTCAGGAACGACAGAAAGGCCAAAGGACTGGAAGGCAAAAATGCCGTTGAAATTGAAAGAATATATGTGCTGAAGGAATACCAGGGATTTAAGGTGGGGAAAGAAATGATGGAAAAATGCAAACAACTGGCAATATCAGAAAAGTACGACACAATATGGCTGCAGGTATGGCAGCACAATAGTAAAGCCATCAGGTTTTATCAAAAAGCAGGTTTTGTTGTATTTGAAACGGCTGTGTTTAATTTTACACCTGCCATGCAGCAGGACGATTTCCTGATGCGATACGATCTATATTACTAAATTAGTTGTATGGGATTTTTCGGAAAATTATTCGGTAAAAAAGAAAAGGAAAGCCTTGACCAGGGGTTGGAAAAAACCAAAACAGGTTTTCTGTCTAAAATAACCAAGGCCATTGCAGGCAAAAGTACGGTAGACGAAGAAGTGCTTGATAGCCTGGAGGAGGCGCTGGTAGGTGCAGATGTCGGCATCACTACTACCGTTGCCATTATTAAAAAGATCGAAGAGCGGGTGGCCAAAGACAAATACCTGGGAACGGCCGAACTGAATACCATCCTGCAGCAGGAAATTGAAAGTATATTGGTAGATGTGCCCGAAAAAAATGCATACGGCTTCAATTTCGAATTACCGGCAAAACCCTATGTTATACTGGTCGTAGGAGTGAACGGCGTAGGAAAAACCACTACCATCGGCAAATTGGCGCACAATTTTAAGAAAGCCGGTAAATCGGTTCTACTGGGGGCGGCCGATACCTTCAGGGCGGCAGCGGTTGACCAGCTTACCATTTGGAGCGAAAGAACTGGTGTGCCCATTGTGAAAAAAGAAATGGGCAGCGATCCCGCGTCAGTGGCATTTGATACCGTATCCAGCGGTGTGGCAAGGGGGGCAGATGTGATATTGATTGATACGGCAGGACGCTTGCACAACAAGCTGCATTTAATGGAGGAACTAAGTAAAATAAAAAGGGTCATTCAGAAAGTGATACCCGAAGCGCCACATGAAGTAATGCTCGTGCTGGATGGCTCTACCGGTCAGAATGCCCTGGAGCAGGCCAAGCAGTTTACGGCGGCTACGGATGTATCGGCCCTTACCATAACCAAGCTGGATGGTACGGCAAAGGGCGGAGTGGTGTTGTCTATTGCGCACCAGTTTCGTATACCCGTTAAATTTATAGGCGTGGGTGAAAAAATGGAAGATCTCCTGGTATTTGATAAGCACGAATTTGTTGACAGTCTTTTTAATCTCAGTCATTCTACTAACGGTTAACAATACACTATGCAGAAATTAAGGCAATCCCCTTATTTGTTATATTCCAACGGCAACGGAGAGATATTTGAAGATCTTTCTTTGTACGCTGTTGGCAGAACAGGGTGGGATGCCATACCGGTACCGGTGGAAGACTGGATAGAACTGCCGGAGGGAGGATCTTTATATGAACTTCCCGGCAGACGTGGTATTGGCATAGATATACAAACCGGCGAAATGAGGCTTTGTGAAAAGGGCTGGGCAGTGGCTGCTTTTATTCCGCCTGCGCATACCGGCTTGTACATTGCCGCTTATGAAACATTGCCTGAAGCGCCTGTGCTGCCTTTGTTTTGTTATACTGCTGTGTCTTGGTACAACGACCGCTTTTATGTACCTGCTGTAAGAATTGAGCAGGACATACGGCAGGAATGCAGCGGTTACGACAATGACCTAATTCACTCGGGCGTGGCTCACCTGGTGAAAGCATACCCGCACAACCGGCTGGTAAAGCATCTTGCAGATAATTGCTGCAATACGTATCATTGCCCTGCTGCAAGGAATTATTTTATGGGGCGCTGGGAATGCCCTGTGCCATCCTCACCCGCCTGTAATGCCAATTGTGTGGGTTGTATCTCTTTTCAGCCCGAAGAGGAAAGTATTCCCTCCACGCAGGACAGGCTGACGTTCAAGCCTACCGCGGAAGAAATTGTAGAGTTCACGGTGCCCCACCTTGAAACGGCTCCCTATCCGCTCATTAGCTTTGGACAGGGATGCGAGGGAGAACCTTTGCTGATGTGGGAAACCATCCGGAAGTCAATTATTGAGATCCGGAAGCATACCGGTAAAGGAAGCATCAATATCAATACCAACGGATCAAAGCCGGCGGCCGTGCAGGCGCTGTGCGAAGCAGGATTGAACAGCATCCGCGTGAGTACCAATTCTGCCCGCAAACATATATACGAGGCATACTATCGTCCTAATAATTACAGCTTTGAAGACATTGTGGAAAGCCTGAAGGTGGTGAGAAGCTACAATGGCTGGGCTTCTGTCAATTATTTTGTTTTTCCCGGCATGACGGATAGTGTGGAAGAATACGAGGCATTAAGAAAGCTAATCGCCGATACCGGTCTTACGATGATCCAGTGGAGGAATTTCAATATAGATCCTGATTGGTACATGGGAAAGATTGGCGTGCATGAAACCGGGGAATGTATAGGGATCAAACAACTGATGGAATTAATTCATGAAGAATTTCCGCATGTAAAATACGGCTACTTCAACCCGCCTATGGAACGCATACAGGGAAATTATGAAAAAGATTTTGCGCATTGGTAAACACCAGCGCTTCCATTGTTAAAGTGCCGTAAATTTTACTCCGGCCTTTGGTTTACGAAAGCTGTATTTTTATTTAGATGTATTTGCCCCGAAAGGCTGATACAGGTGTATTTCAAATTTTCGCAGGTGGGTGCCTGCCGGACAGGCAGGCACCCACCTGTAGAACCCGCTACTGGTCGGTGCCCGCCCGCCTGCCCGACTAGGTCATTCAGGCGGGGATGACCAGTCGGACGGGTCTCACCATAGCCGTCAACTTAAGCCCGGAGGGCCTGAACCGTGCCTGCGGCAGGCAGGTTTGAATAGCCGTGAGTGAAACTCACGGTAAAAATGTCGAAATTTTGGGGGCTGACCAAAAAGGTAAATGAAGGCGTTGAGAATCGCATAAACGACTATTAGTCTCCATCACCTACCCGAATAAATTATTTATTTAGTAACCTTTTTGGTCACTCCCTATCAAAACGGTTTCATTTGCCCACCGGTTGCACCGATGGCTATTCAAATTAGACCCCATTCGGGGTAATTTTATGGCTCATGTTCCTTAAGTTGATGGCCATAGTGTCTCACCGACCGGAATGATGGGTATGAAGCAAACTATATATACACCCTGTTGCATCCTCTGGTTGGATGGATATTATGCAGCAAGTTCGTTATATATCACCATACAGAAAATGCCGCAGATGCACAGATTTAATCCAATCTGCGCATCTGCGGCTAAAAAGGCCAGGGTATATCTTATGTTTTGCAGACGCGACTGCTCGACCAATTTGAAATACACCCGGCTGATACCCAAACAACTTTTCGTCCTATCTTTAGGGCATCATTTATTTAAACTTTTTACCCTGAGATGCAAAAGAACCGGAGAACATTTTTGAGAAATATAGGTATGGGCGCTATCGGCGCTCTATCAGCCAATAGCCTGTTTGCAGAAAAGATAGAACACGCATCAGCACGTTTAAAAAACACCGATCCTTTACAGGCGGCACTCGACGAAGATTACTGGAGTATCATACAGCAGGCATATTCAGTAAGCCCCGATATCATCAACTTCAATAATGGCGGCGTAAGTCCTTCTCCACGTATTGTACAGGATGCCGTGGAGAAATACAACCGCATGTCTAACCAGGGGCCTTCTTATTACATGTGGCGCATACTCGACAAAGGAAGAGAGCCCCTAAGGCAGAAGCTGGCTGCGCTGGCAGGCTGCGATGCCGAAGAAGTTGCTGTTAACCGCAATGCAACGGAAGCGCTGAACAGTGTGATATACGGAATGGATCTGAAAAAAGGAGATGAGGTGATAGGTTCTATGCACGACTATCCCAATATGATGGCAGCCTGGAGGCAACGGGCCCAGCGTGAGGGGATCGTATACAAACAAATCACTTTTAATTTCCCTATTGAGAACGATGAAGAGATTGTAGACGAATACAGGAAGCTGATCACACCCAAAACAAAAGTGATTCATGTTACGCATGTGGTGAATTGGGTAGGACAGATCATGCCGGTAAGAAAGATAGCGGATATGGCGCATCAGCGGGGCATAGAAGTGATCTGCGACAGCGCGCATGGGTTCGGCCTGCTCGATTTTAAGATCCCCGATCTGCATTGCGATTACCTGGGAACCAGTCTGCATAAATTCCTGAGCGCCCCGATCGGCAGTGGTATGTTATGGATCAGGAAAGAAAAGATCCCAAAGATATGGCCACTGCTGTGCAACGACAATCCCAGGAGCGATAATATACGGAAGTTTGAGACTTTGGGCACCCGCAGCTTTCCTATCGAACAGGGCATTGTGGAAGCCATTGACTTTCATAATGCAATTGGTCCAAAGCGCAAAGAAGAACGTGTACGGTACCTTAAAAACTACTGGGCTGAAAAAGTACAGCCCTTAAAAAAAGTAAAATTACATACTTCGCTCAGGCATGATTATTCCTGTGCCATTTGCGGGGTAAGTATAGACGGGATAGAGTCTGTGGCGCTGAGCGGTATGCTGTTCGATAAATACCGCATACATACAACGGCGATGGTATATGCCAATGTAAATTGCGTACGGGTAACCCCGCATGTATATACTACTTTGAAAGAAGTGGATACTTTAGCACAGGCTATCGGGGAATTATCGGCCTAGCCATTGGCAAAACAAAAGATTCAATTTTCTCTTGCTAAATGAATAGTATGGAACCCCGGGTATTATGGACGCCCTCTGCATCATTCAGGAACAACAGCAATCTTACACAATACGCCGATTGGCTGAAACAAAAGCTGGGGCTTTCTTTTAATGATTATTCCTCTTTGTGGAAATGGTCAGTTGAATTTCCGGCAGATTTCTGGAAAAGTATTTCAGATTATTTTGGCATCATCCATCATTCGCCTTATAAAAGCGTGATGAGCGATGATGCCATGCCGCATACCAAATGGTTTGAAGGCAGTACGCTCAATTATGCAGAGCATGTTTTCAGGAATGCCAATAAAGAAAATCCCGCTATCCTGTTTCAGTCTGAGCGCCACACGCTTTCAGCTACGACCTGGCAGGAACTGGAGCAAAAAACAGCCGCGTTGCAGCAGTTTTTCCTGCAGCAGGGTATACGGCCCGGCGACCGGATCGCAGGCTACCTGCCATGCATACCCGAAGCTACCATTTGCCTGCTGGCGGCCTTATCGCTTGGCGCTGTATGGACAAGCTGTTCTCCTGATTTTGGCTCCGGCAGCGTTATGGACAGGTTTCAACAGGTTGAACCGTCTATACTGATAGCAGTAGATGGATATACCTACAATGGAAAACGGTTCGACCGGAAAGAAGATGTTCGAAAAATAGCCGCTTCCATTCCATCATTGAAAAAAACAGTGCTTGTACCTTATCTTGACAAAGGATTGCAGGTTGATACATGGAGTAATACTGTTCTGTGGGATGACGTGATCCGGCCGGTGAAGGAACCGTTAAGATTTATACCGGTGGCTTTCGATCATCCCGCATGGATCCTGTATTCTTCAGGTACAACCGGAATGCCTAAAGCCATTACACATAGCCACGGAGGCGTGTTGCTGGAACATTACAAGTACCTGGTACTGCAAAACGATGTAAAGAAAGGGGAACATTTTTTCTGGTTTACCACTACTGGTTGGATGATGTGGAATTTTATCAATGCGGCTTTGTTGGCCGGTGCAACCATTGTGCTGTACGATGGCAGTCCCGGTTATCCCGGCCTTGACGTGTTGTGGAAGCTGGCGGAAACAGCCTCTGTGCAGCATTTCGGTACAAGCGCTCCTTATATTATGGCATGCAAAAAATCCGGGATCAGCCCGGAACATTCTTTTAACCTGTCGGCGTTGCGGTCTGTCAGCTCAACCGGGTCGCCGTTGCCGCCCGAAGGATTTGAGTATGTATATGAAAATATAAAAAAGGATGTGTGGCTTTGCAGTATGAGCGGAGGTACCGATGTGTGCACGGCCTTTGTGGGAGGTAATCCCTGGGCGCCCGTATATGAAGGGGAAATACAGGGAAGGGCCTTGGGGTGCGAGTTATATGCATACGACGATGATGGAAATGCAATGGAGGATGAGGTAGGGGAGATGGTGATCGCGAAAGCCATGCCTTCTATGCCCGTCTTTTTCTGGAATGATCCCGGGTTTAAAAAATACAATGAGAGTTATTTCGATACATATGCCGGGGTATGGCGCCATGGCGATTGGGTAAAAATAACGCCGCGGGGAGGAGTGGTGATCCTGGGAAGATCCGATGCCACGCTTAACAGGCAGGGGGTGCGGATAGGAACAGCCGAGGTATACAGGGCGATAGATAATATTAGCCAGGTAAAAGACAGCCTGGTGGTGAATATAGAACAACCGGGCGGCGGTGATTATATGCCACTATTTGTTGTAATGAAGGAAGGAGAAAAGTTAAGTGACGAAGTGAAGCTTTCCATTAAAAACACTTTGCGCAGTGCCTGTTCTCCCCGGCATGTGCCCGACGAGATCATTGAGACAGAGGACATACCCTATACCATCAGCGGGAAAAAAATGGAGACGCCGGTTAAAAAGATATTGATGGGAAAACCAGCAGAAAAATCTGTCAACCGGGGATCGGTAAGAAACCCCGAGTCGCTTGCTTTTTTTATCCGGTTCGCACAAACCATTAATGATAGAAAATAAGCAAGCCGGGAAAAGTTAAATTGTAAAGTCCGCCGGCAGCAGTACATGATGATACTGCAGATCGCTGATAGAAGAGATCACACAAACATCCTGCATGAATTCTATTTCACTGTCAGCCGGGAGATAAGGAAACTGATTGTTGTTTTTGCATAGCTGGTGATATATTACCTTCATTTCTTTTTTTGCGTCCGAAACAAAGTCTCCTGCAACAGACGTTACCGACCATGACCTGTTGTATTCTTTTTCCGTGGAGGAATACAAAACCTTTGTTTCTTTTATGAACTCCGGTTGTAATGCCGGTAGCGGAACAGGAGTAGCTGCTGAATGATTTCCCATTTTCCGGTTTAAAGACAAAAATGTCATCAGGGTAAATACGATCAGCAGTATCAGCAATAACTCATTCATGTTGGAAGATTTAAAAATGAAAAAATAAGGTACGGTTACCATTATAACCGGCTGGTTGATCTTTGATACCCCACAGAATAAAAAATATCAAAGAATGCAACTCTCCGCTTTGGCTGGGGCATCCCAAATTTTTTGAAATCGCGTAAAACAAACGATTAACTATCATTAATTTTCTAAAGTCGAGTAACTTTGCCTGCTACTTCAAATTGGTGGAAATGTTAATTTTGTATTTGAATTAACTAAGTAACGGTTGATGTCTTACAGTCCATATAATGAAAAAAGCGAAAAAGAACTCGCATTGTTGATTGCTGACGGAGACGAAAGAGCTTTTAAAGAGTTATATCTGAGGTTTCTTCCTAATCTTGTTAATTCGGGAAGGAAGATCCTTAAATCGGAAGAGCTGGTTTCTGAAGTCATCCAGGAATCACTCATCAGGCTATGGATGCATCGGGAGAAATTACGTGGCGTTGATTCTGTACGCGCCTGGGTATATCGTATATTTAGCAATGAATGTTTCAGGTATCTGAAAAAATACGGACTTCAACATGTCTCTCTCGACTATATCACTGATATTCATACAACAAACTTTTCCAACAGTACAGAACAGGCTTGTTCTATGCGGGAAACTCATAAGATCATTCATCATGCCGTAACGTCTCTGTCTCCACGCCAAAGAGAAATTTATAGCTTGAGCCGCGAACAAGGACTAAAGATTTCCGAGATAGCCATAAAACTCGGATTATCAAACAAGTATGTAAAAAAGACGTTAACTGTTGCGCTGCACAATATCCGGCGTGACCTGATGAGATCCGGTAAAACCTATCTTCTGATGTGTATTTTGCTCATCGTTTTTGAATAAGCCTCTTTTTATCTGCCGGTTCCGAAAATTTTTATTTGTCTATATGGGGGCCTTTTTCAGTTTTCCAGGGTCTATAACAGTAATCATAAGATATGAACAGATCAAGACTGTTATACCTGATACAGCGATATAGTGATAATACTGCGACACCGTCCGAGCTCGAAGAGCTATCTGCCTTTACAGGCAGTTCAGAGGATTACGAATTGTTTTCCGAAGTTATGATGGACCAGATGAAGGATGGCAGTACACTTAGTAACGAAGACTTACTTCGATACGAAGAATTGGCCGACCGTGCGTTAGAGCGTCATAAATTTATCAGTCCGGAACCCGTTCCGTTTGTGCCGGGAAGGAGGCGATGGTATGGATGGGCAGCCGCGGCTGCGTGCATTTTATTATTGTTATCAGTTCGAATATACTTCGGGAAGCAAAGAAATGTCATTCCGGCAATTGCAGAGGCAGATGCGCCCGCACCTTCCGTAATCCTGCCCGGCCAAAACGGCGCGCTTCTTACACTGGCAGACGGTTCGACCATTGTACTGGATAGCTCCGGCAGCGCAGAGAAGATCTCTGGTCAGAATGGCGCCGATATTGTTATTCAGCAAGGTAAGCTGGCTTATATGACCGCAGGAGAACATATAGACCAAATAGCCTATAATACGTTGAGTACTCCTAAAGGACGCCAATATCATATACAATTACACGATGGTACAAAGGTGTGGCTCAATGCAGCAAGCTCCATACATTATCCCACGGTTTTCACTGGTCAGGACAGGGTAGTTGAAGTGACAGGCGAAGCTTATTTTGAAGTAGCAAAAGATCCCTCGCATCCCTTTAAAGTAAAACTAAACCAGCAGGCAGAAATAGAAGTAATAGGAACACATTTCAACGTGAATGCCTATAGCAACGAGCCTGCTATTACAACTACCTTATTGGAAGGCAGCGTCAGGTTCAGTATTAAAAATGATGCTTTGGGGAGAAAAAATAAGGTACTACGCCCGGGCGAGCAAACGAAATTGAATAATGAAACGCTTGAGCTAACAACAAGCAGCGATGTAGAAACAGCCAGGGTGATTGCCTGGAAGGATGGTCTCTTCGACTTTAACGATGCTGGATTAAGAGAGGCGATGCAGCAGTTGGAACGCTGGTACGATATTGAGGTTACCTATGAAAAAAATATTCCGGATATCCGCTTCTTTGGAAAGATGACAAAAAATATCACATTGAATGACCTGTTGCTGATCCTGGAAAAATCGAAAGTGCATTTTCAAATTGACGGCCGAAAAATTATTGTTAAACCTTGATAGCACCCCTATAACAGTATCAGATTGCGTCAAAAAAACCGAAAGCGTTGCCACACTTCCGGTTACAATTCAGTTGACGTAAAAGGATAGACGAACCACTTTTATTAACAACCAAATCAATTGCAATTTATGCAAAAAAATGCGTTCAGGGCCGGGGATTTTATGCCAGTTCCCGGGCACGTTACATCCCGCAAGAAAAACGGGAAATGGTTTCCCGGATTACCCGGCAACATGGCCAAAACACTGATTGCTATGAAATTAACGATTGTCTTACTAACGGCAGCTTTCATCCAGGTACAGGCTTCGGGTATCGCGCAACATGTGTCTATACGAGGACAGCGCCTGCCAATGAAAAAAATCATTGCTGCTATTGAAGCACAGACAGGATATGTTGTATTCGGCAATACGGAAGTTATATCTGTCAGTAAACCTGTTTCCATCAGTGCATATCAGATGGACTTAACTGAATTACTGAAGACAGTGCTCAAAGACCAGCCAATAGACTTCCTGATAAAAGATAAGACCATTGTTTTATTTGAGAAGAAAATTCCTGTAGTACTTAGTCCTTTTTTCCGGGACAGTGTGCAGGTGGCGCCGTCTGTTCGCGGTATAGTCCGTGATCCCGACGGGAAGCCACTTGCCGGCGCTTCCGTTACTGTTAAGGGAACAGGCGCTTCAGCCATAACTGCTGAAGACGGATCTTTTGCTATTGATGCAAAGCAGGGAGATATACTGGTGATCTCTTTTGTTGGATATGTAGCTAAAGAATACAAGCTGACCGAGAACGTAGTAAAACAGGGAAAAGGCTTAAGCATTTCGCTGGAAATTGCCGATGCAAAATTGAGCGAAATTGTAATGGTAGGATACGGTACCCGTACAAAAGGAGCCGTTACCGGGGCTATTTACACGGTAAAGAGCGACGTTTTTGAAAACAGGCCGCTGAACAATTCCTTTGATGCCCTGCAGGGCGCCATACCAGGCATGACCATTACACGTGCCAGTGGACAACCAGGCGAGCAGGGCTATACGCTTCAGGTAAGGGGTTATTCTTCCATTAGTACCGACAATGCGGTATCTTCTGCCAACGGGAACCAACCGCTGGTGTTGATAGATGGTATACCCGGCGATCTGACAACCACCAACCCCAACGATATTGTACAAATATCCGTTTTGAAAGACGCAGCCGCATCTATTTATGGTGCCAGGGCAGCAGATGGCGTAATCCTGGTTACAACAAAAAATGGCAGAAGAGGCACGCCGGTCATTGATTACACTGTTAACATAGGTCTGAAAACCCCTGCTTATCTGAGGAAGATACAGAATACACTGCAATATGCCGAGTTCCAGGATGAAGGCTTACGGAACGCAGGCATTGCAGGATTCCCGGAAGAGGTATTTGAAAAAATCAGGGCAAATGCGGCACCGGATCTTGATCAGGGATGGAATTATGGCATTACCAGCTATCCTGGTTTCTACGGATATACCAACTGGAACGATGTTGTTTACAAAAATGCCGTGCAGCAATTGCATAATGTTTCTGTATCGGGCGGTGGAGAAAATAACAATTACCTGGTTTCACTCGGGTATAACCATGATGATGGGCTGTTGCGTTTTGGCAAAAATAAATCAGACAGATATAACTTACGCCTGAATTACAATTTCCGCCTGTCGAGAAAATTGCATTTGGATACGCGTACCAGTTTTGAGCATACTGCAACAGAGGAGCCCAATATGCTGGACAATGCGTTAACCAATGTAACCCGTCAGTTCCCTTACCAGCCCGTTTACAACCCACTCGGGCAGTTTTATGGATACCAGGGCTATGAAAATCCTGCCCAGTCACTTACAGAAGCGGGAACAAGAAAATACAGCCTTTCAAGGATTAATTCGAATTTTAAATTAGATTATAAAATCATTGACGGGCTAACGCTTACCGGGCAGGTTGCCGTGAGATTTGATTACTTCAATGACAATGGTATCAACCGTACATTTACAAGATATAATTATGCAGGAAGCATCCAGGATATTCGCAATACCCCCAATTCTGCTTCCTATCAAAATAAAAAAACACTGTACAGGCTGTACCAGGTATATGCAGATTACAATAAGCAACTGGGCTCAGATCATTCTGTTAATCTTACAGCGGGTACATCTCTGGAGCAAACAAACTATGAAGGACAAACAACTACAGGCTACAACTTCCCGAGCAACGACATTTTTACATTGAACCTGGCAGATCGAACCAATGTTGCCTATGCTAATTTTACTGGCCTGCAACAGGCACAGGCGTTGAATTCGTACTTTGGGCGGGCCAGCTATACGTTTAAGCAAAAGCTGGTGCTGGATGTTACTGCCAGGGCTGACGGCAGCTCGAAATTTGCTCCAAGTAAACGCTGGAGCGCTTTGTTCCCGTCCGCGGCTATCGCCTACAATTTGTCGGACGAGAAATTCATAAGAGACATGCGATTGTTTGATTTGTTAAAACTGCGGGTTTCCTGGGGAAAGATGGGTAACCAGGAAATTCCTTCACTGGGATTATACGATTATATTCCCCTGATCAATATAGGTGGAGTGTACCCGCTGGGATCTCCTAATGCAGGTGTTCCGGGAGCTCTGGCCAACCCTGCATCTGCAGACAGAACCTGGGAAACCATTGAAAACAGAAATGTTGGTATTGATCTGCAGATGCTTAAATCAAGGTTGTCCTTCTCCTTTGATTACTTTAATAAGACCAACAATGATATGCTCGTCAAAATAGCTGTGCCTGCTACCTATGGCGGTACGCCGCCAACTTCTAACCAGGGAAAACTTGAAACCAAAGGGTTCGAAACCATCATTACATGGAAAGATCAGTTCCGTGATTTCCGGTACAGCATTTCGGTGCAACTGAGCGACAGTAAAAACAAACTGGTAGAACTAAAAAACAGTGACTCCTATAGTGAGGGTCTGAACTTTGTAAGAAAAGGATATTCTATCTATTCTTATTTCGGGTATGTATACGAAGGAATTATCAAGACCCAGGACCAACTGGACAAGTACAAAACCCTTCAGGGGGTTCCGTCAAACATCGCCGTTGGGGATGTAATGTACAAAGATGTGGATGGCGACGGAGCTTTGACAGCTTTCGGCGATCAGTCAAAAGGTCTTGCAGGAGACATGGTATATTTAGGGAACCTTCTTCCGCGCTACACTTATTCTTCTACCATTAACGTGGCTTACAGGCAATTCGACCTGAGTATTTTTTTACAGGGGGTGGGAAAACGGAATATACAATACCAGGGTGCTATTGCAACTCCCAATACTTTTTTCTGGCCTTCTCTTACCTATTATTACGGAAAGACATGGACACCGGATCGTCCCGATGCACCATATCCACGCTATCTGCCCGGCTCCGTTGGATACGACGGTATAAGAAACTATAACTACCGTACTTCTACACTTACCATGCAAAACGCCGCTTATCTGAGATTTAAGACCATTACACTGGGCTATAATCTCTCTCCGGCTTTGCTGCAAAGACTCAGGATTACTTCACTGCGCATTTATATCAGCGGACAGGATCTGCTCACCTTTTCCAAAGGTACGCTTGGTGGCAATTTCGATCCTGAAGACGGGTTCAGAAATGAAGGAACATACCCTTTCAGCAAAGTGTATTCCGTTGGTCTTAATGTAAAATTTTAATTACAACAATCATGAAAATCATAAATATCTTGAATATAAGATCGTACCAGTATTTATGTGTGACGATCATCGCATTAGCATCGTTAAGTTGTGCGAAGCAGTTAGAACTCGTTTCGGAAGAAAATATCACGGATGCTACTTTTTGGAAAACCGCCAATGATTTCAAACTGGCTGCCAACCGGCTTTACCAGGGACTTGATCGTTTCGGCTTTGAAGATACCGAGTCGGACATTGCTTTTAATTTTCCAAACAGTGTAAGCAACAGTACCCTTACAGTATCTGAAACTTCAACCACCTGGAACAATAGCTATAATTTTATCCGCGCCTGCAACAATATCATTGAAAAGGCTGCAGCTTCCTCAGACAATAGTATTAAAAGATATGTTGCAGAAGCAAAGTTCTTTCGCGCGTGGTATTACTGGAAACTGCTTCGGTTGTATGGTGGGGTGCCACTCATTACAACCGTGTTGAATACAGAAGACCCGGACTTGTTTACATCACGTTCTTCTCAGGTGGCCACGGCTGACTTCATTCTGAAAGACCTTGATGAAGCTCAAAACGACCTGCCGGTAAGATCCGATCTTTCCAACCCCGACATTGGCAGGATTACCAAAGGCGCGGCTTTGTCGCTGCGTGCAAGAGTGGCTCTGTATCAGGGTACCTGGGAAAAATTCAGAGGAGGTGCAGACGCAGGTAAATATCTTGATATTGCAATTGCATCATCCAATGTGGTAATCTCCGGGGGAACATACGCATTATATACCGGAAGCGGTGCGCAAAGCTATCGTTATCTTTTTATAGAAGCCGGAGACGATTCTCAGGAATGCATCTTTGACCGCAGGTATGCAAGAAATATTCTTGGTCATGATATGCCATACCAATACGATGGCTCGGGTTATAATCCTACTAAAAAGCTGGCCGATATGTACCTCGATACAACCGGTTTGCCCATTACGAACCCCGGCTCCGTATTCCGGGGATATGCAACGATGACTTCCGAGTTTGAGAAAAGAGATCCCCGGATGACTATGACAATGATCATTCCGGGAACGCTTACCAATCGTGTATTCTTTTCTGTAACAAAAATTGCCAACTATCCGGACAAGCCGCAACGAAATTTTAATACCGGGTATATACTCTATAAATACATGAGTGAAGACCCGGTTGCCAACAACAGCGGACAAATGGGGGACGCAAGTTTATTTGATTTTGATAAACACCTGATCCGTTATGCAGAAGTATTGCTGATCTACGCGGAAGCTGTTTTTGAGAAGAATGAATCTATTTCAGATGCAGATCTGAACCTTTCAATCAATGTTATCAGAGACAGGGCAGGAATGCCTTATCTTACCAATGCATTCGCTGCTACCCATGGTTTGGATATGAGAACAGAGATCCGCCGTGAAAGAACGATAGAACTGGCGTTGGAAGGATTTCGTTATGACGATCTCCGCAGGTGGAAAACTGCAGAAACAGAACTGGCGCAGGATATAAAAGGCATCAAAATCAAAGGATCTGCCTGGCAAAGCTATCCATTGTACAGTGATGCTGTTTATCAGAACAGAACAGATGCGGATGGCTTTTTGATCACTGAAACCAACAGGACATTCAACGCTAACAGGAATTACCTGCAGCCATTACCAACAAGAGAAGTTGCATTTTATACCACCAATGGATTTGAATTGCAGCAGAACCCTGGCTGGTAATCATCTTTACATAGGGCCGACAAAAAGGTCATTGAACATTTTTGTTAGGGAGAAATCCCGCTTGTGGTAGGAAACCAATCTCATTGAATGATAAATATTTAAGTATTTTTAGATTGCTTCTTCGCCAGGGCAGATGTCAATGAAGATCTTTTTAGTCGGCCCCATTTTTTATTATTTTAATTTTATTCATGAATATCTCTGTATACAAAAAAAGATCTGCGTGGGTTATTGCTACCTGTTTGTTCTGCCTTACCTGCATGAGCTCCTTTAGTGAACCGCCCAAAATCGTAAACATCATAAATTTTATCCGGCTTTTGGAACCACGCGATGCTAAAATCACTGAAGAGGTATTATACCAAACAGTAGTGCAACAGGTGAAGATTATGAAGCAATACAAACTGAGCGGTACTTTTTTATTGCAGTACGATGCATTGATGGATAGCAGGTATCAATTGCTGCTGAAAAGTTTGCCGGCAGATTCTTTTGAAATAGGAGCCTGGTGGGAGCTCCCGCAACTGCTTGTTGAAAAAGCGGGACTCAAGTGGCGGGGGCGATATCCATGGGACTGGCATGCGGATGTTGGTTTTTCGACAGGATATACGCCACAGCAGCGTGAGCAACTGATAGATGTTTATATGAATGATTTTAAAAGCATTTTTGGCTATTATCCTAAATCTGTGGCATCCTGGTTTATTGATGCACATAGTTTAAACTATATGTACAGGAAATATCATATCATAGCATCAGCCAATTGTAAAGACCAGTATGGCACGGATGGGTACACGCTTTGGGGAGGCTATTGGAACCAGGCCTATTATCCCAGCAAAATCAATTCTTATATGCCTGCCCAGCACGCGGCCCAACAAATACCTGTTCCTGTTTTCAGAATGCTGGGAAGCGATCCGGTCAGGCAATATGATCATGGACTGGGCTCAGGGCGACAGGGAGTAATCACTCTTGAACCTGTATACAAGTTCGGAGGTGGCGATGCTGCCTGGGTCAATTGGTTTTTCAACACTCTGGTGGATGACGCGTCTCTCGGGTTCAATTACGTACAGGCAGGACAGGAGAATTCTTTTACCTGGGATGCCATGTCAAAAGGTTTTGAGATACAGATGCCGCTTATCGCCCGTTTACGCGATGAGAACAAGATACGCGTTGAGACGCTGGAAACTTCCGGCAGGTGGTTCCGGCAGCAATTTAAAGTTACCCCGGCCACCAGCTTTTCTGTTAGCAAAGATATTGAGGGTAGCGATCTCAAAACGATCTGGTTCAACAGCCGCTTTTACAGAACCAACCTGCTTTGGGAGAATGGCACACTCAGGATAAGGGATATTCATATATTCAATGAGCATTTCCCGTCTGCTTATGAACAACAACCTGTAACAGAAAACGAGTGTAAATTTTTTACATTGCCTTTTGTGGACGGATATATCTGGAGCAAGCCTCAGCAACTGGCAGGGCTAAGGTTAAAGGCTATTATCGGAGGAAAAGAGGAATTGCTTGAAGGAGGCGATCCGGAGTTTACAAAAAGCGGGATGGCCAGTATCCATATCAGCTGGCCATTAAAAAACATACAGGGAACTGTAGAAATTGAGCTGTCGGAGAAAAAAATGACAACACAAGTGACAACTCCTTTACCTGTCAATTGGTTCCTTGATCTCACAACGGCAGAAGGTGTTCAGCTTCCTTTTGGGGCTATGGGAACAAAGCAGATTGATTGCAGCTTTGAAGGAATGCCGTATACCATCCGGATAAGAAAGGGCAGTTTTTCCAAACCTTCCAACGGAGCTGTTTTGCGGATGAACCCAAAGAAAAATATTATTCAATTTCATTTCTAAATTAAACTGTCAGTTTATCAGGAGCTCATACATGGCCCTTGCAGTATGATAATTTATCTATAATTGATTATTATATTCTGAATGTAATATAAATCTCCTGGTGCCTGGATAGTAGGCATAAATACTATATGGCAGCCGGGGTCCCGTTACTTCGTTTTAATTTCGATCTGCCCCGGTTGGAGGTCTTTCTTTTAAATGCAGTATACAGCAAGCTTTGTAAAACTTCATTGGATATCAGATTGCATCCCCTTTTCCCTGCTATAAAACATTTGTATATTTAATACGCGAAAAGCAAGTTGCCCTGCCTTGAGATGGAATGTAATTTCTCTTGTTACTTGTAAAAATCATGAATATGAAATGCATGAAAAAGAGTATATGCATCTTAGGGTTTTTACTTTTTGCGGAAACAATGATGGCGTGGATGAATACAAGCCATAGCAATCCTGCTATCGTGCAGGAGGATCCGCAGGAAATATCCGCTGTGGTAAGTTGCGCCCCGGTTGTCAATGAAAAAATCCGTGCGAATAAAAGTGGAAAGTTTATATCTGTTTTGCCAGGCTGGGGAAATCATTTCTATAAGATCAGCACCGGCAACGACAGTGCGCAGTTGTATTTTAACCAGGGGCTGACCATGTACTACAGCTATCATTCAAAAGAGGCGCTGGCTTCGTTCAGGGAAGCGGCCAGGTTCGACAGTGCCTGTGCCATATTGTATTGGGCGCAGGCGCTGGCAATGGGTCCCACTTACAATTATGGACATGGTTATATGATGAGTGAGGAAGTACCGGGCGTACTGCAACGGATGAATGAATACAGGGAACAGGCATCTGAAAAAGAGCAGGACCTGATCCGGGCGATGAACACCCGGTATAACATGAACGACAGGAAAGATGAACAAAGAAAACAGCGGAATGTGGATTATGCGCAAGCCATGCAACCGCTTGCGGTAAAGTATACCAATGACCCCGATGTACAAGCTTTGTATATCGATGCGCAGATGCTGGTACATCCCTGGGATTTCTGGAACAATGATGGTGTTCCCAAACCCTGGACCCCTGAGCTCGTGCAGCGCTGTGAAGCTGTTTTAAGACAAAATGCCCAACATCCTGCCGGTTTGCATTACTATATTCATTTGACCGAAGCTTCCCGCAACCCCGAAGTCGCATTGCCTAATGCAGATTCATTATGTAAATTATTCCCGGGTGTTGCACACATGGTGCACATGTCGAGTCATGAATACGAGCGTATAGGATATTTTGAAAAAGGCGTTCAGGTAAATGAAGCGGCAGATAAAAGCCTGGGACAGTATGCTTTGCTGGAAAACGAGCTGAACTTAATGAAGCACAGCAATCACTATTATGCCGTAGGCGCCTATTGTGCTTTAAGCGGCGCTATGTACAGTACTGCTATCCAAAGAGCTGAATTGTTGCGCAGGAATGTTAATCCGTCGGCCGGCAATACTTACGATCAATACCTGTACATGTTCCCAACACTGGCGATGGTAAGAACGGGCAAATGGCAGGATATACTGCAGGACAGTACATTCATTGATACCGGATGGAGCTATGCCGGCCTTTTGAATGATTTTGCAAAAGGAATGGCTTATGCCAAAAACCGAGACTATGTGCAAGCCACAAAGTGTCTGGAACAACTCAGGCAAAAGCAAAAGGATAGTAATTTGAAGGAACGGTTTGTTCCTCATATGAGCAGTCCTTATGAATGTTCTGTTGTGGCGGAGCATGTTTTGCTTGCCAATATTAAGTTCTCCCAGGGAAAATACAATGATGCACTTAAAGCCATCAGGAAAGCGATTGCTGCAGAGGACAGGCTGATCTATACGGAACCCAAGTTGTGGATGCTGCCTGCCCGTCAGTACCTGGGCGCTTTTCTTTTGCAGATGGGTCAACCGGAAGAAGCGGAAAAGACATACCGGGAGGATCTGATCTGGAATCCGGGCAACGGGTGGTCCTTATCAGGGCTGTATCACTCGCTCGAAGCGCAGCACAAAGCACAGGAGGCAAAAGAAATCAAAGCCCGTTACCTGTATTCATTTTCCGCCGCTGATCTTATGCCTGTAGTATCTGCTTATTGATATTGGTCTTTGCTGAGCGAAGCGTCCTCGCTTCGTACCACTGTATTATCGCCTTGCTGTGCGAGGCGTCCTCGCCTCGCACAGCTATCTTATCGCCTCCGGCGATTATAGCCGTAGCCGGAGGCTACATCATTTATGTGTGAAGCGAGGGCGCTTCACACAGCGGGTAAGGTTTGCAGCGCAGAAGAGCCGCACGGCAACCTTTTGTAGCTATTGTTCATTCACTTTGCCTTTCAGCAGCTTGTATTCCACCCTCCTGTTCCTTTCACGTGCAGCAGGGTTATCCTGGCCGTTGATTGTTTCGGGCTCAAGCGGGCAGCATTCACCATAGGCTTTGCCCACCAGGCGGTCTTTGCTGATGCCTTTCTTAGCGAGATATTTTATACACGCGTCCACACGTTTTTGCGCAAGGATCAGGTTATATGATTCTTTACCTCTTGAGTCGGTATGTCCGCCAATTTCAATGACAATATCCGGATAACGTTCCATCAGTCTGGCAAGTGAATCCAGCTTTTCGTAATAGCTGCCCTCTACATAGGATTTGTTGTAAGAGAATTTAGCCAGTGTAGAAGTTTCGTTTAATGCTTCGAGCGCGTTGTCCAGCTCGGGGTTAGAAGGATTGGCAACGATGAAAGAAAGACACAATGCGTCATTCTGTATGGTATCTCTCCCGGTAATCATGGTAACCAGGTAATTACCGGTAGCTTCCTCATACCCCTGCTTATTGGCCACTATATCAAACCGCGAAGTATTCTTCAACTGGAAATTGTATTTCCCCTCCGCATCCGTTTCCTGCGAGAGTACAGTTTTTCCTTTTTTACTGTCTTTTACGATGAGCGATACACCCTGTAATGGTTGCTTTGTTTTACAATCAATTACAGTTCCTGATACATATTGCGCGTTGTCCTGCCGTACGCTAAACACATCCAGGCAGCAATCCGTATCACGGTCTGAGCTCAGCAAGCCCGTGTTCCATACATTATCAGGATCGGTAGGAACGTAATACAAATCATCTTTGGAGGAGTTGATGGGGCTTCCGGCATTTGAAACCTTTTCCCAGTTAGACAACTGGAAATCTCCTTTTGCATAATATATATCAAAACCTCCCATGCCTATACGCCCGTTGCTTGAATAAAAAAGATGCCTGTACAGGGTATGATACGAAGGAGAAAATTCATCCCCGGCAGTATTAATGATATTGCCCATGTTGGTTACAAGCAATACATTGGCGTTACTATCCAGCGTGGCATACCATAAATCGTATTTGCCCACGCCACCCGGCCGGTTAGACGAGAACAGCAGGAAATTGCCATCGGTGGTAACAAAAGGCTGTGTACTGTTAGATCCGGGCATATTAACAGGCTCGTCTAATTTTACAGGCTTCGACCAGCCGGTATCTGTTTTATCAGAACTGAATATGGCAGATATCGTTGCCCCGTTTTCTACCATCCACCTGGTGAAAAACATTTTTTTACCTTCAGGAGTAAAAGTTGCTAACCCGATATGAGATCCTTCTTCTCCCGGGATAGTTACTTTTTCAGGATTCGCCGCGATATTGTCATCATAGCCCGTAGACCTGTACAATCTTGCAACAAAATAATCCTTACCTTGTTTTTCCGCGACCGCATCTTTATAAATAGATGTAAAATATACGCTGTCGCCGTCAATAGCAGCAGCGTAGGTTGACGTATTTTCTGCGCCCGGCTGCTTTGTTACAAAGAAGCCGTTTTTCAGTTTTGATTTTTCTTCCTGCTGGAACTTAAGGTTTTCAAGCTCTTTATCGGCTCCTACCAGCAATTCATCCATCGTATAATATGTTTCCTGGAAGCTTGTAAAGGCAGCCAGCGCCTCTTCGGGCTTGTTATTGGCTCTCAGGCTTACGCCGTACCAGTACTGACTTGCAGGATATGCCCTGTTGGAAAACCCGGTAGCTTCTTTGTATAATTTCTCGGCCTTGGCCCAATCGTTCATATGCCGGTAACTTTCTGCCAGGTGATACACCGCCTCGTTGTGCATGCTCAGGTTTGATTTACCCGGAGATTTTTTTCTTACAGCAAAAGGAGTGGATCGCGCTGCGATGCTGGTTTCCGTGCTCAGGTACTTTTCGTAATGCTGTATGGCTTCGTAATATTTTTTTTCGCTGAAGAGTTTTTCTGCCTGTATAAAGTATCCGGCTTTCCCTCCCTGTGCCCGGAGGGAAGTAGCAGATACCAAAAGAAAAAACAGGAACAGGGCTGAGGTGAACTTCAGTGTATTTTTTCCGTTTGCATTATGCCATCCTATATTCTTGTACATAACTAATTATTTTTAAACCGCTTTTAAAAGCGGGGACAGTAGAATGGTTTGGTTTGTATCGAGTTTTTCTTCCACCAGGTGTATGATACAGACACTTCAAGGCTGTTGCGGTTAATGGCCATTGCATTTTTGGTAGAAGCCGTAACATCATAACTCAGTCCGAACGTTAACCCTTTGTAGTAAAACCCTGCAAACGGAGACAATGCATCATTCAACCTGAGGTTGGCTCCCAGCATCAGGTCCGTTTTTTCACTGGCATTGATCTGCAGGTAGGCGCCTACCATTTTCTCGTCCACATTTCCCTGCCGCATATACAAAACGTTGGGTACGATATTAAAAAAATCATTTACCATAATCCTTGCCCCGGCATGAGCGCTGTAGCGCATCGGCAAAATAGATTTGCTGTCTTTTGAAATAAAAGGCCCGTCCGGTTTGGTAAGATGATAAGCCGATACGCCTGCAAAAACGTTTACCTTTTTATCGGGTGTAGCATCGTAATAGGCAAGCCCGGCGCTGATGTCTACTGATGATATGGAAGGTTTGTAAAATACTTCTGTTGTTTGCGCGGAGGGATCGTATCCTACTCCCGAAACCCACTGATCGCCGAACTGCAGCTTGCTTATATTGAACCTCCGGTTGATCATGCCCGCCTGCATTCCCATCACCAGATAATGATCTTTGAAGCGTACCCCCGTATACGCCATGCTGATATAGCCATTGGTGTAGCTGTAGGCGCCGTCGGACGAAGATTGATTGAAAATATTTAAGCCGAAATTCATGTTCTTGCTGGTGGGCATTTCAGCCGAAATTCCTTTGGTAGAGAACGTATTGGCATATTGCGTGCGCCATACGGCAGATACCCTGTAATCGCCTTCTATGGCGCCGGTAAGCGCGGGGTTCAGCGACATAGGCTGAATGAAATACTGGGAAAAATGCGGATCCACCTGGGCATGCAAAACATTTGTACACCAGCTACCCGCCATTGTCAGTGCCGTAAAAATGATGTGTAAAGATTTAATTTTCATTCCTTCTTTTTTACCCATAAGAGGTTGCTCAGATAAATTATCTTATCAGATGAATGGTTCCTTTCCTTATGAAGCTGTCTTCATTCTCCAGTCTTATTTTGATAACATACATATACGTACCGGCAGGTTGCAGTTTGCCATTATGGTTGCCATCCCAGCCCGTTGAGTTGTTATTGGTTTCATGAATAGCTCTGCCCCACTGGTCAAAAATCTTCATTTCAATATTTTTAATGGACGATCCATACACTTTGAAAATGTCGTTCTTGCCATCGTTATTAGGTGTAAACGCGTTGGGAACAAATACATCTGTTGTGTTTACGTCCATATTTACTTTTACGCTTGCCGTGTCCAGGCACCCGTCTTCCGAGCGTCCTATAACAGAAAACGTGCGGGTAGTATCTTGAATAGCAATGGTTTGAGTGGCAGCGATTTGACTCGGAAACAGGTTTTCAGGCAGCCACCCGGTTACAGTAAAGCTGGTGGCGCTGCCAGGAGTGAATGTTACCGGGTTGCCTGCAATTACAGGCTGCGGACTGGCAGCCAGGGACATGGAGAATTCTTTCACATTTACTGTTACCGGCACTACCCGCTGACACCCTGTTACCGGCATGGTTACAACCGAAGTATAAGTGGTGGTTTCTTGCGGGTATACCGTTACCATAGGACCCGGGCCGATATTCTGCCAGGTTGTTGTAGTACCGGCATCGATTGAAAATGCCATTAATACAACAGGTGAATATTTGCAAACAGGGCCGGGTGGAGATGAGATAGAGACGGTAGGTTGTTTGTTGATAACAACACGCACGGGTTTTACAACTCCAATTTGGCACCCGTTGGTTCCTTTTATATAATAGTCTTTATTAAGGCTTGTGGCAGCACTGATTGAATTTGGATTTGCTAATACTGCGCCACCCGTTGATGTAGTGTGATAAGTAAGCGTTAATCCCGGTGTGCTGCCGGCGGTAATAGCCGGAACTGTGATGTCCACCGCCTGGGGTGCGCAGACAGGATCAGGATTGGTAATAACCAGGTTAATGACCGATGGTTTTACTGTGATCTGAATGGAGGCTGAGGTATCGCTTTCCGCTCCTGAAACCACCACCCTGCGGTACCATGTTGTTGTTGTTAAGGCCGGTGGTGCATAATGCTGGCTGGCAGCCAGTGGTATATTGGAAAACCCGGAAGTACCGGAAGCCGTACTGCTTTGCCACTGATAATCAAACGTACCGGTACCACCGGTTGGCAAGGTACCGGTTAAGCTGGCAGGTGTTGCATTTTCACAAATAGTTTGATTGCTGATAATGAGATTACTGCCGATTGCCCAGCCTTCCGCTTTTTCAGGATTTTCTTCGGTCAGTAAGGACAAGCTATTTAAGGAAAAGGATCCAGTGGGCGTACCGGCATGTAAGGACGAGGCTGAATTAACTGGTTCAGCTTTTGCAAAAAAAGGCTGAAAATCCTGGCCCCTGCTCACTGTAATACCTACCAGCATACAGCACAGCCAACAAATAAAGCGGTAGCGGTTCTTCATGATATCAGGATAGGTAGGGTTTGGAATATTGGTTTTAAATCGGATTATCAAATGTCAATTGCCTTTATGCTTCTGCTCCATATCTTCTGCAATTGTATGATCGTTCGGCATGTACATTAACTTATTATATCCGAATTTATTGTATGATAAATCCGGTTTTCAACCCGCCAGCCGCCTGCATTTCAGGTATATGATGTTATGACTTTGATTTGATTGATATATGCTAACACAACAGGTGAATATTCTTGTGCAGGCAATGATGCTGTTTCAAAGAAAGACAGCGAAAATTTAATAGCTGTATGGCGGTGTAAAACTTTTGGCAATATTTTGGATACAATTCGTTGATTTATCGTAACTTTTTGCAGAGAATATACCCTGTTTGCCAGGAATTTATCCACTAAAACTAAAAACAATGAGGACGGTTGCTCACATCTTCCACAGGAAAGGACGCCATAATGTTACCATTACACCGGATACGACGGTGCTTGAAGCCTTGAAGATCATGTCTGAAAAAAATATCGGCTCCGTAATTGTAGTTGATTATGACGGGCGGTATTGCGGGCTGGCTACGGAAAGAGATTATGCGCGCAAGGTGATCCTGTTAGGTAAATCATCGAATGCCACCCCGGTAAGCGAAATCATGCTTGAGCATTTACCTAAAGTAGCGCTTGAGCATACTTTGGAAGATTGTATGACCATCATGACCGCACACAATATCCGTTACCTGCCGGTTTTTACCGATAATGATTTTTATGGGGTCATATCAGTGCTGGATATCGTAAAAGAAACCATCCTGGCTCAACAGGAAACGATAGATCAGTTGCATAATTATATACATTCTACCATATAATTAAAAGGAGGGTGCATTGCAAATTTTCGCACCATTATTCCTCTCGCCATGGAGGGGATAAAGGGGTGAGGGCAAACTGCCGCAGATGCGCAGATTTAATCTGTACATCTGCGGCTAAAAAATCCGGGGTATATCCTATAATTTGCGGGCCCGCCCGCGAGGCTAATTTGGAATACGCTTTAAAAGGAAAAAGCAAGCATTCATCCCATGGCCGAATATGTGCATAACCTGTCTTTTAACCTGCGTTTATGCCCGTTTTAGGTGCATAAACAGGTGCAAAGCTGGTGCATAGTAAGCTGCCGGAATATTTGGAAAACCTGGTCTGGCTGACGTATCTTTACTGTACATCGTTGCTGATAGCTGGAAACAGAGGGAAGCAACATTCGAGACGCGGAAATCCGTCAGAAGATGGAAGCATCTCACGAAAGCATCGGGTTAAGTTATTAAAGGAATGCGAAAGCAGGAAAAGAAAACTAAACTTGATGCTTTTTTTATGCGCTTATTCCTGATCTCATCTGCCTGTTAACTTTCCTCTTTCTTTGTATACAAAAAATTTATCTTTAGCGGCAAACAACAATGATAACCCCATGAGGAAATACTTTTTTACAGGCATCGCCTGCCTGTTCATTGCCTGTTCATCGCAAAAGAAAATGGTATCGCAGGCTGAAGATAAAGATCCCGGCATTGGCGATACGCGCACGTATACAGTTGAATTCATTGATGAAGATACCTATCTGCTCACAGAAACTTCAACTGATAAAACCTATGGCTATACAAAAGAAAATCCTGTAAAAACAGGAGGGAACAGGGAAAGAATCGGGCCTGTTAGTGAAAGGAGATTCCTGAATGCATTACTGGGGCCCAATGGCGAACCGATCGCTTATTTTCGCGCAGGCAGCTGCTGTAGCTTTAAAACACCTAATGGCCTGCTGAACAATATGGGGTTACTGGATATATACCGGGTATGGTGGGAAGGAAGCAAAGATACCGTTAGCATTTACATCAACATGTACGATAAAGGAGATCTTTATATTCCCGCAGGATTTACCGCAAGGAAATAAGCATAGTAAGTTTCAGGCATTGTTTTTTGTTTACGATATCGGATAATGTATGGCTGTAAAAAAGAAACTGGTTGTATTGACCGGCGCAGGTATCAGCGCGGAAAGCGGTTTGAAAACTTTCAGGGATAGTGACGGGTTATGGGAGGGGTACAATGTGGAAGATGTGGCAACGCCCCGTGCCTGGAAGAAAGACCCGGAACTGGTGCTCCGTTTTTACAATATGCGCAGACAAAACGTGCTGGAAGCTCAACCCAATGCTGCACATTTCGGCCTGGCTCAGCTTGAAAAAAATTTTGACGTGCACATTATTACCCAGAATATTGATGATCTCCACGAAAGGGCAGGTTCCACGAAAGTGCTGCACCTGCATGGTGAAATATTTAAAATGAGGAGCGAAAAAAATGAGCGGCTGGTGTATGATATAAAAGCCGATATCAATTGGGGAGACAGAGCGGAAGACGGCGCGCAGTTGCGTCCGCATATCGTGTGGTTTGAAGAGCCGGTGCCCATGATAGAAAAAGCCATAGCAGTAATGGATACAGCGGAAATATTTGTAGTGGTAGGCACCTCGCTCGTGGTGTACCCCGCCGCCGGACTGGTAAATTATGCTCCATCCGGCATACCCAAATTCATCATTGATAAAAAAATACCTTACCTGTCTGCATTGCATGGAGTAACTGCTATTGAAAAGCCTGCAACGGAAGGGGTAGGGGAGCTGGTAAAGCGATTAAGCACATTGTGAAAATCAGATGATAGTATGCTTCACTAAAAACAATTTATTGCTGTGTTAAGTATGCCTGCGGCAGATAAATCGTCAGACAGGTTCGCTTAACACGCCTGTCTTATTGCCTCCGGTGATTTTATAGCGCTGCTTACTTTTCCTGGAAAACAATTCCCTCTTCTCTCAATGCGCTCAATACCGGTTCGTATATTTCCTTCAATACCGGTATCTGCAGGCCCCTCAGCTTTATTTCGTCGTTCAATACCATTACAGCAGCTATGCCTAACGGGAGTCCAACGGTTTTTGCCATCGCGGTCTCAAGGTTATTATCTCCTTTTACAACTAAAGTGCTTTGCAGTTTCTTTTTATCTCCGTTTTCTTCATACCCTATTTCATGCATCATAATGATCATATCATGATCCTGAGCGCGTAAAATCAATTTTTGTTCAGCGCAGTGCTGTACTATTTCAGCGGAAGCAAGCACTCCTTTACCAATGATTTTATCACTATATAAATCAAGGTAAGCCAGCATTTCTTTTTGTTTTGAAGAAGAGGTGTCGGCTAATTCGTGGGCGGCAAGGTGTTGGTTAAAAAATGACAGATAAGACAGGTTATCCGTATCATAGCGCTTATCCTCATCCGTAAGCTTCAGTTCAACCACTTTTTTCCAGCCGTAACAAAAATCCGGGTGGCGCAATGTAGTGCGGATAAAAGTGCCGGCATCTTCCAGCCCGTACAGCCTGCTGTAGCTTAACGAATCCCTGTTCGGGTACCAGGAATATGCGCCATATCCCGGTATTTCGACGCTTCTTGTTTCATCAAACAATCGCTCATAAGGCATTGTAGCTTCAAGACCATTTTCTTTATACACTGCCCCGGCTTTACCGGCTAATATAATATTCCTGGGATTCCAGCTGATCTTGTAATGCCAGGGATTGTCATCGCTTTCCGGGGCCACCAGTCCCCCGCAATGAGAATGAAAAGAAGTAATTTTAGCGCCATTATTTTGGATGCGATGGATCAACTGCATGGCGCTCATGTGGTCAATGCCCGGGTCAAGTCCTATTTCACATAAAAACAATAAGCCCTTTTCTTTTATAGCCGGTGCCGATGCCCGGATATTTTCGTCAACATACGAAGCCGTAAGCAAATGCCTGCCGGTTTCAATGCAGGTTTTTGCCACTAAAAAGTGCAGCGATGCCGGCAGCATGGAAATCACTGTATCCGCCTCCCTGATAAAGGATTTTCTTTGTTCTTCATCATGAATGTTAATGGCTGCCGCAGTGGTATTTTGTGCTCCTTTGAGCTTGCTTTCCACCAGTTGAAGGTCGTTATCCGCAACGGTCAGATGCCAATGGTATACAATGCATTTTTTTTTCAGATACTCAATAAGAACAGTGGCGGATTTGCCAGCTCCGAGCAACAAAATTTTTTTCACCGGCTTTCGAATTTTCTGTACGGCAATGTAAGCGATTTTCCGGTTATTCCGGTAGGATCGGTTGAGCAGGTATCCTCCCCGGATAAGGAATAAAAGAGTAAATTTGAGTGTAAAATCATATAAATATGACAGCAACGGTCATCCGGAAAAAATTAGTGTCCTATTTGCAAGTAGCGGAAGCACAGAAAGTAAAAGCCATTTATGCGCTTGTGAAAGATGATATTGAGCAGGAAGGGCGTATAGATATTAAACAGTACAATAAAGAATTGGCAGAAGCGGAAGCGGAGTTTGCAAAAGGCGATTATATCAGTAATGCAGCCATGAAAAAGAAACTGAGGCAATGGCAAAAAATAAATTAGTCTGGACCAGGCGTTCTCAACAGCATATGATAGCGTTGTACCAATCCTGCGTATTATAATCCAGACAAATATAAAACAAATAACGATGGCAGTTACAGAGCTTTTGAAAAACATCGTTACCGAATTGTTTATCGCTATCAAAAAAATATCATTCGTGTGCTCAGGATAAGACACACAGGCATGGAGCCCAAAAGACATTAAATGCCGCAACAACCCCATTCATTGCCTGTACCCAAAAAGCTATGCACATTCGTGGAAAAAAAGGCTGTATAAACCATCATCTTTTACAGGAAAAGCCCTGTAAAAGCGGTACATTTGCAGGTATTTTTAAAATGCAGTAAAAAGTAAAGAAATAAGAAGCGAAAACAGCTATGGAAGATAATTTAACGCCCCAGGAGACCAACGACAGCAACCGCATTATCCAGATCAACATTGAGGAACAGATGAAAAAGGCCTACATCGATTATTCGATGAGTGTAATCGTAGGCCGTGCCCTGCCTGACGTACGGGACGGATTGAAGCCTGTACACCGGCGGATCCTGTTTGCAATGAACGAACTGGGTATCAATTACAACAAGCCGTTTAAAAAATCGGCTCGTGTGGTGGGCGAAGTGCTGGGCAAATACCATCCCCACGGCGACAGCTCGGTATATGATGCAATGGTGCGTATGGCACAGGAATGGAACATGCGCTATACGCTGATAGACAAACAAGGGAATTTCGGTAACCAGGACGGCGACGACCCGGCGGCTATGCGTTATACAGAAGCCCGCCTGCAGCGTTTGGCTGAGCATATGCTGGACGATATTGAAAAAGATACCGTAGACTTCCAGCTCAATTTTGACGACTCGGAAAAAGAGCCGACGATCCTTCCCACACGCATCCCCCAGTTGCTGGTGAACGGTTCAAGCGGCATTGCGGTAGGGATGGCTACCAATATGATGCCGCATAACCTCAGCGAGGTAATTGATGGCTGCATTGCCTGTATTGATAACAGGGAAATAACGATTGATGAACTGATAAAGCATGTAAAAGCCCCTGATTTTCCTACCGGCGGCATTATTTATGGTTATGAAGGTGTTCGCGCCGCTATGCATTCCGGCCGTGGCAGGGTAGTACTGCGCGGCAAAGTGCATGTAGATACCAAACCCAGCGGCAGGGAGCAGATCATCATCACGTCTGTTCCTTACCAGGTGAGCCGCGATGTGCTTACCAACCGGATCGGCGAGCTGGTAAATGAAAAAATAATTGATGGCATTGCCCATGTAAACAACGAGTCTACCGAAAAAGAAGGAACCCGTATTGTGGTAGACTTGAAAAGAGATGCCATTGCCAATGTAGTGATCAATCATCTGTACAAGCATACAGAATTACAGACTTCTTACGGCATCAACAATGTAGCTATTGTAAAAGGAAGGCCTAAAACATTAAATCTCAAAGACCTGATCAGTGAATTCATTGAGTTCAGGCACGAGGTGGTGGTGCGCCGTACAAAATACGAGCTGAGAGAAGCCGAAAAGAAAGCGCATATTTTACAGGGTTATCTGATAGCCCTTGATCACCTGGACGAAGTAATATCGCTGATCCGCAGCTCATCCACTCCTGAAATAGCCAGGGAAAACCTGATCAATGCCGGGTGGGGACTGGATGAAATACAGGCCAGGGCGATACTCGAATTGAGGCTGCAGCGCCTGACCGGCATGGAGCGTGAAAAGATCAAAGAGGAGTATGACGAGATCATGAGCCAGATCGCTTACCTTAAAGATTTGCTGGGTGATGAGGGTAAAAGATATGATGTAATCAAAGCTGAGCTAACGGAAATAAAAGACAGGTTTGGCGATGAACGCAGGTCAGAGATACAATACCTGGCGGATGAAATGAGGATCGAGGACCTGATAGAGGAAGAAGATGTGGTGATCACTATCAGTCACCAGGGCTATATCAAACGTACATCCGCCAACGAATACCGCCAGCAGAACCGGGGAGGGAGAGGTGCTATAGGCGGACGTACCAAGGAGGAAGACTGGATTGAGCATTTGTTTGTGGCGTCTACCCATCATACGATGTTGTTTTTTACTGAAAAGGGAAGGTGTTACTGGCTAAAAGTGTATCAATTGCCTGAGGGCGACAAAAACAGCAAAGGCAGGGCGATTCAGAACCTGGTGCAACTGCCTCAGGATGATAAAGTAAGGGCGATTATTGATGTAAAAAATTTAGAAGACGAAGCGTTTGTTAAGAATAATTATATTGTGCTTTGTACACGGAAAGGAATTATCAAGAAAACGCTTTTAGAAGATTTTAGCAGACCGCGTGCAACCGGTGTGAATGCTATCACGATCGTAGAAGGAGACCAGTTGCTGGAAGCCAGGATGACCGACGGCAACAGTGAAATTATGATGGCGGTTAAAAGCGGCAGGGCTATCCGTTTCCCGGAAGACAAGGTACGCCCGACAGGGCGCGGCGCCATTGGGGTAGCCGGTATTGAAGTGGATGACGCAAACGATGAAGTGGTTGGCATGATTTGTGTCAAAAAAGACGACAAATCGAGGACAGTACTGGTGGTAAGTGAAAAAGGGTTTGGCAAACGTACCCCCATTACGGACGAAGCAGGCGAAGACAATTACCGTATCACAAACCGCGGAGGCAAAGGGGTAAAAACCATCCATGTAACTGAAAAAACCGGCTCACTGGTGGGAATACTGGATGTAAGCGAAAAGGAGGATCTTATGATTACCTGTAAATCCGGGATCACCATCCGGATGGCGGTTAGCCAGGTAAGCGAGCAGGGCAGGGCTACCCAGGGGGTTAAATTAATAAGGCTGGATGAAGACGACGCTATTGCGGCAATTACCCAACTGGCAAGATATGAATCGGAAAACGGCGGGGTTGAACCGGAAGGAGAAACATCAAATGAAAATTTAAATCCCTTAATATAATCTATTAAAAATCAATAGATTAATGTATCTTAAAACAATCAACATGAAGAAAGCAATATTGACAACCCTGGTTGCGGGTTTCGCCTTAAGCCTGTCGGCTCAAAACCTGAACAAGGTAAAAGACATGCTTAAGAACAATGAACTGGATAAAGCCAAAGACGGAATTGAACAACTGCTTACCAACCCCAAGCAGCAGAAAAATGCCGAAGTATGGTTTACAAAAGCCAAGATATATGGCGCTATAGCCGCCAGCGACCAGTTTAAAACACTGGTACCAGACGGCAGGGTCGACGCATTTGAGGCCATTAAAAAGGCGGTTGAAATTGATAAAAACCAGACCACGACTTACCTGACGCTGGATAACTACAAGCCGGTATACGACTTATACAGTGGTTATTTTGACCTGGGCGCTGCACAGTTCAACACAGAAAAATACGCCGACGCATTAGAGAGCTTCCAAAAAGCTGGAACTGTAAGCAAATATATATTCTCGCAAGGGTGGGGTCTATCTGAGTTGGATACGTTGGCGACCTATTACACTGCCCTGGCTGCCATGAACGCCAAAAACGATGATGCGGCGCTTGCGGCATTCCAAAAGCTGGCAAATGCTAATATCGCTGCAGCACCTGAGCATGTGACCATTTACCGGTACCTGGCCAAGTACTACCTGGATAAAAAAGATATTCCCAATATGCAGAAATACATTAAACAGGGTACCGGGTTCTATCCGAAAGATGACTACCTGCCATTGGTAGAATTTGATTACCTGCGTAACCAGGGCGACAAAAAAGCGATCTACGCCAAATATGAAGAGCTGATTAAAAGTAACCCGGAAAATTTTGAGATGATCGTTGATTACGCGAACGAGCTGTTTAATGAAACACATGTAAGCGATGTTAAAGACAGACCTGCAGACTATAATGAGCGCATAGAGAAGATAGAAGGCTTGTATAAACAGGCCCTGGCTTTAAAGCCCGATGCACTGGAAGCCAACCTTAACCTGGCCAAACACTATTTCAACCAGGCTTTATTTATTGAGGAAGATGCCAACAAAATTAAAGGTGCCAAGCCGGAAGATGTGAAGAAAAAAGATGAGCTGAAAGCGCAGGTAGTTGCTCTTTGCGATAAAGCCATTCCTCCGTTTGAAATAGTATTCAATACCCTGGATCAAAAAGACAAATTAAAGCTGGCTGAAAAGTCGGAATATAAATCAGCCTGTAATAACCTTGCATATTGTTACGACAGGAAGAAGGATAAGGCAAAATCAGATTTCTACCAGAAGAAGTACGACGAAGCAGATAACAAGTAACTGCTTTTGCACAACATTTTAAAAGGGAGGCTATATGCCTCCTTTTTTGTTGGCTGGGTTGAACGCATCCATTCGTTTTTCATATTTTTGGTATCTATGACTCACCGGTCTGTCGTTTATTCCATTCTGCAAAAGCATTTGCCGGCTGCTATGTTGCATGGTTATTCATCTGGTATTATAAATGAAGCCAACAGCAGGTTGTACGCATTTACCCTTGTTGACATAGACCCTGTAACATTTCAAAATGATTACCCCGATTGGGGATATACCTCAACCGGCTTTGATGAAGAAAAAACCAGGATTTACATAGATGACGGAAAATGCTATCAGCACAAGGACGCCACACAATGTGCACAGGAAGGCGTTTATAAAGCATTTTCCCTGAAGTTGTATGGTTCTTTTTATAAAGGCTGTTGGTATATAGCTAAAGAGCTCATGTACTTCGGTGAGCTCATGAGCAGGGAAGAGGCCCTGAAATATTTATCGGAGCGCATTGAAAACAATGCTATTTTAAGCAGTTCCTATTACGAACCTATGGAATCCTGTTTTCCACAATGGATTCCTAATGAAGAGCCGATGAGCAGGGGAGTGGAGTTCCTTGAATTTGTAGGAATGCCGGAGTTGGTTGCATATATCAAACAGGAAGAAAAACAGGCGCTGCTAAAAGCACATTCACACTACCTGTACCTGGAAACTTTCAAGCCCATGATGGACCGCTTACGAGCGGAATATTTTGAAGCGTACACCGAATTCATCACGCTTTATTCCCTGGAGCCAACATTGATATTTTCAACCTGCAGGAATTTTGTATTGACACCCATAATGGTAAAGAACGCAAAAGAGGAATATCATATTAATTGGTTTTTCCGGCATGGTGATGAAAAGAAAATGTACAGGTGGAACTATTTTAATCCGGAGACTTATCATAGCTCTTTTCATTATTCACAGGAAATCATAAATGACCTGTCAACATTGTGTTACTGGAATGATCATACCTACCTCAATTCCTCCTGTACACTTGATGACGATCATTTTTGGAAAAGCTATGTTTTGATTAACGAGAATGGGCGATACAAATATTTGGAACCGTTGAAATAGGGAGGCTGATTTTTAAGAAGAACCATCTGCATTTTACAGAGATCAAACAGCGAATTCATCTCGGAGTCAGCGGTTTTCTTTCCAGTATCTGCCGGCAAAATGGGCCAGCGGCCAACCTATTGCAATAGTCAGTATCAACATCGCTTTCAGCATCACGCTCCAGCTGAAACCGGAAGCAGGAACCCTGCTGGCAGGCAATACAACCAGGTTCATGATCACCCACACAATCATACCGCACAAAATCGCCTGTAGAATTTTGCTCCGAACAATGCGTGATAATTTCGGATATAGCAGGAAGAAAATGGCCGTCCAGAAAAAAGCAATAACAAAATGCAGGATCAGTCCCAGCAGCGTTATGGTTTGCGGGCCGTTGAATGCTTTTATGCCTATAAGCCCGCTGGCGATAAACCGCAATACCCTGCCCGGGGAAACACCGGCGCTCCACCATGCATTCGCGAATGCCATAAGTATATCGAGAGTTCCCGCGAGCAAGCCGGTCGTAAGGATCGCTGTTGCCAGGTTTTTCTTCATTCTTTTTTATGGCATCTAAGTTAAAAAAACAGCCATAAGTTTTAAATGGGTTCCTCTTTATTGTCTATATCGTGGGACTATAAGGCCGGGTGGAACATGGAAGATAAATTATTTCGTAAGTACCGGAGTTCCGCACTGTGCATAACTATGTGCTTAACCTATGTATATCTTAAGCCATAAAAATTTGGAGATAGCATATAGCTGATAGTATCTTTATAGAACAACGTTATCCAATTCTCCGGCAACGGAAATAGGTGACAGGAGAAATGAAAATCTGTAAAAAGATGGAATTTCTCACGAAAGCATCGGGTTAAGTAAAGCGTAAGGTGAAAGCCGGAAGCATTATTAAACTTGATGCTTTTCTTTTTGGGGTACCTCTTCGAAGGCCTGCATGATGAAAATGTTCTGTCAAGAAACAGGCCGTAAGAGATTGCATTGAAATTCTCCGGTGTGAGTTGCAGGTCAGTTTTTCTTCTGGTAGCCGGGAATGTTGAGACCGAGGATCATATCGTGTTCAGCTATCTGCAGGCTGTCTTTGAGCAATACCCTTACAACGCCGCTTCCGCCACGGTTTTCCTGAGGGTATCTTTTGAAGTGCGGGATCAGCAGTGTATCATCGTCAAAATTGATCTCGTCGGTGTAATATTCATTCGCTACATCCGGCTCTTTGACGGACAAATGAATATGCGCCGGCAACACATCATCCGGGTAGGGGGCAGGACGAATTGTTCTGATCATGTATCGCCCGTTTGTATCCGTTTTTACCCATCCGCGGATATACCCGTGGCGCTTTGCCCGTTCGTCCATTCCCGTTTTTGGTGAATAGAACTTAATAAAACCTTCGCGGCAACTGGCTGCTTTGTCACGGAATGGGTCAAACATTATGTTAAGTAGAACTTCTTAAAGTCTCACTTTTGCTGCCGGATGTTTAGAAATGCCAGGCGTATGGTGTTAGCTTTAAAAACCATGCGAAATACATTTTTTCAGAACTTTGTCTTAATGTGAGCGTTTGGTCAATTTGACTGGGAGATCCTTCCGCCTATTTCAAAAGCCTGCTATGGACATTCATAAAACAATAGCAATACTGGAAGCCCTTGTTTCCGGACGCTCTCCTGAAACGGGAGAGGTGCTTAATGCCGAAAGTGTATTAAATGAACGCGATGTGATCCGCGCCCTTCAATGTGCCATTGACCACCTTAAACCAAGAGATGATACTCCACGGGATCATTCCGATGTTGATATTGATGATGAAGATATTCAAACGGCCATCCGGCTTTTCAGAGAATGCAATATGTCGCCCACCTATAGCAGGTTAACGGGCTTCTTCTTAGCCGCCCGTTCATTTAAAAAAGATCTTCTTACTTCTCATAAGCTTTACGGGAAGCACAAAGGTTCATATCAGAAAGGTCAGTTGCTGAATTTCTTTTCTGCTTATTTATTGGATCATGACTATTCAAAACATGGAAAAAGGATAAGGAAGAAAGAGCTTTCAGAAGGGCCTGATTTTTTCCAAAAGGAAGTATTCAATAGCTTATCGGAAGAAGCTATTGATCAGCTAAAAGAAAAGATAAACGAATTGGGAATTATTAAAACAGAGAACCTGGCCGACTATATTCAAAAAGTGAGGGTAAAGTATCCCAGATCCCATGAGCCCTGGACAGAGATGGAAGATGGGCTTTTATCGGAAGCTTTACAGAAAACAAATGACCTCAACCTGTTATCGGGTCTCTTTCAAAGGGGGCTGACTGCCATTGAGCGCCGTGGAGAAAAGTTGATCTATCAAAATCAAAAATGATAAGATGTCTGAAATCCAAACTGATTTAAGCAGATTGAATGAAAAACAACGTCAGGCGGTTGTTAGTGAGTGTAAAAGACTTTTGGTTCTGGCGGGCGCAGGCTCCGGAAAGACAAAGACACTCCTTCAAAAACTCATTTACCTTATCGAAGAGAAAGGTATCAATCCGTCCAATATTCTGGCTATTACTTTTACCAGAAATGCTGCCAATGAAATGCTGGACAGGCTCATTATTTCGGCAGATACGTTTTGCTGAACAACCTGAAAAATGGGAACAAGGCATTGATGACTTTATAAAATCCTTTTACATTCTTTGCTCCTTTAGATGGTTTCATAAAGGCAGGACGAAAATTATAAACCGCTTTAAAAGTCAGCTTCATCAAATCATTTTCCGTTTTGCCTTTCACCCTTGCCCACATTTGTTTTCCTTTTTCGGTACTGTCGGTACTCGCTCCCGATACATAACAGAACGTCATTTGAGGACTTATTTCAAGTAATATTTTTGCAAAAGCCAGTGTCAAATTATAGGTTACTTTAGTGTATTGCTCCTCGCTCATCCCTACGGCAGAAACACCTGCACAAAAATAACAGGCATCATAACCGTTTATTTTTTCGGCAATGGTCGAAATATCGCTCAAATCCGAATGAATGATTTCTTCGATTTTGGAGTTGGAATAACCGCTTGGCTTACGGTTAATCAGTAATATTTTTTCCACTTTGGGATTAGCAATACATTCCTGCAATACGCCTTCGCCTACCATTCCGGTGGCTCCTGTGATGATTACTTTGATTTTCATTTTAATTCTTTATTAATTTCTCCACCTCTTTCAAAAAGCTATCGGTATCTATCTGCTGTGTCATTCTGCCTCGAATGATATAAATATGCTTTTCAAATGTTCCTCCGTTTTTCTCAATGACGGTTTTGAAATCATCAATATATTTTTGCTCAAATTTGCTGTTCATCGAGTTGAACAAAATAACATTTTTGCCTGTAAAGTCATTGTTTTTAGCAAATTCAAAAACCTGTGGTGCGGGGCTGTACAGCCATATTGGCGAACCGATATAAATGGTGTCGTATTTAGATAAATCAACTTTTGACGGACTTATTTCGGTTGTTGTCTTTCTTGCATCCGTTAATGCTTCTATCCATCCTCTGAAACCTATTTGATTTCTTTCGGACTGAATGGGAATGACGTGTGCCTTTTTGAGTTCCGCTATCTTTCTTGCCATCAGCTCCGTATTGCCCGACCTTGAAAAAAAGACCACCAATGTATTACCTGAAGCATTGTCGGCCTTTAATTTTTCAATTATCCTCTTGTTTCGCTTATATTGGGAATTATCAATACTGACAATCGCAATGGCAAAACCCGTTATGGTTAATAAAACCAAGCCAGTTATTATCCATATCATCTTTTTATACTTTCGTTTCATTATCTAAAAATGACCCTAATAAAAAGCGGGCTTGTTGCCATAAACGCCCGGTTTATTGACGCCCACACTTGCTTTTACATCTTTTTCGGGATTTTCGATAATATCCGAAATATATGCCGCTACTGCTTTTCTTGCCACTTCCGTACCTCTGAACGGTTCGCCTTTCTGCGTGGTTTCGTAATCTGTTTCATCATTATTGGTTAGCCAAGAGGGGCGGACAACGGTATAGTCCAAACCTGACTTTTCGATAAGGTCAGCCGCTTTACGGTAAGGGATTAAATCAGAGCCAATCATCCTTTCGTTCCATTCTCCGAATTTTCCGGCTACTTCTTTATAAATACCTAACGAGGTAACGAATATCAGGCGTTTTATACCGTTGGCATTCATTGCCAATACAATTTCTTTTGCCATTTTATCTACCGCTCCCGAAAGGTTGGCATAAACAATATCCTGTCCTTTGACAGCTTCGTTCAAATCGTTTGTGTTCAACACATCGCCTTCAATGATTTTTGTAGTTGTTTCAAGCTGTTTTATAGGTTTAGTATCTCTTGCAAACAACGTTAATTCTATATTCTCTTTCTTACTAAGAAATGTGATGACGTGTTGTGCAATTGCTCCGTTTGCCCCTAACACCAATACTTTTGTTGCCATATCTGAATGTTATGATTTTGATATAGCAAAATTAACTACCGATACATCGGATAAACGAAAACATATCACGCTAAAAATGAAACATTTTACGGATTTTGATTTAATTGAGCGTGTTGTAAAACGAAATGGCAAATAAAAAGCCCCGAAATCGGGGCTGAATTTTTATTATTTTGTAAATTTCAATCTCTCTTCAAAACTTCTCTCACTTCGATATTTCCACTTACTTGGTCAAAAATCGGATTGTCTTTTGCCATTTCTACTGCTTCATCAATAGTATCGGCTTTTACAACAACGTAGCCGCTAACAAATTCTTTGATTTCGGTGTGAAATCCGTCTGTTACTTCGTTGTTAGCTTTTATGGTTTTTGCACTTCCTGCAAATGGCAAAAGCGTGTTGCCTTTGTCCGCTAATTTGTTTTGTGAAGCAATACCTGCCAACCAATTCATACGTTCCTGCATTTGTTCAGGCGTTGGTCTGAAATCGGAAATGTCTTTTAATCTGAAAATCAATACAAATTCTTTCATTGTCTATAAAATTTAATTATTTCATACAAGACAATTTCAAATTGCGAAACGTGACAGATAAGATTTGTTTTTGAGAACTTTTAAAACACTTCTTTTGACGCTCCAACATAATTAAGAAGTTCGATTGTTGGTTCAGAAGCAAGATTTTTATCCCGTTGTTCTTGGAAATATAGAAAACTCGGAGTATTCAGTAAAATTTGTTGTATGTCTTTGTTTTTGTATTGTGAAGTATGGATAAATATTTTTCCGTCTTCACTTTGAAAAACTGAATACAAAAATTGAGTTTTGTCTAACTTTTTGAAATCCGTTAGAAACGCTTGTATTAGTTCTTTGTTTGTGTTTACATACTCGTCATTTACGATATAAGTAACTTTTACTATAATCATTTTTTCTGTTGTTTTTGAAGTTGATAAATTGTTTTGTTTTGAATTTTGGGCATAAGAAATACTTGTTCCCAAAATTGCACTAACCAAAAGAGTGCTTACGAAAGTTAAAATTTGTCTGTTCATTTTCTTTAATTTCTTACAAGACAATTTCAAATTCCGAAGCGTGACAGAAAAGGATTTTTTCTGAAATGAAAGAGTAAAAGAAAAAGTCCCGATTTTTTCGGGGCTTGATTTGTAATGCTTAATTATTTACTAAATCCTTTATATCGTCCAATGTTTCTTTTGATTTTTCGCTACTGATATTCGTCAATAACCAAACGTGGGTTTGATTTTCGTATTCTTTGAATTTTGCATTGGGTTGGATTGTTTTTATGTAATCATAGAAATTTCGGGCATCGTCAAATAAAATTTCATTGCTTCCGACCAATACAAAAACAGGCGGAAAATGCTCAAAAACAAGTTCATTCGGGTCTGCATTTGCCGAGCTGTCCAAATAATATTCAGCGTATTCCAATAAATTTTGTTTGGTTAAAATCGGGTCAGTTTTTTGTCGTGTTTTGTACGAATTGGTATTGCATTTCAGGTTAATCCAAGGCGAAAGCAAAATCACGGAAGACGGAAGTTGTAATTTATTTTCGGCAATGGAATGAATGCCCGAAACCGCCAAACCACCACCTGCACTATCGCCCATAAATATAATTTTACTTTTCGGATAGCTTTTTAGCAACGCTTTATACACGTTTACTATTTCGTTTATTGCAACAGGAAAAGGGTTTTCGGGTGCAAGGGAATATTCGATAAAAAGGATTTTTGAGTTGGTTGTTTCAGCAATTTGGCTAACCATTGCTTTGTGAGAATTGATACTTCCCAATGCAAAAGAACCACCGTGTAAATAGACGATGATATTTTCGTTCTTTTCAGTCTTTGGCTGAAACCAATAACATTTCACATTGGTAATCTGCGTGTCCGAAATTTTCACGTTTTTGCTGACAGGATAAATGTTTCCGAGTGTTTCAAAAAACTGTCTGTCGTTATTTACTTTCTCTAATACGCTTGTTGTTTGAGCATTCATTGTTGTTGAAATTAAGAGGGTTAAAAGAATTTTAATTGTTGTTCGCATTGTATCTCTATTTTTTTGCAAAAGTAATTTTAAAAATATACTTTTGAAAGTAGTGAGAATAAAGTATATTAGTTTACTTTTGTATAGTTTTTTGATAATTCAATAGTTGAGCGTATGAAAAAAAATGAAAAAATTTGTCCGATAGAACATTCCGTCCAACTTTTAGGAGGAAAATGGAAGTTGCCAATCATTCACGCATTGGTTAGAAATGACATTGTTCGTTTTAAAGAATTGGAAAGAATGATTGTCGGTATTACGCCCAAAATGCTTTCAATGCAGTTAAAAAGTTTGGAAACAGACGGTTTGGTTGAACGAAAAGTTTACGCAACCGTTCCGCCAACCGTTGAGTATAAACTGTCAAAAGTCGGCAAGTCCATAAAACCGATGATGAACGAATTGGAAAAATGGGGATTGTATCATCAAGGTTTGAAAAAGTGATTTTTTTCTACTGTTCGCTTTGCGTGAGGGATTGCAGTGGAAATCCTTTTTGTGAGGAACGAACAAAAAGATTGGAACGTAAAGCCCGACCCTTTGCATTTTTTGCGTTGGGTTTTCGTGCGTTGGCAAAAATGCAAAGGGACACGCCCAAAATATTTTAAATGTATTGTTTTATATCTTCATCAGTTTGTCAGGGTCAACGACAGAAAAAATACTTGTGATTTTTCCGTCTGGGTTTAGCTCAAATATCTGACAGTTTATCAAGGTTGTGCCTCTGTAAAACAGTAATGCAGATTGATGATTGATTTCTTCGATTTTTATTTCAAGGTCTTTTTGATAGTATTCAAAAATATATGTCATCAGCTTAATGGTGTCGTCAATTCCCGAAGTCATTTCAGCAACAGCCTGTAATTTGCTTCCTGCATCTGCCAGAACCTGCACTTCGTCAGACAGCATTTGTTCCAACGTTTTCACATCGCCTTTGCGGATTGCGTTCACATATTTTTCTAAATATTTTCGGTCTTTTGCAGGCGAAGTTGCGATTTCGGGTTTTCGCAACTTCAATTTCTTTTTGGCTCTTGTGAGTAGTTGCCTTGAATTTTCTACGGAAATTTCTAATATTTCAGCAATTTCATCGTGTTCGTAATCAAACGCTTCTTTGAGTAAGAAAACGGCTCTTTCTTTGGTATTCAAAGTATCGAGTAAAACGAACATTGAATAGTTAAGTATTTCATCTAATTCAATTTTGCTTTCGCCTTGATTGGTAACGATTGGTTCAGGCAATGTGATTTTTTGTTGCCTTTCTCTGTCGTTTTTCTTTTTCAGATTTATGGATTGGTTAATGACCGATTTTATCAGATACGCATTTTGATTAGAGATTGAACTAACCTCTTTTTCATTGAATTTTATTAAAACGTCTTGAATTACGTCTTGGCAATCGTCAATATTTCCCAAAATGTTGTAAGCATAAGGAAATAGTTTTTTGTTCAATATGTTTAAATCGTCCATTTTTTGATTTTAGAGTTAGACAATTTCAAAGGTAATAATGTGACAGGTTTTGAGAAAATGCTTCAACTTTATTGTTTTATGCGTTTCGCTTTGGGGATAGAAGCGGAAAGCCCACAGCGAAGTGAAACGTAGCGAGGACTTGCAGCGGATAGCCCGACCCGCTTGCATTTTTTGTATTGGGCTATTGTGCGTTGGCAAAAATGCAAAGGGGGCACGCCCAAATAAAAATCTAATGCTAAATTTTCTGCCTGTTGTATTCTAATTTGTAAAAACAACAGAGGAAAATTTCGTTGTATCCCCTGTTGTTTTATAAAAATATTTACTTCATATGCTTGTCAAAGAATGCGATTACTTTTTCCGGTGTTCTGCCGAAATAATTGTAACCGTCCTTAAATCTGTGAGGTGTTCCCTCAATCCAATGTAATTCCTTTTCAGCACTTGGAATAGTATCAAAAGTTGCCTGTGCATCTTCAGGGTTTTTTGTCCACGCATCCTCTTTCACCTGCCACATTAAAAGTGGCATCTTGATGTTCTTTGTGTATAATTTCGGGTCCATTTCTGCTCTGGTGAAGCCTCCCGCTTTCACAAGCTCCAAATCCAATAGTTCCAGGTATTGCGATACACCCTGCAATTCTGAAAACGCCTGATAGATAGCTTCCATAGACGGTACTAATGGACTTGCGAGGCACAGCACATTTTCAAACAGTTCAGGGCGTTTGTCAATAGCCACATATTGCGAACATCCGCCCATACACTGGCTGAACAGACCTACTTTCATTTTGCTCAATCTCGGATGACTATCCACATAGTTTTTAACGCCTACACAATCCCGCCACTCCAAAAGCCCGATGCCGCTCATACCGTTGTTTGCCGCTCCGCTTTGCCCGTGGTTACGGATGTCGTAAGCCAGTACATTGTATCCTGCATCAGTAAGGTGTTTCATCTGGATAACAAAGTCGATTTCCACGTTATCAAAATTGCTGAATGGCTCACCCAAATGACCCTGAAAACCTGCACGGGACATTGGCAGGGCATGGTTATAAATAATCAGCTTGTCGCTTTCTCCTCCTGCTGCGGGGATGTACCACCCACTCAACGGCACACCATCTGCTGCGGGAAAGAAAATATCCTCCCAGTTTTGCATACCGTAATCATCGGGTGTTTTGTGCAGGATACTTCTGAAATCGCGTTTTACAACGCCTACCATTCCCTGTACTTTTTCGTAATCTTCTGCTGAAATACTATTTAATTGCTCAACAGCTTTTTCTAAATTCTCTTTTGAAATTCTTGCTTTACCGGTTGACTGAAAAGCCGATCCGGCAAGGTTTACCTGATTTTCCATTTTATAAAATATTTATTGTTAGAAATTAAAAAGCCGGAACAGGCTTCATCAGCACCGCCCGGCTTTAATTTTTATTGCTGATCTAATACTTATGCTAAGTTCTTTTTGAAGAACGGTGCTAATTGCGATACGGCTTCCTTTACATAGTTTTCGCCATCGTACAAGGACATATGGTTGGCACCTTCTACCACGTATTTTGTTTTGTCTGTTGAAGCGGCACGCTCAATCAGGTCGTCGCTCATCCACGCACTTCCTGCATTGCTTCCTACTACTGCCAATAACGGTTGCGTGAAGAATGCTTCTGCTTTGTTGTATGCATCATATGTGATGATTTGTGTCAGGTTTCTCAATGTTGTCCAACCCGGTGCCGTTGGGTATTGGCAACGATTGGTGTGGTAATATTCCCACGCTTCTCTCAACTCTTCGTTAGGGGCATCTTCCTCTTTCATCGGAGCCAATGGCATTGTTTGATTGCCGCCTTTTGCATCGGCAGTTCTTGCGTTTGCACCTGCCAATAAATAAGGCATCGCATCGGCATCTTTCACATTGTTTTCCCAACCGTTACGGAACATAGAACCGATATTTACTGCACTTACCATTCCCACTGCTTTGATACGGTGGTCGTTAATGGCTGCATTGGCAGTATAACCTGCTCCTGCACAGATACCCATAGCTCCGATATTTTCTGTATCGATATAAGGAAGTGTAGTTAAATAATCAACCACTGCACTTACATCTTCTGTACGGATATAAGGGTTTTCCAACTGGCGTGGCTCGCCTGTGCTTTCGCCCTGGTAAGAAGCATCGTAAGCTATGGTTACAAATCCGTTTTCTGCTAATTTTTTAGCGTATAAGCCTGCGGTCTGCTCCTTCACGCCGCCACCCGGGTGAGAAACAATTACTGAAGCATATTTTTTGTTCTTATCAAATCCTTCAGGGAAATTGATAATTGCCGCAAGGGTAATTCCTTGTCCGTTTCCGTTTTTGATACTGATTTTTTCTTGTGACATAATATTTACTTTTTATGATTATACTTTTTGATAGTACAAAATTATATCAGGCAAAAGGGGGTAAACGAAAACATATCACTCTAAAAATGAAACATTTTACGGATTTGGGATTTTAGGTGTGTTGTAAAACGAAACGGCAAATAAAAAGCCATGATTTCGGGGCTGTGGTTTAAGTTATAAATACGTATTAATATTGTTAATGTCGCAGATTAAACAACTTTATACATAATGGAACAAGCCCAATAGAAACAGCTATGAAAATGGCAACTCTTACATAGTTGAGTGTCTGCCAAAGTGAAGTTCGGTTTATCAGGTCTTTTGCAACAGATGGATTTTCCGCTACTTTTTGAAAGTCAATAATATTGGGGGCAAAATAGGTAAGTGTCCAAACTCTTACGGCAAAATGAATGAAAAATAAGATGAGCAACCAATTTCTAACGGGGTCAATTTTCCAACAAAAAATAATCGCAAGTATAAAAGTGATTTCGTGCAACGAATGGAATATTATCCAAAAGAATTTTAAACTTGCTCCTCGTCCATCCAATAACAAATTAAAGTTGTCAGGTGGCGAAGCAACCCATTTTGGAACGAAAACAAACGTTTCAAAAATCTGTGCCCCATTCAGTAAAAAATAAATGAGCGTTGTAATGCAAAGCCATATTTCGGCTCTTGTCAGATAGTTCGCAGTAATATTTTCCATTTTTATCATTTTATCTGTTGTTTAATTTTTCGGTTGTTTCTTTCATTATGCTTGTCGCTTCAATAAAATAGCGTTCAATAGTCTGTATTTCATCTTCTGAAAAGGTATGAATAAGGCTTGCCGTTTTTTCCTGAAGCTCACTAAAAATCGGTTGCAAAAGTTTCATACTGTTCTCAACATTTGGAACGATGATTACTTTTCTCCTGTCGTCTTTGGTAAATTGCCTTTTGAGTAATTTCTTTTTTTCCAAGCGGTCAATTAAGCCTGTTACCGCACCTGTTGTCAGTCCTGTAAGTTTTGAAAGGTTGCCTGCTGTTAATTCCTTATGTTGCAGAATAAGCCCCAAATATTTGTGGTCAGAGCCTGACAGCCCCGCTTTACGTGCAATAGCTTCGTGCATAAAGATTGAAGCGTCCGAATATTGCCGGCTTGCGTTTCTGAATTGCAAGAGCAAATTGTCTTTGTCTTTTTTACTCATCACCTAAATATCTTAGATACAAAGATAAATAGTCACTAAGTAATAACCCAAATATCAGAGCGATTATTTTTGAAAAGAAGTGTCAGCGTCTTAAAAGTTATGTAAAAAATAAAGCCCCGAAAATCAGGGCTGTGTTTTTTCTAAATATTCCGGGTCATATTTTCTACACGGCTTCAAACGCTTTCGGGTATTTTACCGTTCCGCTTACGTCTTTAAGCCCGTCAGTGGTTAATTCAATTCCCATAAAAACATTTGCCGGAACGTCAAAAGGTGCTTTAATATTCCATTTGTCAGCAGGCACAAAACCAAATTTCGGGTAATAATGCTCGTGTCCCAATACAATTACGGATTGGTATTGCAGTTCTTTTGCCTTGTCAAGCCCGCTTCTGATAAGCTGTCCGCCAATTCCTTTTTGCTGAAATTCCGGTATAACCGCCATTGGAGCGAGTGCCAAACTTTCAAATTCATTATGGTTGTCATCAACAATGATGATTTTTGAAAAAAGAATGTGTCCGATAATTTTATTATCAACCGTTGCCACTAACGAAAGTTCGGCAACAAAAGCATTGCTTTGTCGTAATAATTCAACAAGTTTTGCTTCGTTTTCCTGTCCGAAAGTGAGTTTATTTACCTCAAAAACGACATTGAAGTCGTCCTGTGTTTCCTGTCTGATTTTTACGTTCATTTTTAATGGTCAATGAGTAAAATTATTAAACAAATAGACTAAATTTTAATTCAGCACCTTTTCCACCCACTTTTCCACTTCGGGTTTTGCGTTTTTGACATTGCTGTCCGTTATGGAAAGGGCTTCCATTACGGTTGCTTTGGGTGCAAACTCTTTGATTTCGTTTACGCTCTTTCCTGTACCATAACCTGCGTGGGTATTGAACGGAATAATCGTCTTTCCGCTGAAATCATTATTCCGTAAAAATGTCCTCACTACCGGTGGTAACCGCATATCCCAAACAGGATGACCAAAGAAAATAGTATCATACTCTTGAATGTTTATATCAACTTTTTTAAAAGGCGGTAATATTTTCCCTTTATTTTGTCTGGACATCTCATCTATGGTTTCCTGATAGCCTGACGGATAAGGCGTTTCCGGCTCAATACGGATAATATCTGCCTTTGTTTTCTCCTGTATCCATTCCACTATTTGCTTCGTGTTGTTGGAATGGGAAAAATAAATGATAAGCGTTTTATTGTTCGTCATTGTCTGTGCATTAGTGTTGAACGCCTGAAATACAAACAGGCAAATTAAGATAAGATATTTCATCACTGGTTTCTGAATACTTTGGGGGATATGCCTGTTTTCTGGCGAAAGAACCTCGTGAAGTAAGTTGGGTAATCGAATCCCAAACTGTAAGCAATTTCACTTACGGATAGCTTTGGCTGCCGTAATTTGTTTTTAGCTAATTGTATAATTCCTTCGTGAATATGGTCAATCGGGGAAGTGCCTGTGAAATGTTTAATTAAATCCCCGAAATAATTGGTGGACAGGTTGGCTTTTTCTGCAAAATACGTTACGGACGGAAGCTCGGACAATCCATTTTCGTTATTAAGAAAGGCATCTAATTGTTGGTAAAAATCGGCAACTACTTTGTTATATATTTTACTTCGGGCTTCAAACTGACGTTCATAATAGATTTGTGTATAAGAAATAATCAATGAGGTATAGGAAATTAATACTTCTTTGGAAAAGTTTCCTTTCTGATATTCCTTATAGGATTTTGAAAACAAATCATACAAGGTGTCTTTTTCTTCAGGTGTTAAAAATAGGGCTTCGTGCCGATCATAATTGGCAAAAGAAATGTCCTTAATCGTTTTGCTCAACAGCTTTTCGTTTACAAAAATTGCATAACCTGAAAAAGGATTTTTTAAATCCCATTCAATCTTATTCCCGGGTTTGTCAAGATACAGATAACTGTCGGACATACTTTCAACAGGCGACTGTACTTCGATTTTATCTTTTAGTGCCAATAAATAAAAGTCAATTTCAGCGGGAAGCGATTTCAGTAAAATATCGGGATGCTCATCATAGTGTACAACCTGTATCATATCACTGTTAGTACCGTTAACGTTGATATATTTCAGAAAAGACGGTATGTTATAAATTTTGCTCATTCCAAAATGCTGTAATTTTAAATGTACAAAATTAGAATAATAGGACTACGACTTATGAAAACATTTAACGGTAAGAATGAAACATTTTACGGTTAAAACAGGAAGAAGATGACGAGGAACAGGATTTTGCCAACAAGATGAAGAAGAAAATAAAATGCAGAAGTAATCGGAAGTAACGAGTAGTGTAAATTTATCTTGTATTAAAATCAAATTAATCTGAGGTGCACCTACTTTGTACAGTATAATTACACTTGCAGGAACTGAAATATGATGTAATATGTTTCCAACATCGTCCTGTAATACGATTGCTCAAACTTTAGCAGTCTTCAATTTCAGAAATATGCTGAGCATTTGGATGAGCGTGAGCCGATATTCTATTTGATACCGTCCATAGTCTGACGTACACCAGATGAATTGTTTACAGACAGTTCCGATTATTCCCGTAATAAACCGTCTTGGGGTATTAATATTTAAAAAAATACTATTCCGATACTCGCAGAGAAATATTGGCTCGAAAATATTATGTTAAATAAGAAATCCTGATTACTTGTTAGTATTTAATCGGCCTTGATGCGTGAGCGTTAAGAAAATGGATGAAGTGCAGCGTTAAAAAATGCCTGTTGTCCGAAGCGCAGGCGCAGCCGGAGCAAGTTCAGGCATTTTAGCGGAACGCAATCCATTTTTAGCGAAGGCATCACAGTCTTGATTTTTTGGTTCTTTTGTCCCGCATTGGCGGGAGCAAAAGAACATATAGATAAATTCGTGAGCGTCAGCATAGAAAAATGCGGAATAAAAGCCTGTAAGGCACATACGCATTTTTTGTATGCCAGCGAACGCCACGAAACGAAGTTCGATGAGTCCATCAGAAAAAATTAAAAACTCCGAATCAAATAAAAATTTTCTTTTCTGTGCGTTGGCAAAAAAATTAAATGCAGAGCCTGTGCGTTGGCTTTGTACAGCAAAATTGAATGTGTAAGTTTTCAGTTCGACACATTAAAATTTTGCAAGCAAACAACGTGGGTGCAGCGGCTATTTACACATAATGTCAAATTATAGGACAAGGATCGGGAAAATCATACAGTATTGATATTCAACTTATTGTCTTTGAGCGGTTGATATTTTTGTCCTATAATTTATATTATGTTAAATAATTTTTTTCCGATTTACCCTCACTCTTCTTTCCCCGACATAGCACAGCATTCTCTTCGTTGTCAGAGGCAACAAGACAATTATGCGCGGCGAACCTGCCTGACGGTTTACTTGCCGCAGGCATGGCAGTCAGGGACGCCACGCACAGCGTAGATTTGTTACAGGTTTCTGGTTTGAAGTTTCGTGGTTTGTGGTTATAAAGCTATAAACCCTAAACAACAAACCATCTAAACCGCTATTCCTTCCTCGTGTAATACTTCAGCTATGGCCTTTAGCAATGCCCGCACATCATCGGGAAATATCTGGCCGATATTGCCTATACGGAAAGCATCTGCTTTGCTGAGCTTGCCGGGATAAATAACGAATCCTCTTTGATTGAGCTTTTCATAAAATCTTTCAAACTTAAAATCCGGCGACGATGGATATAAAAAAGAAGTGATAATATGTCCCTGGATCTCCGGTTCCAGGTATTGTCTGAAACCCATCTGGTGCATCCCTTCATCAAGGATTTTTTTATTGGCTTTGTAACGCGCTTCTCTTGCAGCTATGCCGCCTTCTTCCTGCAGCTCTTGCATGGCCTGCCTGAAAGCCATAAGACTCAATGTGGGCGGCGTGAACCGGAACTGGCCGTTCGCTTCCAGTCCGGCCCATTGGTCGTATAAATCAAGACTCAGGCTCCTCGCCTGCCCTTTTGCTTTTTCCAGCTCCTTTTTTTTGCACAGGGCAAAAGCAAAGCCGGGCACGCCTTCAATGCATTTGTTAGAGGAAGAAATCAAAAAATCAATGTTCATTGCAACCATATCCATCGTTACACCGCCAAAGCTGCTCATCGCATCTACAATAAATACCTTGTTGTATTTTTTGCATATCTCCCCTATCTCTCCAACAGGATTGAACAGGCCGGTAGTTGTTTCACTATGAATACATGCTACATGGGTAATAGCTGTATGTTGTGCCAGGTAGTTGGCTACTTCATCCGGACTGGTGATGGCGTCTTCTTCAAATCTCAATATTTCGTGATCCAGCTTGTGTATTTTAGCCATTTTCACAATGCGTTCGCCATAAGCGCCATTGGCAAGTATCAGCAGCCGGTCGTTTTCACCCAACACGCTGCTGATCACGCTTTCAACGCCAAATGTGCCGGACCCCTGGATGATCACACATTCATACCCTTCTTCTTTCGGAGCGTGCGCCAGTCGCAGCAGGCCTTCTCTTATTTCTTTTACAGCTTCCATAAAAGCATGATCGCGCGACCCCATGTCTTTTAACATGGCCTGTTTTACCGTTAATGAGGTAGACAAAGGTCCCGGTGTGAACAACAAAGACTGAGACATGATTTTTCTGTTTTGTAATTATTTTATTGTGTAATTATTGTGTAATGCCTGCCGGCACACCCTGCGGTTCCGGTTTACCTTTTGAAGCAATCCTGTAAAAAAAGATACAGGCCACCAGCAACAACAACCCTGCCAGTACAGATTGCAGGTAAGTAAACTTTATCAGCACTACCGACCAGTTGAGGTCTTTCATAAAAAATTCTTTATACAACATGAGCACAACGCTGCCCAGGTAACCAATCGAATCACACATATATACGAAAAAGCCTGCATTGGCTTTGATCCTGAAATAGGCGATCATGCGTTCAAACAATGCAATTTGCATGGGCATATAAGAAAGAAACAACCCCGTACCCAGCAGGAGCATCCACCAGAAAGGAGAAATTGCTTTGAGCTGAAATAAAAGCGTTGCTACCCCACTGATCAAAAAACCGGCAGCAATGATCCCGTTTACCGCCCAGAAACCTTTTAAATTGCTTTTAATAACCGAAAGACTGCCTACTACAGCTAATACAATGAGGCTGGTAATGGCTTCGGTTTGTGTAAATACATTTTTATTCCAGCCCGGATCAATTTCCTGCCATATTTCAACGGCGAAGTTGTCGCGGAAATCGCGCAGGGTTGCAAGGAAGGTATAGAGTATAATAAATGATACAACGCCCCATCCATATTGTTTGAATACGTTTCGCTTGTCTGCATTGGTCATCGGCAGCCGTGGCGAACGGGCAATTACGTCTTCTTTGCTCGGTGCCGGCACCACCGATAACATCCATACAAACAAAAAAAACAAGGGTAAGAAAAGCAGGCCCATTACAAAAGGCATCCAAAACTCCGATAAGGCAGGGAACCACTCGTGCACATCAAAATAAATGGTTTTTAACACACCGGAAGAAACGATGAGGCTGATGCTTAATCCAATAGCAAGTATCTCCGTGAATCTTCTGCCTTCAAGATAGCTGAATACAATGCCCCATATCATTCCTAAGGGCAATCCATTCAAAAACAAAAAGATAAAGTTATACGGGTGGGGCACCAGTCCGAAAAACAGTAACGCCACTTCTGCAAATAAAATTAACCCGATGATGAGCTTTGAGCGGCTGGCCGCCTTCAATTCGGATATTACTTTGATGCCAATAAACTTGGACAGCATGTAGCCGAATACCTGCGAAATAATAAGAATGACCTTATAGTGGATACCCCAAAGTGAAAGTCCTTCATATACACCGGCGTTAAAAGGCTTTCTGAAAGCATACATGCAGAAGTAGGTGCCAAAAGCAGCCAGCATGCACCATACAATGAAAAAAGGCTTTGAAGATGTAAGCAGTTTCTTAACGACGCTCATACGCAGGTTTTAATGATCAAAACGGCGGCCGGCTTAATATATATTTATTAAACTTTGTTTAGTATTTGTAAATATATAAAAAATATACCAATAAAGCTCGTACAATTAAAATTTGAGGTAATGATAACACTGTAATTTTGCGGCATGCATTACTCAACTAAACTTTCCGTAAACATAAACAAAATAGCCACGCTCCGTAACAGCCGTGGCGGAAACAACCCGGATGTATTAAAAGTGGCACTGGACATTGAAAGGTTTGGTGCCGATGGCATTACCGTCCACCCCCGCCCGGATGAACGTCATATCCGTTACAGCGATGTACGCTCCATTAAAAAAGCAATTACCACCGAATTCAATATAGAAGGCAATTGCAGGGAACAGAAATTTGTTGACCTGGTGCTTGAAACAAAACCGCACCAGGTAACGCTGGTGCCCGATGAACTGGGCCAGATCACCAGCGATCATGGCTGGGACACCATCAAACATAAAGATTATTTAACAGGAATGATCCGCCTTTTCCGGGATGCCGGGATAAGAGTGTCGATTTTTGTAGACCCGGCAGTAGAAATGGTGGAAGGCGCGGCAGCTACCGGAACAGACAGGATTGAGCTGTATACCGAAGGATATGCAAAACATTTTTTGGTTGATAAGAATAAAGCGGTAGCACCCTATATAACAGCGGCCCGTAAAGCAAAAGAGCTGGGACTTGGACTGAATGCGGGCCATGACCTGGATCTGCAAAACCTGGGATGGTTTAAACAACATATCCCCTGGCTGGACGAAGTATCAATTGGACATGCATTGATATCAGATGCATTGTACCTGGGATTGGAAAACACCGTGCAATTGTATAAAAGGCAGCTCAAGGATGAATAATGTATGCCGGATCCCATGGCATGAATATTGATTTAAAGCTGTTTTAAAAACTACAATTATGAAAAGAGCCTTATTATTTCCGGTTGTTGCAGGATTGTTGCTCACCGCAAACGCAGTGATGAGCCAGGACCAAAAACCAGTAGCCAGTCCGCCTGCTTCCACAACAGCAACCATAGCCAGTGGCGCTACTATTACAATTAATTATGGACAACCTTCCGTTAAAGGCAGAACGATTGGAAAAGACCTGGAACCTAAGCCAGGAGAGGTTTGGCGCACGGGAGCCAATGAAGCATCGGTTTTTGAAACCGATAAGGATGTAACTATTGAGGGACAAACATTGCCCGCCGGCAAATATGGATTCTTTACATTGTCAGGCGATAATGAATGGACGATCATTTTCAATAAAACCTGGAAGCAATGGGGCGCGTTCAAATACAAAGAAGCCGATGATGCACTAAGGGTGAAAGCTCCTGTTACCAAAGCTCCGGCCTTTTCGGAAAAGCTTACCATTACCGCCAATCCCGATGGCAAGGTTAGCTTATTGTGGGGAGATAACCAGGTAGATTTTACCGTGAAATAAATGTTTTCTTTTGCAAGGTATGGGCAAAAAAATCCCCCCGGTTGAAAGCGGGGGGATTTTTAAATATAAATATTTACAGTAAACGTAATCTTACTTCTTGGCGTATTTCTTGTTGAACTTATCAATACGTCCTGCCGTATCTACGAGCATTTTTTGCCCGGTAAAGAAAGGATGCGAAGTATTTGAAATTTCTAGCTTGATCAAAGGGTATTCATTGCCGTCTTCCCATTTAATAGTTTCCTTGGAAGCCGCAGTGGAACGGGTTAAGAAGGTATGCCCATTGCTCATATCTTTGAAAACTACAAACCGGTATGCCTTGGGATGGATATCTTGTCTCATGATAATCAATGTTTTATGGTGCACGGATTTTGCCGTACGTTATTAAAGAGGTGCAAAGGTAACAGCAATGCCCTTAAATGCAAAATTATATTTTAGCCTTATTCTTTTTAGCCACCCTCAGGTTCAGCATTTCAACGAAAACCGAGAACGCCATCGCGAAATAAATATATCCTTTCGGTATATGCTGGTCGAGCCCTTCGGCTATCAATGATATACCAATCAGCAGCAGGAAAGACAATGCGAGCATTTTTACCGTTGGGTGATCATTTACAAAACGGCTGATGCTCTCCGCGGAAACCAGCATGATCAGCACCGCTATAATAACCGCCGCGATCATTACTTCAATGTGGTCGGCCATGCCCACCGCGGTAATCACGGAATCCAGCGAGAAAACCACATCCAGCAATATTATTTCCAAAATTACCCTGCCGAACGAAACAATGCGGGGAGCTTTATCCGTACTTTCATGGTGTCCTTCCAGCTTTTCATGGATTTCTGTAGTGCTCTTATAGATCAGGAAAAGCCCTCCTACTATTAAAATAATATCCCGTCCGGAGATTTTCAGCTTTTCAAACCACTCTCCCTCATGGATCCCTATGGCAGAAGCTATATTGAAAATGGGTGCGGTAAGCGTCATGATCCAACTGATGGATAATAACAGCAGCACGCGTGTGATCATAGCAAGCATCAGTCCCAGCCTGCGTGCTTTTCTTTGCTTGCCAGCGGGCAGCTTGCCCGAAATAATGGATATAAATACAATGTTGTCTATACCCAGCACTATTTCCAGAACAGTAAGCGTGAGGAGCGATATCCATGCTTCGGGACTAGTAAGCCATTCCATTGACTATAGATTTGAAATTTGAGATTTGAAATTGTTTAATATACTGGCTGGGTATGCAGCCGTTTCAACTGGAACAGGAACTCTTCCAGACCGGCCTGCTTTTTTTCATCCAGCACATAATTAATATTGTACCTGTAATACGCGTTCAGATCAAACAAAGGATAGGCTGTATCCTTTACCACTTCATCAATGTGCCGCACTCCCAACGCGTTTGCCCTGTTAAATGCTTCCAGAAAGCTTCGGGGTAATTTTTTATTGGCTACCCAGGCAGCAAATACAAAATTTAAACCGGTATACGCTTTCCAGGCTTCCCCCAGGTCGTAAATATAAGTAGACTGCTTCCTCTGTTCAAAAGCACGATCTCCAATTACAAGTCCGCCTGTGGTACCATGAATAAGATGCCTGAACGATTCACCCTGAGTATCCTCGAACACAGGCTGTATTCCCCAGTAATTCTTTAATAAAATTTGTGCCAGTACTACAGAAGTACGGGATTGATAATCTAGCAAAACCCGTTCAACCCGGTGCACAGGCACTTCGCTGAACAGGCAAACAGAAGCTACGGGACCATCGCAACCGATACAGTAATCCGAAATGATGTAGGATTCCTTCAATTCGGGAATAACGGCTACCGGCACAATCCCAACATCCACCTCATCGTTCAGCAACATTTCCGCCAGCTTCGAAGGATAGGTTTCAACCATCTCTATCTGCTGCAAAACCGGCGATCTTTGTATGCCGTATAAAAAGGGCTTTACGTTCAGGTAGTTAATAATACCAACCTTGATTTTGTTTCGCATCTCTTCCCGTTTAGACCAGCTTTGATTCCAGGACCAGGCATTCTGCTACAGAAAAATTCTCAACTTTTTCATGTAGGTTTGCCCGCAAATGTAGGGTATAATCCCCTTTTTTAACAGTTCAACAGAAAGAAAAGAGTTTATGGATTTATCAGCGCTTACAGCCATTTCCCCGATAGACGGCAGATACAGGAACCAGCTTCAGCACCTGGATCAGTACTTTTCAGAATATGCTTTGATCCGTTACAGGATATTGGTTGAAATCAAATATTTTATAGCCCTGGGAGAAAAAAAATTATTCAGCCTGAAACCTGCCTTTATAAAGCCATTACAGGATATCTATGAGCAATTTACCACCGATAAGGCGCAGGATATCAAAAGCATTGAAAAAATCACCAACCACGATGTAAAAGCGGTTGAATATTTTATTAAAAGAGAGCTTGATGCATTGAAGCTGGGACATTTGAAAGAATGGGTTCACTTTGGCTTAACCTCGCAGGATGTTAACAATACCGCTGTTCCCTTACTTTGGAAAGAATCGCTTGAGCATGAATATTATCCTGCCATTGCAACGCTTATATTACAATTAAAAAAGCTGGCCGCGGAATGGAAAGACATCCCCCTGCTGGCGCGTACGCACGGGCAACCGGCTTCGCCTACCCGTTTGGGTAAGGAAATAATGGTATTTGCCGAGCGCCTGGAGCAGCAGTTGACATTGCTGCAATCGGTTCCTTATTCCTGCAAATTCGGAGGTGCAACCGGCAACTTTAACGCGCATCACGTTGCTTATCCAAAAACCGACTGGATAAAATTTGCCAATGAATTCTGCAACAATTCACTGGGTTTGCAACGGCAGCAGTTCACCACGCAGATAGAACATTATGATAACCTTGCAGCGCATTTTGATGGTATGAAGCGGATCAACAGCATACTGATTGATTTTTGCCGGGATATATGGACCTATATTTCAATGGAGTACTTTAAACAAAAAGTAAAGAAAGGAGAAGTAGGTTCTTCAGCCATGCCACACAAGGTAAATCCCATTGATTTTGAGAATGCGGAGGGAAATTTAGGAATAGCCAACGCATTGCTGGAACACCTGGCAGGTAAACTACCGGTTTCCCGCCTGCAGCGCGACCTGACTGATTCTACCGTGCTGAGAAATGTGGGCGTTCCGTTCGCACACACCATCCTGGCGCTTAAATCGATCGACAAAGGCACAGGCAAACTTTTGCTTAACAAAAAGCAGATCGTTCAGGACCTGGAGGACAACTGGGCGGTAGTAGCCGAAGCCATACAAACCATTTTAAGAAGGGAAAACTATCCCAATCCTTATGAAGCGCTGAAGGATCTGACAAGGGGCGCGGAGGGGATTACACAAAAAAGCATGCATGCGTTTATCAATTCACTTAAAATTTCCCAGGCGTTGAAAAAAGAGCTGAAAGCCATTACACCGCATAATTATACCGGGGTTAATAATAAGTATTGATTTTTGCAACCGGTTGTTATACCGCTATCATCATTTCAAGCCCGCCCTACTCAAAAGGGATATTTCAATTTGTCATCTGTCAAAGCTGTATCAAAAGCGAACACTTTTTGTTGCAAAAACGTACATATATCTAGACAGCGGGCATCTAATACACTGAGAACCACTATTTAAAAAGATGGCATTTTTCTGGCATATACTGTTTTTATAATTTTTCTATCATGCATTTAAAATGATCCGGGAATGATTAAAAATTTCTTCAAAGTTGCCTATCGGAATATTGTCAGGAATAAAGGGTTCTCAACCATCAACATCACAGGTCTTGCAACAGGAATGGCGGCTGCAATACTTATTTTGTTATGGATTCACAATGAAATATCCTTCGATAAATTCCATACTAATAAAAGCAGAATTTATGAAGTATGGAATAAGGTATCCTTCGATGGAAAAATAAGTACGGGGAATGGTGTATCCGGGCCGCTTGCCCGTGTGCTGGAAAAAGAACTGCCCGAAATTGAACGGGCTGTGAGGGTAAATGAGATTAATAACGTACTGCTTTCCACAGGAGATAAAAAATTAGTAAAATCAGGCAGTATCGTGGATACCGGCTTTCTTCAGGTGTTCAGCTTCCCTATGCTGAAAGGCAACCCCGTTACTGCATTGAATGACCAGCATTCGGTAGTACTCACACAAAGCACTGCCCGAAGCCTTTTTGGCGATGATGATGCTATGGGGAAAATTATCAGGATTGACAATAAGGAAAACTTTACTGTAACGGGTGTTGTGCAAGACCCTCCGCCCAATACAAGGTTTAATTTTGAATACCTGCTTCCCAGGTCATATATAAAGTATGGCGCAGGACAGGATCTGGGTTGGAGCGATAACAGTACACCTACTTATGTACTGCTAAAAGACAATGCAAATTATACTTCAGTTGCTGCTAAAATAAAAACACTGAAACAGCAATATAGCGAAGAAGCTAAAACAATGAATTGGGAGTTTTTTCTATACCCTCTTGAACGCTGGCATTTGTATTCCAGTTTTACCAATGGAGTGGAAGATGGCAGGGGATTGAGCCTGTTCATTACACTGTTCGGTATTACAGCGGGCTTTATACTATTGATTGCCTGCATCAATTTTATGAACTTAAGTACTGCCCGCAGTGAAAAGCGTGCAAAAGAAGTGGGTATCCGAAAAGTGGTAGGCGCTCATAAAACTTCGCTTATTGGCCAGTTTATAGGAGAATCTGTGCTGTTTGCTTTTCTTGCCGGAATACTGGCTATTCTATTGGTTCAGCTAAGCCTGCCTGCTTACAACCAGCTTATTGGTAAAAATTTGGGAATAAACTTTGGAAACATTTATACCTGGATCACATTTACCGGCTTTGTACTGTTTACAGGTTTATTAGCCGGGAGCTACCCTGCTTTTTTCCTTTCTTCATTCCGGCCGGTTAAAGTGTTGAAGGGAACATTTAAAAAAGTAAATGCATTGATTACGCCGCGCAAGGTGCTGGTTGTGTTTCAATATACATTTGCAACCCTGCTTATCATCTGCACCATTATAGTAAAACAACAGCTTGACTATGCACAGTCCCGCGATGCAGGTTATAATAAAAATAATCTTGTATACCATTTCATGACAGGTGATATTTCGCGTAGTTATCCTTTAATCAAGAATGAATTGCTGTCATCCGGTATTGCCTTGTCAATTACCAAAACCAACTCACCTCTTACTGAAAGATGGAGCAATGGATGGGGGCAAACCTGGGATGGAAAGGATCCTAATAATAATATCTCTTTCGACCGTTACCTGGCCGATGAAGGTTTAGGTACAACGGCGGGGTTGCATTTTATTGAGGGACGGGACTTCGATCTGAAAAAATTCCCCACGGATTCAACAGGCTTGATTATAAATGAATCAGCTCTGAAAATAATGAAGTTCAAAAATCCTATCGGCAAAGTTGTTGGAGACCTTGGAATAGACTGGCATATTATAGGTGTAATAAAAGATTTTATTCTTACGAGCCCTTATCAACCTACAAGACCAATACTGATCTGCGGCGCCAAAAGCCAGTTTATGACCTTTAACGTGGTGCAGATAAAATTTAATGGAGAAAATGCTCTGGCGGGGAATCTTAAGAAGACAGAAGCTATTTTCAAAAAGTATAATCCTGATTATCCATTTGAAATAAAGTTTGTAGATGAGGCTTATGCGCAGAAATTTGAAAACGTACAAACACAGGGAACTTTGGCTGCTTTATTTGCAGGGTTAACCATTTTTATTTCATGCCTGGGGCTATTTGGCCTGGCCACTTCAATGGCTGAGAGCCGTATAAAGGAAATAGGTGTGCGTAAGGTATTAGGCGCTTCGGTAACCGGTATAACTGCCTTGTTATCTAAAGACTTTGTAAAGCTTGTAATGATTTCCTTTCTTATTGCCGCGCCAATGTCTTATTGGGGCATGCATCACTGGCTACAGAATTTTGAGTACCGGGTCGCTATTCAATGGTGGGTATTTGCTTTGTCCTGTATTTTAACGGTAGCAGTAGCCTTATTAACAGTGAGCTACCAGGCTGTTAAAGCGGCCATTTCGAATCCTGTAAAGTCGCTCCGTACAGAGTGAGGTATTTTATTAGTGCAGCCAAAACCAGGCCTATGTATGAATTTCAATCCATATGCAGAAAAAAAATAGCGTTGGTAATTTCCAATATTGGCCCGGCAGGTGATATAAGAATATATGCCGGTAAAATTGTGCTTACTGAAAAAGCGCGATACTATTTTGTAAACAGTACCCAGCACTGGGAAATTGAAATAGAACGGGATATCATTAAAAAGCTCCGCCCGGTACAGCAGGATTCAAAGAATATCATGCTGGGCGCTGATTATTTTTTCTCAATGGAAGTAACTGAGCTTACATCTTCTCTCTTTATACAATCGCTGTTAAATGCATAATTATTGCAACTGTAATCTTTTCAAAATAAAATTCTTTCCGTTCTCAAAAAATAATTGTTCGGTAAAACTGTCAATATTAAAATCTGCCGGAAGCTTTACCAGCTCTTTATTTTCACGGGCATAAGCCATAAAGCGTTTCCTGAAATCGCTTTTCAGCTTATTAATGTCCGTTACAGTCATACAGCATCTCACCGGGTTGATCAATCCATCGAAATCGGAACCGATACAAATTTGTGTTAATGCCTGTCGCACATCATAATCTCCCGCCTGTTGCACAACCCTTATAAAATGCAACACGTGCGACATAAAATGACAAAGATGATATTCAGCCAGCGCGGGGTTCACCTCCCCTCCTTCCAGCACTTCCTGCATGGTAATGCAATTAAAGTCGTTTACTTTGGTTCCGATTTTTCTTTTTGTAAGGTATACGTCCTTCTCGGCATTGGATATATATTCTTCTTCAAAAGCAAAATCGTTCATAGCTGCGGGGAGGCTGTCACCTTCGGTATATCCCAAAATTCTCTTGTCAAGATTTAATCCTATCATGCCCCCGGAACGTATAATTGCCATTATATCTTCGTTGTAAAGATTGATGCTGCTGGGGTTAAATGCAGTCATCAGTCCGTTGATAGTATTATATATTTTAGGCTTAGCCCAAAGTATATAACTATACTCCTTTCCTCTTTGCTTATTAAAGTCCATCATATAATCAGGAATATCTTTATACGATAATCCTGTAAACCCGGCATGCGTACAAATCAACGGCTGGTTAATTGGTAAAAAATCAGGCCGGTTCCTGATATCCTCTGTCAGCATTCTGCGGGATGCCAGGCTAAGGTGTTTTATATCTACCATAATGCCTCTTTCATAACAGTGCCGGATGATCGCTAATCCATCCTCCGAAATACGGTTATGCGTGGGTCTGAAATCTTCGTTGGCAATAAACTGTATGCCATAGGCATGATTGCAGAAAGGGTATTGCTCCAGGTGTGTAACATTTACCGAAACAAGCGGGTATTTATCTGCTATCTCATCCATATTCCGGATGATTTCATCTTTAGATATGCGATCCTTATCCAATGTTGAAGAAAGCGAGTGGCAACCTTCCACGCTGAATATTATGTATATTGAAGATTTATCTTCGGGGTCGTAAGGCGTTTGCTTTGAAAGTATCTTTACTTTTTTGCCTGTTATACCAAACCGTTCGGCATTCAACAGCACATCAAGATCTTCCTGTACCAGGTCGGGGTAAGGTTTTAAGGTTTCATCATTTATTTTTTTTAGCCGTGAAGGATTAAGATAGGTTTGCAAGCTGCCCTCTGCCTGTTTCAGAATCAGCTTATTATTGGTCATACCCCGTTCAGGAACAAAAATAGCGGCACAGATGATATCCGGTCCATCAGATCCCAACTGAAGCAGGTTTGCCTGCGAGCCCAATATATACGGGAATTCAGTGCACCAGCGAAGCAGCCAGTGAATTTTTGTTACGTCAATATTGATCCAGGGACTGGTTTTGGCATCCGCTTCCGAAAACATACATTTTAAAGTAGGATGTACATGAAAATCAAATAGTGGCATACCTGTTATATTTTAAGATGAATATGTACAGGTTTTCTAAGAATAACAGAACCGGTGCGAAGATTAAAAAGCGAAGGTTTCCTTGCAGAAGCGTTATTGGGCTGTGCTACTAAGATAACAATTAAAAAAGGGATTTGCAAGCACTATTTCAGCTTTGCAAATCCCTGTTATAAAAAGTGAGATCAAAAATATACCGCACGTGCTTTAGGAGCCGAACATGCCTTTGATTTTATCCATCAATCCGCCGCCGCCTTTGCCCTGGTTAAACAGTTGCAATAAGTCCTGCAGATCGGTATCTCCGTCCCCATCCAGGTCCAGCACACCGCCCCTTACCTTATTCAATAATCCCTGCACATCAACCCCCGAGGTTTTACCACCCGAAAAGTTGTTTAGCAGCGATTGTACATCGAAGCTGCTGTCGTTCGGATCGTTTGCTTTGCTGACCAGGTTACTTAACACAGCCGGAATAAGCCCTCCGGCAATGCCGCCTGCCGATTGTTTGTCCAACCCGAATTTACCGATAAGGTTTTCTATCAATCCTCCTGAAATTTGTTGCGTGATGCTATTTTGAACCCCACCGTTGTCTCTGCCACCAAATAATTTTAAAACATCGGAAATATTTCCCTGCGATAATAAATCCTGGAAACCTCCCTGTATTGAACCGGAAGCCGCAGCTATTACCTCATCATTGCGTTCGTTGGGTATAGCCGGATTATTAATAACAGCGTCGCCGGCAAATTGCTTTACGAGATCAAAAAGATTGTCTGACATATTGTTGGTTTTTTAGTTTACTAAGTGTCGCTTTTTCAAAGAAAGGTTGTACGCTGTTGTAACTATTTTTTACACCCCCAAAAAAAGGAGGCTCTCAAGGTAAGATATTTGCAGGTCAAAACCACCGGTTAACAGTTGTGCAGGCTCCGCCAAATGTAGTAATTTGCCTCCATGTTGTTGATTAAAAATGTTTTGGGTCGTATATGGGCTTTTTGGGGAGCTGTTATTTTTATTATCACCTTACTGGTGGTAGTAATACCCATCTGGCTTACCAATTTTGTAAAGGAACCCCTTGGCACAGAAATCTTCAGGAGAATTTCAAAAGCATGGATGCAGCTCTTTCTTTTCCTGGTAGGCTGCAGGCTGATTGTAAAAGGAAAAGAGCACTTCAAAAAAGGTGAAAATTATATTGTTACCAGCAACCACAATTCTTATATGGATGTACCGCTCACCACCCCGTTCATACCCGGCCCCAACAAAACGATCGCAAAAGCAGAGTTGGCAAAAGTGCCGTTGTTCGGGCTGATCTATCAACGGGGGTCTATATTAGTGGATCGCAAAAGCGAAAAAAGCCGGAAAGACAGCTTTGGCAAGATGAAAGAAGTTTTGCAACAGGGCCTGCACATGTGCATATACCCTGAAGGAACACGCAACAAAACGGCGGAGCCTTTGAAGCCATTTCATGATGGCGCTTTTAAGCTGGCCCTGGATACCGGCAAAAGCATTATACCCGTATTGCTGTTCAATACTAAAAAAGTTTTGCCTGGTCCCGCCAAGCCCTTTTTTCTGTGGCCTGCTACCATGCATATGCATTTTCTTTCTCCTGTTTCGGTACAGCCCGATGATACGGTATCCTCGCTGAAAGAACGTGTATTTGAGATCATGTACAATTACAGTAAAGCGAATATTCCCATCTATTCAAAATAATGCTATCCGCTACAATGCAGTGCTTCTGAAAGTACGTGTGCGGTTGATCTTCAGGTCGCGCAGCATTCCCGATTTGGGAAAAATGGAGATATTGAACGAACGCCACAATCCAAAAGGGGTAACGTTAATAGACATTTGCCAGCAGTGCATCTCGCGGGTAATGAACATGGAGAAAGAAGGTATTTTCAATGTTTTGACGTCAAGATAGCCATTGGCCCCGAACTTCCATTTCTCGGTAAGACTGAAATCGCCATTAAAATTCATGCTGGAAGTAAAGCGGGTTTCGTAACCCGAATAATCTCTTTTAAGCACTTTACTAAAACTGAGGGAATAAGATATATTAACCGACCAGGGAATATTAAAGTCAACAAATTCGGATGGGTTATTGCGTATATAATCCATCTGCGACTGCATTTCATCCGCCGTAAGATTATCATAGTTGTTGTATTCCGCCGTCGCTTTCTCGTCCTTTTTTTCATCTTTAGGCTTGCTTTTAAAGCTGGTGGAAATGTTCAGGCTTCCATTGGTAATACGTCCCAGCGACAGTTTCCCGTCCTGCCAGGCATAACGGTTTTTCCTGAAACCTGTAACAGTATCTGTTTGATAGGGATCAATATTGGCGCTGGCGGTAATATTGATTTTTTCGAACAGCGTACTTCGGGCATACAAATTAAAGTTAGAAAGCTTGAAAGAATCCGCCAGCAGGTTATAGCTGCCTGTTATACCATATCCATCGATCAGTTTTACTTTCTTAACATCATCCTCGCCATCCTCATCTACCGATGTACTGTCTTTAAGGAGCTTGCGCACTTTCATTTCAACAAAATTATCTATACCGAAACCTATACTGCCCGATCGGCCGTAACCAAATGAGCTATAAATAGTCCCATCAAACTGCGACAACATTCTTCGTGTTCCGAAAGTATCCGTTTGAACAAGATTATAATACGCCTTCGACAGGTCAGGCTTATAGCCAATGCTCATCTGCGGCCGGATCACCTGCCTGATCGCCTGTACTTTAGCATCTTTATTTTTAAAGTTGAGGGTTCCGAACATAGATGTGCTGAAAGAAATAGACATTGAAATGTCACGGGCTGTATAGAACCCTTTTTCTATGCTGGTGTCCACCCTTTTATTGGCAGCGTCCCAGGTTCTGAATACTTTCTGCGAATACCATCTTTCCTGGTAGCTGAACCCGGGCGATATTTGAATAGGTCCCATCTGAGGCAATGCAAGTGTAATGGGTATATTATGCTGCGCTCCATACTGAAAGGTATCGATCAACTGGTTAAAATTAAAAGCCGAATCATAAAACGATGCCTGTCCTCTTACGCTTGTTGTGTATCCTATGCCTAATTTATGATACCATTTGCCGCTGCCTACCATTTCTTTAGGCTGCAGAGGATAGAGCGTCTGCACGTTAAAATTGATATCCGGCAAGCTCAGGTTTACAATCCCTGAGTTGGTATTTTGGTTGTGATTAAGGTTTACAGAAAGATTGTAAGGCTTATTGATCCAAGATTTTTGATAAGAAATGGAAGAGCTTAGCTGGTTGGTAAAACTGAACGGCTGCGAGTAACTGCCTCCTTTACCGTTATTAATATCGATATAAGAGTTGTTGTTTACACGTTGCATGTATTTACTGGAGCCTGCATTTACACTGGCAGAAAAACTTACCCCGGGTCTTGCCTTGCTGTCCATCCTGTGACTCCAGGTTATAAAAAAACTCTTGTTCAAATTGTAATCTTCATCCTCTTTGCTGATGCCGTAATGCGTTCGCTGGTAGCTGAAATTAAGCGTGCCGCTGTAACGGTACCGTACGCGGTAGGTGGGGGTCAGGTTCATCCGCCAACTGCCGTATGAATACAAATCACCTCTTACGGTAAAGTCAAAGTTATCGTTGATCACTTTGTAATATCCCATTTGTTCCAGCCCCAACCCAAAATCTGTTACAGTAAAAGTAGGTGGCAATATGCCTGACTTTCGTCCTCTTTGCAACGGGAACAGGCCAAATGGCACTGCAATAGGCAGCACCGGTACATTTTCAAACTCAACACCTACCGGACCGGTTACCGCTACGGTTTGACTGATGTATTTTATTTTTTTTGCCCTGAACGCAAAATGCGGCGTATCCAGGTTACAGGTAGTAAAACGGCCTTTGTAAGCATAAATGGTTTTGGCATCTATTTTTTTTACTACTTCAGCATAATTAAATAATTCGTTCTGCTGAAAATAACTGCTGTGGGTAAGCCCTTTCTGCGTTTTAAAGTTGAATTCTATACTGTCGCTAACGGTTATAATATCGGCCTGCACCAGTTTGGCCTGCCCCAACGACTTTCCTGCTGTATCCAGCTTCATTTTCGCTTTTACCAGATTGGTCTGCTGGTCGAATGCAATTTCCGGAGCTGTAAGGTCAACGTCTTTATATTTAACCTGGGTCTCGCCATAGAGGTATAATTTTTTAGCGATCACGTCAAGCACCATTGAATCTTTGGCTTTATACTCTACCGGCGCGTCTATAGAATCTTTGGAAATTTTTACATTAAAAGTATCTGTTTGTATATGCCGGGTACTGTCGGTAAGAAGCGAATCGGCAATAACAGGCCGGGTTGTATCGTTTTCAGGTCTGGATGTGTCGGCTATTGATGCAGGAGGGACCAGCGTGTCTTTTGCAGGCAGGGTCGTATCTTTTAGTGCTGTTAAATTATTGTCAAAAGCCGGCGAAGAATGATTTTTTGCCCATCCATTATACGTTATTGCAATGGTAAGCAGCAGTAAGGTAAAGGTATATATATAATTTCGCTTAAATTTGCGATACTTATTTTCCATACATCAGTAGGCAACAAAAATAGCCATATTAGCGGTAAGAAAACGTGAAGATTGAAACAGAATTACTAACCCTGACTAAATTTTAACAACGGCATGTACAAAAAAGTCATTGCTTCCTCATTTATTTTCTGTTCACTGTTTGTTTCCATTTGCTTTGCGCAAAATAAGAGCCGGATTAAAACTATTATTGTAGATGCAGGGCATGGAGGATCAGACCAGGGCGCCAAAGGTTCCTACTCAACCGAAGCCCAGATTACATTGCGGCTTTCGATGAAAGTAGCCGCATTGCTTGAGAAAGAATTGCCTCAGACAAAAATCCTGCAAAGCCGTACTACCGATATTTTTAATAATGTAAAAGAAAAAGCAGCTTTTGCGAACGAGAACAAAGGCGACCTGTTTATTTGTATTCACGTAAATGCAGCCCCTGCCATCCGCCATTCGCAGATAACAGGCTACAGGAATAAAACCTACTACACCGGTAAAGGCGCCAAAAGAAAAAAGCATACCAAAAGAGAACCTGTATACAAAGTTTGGTACACACCAAACCCGCGGTACGGAACGGGTACCTATGTATGGGCTGCGGACAGGGGCAATGCAAAAGCAGATGCTGTGTCTGAAAGGTTTGAATCAAGCGAAGAAGTAGCCGATGCGCCGGATCCTAATACGCCGGAGGGATCGTTGATAAGCCGTTTGTGGGTACAGAAATATTTCAAGAACAGTGTGCGCCTGGCAACCATGATAGAAGATGAGTTTGTGAAAATAGGCAGGAAAAGCGATGGTGTATTACAGAGGAACGAAAAAGGGATATGGGTGCTGCAGGCTACCAATATGCCTGCGGTATTAATTGAAACCGGCTTTATTACAAACAAAGAAGAAGAAGATTACCTGAACAGCGAAAAAGGACAGGAAGAAATGACGCAGGCAATTGTAAATGCTATCATATCGTTCAAGAATCTTTTAGACGGAACACGGAGCGGAGCCCAGGAAGCCTCCTCTCCTGCCGAAAACAGAGGTTCCACAAAAAAATAAAATTCGTCCAACCCACCCATTGAAAGCTTTCCCCGCCGCTTTGCCCCAAGTACCCTATTTTTGCAGGAAAGTATTGATTCTGAATAATAAGTGAAGGTTATAATCGTTCATCCTGAAGTTTTATTTGTAGCAGGGTTTTTGAAGGTCTGTATATGAACCTTTAGCGTAAAGCCGGGTTGATTGTGACCTTGCTGATAATGGATTACTAAAAGACTTTTGTGTATGAGATTGTCCGACCAAAAAACACGATAGAAGGATGAAAATTTCAAATGAAACCAAGGTTGGCGCTTTAACCGCTATCGCCATTACACTGCTTATCCTGGGCTTTAATTTTTTGAAAGGCAAAACTGTTTTCGAAAAAAGCTTTAAGCTGTATACTATTTTTAGTTCTGTGGAAGGTCTTTCTGTTTCCAATGCAGTAATGATTAACGGGCTCCAGGTAGGGAAAGTGTATGAAATGCAGGAAACGGATGAAAACCTGAGCGGTATCATCGTTACCATTAATCTTCACAAAAGCATCAACATACCCAAAAACTCAATAGCTCATATTTCCAGCAGTTTGCTGGGCAATACAACACTGAACATTGAGCTGGGAACGGAAACAAAGTATGTTAAAAACGGAGATACGCTGGTAACCAATTCTACACCGGGTCTGCTGGCGCAGGTAAAAGGCACGCTTGACCCGAGCCTTGTAAAGATCAATGCAGCGTTAAGCTCACTTGATTCGGTATTGAAACTGATAGGAACTGTGTTCGATCCCCGTACGCAGCATAATTTTCAAACTATTTTTGCCAATCTTGCCGTTTCAACAGCTCATCTTAACAGCCTGCTCAATACCCAAACCGGAGCTTTGGCGCATACATTGTCCAACCTTAACGGGTTTACAGGCAACCTCAAAAACAACAATGATACCATTACCCGGATATTTTCCAATCTCAAAACCACAACCGGCAAGCTGTCTGACCTGGAGCTGGATAAGACTTTAACAAAACTGCAATCCGCCGTAAGTGAACTTAGTACTACCTTGAACAAGATTAACAGCAATGAGGGTACTTTGGGACTGCTGATGAACGATAAAAAATTGTACAACAATTTAAACTCTACTGCCAATAGTCTGAACGTGCTGTTGCAGGACTTCAGGGTACATCCCCGCAGGTATACAGGCGGACTGGTATTTGGCAAAAAAGATAAATCCGCTCCTTTAATGATTCCCTTGCCCGACTCTACCACAGTGCTGCCAGAGACAGATAAAAAACGGTGATGAACATTCTTATGCGGATTTTTTTATCAGTAATTTTTTTTTGCATCACTCAAATGGTAGCGGCACAGCAGCCACCGCCAGTGCCCGGCGCCCCGGTATCTAAAGACAGTACAAGAGAAATTCACCTGATCCGGTCGGATGTTTTACGCCTTGAAAAAAAAGACGACAGTACAGAATTTCAAATACTGGTGGGCAATGCCCAGCTCAGGCAGGGAAATACTTATTTTAAAGGTGACAGCATTGTGATGAACAAGCTGAAAAATATCATTGAAGTGTTTGGCAATATCCACATCAATGATGCAGACAGCGTGGATGTATATTCGCAATACCTCATTTACTATGGTAATCCCAAGCTGGCAAATCTTAAAAAAGCAGTAAAGCTTACTGATGGCAAGGCAACGCTCACTACAGAAGAGCTGGAGTACGATCTGAATACAAAAACAGGAAGCTACCTCAACAATGGAAAAATTAAGACCAATACATCTACCCTTACCAGCAAGGAAGGATATTATTATGCCGAGACCCGGGACGCTTATTTTAAAACAGGCGTTAAGCTTGTTGACCCGGAATACAGCATGGCAACCGATACCTTGTTATACAATGCAGACAGCCAGGTAGCCACTTTTGTTTCTCCTACTACCATCAATGACGGGAAGTCCATTATCAGGACGTCGGACGGATATTATGATATGGAAAAAGGACAGGCGAATTTTGGCAAACGCCCGGTCATACAGGACAGCACGCAACGTATAACAGCGGAAAACATATCGTTTGATAAAAATAGCGGCGAAGGCTACGCAGAAGGAAATTTTGTGTATTCAGATACCGCGCAGGGCGTTACTGTTTTGGCAGAAAAAAGCTTTTTTAACCGGGATAAGAAAACTTTTCTTGCCACGCTGAAACCGGTAATGATCATCAGGCAGGACAATGATTCTTTATTCATAACCGGCGATACCCTTTATTCGGGTATTAAAGTAGATACATTGTTTAAAAAGGACTCCCTGGCAGAAGCAATGGCGGCTTCCAACAGCATAGCTCCTAAAAATACCGCTATTGCAGGGGCAGACGGCAATGACATTCCGGGCAAAATGTTGCCGGGCAAAAGAAATCTTCCGGGAGCAAAGCGGAAAGACATGTTACCGGCTGATTCGTCAAAGAACATTTCGAAATTGCCTGATCCCCCGGCAAAAGATTCAGCTGTTGCGCTCCCCTCCTTTCCTGCTGCCGACGATTCTTTAAAGCTCACAATAAGGGGAGATTCGCTGGCAACTATACCCAGCAACGACAGCATGACCATAACAAAGCAGGACGAACTGAAACCGGATACGGTAAGGCAGGTGAAAACGCCGGAGATAGAAAAAATTGACAGTGTTCGCTTTTTCCTGGCCTACCGGCATGTAAAAATATTTTCGGATTCGATGCAGGCAGTATGCGACAGTATGTACTTTTCGGGTATTGATTCTGTTTTCCGGCTATTTACGGATCCTGTGGTTTGGGCAAAGGAAAGCCAGATAACAGGCGACACAATTTTCCTGCATACCAAAAATAAAAAGCCGCAACGGGTAGAAGTATGGGAAAATGCTTTCAGCATCAGCAAGAGCAACGATGAATATTTTAATCAATTAAAAGGCAATGTGATCAACGGCTATTTTGCGGACGGGGAAATTGAGCATATCAGGGCAAAAGGCAGCGCAGAAAGCCTGTATTACCTGCAGGACGAAGACAGCGCTTATACCGGCGTAAACTATGCACAGGCAGATTTGATCAATCTGTATCTTGCCAAACGGGAATTGCAGAGAATAACCTGGATCAATGAGATAACAGGCGGATTTTATCCTGTTCGTGAAGTGCCCGAGGAAAGAAAGCGCTTCAGGAGTTTTAAATGGCAGGAAGAAAGACGCCCCAAAACAAAATTGGAACTATTTGAGTAATTGCACTTTATCAGCTTTATCGAATATAAAATTAAATATCTCACCCTGCTATTGAAAAAACATAGTGGGATGAGATATACTTTGAAGATTTTTTCCAGCCTGAATGCTAAATATCTATTGCTTCTCCGTAAGCGGCGGCGGTAGCCTCTTTTATTCCCTCGCTGATCGTGGGGTGCGGATGGGAAGCATTCAATATTTCATGATAGGTAGTTTCCAGTTTGCGTGCTACCGATACTTCAGCTATATTTTCGGTTACGTTGTATCCGATCAGGTGCGCGCCCAGGAATTCTCCATATTTCGCGTCAAAGATCACTTTAACAAACCCCTCCGTGGCCCCGGCAGCGCTTGCTTTTCCTGAAGCCATGAAAGGAAATTTGCCCACCTTAATCTCATATCCTGCTTCTTTTGCAGCTTTTTCGGTATAGCCTATTGAAGCTACTTCAGGTGTACAATAGGTACAACCCGGAATATTGTTATAATCCAGCGGGTCGGGGGCATGCGCTAATTTCTTCTCTGTAAATGCCATGTGCTCGGCGGCATTAATGCCTTCTTTTGAAGCTACATGCGCCAGGGCCTGTCCCGGCGTACAATCGCCTATGGCGTAAATGCCGTTTACATTGGTTTGCTGGTATTTGTCAACCACAATCTTTCCTTTTTCTACTTTAATACCTGCCTGCTCCAATCCAATGTTTTCAATATTGGCTACTATACCTGCCGCGCTCAATACAATGTCAGCTTCCAGGGTTATTTCTCCGCCGGATGTTTTTACTTTCGCTTTCACACCCGGGCCGCTTGTATCCACACTTGTAACTTCGGCACTGGTATAAATTTCTATTCCCTGTTTTTTGTATTGCTTTTCCAGCTCTTTTGAAATCTCTTCGTCCTCTACCGGAACGATCCTCGGCAAAAACTCCACAATGGTAACTTTGGTGCCCATGCTGTTGTAGAAGTAAGCGAACTCCACTCCTATTGCCCCGCTTCCTACAACGATCATACTTTTAGGCTGCTGCGGCAATACCATGGCTTCACGGTAGCCAATCACTTTTTTGCCATCTATAGGCAGGGAAGGCAATTGCCTTGAACGCGCGCCTGTAGCTATTACGATATATTTTCCTTCTACTATCTGGACCTTTCCATCGGCGCCGGTAACTTCCACCTGTCCTTTACCTTTTACTTTTCCAAAGCCCATGATCACGTCTATCTTGTTTTTCTTCATCAGGAAAGTAACGCCCTTGCTCATTTTATCGGCTACACCACGGCTGCGTTTTATCACAGCTTCAAAATTGTGTTTTACCTCACCTGCCTCTAAACCATACTCTTTGCTGTGCTTCATTGATTCATATACCTGGGCGCTTTTCAATAAGGCTTTGGTAGGAATACAACCCCAGTTCAAACAAATACCTCCTAAACTTTCTTTTTCAATGATAGCAGTTTTAAAACCAAGTTGCGAAGCCCTGATAGCAGCGGGATAACCGCCGGGGCCACTGCCTAGTACTATTACATCGTATGCCATAAGAAATGGTAAGTTTTATAAGAATGATACAGGTGCAATATGCAGATAATGATACATATTACGTATCCTGAAATGAATGTGCGAAAATACTTGCAAAATAGCAAACGGCAAAGAAGGGATGGATGCAAAAGCTGTGTTATCAAAACATACGCAACGGTTCGTTGTATTAATGTCAGCCGGTCACACATACAATAATTAATATTTTCAGATTCATTAAAATTTGTTTGGCTGGTAACATGCACGCGCTTACCTTTGCGCCTCACTATCAGGTAATGTCAAATGGTTTGACGTTTTGAAAGTGACAATTAAGCTAACTCAATAACTTATTATATCGCGAGGTAGAGCAGCGGTAGCTCGTCGGGCTCATAACCCGAAGGTCGGAAGTTCGATCCTTCCCCTCGCAACAGGCAAGTCTCCAATCGGAGACTTTTTTTATTGCTGAGTGTCGGCTGTCAGCCTTCAGCTATGGGCTATCAGTTACGAGTGTCAGGTTCCAGGGGATTTGTGGTTTATGGTTTTCATAACTATAAACAAAAAACTATAAGCCACAAACTAATTGCTGATTGCTGAAAGCTGATGGCTCCCAACAAAAGAACTACCTTTGCGAAAATTTTAAACAAGCTTATCGTAAATCATGAAGGTGGGGTTTGTAAATATCTTCGGGAAGCCCAATGCCGGCAAAAGCACGCTGCTCAACGCTTTGATTGGCGAAAAGCTGGCCATTGTATCCCCTAAAGTGCAAACCACCCGACACAGGATAAAAGGTTTTTTGAATACCGACGAATACCAGGTAATTTTTTCGGATACGCCGGGCATTATAGATCCCAAGTATAAATTACATGAGAAAATGATGCAATCTGTAAAAAGCGCGCTGGAAGATGCCGACCTTGCATTGTTGCTCACCGATGTAACCGATAACCAGGAAGAAGCGCATGCCGTTTTTTCAGCGCTGCATTTAAAAGTGCCTGCTATTGTGGTGCTCAACAAAACAGACAAGGCTTCCGCCGAAAAAGTACGGCAGGCAACGGCTTTTTATGAAACCCGGCGCTATTGTAAAAAGACCATAGCGGTTTCGGCGCTTCATCGTACCCATATCGATCTCTTACTGAATACCATTCTCGGTCTTTTGCCGGAGGGTGAGCCTTTTTACGACAAAGACGATCTTACGGATCTGCCTACCCGCTTTTTTGTGGGGGAAATAGTGAGGGAAAAGATATTTGAGCTGTTCGAAGATGAAATCCCTTATCATACGGCAGTGATGGTAACAGAGTTCAAGGAAAAAACAGGGCTGATAAAAATCACGGCGGAAATAATCGTGCAGCGTGAAACCCAAAAAGCGATCATTATAGGCGAAAAGGGAAAAATGATCAAACAAATCGGCATTTTGGCGAGAAATGAAATAGAAGCTTTTTTGAACAGTAAAATATTTTTAGAATTATTTGTAAAGGTGCGCCCCAAATGGAGAGATAATGATGTGCACCTGAAAGAATATGGATATTAAAAAAGGTAGAAGGTAGAAGGTGAAAGATAAAAGGTAGAAGGCTTAAGGCTTTTACCCCTGCACTTTACGCCCTACGCCTTATACCCTACACCTTAAATATGAGTTTTACAGTAGCAATAACAGGCAGGCCCAATGTGGGAAAGAGCACGTTCTTCAACCGTATGCTGGAGCAACGCAAAGCCATTGTTGACAATATCAGCGGCGTTACGCGCGACCGGCAGTATGGTGTTGCCGAATGGAATGGCAAAAGCTTTAACCTGATTGACACAGGCGGTTTTGTTGCCGGAAGCGATGATGTATTTGAAACTGAAATACGCAAGCAGGTAAAAATCGCCATCAACGAGGCCAATGCCATTATTTTTATGTGCGATGCCGAAACAGGCATTACCACCCTGGACGAAGCGATCGTGGAAATGCTAAGGCAAACAAGCAAACCCGTATTTCTTGTAGTAAACAAAGTGGATAATCCTGCAAGAATGCTGGATGCTACGGAGTTCTACAGCATGGGTTTTGATCATACCTTCTTCCTGTCGAGCATCAGCGGCAGCGGCACCGGCGAACTGCTGGATGAGCTGACACAACTGATACCCGACCAGCAGGACGAAGACAATGCCGGCCAACCGGAACTTCCCAAATTTGCCATTATAGGTCAGCCCAATGTTGGCAAATCGTCCCTGTTAAACGCGCTCATTGGCGAAGAGCGTACCATTGTAAGCGATATTGCAGGCACAACCCGCGATACCATTCATACGCATTATAATCTTTTCCAGAAGGAATTCATACTGATTGATACAGCGGGCATCCGCCGGAAAAACAAAGTGGAGGAAGACCTGGAATTTTATTCGGTTATCCGTGCCATCAAGGCAATGGATGAAGCCGATATTTGCCTGCTGCTGCTGGACGCTGAAAAAGGGATTTCAGCACAGGATCTTAACATATTTTCTTTGGCCGTGCGTAAAGGAAAAGGAGTTGTATTACTCGTTAATAAATGGGACCTGGTTGAAAAATCCACGAATACCGCCCGCGACTATGAAAAAGAGCTGAAGGAAAGAACTGCTCCTTTTACCGACGTTCCGGTTCTTTTTATATCTGCCAAAGAAAAAACAAGGATTTTCAGGGTAATGGAAGCAGCGCTTCAGGTATATGAAAACAGGCGGCGGAAAATACCCACCAGCCAACTGAACGATGTAATGCTAAAAGCTGTAGAAGCATACCATGCACCGGTTGTAAGAGGCAATTCAGTAAAAATAAAATACGTTACCCAGTTGCCTACTGCCGTGCCAAGCTTCGCTTTTTTTACCAATTACCCCGACGATATTAAGCAACCTTATAAAAATTACCTGGAAAACCAATTGCGGAAAAACTTCAATTTTTCGGGAGTACCGGTAAGAATATTCTTCCGGAAGAAATAGTGTACCCCACTACAAATAAAAAACAGCCCGACACTTTTTTTATTTTTAGAAAACTAATATGTACCTTAATGACTTTTCGAAAATACTTTCCTGTTCACCTAAATTTTACTTGCTATGAAAAAATTTTACCCCTTCTTTTTGTTGTAATGATCGCAACAAAACAAACGCCTGCCCAGGTAAATGTGCAGGACAGTCTTGCCCTGGTTGATTTATATAACAGTACAGACGGCCCTGACTGGGTGCAGAACGCAAACTGGCTTGCAGGTCCTGTCAGCACATGGCATGGCGTAACCAACAGGGCACAAGAGTTACGAGGTTAGATCTTGAGCAAGGGAATTTAAACGGTACATTACCTGCCTCCATCGGCGACCTTGTGGAACTGCGATACCTGAGATAAAGCAAAAAAAGTAACTATATACAGTTTAAACGGACAAACAATAAAACAATGGCAAAACGTAAACGCTTACCAGCCCTTGAATATATCCTCCCTGCGCAGGGGAATCTACATCGTTAAAATTACACATGCTACCGGTGAGGCGGTTCAGCTTATTCTAAAAAAATAAAATTTATCTACCCTGCAGCCTGGCAAGGGCTGCAGGGTTTTACCAGCTATTGCTTCCGGTACGATTTTTAAAAGTGGTAACGCAATGCTTTCCGTTACTGCCATCCCTGTTGTTTTTGCAAAAAAATCCCCGGTATAATATTAACAATAGTATTTCGTTCAATTCCTGCAAATTCGGTTTCTGAAAACGTTCACTATTTCAACCAACCTTATTACATGAAAAGGATCATATGGATCGCCATTTGCTTTTCGGCTTTAACGTCAACCGCCCAGACTAAAAAATTCCAGTTTAAAACAGGCGACGAATACGGACTGCCAAAGAAAGCGGAGGATCTGTCATTTTTCGGCAACGATGAAAATGGCATTGTCAATCTTTCCCTGAAAAAAGATGCACTGTATTTTACCAGATTCAATCCTAAAAATCTTACGCAAACAGGCGAAAAAGTAATCCCTATCCGGGATGCTACCAGGAATATGAACAGTGAAATTGTAATTGACTTCAATCCAAACTATTTTTGGTTGCGCAGTGATTGGGACAAAGACAACCAAAAAGAAATGCTGTATGCGACAGCCGTTGACGTAAAAAACGGCAAACTCGGCGATATAAATGAAAATATCATTGAAACCAATAAACTTGCAGGTGATGCGATGATGACGGGCTGGTACAGCTATAAGAAAGTGGGCAAATACAATTTTAATTTTGATGCCAACCGCACAAAATTACTGGTGAGCTACCGCCTCGCTCCCACTGAAAAAAAGGATAAAAAGAGTTTTGATAAAATCGGGATTCACGTATTTGACAGAAACCTGAAGAAGTTGTGGGGCAGTGAATTCACCATGCCTTACAACGAAGCTGTAATGGACAATACAGACTTTTCGATAGATGCCTATGGAAATGCTTACCTTCTGGCTAAAGTATACAATTCTGATTCAAGAAAAGAGTTCGACAAGGCTACCGGCAACCCGGCTTATCACCTGGAAGTTTTTAAATTCACCAAAGACAACCAACAGGTTATACACACTACCGTTTCTTTAGATCAATATTTCATTCGGGAAGCTTCATTGATTGAAAATGCGCAGCACGATATGGTGATCGCCTGCACTTACAGCAAAGACCCTAAAACCAAAAATACCGAAGGGATCTTTCTGGGCTTGTTCAACGGCAACAAAGTAGTGGATTATAAAAAAGGGTTTTATAAATTTCCTATATCGGAGCTGGTAAAATTTGAATCACGCAGGGAGAAAAGAAAAAGAGAAAAAAAAGACGATTATGAAATTCCTAACCTGAGAGTAACCGATGTTTTGGTTGAAAAAGATGGAAGCGTTATGATTGCCTGCGAAGAGCAGTATACACGTACTCATTATACCAGCAGTTTCGGCGCCAATGGCATGATGTCATCCGGTTCATCTTACACTACTTATCATTACGACGATATACTGGCCACCCGGGTAAATGCCGCCGGTGAAATAGAATGGTTGAAAAAAATTCCCAAAAGGCAATATGGAACCCGGGGAAGAGGCACCATGAGCTTTAAGCTGATCAGTGACGAAACGGGCTACTATTTCTTATACCTGGACAATATCAAGAACGAAAAGATGGAAGATGACGATACACCAGCAAAGCATATAGACGGAGCCGGCGGGCAGGTATTTGTAAGTAAAATTGACAATAAAGGGAATGTAACCAAAGAACTTATTTTTAATACCCGCGAAGAGGATATCATGATATATCCATCGGAATTTGTCAAAATAAACAACAAGCAATTTATAGGCAGGGCGAAGCTGAAAAAAACGCTTTTCCAGCCATTGCTCATTACGGTTAATTAATAATATTATACCCGTAGAATTTTGTTGGTTGGCATGTCATAATGATTTAATATTGCACCCCATTGAATGCCCAGATGGCGGAACTGGTAGACGCGTCAGACTCAAAATCTGGTATTGGCAACAATGTGCAGGTTCGATTCCTGTTCTGGGCACGCTGGTTATCAGCTATTTACAAAGGCTTTCTTTTGAGAGCCTTTATCTTTTGCTGTGGATTGCATTAACATTCCCATTATTTAACTCACCTTTGCCAGGATGGAGATAAAAATAATATTGTCTATTCCCAAAATAATTTCAAATGCAATAAGGGTAAGTAACGGAATGATACATCGGTCATAATAATTCTTTTATAATCAACATCAATATGACTATCCTCTACATTTCGTAATACAACCCTTTGTCTTCTTTTTTGGGGACATCTGTATCATTTATTGCCTGCCTGATATTAATCTCTATTGTTTGAGCGAGGGTTGTCATTGGTGTATCTACCGGAGTATTTTCAAATGGATCCTGCATAATAATTGCTGTTTTTTCAATGGAGATAAACATTGTTGGAATTAATATGCAAATACCAATGTCAATTACAACTGGTAAGCGGTCTAAACCAAAAGGCAATATAGCGGTGAATACATAAATAAGTGTATGCAGCAGCACACTGTAAGAACGGGGAAATACAGTGTTTTTAATTCTTTCGCATTTCCCCATGCTGTCACATAGTTTACCTACGGTGTCGCTTAAACGCACTTGTCTGAACTCTGAAATGGATCCTTCCGATACTAAAGCTTTTATTTGTGCTGAATGTTCTTGCAGCAAGGCATTTGGAATATTGACTGCATCAATATTATAAACCTTAATATAAGCTTCTACTTTCGGAGAAAAAGGTAATCTTCTTAAAGACTCGCCCAAAGTATAAGTCCATATAATTTGCCTTTCTGCAAATAGCTTTATTTCATCTGCTTCGTTGACCGACATAAACTGTATAAAATCTCTTATTAAAGTACGGGAATCGTTTACGATAGCCCCCCACACTATTCTTGCCTCCCACCATCTTTCGTAAGACTGTGCGGTACGAAATGCCAATAACAAAGAAACAGATGTACCAACCAGGGTAAGTACCCCTAAGGGAATGGATATCTTTACCAATTCCGGACGCAGGTGTAAAAGTCCTACAGAAAATGCAAACAGAATTATTAATGCTAATTGCCATTTAATTGTATTGATAAAATAGAAAATAGAAATTGGCTTATTTAACAGCATACGATAATTTAATTTTTGAACAAACTCAATCGGCTAATAAAAGCCTGGCTATTTAAGACATGGCAATCGGACATAGAAAGTGGAGCCCTTGTCTTCCTGGCTTTCTACCCATATGGAACCTTTGTGCGCCAGGATCAATTGACGACAAAGATGAAGACCAACCCCCAAACCCTTAATGCACAATTTGTGTGCTGCTACCCGGTAAAAGCGCATCCATATTTTTTTCTGGTCCATGTCCGGAATACCCAAGCCAAAATCTTTCACCCTGATCTCCACAGATTTCCCTGCAACATCAACTTCAACAACTACTTCATTTTTACCGGGAGAATATTTAATTGCATTTGTCAGGAGATTCATCACGACTTGTTCCATTCTAAGCGCATCTGCCTCCACCCATATTGGAGAAGCAGCAGCATATATAATCTTATGGGAGGGATGAGTACGCTGAACTGCCTCAATAGCATTGGTAACAAATTCGTGAACATTTACCCGTTTGCAATGAATTTCTAATCTTCCTGCCTGTAGCTGGGCAACATCAAGTAATTCCTCTAACATCTGCGCTAACCTGTCAGAATGAAGTTTTGCCTTAATAAGTAATGCATCTCTACCTGAAGTATCTGCAATGGCTAATTCAAGAGAAAGTTTCAGGCTTGTAAGCGGCGTCCTAAGTTCATGTGCCAGTATACCAATCAATTCATCCTTATAAATATTTGATCGTTGCAGAGCGCGATTGGTATTCATTATCTTTCTTTCCATAGCCACCTGGTCTGAAATGTCCTGAAGAATTTCTGATACGCCAATAATCTTTTTTTCGCTATTATATATTGGAGAGATTGCCAATGAAACGTCTATTTCTTTCCCGGATTTTGTTTTAAGAATTGTATTAAAGTGTGAATCTTTTTTTCCTTTCAAAATCGAAGATATTATGGCATCTTCTGTACCAGAATTAGATGTTGGAATGATGAGAGAAATGTGCTTGCCTATCACTTCTGATTCCGCGTAACCCAATATCCTTTCAGCAGACTGATTCCAGCTCGTGATCATCCCATTCAGATCTTTGCTGATAATTGCATATTGCGATGCTTCAACTATAGAGGTAAATAATGCCTGACGGCGGGCCAAATCCGGTTTAAACAATTGGGCCGTTGCTTTTTTCATCATCAATCAATACTTTTTTACCTATAACTTATAAATTTAAAGGAGCTGCATAAAAATATTTTTTGCCCGGTTTGCTAACAGAGGTATTTAACCTTCTCAGGAAACAGAGGTCCTTTCACAAGTCTGCATCCTGCGCATCGATTGGAAATTCATCAAGAAAACAGTTTAGTGATACAATGGGTACAAAATTATTGACGTGGATAAAACAAGCTTACGACAGGCGTTATATTCAATTTATAGAAACAGCTTACCATCCGTTCCCCAATTATGTTAACGAATACTAATTAGATGTTCATAGATATCCTACTTGAACAATTCTTTTACAAACTTCACTTCCCCGGTATCTACCCGATAAAACGCTCCGGCAATTCCTATTTCCCCTTTATTAAACATTTCATTTAGTACTGCACTTTCTTTCAGAATAGTTTTTATCACGTATTCCACGTTTTGCAATGCCACCAAATCAACTTCTTCATTTGTGGACAAACTCATTTTCGGGTGGTTTTCTTTAACATGATTAACAGAAGGTGTAATTTTCTCCAGGAGATTGGTTAAATGTCCAAGTTTAATTTCTTTGCACGCTCCTGCAATTGCTCCGCAGCTAGAATGTCCCAATACAACAATAATTTTTGAACCTGCCAGTTTGCAGGCAAACTCCATAGAACCAAGGATATCTTCGTTCAAAACATTGCCAGCTATTCTTACACTAAAAATATCTCCCAGCCCCTGGTCGAAAATCAATTCAGCCGAAGTCCGGCTATCTATACAACTTAAAATGGCAGCAAAAGGAAATTGGCCACTTTTGGATTCGTTTACCTGTTCTAATAGATTACTATGTGCTTTCAAGTTTTCAACAAATCGCTTATTACCTTCTTTTAAAAATGACAACGCCAATTGTGGAGTGACAGATTTTTGATCTTCAACATTGTGTAATCTCATGCCTTATTAATTTATAAGTCCCTGCGTTCACACTTAATGCACATTATGCTTTTATTATACGCTTGAAAGAATAAAAAGTACTATTACCAGGTATTTTTTCTTAAGATTTGTTTTTTAAAATCAGGTGAACCATGTCTGAAATTATGAAACACAAACTAATATACTGGACGACACTGTGGTAATTTCAATTATGCACAGATGGAAAATAATATATATTTGAGGCTAAATTTTACTAAAACCAACAATCTAAGTGGCACTGGAAAAAACACATGATGAATCAGCGTTACTGGCAGCGATAAAGTTGGGGAATGAAGAAGCTTTCTCCGAGATATTCAGGCGATACGAGAAGCAGGTATTTGCGTTTTCACTTACACTAACAAAATCGAAAGAAACTGCAAAAGATGTGGTACAGGATGTTTTCTCAAAATTGTGGGAACGTCGTGACCAGATTGAAGCGCAGCAATCTTTTCAGGCATATGTAAAGAAAATAACCTACAATCAGACGATTAGTTTTTTTAGAAAAGTAAAGCTCGACAGGGACCTGCAGCGGGAGTTATATTTAAATATACAGGCACTGCATATAGAGCAACGTGCGGAAGCCTTTGACCAGGAACTGCCTGGATTGTATGAAAAGTTAGTAGATCAATTACCTGCTCAAAGAAAAAAAGCATACCTGATGAGCCGGAATTTAGGTCTCCGTTATGAAACGATTGCCAAAAAAATGGGAATCAGCAAAAATACCGTGCGAAACCATATAGCAGAGGCGCTCCATTTTATTCGCCAAAAGATCTCCCAGCAATATAATACAAATAATTAAACAGATGCTTACTAAGGAGGAGTTAACAATATTATACGAAAAATTTTTGCACAACGAATGCAACGAAGAGGAATTGCAGCTATTGGTTGATGCAATGGCTGCTGCTTCCAATGATGAGAATAATTTCGTTAGTCAACTCCTTGACAAGGCATGGAATGGGGAATTAACAGATGCTGAAGAAAACAGACCGACAACCCGATCGGTAGTTCCAGGCATAACACAGCCTGAAGCGATACAGATGAAGCGTGGTAAAAACCGGATTCTCCGGTGGACAGGGGCAGCCTGTGCGGCATTGCTTGTAGGATCGGGGATGTTTATGTGGCTTAAGCATTCCGAAGTTCCTGTGCTCTCCGAAGAAACTGCACAAATTCAACTTTCTCCCGAACACAATAAAGCTACACTGCTGCTTGCAGACGGATCTGCCATTAGCCTAAGCAACGGCAACGACACTACTATAGCTATGCAGGGAAATGTGCAGCTATTGCAGAAAAATAACAGTATTGTATACAAAACAAATAGTAATGACGGGCCTGTTTTCATGCACAATGTTCTTACAACGCCTCCGGGAAGTCAGTACAAACTAACGCTGCCGGATGGCAGCCGGGCATGGCTGAATGCTGCTACATCTATCCGGTTCCCAGTTTGCTTTACCGGGGCAAGCCGGGAGGTGGAAGTGAGCGGTGAAGTGTATTTTGAAATACAAAAAAATGCCACTCAGCCATTTGTTGTACATGCAGGCTTGTCGCGCACAGAAGTGCTTGGAACGCATTTTGATGTAAAAGCCTACACCGGTGAGCCGTCTGTAAATGTTACGTTGATAGAAGGAGCAGTACGTTTTAATAGCGGACGTTTTCAACAGGTATTAGCGGCCGGTGAGCAAGCGCAATTTGATAAAAGATCACAAACAGGAAGTGTGCAGGAAGCAGATCTTGCGAATGCAATGGCCTGGACGCGGGGGGAATTTCCGTTAAGCAGCCCGGACCTTGAATCTTTGATGCGTGAAATTTCCCGGTGGTATGATGTGGACCTTGAAATCAAAACAAAGTTGCCAAACCGGCAATTTCAGGGAATCCTTAAACGGAATGTAAGCCTGTCTGGTATATTGGCTGCACTGAACGCCAATGGCGTAGATGCAAAACTGGAAGGTCGAAAACTGATTGTTTCCATGAAATAAACACTGCAAATTTTTATCTTTAATATCCTTCGTAAAAAAAGAGCTAACAATACGGTCAGTATACAATTAGCGAATTCAAATTCATAAAAGTGCAAACTCCGATAAGACTGAACAGCTTACTGCTTCTTGTTCTTTTATTAAGCTGTTGCGTGAAAAGTCATGCACAGCAGGTAACCTTATTGCATAAAGATATCAGCCTTGAAAAGGTGCTTTCAATGATGCAGCAACAATCCGGATATTCTTTTTTTTGGGATAAGGCGCTTGTGGCTAAGCAGCCTGCTGTTACTGTTAGCATAAAGGATGTACCGCTTCGGCCGGCGTTAGATATCTGTTTGAAAAATACCGGGCTTACTTACGAGATAAAAGGAGACCTGGTTTTTATAAAACCCTTACCGGAGCAGATATCTTTAGTAAACAATGAAAACCCGCCAACAGGTTTACCCCGTTCATTGGTAACCGGTAAAATTTTCGATGAGCAAAAGAATGCCTTATCCGGTGTTACAATCATGAACGGTAATAAAGGGAAAGCAACCCAGTCAGACTCAGCAGGAAACTTTAAAATAGAAGCTGCGCGAGGTGACATCCTGGAGCTTTCCTATGTAGGATATCAGCAAAAGCAATACAAAGTAAAGGATAACGAAGAAAAGCTAATGATAGTTATGGATATCTCTGATGCTGATTTAGAAGAGGCTATTGTAGTGGGATACGGCATACAGAAACGATTAGCTATAACGGGGTCTGTGGCGGTTATCAGATCCGCATCAATAGAAAACCGGCCGGTAACCAATTTGTCTTCATCTTTAGCCGGGTTAGCCGCCGGCGTATATGTGCGGCAGGTTTCCGGTCAGCCCGGCAATGATGGCGCTACTACCGTAATACGGGGAATAGGTACATTAAGCAATACCTTTTCCCTGGTATTGATTGATGGTATTACCGGCAATATTGATGAAGTAAACCCATGTGATGTTGAAAGCGTTACCATATTAAAAGATGCCGCTGCTGCAGCTATATACGGAGCTTTGTCAAGCAACGGTGTGGTATTGGTGACCACTAAAAAACCAGGGAATGAACGCCCTGTAGTTTCCTATACCGGTATGATCTCCCGCACCCGCCCTAACAACCTCGTAAAAACGGTATCGGATATGCCCACATATATGACATACCTGAATGAAGGTTATGAAAATGCCGGAAGCATTGCACCTTTTTCTCAAACGCTTGTCAGTCAGTGGCGGCACGCCAATCAGTATCCTGATTCGTTAACTGCTGCGGGTATCCCTTTTTATATTGCCTATCCCAATACCGATTGGGCCAAAGCATTGATCCACGGTCAGTACCTGCACAATCATACTATTTCCCTCAGAGGTGGTAGTCAGCATGTAAGATATTTTTTCTCTGTTGGCCATATGGATAACCAGGGGTTGATCATTAATTCAGGCTTAAAAAAATACCAGCTACGGGCAAATGTGGAAGCCCGCATTGCAAAAGGCATTACCATCGGAACCCAAACATTTGGAGGCGTATACAATGTAGGAATGGCAGATATGGTTGAGCTGTTCTGGGGGTTGGGAAGCGCATCGCCCGGAACTTATCCCGGAAGGTACAGGGGAGTGTTTGCGGCGCCGTCCATATCCACAGACCCTTCCACGAACATAGGCACTTTTCCTTATTTAGCAATGGGGAGTGATAAAGCTGCCTGGTTTAATACTACCTGGTTTGGCAAGGCTTTTTTATTACCGAACCTTAGTTTTGAACCCCGTGTAAACTACCAGACAAATTTTGAAAAAATTAATGGAGGAATAGATCCCTCTGCCACGGAGCGTTGGAACTGGCTAACCAATAAGCTTGCAGAGCCTGCCATGACGGCAGACCAGCTTAGTATATTTTCCAGCTACGAAAAAACTTACAGTTACACATTAGAGGGGTTGTTGCGTTACAGCACTTCTATCGGGCAAAAACACCATATCGCCACTTTTTTAGGCTATAACGAGAACTATAACAAATATTATACTTCATCTTCAAGCAAATCAGCTTCTGCTGATATCAGGGATTATAATTCCACGTACCAGGAAAATAATACGATGCGTTCTTTTTTCGGCAGGTTTAACTATGATTATTTCAATAAATATTTTTTCAATATTAACCTGCGAAGGGATGGGGCTTCCCGGTTTGGACCGGATATCCGTTATGGCACGTTTCCGGGACTGTCAGTGGCCTGGCGTATTTCGGAAGAAGAATTTATGCGGTCTCTAAAAAACACTATCGGGGAATTGAAATTCAGGGCTTCTTACGGCGTAGCCGGAAACACCACTTCCGCGAGCTACGACTGGCAGGCTCTTTACTGGCAGAACAATTACTCCTTTAATGGTGTTCCTGCAACAGGTATTGCTCAGATGCGACTGGCCAATCCCAACCTCGGTTGGGAAAATGCTAGCATGGTAAACCTGGGTTTGGAAATAGCAGCTTTTAACCATTGGAACATTGTGGCAGAATGGTACAGAAGATATACCGATAAAATACTGGTAATGCCGGACATGAATCCCACCACAGGAGTAAAATCACCTTCTGTAGTGAACCTGGCAGCGGTGTTGAACTGTGGTGCCGAGCTGGCTGTTGGGTGGAAGCAGCACAAGGGCTCTTTTTCCTGGTCGGTGTCGGGAAGCGTTGCTTACAACTATTTAAACCGTATAGAAAAATATAAAGGAACACTGCAACAAAGCCTTAGTACAGATGCAGGCGGTAACCTCGTGGCTGTATCCAATATCAATGCTGTTTCGTCGGGGCCGGAAGCGCGGATTATAGAAGGACACATGATCAATGAATACTACCTGAAAACCATTTATAAAGGTACAGGAAAGTACACTACGGCAACCGGATCGGCAGACCCCAATGGCGGGCCAAAAGACGGCATGATCCGTACACAGGAAGACCTGGACTGGGTAAAAGCCATGATCGGACAGGGTTACAAATTTTACCAGGCACAAACAACTGCTGGTGTTCGCAGGTCAGGCCTGTATTATGGCGATCTTATTTATGCTGACAACAATAAAGACGGTATTTATGGAAACGATGGCGATGAGCTTTTTACCGGCAATACGACAACGCCCCGCTGTATTTTTGGACTGGCAATAAACGTTAACCGGAAAGCATTTGATTTTTCGATGTTATGGGCCGGCGCAACCGGGATGTACTATTTATGGAACGAACCCTATCAAAACTCAACTCTTGTAACGTTTGGAGGCGCGATTCCATCACATATAGCAACAGGCAGTTATTATTATAATGATAGCAATCCGTCAGATCCCGCCAACAGGATCAACGGGATATATCCGAGACTAACTCCAACAGCCGCTTCCGCCAATATTATCAGTAGTACTTTTTGGCTGTACAATGCCTCTTATTTCAAACTAAAGAATATACAAATAGGATATACGATGCCTTTAAATAACTCCCTCAAAAAAGCTGTCAGCAGAATAAGGATATTTGCTTCCGGAGAGAATTTGCTGACGCTTACCCCGTTCAAAGGAATGGATCCCGAAATTGGTGCAATAGCAAACTATCCTACCATGCGTCAGTACGCCCTGGGGATCAATACAACTTTTTAAACTTTGGAAGAAGATGCGGATAACGATAATCCTATTATTCTTTGTAGCGGTATTCAGCCCCGGATGTAAAAAACACCTGCTGGAAACTTCACCTTTTTATGATATATCCACTACCACAGCCTGGACGACCGATGAACTTACCGACCAGGGTGTAACCGGTGTATATGCAGCATTAAGACAAAGTAATGTTATTGGAGGAAATGGCATGAACTATGGCAGCCTGCTAAGCCCCGGCTTATACGCAATGGATATTTTTGGATTGGCTACGCAAAGCCCGGGTGGGTATAATGATTTAAATGATGGCTCGGCAAATACCACTACACATTTATTTACCGACACATGGAGCCAACTTTATGAAGGCATTAGCAGGGCCAATGATGCTATTGCTCAAATTCCGGAAAAATCCCCATCCGATCCCCGGAAAAAAGCGAGGTATATAGCCGAATGTAAATTCCTCCGGGCCTATTTTTATTACCGGCTCAACCAGGTGTTCCAGGGTGTACCGGTATACCTGGAACCGAAAGCTTTTGACCAGTTTATCCAACCCCGCTCTTCGGCAGACAGTGTATGGAACGTGATCATCCGGGATCTGTCCGAAGCCATCACTGAAGATGCATTGCCTTTGTTTTACCCTGCCGGAAACGAAAATTACGGGCATATAACAAAGGGCGCGGCCTATGCTTTGCGCGGAAAAGCATATATGTATCAAAAAAAATGGGATCAGGCCATTGCCGATTTTGAACAGGTAAAAACTGCGGGCTATCACATTTTTACAGGCGCCGGGACGGATAGTTATAAAATGCTTTTTAAAGAGGCAAATGAGCAATGCCCCGAAATGATCTTCTCTATGCAGAATATTGACCAACCAGGTTACGGCGGAGATATTTCCTATTATTGCGGACCGGTTGATACCTGGGGGGATGGCATCGGACTCTATAATGCATCTCCCGACCTGGTGGACTTATATGAAAATAAAGATGGAAGTCCATTTAACTGGGACAAGGTTATTCCCGGTTATAGCCAGATGCAGCCCGCTGCGAGAGAAGTATATTTTATGCGAGATGGCGCAACGCCTGATGAACTGCAGGCTGCGGCTGCGCGGGGCGCTGATCTGTCCCAATACCTGCCGGAAGGGAACGAAGAGCGTGTTCTTAAAGCATACAGCAATCGCGATCCCCGGCTGAAGCAGACTATTATTACGCCGTATGCAACTTATTTGGGCAGACCGGCAGGAGCGCTGCAGGATTTTACCTACACTTTTCGATGGCCTTTCAGGAATGATCAACCACCGATTGGGGATTTGCAGGCAAATGTTTATGGGCAGGACTATTGTTTTTATGGATACCGGAAATTTGTATTTGAAGGAAGTACAGAGTCCGGCCATAGCGATCAGTCACCCATTGATTTCCCCATTATACGTTATGCAGAAGTGGCGCTTTTATACGCAGAAGCTTTGAGTGAAAAGGAGGGCGTTTCGCAGGAAGCGATTGACTGGGTGAACGAGGTTCGTGACCGGGCAGGAGCAGCACCACTGCAAATGATCAATGCAACTTTGCCAACTTTTGTAAGCAGCCCGGATGATTTGCGCAGCCGCATCCGTAATGAATTCCGGGTGGAGTTTCCCAATGAAGGCATCTGCTATTTTAATGAACTACGCTGGCACACTTTAAAAGAGATAAAATTTGGGTCGCAAAACGGCATTAAGCAGATTTGGGGCAGCATTTTAACGCCCTATATATGGATGGGCGACATGTTGTATAGTTGGCCAATACCGTTGTCTGTTGTACAATCAAACCAAAATATGGAGAAAACGCCGGGGTGGATTTATTAAAATACCCCCGGAGTTGATGCATTGGGAAATGGAAATACTGTTGTTACTGCAATAATCCACATCTTTGTTATATTTTCTACATAAAACAAATGAATAATAAAGCAAAACAAGATATAATAAAAAGAAGCAAAGAGATCACTGAAAATTATTTCCTCTTTTTAGACAGACATATTGCTGATGTGGTTTCGGGAAAAGAAAACAGCTTTATGGAAATTAACCAAATAGCAAGTGAATTATTCATATCCCATAAACATCTTACCGATACCGTTCAAAAAGAAACAGGAAATCATCCCTGTCATTTTTACGACCTCAAAATTATTGATGAAGCTAAAAGAATGCTTTCTGAAACGGACAAATCCGTTTCAGAAATCGCAGGCATACTCACTTACGACCCATCCAACTTCTCTAAATTTTTTAAAAGATTCGTTGGTCAGACTCCCGGACAATTCCGGATAGAAAACAAAAAATAAAAATCCCGAAAAGTTCACCACGAAATAAACATATCATCTTGTCACCTTTACAATATAAATTGTAAAACATTAAAAAATCAAATAAAATGGCAAGGAACGATTTAAGCGGAAAAGTAGTTTTAATTGCAGGAGGTGCAAAAAACTTAGGCGGTTTATTAAGCCGTGATTTTGCAGCCAAAGGCGCAAAAGTTGCGATTCACTATAACAGTAACAACACAAAAGCAGATGCGGAGAAAACATTGGCAGACATTACAAACGCTGGCGGAGAAGCATTTTTGTTTCAGGCGGACCTCACTGACGTAAAAAATATTACCAAACTTTTTGATGCAACAATCGAAAAATTCGGAGGTATTGATATTGCAATAAATACAGTAGGTAAAGTGCTGAAAAAACCGTTTGCTGATACAACCGAGGAAGAGTACGACAGTATGAGCGACATCAATTCCAAAGTAGCGTATTTCTTTATTCAGGAAGCCGGTAAAAAACTGAATGATAACGGTAAGATCAATACCATTGTAACTTCATTGCTTGCAGCGTTTACAGGATATTATTCAACTTATGCAGGGGCAAAAGCTCCCGTAGAACATTTTACAAGAGCGGCTTCCAAAGAATTTGGTTCACGTGGGATCTCCGTAACAGCGGTTGCCCCGGGACCAATGGATACGCCTTTCTTCTACGGACAGGAAAGCGATGATGCCGTGGCTTATCACAAGCAGGCTTCTGATTTGGGAGGCTTGACAGACATCAAAGATATTGCTCCGCTTGTAGCGTTTTTGGTAACCGATGGCTGGTGGATTACAGGACAAACCATTTTTGCAAATGGTGGTTACACAACAAGATAATTGAAAAAATATCTTATATTTTTAAAAGGCAAATGACCTGGTTGTTTGCCTTTTCTTTTAAAAATCTAAAACGATGATAATAAAAATACTCAACTCAATTTTGATACTTTTTGCTGTGTTTATGGGAATGAAACACGGTTGGGGCATGCTCACTGCAAAACCCGAAATGTTGGAAATGTTCGGCAAATGGAATTTCAGTAAAAATGCTGTTGTGATAAATGGAATAGTTACATTACTGGCTTCTGTTTTAATATTGTTTCCCAAAACATTCGTTTGGGGAAATTTCCTGATGGCAGCAGGAATATTGATGATTATTTGCTTGCAATTATTAAACAAAGACCTGAAAGGTGTTGCCATAGAAATCCCTTTTTCTTTGCTCAACCTGGTTATTATTTATCTGCAACATCCTTTAAAAACCAATTAAAATGAAAATTTTATCTCTGACATTACTTTTGGCAACTTTTACGGCTTGCGGACAAACCAACAACACTAATTCCAAACAAAAAACGATTATAAAAACCGAACAGAAAATGGACTTATCAAAAATTACCAACGAAAACGTAAGAAAAGCGATTGAAGCATTACAGGCAAATGACAAAACAGCCTGGTACTCCTGTTTTACCAACGATGCAGCTTTTACCGACGACGGCAGAAGATTGGATTTCAAATCATTCTTTGACAATGCTTTCGACAAGAAAGAAAAATTCCTTGATATTGACAGAGTAGAAAACGAAGGAAAAGATATCTATGGAAATTTCCATGCCGGACAATGGGGAACTTTTAGCGTATATTTCAAATTCCACCAAAATGCAGACGGAAAATTCAACCGTTTAGACATAGGACAGGCACCCCAATAAACCGAAGAAAAAAGGACTGCTGGTAACAATGTTCTTGCTCCAGTAAAAGATACCGGATTTTTGCTAAAATAAATCAAAGCATTCAGTGCTTTTATTATGGCCGTATGTTACATATATTGCCAGTACTGACTGTTGGGATTTAAATTGCCTGCTATACTATAGTATACATCCTGATTTACCTGCAGGCTATCCTGATCTACCCAGAAAGCTTTTTGATCGTAGCATGCAATAGCCGTTTCGATCATACTTAAAAAAGAATCATATATGGTCATCGGATCACTACTACCGAATAATGAAGGAGAATACAAACTGATCGTTTTATACGTTGGGCTATCCTGGCCCAAGTCAATCAATAAAATGTTTTCATTATTGCCGGAAAAAAGCGGAAAATAGTTAGGTTCAAAAAAGTGTTTTGTGACCGATAAAAGATCAAAATCGTCAGCCGCTTCTGACAATGAAAAAGGGATACCATTGGGGAAAAGCAGCAGTTGGGTGTCTGTGGAGGCAACATCATGCTGTATGCCGTTTTTCCAGGTAAACAAGTCATACACTTCATCGGTAAATGAAACCTGATAGTCCGATGCAATTTTATCTATTTCACCAACCGACAAACCTGCATTCAACTTTTGCAATAATGTAGGATGTCATGGCATTGGCGGTGGTGCCGCTTGTGGCGGTTCGGGCTTGTCCGCAATTACGCATTCAGTAGTTAACAACATACCTGCTATGGAAGCCGCATTTTCCAGCGCTACACGGCTAACTTTAGTAGGGTCTATTACACCAGCGTTTAATAAGTTTTCATAAATCTCCGTTCTTGCGTTAAATCCAAAATCACCGCTTCCTTCCTTGATTTTTTGTACTACGATTGAACCTTCAATACCTGCATTATCCGTTAATACACGAACGGGTTCTTCCAGCGCACGTTTAACAATGGCCATACCGGTGAGTTCATCTTCTATTTGTCCTTTTTCTTTAACGTCGTCCAAAGAACTGATTGCCCTGATATATGCAACGCCGCCGCCAGGCACAATGCCTTCTTCTACTGCCGCACGGGTAGCATGTAAGGCATCATCTACACGATCCTTCTTTTCTTTCATTTCTACTTCGGTGGCTGCGCCAACATACAGTACCGCCACTCCACCACTTAGCTTAGCCAAACGTTCCTGCAGTTTCTCTTTATCGTAATCAGATGTTGTTATGGCTACCTGTGCCTTTATCTGGTTAACACGGGCTGTAATATCTTCTTTCTTGCCTTTGCCGCCTACAATAATGGTATTGTCTTTGTCAATTGCTATTGAGGCAGCCTGCCCCAGGGAAGCAATATCTGCAGTTTCCAGCTTAAGTCCGGTATCTTCACTTATTACGATGCCTCCAGTGAGAACGGCAATATCCTGCAACATTTCTTTTCTCCGGTCGCCAAAGCCTGGCGCTTTTACAGCAGCTACTTTTATTATTCCACGCAGCTTGTTTACCACAAGTGTGGCCAAAGCTTCACCATCCAAATCTTCTGCAATAATCACCAACGGGTTCCCGTTTTGCGCTACTTTTTCCAGTATTGGAAGAATATCTTTCATAGCGCTTATTTTCTTGTCATAAATCAGGATATAAGGGTCCTGCAATTCGGCTTCCATTTTTTCGGTGTTAGTAACGAAATAAGGCGAAATATATCCACGGTCAAACTGCATTCCTTCCACCACTTCTACGGCAGTATCTGTGCCTTTGGCTTCTTCAACCGTAATAACACCCTGGTTGCCAACTTTAGCAAAAGCCTCGGCAATCAGCTTTCCGATGTTTTCATCATTGTTAGCAGAAACAGTCGCTACCTGTTGTATTTTTTTGCCATCATTTCCTACAGCTTGGCTTTGGGATTTTAAATTGTCAACCACTAAAGAAACAGCTTTATCTATGCCGCGTTTTAAATCCATTGGATTGGCACCTGCAGCAACCATTTTGAGGCCTTCTGCAATAATGGACTGTGCCAGAACAGTGGCGGTAGTAGTACCATCGCCGGCACTGTCAGCAGTCTTGGATGCTACTACTCTTATCATTTGAGCGCCAGCATTTTCTACCGGGTCTTCCAGCTCGATCTCTTTTGCTACGGTAACTCCGTCTTTTGTTACAGATGGCGCTCCGAATTTTTTTTCAATTACTACATTGCGCCCTTTTGGCCCTAATGTAACTTTTACAGCGTCAGACAAAATGTCAACGCCTTTTTTCATTTTATTTCTTGCTTCTATATCGAAGAAAAGTTGCTTTGCCATATTTTCTGTTTTATAAATTTGTAAAGATGAATAAATCAAACTATAGCAGAATTCCTACGATTCATTTAAAAGCTCTTTATATTCTTTTGGCGTCAGGTTTGTTTTTGATTTAAAGAAATATGAAAAATAGGACATACTGCGAAATCCCAGGTCAAAGGCAATTTCTTTTATTGATCTGTCAGAACTATGCAATAACCTCTTTGCCTCAAGCAATACACGCTGTTGAATAAATTCCAGCGCTGATATCTTATATTGCTTTTTACTGATTGTTCCTAAATAATTAGGAGTAATACACAAGTGTTTTGCATAAAAAGCCACTGATTTCTGGGTTTTATAATGCTTCTCTACCAAAGAGTGGAATTTATACGCAAGTGACCCCGGTCTGTATGATATAATGTCACCAAGTTGATGTTCCATCCAGAGGCTGATCATTAAAGCAATAAGCCTGCACCGGGCATTTACCAGTTCCAAAAAAATGGTTTGCGTATTCAATTCTTTCCTGATTGCTAAAAACTCGGCCTCTATTTTTTCAAACGTAGCTGTATCCAAATCCAAAACAGGATGTTGGTTATATGGTGAAAATGTAAATTGCAACGTGTTGGAAAAAGTTTCTGCAAGTATCTTACGAATAATCAGCCGTCGTCCTTTTGCTCCTGCCTGCAATTTCCATTTTTGTTTTTGTTCAGGGAATTGCATGTGAATCTGCTTTGGCTTTACCTGATACACCGTATCGTTAATGGCATGTGTTCCCTGTCCCTTCTCAAAAAGAACTATAGCAAATGAATCCGCTGTACAAGTTCCCAGCTTTAGTGAGCTTGTAAAATCCTGGTAAGTAACATAGGATTTTTTAGCAAGCTTATTAGTTGCCTTAACACTTTTATATTTATGGCTTTTAGCTTTCTTTTCCATGCTCTTACGGAATTTATACCTGCTTTTACAAACATCTTTTTAAGTTATCTGCACTTTCTTTGTTGGACTGAGGGGATTTTTGTGAACCGGAAATCGTTGTATGTCAACCAGCACTTTTATGCCAAAAAGCTAAAACTATTCTGAAAACTCCCGCTGCAATAAATGACAAGGCTGTCCATAATATGATATTCAGTACACAAGCACAGGAAACATCAGAACCTGTAAAAGCGTTTTGCATTCAGCCCGAACACTTTTTCTTTTTCCTCTTCTGTAAAGTCTTTCATATAGTTTTCCAACAGGCTTTTCCATTGAACATATATTCCGGATAACAACAGCACCGGCCAGTCACTGGCATACAACAAACGGTCTGTTCCAAAAGATTCAAATACCACATCTAAATATGGATAAAAGGAGCCGGCGCTCCATTGCTTCCATGAGGTTTGTGTAAATAATCCCGAGACTTTACAATATGCGTTCGGATGCTTTGCAATCTCCCTGATCAAAAACTTCCATTCATCCATTTCCCCATGCCTGATATCAGGTTTAGCACAATGGGTTATCACACATTCCTGTTGGGGAAATCTGGAAAAAAATTCTACTATCGCCGGTAGCTGGTCGTGATTAACCTGCAGATCGCAGGTTTGATTAAGGGACTGCACTTCGTTGATACCCTGCAGAAAATTAGCATCCGCCAAAAGATCAGGATTGTTCTGAAGATCAACATACCAGCCTTTTATAATAGGATATTGAGAAAAAAATGCCAGCTTTTCATTCACGTCTTTATTTGCCAGATCAATCCAGCCCACCACACCGTTGATCATCGGATGCGTTTTCGACAGCTCAACCAAAAAACGTGTCTCTACCTCCGCCGGGTGAGGGTTAACAGCAACCACTCCATCAATTTCATTTCTCTTTGCCGTCAAAGAAAAATTTTCCGGAAGAAAATCTTCTTTAAGCATATCCATATTACTGGTAATCCAGTGATACGCTCCCTTTTTATATTTCCAGAATTGAACGTGTGCGTCAATGATCATAATAACTATTTAAACTCATTTAACGTCTTCAAAAGGCACATCGGTTACATCTTCTGCTCCGCCCCTCTCCCTCTCTTCGCTTCCACTTCCGGGTTGCCCGCCGCCGGAATGCGCTTTGTTTTCTGCACCCTGCTGGGCGGTTTTGTACATATCTTCACTGGCAGCCGTCCAGGCTGTGTTCAGGTCAGCCGATGCCCTGTCAATGCCCGGTATGTCCTGCTGTTCATGCGCATATTTTAATGCTGACAACGCCGCTTCGATCAATGATTTTTTTTCTGCAGGGATTTTATCTCCGTATTCTTTCAGTTGTTTTTCCGTCTGAAAGACAAGGCTGTCCGCATGGTTTAATTTCTCCACTTTTTCCCTTGCCGATTTATCCGCTGCTTCATTTGCTTTTGCATCAGCTTTCATTTTTTCCACCTCTTCCTTGCTTAAGCCGCTACCCGCTTCTATGCGTATTTTCTGCTCCTTACCCGTTCCTTTATCTTTTGCGCTTACATTTAAAATACCATTGGCATCAATGTCAAATGTTACCTCAATCTGAGGGATACCTCTCGGGGCCGGTGGTATGCCGTCAAGATTAAAGATACCCAGGCTCTTATTGTCTTTTGCCATAGATCTGTCGCCCTGCAGTACCTGCACCTGAACGCCCGGCTGATTATCGCTTGCCGTTGAAAATACTTCCGATTTTTTTGCAGGTATAGTGGTATTTGCCGGGATAAGTGTTGTCATTACGCCGCCCATTGTTTCAATACCCAAAGAAAGCGGCGTAACATCCAGCAATACAACATCCTTAACATCGCCGGATAGTATCGCTCCCTGTATGGCAGCGCCGATGGCAACCACTTCATCGGGATTTACGCTCTTGTTCGGCTTCCGGCCAAAGAATTTCTCTACAATTTCCTGCACCTTAGGGATACGGGTACTGCCGCCCACCAATATCGCCTCATCAATATCTTTCGTGGTAAGACCGGCATCCTTTAACGCCGCTTCACAAGGCTTCAGGCAACGCTCAAACAAAGGATCACAAAGCTGATCAAATTTTGCCCGGCTTAATTTTTTTACAAGGTGCTTCGGCACACCATCAACAGCAGTAATATACGGAAGATTAATTTCCGTTTCGGAAGCAGACGATAATTCAACCTTCGCTTTTTCCGCAGCTTCCCGTAGCCTTTGCAAAGCCATTGGGTCCTTGCGAATATCAATCCCCTCGTCTTTTTTATATTCGTCTGCAAGCCAATCCACAATTGTCTTGTCAAAATCATCTCCTCCCAGGTGTGTATCGCCATTGGTTGATTTAACTTCAAACACACCATCTCCTAACTCAAGTACCGAAATATCAAAGGTACCGCCGCCCAGGTCAAACACGGCTATCTTGTGGCTCTTGTCGCTTTTTTCCAACCCGTAAGCCAAAGCTGCCGCAGTAGGCTCATTTACAATGCGGCTTACTTTTAAGCCCGCAATCTCACCGGCTTCCTTCGTAGCCTGGCGCTGGGCATCGTTAAAATAGGCAGGTACCGTAATCACCGCTTCATTTACGGGCTGCCCCAGGTAGTCTTCGGCAACCTTTTTCATTTTCTGTAATACCATAGCAGATATTTCCTGCGGGGTATATAAGCGTCCGTCAATATCAATGCGTACAGTGTCATTATCCCCGCGAACTACCTTGTAGCCTATATGTGAGATTTCATTTTGCACTTCATCAAACTTGCGTCCCATAAAGCGCTTTACCGACGAGATCGTATTCTGAGCATTTGTTACGGCCTGTCTTTTAGCCGGATCGCCTACTTTCCGTTCCCCGTTTTTTAAAAACGCCACAACGGATGGTGTAGTACGACGACCTTCATCATTGGCAATTACTACCGGCTCGTTGCCTTCCATTACAGCAACGCAACTATTGGTAGTTCCCAGGTCTATACCGATTATTTTTCCCATAAATAAAGATTTAAATCGTTTCTGTCATTACTCCCGGAGGGGTATATTTCAAATTTTCGCAGGTGGGTGATGACACCTACCTGTAGAACCCGCTACGGGTCGGTGTCTCACCATAGCCGTCAACTTAAGGAACCTTAAGCGCTCAAATACCCGGAATGGGGTTTCATTTGAATAACCATCGGTGCAACCGGTGGTATGTTGGCACAATTTCACATTGAACCCCTGCGGGGTTCAACAAAAACTTCGACATTTTTACCCCAACTTTGTTGGGGGCTATTCAAATTCAAGCCCTCCGGACTTTAGTTGACGGCCATCGTGTCTCACCGACCGGAATGCTGCGTATAAAGCGAAAGTTTGAAAATACCCCCTCCCAAAATGCGATAATTCCAAAATTAATATTATTTAGTAATATGATAAGCACACAGGGGCTAAACAGGGGCGCTAATTCATGTCATTAATTACCTTTATAATGTCGAATATTACTTATAAGCGTTATTCAACAATAGTTTATAAAATGGCGATAATTGACATTACCTAAATTTGAATTGAATATGGGCGATCATCTTAAAAAAATATTAGAAAGCTGGGGATATTCTACTGTTGATTTTTTCCCTAAGCTCATTCTGGCCATCGCAGTACTTACTTTTTTTGTGATTTTAGGAAAACTTGTGAAGAAGATATGCCTGGGTATTTATTCGAGGTCAAAACTGGCAGCTATACATCCTGATTTTGCAAAAGTAATTGCCGCAATAGTATATTTCTTCTTTTTACTTTCCGGTGTATTTTTAGCCCTGGAAATAATGGGACTGGAAAAAGTGCTTACCAAACTACTGGCAAGCGCGGGCGTGTTGGGAATTATAGCAGGATTTGCTTTTCAGGATATTGCTTCCAATGCTTTTGCCGGATTTCTGTTAAAAACACGTCACCCGTTTAAAATAGGAGACTGGATCCAGTTTAATAACGAGTATGGAAAGGTTACCGGGATTACCCTGTTGTCAACTTCTATGGATAATATTTTGGGGCAGCAGGTTTTTATTCCAAATCAATTAATTTATAGCGACCCGCTTACCAATTTCTCCGTTTACGGCAAAAGAAGAGTTGTATTAAAAAGCGCAGTTTCCGGCAAGAGCGATTTGGAGGAAGTAAAAGCAGTAGCAATTGATGAGATAAAAAAGAGTGGTATATCTCTGTCGGATGAGCCGGTTGATTTCTATTATACTGATATGGGAGATTCATCCTTTAATTTTGAATTGTTTTTTTGGATTAAGTTTGATAATGAAAGCGAATTTTATCAAGCCAGGAGCGCTGCAATAATGAATATCAAAAAACGGTTTGCAACCGAAAACATTTCAATTGCATCGCCTTTGACTACATAGAAGTAATAACCGATTAACTAAACAAAGGGATGGATTATATTGATTACTATAAAATTTTAGGCGTTTCAAAGAACGCTACCGCAGAAGAAATAAAAAAGGCATACCGTAAGCTGGCACGGCAGCATCATCCCGACCTGAACCCCAACAACCCCGAAGCGGGAAAGTTGTTTCAGCAGATCAATGAAGCGAACGAAGTATTGAGCGACCCGGAAAACAGGAAAAAATATGATCAATACGGGAAAGACTGGAAACATGCCGAACAATTTGAACAGGCACGGAAACAGCAGCAAACATCCGGTAGCTACGCCGGCGGCAACCCCTTTGGCGGGGAAGGAAATCCTTTTGGAGGCGGTCAGTATTCCTATAACGATAGCGATGATGGCGATTATTCCGATTTTTTCGCTTCCATGTTCGGTAACCGTGGCGGCGGGAGCAGGCAAAGCAAATTCAAGGGACAGGATGTGAGAGCAACCCTGCAGCTAAAACTTTCGGAGGTATATCATACACACAAGCAGGCATTTACAGTGAATGGTAAAAATATCCGTATTTCCGTTCCTGCGGGTGTTGAAAATGGCCAGGAAATAAAACTTACCGGCTATGGCGGCGCCGGGGTAAACGGCGGACCTGCCGGCGACCTGTATATAACTTTTGAAATAAAGAACGATACTGCTTTTACAAGAAATGGAGACGATTTATACGCTGATGTTCCGCTCAACCTTTATACCGCTGTACTTGGCGGAGACGTAACCATAGATACCATGAGCGGAAAGGTAAAAATGAAAATTGCCTCTGAAACACAGAACGGCACTAAGGTGCGACTAAAAGAAAAAGGATTTCCAGTATATAAAAAGGATGGTGATTTTGGCGACCTGTATATAACCTGGCAGGTACAGATACCCACACATCTTACGGCAAAGGAAAAAGAATTATTTGAACAACTTTCTAAAGAACGCTAAATAAAAACAGGTATGGAAAAAGCCCAAAAAATATCTGTAGAGCAATGCTGCATCTATTATCAGATTGAAACAACGTTTGTGCAACAATTGGATGAATATGGATTGATTGAACTGAACCGCTCAGGCAAAAAACAATTCATTAATTATGAACAATTACCTGATCTTGAAAAATTTATACGAATGCATTACGATATGGAGATCAATCTTGAAGGTATTGAAGCCATAACGCATTTGCTTAACCGGATGCAGCACCTGCAACAGGAAATAAAGAGGCTGGAAAATGAGTTGGGGAGGTAGAAAAGAGTCAGTGGTTGCAAAAACCCGCAAAATGCAACGGTTGATATTTTCCTTTCAATTAAGTGAAAATGACAAAACGAATTAAGCTGGCAAAAAACATAACCGAAAAAGAATTTGACAACGGTTATTGGTATGCTGACGAAATAAAAGTGTTTGCAAAACAAATTGGAATTGCCAACAGTTCTAAGTTACGGAAGGATGAACTTGAGCCACTCATAAAATTCTATCTCAGAACGGGAAAGATCAAAAATTCAAGCAGACAAAATGTTGTAAAAACAGGAATAAAAGATGCCGACATTGGACTAACCACTTCATTGCCCATTAACAATTACACAAACAACAACCAAACAAAAAATTTTATTATAGCAGAAGCACAGAAAACCGTTCCCAATCTGACAATAAAATCAGGTGTATGGTATCGAATAAATCGTTGGCGGGACGAGCAGGCAACAGCAGGAAAAAAGATTACTTATGGCGACTTAATTGATCAATTTGTAACGTTGAATCAAACGGATGGAAAATTTAAAAAAGTTGCGGTAACACGTTACATCAATTTCCTTTCCGACTATTTAGTCAATGAAAAGGGTGCGACACGACAACAAGCAATTAACGAATGGAAAAAATTAAAAACGATGGACATTAAAAAGGATTACAAATCGTGGAAACAAAACAAGGAGAAATAAAAGCCTTAACCGATAAAAGATAACAAGATATTTACAACTAATGAACATAGAAGCAACCATTGAAGCGTGTGCCCATCAATTTCTACAAGGGTTAAAAACCGAATATGATGGTGATAAAGAGGCGCTGCTTATTATCCGGCAATTTATTGCAAGCGGTAAAATAACTGCCCAACAGGAGCATCTATTAAAAACCCAACTGGCAGATTCTTTAAAAATACTGGGCGTAGGTATTCCGCTTGTGTTGATACCCGGCGCATCCATTTTAATGCCGATACTTATAAAGGTTGCGGCGAAGCATAATATAGAGCTAATGCCTTCGGCGTTTACAGATCTGGATAACTCAAGCGGGAAACAGTAGGATATTTCAAATAATTATTTTCATGAATAAGCCGTTAAAAAAAATAGTTGTGGCTGGAGGCGGTTTTGCCGGAGTAAACCTGGTAATGCAGCTTCAAAATAAAACTACATTTGATATTACGCTTGTCGATAAAAACAATTACAATTTCTTTCCGCCCCTGCTGTACCAGGTGGCGACGGGTTTTCTTGAACCATCCAGTATCAGTTATCCTTTTCGCCGTTTTTTACGAGGCAGGAATAATATACATTTCCGGATGGGTGAACTGATAAAAGTACTGCCATCTGAAAATAAAATATTACTTTCTACCGGCGAGTTAGAATACGATTGTCTTGTGATTGCCACCGGTGCCGAGACTAATTTCTTTGGTATAGACGCCGTAAAGCATAACGCCATTCCCATGAAGACAATGAGTGATGCACTTCACATGCGCAATACATTGCTTGCCCGCCTTGAAGAAGCAAGCCGCACCCGGGATATGGAACGTATGCAAAAGCTTCTCACCATTGTAGTAGCCGGTGCAGGGCCAACCGGAGTAGAACTTTCGGGTATGTTTGCCGAAATGCGTAAAAACATTATTCTTAAAGACTACCCGGAATTCGCCGGAACAACCACAAGTGCTATTTATCTGATTGATACAGCAGAGGCAGTACTCAGACCCATGTCTCAAAAAGCGCAAAAATATTCCTATGACACGCTGAAAAAAATGGGAGTAGTAATAAGACTTGGCACCGGTGTCCGTAACTTTGAAAACGATATGGTAACACTCAGCGACGGTACATCCATTGCTACCACTAACCTGATATGGACTGCAGGTGTTACTTCTAAGGTATTTGAAGGAATTCCACAGGAGGTTTACGGCAGAGGAAGAAGAATGCAGGTAGATGAGTTCAATAAAATAAATGGGTTTGAGAATATTTATGCCGTTGGCGACACCTGCATTCAAACTTCAGATCCATCCTTCCCAAACGGGCATCCCCAATTGGCGCAGGTGGCCATACAACAGGCAAAAAATTTAGGGAAGAATTTCTTATTGCCTTCCGATTCCTGGAAGCCCTTTCTTTATAACGACAAAGGTTCAATGGCTATCATTGGACGTTATAAAGCGGTAGCCGATATTAGCAGGCCAAAATTATTTTTTAATGGCATTATAGCATGGTTTGTATGGCTATTTATACACGTTATTTCGTTGCTTAGTTTTCATAATAAACTAAGAACATTATATAACTGGATGGTGGCATACTTTACCAGAGATCAGCATTACAGGATGATACTCCGCCCCGGGGACCAACAACCAGAAGATATCAACCATTTATAAAGCAATACTTAAAAATTAGTTTAATAACATTAAAACATTAACAATCATTTTTTGGTACCGTTGTAGATCAGTTCGGCATCAACTGGATGGTGAGCTTTGATGAAAATGCACAGCAATAGAATTTTACATTTGGCAATCCCTTTGCCAGATTTCTTTACAGTTGCAAAAAGAGGGAACAAGCTTCGATACTTCTTTTTATGTATGTTCAGCCAGTTAGTTAAGCTTTAGTCCGGATAACCTGAGTAATGTTTTCGCCCACAAGAGAGTGTTCTGTGCTAATTGCCATTTATATGCTGCTTCGTTTAATATACGCTTAACTCAATTTTCTGTATTTGGTTCCTATGTAGTCTATGAAATCCGGTTCAAGACCTTGCTGGCGGATTAAAGTCTGTATTTGCGCTCTGTGATGTATAGAATGATAATTTAACTGAAGTGCGATGTCTTTGGGCGAAGCTGCCCAAAGTGAATCATCATATCCGACAAACGTAACTTCCTTTGCGAGCTCATCATCGGATTTATTTTCAAGATAATTAATCCATATATTCAGGCTCTTTGTCCATTCGGTTTCAAGATTATTTTCATCATAAACCGGGTCCCACCAACTCATTAGTTTTGCTTTTGGGTCCTGGATTATTCTTCCCATCCATTTATACTGGCAGTTTATTAAGTGACTGAATAATTTTATACTTTCTGCTTTGTCGCTTAACTGCCTGATTTTATTCAGCATTTTTTTGTTTGCCGAATCGTTAAATCTAAAAGTTTCAATTAAGTACGCTCTAAGCTCCATATTTTTATTTTGCTTGCAATGCTTGTTGGTTAAATCCGGAACTAAGTTAGCAAAACTTTTATGCGCGAAGAACGAAACCCCAAACTGTTAACGGTGCGTATTTTTTCGCGTCCAAATTGCCCCATTCTTTGTCGTCAGTTTTTTTAATGTTCCTTTGCCGCAAAGCTCGTTCAGCAGCTTTTCGCTTTCGTTTCTTGATGTGCCCGAAAGTTCAGAAAACTCTTTTGCCGTAAGCGAATGATATTTTGCGAAAAGCGTTTCCCAATTCTTGCTGTATTCCGTTTTGGTTACAGAAGGATTGAGCTTTAAAACGGCTGTTTCGTAAAACGGATATGGTTTTGAGCCGTAAACAATTTCCTTGTTACCCGAATTGTCCGTAAAAAACAATGTCGGGAAACCCCTGACACCAAATTGCTTTGCTAATTTTAAATCTTCTTCAAAAAGCGTTTTTGCTTTTCCCTCAAAGTCGGCTTTTAGCTGTTCAACATTCAAACCAACATTCTTTGCTGCAACGGCAATGTTTTCCCATTTGGCAATGTTTTTTTTCTGTAAGAAAACCATTTCTCTCATTTCTCTCAAAAATAATATTGCTTTTTCATTGTCCTGCATTTGTGCGGCTTTAAACGCAATAGAAGACGGATAAGAAGAATGCAAAGGATCTTCTAACCAGACGTCTCCGTCAATAGGCATATCGTAGTAAACGCTTACTTCATCCCAATGATGTGCTACGTCAGACGGCTTGCTGATGCCTCCGCTGTTGTAATTCCAGTCGGGCAGCAAACCGCCCATACGGTATTCAATTGCTACGCTATTGCCATATTCTAATTTCAGTTTTCTAAGTTGCGGTTCAATGCCCCAGCAAGAAGAACAAATCGGGTCGGTAAAATAAATGACCTTAACAGGTTTTTCCGTGTTTTGTGTAGTAACATGCACGTTTGTTACATTGCCGGGTATTCCGCAAACACCCTCAACAGGGTCGCATAAAAGCGGATTGTTTTTTTCTGCCATTTTTTATTTGTTGGAGCCTGTCAACCAATGTTGCCAGGCAAAATTATTGTTAATAACAGTCGCTTAATTGTTTTTATTTTTGAAATATTTGCCGTAAACGGCCGTTTGCGAATGTTGATTGCTGTCAATAGCCACAGATGGGTTAACGGCCTGAAAGCGGGCGAGCGGCGCCATTCCTGCCTTGTTCAACGATAATGTGTTACCATTGATGGTATAATTATCTGTTGCTATCAATGCGTTCTTTAGTTGAGTTTCCACTTCCATATTTTCACAAGCCATCATAGTGGACATGCCCTGCGAGAACTTTATTCTTCCGTTTTTTGAGAGGGTAAATTGTCCGCCAATACCGTTACAACCGCCTGAAGCGGCGTATCGTTTATCAACTTCCTGAAGTTCTAAAAACGGCTCTTTGCCATTTATCTTTTCTGCAACAGGCTTGCCATCAAGTTCCGTGAGCCTCCATTTGGTACCGGTGAGTGGACTGGAATTAACATCGCCTGAAGCTGCCTTTTTTGCAGTATCGCAGGCTGTTATTAAACATACAATTGAAAATATAAGAAAAAACTGTCTCATAAATTTTGTTTTAAAAATAATTTTAAAAGAGATTTAAAGCTGAGGCAGGGTTCTCGCATAGAGCACAACGATAATGGATTGGTGCAAGTATGGAGATGGTATTCTACTTATCTGATCTTTCTCCAGAATTTACAAAAAAGTATGATTATTATTTCGCCAGTCCAACCTGCACAAAGCAACTATGTAAAATTACCGCCGTGCCAAAGTTATTTATTGGGATGGATATTCACAAGAAATCCTGGAGAGCACACTTGCGTACCGGCTTGTTTGATCACAAAGACTTTAGATTTACCTTTGCTAAAATCGAATGATATGCAGGAAGAATATAATGATCCGACAGAACTGCGCCCGAAAGGCAAGAGACTACTGGATGCCTCGCAAGTGAAAGTTGACCTGAAAGAATTTATCATCCTTCTAAAAGATGAGAAAACCTGGAAGACAAGCGACAGAAATGCTATAACCGTTTTTAAAACCAATGGTATGTGCATAGTACTAATTGCACTACATAAAAACGCTGTTATGCAAAAGCACAAAGCAAAAGGAATCATCAGCGTACAGGTGCTTGAGGGGCACATCAATTTTGCTACTGACAATAATATTACAGCACTGCCAGCAGGCGCGATGGTAACCCTGCACAAGAGTATTGAACATAGCGTAACCGCGACTGAGCCGTCTGTTTTTCTGCTTACAATTGCCGGTTGATTAAGCATCAACCGGAAACGGATATTAAGATTTCAGCTTCTCATAGAGGTATTCCCGGAGCACTACAGCCTGGTTATGCAGTTCATCTTTGGCGCCATACAGCAGTGTGATGTTATTATGTTTCCGGCATTGGTCAAGAAATGGAGCCGTAGCCTCATTCTTATTTAGCTCGGCTGTATATTTTGTTCTAAACGCTTCCCATCGCACAGGATCGTGGTTAAACCATTTACGAAGCAATGTGCTGGGAGCGATCTCCTTTTCCCATTCATCCAGATCCGCTTCTTCCTTGGATATTCCCCTTGGCCAGATACGATCCACTAAAATCCTGTACCCATCGCTTTTTGCAGGCGGGTCGTAAATTCTTTTTATATTGATGACTGATTTCATTTAGGACATTTTATTTGTTAGCGCTATTTCTCTGTCAAATATTCGGGGGTAAACCCTCTTCATTTTTGTTACAGGATATAGGTATATTCAATCGTTACATTGCGAAACCAAACCTTAGCCAAATGTAACGTTTTTAGCTTATTATTGAAGTTTATGCTCCTTCATTGCAGTAATATTCAACACTAATATCGTTAAATCAATACAGGAAGAATATGAAAACGATTGCGGAAAAAATTATATCATTTAACAGTAAGCTTCATTATCCGGGCTTGCTGCCCGATGGTTATAGTGTGCTGAACCCGTTCCAGGAAAACCCGGAGACAATGGAGGTAATGAAAAATTTTTATCATAAATTTTATAATGACAATAACAAGAGAAGATTCATTATCGGTATTAATCCAAGCCGCCACGGTGCAGGATTAACGGGCGTTCCGTTCACTGACACAAAAAGGTTAGATGCCATATGCGGAATCCGTATGCAATCTGCCTATTCACACGAAGTTTCTTCAGTATTTATGTACGATATGATGGAGCAGTATGGCGGCGTTAAAAAATTTTATACCCGCTTTTACATCAATTCACCGTTTCCTCTGGCTATCGTAAGAATAAACAAGCTGGGTAAATGGCTGAACGCAAATTATTATGATGAGGATGATTTGTTTGAAGCAGTAAAACCGTTCATGATAAAGATGCTTAAAAAACAAATCGCATTCGGGCTGCATACAGACACAGTGTATGTATTGGGCAAGAAAAACGAAGCATTTCTGCGCAGGATCAACAAAACAGAAAAGTTATTTGGGCAATTCATCACCCTGGAGCATCCGAGGTTTATTCAGCAATATAAATCAAAGTTAAAAGATGCATATATTGATAAATACCTGGCGCTGCTTAGTGCAGAATAATGATCTGACAGGAAAACTTTTAATCCGATGAAAAATCATCCAGCATATCCAATGTTGGTACAAAAAACAGGGTTCCCGTTTTTGCTGTACTAAAATCCAACAGCCTGTCATAATTTCCTTCAGGCTCACCAATGAACATTTTATCCAACATTTTTTTAACAGTGCTGAAGGTGCTGGCATAAGCAATAAAATAAGTACCCATTTCATTGTTACCCATATTTCCAAAAGGCATATTATCGCGAATGATCTTAAAATCATCTCCAACATTGGCAACGGCGCTGTGAGAATTTTCAGGTTTTACATCGTCCGACATTTCTACATCACTTGCTTTATGCCTGCCAAATACCGCTTCCTGCTCGGGAAGTGACAATGCATTGAATGCTTTCAGGTCATGAATATATTTCTGAACAAAAAGATAGCTGCCTCCTTTATAAGCCGGGTCGCTGTCTCCAATCAGGCCAAAATATGCCCGCAGCTTTTCTCCCTGCGGATTTTCGGTGCCATCTACAAATCCCAAAATGGAGCGCCCGTCCCAATACCTGAAACCATGCACTTCTTCCACACACACAGCCACAGGATCCAAGACGTCGGATATGGCTGCTGCCATATCATAACATATTCCTCTGTTGTTAAACGACCGTAAATGAAAGTGCAGGTCTCCTTTTGTAGCAACGGCAGTATGTTTTTTACCGGCAACCGGCGCAAAATTTTCCAGCTCTTTCGGAAGCGGCGATGGAAGCTGAAGCCGGAGCCAGGCATCGTGGCCAATGCCCATTACACAACTTTCACTGTCATCCTGAAAACGAATACCCGCAGAATGGTTCAAATTAATAACCAGTGCGCATATCCTTTTAAATGCACCTTTAACATCCACATTGTCTTTAAAACTCCATACCATGAATATGGTATTATTACCATGATAATCCAGCACGTTTTGAGGAGAGACGGGAATATTCGCCATTTTTTCAGTTATATTTTTTTAATAAATCGTTTTCTTCTAATCGTTTTGTTACAAATGCTACCGCTGTTTCATTGATCTTTTTCCAGTTTCGTTTTCCCGCAGGCAACACGAGATTTTCCGGTGCTGTATGAGCAATGAACAATTCCACATCACCAGGATCCCCGGCTGCTAAAGGTACAAAAAGCACGGCTATATCGCCATTGAAGCCCGCCGATCTGTCAACGCGGCCTTCCGGTGTGAGCTTACCATACAACGGCTTTGCCGCATAATGTCCATAAACCCGGTTGCCGATCCTGAGATCATGAAAATTATTACGATGCAGGGGATAGCGAAAATAATATCCAATGCGCCGCGATTTTCTAAGTTCATCCAGGTCAAGATCATCAATCATGAAAACGAAGTTCCTGTTTTATCTTTTATTCCCACATAGATGGTGAAAATAATATAGAATATTACTTCCCGGTTAAACAGGCGGATGCAGGACGGTTAATATGTGTTAAATTGAGGAGGTTATTACATGCCCTGAAAAATTATAGTTAACAGTGCTCAATAAGAAAGACGATGATAACAGACAGTTACGGGCGTACCATTAATTATTTGCGGCTTGCCGTTACAGACCGTTGCAACCTCCGGTGTACATATTGTATGCCCAAAGATGGGCTGGACTGGTTACCCCGCCGGGAACTGATGACATATGAAGAAATGTGGAGAATATGCAACCTTCTTGTGAAAATGGGCGTTGAAAAGATCCGTATTACAGGAGGCGAACCTTTTGTAAGAAAAGACTTACTTCCTTTTTTAAAGAATATTTCAACAATTAACGGACTACAGCAACTGACGCTTACCACCAACGGCGTATTAACAGCGCCGTTTATTCCCGAACTGAAAAAAATAGGGATTAAAACCGTAAATCTCAGCCTTGATACTTTAGACAGGGATCGCTTTATTAAAATTACCCATCGCGACGAGTTAAACAAAATAATGGAAACACTGGAATCGCTGCTTCATCACGATTTTGAAGTGAAGATAAATGCCGTTGTAATGGAAGGGTTGAATACCGAAGATATCATACCCTTAGTGGAACTGACAAAAGCACTTCCTGTAGCTGTGCGGTTTATTGAAGAAATGCCTTTTAACGGTGGAAGCCACCTGACGGCGCTTCACTGGGACGCTCAACGGATACTGGAATATATGAAAGCTCACTTCCCCGGCATACAGAAAAGACCCGATGCCGCGCATTCCACTTCTTATAATTATCATATTCCGGGGCATAAAGGAGAAGTTGGTATTATTGCAGCATATTCCCGTTCATTTTGCGGGAGCTGTAATCGCCTTCGTATTACGCCAACCGGAATTGTAAGAACCTGCCTGTACGACAAAGGAAAGCTGAATATCAAAGAAGCGCTGCGTGAAGGAAAAGATGATGAAGCACTGCAGGACATGATAGCCCAAACTATACTCAAAAAAGCAGCAAACGGCCGGGAGGCGGAAAGAACAAGGGATAAACATGAACCGGCACAGGAATCAATGGCAACAATAGGCGGCTGAAAAGCAGCTTTTACAAGCCATTCAGCATATTCAATAATTTATTAACCAAAACAATATTTCAATAAAAATTCAATGTAATGAAAAAGTATTTTTATCTGTTTGCGTTATCGTTTTTATCCCTAACCCTTTACGCGCAGAACGATTTCAAATTAAAAATTTCGGGCGAAGCCGGAAGGTCAGTAACCCTTACCTTAAAAGATATTGCCCAAATGCCGCATACCACGGCAACAATAGCCGGAAAAGACGGCAAACAGCATACCTACAGCGGCGTGCCGGTTTCGTTTATTCTTGATAAAGTTCGCGACACCTCGGCTAAAGGATCCCACGGAAATCTTTCTAAATATTTACTGGTGAAATGTGCAGACGGCTATAAAGTATTATTTTCATTTGCCGAACTGGATAACAGCTTTACAAATAAAATGGTTATACTGGCAGATTCGATGGAAGGCAATCCTTTACCGGAAGCAAGAGGCCCACTGCGGATGGTAGTAACAGACGAAAAGAAGCCTGCCCGTAGCTGTTTCCAGGTAACGGAAATGATAGTGGGTGATGGAAAAGATGAATAATTGGTTTAAAGCATGATCAACAGGAAAAAAGAAAACTGGTTCAGAATGCTTTTCGTATGGCATGGCTCCGTACTACCGGGGTTGTTGCCTCGTTTATTAATGCTTTTTATTTTATCAGTCATTATCGTTTTTCTTCATGGAAATATTTTCTCTTATAAGATTCCGCTCAATACCGCTCCGCTAACATTATTTGGTTTTGTGCTGGCTTTATTTCTTGGTTTTCGCAATAGTGCCAGCTATGATCGCTTTTGGGAAGGACGTAAGCTATGGGGAGCTCAACTGAATATTACCCGTTCATTAACCCGGCAGTCTGTTACGCTGGCAAATTACAGCACAGATGAGCCGCCTGTTGGTGCGTTTGTACAATTGCTGATAGCCTGTACTTATGCGCTGAAGCATCAGCTAAGAGGCACAGACCCCCGGGCGGATCTGGAAAAGCGGTTAGATGAAGAGCATTTTCAAATTATCGCTGAAGCAAAATATAAACCCATTGTAATTATAAAACTTCTTGGCGAGTGGGTAAAAAAAGCAAAGCATGAAAATAGAATAGATGCTGTTCAACAGGCCCGGTTTGATGAAAATTTAGATAAGCTGACCGATGTTACAGGCGGGTGTGAAAGAATTGCATCTACCCCCATACCTTACAGCTACCGTGTGCTGCTGCACCGTACCGTTTATATCTATTGTTTTTTATTACCTTTTGGACTGGTAGACAGTCTTGGCTGGTTCACGCCGTTTATTGTTGTTTTCATCGCTTACACATTTGTTGCTTTTGAGGCTATTGCAGATGAAATAGAAGAACCGTTTGGCTTAGAGACCAATGACCTTGCGCTTACGGAAATGTGCCGGATGATAGAAGCAACTTTATTGGAGCTAACCGGAAAGCAACTTATAACAACCTCCGAAACCAGTAAAAGATTTATTGACTAAATGCGCAACTGAAAACTTTATTATACACTGAAAAAATAAAAGAAATGAAAAAAGACATTCTTGATGCGATCCTTGCAGCATTAAAAAAAGATAAGAACGCCTATCAATCCGGGTTGCAAACATTGGATGCCGATACTGATATAGATGAAAATGCATTAGTTGTATGTCACCCTAAAACGACATTCCACTTCAGTTTAAACACCCATGACTTTGCCCGCCCTATCCCACGCTATTTTTAGCACATTTGCAAGGCACACAAAGCCCACCCACCCCGGCTGACGAATATCTATCAACATTTGTCCGATACTTCAACAATATATCTTTATTCGGCACCAAGCCCACCCACCACCCATTGGACGAAATTCTAATCATCATCCCAACCATCAACTAAACAAGAACATCAGCAAATCTCGACAATTCAATAATTTTTTTTGATGAACTATAAAAATAGTTCTACTTTTGGACTACAAATATAGTTCAATGAAGCAGCTTACAAAGGCAGAAGAACAAATCATGAAAGTGCTGTGGAAACTGGATGGTGGCTTCTTAATGGAGATAGTTGAAAAGATGCCGCAGCCACAACCGCATAAGAACACTGTTGCCACAGTGCTGAAAACAATGGTGGACAAGGGTTTTGTAAAAACGGAAATTGTTGGACGGTTTTTCCGTTATAAGCCGGTTATCACAAAAGAACAGTACTCTAAATCAACTTTACAAAAGGTTGCTAAAGGATATTTTGAAGGTTCGTTCACCAATGTTATTTCTTTTCTGGTGGATGAAAACAAAGTGTCGGTAAAGGAATTGGAACTTTTACTTCAACAAATAAAGAAAACTAAAAAATAAGGATATGGAAATAATATTTTTTTACTTATTCAAAGCATTTATTGCCAGTGGAATTTTATGGCTCTACTACTGGCTTGTATTAAGAAACAAAAGTTTTCATTCATACAACAGGTTTTATTTGCTGGCTTCCATGTTTATGAGCCTTATCATACCTTTCGTGCCGTTGGACTGGCTTCAGTTTCAGGCTGCAAAAAATATCGGCGTAAGTTTTTCTGCACAGGTACAAGCCGCTAATCGTTTTAATACTGCTTTTTTATTGTGCGGTGTCGGCATATTGATTAGTTGTATTCTTTTATTTCTGTTTGTTTCTAAAATTTTTTGGATTTATCGTGTCAAAGCGAAAAGCAGGCACACAGCAATGCAAGGCTATGTTTTGGTAGAAACTACTGTAAAACAAGCGCCCTTTTCATTTCTTAATAATTTATTTTGGAAACAGGAACTTTCCATGACAGATGCTAACGGAAAGAAAATTTTCAATCATGAGCTAACGCATATTCTACAGAAACATACTTATGACAAGCTGTTTGCCCAAATCGTATGCTGTGTGTTTTGGATAAATCCGTTTTACTGGCTGATGCAAAAAGAACTGAATACAATACATGAATTTATAGCAGATGCATCCTGTATTGAGCAAGGTAACAGGGAAGGGCTTGCTACAATGCTTCTTTATGCCTATGATGAAGGCAGCTATCTTTCCCCATCACATTCATTTTTTAGTTCGTCATTATCCCGAAGATTGCAGGTGATTGGTTTATCAGGCAAAACGAGCTATTCCCTTTTTAGAAAATTATTAGCTATCCCGGTTATTTTAATTATGCTGATAATTTTATCTGTAACTGTTACAGCACAGAGAGACGTAAAAATAAATCCCGAAACAGTAAATAAAAAACAAAGCAATGAACCTATAACAGTGATTGGATATAAAACAAACAAGAAACCTTCCCTAAAAATGAATACAGATAAATCAAACCAAACAAAGGAACCCATCACTGTAACCGGCTATAAATTAAAAAAGACTAATTGAGAAGAAATAACTGCCAAGCTTCAGAGTTATCGGTACAAGTTTTATTTGCCGTTATCGTGGTAGAAACATCATCTTAATATATCACAAAGCATATTATATCAACCTTTTTATGTGTAAAATATTGAACTGTTTATATCTCTTATTTATTCTGACCGGTATATCTGCCTGTTCTGCAAAAATTACCGGCACAGAAATAAGCGATTTCAAAACATTTCCCGATGCTTCTAACCCGGCAGAGAACAGATTGCTTGATGTAGGATTACCAACGCCTGCAATAATGACTATTTACAAAGATTCCTTGTTGCTTGTTGTAAATAACTTAAACCAAAATCCCTTTCATGCCCGTGTATTTGATATTAATACAGGGAAGCCGGTTAAAAATATGCTGCCTGTAAGCAGGCAGAAGGGAGGCATCCTGTCATTTATGTCATTTGGCATTACGGATAGTTTGGTATGGGTATTTGATGTGGCAAAAAACGGTTTTATTGTTGCCAATATTGATTCAGCGCTAAAAGGCGATGGCGCTATTGAATATTATTCAGAGTATCGCTTAAAGCCACAAGTTTTTTATTATGATGCAATTCTTTTAAACCGAAATGAAGCGATACTAAACTGTAATTATGATACTGATGAAAAACTTGTTTACAAAAATTTCACGGATAGCACACAAAATAAACAGCTGCTGTCTTACCGGCAGGATAGTAGTACAGGTTCGTCAAGAGTGATAAAAATGTCTTATGAAAACTTTATGATGCTGAGACCTGATAAGCAAAAAATTGCTTTGGCCTGCCGGTATGCCGACCAGTTGGAAATTTTAGATATTACCGGAGAGAATGATAGAAAGGTAAATGGGCCGGAAGGTTTTTTACCTAAACTTATTCCTTTTGAAAGCAGCATAGGCGAAAAAGTTGCTGCACCAAACGAAAAAACCCGATATGGTTTCCTAAAAGGACACGCTACTCAAAAGTTTATCTACCTGCTATTTTCCGGCTATTACCTCAATACCCCTCATCAATTTTCCGGAAACAAAATATATGTATTTGATTGGGACGGGCATCCTGTGAAGCAGGTTAATTTAAAAAATGATATAATTGATTTTTCGGTTACATCTGACGATAAAATTCTTTATACATTAAATCCTTTAACTAAAACTATCGGTTTTTTAAAACTTTAAAATAAATTGAAATGAAAAAAAATATCATATTGCTAAGCCTGCTCTTATTATCTGTTTTCGCTTTTGCACAAGAAGCAATTAAGTTGAATGTAACTTATAAGTTCAGCTATGTAAGGGATTTGGAAAACAAAGAAGCACCTTACACATCCAACATGGTTTTGTCATTAGGAAAAACCAGCAGCCGCTATTGCACGGAAAAATTATTTAACGATAACGACAAAAAAATAATTGAAGCCCGGAAAAAAGAACAGGAGCGTCTGCAAAGTATGCCATCTTCGGGTATGACAGCAGTTGTTGGAGGCCCAACGCTTACGGTTGGCAAATACGGGGTTATCATTAACGAAGAAGTTCTTAAAAACTTTTCAACAAAAAAACTAATAATTGAAGCAAAACTTGGTATAAAGAATTATCATGCAGAAACAAACTTATCCGAAATAGCTTGGACTGTTTTGCCTGAAACAAAAAAGATAGGCAATTACGATTGCCAGAAAGCAACCGGCAGTTATGGTGGACGCAAATACGAAGCATGGTTCACTAAAGATATTCCGTATCAGGATGGCCCATGGAAATTGCACGGCTTGCCGGGCTTGATACTTGAAGCAAAAGACACAGCCAATGAAATTTCATTTACGTTTAAAGAGATTTCAAAGAATGATGATACCGAAGAAACAACGCAATCGTTTTTAAACAGCCCGTACAGTATTGATACCAACACAAAAGATTTGGCTAAAGCCAGAAAAGCGTTTGAAACCGACCCCAAAGGCGTTATGAGTGCACAAGCACCCAATGCCCGCCTTTATGTAAGGAACATTGACAACCCAAATGACAAAACAGTTGTAAAAATTAAAAAATACAACCCGATAGAGTTATGATGAAAACTCACCTTTACTTTAAATGAACAGGCTGCGGACTTCAATATTTTTTGTCTTTGTTAGTGCCTTCCTATTCCCATCACTTAATCTTAATGCACAGCAAAAAATAATAAGCGGAATAGTTGCTGACGACAGTTCAAGTGTGCCATTGTATGGTGCAAGCGTATCGTTATTAAATGAGCAAGGGTTAGCTATTCATTACACTTTCACAAATCAAACCGGTAATTTCAAGTTAGCCTTTTCAAACAAAAGCGTTTGGGTAAATATTAGCTATGTTGGTTACAAAACCCAGCAGGTCAAACTTGATACCTCGAAGACTTTTTATGACATCCGACTTAAGGCGGAAGCTGTAATACTTAAAGATGTTACCGTAAAAAATCGTCCCGCCGCTAAAATGAAAGGCGATACACTAAGCTATCTTATACGGGATTTTGCCAATAAAAACGACCGGTCAATAGCCGATGTAATAAGAAATTTACCGGGCATAGAAGTAACTGATAACGGAAGTATTTATTTTAATGGAAAGAAAATTGAAAACCTGTATATAGAAGGCGATGATGTAATGGATGGCCGGTACGGGATGGCTACTAAAGTGATCAAAAAAGAGTTGATTAAAAGTGTGGACATCATTAGCCACCATCAACCTATAAAAGTGTTGAAAGATAAAGTTTTTACGGATAATGTTGTCCTAAATCTTGTATTGCAAAATGAAAACAGCCTTAAACTTTCCGCTACTTCGCAATTGGGTGTCGGGCTTCCTGCGCAAATAGAAGCTTCCATAGCGCCAATAGTGTTGAGTAAGAAATTAAAAATAGTGAGCCTTGCAGGTTACAACAATGCAGGAATTGATTACAAAAACGAAATAAAGCAGTTGGGCGGTTCTAATTTTGTTGATGATATATCTGCACAAAAGAAAGATATTACTTTGTCTTTATCAAGTATATCAGCACCCGATATTCCATTGAGTTATTATTACTTCAATAAGTCAGCTATTTTTAGTTTGAATACACTTTATAAAACAAAAAGTGATGTGCAGCTTAAATGGAACAGCAATTTGTTTTTTGACAGAAACCATTTGGATTATGAAGGCGAAACACTGAATTATCTTGCTGACGATACCATTACTTATTCTGACAGGCAAACAATCATCAACAAACCTTTATTATTTAGTGCAGGGTTTAACGTAATGATAAACAAAGCGAAATGTTTTTTAACCAACTCTTTTAGAGTATTACTCAATAAAAACATTTCTTCGGGATTAATTGACTTTAATGGAAATAGTTTTGAGCAAATTTTAAATCAAAAAGATAAACAGTTTTCAAATGATTTTGACTGGATACCTTCTATTAAAAACAAAGGTATTGCAGAATTAAGGTGGTACAGCAGCTATGGCACTAACTGGCAACGGTTAAATATAGATAGTAGCTATTATTTTGACGTTAGCCCGCAAAGCGGTTATTATGATATGGTAACACAACAAACGCAATCGCCTGCATGGTTTCATAACGTATATTTATCTTATAAATTTCCTTCGGAAAAAATATTTCAGGAATACAGGTTTGGCTATAAGTATTTGCAAGAAGACTTAAACAGTAATCTTTCGTTAATTGATAATGGTGTGATTATTCCTTATGCAAATGATTCGGGAAACGATGCAACCTTTACAAACAGCAGTATATATCTGCTTTCACATTATCAAATAAAGAGGCAAAAATTCCGGTCGGATATTCAGTTGCCTTTTTTATTACAGCAAATAAAATCAAAACAGCCGCTATATTCATTAAATGAGCACAAATCTAACCTGCTTGTATTGCCAAACCTGAATTTCACCTACAATTTTGATGATGAAAAATACCTGCAGGCTACTTACCAATTACAAAATATTTTTGGCGATATAACTACTGCATATAAAGGTGTCATTTTATTGAACTATCGCAATTTACAGGCATATACACAAGGCTTTCAACAGCAAAAAATACACAGAGCAAACGTCATGTATTCGCATCAAAAATCAATAAAACTGTTTTATTCAAATATTGGTTTGTCTTACGATTATACAATGGCAAATACAATTTTATCGGATTCTCTTTCTAACAATATCAGCCATGCCGTTTTTATCCCATACGACAATAGTCAAAAAACTGTTTCTGTTTATGGAGGTCTTAGCCAGTATTTATTTACACTGAAAACAAAAGTTGGATTGAAGATGCAAAAACAATGGATATTCAGTGAACAGTTTGTAAACAATATACTGTTGCCTTTTCAACTGAATAATTTTACTTTGGGTGCATCGGCAGATAAGAATGTTGCAAAGATTATCAATATAAATTACAATGCGAACTTATCTTGGCTTTCAATGAAACTTACTGATAAAACAACTTTGCAATTTCCACAAACAAAGTCTTTTTCGTTTGACCAAAAGTTTAAAGTCAGTCTTAATTTTCTGAAACATTTTTATATTGAAACAACCGGCACACATCGCATTAATAAATGGCAGGCATTTAATAATACAGGTTATTTTTTTCTTGATGCCAGTGTTAAACGCTTGGGAATTTTAAAAGGATTGGATGCAGAATTAAATTGCTATAATTTATTGAACGTAAAAGATTATACAATTTATCAGCAGAGTAAAAACCAGTTTTCTGCAAGTAGTTACCCAACAAGAGGAATAACATTTTTCCTTAGGGTTAATTATTCTTTCTGAAATATGCCGAACACAGTTTTACTATAACATTCGCAAGCACTCTTTCGGTTGACAGAATAAAGCAAGTTTCCTTTGTGGCTTGGCTACAAAGGCAGGCACATTGGGCAGACGCACATTACCAACGCACAAAGCTAACCTGCCAAAGAGCCTGCCTTTCTGCTCGACTTGACAAGCTGTTTCCGGTGGACACAGACAAGACAAAGATATTTAACATGACACAGACAAAGGGCGAACATACAACATTGGGTTTGGCGTTATTGGGGCAGACGGAATAAACATCGGCTATTTAAATCCCGGCAGCAGTTCCGGCTCGACGAATATCTATCAACTTTAGTTCTTAACTTCGGCATCAAAACAAAGCCAAGCAGCGGTTAGGGATGACGGAATACTAATTCCCCAACAACGCCAAGTCCTGTTCGTTGAAATTGATGATATTTCTCATAAAGATCAGTCAACAGATATATCAGACGATCTGCAGCCACAGGCTGCCATGCTCAGCAATACAATCAATACTGTAACGGGTTATCAAACTATTGTACGAAGCGATTGCGGTCCCGGCGCCCTGGTAGAAACAGATGAAATGTACCTGCTTATCGGCGTGTCACTTCCGCCCTTGCACGTAAATAACAAAAAGGTAGCCGGCGTTACAGAAGACGCAAAAATATATCCATCGCTAAAAGGAAAGAAGAAAGGCGACCAGCTTCAATTAGGAAGTAAGACCTATACTATACTGTCTGTTTCGTAGATTGATTGTTTATACCTCCTTTTAATGAATACACTTTTGCTGCCGGAAATGTTTTCTTCAGCTTACCGGCAGCATCAGCACTTCTGTTACCCGTAGCGCAATAGAAAACAATAGCCCTGGTTTTATCAATCTGATCCCAGTTAGCCTCCAGATCATTTAAGGGGATATTTCTGCCGCCGATATTGAATGCCCGGTGCTCTGCTTCTGTGCGCACATCAATCAGCTCGTAATCTTCTTTTTGCAGGTCATCAAACGAAATGACAGTAACAATTTGCGGCAGTCCCGTAATTTTTACGCCCGTTGCTTTTTTCAGATTAATGATATGCGTTTCCCCGTCCTGCAGGTTTATCATCCACAGCTTCCCGGCCAACAAATTTTCTTTAGACGTAAAATATTTTATCACCTCATTTGCCTGCATACAGCCTACAATGCCAGCAAGCGTGGGAATAACGCCCCCATCTGCGCAATTAGGCACCTGCGCATTTTCCGCATCCGGAAAAACGTCCCGGTAATTGGCAGAGTGGCTGCCATCCTTTTGCATCACATTCCAAATGCTTACCTGTCCCTCGTATTGATAGATAGCGCCATACACCAAAGCCTTTCCCGACAGTACACAGGCATCATTCAGCAAATATTTTGTTTCAAAATTGTCTGTTCCTTCTATTATCAGATCAAATCCGGCAATCAGCTCTATCACATTTTCTGAATTAACCCGAAGATGATAGGGAATAATTTTTACGGATGGATTTTGCTGTTGCAATTTTTTAGCTGCAATTGCTGCTTTGGGTTGCCCGATATCATCCGGTGTATACAGTATCTGGCGATGTAAATTGCTCAACGAAACCGTATCATCATCCGCAATGCCGATGGTACCGATACCTGCGGCAGCCAAATATTGTGCGGCAGGACAGCCCAACCCACCTGCACCTACTATCAATACACGGGCCTTTTGTAAAATTTCTTGTGAAGCTTTTCCAAACCCCGGGAGTGCCATTTGACAGTGGTATCGTACAAAATCATCAGGCATCTGTTATTTATTTCAGTTTTTTAATCGTTTTATTTTCAAGGAGTGATTTCATCATCTGTATGAATATGATAATTGATTTTAGAAATAGTACGCTGTAAATTCCACTCTAATTTTAGGCGATTGTTTTCATCGTCTTTTAGTCGTTGAAATTCCTTGATTAAATAAATCTGAAATTCAGGGCTTAACCATATTGCAAAATGGAAAGCAATGTCCTTGTGTGCAAAAGTGCCTCCGTAACGGCCTGCTTTTGCAAGTATTCCAATCGCTGTCGTACGCTCTATCCATTGTCCAACTGACATTATAAACCTGTTTGTTCCCGCTTCTTGTTCAATTACCCTGAATTCGGGGTAATTAAAATGCGGGTTGTTGATTTTCTCCCAAACACCCAGATACTCCAATGTGTTTTTATTGGTTATCCATTTTCCGATTAGTCCACTACCTTCTCGAAAAGAAGCCGTCATATCAGTCAAACTGATAAAATCAGTTTCGTTTTGATGAATAACTGCAATTGCAGATTCATTTACGTTTAAAATTCTGCTTTTTGCCATAGCTTTAAATATTAGGGTGCTTCTGTTTGTTCAGTATCTCCTTCGCTTTCGCTGCATCTTCCGGTGTATTTACATTCATCAATGCTTCGGGTTGTAAGGGTTGTAATATCAAAACATCGCTATTCATCAAAACCTTTCTCGGGCAGGTAATTCCTTTTCCTAAAAAGCCCAGCAACACAGGATAACTCTCCGGCTCCCATATTGTAATCAACGGTTCGGGTAAACCATCGTGCGGACTTTGATAGGTTGTGGCGATCTTTTTTGCATCCCTGTTCCTGATCAAAAAACCAATCGTGCTTTCATCCAGAAGGGGAAGGTCGCAGGCAATGACCAGCCATGCTTTATCTCTTTGAGAACGAAGGGCTGAAAGAATACCTCCGAAAGGCCCCATATCCAGAAAAGTATCGGGCAGGGTTTTGTATGTGCTATCAATATCCTTCGCCTGCTCAGCGCGGCAGGAAATAAATACTTCCCTGCAAAACGGGGTAAGCAGATCTGCTGCATAACAACGTTGCTCTTTGTTATGCCATTTTATCAGATCCTTATCTGTGCCCATGCGTTTACTTTTGCCGCCGGCAAGCACCAACCCGTTTAACAACGGTATGTTATTTTCTTTTGAAATCATTTTTGCCGCCTGTTTTTTCCATCAGCTTAATTTCCTTAATCACTATATCGTGGCTCAATGCTTTGCACATATCATAAATAGTAAGCGCAGCAACGGAAGCGCCGGTCAATGCTTCCATTTCCACGCCGGTTTTGGCTTCAATACTTGCTGTGCAAAGAATTACAATTTCCTGATTGTCGTTCAGCTCAATATCAACCGTACAATTATCCAATCCCAACGGATGACACAACGGGATTAATTCGCCTGTTTTTTTCGCAGCCATAATGCCTGCAATAATCGCCGTTTGAAAAACCGAGCCTTTTTTGGTTTTGAAATCGTCTCTTTGCAACGCTTCCAAAAGCTGTTTTGGCAATATTAGAATTGCCTGCGCCGTAGCTTTCCTGCACGTAATTTTCTTTTTGCTTACATCTACGATTGCAGGCTGGTCATTTTTATTTAAGTGAGATAATGTTGTCATAACTAACTTTATTATTAATAAAAATTATACCGCCACACTTTATACACTTCCCCATTTTTAAATTCATTCTTCTCCGAAGGCAGTTCCATAAAAGCATCGGTATAAATCAGGTTGGAAAAATCACCTGAACCGTTTGTATCAAATGATTGGGCTTGTAGCTGCCCTTCATTGCTGATGCTTAGCTTTACCTGTACAAAATATTGCAGCGGGTGAGGGAAATAAATATCGCTTTGCAAAACGGCATATTCCTGTTGCTGCGATTTTATGCCTAAAGATTTTTCCAGCCACGGAATAAAATACCGGTGCAGGCACATAAATACGGAAACAGGATTTCCGGGAAAGGCAAAAACTAATTTCTGATTTTCGTAAGCGCCGAACCAAAAGGGTTTGCCGGGGCGCTGCTGCACTTTGTGAAATAACTTTTGTACACCCAATTCATCCAGCACCTGCGGCACATAATCAAATTTACCCATAGAAACGCCGCCGCTCATCAGCAATACATCATATTCCTTCAGGCAACGGCTTAACTTGTTTGTGATAAGTTCTCTGTCATCATTCAAATGCAGTAAATCAACATTTATCTTATATTTTTCCAAAACGGATTTAATAACAATCCCGTTGGATCGCCTCAACTGGTAAGGCGTCGGCGTTTTTTCTGCGCTCACCATTTCATCGCCGGTAGTAATGACAGCAATGCGGGGAAGCTTTCTTACCGGAAGCGTCACCCTGCCGATAGAAGCTGCCAGCCCCAATAATGCAGGTGTGATTATGCTATCCGCATTGGCAACGGTATCACCCTGCTTTTTATCTTTTCCTTTGAGGTGAATATTTTGTCCATGCCTGATCTCAATATTTTTTACTGTTGCGATCCCATGTGCTATATCAATATCCTCGTACCGGATAACGGTATCCACGGAATTATCCAGCGCAGCGCCGGTCATTATTTCAATACATTCATTCTCTGTGCTAACAGCCACCGGCGTTTCGCCGGCTGCCTGTATTGCTTTTATTGTAAAAGAATGTAAGCCGCTTTTATAAGCGTTAAAGCTGATGGCAATTCCGTCTACCGTTGACCGGTTAAAAGGCGGCATATCCCTGTCGGCAAAAAGGTTTTCCGCTAATACACGCCCCAATGCTGTTGCATAATAAACTTCTTCAACACCAAAATTGCGATGTTGCGATTGAATAATTTTTTCTGCTTCCCCGGCTGTGATAATATCTGCCATATTGGTCTATTCATAAGAAGCATTACGATGCAGCGTTTCGTCTATCTTCTTATATATTTCAGGGTCGTGCTTTTTCATTTTGATCTTTACATATTTAGATGCCGGCATATTGCTTTCCTTTACCACATTGTTGATGGGAACCAGCACATTCGTTTCCGGGAAGTAGGTCATGGTGTTCCGCTCGGGGATCGGGTAGGGGACGATGATGAACAGGGGAGCGATACGCTCTATACCATCACCGTAATTGAATAAATCCACTTTATCGCCTTCTTTAAAGCCGGCTTTTTCAATATCTTTTACATTCATAAAAATAACCCTGCGCTCGTTGTGAATACCGCGGTACCGGTCTTCCAAGCCATAAATAGTGGTGTTGAACTGGTCGTGTGTACGCGTGGTTGCCATCAGGTATTCGTCTGCGTCAAGCGTATTATCGGGAATTTCAGTAAGCGTAAAAGGAGCGCGGTAATCATATTCTTTTGCAAAGCGCTGCTCATCTCTTGCTGCATTGGGAAGGTAAAACCCGCCTTTATGCCGCACCCTTTCATTGTAATTTTCAAAACCTGGAATACATTTTTCGATAGCATCTCTTACGGCATCATAGCTGTCGTGGTATAGCTGCCAGTTCACAACGCTTCTTTCTCCCAAAGTTGCCATTGCCATCCTGCAAACGATCTGCGTTTCGTTGATCAGGTTATCAGACACTGCTTTTAATACACCTTTAGACGATTGTACCACGCCCATTGAGTTTTCCGTGCTTACTATCTGCAGCTCGCCGTTCACTATATCAAAGTCTGAACGGGAATAGGTGGGCAGAATAATTGTTTCCTTTCCGTGGATCAAATGCCCCCGGTTCAATTTTGTAGAAACGCAAACCAGCAGGTTCAGCTTTCTTAAAGCCTGAGCGGTATAGGTGGTATCCGGTGCGGCAGATAAAAGATTGCCGCCCATACAGAACAGCACTTTTACTTTTCCTTCATGCATCGCTTTAATTGCCCTTACTACATCGTAGCCATGCCTGCGTGGCATTTTAAAACCGTAATATTGTTCAAGCCTGTCCAGTTGCTCACTGGTCGGTTTTTCATCAATCAGCATGGTGCGGTTGCCCTGCACATTGCTATGCCCCCTCACGGGGCAAAGTCCGCCGCCTTTTATGCCTATGCTCCCTTTTAATAAAACAATATTCAGCATTTCCCGCACCATATCCACTCCGTTGGGTTGTTGTGTGATGCCCATTCCCCAGCAAATGATGATCCGCTGCTTAAAGGCAATCATCTGTGTGGCTTCATACAACTGCGCCGCGGACACACCACATTCTGCTGCCAGGTCTTCCAGCTTATAATTATCAAATTGATTTACAAATACATCATAGCCAACTGTTTTTTCCTCTATGAAAGATTTATTTAAAACTTCGCCCGGCGATTTTTTTTCAAAATCCAGCAGCAACATTTCCAATGCTTTCAGCAAAGCCATATCACCGTTGATCTTCACGGGCAAATAAATATCTGCCAGCTTTACGCCTTCAAGGATGCCCTTTATCCGCTGCGGGTCTTTAAAGCCCATCAGGCCCGTTTCGGGCAAAGGATTAACGGCAATGATCTTTCCGCCATTTGCTTTGCATTTTGACAGTGCGCTCATCATACGTGGTGCGTTCGTTCCGGGGTTCTGGCCTATGATGATCACCACTTCGGCATCGTGCATGTCTTCAAGCGTTACCGTTCCTTTTCCAATGCCAATGGTGGGTCGCAGGCCCGAACCTGATGTTTCGTGGCACATATTGGAGCAGTCGGGCATATTATTGGTGCCGTATTCTTTGGCAAATAACTGGTATACAAACGAAGCTTCGTTGCTTGTTCTGCCTGATGTATAAAACGCCGCTTCATCGGGTGAGCCCAGCGCATTGAAGTGCCTGGCAATTTTTTTAAACGCATCGTCCCAACTGATGGGCTGGTAATGTGTAGCGCCTTCGGGCAAATACACAGGATCTGTGATCCTGCCCATTTTCCCTATCCGGTAATCATCTAATTTAGAAAGTTCATATACCGGGTTTTTTTGAAAAAATTCCGGTGTAACTCTTTTAGTCGTTGCTTCTTCTGCCAGTGCTTTGGCGCCGTTCTCACAATATTCGGCTATCGGTGAGCGGTCGTCATCCGGGTCGGGCCAGGCGCAACTGGAACAGTCAAAGCCCCCGAACTGGTTCATGCTCAGCAGGGCCTTGTTTCCACGAAAGAATGTTTTTTCCTCCACCAGGTCACTCATCGTTGCCATCACAGCCGGAATGCCTGCCGCCTTTTTTTCTACCGGCGTTACCTTAAGGTGACCGGAAAGCTCATACGGATTTTCGGCATCCGGCTCTTTTTTTATATTCTCTTCTTTCATGATCTTCTGAATTTATTTAGCAGGTGAGCGAAGGATTGGGATAATTATCACTTTGATCTTCTTCTGTATTCTCAATGCAGACAAAATCTTTTTCTACCAGTAAACTTACAGCGCCGGATCTATCCTCAAAACCTACCTTATTGGTATTATAGAGTTCGTTAATCATTTCTTTGGACATATTCAGCACAATCCTGTCTCCGATAAAATCCGCAGAAAGCGCTTCATTATTTGTTGTTGCAATCGCATACACAAATGCTTTTCCCGGAAGCTCGGTACGTTCTTCCAAAGCGCCCTCAGACCACAACCGGGCTATTTCAGATCGCGTCAGCCTGTATCTGAGTGAATTTCCTTTAATCCTGATCTTCATATAATGTAGAGATTACCAGTTGATCACCTGAATGATAAATATTGAACCTGTTCTCTTTCAAAAAACCTAAAAGTGTTATATCAAATTCGCTGGCCAAATCAACGGCAAGGCTCGACGGAGCACCGATGGCTGCCACCATCGCAATGCCTGCCATCGCAGCTTTTTGAATCAATTCAAAGCTGGCTCTGCCGCTGAGCAACAAAATATGCCCGCTCAATGGCAGTGCATGATCCATTAATGCCGCACCGATCAGTTTATCCAACGCATTGTGCCTTCCGACATCTTCCCGCAGCAACAGTAAATCACCACTCCTGTTAAAAAGCCCGCAGGCATGGATACCACCCGTAGCCGAAAAGTTATTCTGTGCAGCCCTGAGCCTGCCCGGCAATTGGTAAAGTATGTCTGCATTTATGCTTAACGCCGGTTTGTTTAAGGGATAGAAAGCGCTGACTGTTCTGATTGACTGAATAGAACTTTTGCCGCAAACACCACAACTGGAAGTAGTATAAAAGTTCCTGTCTGATTGCTGCAGGTGGGGTGTGAATCCCTCCGCCAGGTCCGCCTGGACGATATTCTGTTTTTGTGAGGAACATTCCATCCCGGTATGGAACACCGCTGTTACATCATTATACGAAGTAATGATGCCTTCCGTAAATAAAAAGCCGGTCGCGAGCTCCAGGTCATTTCCCGGTGTGCGCATAGTGACCGATATGTTTTTTTGCTGCCTGTCATGTTCAGGGCCATAGCCAATCCTTATTTCAAGCGGCTCTTCTACCGAAAGCATATCAGTGAACGATGCACTTGTTGCTGCCTGCACTTTTTTTATTGTTACCTGCCTGGTAGATATTGCTGCAGAATTTTCCATTTTCAAATGGTTATGTTCACTTTTGAAACCCCCGGTGAATTATTCACTGGTAAATTTAACCTAAAAAATCATTCATCCTGCGGGTGCATTTCAAATTGGTACCGCGGGGGTGGCCTGCAAAACATGGGATATACACCAACCTACTTAGCCGAATATCCTGATATTAAAGAAAGCAGCTTGCATATAAAACCTTAGTAACACATAGTTAATAATTGTACAACCTTATTACCTTCAATGATTGAAGCGAGGCTTAATAATGTAATAAGGTTGGGGTTTAAGCTTTACTTTTTGTTACTAAGGTTATAAGCCTGCCTGTCGGACAGACAGGGTTTTCTTCTTGTAAAGATATACTGTATATATAAAGCGAACCTACTGCACAACTGCCTGGTAACCAGAGAGTGCAATTGGGTGTATATATAATTATCACACCATTATTCTCCTCGCTCCCCCACGTGCGGGGATGGAGAGGGATAAAGGGGTGAGGGCAGACTAAATGTTAAGCCACAATTGGGAATGCACCCATCCTGCTTATTATTTAAGCATGCGCAGATATCCATTCTTCGCCTCCTTCAAAAATTTCTTTTTTCCATATAGGAACCGTTTTCTTGAGCGTATCAATGATATACCTGCAGGCATCAAAAGCGGCATCGCGATGAGCGCTGCTTACTGCAATGATCACTGCCGTATCACCGATGTGCAAAATACCGGTACGATGATGAATAATTATATTGTTTACACTCCACAGCCGGATAGCTTCCTCAGCAATTTTCTTCATTTCTTTTAATGCCATAGATTCGTAACATTCATATTCTAACCGGGTAACTTTTTTTTCTTTTGTCTGGTTTCTGACAGCACCTATAAACACCGCTATACCACCACATGCCGCGTCGGTGGCTTTAGCGATGCAGGCTGCTGCATCCAATATTTCGTTTGTAATCTTTATATCAATCATCATCCATTCATTTTATCCACCGCTTACCGGGGGTATGATAGCGACCTCGTCATTGGGGCTTACTATTAAATCATCTTCCGCATATTCATCGTTCACGGCTACCATATATGATTTCAGTTGCTTCATTTTGGGGTATGCGGTTTCCAGTATATTTTTTAATCGGGCAACCGTTGTACCATTTTCCAGCTCCAATACTTTCCGGGAGCTGCCTGCTATTTCTTTCACAATGCCAAAAGCCAATATGTTTATTGTCATTTTCTTTTAAAATAATTTAAAAAAACTTCGGAAGATGTTTAAGCAGCACCTCAATTCCCGCACAAAATACCAATACAGCCGTCATTCGTCTCACCACTACCGGGTTAAATTTTACAGACATTCTCGAACCTGCCTGTCCGCCGATCAATACTGCTACACATAGCAGGATGATGCGGCTGTAGTTCAGGTTTTCAGGAACTGTGGCCAGTTGACCTGCGATCCCGGAAATAGAATTAACCAGTATGAATACGCTGGCAGTTGCAGCGATTTTTTTAGGTAAATCCCATTTCATCAAATTTAAAACCGGCGATAAAAAAATACCGCCGCCAATGCCCACCATGCCCGACAAAAAGCCGATAGTGCCACCCCAAGCCCCATTTTTTATGAACCCGTTTTTTTGAGGTTCTTTTATATTGGTAACAGTAGTGGGATCGGTTTTTATCCATAACAATATAGAAGCAACAACCAGGCTGCATCCGAGAATGACAAAAAATACATCCTGGCTGATCCGCACAACAGCTCCCAGATACGCCATTGGCACGCTGAATAAAACCAGCGGTAATATTTTTTTCCATGTTACCTGCCCGTTTTTCAGGTAAATATAAACGCCGCCGGTAACCACAATAACATTGCATAACAAAGCAATTAAGCGCAACTCTTTAAAGGGGAGTGCATACATGGCTAATATGGCCAAATAACTGGAACCGCCGCCGAACCCTACGGAAGAATATATAAAAGCAATAATTGCAAAAAAGATCAATAGCTCCCAATGCTGCATCTTCAAACAAAATTTATATCAGCGTCAGACGTGAATCAAATAAATCTCCCGTGCCGGGCAGCACTTGGATTAACTTTTCCGGATATCTTCAAATCAGTTGCAACTGGCTTCATTAATTTGGTAATATACGTAATAAATTTCTTCACAAAGACTTTAACTTACTCAAATTGAGATTTTCTGCAAATGATTTCGTCAGTAGTATATTAATGGGGTGATTCAACACTATCTGCATAAAATAATATAATCAGTATTGTATCAAAAGAGAAACTGTAGCGGCGATCAGGACAGGCAGCGTATTACATTAAGGGTACCATTTTTTAAAATTGGAGGTATACACTTTATCAACCACATCCTTAGGCAAATGGAGAGCACGGAACTTTCCCGACACTTCCGGTGCTTCCATCATTTCATCTGAAATAAAAAATCTCCAATGATTTATCCAGGTGGAATAAGCATTTGCCTGAACAGTTTCCGGAGATATGGAATCATCTACCGTAATGTCGGTAGCATACAGGATCCTGTCCTGGTATCTGATAAAAAAATCTCTTACTTTTTCATATTCATTAACAGCCTGGTATTGCAGGTGTGGAATGCGTTCTGCCATATCTACTGCTAAATTTGGGAATCTTTCCAACCTTTCAGCAATTTCATCCACGCTCCATTCCAAACTGGCAAGATGAGCCCCCACAAACCGCATATCGGGATGCTTCTCAAGCATATGATCTCTTGCTTCAATCTGCTTTTGGTAAGAAGGATATTCGGGGTGCAGATACATGTGATACTCAGGGTGGTGGCTGAAATATTCTTTGTCATTGACCACGGTCATCTCTTCAACAGGCAACCAGCAATTTTTCGGCTCGCCCAGGTGCCCGAGGAGTGTTTTATTTTTTTGTGCAATAAAGTCAAACACAGGATCCAGTCTCGGGTCGTCTATCATCACAAAATTCCCGTCCTTATCCTTATATTCCATTCCTATATTTTTCCATACTTTAACACCAACTGCTCCGCGTTCAAAAGCATCGTCAAGATGGGCAATTGTTTTCTCCAGCCAGCCCGGATCTTCCATATCATGTACACGGAAGCTGGCAATGAACGCAAAATGACCGGGGTTGTTTTTCAGATGCCCGGTCGTGAACTCCTGCTGCTGCTCCAACGAAGGAAAATCCGGCACATCGACATTAATGCTCAGTAAACCCAGGTTATTTGCTTTTGCAAAATTTACCAATAGTGCACTATTGGTATTTACATGCATATGTGCATCAAATTTTTGAACGGAAGGGAAGTCGTCCATCGTATAAAAAACGGCTTCCCTTGTTTCACTGCCGGCCAAAGATTGGTTTTTCATTATAACTTAAGATGAAATGTTCATATTGATTTTAGTTTGGTACTGACTCACAATATTCAACTTCTCTGCTACCAGGTTCTTCACGGCTGTAATGGCAGGAGGAAATAATTTTCTCAGGTCAATTTCCTCTTTTGATACAAAACAGGTATGCAAAGTACGGATGAATATATTCTTGATCTCAGTAGCCAGGTTGATCTTGCAGATGCCATTTTCTATAGCTTCCCGCAAGCTTGTGGCAGGTATTCCTGAACCACCGTGCAAAACCAGCGTAGCGCCTGTTATGGCATGTATCTCTTTCAGTCTTTCTATATCCAGCCGCGGTTCTTTTTTATAGAACCCATGAGCAGATCCGATAGCTACTGCCAGGGCATCAACGCCGGTTTGCTCAACAAAGATCCTGGCTTCTTCCGGGTCTGTAAAGCCCACCGTTTCAGTTGACTGTCCAAGCTTGGCTATATATCCAAGCTCTGCTTCAACATTGGCATTGTATTTTGCTGCAAGCTTCACTACTTTCCGGGAAATGGCGATATTCTCTTCAAAAGGTTGTTCACTGGCATCTATCATTACAGAATCAAATCCGGCAAGCAGGCATGTTTCAACAAGTTCGTAAGAATCAGAATGATCCAGGTGAAGCCAGCCTTCTACCTCGTAATGTGCCAATGCAGCCCTTGCCATACTTACGGCAACCTGTAAACCCATATAATCTATGGAGCTTTTGGTCAGTTGCAGAATGACGGGCTGCTTTGTTTCCTGTGCCGCTTCCATTATTCCTCTCAACGTTTCGTAATTATAGAAATTCGTGGCAAGCAATGCAGCTCTTTCCTGTTGTTTCAGGCGCAGCTTTTCCTTTAAACTAATTTTCTTCGTAGCCATACTTTTCTTTTAAAACGGTAAACACTTCCTGCCTGCCGGAAAACGCGCCGGTGCCACCGGCGGCTGTGGTAGACATTGCTGCGATCATATTTCCAAACCGGTGGCAATACTCAAGCGGTTGGTTTTGCAAAAACCGGTAAACGAACCCTGCATTAAAACTATCTCCCGCCCCAATGGCATCTACCACCTCCTCGTTCAAAAAAGCCGGCAATGAATGTGCTTTGCTGTTTTGTATTATAGTAGATCCCTGGTTACCCTGCTTGATCACGATAGCAGTGCCTGCCGGCTTTATCTTTTGCACCGCGTCCTCTACGGTGCTGGTATGTGTAATTTTCAATATCTCAGATTCATTAGGAAAAAACAGGTCTATATCCGGAAGCATCTCATCAAGATCTATTTCCCATTTCTCTGCAGGGTCCCATTGAGGATCAAATGACGTTGTCAGCCCCAGTTGCTTGGCTTTCCTGAAAATATTACCTATGTTTTTTTGCAGGGAAGTCTGTATAAAATAAGATGAAATATGCAAATGCCGGGATTGCCGGATAATATCCCAGTTCACTTCATTACCGGAAAATGCTTCCATAGCACCGGGATGCGTGATCATGGCGCGGTCTTCGTTAAAGTTAATCACTACCGTGGCCCCGGTGCTGGTTGATCTGTCCTGTACGATCCCGCCAGTATCAACAGCTTTTGATTGCAGGCTGCTTATAACAAAATCGCCGAACAGGTCAACGCCCGTTTTCCCGATAAATGCAACCTTAGCGCCCAGGCAGCTGATATTGCTGGCGAAAATAGCGGAAGAGCTTCCCAGCACCAGGTTCATTTGCCGGGCAAGGATCTCTTTTCCCAATTCAGGAAAAACAGCTGTTTTATTTAAAATGAGATCAACATTTAGCTCTCCAATTACAACTACATCGTACTTTTTGATACTCATTGTATATATTCAACTTTAGCTCGTATGGTAATGTAAGTTCGTTTTATTTACCGGCATGCTTTCCATTGCCGGAGAAAGGATATATAACCACTCCTTTTACCACCCTGGTGATGGTTGCATTTTCGCTCGGGCTGTCGGGTTTTAAACCAAATTCGAGCGATTTATAAAATCCAAGTATCTGCGCCGGTAACACGCTGCATACGGAAAGAAATTCCTCATCAACCTTGTTACCATCATCCGACAAGACTATTAAAAGGTCCGTATTAACATCACTGTTGCGTGTCTCCGTCACGCCAATGCTGAAAAGCCCTTTTTCCCCGGCCTCGATAGCATTTATTAAATCTCTTTCATATTGATATACATATTTATCATTCGAAAATAAATATACCATCAGGGTGTATGGATTAATAACGGCTTTAGGGCCGTGCCTGAAGCCCAGGAACGAGTCAAACTTACATATTACTTTTCCGTCTGTCAGTTCCTGTACCTTAAGATCCGATTCGTTGGCAACAGAACGCAAAGGCCCTGACCCCAGGAAAATAGCTCTTTCAAAACCCAGCTTTGCAGCGTCTCTTAATTTTTCCCTGTAATTATGAAGAATATTGTTAGCATAACCAGACAGGCGCATCACCTGTCGTTCAAGCTCCCGTACCTCTCTTATGCGCGAGATCAATAGTCCTGCCAGCAACATAGATGTAAAGCTTCCTGTCATGGCAAGACTTTGGTCATCTGCTTCAGGAGGCAACAGAAAGACCAGTACCCGGCTATTGGCCGTCTCCTTTGACAAGGCCAGCTTCCCTTTGGGATTACAGGTTATAATAAGATGATAGGTTTTTTGAGAGAAAACATCTGCCAGTTGCAATGCCGCAACACTTTCAGGACTCTCGCCAGATCTGGCAAACGAGATCAGGAGATTGGCATTGGCATTAAAATAATGTGCCGGGTGAGAAATCAGGTCTGTTGTGGGGATCGCCATCGTTTGCCGCCCGGTATTTTTTTGAAAAGGCCCCTGCAGCACATCCCCTATGTAAGCAGAAGTTCCTGCACCGGTGAGGATCACGGAAAGCGAATCATGTGCAAAAGCTTCACGAAGAAAAGATGCCAGGCTGTCCTTTTGTGATGCTACCAGGTTCCATGTTTTAATCCACAGGTCTGGCTGTTGTGCAATTTCACGGGCAGTAAAAAATGCTCCTTTCTGTTCCAGTTCACTTTGAGAAAAACCGAGATAGTATGAAAGCCCCTCTTGCTCTGGCCGAGCAGGATACCCTTGCTTTAATTTCATTTTGTTTCGATTATAGTTTCAAAAATAAATAATACCTTTCAATTTTCAATCATTTTTTTATTTTTATACTTTCGAAACTTTTCCTTTTTTAAAACAGCGCTGTATCAGGCAGATTAACGGATATTTATTATTTTAAATAGTACAATATGGAAACAAAAAAAACAGGATGGGCTTTTTTTACCGGTATTATCTTTTTTATAAGTGTTGTCCCGGGAGTGTATGCGCAAACGTTCGCATCATACACCGAAACCGTTCCTGGTACTAAAATACATTTCGACATGGTAGCGATCAAAGGGGGAACAGCTACGATAGGGAGCCCTGAAAAAGAGCCTGGCAGGAAGAACGATGAAGGTCCTGTTCATTCCGTAGCACTGGATCCTTTCTGGATAGGAAAATATGAGATCACCTGGGAACAGTACGAACTGTTCGTGTATCCAGCTATAGAAAAAGAGCGGAACGCCAAAACAACTACAGTCAATAAAAAACAGGTCATAGTAGATGCAGTCACCTCTCCTACCCCACCTTTTACCGACATGAGCTTTGGCATGGGAAAAACAGGATACCCGGCAGTGAATATGACGCAATATGCTGCCCTGGCTTATTGTAAATGGCTTACAGAAAAAACGGGGCATTTCTACAGACTACCTACGGAAGCTGAATGGGAGTACGCCTGCAGGGCCGGGTCTAACCAGGCATATAGCTTCGGAAATGATAAAAGCCAACTGACGGAATATGCATGGTATAGTAAAAACAGCAACGAGAAATATCAAAAAGTAGGTACAAAAAGACCTAACGCATGGGGATTATACGATATGCACGGTAATGTAGCCGAGTGGACCTTAGATCAATACTTCCCGGATTTTTACTCCAGAGCTGAAAGTACAAAGAGCAATGCCTGGGCACAACCGAAAACACTTTATCCGCGGGTGGTAAAAGGAGGGTCATGGGATGATGATGCAGAGGCGCTCCGGTGCGCTGCACGATTGCCTTCCAAAGCATCATGGAAGCAGCGTGATCCGCAGATACCTAAAAGCGATTGGTGGAACACTGATGCTTCTTTTGTAGGCTTCCGTATAGTACGGCCGCTTAAACAGCCTTCTACCGAAGAAATTACCCGGTATTTTGCCCGGCAGCCCCAGGATCTTTGATCGGAGCTTTGCCTGATTTTTCGTGGCGCCTGTAGCGGAGCAGCCTGCACAGGAAATTTGTGCTTTGAATGCTTATCACGCATACAATTCCTTCCACTACAAATACTATTTAAGATGAAAAAATGCATTCACCTACTTGTTTTTTTATTCATGCCGGTCCTGTTGCTGAGCCAGATAGCAGAAGGCATTGCAGTAGTAAGACCCAAAGAAACCGACAGTGTGTTGATCAACCCCGGCATAGGGTTTAATACATTCCAGCATTTTAACGGGGATTCTTTATTTCCGGGGGCAGGGTGGGAAGAAGGATATCCTGTCAAATATCAAAATTATAGTGGTACGCTCCTTAACAAAGATCACCCTTCCACAACCATCGCCTACTGGCGTGTATACTGGAAGTTCATAGAACCTGAGCTGGGGAAGTATCGCTGGGACCTGATCGACCAGGCGTTAGACAGCGCCCGGAAGAGAGGACAAAAATTACTGCTTCGTATAGCGCCTTATGGTACCGGTGCAGAAAGAGATGTACCAGGCTGGTACAGGAAAATGGCAGGAAGCAATACAAACTTTGCGTACAATAACCCTGTGAACAAGTGGATGGTAGATCCCGAAGATCCAAGGTATGTTACTTATTTTGGAGGCATGATCAGGGCACTGGGTGCGAGGTACGACAATCATCCTTCGCTGGAAGGCATTGACCTCTCAATCATAGGAGCCTGGGGTGAAGGCGGAGGATCGGAGCTGTTAAGCCAGCATACCATGGAGGCACTTGTGGATGCTTACACCGGATCATTCAGGCTTTCGCCGTTGTATGTGCTGATCATGGATGAGAAAACAAATAAGTATGCAAATTCAAAAGGGGTACGCACGGGCTGGAGGGCCGATTGCCTGGGAGACCTCGGCTTTTGGGCAAAAGAGCAAAACGGGTGGACGCATATGTACGATTTTTACCCTCAATCCATTATTGAATATGGGCTACAGGATGTATGGAAGAAAAACCCTGTAAGCTTTGAAATATGTGGAACATTTTTACAATGGAGGGATGTTCAGAAATACAACGAAGCAGACGTTCAATACATTTTTTCAGAGGCGCTCAAATGGCATATTTCTTCTTTTAATGCCAAGTCTTCACCGGTACCTGCCGAATGGCAACCGCTGGTTGACGAATGGCTGAAAAAAATGGGATACCGTTTTGTTTTAAAAAGCTTCAGTTATAACAAAGTTGTAGATCACAAAAAAACAATCGTGCTCAGAACCTGGTGGGAAAATAAAGGTGTTGCACCCTGCTACAACAACTATCCACTCACAATACGGTTGAAAAACGCAGACAGGACATGGTCGTTTACTACCGATGCCGATATTCGTGACTGGCTGCCCGGCGATAATATGTACAACAAATATCTGACTGTTCCATTAAATATACCTGCAGGGCAATACGATATCCAGGTTGGAATAACAGATATCAGAACAAGAACACCGGCCATTAAGCTGGCTATAGAAGGGCGCGATGCCGGGGGCTGGTATACTATGGGGAAAATAAGAATCTTATAGCTTAAAAACTACCAGGGATTGTAACCTGTGAGGTTTTGCAGGGTGACGCTATCTTAGCGGATGAATAGCAGGAGCTTCCTTATGGAAAACAAATACTTTTTTTTCATTTCAGGGACAAAATCAGGTATTTAAATATTTAAAATCACTATTGTTTGGTCTAAGCCAGTTGTTGTACAGGATAAGCTATCACAAAGATTGGTTACTTGTTTGCGTATTTTCCCTGCACAACAAAATATATTAATTGTAAATTAGCGAACAATAGTTCATGCCTTATACATCCAAACCAGTATATAAAAATGATAAAGACGGTTTAAGCAACGAACCAGAGCTCCTTCAAAAAACGGCAAATGGAGACTGGGAGGCGTATACAATGCTGTTCAACCACTATCTCCCCAAGCTATCACAATACATATACCCGCTTACCTCTCATTCTAGGCAGGATACTGAAGAAGTGATACAGGAAGTTTTTTTGAAAATATGGGAAAAGAAGGAAAGCCTTGTAGCCATCCGCTGCTTTGATGGTTACCTGTTTAAAATGGCAAGGAATAAGCTGGTGGATATGCTTGCGGGACAAAAAGCATTGCAAGCCAAACACAGAGGCTATGCGCTGCTGAAGCCAACAAGCCACTCGGAACCGGAACAGGCAGTAATCTATACAGAGTATTACGAAGCCGCCAGGGATGCGATAGACAGCCTGTCACCCAAGTTAAAGACCGTATTTCTCATGAGCACCGAGCAAGATCTTGCACTGGATGAAATTGCCTCCATGCTCAGCCTTCCGAAGGAGACCGTTAAAAAAAGATTGTACCTTGCCAGCAGCTCCATTCGCAGCTACCTGTATTCCCGTACAGGACTGGTCAAATTAATGCTGCTGTTCATATTTCTTCTGAAAAAATAAAAAACGACTTCCTCTTTCCCCTACGGCAACCGTCTTATGGATAAAGCAGGTTTGCATGAACAGGTACGAAGCCATTTTGTGGACGGAAAAGCTCGCCAGCGGGCAGTATGATCAGCAGGAATTAAATATTTTCCTGGAGTATTTACAAAATGCGAATAAGGAAGAAGTGGAGGAGATCCTTTCGGTGTATCACAAAAAGCTGAGTGATCAGCCCTCTTATCCCTTGCAGGTAAGTACCGGTTTTATGGACCAGTTAAAAATGCTTCGCTCCGAAGCAGAAGAAGGCATACCGCTTTCAGGTCATTCCGCAAAAATTATCCCGGCCTGGTTAAAATTAACTGCGGCTGCCGTGCTCATTCTTTCTTTGTCCATCAGTTTTTACCTGTTTACAAACGGGAGCAAGCGATCATTGGATATTGTGGCTTCTGAAAAGGATACAACATGGATCATGCCGGAACATAACAAGGCAATGCTTACGTTGGCAGATGGCTCAATCATTGCGCTGGATGCCGTTACGGATGGAAACATTTCTGAGCAGCATGGGGTAAAGGTTATAAAAATAGACAGTGCTTTATTAAGCTATAAAAATAATAATAACCACCAATCGCAACCACATGCACCTGCCTTTAATACCATTACTGTGCCTGTCGGAGGTCAATATCAGCTTATTCTGGCAGATGGATCCCATGTATGGCTCAATTCCGCCTCCTCGCTTACATTCCCGGTTGCCTTTATAGAAGAAAAGCACAGGAAAGTAGCATTGAAAGGCGAGGCCTATTTTGAAATAGCCAAAGACGCATCCAAACCTTTCATTGTGGGAACAGGCAATATGCAGGTGGAAGTGCTAGGCACACATTTTAATGTAACGGCTTATCCCGATGAAGAAGATATAAAAACCACTTTGCTGGAGGGATCCGTAAAACTTAGCAGCAATAACGATCAAACACTTATCCGCCCGGGTGAGCAGGGCATATTGCTACATGGCAGTACGGCTCCGTTTAAAGTGGGTAAAGCCAATATAGATGAAGTAATTGCATGGAAGGAAGGACGTTTCAGGTTTGATGAAATGAATATCAGGCCCATTATGCGCCAGATCTCGCGCTGGTACGATGTTGCTGTTGTATACGAAGGAGACTTGTCTGGCATATCCCTATCCGGTTCTGTGCCCCGCAAAGAAAAAGTAACACAACTGCTGAGGGCGCTGGAAATGAGCGAACGCGTAAAGTTTGAAATGAAAGGAAATCAAATTCTGGTAAAGCCTTTTGTCAACCAAAACTAAAACCGAAAAATCATGAAAAAGAAAACTTAACAGAAAAACTGTTCAGCGATCTTAAAAACCAGGAGTGTTGGTACCACCCCTGGCAAATGCCGGGTCTGCCTGTAACAGAAAATTGCGTAAACGATTTTTTATCACAAAACCCAACTGCACAAAAGTATGAAACTGCTTTTATGGAGCAAAGCCTTATTTGGCCTGTTATGCTCCGTTCCCAACCAGGCACTGTTAACAATGCGATTAACTGCAATTTTACTCTTTGTTTTTACCCTTAGCGTGAATGCCCACACGTTCTCTCAAACTATTACTTATTCTGCAAAGAATGTCAGTTTGAAAAAAATATTCCAGGTAATTGAAAAACAAACAGGTTACGGATTTGTTTACGACCCTTCGTTACTCAAAAAAGGAGACGTTGTAACCGCTGATTTTAAACAAACACCGCTCAGGGACGTGTTGAATATTTGCCTTGAGAATAAGTTGCTGGATTTTGACATAGCGAATGAGATCATTGTAATAAGAGCAAAACAGCCTCCCCGCAACAGGAATACCGGAACCAGGGAACCGGCACAAACGTTTCCTCCCCGCGATATCAGGGGTAAGATTACAAACGAAGCGGGCGAGCCATTGCCCGGCGTAAGTGTAGCGGTAAAAGGAACCCAAAAGGGGGCTATTACCAACAACAATGGCGAATTTGTTATTGAGGGAGTAAACGATGGTACTGTAACCCTGGTTATTACATACAGCGGATATGCTACCCGGGAAATTAAGACCGATGGCTCAAAACCTGTTGATATTAAACTGGAAGTACAAAGCACAGAGATCACCGAAGTGGTGATCACGGCATTTGGCCAGGAAAAACAAAAACGTTCACTGGGATATGCCACGCAGGTAGTAAAAGGTGAAGAACTGACGGAAGCAAGGGAAGTCAATGTGGCCAATTCGCTGAAAGGAAAAGTAGCAGGCGTATTTGTAAGCCCGTCCAATACAGGCCCGGGCGGTTCTTCTTTTGTGAACATCCGTGGTGCCAGTTCACTGGCTAACAATAACCAGCCATTGTATGTGGTAGATGGCGTACCCATAGATAACCAGACGATCGGCGCCCCTGATGCCAATAATGCCCGCGGACAGGCAAAAGATTACGGCGACGGGATCGGCAATATTTTGCCGGATGATATTGAATCCATTACGGTTTTAAAAGGACCGAATGCCGCTGCATTGTACGGTTCGAGAGGCGCCACAGGAGTGATACTGATCACTACCAAAAAAGGGAGCAAAGGAAAAATGGCAAACGTGGATTTTAACTCGAATGCCACTTTTGAAACGCTGAATACCCAGCCGGTTTACCAGAAAATATGGGGGCCCGGATACGACAATGATTTCAGCAGTTATGAAAGTGTGACCGTTGATGGCGTACAGGCCATGAAATTCCCCGACTGGACGGGTGGTGAAAGTTACGGGCCCAAATTCGACGGATCAAATGTTGTTCTGGCTACCTGGCCCGAAGCCGGTGTATTAAAGTTTTCTCCGGCGAATGAAGACAGGATCAAAGCGTTTTATAACACCGGTTCCACTTATACCAATACACTGGGCTTGTCCGGTGGAACGGAACGTGCTAATTATCGCCTGTCGGTTTCCGATATGCGCAATTCCGGCATCTATCCCACCTCTAGGCTCAACAGGCAAACCATCAATTTGCGTGCAGGCTTTAATGCTACCAAAAACTTATACGTTGAGGGGAAAGTAAATTACATAAGGCAGCATGGCGAAAACCGGCCGGGCAACGGGCTTGATATCAATACCGTACAGGTTGCTTTGACCAGGGCTCCGGCATTTTTAACCATGGATATGCTTAAGGATTATAAGCAGCCTAACGGCCAGGCCAATAACTGGACCGACGGCAGACCCTTTAATCCCTACTGGATATTGAATGAGTTTTTGGGCAACGACAGCCGTAACAGGATGATAGGATATATACTGGCACGATACAATTTTACTAACTGGCTCACATTACAGGCACGGACAGGATCGGATATTTATACGGATGTTCGTTTTTTCAGGATCGGCTATGGGACACCTACCGGATCGTTTAACCTGCGCCGTGGCCAGGTGAATAACGAAGAAATACAGGTAAAAGAAGAGAACAGCGATGTGCTGCTGACAGCATCCGGAAACCTCTCTAAAAAGTTTACCGGCTCTTTTTCTGCGGGGGCCAACCATCTCGACCGCCGGCAGGAAAGCGTGAGTTTACAGGGCAACAATTTGAATGTGCCGAATGTATACCATATCTCCAACGCAGGTTTGGTAGTGCCGGGAAACAGTTTGTCCCGGAAACGCATCAATTCTGTTTACTATACCGGGCAATTAGGATATAATAACTACCTGTTTTTGGATATCTCGGGGCGTAACGACTGGTCATCCACGCTGGGTGTAAAAAATTACTCTTTCTTTTATCCGGCTTTCAGCACAAGCTTTGTATTTACCGATGCCTTTGCCATGAGCAGGAGGGTGATCAACTATGGCAAAGTCCGTGTTTCTTATGCGCAGGCCGGCAAAGATGCGGACCCTTATCAAACAATGATCGGTTATACCATTTCTTCCCAGGGTTTTGCCGGACAACAGTTTGCAACGATCAGCTCTGATGTGCCTTTAGTGGATCTGAAAAACGAGCTTGCCCGCTCATTCGAAGCAGGAGCCGAGCTGAGATTTTTTGACAATCGCTTAGGAATAGATTTTACTTATTACAACACTTCTACTAAAAACCAGATACTGGGTATAGGCGTATCCGCCGCAACAGGATTCGCAAGCAAGCTGATCAATGCCGGTGAAATCACTAATAAAGGTATAGAGTTGATGGTAAATGCCGTTCCTGTAAAATCAGGGAATTTTAGCTGGAACCTCAATATTAACTATTCAAGAAACAGGTCGCAGGTAGAATCGTTGTATCCGGGGATCAATTCCTTGCCGTTGTATTCAATTAACGGCGGGTCTATTGAAGCAAGACCGGGTCAACCGTATGGCAATATAATAGGATATAAATTTAAGGTGACAGAAAGCGGCGAACGCATTGTAAATGCTGGTTCACGCGTATGGGAAAAAGCAGATACCATGTCGGTGCTTGGCAATATCCAGCCCGATTTCCTGGCCGGTATTACCAATACCCTCTCTTTTAAAAACATCAGTGTAAGCTTTTTAATAGATATGAGGATCGGGGGAGAGATCTATTCCAATTCTAAATTTATTCAAACAACCGGCGGATCAGGGAAGTTTACAGAAAATGGTGATAACCTGATTGCCAAAGGGGTTTACCTTGATGATAATGGAAAGTACCAGCCCAATAATCAGGCGGTAGGACGTATGGCGTATTATACTGCAATGGGATGGGGCGATGGCATCCAGGAATATTTTGTGGTACCGGCGGATTATGTGGCACTGCGCGAGGTGTCCATCGGATATAATATCGGATCACATTTATCAAAGTCCGTTTTTAAATCTGCCAAACTATCATTAGTAGGGCGAAACCTTTTTTACATCTACCGCGATCCCATGTTCAAAGAGATGGGCATAACGCCGGAAGCGGCATTTGGCCCCTTTACGGTGGCGCAGGGATATGAAAACCCGGGCACACCTTCTACCCGCAGCCTGGGAGTGAACCTGTCATTTTCATTTTAAGAAAAGAAAAAAGATCTTATGACACGCAACAAACTTCTTATACATATTACACTGGCAGCTTTGGTTACTACCATGAGCTGTACAAAAGATTTTAAAGAGATCAATACCAACCCCGCTCTTGTTACTACCGACCAGATAGACCCTGGTCTGGTACTGGCATCCGTGGAAAAGAACGCGGTGTTTTCCACCTTAAACAGCCACGGAAGGATCATTGAATATGCCGGCTATTACAAAAACCCGGCCTCCGGAAATATTTTTTTAAATACAGACCACACTTTCCCGTTCAATTCTTTTTACAGGAGTTACCTCATCAATACCCAGGAGATCATCCGGCTCACTTCCGGGGTAGCCAACCGGGTAAATGAAAATGCCATTGCGCGTATATTGCGGGTGTGGTTGTATCATATTGTTACAGATGCATATGGAGACATTCCTTACTTTGAAGCCTTACAGGATGTGAACGATATGATTCTCCAGCCAAAGTACGATACCCAGGAAGCAGTGTATAAAGACCTGTTCAAAGAACTGAAAGAAGCCGCAGCGCAATTTGTGAATAGTGCTGATCAGTTAAGTTTTGGCAATGCTGATCTGCTGTTAAAAGGAGATAATGAAAGGTGGATCCGTTTTGCCAATTCATTAAGATTACGGTTGGCTATGAGGGTCAGGTATGCAGACGCAACGTTAGCACAACAGCAAATAGCAGAGGTATTGTCTCAGCCCCTGATTGAGACCAACGCGCAGAATGTAAAATTAAATACTGCGGATGATGGTAATACTGCCAATTCAAACCAGTTTTATCAAAGAAGCCTTACAAGCCCGAATAATATGGTAGTGTCATTCACCCTGACTGACAACCTGAAAAAATTGAACGATCCACGACTACCTGTTCTGGCTCGTCCTGCAGCTATTGCAGAGGCTGGTTACCGCGGTGTGCCTCCTCAAATAGCCGGCGATCAAAGGGAAAGGTATGCTAATGATTCTGTTGCTCATATGGCCTTATCATTTTTGCAGCCCATATACGAACAGGTATTAATAAGTGCGGCCGAGGTTAAATTGCTACGTGCAGAAGCAGCGCTGGCCGGTTTAACTGCAGAAGATGAACAGGCATTATTTGAAGAAGGTATTCAACTGGCAATGGAACAATACAAGGTTCCGGGAGGCGATATAACTGGTTATCTCGCATCTCCATCAGCACTGTTATCGGGGTCGGATGAAGAAAAGCTGGAGCAAATCATTGTACAGAAATGGCTGGCTACTTATTATAACTCGCATGAAGGATGGGCAGAGTTCAGAAGAACGGGATATCCACGGATGTGGACCGGCGCGGAGCTGGGAGATACCAACGGCAATATACCTCGCCGCCTGACCTACCCTGTTGATGAATTTTTCAGGAACAAAGACAATGTAACTGAAGCAGCTAACAGGATAGACGGTGGCGACAAGTTGATGGGCCGTATATGGTGGGATAAAAAAGCAGGATTGCCTTTTGCACATCCACGGCAGGGAATGTTCCCGCCAGAACAATAGTCAATAACAAACGATCACTGTTGTATAGCGCCCGGACAGCCGGTAAATGTATATCTACACCTGTTGTATACCAGGCTGGCCGGAGTGCTGTACTGCCAACATTTTCACAATATGAGCGTGCGTTTCTTTTACCACCGGTTTTTATGGGTATTGCTTTTGCCTTGCATGATACAGGCAAACCCTCCGGTCCCTAATAAAAAAATTACTGTTCAAAAGACAGAAGAAGGACGGGTCTTTATCATTCACACACCTGTTAATGACCTGGATGAGTTCCGTAAAATTGCCAGGCAGGCTGCCACTTTGAAACCATACGGCAAGGTGAAGATCAACATTGCTGCACTGGCAGATAAAAGCTTTCATGAAATACCTGCAAAAGGAAGTTCCTGGCATGAATACGCCAGCAGTAATCCAACACCGTTCAAATTTTTCCCCGATGCAAAGCTGGCTCCCTTTATACCGGCAGAGTTTATAAAAAAGAACCGCCAGCTAATGCTTGACAAAGCAAAAATCCTGCGCGAATACGGGCTGGAGGGCGCTTTCATGGGATATGAGCCTAATTTTATGCCCGCTGCATTTTTCGACGCTTATCCTGCAATGTTAGGTCCAAGGGTAGATCATCCCAGGCGCAGCGCAGAAAAGGCTTTTGCGCCCTGTGTTTCGGTAAAAGAAACCCGGGAGATGTACACATCCATGATGGCGGAGATGTTAAAAGCAGTACCGGAGATCACTACCCTCACTTTTAAAACCAACGATGCCGGAGCCGGTATTTGCTGGGCAGACTGGTTGTATTCAGGGCCTAACGGGCCTGCTGCCTGTAAACATTTCAGCATGGGCGAAAGAGTAAAGATGCTGATGGATGCCTATAAGGAAGGCGCCAATAAAACCGGCAAAGCGCTTTCCATCTATATGGATGCAGGCTCTTCCAATTTTTCTGAAGCAGAGCGGGCGGATATTGAAAAATATCTTCCTGAAAATTGCTATTTCCAAGGTAACGCAGAGCGGGAGATCATTAACACCGGCGGTACATTAAGCAGCGTGTACCCCGTAACAGGTATTATCAACCCGGCTGCATTGGTAAGGCAGTTGCGAAATATTGGTGAAAAAAAGAACAGCACCATTTTTATCGGCCTTCGTGCTGCGTACGACAGGGGTGCCGAGCGGTCAGACATTACACAACTGATCTTTCAGATCATCGAAAAAAAATTAAAAGAACCTGCAGTGCCCGGAGGATCATCCATCGCCGACTTGCAGGAACTACAGCAGGTGAGCGAACTATGGACAGGCAATAACCAGGGAGGTGCTGACCTTTTTAAAGCATTTGTAGCATTGGATGAAGCGATGTCTTACAAATCTTCTACTTTTCCGCGAGTACATTCTTTGTACTGGGGCGTAACAGAACGGCTGATCAACCGCCCGCTGGTCATTGCGCCCCAACGCTTATCCGTAGCTGAAGAATCTTATTTCCTGCCTTATATTTTTAATGTTTCTGAGCAGGAAGCCAGGATGGACTATATGGATGTGCATGGCGGCAGGGCATCAGTGGCACCCGAAGTTGTTAACAACTTTGTAAGACGGCTAAAGGTCTCAGCGGATTTATTTGATAAGGTAGACGCCGTTGCAATCAGGAAGGACTTTTTTAAGCGGATGGCCATATCACTGCGCATATACGCTTCAGTTATGCGAAGCTGCGCTAATTTCTCCGCCGCCCAGGCTATTCGTGACCGTGATGGTGTGGCGCTTAACGGTCCGGTACACCGCCCCGATAAAGATCCCTCCTGGACAGGGCACCCGGATTTTATTCCATTTAACAATATTATGCGTGATGAACTGGATAATACCGCGGAGCTGATCCGGCTGCTGGAAAACGGAGGACTTGAATTATTGGTATACAGTAAAAACAGGGTATATGAAGACCGTTTTATGCTGGGTCCGGATATTATACTGCAGCTAAAGAAAAAAAGAAAGATCATGCTTGATCATTGGCAGGATATCGAAGACTACCTGGCTTCTCCATTTAAATAACTATAGAAAAGTTGAGATATGAGAACCATAAAAAAAATCTTATTTATTCTCGGTGTTTTTTTACTGCTGGTAAATATTATCGGCTTATTTAAAACCATGCGCAATCCCGAGCTGTATACACTTGAGAAAACGATCAAAAACCGCCTCAATGATGTAACCATTCCTTACCCGGAAATAAAAAAGCAACTGGTGCGTAAAGAAAATGAATCGAACGAAGCCTTTGCCATCAGGATCAATAAGGTAGTGAACGATGGATTTGCACACTACTGGAAAAGGGAAGGAATTGAAAAGTATCACATGCGCGTGCCCGCCTGGGAAAATTATATTTTGTATACAGCTTCGTTTATCAATCCTCAAAAATATGAACGGTATGAATTTGCCAACTATAAAAAGAACCTAGAAAGAGGCGTAGGGCTTTGCTCCTCCCACTCCACCGTAGTAAAGGGTGTGTTGCTTGACAATGGCATTAAAGCTGAACTGATGGATGTGGGTGGCAGGCATGTGGTAGTACGTGCAGAGCTGAACGATACTACGACATACATACTTGACCCCGATTTTGGTTACTACATACCGTATGATACAGCAGCTATTACAGCTAACCCCGAACTGGCAGGGGCAGCTTATGCTAACATGGCGGAACTGTATTACAAAGAAGCTAAAGATCCGTATACGACAGACCTGATGACGGAAATTTTCGGGAACCGTAAATACATTTACACGATAGACGGAGGGTTTGAAAAATTTTCTTATTGGGTGATATGGATACTTCCTTTTCTTTTGATGACGCCTTATGGTATAAACCTGCTCAAACAAAATAACAGGTGATGGTATTAAAAACAACTTATAAAATTTTTGTAACGGGTTTACTGTTGTCCGTAAATGTTTGCTTTGGACAATTCAAACCTGTTACTCACCGGACGCCAGAGGCAGGCGAGATACCGGTTTCTGCCCCCGGAAATTATAGCGAACCCGGCAAAACGTATATCCTGGTGAATGATATTACCTCCGATCGTTCAGCCATTTTTTTAGGGAAAGATGTTACCCTTGATCTGAACGGCTATACCATCAGGTATGCAGATGGTAAATACAACCATATTCCAAACAGTGGTTTTGAGGAAGGGTTAAAAGACTGGGATATATCAAAGGCCCCCGGTGCTAAGGTAATGAACACCGCTGATGTGCATGTATTTGTGGGAGACAAGCTGTTGAGCTTACAGAAAGGTGATGAGATCAGGTCGGAGTACATCGAATTACCGGTTGCCAACCGCTCGTATATAGCCATGTGCGGTATCACCGGCAGGCATTTTGGTGACTCCCTGATGAAAGGCGATTTACGCAATGAAATGAAACTAAGCATATTTGTGGAAGATGAAAAGGGAAATGAGGTAAGCTGCATTACGCAATACAGAGACACTACGATGGAAAGTGCTTCGGTGGAAAAAAGAAGCCCGAGACTGGGCGGTGGGTTCATTTATGCACACCTGAACAAATTGCCTGCAGCAAAATACCGGATGAGAATAAGAGCCGATACAGATTGTTTGATTGATGAAATAGATATCCGCCCGGCTTTTGATGTGGGTGTGGGTATAGTGGATCAAACGTATGCAAATGGCCACAACGATCATTTATACAACTCAGCCTTCACCGCATTTTTTGATTACACAGCAGATGTAAAAAAAGGGATTCCTGCAAAGGGCATCCCGGTAGTAAAAGGCGGTGGTAATGTGGTTATCAAAAATGGCAGTATAGAAAATGCAACCAAAGGAGCTATTTCATGGGGAATACAATCTACTGCCGATGAAGTAAAAATTATTTTGAGCAATGTTTTGTTTAAAACTTCGGGAATCAATACTACTGCCGTTGATGTGCTACAGGCTACTATTGTTAACTGCAGGTTCGAGGTGGAAAATCCCTTTATCATTAACCGGCATGGCAGTAACTTTTATGCAGTAGACCTGAGAGGTACACAGGCTTCTGAAGTTTCTTTTTCTGAATTTTTTGGCGGACAGGGATGTCTTGTATTCAAAGGCAAACATTCAGACATCCATCATAATTACTTCGTTAATAACCAGTCGGTCACCAATCATTACAGTATAATGGCTATGGGCGACAGCTCAAAAATTTTTGATAACAGGATTGAGCCGCAGAGAGGATCTGGCATCGAAATATACACACGTAAATACATCGACATTTTCAACAACATTATTCGCGTGCAATCCTCTCCCCCCACCTGTGAATACGGGCGGGAAGAATACAGCGCCAATGCCATTCGCATTGCAGATTACCGGGCTTTGCCCGGCGCTTCCAATGGGGCTTTCGGCAATCGTGTGTACAACAACAGGATCTATATAAAGGCGATCAACTTTCCCGAGCCTGAAGAATACGTTCCGCTGACATGGGCATTTTTTTACAGCGCGAGCGGCGGTGACAACGAAATATTCGGCAACGATATCGTAATTGAACATACAGCTCCTGCATCCAAAGCACTGGCGGCCGCTTTTTTTATTACCGGCGGAACCAAAGGTTTTGGCGGTAATTTTTACAACAACAGGATAACAAGCAATGTACCTGCAGTCTGGATAGCGGGTAAGTATGGGGGGACCATCAATACAAAAATTTTCGACAATATCATCATTAAATCACCCGGTGCATTACCGGATTTTACACCTTTCAGGATGGGTTTTGGCGGTTGCGGGGATTGTATAGCCAAAAATGTTGAACTAGCCTCCAACGAGGTGATCAACGATCGTTTTACCATTCATGTGGAAGGGAAAGACCATTCTTATTCTGTAAACTGGAAATTAATGCTGCGTGTTAAGAACAGGCAAAATGAAGCTGCTGCAGGAATGGAGGTAATTATTACAGATGCTGATAAAACGGAAGTTTTCCGGGGGAGAACAACGCTGCAAGGCAGCATTGAAGTAAATCTTCCTGAATACAGGGTGAATGATAATATAAAGAAACAATCATCGCCTTACACCATACAATGTGGCGGCATTAGCAAAATTGTTCAACTCGGCCGCGACACAGCTTTAACGATCTTGCTCAGAAAATAAACCTGTGTTACCGACATATCTTTTACAGATGAATAGAATTATCTTAATACTGGTTTTTGCGATATCAACAGTTGATGGGTGGGCACAACTGGATACCAGTCATTACAGCAGCGTATTTAAAGCCGTAAAACCGTATCGCATTTACCTGCCGGAACGCTACGAGCGATCGCAACAAAGATTCCCTGTGATCTATTACCTCCATGGCAACCAGGATACAGAAAAGTTTTATTTCGATAGCCTGCAAACAATGGTGAACAGGGCATCTGTTATATTGGTGGCATGGAACGGAAGGTCCGTTCCTGCTGACAAACGCCCTTACAACACGGGGTATCATTCCAATATTAATTATGAAATACAATTCAAAGATTATTTCCCGGAATTCGTAAATCATATAGATAGCAGCTACCGTACTTTAGCAGACCGGGATCACCGTGCTGTAATTGGTCATAGTATGGGTGGGTTCATGGCTTTTTTGCTCGCAGGCAAATATCCTCATCTTGTATGTGCCGCAGTCAGCTCAAAAGGATCTCCTGAATTTTTTGTGGGTTATCCCAAAAATCATACACTCTATCAAACCCGTTTTATGTTTAAGAACCTCCTGGGTGTAAAGCTCCGGTTCCAGGGCGGTGGCGAAGGTGAAGAACTCCATTACCTGAACAAAGAAGTACATACAGCGGCACAACGGGAAGCTGGTCTTGATTATGAATACCGGGAATACCCCGGAACACATGAGCTGAAGTTTAACGAGTTCAGGGATGCTTTTGATTTTGTGCTGAAAGCTTTCCGGCAACCATTGCCATTACCCGAGCGCTGGCATCACGCCGACCTGTACCCGAACTTTACTGTATGGGGATATGAAGTGAACAGTAATTTGAAGGAACCGGGATATATTGTAATGGAAAACGTGACAGAAGCAGGACTTAGCATTTATACCCGCCGGTGGCAACCAGACGGACCTGTTATTCCAGACGTAAATATTACTGTTCTTACTCCTCCAGTATATAAACCCAATACTGCATATGCACTGCTGGACTACGATGTTTCGGAGCAAACAACAAAAACAACGAGCATTACAACCGATCAGGGCGGCAGGCTGCGATTCAAAACCGATGGCAGACAACATCAATTTGGTATCATACACACAAGATCAGCGCCCGAAATAATTGCTGTAGGGTACAAGGTGAATAACAGTTCAACCTTCCTGCTGCATAACAAAGAAAGTATGCTCAGGCTCATGTTATTGAACAAGGGCGGAAGTACAGGTCGTAAGCTCACAGTATCCGTGAGCACTTCAGCGCAGGGTGTAAGTGTTAGTAACCCGGTAACAAGTGCCGGTAATATTGAAAGCGGAGGCGCTGCATGGATGCCTGCCGATTTCAATATTATTGCGGCCGTTGAACCTGTAAAAGATGGCGCTCCTTTCAGCATACGATTTAATGTTGTGATAAAAGATGAAAAAGGAAAAACCTGGAACAATGAAATAGATATTCCCGTATGGTATGATGTACCGGAGTTTACAGAAATTGGTATTGATGACGGTGATAGTGAAATTTTCGGCAGCGGGAATGGTAACAATATAGCAGAGCCCGGTGAAACCATCATGATCTATCAGCAAAGCCACCGTACCAGGTTGTATTATGATGACCCATATGTTGAAAACGAACAATTGCACGACGACCTGCAACCGGATAAATGGGGCGACGGTTATGCGCTTTCATCCCTTATCCGTATTTCCAAAGATTGTCCGCCCGGACATGTGATCCGGTTCCTGGCATGTTATGAAGTAAAGGAATGGAAAACCATTAAAAGAAATGTAACCTGGGGTGTTTTTAGTATTACAGTGGAGAAGCCCTGAGATGAGCAGGAGCAATAAAGCACAATCAATGAAAAAAAGAATTGGCAGCGTTGTTTTCGCCGGGCTGATCGTTGTTGTTTGTATTGCGTAGTGCAATACTAAAAGATCGGAGCCAGGACCCGGAGCCGGATACCACAATCAGGAATCGGTTATTACTGATATTGGTGCTGTTGACAGCCTTAATAATGGAAAATGGATCCGGAGCTTTAAAACATCCGACGGTAGGATCTATTTTCATGGGGGCTTAAAAAGTATGGATAATGGTAAAACCATTGTTCCTCAAAGGGAAGTGAATACAGATGCCATTACCAAACGACCTGAATGTGCCACGATTTCCGACGGGAACTTATTTTATGCGATTGAAGGAATGACTTCGATAGTAGATAAAGGCATATACGCCGGCAAGGCCTGGCGGTCGGCCAATGGCTTAAAAAATATAGAGAAAGACAGTTGCCTTATTTATGTTCCCGAAGGGCCTTTGAAAAGTATCAAAGGAGAATGGTACGGGCTTTTTGTTTTCAAATCGGGGAGAATTTTTCTGTTACTAAAATGAAATATACCGGAAGCCTGAAAGCAGTTGGTGATAGCAGGCTTACCTACTGCCGGGCATTTTTTTAATAAAGCAATTTATTGGGGTGCATTCAAATTAGCCGGGCAGGCACACCTGCGAAACATGGGATATACACCAAAGCACTTAACCAAATATCCCGGATATCAGAGAATACAGCTTGCAATATAAGGTCTTCTTTAAACCTTAGTAACACATAGTTAATAATAGTACAACTTTATTAGCTTCAATGATGAGACGGTTAAAGTTAGTACCTGCCAATCATTGAAACGAAATGTAATAAGCTTGCCTGCTGCAAGCAGATATACATATTTCATCAATAGTTTTCTCGCGGCGTTTACAGCGGAGCAGCGTTCACAACGAATGCTTCTTTGCGGACTTGGCCCCATTGCCCACGTTGCGTGAAATATGCTTTCCTAACCTAAGACGCAAAACTCACGGTAAGACATTTCCTGTTACTTTTTCAATATTTTCAATGCATTCCCGCCATATATCTTTTTCAATGCGCTGTCGCTTAAATTAAGCCCGTGTAAGGGCCAATGGTACCCGAAATGCTCCGTAGCATAAAAATGTTCATCAGCGGTTTGCAGTATCCTGAAAGTAGTTTCATACTCGATCTTTGTAGGATGATAATCCGTGCCATATACCACTTTATCCGCGTGTTTCTCCAAAAAAGCAGCAGAAGCCCTGGGAATAGGAGCAATTTCAGCAAAATGGGCGCCCAGGTCTGTATACAAATTGCTGTATGTTGAAAGCAGTCTCCCCAAAACAGAAAAATCATTTTCACTATTGGCAAGATGGCAGGCAATAAAAGTTGTTTTGGGGTTTGACCTTACCACATTCTCCAAAGTTTTAATCATTTCTTCATGCCCCCTGAAGCCGGGTTTTGTTTTATCCAATCTCCATTTATAAGCATTCATTAAACCGTCGTTTGTTGAGTCCATAGGTTCATACATCCAGATCGGATCTGCCACATGAATGCTCACGGGAATTTTCAGCTCAGCGCATTTTTGATACAGCGGCTGTAATCTCTGGTCATCGGGGTGCATCCCATAGCCGGGTACCGGTTCCGAAAACACTTCTCCCAGCCCCTTGTCGCCCAACTCTCCTACACCGCGGGCGCCAACCTTAACACATCGTTCCAGTTCCTTTACTGCCACCGCTCCCCAGCCGGGCTCCTGGTATCCTGTATAATCAAACCCGCACCACAGCTCAAAACGGTTGAGGTATGGGCTGTATACCTTGTAAATGGAATCGAAACGGGCGCCCGTTGATTGTGTAAGGATCACTACTTTATCTATTCCATACTGATCCATCAGGCCGATCCACGCTTTGATCTCATCCACACTTTTTGCGTATGAGTTATGAGAATGCATATCAGTTACCGGGAACTTTGCCCTTTCCACTCTGGATACCGGGATATTATAAACCGACCTGGGCCGGTAGTTCTTCAAAAGAAGACTATCAAGGTCTTGCGAAAACGAAACCTGTGTAACAATCAGCAGTAGTAATGAACTGAACAGTCTGGTTAATTTCATTTTAAGTATTTTTAATAATATAAAATCGCAAGCTGAATAGCATTTTAATGCAATATTTTTCACAGGCGGTGGTGACACCCACCTGTAGAAATAACGACCGTTTATTTTCCCAGCATAGGGAACAACTGCCGTATCATTTCTTCCGAAGGTTGCGTACCATATTCGCATATTTCAAACGACTCGGCATATTTTGCCTGTGCTGCTCTTGCACTTCCATAAAACTTTTCCAGCACGGCACGTGTTTCGTTTGAAATGACACCTGCATATCGTTGTCCAAGCCACTTTTTCCTCGCGGTTGCATCGGCCGGCACTTCTGATTCATAACCACCTATCCAGGGAAGCCACTCATAAAATTGTGACTGGTGGGCATCAAGCGCGTCTATTTTTTTATCAAACACCGGGGTAATGTCTACAGCAATGTCAGCACGAAAACTGTTGGGGCGTTTAAAATGATCATACGAGTATAAGAACACAGGATTTTTTTTCAATGGCGGACAATCAGGTACTACGTTAGGCACTCCCACCATGTAGGCCGCATCCTGCACAAGAACGCCGGTATACCGGTGATCGGGATGATAGTCGTTGGGACGGGGAGCAATGACAATATCGGCATTCCATTCCCTTATTTTCCTGATGATCTGTAAACGCACTTTTAATACAGGCTCCAGTTCCCCGTCATGATTGTCGAGTATATCATACTCCACTCCAAAGCGCCTTCCTGCCTCTTTGGCTTCTTCAGCCCTTCTCTTTGCCAGCATTCCTCCACCCTGGCTTTGATAGCCGGCATCTCCGTTTGTTACAGATACAAATTTAACGGCATGCCCCATCGAGGCAAAAATAGCGGCAGTTCCACCGGCATCCAGGTCACAATCATCGGGATGCGCTCCAATGACTATTATCCGGATCTGTTTAGCGGGTTGCTGTGCATTCAGGTTTATTCCCAACCCTAAAAAACAGCATACTATAATAAGTTTTAATTGATAATGAAAAACGATCATGCTAACAGGGTTAAAATTAAAAATTACACATAATACCCAAGATAAACCAGCTTATACATTTCTCCAAGCTCTACTTTCTTATTTTATTCGCCATGCCTTGCACCAACGTTGTTAAACAAACAGATCATTCTGCACGGCCCTACACCGTACAAAATGATCTGTTGTTTCAGGGTAAGGATTGCATTAATACATTTCCGGCGGGAACTGTCCCTGCTTAGGATGCAGGAACGGCAAGCCTGGTTTTGCATCCCACCAGATGCGGCTCATCATCAGATCTTTCCCGGTAAGGCGGTCTACGGCTTCTGATAAGTTCGCGCTATTTAAATTATATTCCGAAAGCGGGTAGGTTGTTCTTCTTGGAATTTGCCCATTAGTACTTCCCATATTCTTTCCTGTCCATATCTTTGGATAACCCGTTCTTCTGAATTCAGCCCAGGCTTCTCTGCTCTCGAAAATAGTCGCAAGGTATTTTTGAACAATAATATTTTCAAGATCTTCTTCAACGCTGCCGCCTGTTAACTTACATGTTGGAGAACTTAAATAATCGGAGATTACTGTTGGATTAACATTCCATTGATTTAAAGATGCTGCAATACCTTTCTGATACATATCCTCAGCGTCTTCATCAGATAAGCCTCTTAAAGCTGCTTCTGCTCTTATTAAATAAACTTCCGCAGCGTTCATTACCATTATAGGATACGCCTGATCATAAAAAACTTTTCCAAGATGTGCTACTGAGTCATAAGTGTACCTGTTAAGCGTATCAACGCCGTTATTTGTCATTGGAACACCTCTGTATTTTCCTGCTTTAGACGGAACACAGTATATAGGCAGCCTCGGGTCGTCTCTTTTCAATAATTCCTGTGTTACAGTAAACCCCAGGGGTCTTAGCGTTACTACGTTGGAATTTATAGTATCGAGATAGAAATGGTTCTGATTTTGAGTATTCGCATCTCCTGCGAGGGTAATTAGCCTGGCATTGAATGAATTATCATTAATTAATGGCTTAGTCAGCACGTCTCTGATATTTTCCTTGGCAAGTTCGGGATCCACATAGCTTACCCGAATAGCTAATCTCAGACGCAATGAATTGCCAAACCTCGCCCATTTTTCAACATTTCCACCAAACAAAATATCGGCGGTTCCAAAGCTCGGAACAGAAAAGGTATTTAATTTAGACACTGCCTCTTTCAGTTCTTTTAACATGTCCACATATATTTCCCGCTGAGTATCATATTTAGGTTGATTATTAACGCTATTGGGAGAAAGAGCAGATTCAAAATAAGGAATATCCCCGTAGGCATCGGTCATTCTCTGATAAGCCCACACTTTCCAAATCCTGGCCATAGCATTTTGATTGACTAACGCTGTGTCTTTAGCTGTTAGCCTTACTACTGCGGAAATATTTGTCAGGATATCGGGGTATTCATCCCATGGGCTGCTCCAGTCTCTTGTCTGAAAAATAGTTCCTGAAGCGCCATCATAATAATAATTTGTGTATTCCCAAAATATATCGCCGTTCCATGTAGAAAAAATTGACCTCTTTAATACGTTTGTGAAAACCATAGAAGGCGGAATAACATCTTCTGTAATTAGAAAGGGAGGGGTATTTATTTCCTCAAACTTTTTTGTACAAGAAATAGCTGATATCATCACTATGAAAGCGAGTGTACTGAGTTTTAAAAATTTTATATGCTTTTTCATTATATGCTTTTAATTTGCTTAAAAAGAAAAGGATAAATTAAATCCTATACTTCTGGTCGTAGGCAGCCCTGCTGTTTCCTGACCCTGTGCGCCGAATGTTGTATTGAACGCGGTTTCAGGACTAAGCCCCATTTGTTTGAATTGAGGATCTATCTTTAAGTAAAAAAGATTTCTGGCGACAACTGAAAGTCTGGCCGCTTTAAAAGGAGTTTTCTTTAATAAAGAAGTGCGGCCAAAATTATATCCCAGAGTTGCCTGCCTTAGAGCTATATATGACGCATTGATGATCATAGGTTGTGCGATATTTGACCAAGGGCCCTGGGATGCGTAATAATCCTGCGCCAACAATACTATATCACTTTGCTTATAGCTGCCATCGGGTTGAAGTATTACTCCATCAGCTATGAGATTTGTCCTATTTTCGGTAAATTTACCTGTACCACTTGCCATCTGCATATACTTTGTCATTGAGAAAATCTGGCCTCCCTGTCTAATATCAAGCAGTGCACCTAATGTGAAATTCTTATAAGTAAAAGTGTTAGTAATGCCACCAAGCCAATCCGGCTGAATATTGCCCAATACCTGCTGCTTGTCTGATGATTGCCATACCCCGTCGCTGTTTAATAATATAGCTCCTGGGTGAGAAGGAGATTTTTCATCAACTCGAGCAAAAGGAATTCCCATTATATTTCCAAACGCCTCACCAGGTACAGCTTGGATGGTTGCGCCATTGTAAGTTTCTAACAATAGATAAGTTTCAACGCCTGGAGCAAGAGAAACTACTTTGGATTTATTCCTTGAAAAGTTAAAGGTTATATCCCATTTGAAATCTCTTGTTCTAACCGGAGTAACATTGGCAAAAATCTCTATACCTCTGTTACGTATTTCCCCAGCGTTAATTAATCTCGTGTAATACCCAGTGGCTGCCGATATCTGTATTGGTGTTATTTGATTCAATGTCCTGGAAGAGTAATAAGTAAAATCCAAGCTTAATCTTTCGTTTAATAATCTTAATTCTGTACCTACTTCATAAGATTTGCTCAATTCATTCTTCAGATCTGCTAATGGAACACTACCGTTAATAGAAGCTTGCAAATTGCCATTATAATTGGCTCCCGTTAATTGGTATCCTCCGCTGGTCAGGTAAGGATCAGCATCATTACCGGCGTGTGAATAAGAAACACGCAGTTTCCCAAAGTTTAAAAATGAAGAGGTTTTTGGCAGGACATCGCTGAAGATAAAGGTTCCGCTAACGGATGGATAGAAAAAAGAATAATTATTTAATCCTAAACTTGAGGACCAGTCATTTCTTCCCGTTATATCAAGAAAAAGAAAATCTTTATAGCCAAGTTGACCTGAAAAATAGGCCGAGTTTATTACTTTTTCTGTTGGATACTGATATGATGTTACCCGTGTCGCATTGTTGGTCGTATATAGGTCTGGAATAATTAATTGAGATCCAATAACCGAAAGCATATCTGTTTTGTTTCTACGATGATTACCCCCAGTGGAGAATGATCCTTTAACATTGTTGGATAGTTTACCAGCCGCCGTAATTAATATATCGCTATTGTCTTCCTTTACACTGAACTTCATCTCGTCAACCTGTCCTCGGCCCGAAGAATATCCCTGGGTATATTTGGCAGTTTTCTGAAGCCTTGAATCATTATAGAAATCAGTTCCTGATCTCACGTGCATATTTAACCAGTCATTGAACTTATATCTGGCCAGTATATACCCAATAATCCTGTCTCTTCCGCCCGTAGCCGTAACCTTATTCATAAGCCAGTACGGATTATTGACACCAAAATTTATGAAGTTATTCTGTTTTCCTTCATCAGTAATATAGTCCTTAGCTAGAGTAAGTGGCACAAATGAAGCGGTTCTCGCTAGCGACGCAGTTACGCTGGTGCTGGCGCCACCTGTCTCAGGCGGATTCTTCACATTTTGCCTGATGTAATTAATTTTAGCTTCTATGGTTAACTTACTGGTTGCATGAAAACTACCGCTAAAATCAATCGATTGCCTGCTCATCGAATTATTAGGGGTAATACCTTTATTCTCCAAATCGCTCAGTGACAGCCTGTACACTGCCTTCTCTGTTCCACCTGATACTGCAACAGAATTGGTAAAGGTTGAACCTGTCCTGAAAAAATCTTTCCATGGACTTGAGTTCAAAGCTTTATATGGTATTGGTGACATTCCGGGAATATTCTGAAAAACAATAGGTCTCCCATCATAGGCACCACCCCAGTTATCCATAACGTTTCCGTATACCGATACGGGGACGCCATTTTCAAGTACTGGCTGGCCATTTATAACATAAGGGCTGAGATTGTCGTAGCTATCACCATAGCCGCCACCATATTTATTTTGAACCTTTGGTATTACATTGATGGTTTCAAAAGTAGCGTTGGAATTAAAGTCAATCCTCGCTCTTCCAGTCTTACCTTTTTTAGTAGTTATCAATACAACGCCATGAGCGCCCCTCGATCCATATAAAGCCGATGCAGAGGCTCCCTTTAATACCGAAAGGCTTTCAATGTCTTCAGGATTAATATTCCCAATTCCATCTCCGTAGTCTCTCATTGCTCCATAAGCGGTTGGTCCTCCTATGCGTCCGATATTTTCGGCTCCTGCATAAGTACCCATTCCTAATTGTTGATTGTCGATGGGCACGCCATCAACAACAAATAAAGGCAGGTTATTTCCAGCAATCGAACTCGCTCCTCTAATATTAATATAGGTTGACCCTCCCGGGCCGGCTGAAGACTGATTTACATATACTCCCGCTACCTGCCCCTGTAAAGAGTTAGTAACATTGAGCTCTTTAGCTGTTGATACCTTTTCTCCATCTAATATTTGGACGGAGTACCCTAAATCTTTCGACGCTCTTTTTATTCCCAACGCCGTAACCACTACTTCTGAAAGCTGCTTTTCATCAGCTTCAAGAGAAATGTTGACTGTTGAACGTTTCCCCACTTTTTCTTCCTGTTCCCTGTACCCTGAAAAGCTGAACACCAAAACAGCATTGGGTTTTACGCTTAATGTATATCTGCCATCCGTATTACTTACCGTACCGTTATTTGTTCCTTTCTCTACAACCGATACGCCTTCCAACGGCAGACCGTCAGCATCTTTTATAATACCGGCTACGGAAGCGGACTGGGCAAATGCCTCTGTCCCTGTCAACAGGGCAAAAACGAAGAACATTAAACAAAGGGTCAAAAAATTTCGTTTCATTTACAGATGATTTTGGTTTTAGTAAATTAAAGATTACAAAAGATTTAATTAACAATTAAATTTTCGTTTCGCTTATAAAATTATATTTATTACTATTCCAAACCAAATTTTTTTTCTTTTATTAACTATTTTATTTTCGAAATCTTACTAAATAAAGAAATAAATATGAGCAAGCAATAAAAAAGCCTCCCGAAAGGAAGGCCTGTTAACAAAAAGAGTAAATGTAAAGGAGCGTTCCGAACCCCGGAGGGTTCGGAACGCTGACTAATTAATAATCGTCGCCTCGAGCAAAATCATTTTTCCGGATCATCCATTTGCCCCCGGTAAAATCCGGGAACTCCACCGTTTGGTTTCCCAGTTCAACAGAGGCTTCACTAAGGGGAGTTATTGCGCTCCAGGCTGCCGCATCATACACATCCATGGGCGTGGGCGTCTTTCGTTTGGCAGCTTCAATAAAGGCATGCAGCACAAAAAAATCTATCCCGTCATGCCCGGTACGCCTGGCTTCCTTGCCCCAGCGTTTCCACAACGGGTGCTCATATTTATCATACCACGCATTGGCATCATCCCATTTTTCATGGTCGTATTTGCTCACACCTTCTATGAATATCCCGTTATTGATATTCATCCAGATACCATTGGTGCCCTGCACCCGGAAGCCGAGTGAATAGGGTCGCGGGAGATTGGTATCATGCTGCAAAAAAATGGTCTCTCCATTCGCGCATTTAATGTGAGTAGTAACCACATCACCCAGCTTGAACAATTGTTTGGCATTGGGGTGATCTTTACCGCCCTTTTTAATGATGTAATCATGCAAGCCGCGGGACTTGGTAGCAAAAGAGCTCAATGTTTCAAACCGGTTGCCCCTGTTGATATCTATCATCATGGCCATAGGTCCAACATCGTGTGTGGGATAAAGGTCGCCATTGCGGTGAACAGAGTGATTGGTTCTCCACCTGGCCTCCGAAAATCCTTTTTCTCCAAACTCAACGCCACTATTATAAGGCGTAACCCCGTCATTGAATTTTACCCCGCGAAGATCGTGCTGGTACCCGGCCTGCAAATGCACCAGCTCGCCAAACAAGCCCTGTCGCACCATATTCAATATGGCCAGTATATCCCTGCGGTAACAGGCATTTTCCAGCATCATTACATGCGCATGCTTTGCCTCGGCGGCACGCACCACTTCCCAATGATCTTCGAGCGTAATGCCTAAAACCACTTCGGTAGCTATATATTTTAACCCGGCGCTGATGCTGTCTGTAATCATAGGTTTATGCCATTCCCAGGGAGTTGATATAATAACTGCGTCTATTTTGTCAGTCCGCAACATATCCCTGTAAGCAATATCACTGCCGGTAACGATTTCGGGCATAGCCTTACCCGATTTCCGGATCAGTTCTTTGCTCATGCCAAGCATCCTGTCGTCAATATCGCAGATCACTTTTACTTCCACATCACTGCGTTCCAGGCACATTTTAAGATGCGATTGCCCACGCAATCCCACGCCGATGAACCCAAGCTTTAATTGTGGCGCCCGCACTTGTGCAGTCAGGTCAAGCGGCTGCAGCAGACTCAAGCCTGCAGAAGCAAGCGATATATTTTTTACAAAATTTCTCCTGGTAACTGGCATACGCATGTATATTATTAAGGGCGATCAATTGGCTTTTGGCCGGTTCAAAAAACGGTTGCTGAAGAAAGTCATGTATTCCTGTAGCTGTTCCAGGTATGATTCCAATCCCAGCTTTTCTTCATCATATATCAGGTAATTCATGCCCGGCACACGGTTGGCAAAATGCCGGGTACGCTCCTGTTCAAAAAAATATTGCTTGTCCGGAGTAGACATTCCTTTCGGCAACCGAGTGCGCTCCCATACCGCACACAATTCGTTGAATATGGTTTTGCGCCGCTCAAGGGTATTTTTTACGATCTGCTCAGCTTTCTGCAGGTAATGAAAGCTTGTATCATAACTGACAAATCGCTGCCGGTGCGCCTGCCTGACGGCATATTCTACCTGCGAAAGGTCAAGATATGTAAGCGCTGTATTCCGCGTAAGCTGGCAAAGTGTTTTAAAGACCTCTATATCGTACACATTATTTACAGACAATGCTATCAGCCTGTTGCAGATTGCAATAGCGGCATTCATCTTTTCTACATAAATTTCAGCTTCTTTCAGCCGGTCAGCATATTCCGTATTCCAGAAGGGGTCATATTCCAATGCATCTCCGCGCGGAAGATCCGGTAAATGTGTTTTACCGATCTCACCCCAATGCCAGACCCTCCTTTCAAAACTCTCCATATAAAAATAAGCGGCCTCATTCAGCATAAAATAGAGGGAATCCACACCTGCTGCCTGCCCGCCATACCGGTTACGATAAAATAAAGACGGGAACTCCTGCAACGAAGTGCCATTCACGTTCCATGAATAAGCAGCCGTGGTGGCAAAACACAGCATCCATGCCTGCATAGGTAACCCGGAATCATCCCAGGAAGTACGGATCACCCCGTCAAATACGCCTCTGCCAAGATTGTGCACCAAAAATTTGTAGGAATTTTCAAGTGCGCCGGGCTCTTTTACATCTTTATTCTTAGAAAAAAAATAAGGCAGGAACAACATTTCAATACCGGGATTAGGATCATAAGCGTATACAGGATACCCGAGTGCTTTCGCTTCTTTGGCATATTTTAAATCCGGCGTTTCATAATCATACGATTCTGTCAGCACCATGCCTTTCTCCGGTACAACTGTAAAGCCTGTTTCCTTTTGATCCCCGTGATAAACGCTCAACCGGCTTTTTGCCCAACCCATTGGTGCTTCCCAGTTCATAACCCCACGCCCGTAAGGCCTGAGCATGCGGGTTGACTTGCCCAGGAAATGATGAAATAAACCGCTCCGGCCTATTTCTTTCACCTTTATCGCACACTGTTCACAGGCGCCTAATTCATAAGTTTCATCCGATCCTATATGAATAAATGACGACCCGGGAGTTGCTTCCATTGCATCCTTCCACAGATCCATCAACAAATCATAACTCCCTTCTTTTAACGGGCAGAACTCAAAATTAGAAGCAGGTATTTCGCGCAGGTGAGCAAATTGCGGCCATTTTAAAATAAACCCTACGTGGCCCAGCCCCTGCACCAATGGCACGATCTGCACATGATACCGGCGGGCATACCGGGTCAGCTCCTGCATTTCCTGCATGGTGAATGCACCCGGCGCTCCAATTTCCGGGTGACTGGGGTATTCGAATTTATCTTCCCATTCCCATATCAGCATATTCATTTTATAGCCGGCAAGCTCACGGATAAAGCGCTTTACATATTCTTTGGTATCCTGGTGATGCTTGGTGTCGTAATGGGCGGCCCGTTGCTTTGTGTCAGGCCAATCGCGTATTTCCAACCCGTTTACTGATACTTCAGCCCCATTTTTCCGGAACAATTGTTTGGCTGTTTGAACACCATAAAACAAACCGGCAGCGCCCGGGGCGGCTATTTCAAACTTTTCCGCGCTTACCGATACCCGGTAACCTTCAGTGCCCAGGGTTTTGTCTTTGCCTGCCCGTTTTAAAGCAATGGATGCTCCTCCGGAACGGGCACTTACGACCGCTTCCACACCCAATTCCCGGCGTATAAATTCCGCCAGGTCTTCAGCAGCAAATTTGTCTTCAGCATCATTGCCCGCCACTATATTTACCCGGCCATTTAATTTAAATGGAGCTCCTTTAAATGAAATTTCTTTCGGTTGTGGAAGGATTGCCAGGTCAACGTGCTGGGCTGTAACCCACTGTGCAGACAATACCAGGATAATAATTGATACTACTTTTCTTTTTAAAAATAGGATGAGCGCAGTCTTCATTCCTGTTCATTTTTTAGAAAAGTAAAAATATGTAAGATTAATTTTCTTTCAAAATATTTTGTATAACAATAATTATATTTCATTATCTTTCTTTTAAAGAAAAATTTCTATTAAACCTGTTCTCTAAATCGAAATACACCAAAAAGGAAACTTTCAAAATCACCGCAGCATATAATGTAGAGACCGGAACAGGGAAAATAATCCGGACCGTTTGATAAACCAACGGGCATACAACAGCCGGGAGCCAAAAAAAACAATATTGAACAGGTTTAAGATATAATCAACAGCACTGATGAGAGGGGTCCCTTCTCTACTGCAAAGTAATACTGCATTCCTTTCCGGTTACACCGGCAAGATTTACCGGGCGGAAAAAGATCTTTTCTGGTTGCCCGGTATACGTTAACACAACAGCATCTCCAATATCCTGCCAGGCGCTGTCTCCTGCATTTTTCATTTGAAACGTTTTAAGATTTGGCATACGGGAACTTAATTTAATGGTAGCCTTATCCTTCTCATGTGCAGTATTTACAAGCACATTATCCGGGTTCCATTCTATGGCGTTTTTATCGTCAATACGGGTAAACCTGTTTGCAGCATAAGCCCAGTGAGGCCTGCCATCCCATATCCAGGTATTATTGTCAGCATACTCATCTTTATATATCAGCAGGTTGGCAAGCGCATCCCCATTATCAGGCCAGTGCACAAAGCGATCATTGGATGCTTCCCAGGCTATCCATGTGAATGTTTGCATGAATGCTTCTTTGCTTACATGTTTCCATTTTCCTGCTTCGTCTTTCAGGCTGTCAGATGTTATCACATTACGGCTGCTGCTCTTCACCATCTGCACATCTTTTCCTTTATTCTTCAGATATTCCTCCCTTACTTCCAATGCCGATAAAGGAATACCATCTTTTTCAAAATGATGATCATACTTGGCATCGCTTAAAAACCATTTGTGGAAAGTATTGCTCCATATTTCGTTGGCGCCATGGTGTCCATCCTCCCCGTTTTTCACCCCTGCACCGGCGCCTATGCAGCGGGTAACATATCCATATGCGTTCATCACGGCATTCTGAACGATCATATAATGACCACAATGAAAACCCTGTCCCTTTAATGCTGCTTCCAATATCCTGTCGGCATACTCCTGCCCGGGATAATCCGGCTCAAAATCGCTGATCTTAATAATGCCTGATATCCAGCTGCGCAATAGCAAAATGCGTTTAAATTCATCCTGCTCATCATGAAACACAGTATCCGGGCGGAACCTTGTACGGAGCGATTCAAACTTTGGTGAAGTAAGATCCTCAAAGGAAGTAAAGGGTATTGCACCCGTGTCCCGGGGGCAATCAACCAGCACCCCGGTAATGGCCGGCTTGCTGTTACAGGCCACCAGCCACATTGCACAGCAAAAAAGGTACGGTATAAGTTTCATGGCTTAAGTTATTTAAAATATAATTAATTGCTTTTAATGGGTCCTATGTATTGTTTGGCAACCACTACATTGCTGTATTTAATGTAATGCGAAACACCGGGCGGGCTTTTGGAATCATAAAACTCGATGCAGATATACGATAACTTCAGCCCGGGGTCGGTGCGCCAGCGAAAACCCCGGAACGGGGGAGCATCCGGGATATTAAACCATGAATCTTTATCCCATTTTCCATTCGGGAAACCCGGCCCCCAATGCCCGACCAATACGCCATCCTGCCATATTTTCAATTCGCCGTTGTAAGCTGTTACCGGGTTGTTCAGCTTTATCATCATTTCAACGCACATCCATTTATCCCATTCCAGGTTCCTGGCTGTGGGGCTGCCATTGACCATATCATTCCCATAGCAGCTTGTACCACCATTCCAGCTCTTCATATCTCCCCAATATAAATAAGTATCCATTGCCGGTTCGTTTACGGGTTCATACGACATTGACATACGTTTGTCTCCCAACCCGCATATTCCTGCCTGACCAAAATGATAATCACTGGGAGGATTATGCCCGCCTACCCGTACAGACTGATGATGAATAAACCCATTTGAGCTTAAAAGGTATTTTACATAATAACGAATAAATACCGTGCTGTCGAACCCGGGTGTAAATCTTTTAAAAAGATGACCTCCTTCGTTCACTCCGCCGATATTGGTGATCGTAAGCGCTGCCTGCCTGCTTCCTCGGGGAATATCTTGTTTGGAAACAGACATACCGTCTTTATTTTTGATATCCGTATAACGCTTCAATATATTATCCCAGCCATCATTAAACATTTCTGCAAACAATACATTGCTGTCTTTCTCTATACCCACATCATTGGGATAACGGGATGCTATAGTCGGTAGGCTGTCGCTATAGCTTTCATTACTTCCGGCCAGAAGCGCCTGGTTGTTCAAACAAATCAAAAAGATAAGGCTGATTAACGATTTCATATTCATGCTTATTGATTAATCGGCTTTTTGTCCTACTCTATGCCCTGCTATACCGAAGTACAGCATATACGCATAAGCCGGGATCATTGCAAAAAGGAACGCGTGCTGGAAATGTACACCTAAATGATCTTTAATATAACCATACACCAGCGGCCAAATGGCGCCACCTGCTATTCCCATGATCATGATCGCTGATCCGGTTTTGGTAAACCTGCCTAACCCTTTTATACCAAGGGGGAAGATAGCAGCCCACAAAAGCGAATTGGCTATACCCAGCAGTGCAACAAAAATGAACGATACGGTTCCGGTAGTGAATACCGAGATCACGGTGAATACCATGCCCGTTATGGTGCAGATGCGCAATGCCGCCTGCTGCGATACATATTTTGGGATAGCGATCATACCGGCTATATAACCCAGCAGCATTCCCGACAAGGTGAATGCAGTAGCGTAAGTAAGGAAAAAACTGTTCACGCTCAGTTCCCGGCCATACACACCAATAATATCCCCGGCCATTACTTCTGCTGCAACACAGAAAAATATAGCTAATGCACCTAAAAACAGGTGAGGAAATTGAAATATGCTGGTTTTAACAGTACCCTTCCGTACATGGTCTTCATTTACAGGTTCAGTTGCATCCATATCTACTTCCGGCAACCTGGTGAATTTTAGAAAAATGGCAAACGAGACAAATAATACAGCCAACGCGATATAAGGGGCATGCACCCTTTGAAGCAGTTCAGCCAGGATGTTCTCTCTTGTTGCAGTATCAACGGCTGCTTCCAAACGAGCCGTAACCTGTGCTGCATCCTTCAGAAAAAGTGTACCTAATAAAACAGGGGCAATGATACCCGCAGACTTATTGAAGAAGCCGACAACAGACATGCGCTGTGCAGCGCTCTCAATCGGCCCTATTATGCTCAGATACGGGTTGATGGCCGTCTGCAATAATGCCATTCCTGATCCCTGGACAAAAATAGCCGTCAGGAAAAGAGGATAATTCCTGTGATCAGCGGCCGGTATAAAGATCAACGCACCCAACCCCAGGATAATGAGACTTACTACCAACCCATTGTGAAAGCCTATTTTTTTTAAGATCCAGGAACTGGGCAATGCCAGGAAAAAATAAGCAATATAAGAGGAAAAGGTAACAAAAAATGCCTGCAGATCTGTTTCGAGATCAAGCGACAGCTTCAGGAACGGGATAAGCGTTCCGTTGGCCCATGTTATAAAGCCCAGGATAAAATACAGTGCGCAACAAATGGCGATGGCACGGATATCTGTTTTGCGGGGATTAAGAGAAACGTTCATTTGATTGTTTTATTAATGGTTCATATTATTAAATCCTGTTTTCAAATAAATGAAGACAATGTGCCAGGCGCTCTATATCTTTTTTAGCATGCCCGCTGTTTATGATTATCCTGGTAACAATATCTCCTTCCGGTCGCGGATAGGCGAAGCTTGAGATCAGTATTTCATGCCGGTTAAGAAAGTCTGACAGGCTATGTCTGGTTGTATAAAAAACAGGATAACCGGCAAGCGCATTGAACATATCCCTGTTGGGGAGTAAGCTGTTAAATAACCCGGTATTTTTATTCAACTGCTTTCTGGCATCACTATATACCTGCCCGGCTTTAGTAAAAGCATACAGGTAAGCGGGCGCTATGGGAGAAGATGTTCCAAAGAACGGGCTTGTTCGCAATTGCCCGATCATGGCATCAGCGCCTAATACAACGCCTCCGGGAATTCCCATGGCTTTGGCGAGAGAAGCTATAACAATAAGATTGACGTTCTGCCTGCGTTGGATATTGTTGTAAATACCCTGTCCATGTTCTCCGGTAACGCCTATACCATGCGAATCATCTATAACCAGTGTGATTTCTTTATTGTCAGGCAGGGACAACGTCCAGTTAAAACTGTAAGGTTTACAGAATAAAGGATCATTGGAGTTACATACTATTGCAATTTTATCTGCCTGCCGGCTGGCGATCATTTCAGCTATATCTTCCGTCCATCTTTGAAAATCACCTTCGTAAAAATCTGCCTGGCGGCGACATACAGCAGGATGCGTGTTAGGCGCAACCACAAAATAATTATCTTCCTGCAGCATATTAACGACCAGTTGCCCGGCCATAAATCCTGATGAAACGGTTAATGCGGCAGGAGCGCCGGTAAACAGGGCAAACGCTGATTCCGCTTCTTCATACACCTTCAACCTGAAATTGGAATTACGGGAACTACCATAATTGTTGCCATATTGCTCCATTCCTTCATTAATAAGTTCCCTGAACCGGGTATTGTAATTCATTCCCAGGTAAGAAGTGCCGCTGAAGAAAAGATATTCTTTTTTCTCACAGATAATATGGTTGTTATTGAAATGATCAACAATAATCATGGGAACTAACGCTTTTTACGATCTTCGTTTAACAGGTATAATATGGCGGAAGACATGCTTATCACTCCCGTTCTTAAAGCCGGTTCCGTATCCGGGATAAAAAGCGGGGAATGCGTGGAAGGAAGCTTTATCTTACCTTCTGCTTCCGCTTTCATATCTTCTGTTCGCACCGCACCTACAGAATACAACACGGAAGGGATATGCGCTTTGGTACTGCCATACCTGCTGAAATCTTCTCCAAACATTTCAGGCCCCAGCAACAATACATTTTCATTGCCCAGCACTGTTTTCAGGTGAGCAGAGAGTTTTTCGGATAATGTAATATCATTAAAAACAGCCGGCAACCCGGGCTTTATGATCTCTACCACAGGATAATCTTCCGGTTTCGCGCCACAGGCATGTGCTATGCCCTCGCAGGTTCTTTTTATACTTTCAATCAGTTTTTGTTGAATGTCCGGGTTCAGCGATCTGACGGTTACCTGCATTTGTACCCGGTCCGGAATACTGTTACTGCTTGTTCCGCCATGAATAGTGCCTACAGATATAACAGCAGGTTCTACAGCAGGCACTTCGCGCCCCACAATATCCTGGAAAGCCAGCACCAGCTTGGAAGCGATCATGATGGGATCTACAGTTGTATGCGGGCTGGCGCCATGCCCGCCTTTCCCTTTTACGGTAATATCCAGGTTGTCAATATTAGCCAGGCTATACCCGGGGCAAAACCCTACTTTTCCTGCCTCAACAGCAGAATTTACGTGCAGGGCAAGCGCATAATCAGGTTCCGGAAATTTTGTAAACAGCCCGTCTTCAATCATGTGTAACGCACCCACTCCCGTTTCTTCAGCAGGCTGGGCTATAAAGACCAGCGTACCTTTCCAGGTACTTTTTAGTTGTGATACGATCCTCGCTACACCTGTCCATACTGCCATGTGCATGTCGTGGCCGCAGGCATGCATAACCGGAACGGGATTACCTTTTTCATCTTTTGCCTGTACCCTGCTGGCATAAGGAACATTGGTTTTTTCTGTTATGGGCAAAGCATCCATATCTGTGCGAACCAGTATCACTTTTCCAGGACCGTTACGCAGAATGCCCACAACACCGTAACCTCCAACGCCGGTGGTTACTTCAAAGCCGGCAGCCGCCAATTCTTTTGCCATGCTGGCGGCAGTTTCTTTTTCCTGCAACGATAGTTCCGGGTTAGTATGCAGGTGCCTGTACAGGTCAACCAGCCCGTCATATTCTTTATTTAACAGCCCGGTTATCCTGGCCTGGTTTCCCGGCTGCGAAAAAACCGTCAGGCAGCTCATCAGCAAACCTGCCACAAGGCTGCTCTGCTTATGATATTTAATGTATGATTTCATATATTTCTGTTGCCGTGTAGTTTTTATAGTTCACGGATGTAAATATTGGCAAATTGAAAAAGATTGTTATCTGCATGATCGTCCTGGAGCGCAATGGCTCCTTCTGCCGGAATACCCGGCAGTTGCGCATTGCTGATCACCGTTTCATGGTTGAGCACCACAGTAATACGGTCGCCTATTAATGTGATCACAAAACGATTCCATTCTCCCGGTGGTCTGTCTGCTTTTTTTGAAGGGGTTACTGCCGCCCTTATTTCAGGAGGTAGATCTTTATCTACCCTGTAACCATAAATTTCTCCTGAGCCGATATAACGATAGCCGATGTTTACCTGGCTTTTAGAATCCCCCCTGAGATAGATGCCCGTATCGCCGGCGTAAGGAACTTCCACCTGCTGTACGCTGCCATCTGCATTGAGCGCGTTTTCTCCGTTAGGTAATACAACAGGCGACAGTGCCGGCTCCGGCTTTCTTGTTAAACGCACATCGGCTACCAGTATAAAATCCCGGAACGACTTTTTACTCCACAGGCACTTATCTTTCTCACTGCTCCTGCCATCATAGTTGATCACCCCGTTCTGTGCGGTCCAGTGCCCTTCGTGCCCCGGCTTCATTTCCCAATGATGCAGGTCTGTATTGTTGTAAAGCGACTGGAAATAAAAACCGCCAGGATCACCTTCCGTTCTATTAGCTTTTGTAGAAAGATCGCGGAGAGATATGGCCCTTACCAAAAAAGAAGCCCTGTCGGATACAAAACTAAAATGCCTGGGAACAGATGCCTGCGGAACCGTAAAACCGGCATATTCCTCTCCATTCACCCATACCGTAGCCAAGCCCCGGCTATATTGTATTTTATAACGGTCCCAATGACGATCGCTGGTACCTTCTTTATCTGCTTTGAAAATGATCTTTTCTCCGTCGGGGAACGGTGAGCCTACCGATGGGAGCATATCGGTATGTAAAACCAGGAAGGCATTGGTATCTGCCTGCTGCGGCAAATAATCAAACTCCAGCGTAAATGCTTCATACGAATTTTCATAGCTTAAGTATGCCGGTACTTTTCCGGCACATGCAATATGCCCGTCCTTTACCAGCCAGTTGCCGGGCGCCTGGTTAACATTGATCCATCCTGTTAAATCAACCCCGTTAAATAATGGAATGCTTTTACCTGGTTGCACCTGCCGCCCCAAATGACAGGATATTACCAGCAATGCCATAAACAACGCCGTGATCCTGGCTATCATCTTTATAAAACTTTTGATTGGCCAGGAAATGAGATCGGGTAATTCCCGTCTTTATCGGGCTTTACAGGAGGCTCGCTATCCCAGTCTAACTGCATTGGGGCAAGTACCAGCTCCGAATTCAACGCCTCATCCCATTCCACCATTTTTCCTGAATGAACGGCCATGCGCCCCATGATGGTTGTCATAGTACTCATTGCTCCCCATTCTGTATCGTTGAGAGGTTTATTGTTCCTGATCGCATCAAAAAAAACATCATGCTCTATCTGGTAAGCGCTTTCGGAATCTTTGTTAGGATTACGCCATATCCTTTCTCCTTCGCCGTTCCTTATACCTCCCTGTAAACTCGCTGTTCCGTTGCTTCCGTAGAAATAAGCGCCCCCTTTATTCCATGTTCCTTCAATATGCCGGATCTGGCTGTTGAGCTTTGTTCCATCTGCATATTCGTATTCAACAAAAAAATGATCAAAAATATCGCCTGTATCCGGGCCAGTCAACGATGATCTGCCACCCATTCCCTGTGCTCTTACAGGATAGGCATTTTTTGCCCAGTTCACCACATCGGTGTTATGTATCTGCAACCCGGCAGGAGATCCTGCCCAAAGCCAGTTAAAATATCTCCAGTTGCGAAGCTGGTATTCCAGTTCCGTTTGCCCTGCCTGCCTTTGCACCTTCTTTACCGGCCCGATCAGGTAGTAATCAGTCACAGAAATAATGCGCCCGATGACTCCCTCCTGTACCTGCTTTACCATTTCCTTATAGCCCGGATCGTACCTGTTTTGCAAACCCACCACCACTTTTAACCCCTTAGCATCCGCCAGTTTGCCGGTTTCCAGTATTTTGCGGATGCCCGGCGCATCGCTCGCCAAGGGCTTTTCCATGAATACATGCTTGCCGGATTGAATGCATGCTTCAAAATGCAGGGGACGAAAAGCAGGTGGGGTGACCAGTAAAACCGCATCGGCTGCCGCTATGGCTTTACTATATCCGTTCAATCCTACAAACTTGTTCGAAGCCGGTACTTTTACCTTATCTTTTATCGCATCTATCTTCAGCAGCGTATTATAAGTTTCGTCCAGCTTATCTTTGAATACATCCGCCATTGCAACCAGTACCACATTCTGGTTTGTTTTTAACGCATCCACTGCTGCGCCCGCTCCTCTGCTTCCGCAACCTATTAAAGCGATCCTGATCGGGTCAGCCTGTACTTCCCTGCCCAAAGCCTGCGCCTGGAGCGCTGAACCAAGGATCATTCCTCCAACTACTACTGAAGAATCTTTCAGGAAATCCCTGCGGCTGTTGCTTTTTAAACGTTTGTCGTTTGAGATCATATCCTATTTTTTATTCAAAATGAAAAAAACCGAAATTGTCGTACTCATGAAAATTGCCGTTATTTTTAAACAGCGCCCATAAAGTTTCCTCCCGTTCATGATCGTAATCAATCCTGTACAGGTTGCCTTTCCATCTTGAGCCGGGTACAGGAGGTTCATCCAATACCGGCTTCATTAATGTGTAAGGAATAAAGAACTCTGCTGTCCAGCTTCTTACCGAAGCTCCCGGCAATTGCTCTCCGCCCTGTACCGCTACCGCATGCTTTGTCTTCCGGTCATAGGGGTATTGAAACGGGATCCACCTGTTAAGGTTTCCGGCTGAATTAAAAATGGTCAATGGCAGCTCATAATTCAGCGGTGATATTTCATATTCAAAGTAATTGGTTTGTGAGATGTCCGGCTGTAAAAAAATCTCTACCACATCTTCTTCCCACAGCGGCATGAGATCCTGCTGCATCGTTGCTGTCAGCGTATCATCCTCGCACCTGAACAAACAATACATGCCTGCTTCAGAATACAGCAGCTTTGCTTTTGTTTCATACTTTTTCCCGTTTCCCATTAAAAAAGGAATAACTGTCCATGCGGCCTTATTCCACTGCAACGCATCTCCTTTGCCGGTAATATTAAAATCCTCTGTTTGCTTTATTATCATCACTGGCCTTTCCGGTTTACTGGTACATGAAAACAAACCAAGCATCGTTGTGCATTGCAAAATGCAAAGCGTATATCTGGTCATTCCATCTTTGACAATTTTCAACATTTATTTTCATTTCATTTCGAATACAACCTCAAATATATTTCAATTTACATTATTATTTTGATTATTTTATTTCAAAACATTTCAAATATTTATATAAAAATATTTCTATCCTTATGCAAAAGGAAACATTTATTTTGCATCCAAAGAATGTAAGCATATGAGAAAATCAGGGGATAAAACTACTTTGCAACGCCGGGTAATTATTCTTGAAGAACTGGAAAAAAAGGGACAGGTAGATGTAAGCTCATTAAGCAAGGCATTAAAAGTAAGTGAGGTTACCATCCGCAATGACCTCAGAAGGCTTGAGCAAAAAAATGCATTGATCCGGGCCCGGGGAGGCGCGATCAAGATAGACAGGGTCGGGATGGACTTTACCATATCCGACAAGAACAAGCAAAACTTTGCTCAAAAGAAACGTATTGGTAAAGCTGCAGCCAATTTAATTGAGCCGGGTGATACCATCATTCTTGACTCAGGGACCACTACCATGGAAATAGCAAAGAATGTAGGTACTGTGGGGGAACTGACCGTGATCACCAATGCCATGAATATTGCCAATCAACTGGCAGAGCATGCCAAGGTGAACGTGATCATCCCGGGAGGATCTTTGCGTAAAAACTCTCTTTCGCTGATTGGCCCTACGGCCGAGGAAAGCTTTAAGAACTACTTTTGCGATAAGCTGTTTCTTGCCGTTGACGGGTTCAGCGTTACACATGGATTATCAACTCCCAATGTGGAAGAAGCGCACCTGAACAGGGTAATGATCGCTATTTCAAAACAAGTGATAGTAGTTGCCGATTCCACTAAATTTCATAAAAGAAGTTTCGCATTTATTGCCAATACCAATGACATTGACGTGTTGGTCACGGATGAAGGGATCCCGGAGGAAGATCAAAAGAAGTTAGAGACTGCCGGGATCAAAGTTGTGATTGCATAGGGCCTGCAAATATTTGAATTGCCTTTTCAGAGGTTCGGAGTTCTGCCAGTGAAGGACTTTCAATGATCTTTTGTTCAACCTCCTGTCCTAAGACCAGTGCATAACCCATAACAGGAACATTGTCAAAATAGCAGACTAAATCGTTCATATATCGGATTTGTTGAAGAAGCAAAAATGAATAGCTTTATATACTTTATGTAACTTTTGCAGCAAATTCAGATCATTAATGCGATTATCCATCACCTTTCAGCAGCGTTGGTATCGTTCTGCCTCCGTCTTTTTCTGTATTGGTATAGCGACCACAGCGCTTGTGTGTTGCAATTCCTCTCCCGAAACACCGGATAAAGCCCAACTGGAGCTTAAAAATAATGATATAGTGGTTTTTACAGGCGGTACCAATATCGCTGATCTTCGAAAAGAGGGATACCTGGAAACGCTGCTGATGGCTGCCAGTCCCGGCAGGAAGCTGCATTTCCGTAATATGGCCTGGGAGGGCGATGTGGTGGAGGAACAATACCGCGAAACAGGTTTTGAAGGATGGGAAAGCAACCTGGATAGTGTGAACTGCAGTGTTCTTTTTGCTCAGTTCGGACAAATGGAATCTTTAAAAGGAGAGGATTCTCTCTCAAAATTTATCAACGATTACAGAAGTTTGTTGAGCAATGCGAGAAAAAAAGACCGGCGGATCGTCGTAATATCTCCCATTCCATTTGAAATAAAGGCGCTTGCATTAACCGGAAAGCGGGCTGAAAATATACCTGCTGTCCGGGCGCCTGTAGAGAAATATGCTATGGCAATAAAAAAAATGGCTGCTGAAGAAGGCTATGCATATGTAGATTTATTCCGGCAGTTGGAAGCTCATGAATTGAATGAACGGTATACCACAGACGGTATACATTTAACAGCCGGGGCGCAACAACTGGCCGCATCGCTTGTTATGAAAGAGTTGTCCCTTCCCTGGGCGTACAAAGAACAATATGAGCCCCTGCGCAAACGGGTACAGGATATGAACAGCCTGTGGTTCCAGTATTGGAGAGCGGGTAACGGGGCCTTTATTTACGGCGCTGAAACCGTGCAACCGTTCAGCAGGGACTGGAAAGACAGGAATCGCAGGATATTGCCGGAAGAAAGAATGATGCTCGAGCCGTATATAACCAAGGCAGAGGATCTTATAGAGGAAGAACGGGCCAACTTAAAATGATCAAAAGCGCACATGAAGCATATTCAAAAAGCCATTTTAGATATTGATGGAAGCGGGATGCTGCATAAGCAGATACTGATACCATTATTTCTTATGGCGATCATTTGCCTGCCGTTTTCCTGCAGGCACCCGGAAACAACTACTACCCTGTCCCCTACCCCGGAAACTTCAAAGCTTCCCGATCCCTTACCGCCACAAAATATAATGTCGGTAGCGCCTGCGGAAACAGACAACTCTGTTGAAGCAGAGCTGGCATCTTTTAAAGTAGCTCCCGGGTATACCATCGAATTATACGCGTCGGAATCGCTGGGCATAGCCAAACCTGTTGCCATGCGCTGGGATGAACGGGGCCGGCTCTGGGTTTTATGCACAACTACCTATCCTCACCGGGAAATAGGAAAAGCTCCTGATGATAAACTTTTTATACTGGAAGATACTGATAACGACGGGAAAGCGGATTCTTCCTCTGTGTTCGCTGACAGCCTTAATATTCCACTCGGCTTTGAGTTGGGTCATGGCGGAGTATACCTGGGGCAGCAAACCGAGCTGCTCTTTCTGGAGGATATGGACGATGATGGAAAAGCCGACAAACGATCCGTTCTTTTTTCCGGTTTCGGGACCGGGGATCTTCATCAAACCATCAATTCCTTTACCTGGAGCCCGGGAGGAGACCTGTTTTTTTCACAGGGGCACAATATTTACAGTCGCATAGAAACGCCCTGGGGTATAAAGCGCCAGAACCGTGCCGGGATATGGCGGTACCAACCTGCTACAGGCAAGCTGGATAATTTTTTTGACTGGTCAACAGCGAGTGTTAATCCCTGGGGAATAAATTTTGACGATTGGGGCAATATGTTCCATAAAGCCAATGATCCCCCGTTGTATTATTCCGTTCCCGGCTTAATTGAAAACTCAAAACGTTCTTATCTTCCTGAGATCGGGCAACTGGAGATCAAAGGATCAGGCCTGGTGATCGTACGCTCGGAACAGATGCCCAAAGGCCTGCAGGGAGATTTTGTAATGGCCGGCTATTATAACAACCGGGTAGAAAGGATGAAGATAACGGATGACGCTTCCGGGTTTAAGGCGCGGCTTATTGAGCCGCTGGTGATATCCGGCAGCAGGAGCTTTCGTCCTGTGGAAGTAAGTATGGGTCCCGATGGCTCCATTTATGTATTAGACTGGTATAATCCCATCATCGGCCATTACCAGGCATCGCTGCGACACCCGGACAGGGACAAGTCGCATGGCCGTATATGGCGTATTACTGCTAAAGGGAGGCCCCTGGTACAAAAACCGGCGCTGACAGGACAACCCGTTGTTACATTGCTTGATCATCTTAGCTCTCCTGAGTTCTGGACGCGTTACCAGGTAAAAAGATTGCTGGCCGCGGCTTCAAAAAACGAAGTGGTACCCGCGGTAAATGCCTGGCTTCAAAAGCTGGCTCCTCAAAATGCTTCCTATGAGCACAACCTGGTAGATGCAGCGGGAGTGCTTGAAAGTCATGATACGGTAAACGAAAAACTGCTTACCATGTTGATGCAGGGCAAACAGGCCGGCGCACGGGGGTATGCGGCGCATCTCCTTTCAAAATGGCACGACCGCATAGCAGACCCTCTGCATACCCTCCGGGTGTTGATAAATGACCACCACCCCAGGGTAAGATTACAGGCTTTGGTAGCTTCAAGTTATATTAGGGACGTGCAATCAATAGTGGTAGCTGCTGATATTTTCAATCATCCAACGGATAAATTTATCCGCTACGCCTGGGAGAACACTGTATATGCTTTGCGTCCTGTATGGGAAAAAGCCATGCAGGAGGGTAAGCTCAATTTTAGCAGGCCGGCGCATGTGGCACATGTAATTTCCGACAACCCACCTGCATGGTTTCCTGCAAGCGACCTGATGGCATTGATCGCATTGAAAGATGTACTCCCAACTGAAAAAACAGAACTGTTACTGGCTTTGGCTCAGGCGGAAAACGGCATGTATACTGATACCGTGCTGAAAAAAGGGACAGCGTTTAAAGATGCGGTGTTGCTGGATAAAATATCCGCTTTACCCCCGCACCCTGTTTCAAATGAAACCATTGACTATGTAACAGCGGCGTTGAAATCTGATAGCGAGGCTCCTTTTAGATTAGCGGTGATTAATTTTTTACGGGAATGGAAAATAAAGCGATCCGTTATTGTCGTAAAGCAAATTGCCGGGGATGAATCGCAGGATGTTGGCGTTCGGTCGGCTGCCATACAGGCATTGGCAAATGTAGAAGGAGCGAATGCGCTACCGCTCCTTGAAGCACAGGTACGCGCCGAAAATGCCCCGCTTAAAATAAAAATCGCGGCGCTTAAAAGTCTTGGCGAGCTGGATATAAATAAAGCAGTGAGTCTTGCCATTACCGAAATACAACGCTCAGCAGGATCTGTTGGGGAAGTGCAGGAAATAATGTCGTCGGTTTTAGAACGGAACGGAAGTATCGCATTGATCTCAGACCAATTGAAGTCGCAGCCTGTTCCTGCTAAAACGGCTAACTACCTGCTGGAAGCGCTTGCCCGGAAAGGAATAGAAGCACCGGACCTCCGTAAGCAGTTGAATGCAATTGCCGGACATACTTCCACTGTGCCTGCTGTATACGATAGTGATTACATACAGCAATTGTTGTTGCTTGTAAAGAACAATGGCGATGCAGCACGTGGAGAAAAGGTATACGGACGCCTGCCTGCCTGCGCGTCGTGTCATACTATCAACGGTAAAGGTGGTACAATAGGCCCCAACCTGTCGGCCTTGGGAAGAGGGCTGTCTGCAGAAGAAATAGCCATTGAAGTAGTATGGCCTTCGCAAAATATTAAAGAAGGATACAACCGGGTAACCGCGGAAACAAACAACGGGGAAATGATACAGGGCGTAAAACTATCGGAAGACCGGGAAACAATCAGGATCAGAACAGCTACCGGCGAAAGTGCAAACATTCAAAAGAAATCATTGAAACATATAGAGGAAAGCGGCTCGCTGATGCCCGGCGGTCTTGTTGATGGTATTGAAAAGGAAGAGCTTGCTGACCTTATTAAATATTTAAGTATGCTGGGACAGGAATGAATGGATTTCACCTGCCGATAATAGATATCCTGCTTTAATTGGAAAAGCTTTATAAATGCCAGCAATTACAATTTACTCTTTACCGGTACCCCCGTGAATTTTCTTTCCGGGTTTACAATGCGACACCAATGCGGGCACGACAATGCCGCCGGCATTGTGTAAGCCAGATTGTTTAATTTAAGCTTTCCTTGAAACCTGTTTTTTGTTTCGGATTTTCTCGTTGTCATAAAATTGAGTTTTATACTATAGACATAAAAAACAGTGCCAGCACTGAAATGCCGGCGTTGCTCAGGGGAGATAAAACAACAGGTTAATAAAGTATGTTCACGGTTAACTTCAGGTCTTAAAATTTATAGAATTGCTGCCTCTGGTGTAGGAATTTTTTTCCCGGAACGGGCAAATATTTTGATAATAGTGCAATAATGGAAAGCGTTCAGCTTAATCCAGTATGCGAATATGGGGACTAAACTTCAAAAAAACGGGCCGGGTTCTTTTACTACAACATCTTCGAAAAGAAGGATTTCGTATCCGTTCCCCCTTACAATTTTGCTGTGTTGGGTACCATCGCTGTCAACAATGTTCATTTGGCCTTCGGTTCCGGTTTTCTGCAAGACAATTGAAAAAGTATTTTTTCCCAGGTTAGGAGAAATCATCCTTGTGCTAAATCCTGCGCTTATGGGAAATTTACCTCCCACATCGGAAATTACACCTGTATACACATTCTCGATGATTACCCCTTCATCCGCATTATTCATCATAAATACCATACCATGAGGATAATCTACGTTGGGAAGTATGTCTTCTTCAACCTCATCGGGCCGGAATGATCCCGCTGACACATCATCGTTTTTTTTGCAGGAAGAAAAAACAGCGATAGCCATTAAGGAAACAACAAGTAACTTTTTCATCGAAATAGGGTTTGTTTTTGGGGTAAAATTCTATTTATTAAAATCTAAGAACTACATAACGCATAACCTTTGGCATTATTAGCAGTGCAATATTTATTTTTAAATAGATGATGAATGATAAATAAAAAGTGGTGACTAAAAAAGCAAATGATGCGGCAATAAGTATTTTCCCTTATAAACCAGCTGGCATAAACTTAAAGATTATGTTCGTAAGTTTGGCTCAGTATGATGAACCGCGCCACATTTATACATGCTGCCATAGCTTTAAGCTTACCTCCCCTGTTGGGGGTCAGGAAAATGAGCGGATGGCTCAGCCAGGATGGTTGTATAATGACGGTGAACGGCCCTATACCTCCGCAAAAGGCAGGTTTTACATTGTCGCATGAACATATATTGGTTGACTTTATTGGCGCCGATAAGGTTTCCCCAACACGTTATGACCAGGATGAGGTTTTTAATACAGCCCTGCCTTACCTGGAAGAAGCTGTAAAAAATGGCTGTATGACCCTTGTTGAATGCACTCCTGAATGGTTGGGGAGAGATGTTTTGCTCCTGCAAAGGCTTTCCCGCGCAAGCGGATTACAGATCATTACCAATACAGGGTATTATGGCGCTGCCGGCGAAAAATTTTTACCCGAACATGCTTATACCGAATCGGCAAAACAATTAGCGGCCCGGTGGATTGACGAATGGAAGAATGGCATTAAAAGCACCGGCGTTCGCCCGGGATATATTAAATCGGGGGTGGATACTTACCCATTGTCTGACGTGCAACGCAAACTCGTAGAAGCGGCAGCGTTAACACATTTATCAACCGGTTTAACATTCGGCATACATACCGGCAACGGGCAGGCGGCACAGGAAGAGCTCAACATCATAAAAGCAGCAGGTGCAAAACCCGGCGCATGGATTTGGATACATGCCCAAAACGAACCCGACAGAACCCTCCATATGAGCATTGCCAGGCAGGGTGGCTGGATATCTTTTGACGGATTTAATAAGAGCGCGCTGGAACAATATATATCTTTTTTAAAAGATATGAAGGTCCAACGACTATTACATAAGGTACTCATTTCTCACGACGCAGGCTGGTACGAACCGGGCAAACCGGGCGGCGGAAACTATCGGCCCTATAATGAAATATTTACAACCCTGCTTCCTGCTTTGAAACGGGAAGGATTTGACGAAAACGATATCAACCAGGTATTCGTAAAAAATCCGGCTATGGCGTTTACGGTAAAAATTTAGCAATCATATCTCCACGGGATGTAATGATTTTTTGATGAAGTTGGAGGATATTCTTAAATTAGTAAACTGGTTTGTGCGCATCTGCTTGGGGCGAAAATCCCGGGTTAGGGAAAATGATATGCCTGCCCGAATTTCACCATAGCCTGGTTAAACCATGAGGAATGCCTTGTGACAAAGAAACTAAATCTTGCCCGGAAAAAACATCAGCCAATCCCTATTGAGTATGTAGTCTTCTAAAAGGCATTTAATGACACGGGTTTTCTGTACATCCAAACATTTCTTCGTAACATTTTTATTGCTTGTTGCTTACAATGCAGTTTCTTCGCAAACGGCATATAATGCGAACAATAGTGCAGGCAGCGCAAACAAAGAACTCACACTTTCTTCTGATGGTTTGCAAAAGGAAGCAATTGTCAGAAAAATATTCCTGGGCAATTTTCTGAATATTCCCTTTGGCAGGGATAATATGAATTTTGCAATACTGTTCAACGCGTATCTCACCGCTTATGCAAAGCAATGTGATGGCAGTTTGCCTTCTGATAAGATCGAGTTGAAACGGAGGGAATGTGCTAAAGAAAGTGTAACTACAAATGCACGGGGAGTAGAGATCAGCAGAACCTGTATAGAATGGGTAATGGTGAGTACCGGGTTGTATGCTTCTCCTGAAATGTACAATGCAAAAACGGCAATAGAACGTTTACATGCCGGTGACGCATTGTATAATGTGTCTTCGCTGCTTTTCCAGGGAAATCCTATCGGTAATGCCACCAACCTGGACCGGGAGGGCAAGGCAGCCAGGGCGGATATGATTGCCCTGGTTGATATGAACGGTTGCACCAGCCCGGGATTGATGAGGTTCCAGGAGAATTTAAGATTGTTTGCGTTGAATAAAACACCTGTCCGGGCAACTGATCAAACAGTTGAAACGCCAAAGGTCTCTTTATCCGGGAACCAGCATTTTGAAAAGCTGGCCGAAGATCTGATATATGAGCACTCAAAGAAATGGTTGATGAACAAGTACCAGCGCGGAAGCGCATCTAACATAGTCGTTACTTCAAAAGATACCTACGGGCGTCCTTCTGAAATAAAAGCAAACTACCTGTACCAGGGCGTTTCAGGTAGAAGTACCGGATCGGTAAGGATAACTTTTAACGAAGACGGATTCCCCGAATGTCTGTATTTTTTTGATTTCCCCTCCACCTGCAGAACAGCCGACCGCAACATAGTGCTTGCATACGCGAACGGTGCTTATCAAAAACAATGATTTAAAAAACAAATTTTTGTATTTAATAATGCCCCCAGGCTGGAGCCATACCGGAAATCACAATGATGTTCATCAATTGCTCTTGTAATTCCGTTTTTCGATGCATAAATTCTTTCTGCTTTCACTAACAAGCCTTTCGCTTTTTCTGTTACTTTTTTCATTAAAAAAGTAACGCAAAAAGCCGCCCGAAATCGATCACGGCCGATTTCGGTCCCGCAAATGCGGGATTGATTAAGCTTTAGTATTACTGTGAACTCAACAACAGAACCTTGATACGTTTGCTGAAAGCTTAGCCAACTTAGGATGCTTACAATCTTCGAAAGCTTCGACAAACAAATACAACATGTCACATCTCATAGTGGAGGCGTCGTCTAATTGTTAACCCGAAAGGGTGTTTCCTCAGGAAGCGATAATAAACTTCCTTTTAAGGTCGGGCAAAAATGCCGTGATAACTCCTAACAGTGGCAAAAAAGAGCAGATCTTAAAAACATATATTACACTGGTATGATCTGCCATATAACCCAATAACGCCGAACCCAAACCTCCCATGCCAAAGGCCAGCCCGAAAAACAAACCCGATACCATCCCTATTTTTCCCGGCAACAGCTCCTGCGCATATACCAGGATGGCAGAAAAAGCAGATGCAATGATTACTCCGATAAGAGCGGCCAGCACACCTGTCCAGAACAGGTTGGCATAGGGAAGCAATAATGAAAAGGGCGCGGCTCCCAGTATAGATATCCAGATGATGATCTTTCGCCCAAACTTATCGCCCAGTGAACCGCCCAGTAAGGTGCCGGCTGCTACCGCTCCAAGAAATACAAACAAATAAACCTGCGACTGCTGAATGGAAAGACTGAATTTATCTATCAGGTAAAAGGTAAAATAACTGGTAATGCTTGCCATATAAAAAAACTTCGAAAACATCAGGACAAGCAAAATCAGTAATGATACCATCACTTTACTTTTTCCCAGGGCGGGACGTTTTTCCTGCATTCCTTTTTTTTGCCTGGCGCGCAGATCCAGGTGCGTTTTGTACCAATCACCTACTTTCCATAACACCACAATGGCCAGTATTGCCGCCAGTGCAAACCAAACAATATTATACTGTCCGAAGGGAATGACTATCAACGCCGCGAGTAAGGGTCCCACAGCGCTGCCACCGTTTCCGCCTAGCTGAAAAATGGATTGCGCCAGTCCGCGCTTCCCACCCGATGCGTAGTAGGCAACTTTTGAAGCCTCCGGGTGAAATACCGCTGAACCGATACCCACCAGCGCTACGGAAAACAATACAATGGCGAAGCCATGCGCATAGGTAAGTAAGATAATTCCTGCCAGTGAAAAAACCATTCCGATAGCAAAAGAATAGGGCATTGGCTTTTTATCGGTATAATTTCCCACAAAAGGTTGCAGTAAAGAGGCTGTTACCTGGAACACAAAAGTAATAAGCCCTACCTGGGCAAAACTGAGCTTGTAATTTTGCTTCAGCAACGGGTAGACCGAAGTAATGACCGACTGGATCATGTCATTTAAAAAATGACTGAGGCTGATGGCAAAAAGAATGGTATAAAATGTTACCGGTACAGCAGGCTGCTCAACCGGGGAGGATTTCAGTGTCAAAGAATCTTTCATTATTAATGTACGATCAGCTCACTTTGTAATACCACATTCTCGTAAGGAATGGTTTGGTCTGACTTTGTATTAAGGAGCTTGAACAAAAGTTCGGTTGCTCTCACTCCCTGTTCGTAAGGAAATTGCTCAACAGATGCTATAGGCGGATAATCAAGATGGCTGGTGATGGGCCAATTGGCATAGCTTACCACGCTGATATCCTTATTGATCTTCAGCTTTTTCTTTTTGGCATATTGAATGGTATCCAGCGCCACTGTTTCATTAAAGGCAACGATCGCTGTAGGTTTGTTTTTCAGGCCCAGTAATTTTTCTACTGCCTGTTCAGTACCTTCCTTAGAAAGATCAGTCGTAACAATCAATGATTCATTCACAGGCACTTTTTTTCTTTTATGGGCTTCTATATAACCCTCTAATCTTTCATTTTTAATATTCAGCGAAGGAGGCCCACATATATGGGCAATGCGTTCATGTCCCTTTTTAAGCAGCAGCTCAACAGCGTCGATGGTGCTGTAATATAAGCTGCACCAAACAGAATGTATATCCGGCACATTGGGAACGCGATCAAAAAATACTACCGGTATGCTATACTTGTCCAATTGCTCAAAGTGCTCAATAGCGTCTGTTTGTTTTGAAATAGAAACCAGCAGTCCGTCCACCCGGTGCTTACGCATGGTTTCCACGATCTTTTTTTCCCGTTCCAGGTCATCATGGCTTTGCCCTATCAATACATTATAGTTGTTCTTAAAAGCAATATCTTCTACTCCGTTGATCGCAAGCGAAAAATATTCTTCCATCAGGTTAGGTAAAATAAGCCCGATGGTAAAAGTTTTTCCCTGCTTAAATTGTATGGCGGTTTGATTGGGTTCGTAGTTCATTTCCGCTGCCAGCTTCTGCACCTGCATTTTTGTACGCAGCCCTATGCTGGGATGATCGTGCAAAGCCCTTGACACTGTTGACACGGAAATATTCAGCTTTTTAGCGATCTCCTTAATGGTCGGCGGTTTCTTTTCCATAATGCATATTATGTGTTGCTGAAATTAAAAGTATAATCAGGTTAAACAAAATAATCATGGCCGGTAGTATAAAACCTCCCGACACTGCCATTAATAGTCCCTTTGTACAAGAAAGTCTACCAGCTCACGAAGTGGCTTTTTTCGTGTACTGATTACCGCTATATCATCAAGATGCTGCAAAGCTTTTTCTTTGTATTTTTCTTTCAGGTCTTTCGACCATTCATCTACCCTGCATTCCCGGAATATACTGAGGGTACGCTCTACTTTATCATGCGGGTTGTCTTTCATCAGTCTCAATAATTCATTTCGTTGCGCGTCCGCAGCGGTTTCAAGCGCCCTGATAAGCAGAAAGGTCTTTTTATTCGACATGATATCGCCCCCGGTCTGCTTGCCGAATTTCCCGGGATCGCCAAAAGCGTCCAGGTAATCATCCTGTACCTGGAAAGCAATGCCCAGGTTCTTGCCAAAAGCATACAAATGCTCCTGGTTTCCCTCGCTGCTGCCTCCCAATATACCTCCCATTTGCAAGCTTGCTGCCAGCAGCACTGATGTTTTTAAAGTGATCATATGCACGTACTCATTCATAGAAACCAGTTGCTGCTTTTCAAATTCCATATCCAACTGCTGTCCTTCACAAACCTCCCTTGCCGTTCTGTTAAAAATGGATAATATTTTTTGCAGGTAACCCGCCCCTATCTTATTGAGATATTCATAAGCCACCACGATCATTACATCGCCGGCCAGCACAGCAGTAGGCTCATTGTATTTAATATGAACGGTTTGAACACCCCGCCGCAATGGTGCTTTGTCCATAATATCGTCATGAATCAATGTAAAGTTGTGAAACAGCTCAATGGCATTGGCAACATGCCATGCATCGTTATGAACAGTGCCGAACAGCTCATTCGCCATTAAACACATCACAGGACGTATCCTTTTCCCGCCAATCGATAAAAAATATCCGGCCGGCTCATACAATTGCGGTACGGTTGACGGAAAATGCCGGGTATTAAATCGCTCGGAAAATTCCTTTACCAATGTTTCAAATGAATGCAATGGTTTGTTGTTTATTGTTTGAAGATTTGACATTTGATATTTGAAATTGGATTGCGTTGAACCATCGCCTATCAACAAACTATATATTGTAAACAATCTATAACATGTCCGCTGTGACGAATCTCAAATCTCAAATTTCAAATCATGAATCCTTCTACTTCCTCTTCCTCCCTTTCTTCTTTTCACTGCTGTTATTTTCATCGCCGGGCTTTATTATCCATTCGTAATCCAGCTGGCGTTTACCCAAATTGGCCGATACCACTTTGATCCAGACCTTATCTCCCATCCTGAATGTCCGCCCGCTCCTTTTGCCTGCCAGGCAATATTCGCTTTCGATCAGCCTGAAATCATCGTAGTCCAGCAGGCTGTACAAACTCACCAGTCCTTCACATTTATGCGCGATCGTTTCCACCCAAAAGCCAAAACCCGCAACACCGCTGATGATGCCTTCAAATTCTTCACCCAGGTAGTCCTGCATGAATTCTACCTGTTTGTATTTATTCGCGGCCCGCTCTGCCTCCATGGCCGCCCGCTCCCGTTCGCTGCAATGCCTGCATTTTTCTTCCATTTTTTTGTCGGCCACAGGATGATCATCCAGCACCTGCTGTAAAATACGATGCACCATAATATCAGGATACCGCCTGATCGGAGAAGTAAAATGGCAATAATTTTTGAAACCCAGTCCGTAGTGCCCTATATTGTCCTGCGTATACACGGCTTTTGCCATGGTGCGTATACCCAGTTGTTCCAGCACATGCTGCTCGGGCTTGCCTTTTACTTCTTCCAGCATGGAGTTAAAAGAAGAAGCGATCCCCTCTGGTGTTTTGGTATCAAATTTATGCCCGAATTTCTTTGCGAAATCAACAAAAGGAAGCAGTTTCTCTTCATCGGGGGTATCGTGCACGCGATAAGGGAAAGGCAAAGGATGTTTGTTGATTCTTATTTTGGCAATATGCTCTGCTACGGTCCGGTTGGCCAACAACATAAATTCTTCAATCAGTTGATGGGCTTCTTTACTCTCTTTGATTACAATGCCGGTGGGCTTACCATTTTCATCGAGCTTGAACCTGACCTCCTGCGATGAAAAATTAATGGCCCCGTTTTTAAACCGCTGCTTCCTGAATTTTTGAGCCAGGTCGTTCAGCAACAAGATTTCATCTTTATAAATTCCTTCTTTACTTTCAATGATCTCCTGCGCCGACTCGTATGTGAACCGGTGATCGGAATGAATGACGGTTCGGCCCAACCATTGACTTTTTACTTCCCCTTTCGCCGTGATCTGGAAGATCGCAGAAAAAGTCAGCTTATCCTCATTAGGACGTAATGAGCATAAAACATTGGATATATGTTCAGGCAGCATGGGCAATACCCTGTCGGGGAGATAAACCGAAGTAGCCCTGTCATATGCGTTCTGATCAAGTGCAGTACCAGTTTCCACATAATGGCTTACATCTGCAATATGCACTCCTATTTCATATAAGCCGTTTTTTATTTTTTTAAAGCTGATGGCATCGTCAAAGTCCTTCGCATCAACAGGATCAATGGTGAAAGTAAGGACGTCTCTCATGTCCTTCCTGCTGCTGATATCCGCACCGCTTATTATATCCGGCATTCTTGCAGCTTCTTCCAGCGCCTCCTCTTCAAACTCCAGCGCAAAACCCGCATCCACCAGTATTTCCTTCATGGCCAGGTCATTTTCATCCGCTGCATTCAGCACGCTTATCACTTCTCCGTTCGGGCTTTTATTTTTTTTCTCCCAATCTGTAATCCGCACCACTACCCGGTCGCCATTTTTGGCTCCGTTAAATTTTGAAGCGGGTATGTACATGTCCGGTGTTCCTTTCGCTTTATCAGGTATAAAAAACGCAAAATCCCTGTTCATTTCTATTCTGCCTATAAACTCCGTTTGTTTTCTTTCTATCACATCCGTAACCACGCCCTCTATTCTGCCTGTTCGCGGATTGTGCCTGGTAACCGAAACGCTTACCCGGTCGCCATGTAAGGCATGATTAAAATCCTGCGGACGTACAAGTACATCCTTTTGCTGATTTTCAACGATTACATATCCAATTCCCGAACGGGTAACATCCAAAGTTCCAGTCAATGTTCCTGCCTTATGCTTTGTTCTTTTAGTGTTTTTTATATTCTTTTTTCCCATAATTGTGATTCAGGTTTCCTTTAAACTCCTGTATGAACATTTCAACCTGTTGGTTAAACTGTTGTGATTCATTAAATAAAAAATAAATTTCCATTGGCAGTACATATACCGGTAAATCATGCAATTCTCCCGAAAATTTTACCAGCCGTACCGCATCTTTTTCCGTTATTAAAATTATTTTATTCTCTCCTTCTAAATTTTTAAACCGCCTGATTATCTCTTTCAGATCATCTATTGTAAAAATATAATGATCCTTATAGTACAATGCTTCATAGTGCCCTGTTTTCTGCCTGATATACGTTTTAAGGGGTGTGGGATTAGCGATGGCGCACACCAGCAGCACGCTCAAATCTTCTGAAAGCCTTTTTGAAAGCCTTGAAATAATATGATAAGGCTGGGCATACCGTATGCCGGTAAAGAAAACATGCTGCCCTTCCAATGGCTTTATTTCGCGGATGATTTTTTGTTTTTCTTCAGTACTGAGTTGATCGTTGCATTTTGTTACTACAATAATGTCCGAGCGTTTGTAGCTTCTTCTTTCATCTCTTAAATTACCGGTAGGCAAAAAAATATCCCTGGTAAAAAGGCGACTGCAATCAGTTAACAAAATAGTAAGCCCCGCCGTAACAGCCCTGTGCTGCATCGCATCATCTAAAATAATAACATCCGTATCGGGTTTGTCGTACAGCAATTGTGGTATGGCAATCACCCGCTCCTCTCCCACCGCTACATATACGTCGGGAAATTTTACATGAAATTGCATGGGTTCATCTCCAATATCGATAGCCGTTGCTTTTTTTCCCGCTATTGCATATCCTTTTGTTTTTCGTTTATAGCCGCGGCTTAAAGTCGCTACCTGGTAACGCCCTGCCAGTTGTCGTAATAAATATTCTACCATAGGAGATTTGCCCGTACCACCAACAGAAAGATTACCAATGCATATGACCGGAAAATTAAATTTATCCGACTTAAGGATATTTCGGTTATACAAATAATTGCGTGCTTTAATGATGCATCCATAAATAACAGCAACCGGAAATAACAGCAGCCTCAATATCCTAAGCCAGGCAGCATTAAAATTCATATAATTTGTATGGCGTTACACAATAATTTAAAGGTATATCAAATTCATCAGTATCGCTTATCTGATCTCCGGCTTCAAAAAACGACAATCCAACCTTAATGACATCGGGCCTGCATACTGCCAGGAAACGATCATAAAATCCTTTGCCATAGCCAACCCTGTTCCCTTTTTCATCAAAGGCCAACAAAGGCACCAGCACCATATCAATGAGTGCGCTGTTTACTATTACTCCTCCTGCCGGCTCCATGATATCGTATTCATTTTTTACCAGCACCGTATCATCGTCATAAACATAGTTAACCATTGTATAGTGCGTGAAGTCTGTTCGTGGCACTACAAAAGTTATACCCGGATTGGTAAAGCGGAGAAATTCCATCACCGGGTAGGTATCTACCTCCTTGTGAATATGTATGGGAAGATACGTATGCAGGTACTGGAGAAAGGGAAGCGATAACTGCTGAAATTTGATCATCAACAGATCCTGTAATTTTTCAGACTGGCTGTCAGTCAACTGGTTTCTTTTCTGTTTGTATAACTTCCTGAGCGCTTGTTTAGTCATGTTTAATTAGATAGCCATATCTTTCTTCACTATTCTTGTTTTTCGCGGTTAATAAATATGGAGAAAACAGTAGTGCCGTAGTTTCTGGCTGTTCTAAAATACGGTAATTTTTCGTAATTGTTCCTGGGAGTATGTTCCAGCACAAACCACCCCCCCTGCTGCAACAAATTGTATTTAAAAACCTCTGCGGGAAGGTCATCAATATTTCCCAAGGCATATGGAGGACCCGCAAATATAAAATTATATTTTTCTGAACACTGGCGGATGTAGGCAAATACATCCATTTTAACACAAAGTATTTGTTGAAATCCCAGGGCCCGGGCGTTTTGAACAATGAACGCATACATTTTAGGATCTTTTTCAACAATGGTAAGATCCTGCGCGCCTCTTGAAGCCAGCTCATAGCTGATACTGCCGGTACCGCCAAATAAGTCAAGCGTTTTTAATTCACTGACGACTAAATTATTTTCGATGATGTTAAACAAACCTTCCTTCGCAATATCGGTGGTAGGCCGGGTATGCGGCATTTTTGCAGGAGGGTTGAACTTCCTGCCGCCCGCGGTTCCTCCTATAATGCGCATAAAGCAATACCAAATAGTGAAGTAAAAAAATGAGCCGGGTATTCATCGAAAGCGCTGGTATAAGAAAAGCTGTCAGGGCGTTGTTCCAGCTCGGTTTGCAGGAAATATTTCTGCAGCTCAGCATATACCGAAGAATGATCGTCAAGTAAACCGGAAATGTGCAATACTATTTTTTCGCAATCGGCTTCCAGTTGCCGGCAGGCATTTAAAAGATGGAAAGTAACATCCTCCGCCGTTTCATATTCAAATGTGCGGATCAACTGAAGTTTTGCATCCCTGAAAAAAGCGAACAATAATTTATGTTCATAAAATACCAGGAAGGCTGCATCACCGGCAGGCAACTGCCCTTCAGCGCTTTTTCGCCGGAGAAAAACCGTGTAGGCATGGCAAAATACCGCCCGCGGGAACTGCGCAGTAAGCACCTGGTGCAAAGCCGAAGGCACCCTGTACACAGCATGCCACTGCCCGGGCTCTATGCTATCTTCCAGGATGTCTCCTTTATGCAGATCGCCATACACCAGATTCAGCATATCTCCTTTAAGCCCGGCATCGTATTTCTCATACGGCATTACCAAACAATCAGGAAAGTGGTAAGCGATCCTGGTTTCGTTGTACGACCCGGAAAGCAGCTGGTTGCCATATAATATGTCTTTTAAATGATTAAACGTATTGTATTTATCAAGACGGTAGTAATTCAGATCGGTAAATTCATTCCTGCTTTTATCCAGTATGCCAAAAAGCAGGTATTCTGCCGCTACTTCAACATACAGGTTGCACTGCCCGCTATCAAGCGTTTCGTTTTCAGGATGTTGTATCTGGTACGCTGCGTTCAATGGCTTTAATTAAAGTGGCAATAATAACACATTTTAGGCTCTCTTTGCATTTAAAAGTGTAATTTTGCCGATAGTTAAATAAGAAGTTTATGATTACGGTTTCTCCTTCGGCAAAAGAATACATCACCAACCTGATGGCGCAGGAAAACAAAGGAGCGGGTACTTTTGTAAGAGTGGGAGTGAAGGGAGGCGGTTGTTCAGGCCTGGAATACAGGCTCAGCTTTGATAATGAAAAGAAAGCCGGCGATGAAGAATATGAAGATAAAGGCATTAAGATCGTAGTGGATATGAAAAGCCTTCTGTACCTGTATGGTACAGAACTAGACTATTCAGGCGGTTTGAACGGGAAGGGACTTACCTTCAACAATCCCAATGCCACCAGAACCTGCAGTTGCGGGGAAAGTTTTTCGGTGTAGCTTTACGGCTCCGGCGTTTTAACATATTAACATTATGGCTAATAAAAGCACAGACATATTAGAGGAATATAGTGACAAGGAATATGAGTTTGGTTTCGTTACGGACATTGAGATGGAGGTAGCGCCTAAGGGACTGAGCGAAGAAACAATACACTTTATATCAGCCAAAAAGGAAGAGCCGGCCTGGTTGCTGGAATGGCGTTTAAAAGGATATCACTCTTTTTTAAAACAACCTGCGCCCACCTGGCAGAATTTTGAATTGCCTGCAGTTGATTTCCAGGACATTTCATATTATGCCGCTCCAAAATCGAAGGCCAAATATAAGAGTCTGGACGAGGTAGATCCGGAACTGATCTCAACATTCGAAAAGCTGGGCATTCCTCTTTCTGAACAAAAATTGTTAGCAGGTGTAGCTGTAGACGCCGTTTTCGACAGCGTGTCGGTTGCAACTACCTATAAAGAAACCCTGAAAGAGCAGGGTATTATTTTTTGCTCCATCAGCGAGGCTGTAAAAGAACATCCTGAACTGGTACAAAAATACCTGGGTTCGGTAGTGCCTTACTCAGATAATCTGTATGCCTCCCTGAATGCGGCTGCTTTTTCCGATGGTTCATTTGTATACATCCCCAAAGGCGTTCGTTGCCCCATGGAACTGTCTACTTATTTCAGGATCAATACGGAGAATACCGGGCAGTTTGAACGCACACTCATCATAGCCGACGAAGGCAGCTATGTGAGCTACCTGGAAGGTTGCACTGCACCTAAAAGAGATGAAAACCAGTTACATGCTGCCGTGGTGGAGCTGATTGCTCTTGAAAACGCTGAAATTAAATACAGTACGGTACAAAACTGGTACCCCGGCGATAAAGAGGGCAATGGCGGCATTTACAATTTTGTAACCAAACGCGGTATCTGCAAAGGTGCCCATTCCAAAATTTCGTGGACGCAGGTAGAAACCGGCTCTGCTATTACCTGGAAATATCCCAGCGTTATTTTGCAGGGAGATTACAGCAGCGGTGAGTTTTACTCGGTGGCCGTTACCAAAAACAAGCAAATTGCCGATACAGGTACCAAAATGTTCCATATCGGTAAACAAACCAAAAGCAGGATCATTTCAAAAGGTATATCCGCCGGCGAAGGCCAGAACAGCTACAGGGGGCTGGTGCAGGTAGGCAGCAAAGCCGAGCAGGCAAGAAATTTTACACAATGCGATTCGCTCTTGATTGGCGACAGGTGCGGCGCACATACCTTTCCGTACATCGAATCCAAAAATAAAACCGCTACGATAGAGCACGAGGCTACCACATCCAAGATCGGCGAAGACCAGATCTTTTACCTTAATCAAAGGGGCATTGATACGGAAAAAGCGGTAGCGCTGATCGTGAATGGTTATGCAAAAGAAGTATTGAACCAACTGCCGATGGAATTTGCAGTAGAAGCGCAAAAGCTGCTGTCTATTTCATTGGAAGGAAGTGTAGGATAATTTCATTTAAAATGATGCAGGTGGATAAAATCCATTTGCTGATTATAATATAAAAGAAACACAGAAAAGCAGATATGTTAAGCATTAAAAATCTACAGGCTAAAGTTGAGGATAAGCTGATTTTAAAAGGAATTGATCTGCAGGTAAATGCCGGTGAAGTGCATGCGATCATGGGACCCAACGGATCCGGGAAAAGTTCGCTGGCTTCGGTACTGGCAGGAAGAGAGAGTTATGAAGTGACCTGCGGGGATGTAACCTTTGACGGAAAGAACCTGTTAGATCTTTCACCGGAAGACAGGGCGAGAGAAGGATTGTTCCTGGCATTTCAATACCCGATTGAAATCCCGGGAGTATCTAACATAAATTTTTTACGTACAGCGTTAAATGAAATAAGGGCCTATCACAACGAGCCGCCTATCGAGGCAAAAGAATTCCTGAGGCTCACAAGAGAAAAACAAAAGCTGGTTGAGTTTGATGCCAAGCTTACCAACCGTTCGTTGAACGAAGGTTTTTCAGGCGGCGAAAAAAAGAGAAATGAAATATTTCAACTGGCAATGCTGAACCCCAAATTATCTATTCTGGATGAAACGGATTCAGGACTGGATATCGACGCGTTGCGTATTGTATCAAACGGGGTAAACAAGCTGCGCTCTGATAAAAACGCGTTTATAGTGATCACGCATTACCAGCGTTTGCTGGATTACATCGTTCCCGATTTTGTTCATGTATTGTACGATGGAAAGATCGTGAAATCAGGCACTAAAGAATTGGCGCTTGAGCTGGAAGAGAGAGGCTACGACTGGATCAAAGAACCGGTTACCAGCGAATCGGTTTGATCAATCCTTACATTTCTATATTATAATGACAACTACAACATCACTATACGACCAGTTTACCGAACTATACAACAAAAAAGAAACGTTAAACAGGAATGAGTGGCTGCACAACCTGCGCCGCGAAGCTTTTGAAGCTTTTACTGTGCAGGGGTTTCCAACCACCAGGCAGGAAGAATGGCGTTTTACCAACATAGCGCCTTTTTTGAAAGAAGCCTATACCTTAGAGCCTGCTGCAGCATCTTTACATGAAAATAAAAATGCCGGCAGCATTCCCGGATTGGATGCCTATGAAATCGTATTAAAAAACGGTTTGCTGAACGTGGATGTGGATATTCCCGGGATCAGGATCACTCCTATCCGTACTGGCATACAAGACCCGGCGCTGCAGCAATACCTGGGAAAGCATATTGCTTTCCGCAATAACAGCTTTGCTTCTTTGAATACGGCTTTATTCGAAAACGGGATCATTATTGAAATAGCTAAAAACGCAGTGGTCGACAAACCTGTTCATATTACGCATGTATACAACGCGGAAGAGCCGTTTTTTAGTCAGCCCCGTATTTTAATGATAGCCAACAGGCATTCCAGGGCGGAGATCATTGAATCGGTATTCATTAAAGGCCGGCAATCTCTTTTTGTAAATACCGTTACGGAATGTTATATAGCTGAAAACGCGAGATTAGATCAATATCACCTTCAAACAGCGCCGGGCAATGCGCACTTTGTGAATTTTACACAGGTAGTGCAAAAAGGGGATAGCCTGTACAACAACTTCACTTATACTTTACCGGGAGCTGCTTTAGTAAGAAACAACCTGCATCTCAACCTGGACGGCTCCAATACGGAAAGCCATTTATATGGATTGTATCTTACCGCCGGCAGTCAGTTGGTAGACAATCATACACTGGTGAACCATATGAAGCCCCATTGCCTGAGCAACGAATTGTACAAAGGCGTATTGATGGATCAGTCGAGGGCAGTATTCAACGGGAAAATATTTGTTCAACAGGACGCCCAGAAAACCAACGCATTTCAGCAAAACAACAACATGCTGTTAAGCGATAAAGCGGTGGTAGACTCCAAACCTCAACTGGAGATATTCGCGGACGATGTAAAATGCAGTCACGGGTCAACTGTAGGCAGCTTTAATAATGAAGCCTTGTTTTATTTAAAAGCAAGAGGTATAGGCGAAGTAGCCGCCAGGAACCTGCTGGTGAACGCCTTTGCTTTTGATGTTACCAATAAAATACAAATTCCTGCTGTGAGAGAATACGTTGAAAAACTGATCGCTCATAAAATGGCAGAAGCGTATGACTAAAACAGATACGATAACGGAGCTGAACTTTGATGTAGAACGTATACGGAAAGATTTCCCGATACTGCAGACAAAAGTATACGGCAAGCCGCTTGTATATTTCGACAATGCCGCCACTACACAAAAGCCTTTACAGGTTCTGCAAACACTCGAACAATACTATACAACATACAACAGCAATGTACACCGGGGAGTGCATTACTTAAGTCAGCAGGCTACCGAAGCATATGAAGTAGCCAGAAGAAAGGTAGCCGGCTTTATTCACGCTGCCGGGGAGCATGAAGTAATATTTACCAAAGGCACTACCGACAGCATTAATCTTGTTGCTTATTCATTCGGCAGAAAGTTTATTGGCAAAGGCGACGAAGTGCTGATCTCCGCCATGGAGCACCATTCCAACATCGTGCCCTGGCAACTGGTATGTGAAGAGAAAGGAGCCACATTGAAAGTGATCCCGATCAATGAAAAGGGGGAGCTGAAAATGGATGAGTTTGATAAGCTGCTTACTGAAAAAGTAAAAATAGTAGCGGTTACGTATGTGTCCAACAGCCTGGGAACTGTTAACCCCGTAGAGGAGATCATTGCAAAAGCGCATGCTTTCCACATCCCTGTTTTGCTCGATGCCGCGCAGGCCATACAGCACATACCCATGAATGTACAGGAACTGGATGCCGACTTCATCGCATTTTCCGGGCACAAGATGTACGGACCCACCGGTATCGGCATATTGTATGGGAAGGAAAAATGGCTGAATGCCATGCCTCCCTTTGAAGGAGGCGGCGATATGATCAAAAATGTAACATTCGAAAAAACTACTTATAACGAGCTGCCTTTTAAATTTGAGGCGGGCACTCCCGATATATCCGGCGCCATTGCATTGGGTGCTGCGGTTGATTATATACAACAGACCGGTATACACACCATTCAGCATGCTGAAGAGGAGCTGGTAGCCTATGCTTATGAGCAGTTGTCTGCAGTACCATCCCTAAGATTTATTGGCGATGCCGCCCATCGTGCAGGCGCCATTTCATTTTTAGTAGGAAACATTCATCCGTTCGACCTGGGAGAGCTCCTGGACAAATACTCCATTGCGGTAAGAACGGGACATCATTGCACCCAGCCCCTGATGGAACTGTTCAACATCCCGGGAACCGTACGCGCTTCTTTCTCGTTCTACAATACCAAAGCCGAAGTAGATGAACTGGTAAAAGGGATTGAAAAAGCCCGGCGTATACTGGAGTGAGAGGTTAGATTGCAAATTTGAAATTTGAAATTTGAAATTACCCAAAGCTGATAGCTCATGGCTGACAGCCGATGGCTTATTTCAAACCTGCAACCTGGAACTTGCGACCTGTAACTACAATCCCCTAACTTTGCATCTTCATATGACGATCAAAGAACAACAGGAAGCCATTATTGAAGAATTCAGTTTTTTTACCGAATGGGCGGAGAAATATGAATACATTATCCAGCTTGGAAAGGATCTGCCGCTGATTGATGATGCATATAAAAAAGACGAGAACCTGATAAAAGGATGCCAGTCAAAAGTTTGGCTGCATGCCGATTACAAAGATGGTAAAGTTTATTTTACTGCGGACAGCGATGCATTGATAACGAAAGGCCTGGTGAGTATGGTAGTGCGGGTTTTATCCGGGCAAACGCCTGAAGCTATCGCTAACGCGGAAATATATTTTATTGATGCCATAGGTTTGAAAAGTCATTTATCCATGACCCGTTCAAATGGACTGCTTTCCATGCTGAAACAGATGAAAATGTATGGATTGGCATTCCAGGCGAAAAACGATTCTGATGTATGATTTGTGATTTCTGATTTTTTCGTTGCGTCTCTGCTCCTTTGCGGGCTTTGCGTGAAATATTCTATTAGGGGTTTATGGAAGTAACATTACGCGATAAAATAGAAGAGGTTTTAAAAACCGTGTACGATCCGGAAATTCCTGTGAATATATGGGAACTGGGATTGGTATATGAACTCCAGACAGATGAAGCTGCCGGGAAGGTAAAAATTACCATGACGCTTACCGCACCTGCATGCCCCGTTGCAGGAGAGATCATCGCCGAAGTACAACAAAAAGCCGAATCAGTAGAAGGTGTAAAGGATGTGCACGTACACCTCACTTTTGATCCACCCTGGACCAAAGACATGATGAGTGAAGAAGCGAAGCTGGAGCTGGGGTTTCTGTAATAACCACATAGAAGGATAGAAACATAGACATACATAGGATATTAAAAGAAAAATACGTGCAAAATATACTATGCTTTTCTATCTACCTATTGTTCCTATGTTGTAAAATCAATCCAATTTTTTAAAAGTAAACAGGTACGTAAACGGTTGCAATATCAACCCGCCATCCAATTCAACAGGCGTAGACCGGGAAACTTTTATTACTGCTGTTTCGTTATCCGTGAACTGCAATACTGCCGTACCCCTTATTGATTTATTGCCGCCTCTGTCCATGATCGTATCACCGGCTTTACCAACACCTTCCTGGTCATGCTTCAGGATAGAATACCACTGAGATCCGATGGCAATATCTTCCACAGCCAGCTTGATCTCTTCCTGCAACGCGCAATTCGTGCATCCTACAAAAGCATTGAAAATACTCAGGTACACTGTATCCACCGGTTTAATATAAAAGAAACGCAAAGCGCTCCTGATATTAAATTTATTACCGGCGGCTGCTTCAATTTTTATATACCCATCATGCGATTGGTTTTTAATATCCACCTCCTTCAATCGCCACTCCCCGGCCAAAGCAGTCAGATCAATCGTTGATAATCGTATTGTTTTCTTTTCCGCTTTTTTATCCGCCTGTATTTCCGTTTGATTTTTTCCGGCGGTAACCTGCTTTTCTGCAGAGCGCACGGTTTCTGCTTCTGTAGCGGCATTATCATCACGGTTACTGTTCCCTTCTGCAACAACTTTATCTTTCGTCCCTATTTCAATGTCTCCCGCGGGGGCTTTACGGTTGGCAGCATTATACCAAAGCGTAAATAGTATAACAGTCATTAATGCTGCGGTACTGATCAACCAGCTTTTATATTGCTGCAGGAAGGTTTTGGGCAAAGCAATGGTCTGCGGCGCTTGAACAAAAGTATTGGTGCCGGCATTTTGCAGCTCCTGTATGAGTTTTTTCAGGCCGGTGTCATAATCCTGCGTAAAATCTACATGCTGTATTCTTTGTATGCGGAAGGGTGTTTTGCTGTCTACAACAATCAGCGGGATCACTTTTTTATTTTGTCCGAGCGCATAGTATACTTCATCCAGCACATTGTTGGAGACAACAGATCTTTCTGTTTCCACGAACAGCAGGCAATCGCAGGTTTCCAGCGCCTTTTCCACTTCCAGATCCCATTCTGTGCCGGCGCGTATATCCTGCTGATCAATCCACACATTAAAGCCGCTTTTTTTTAAATCAACCGCCAGTCGCAGTGAAAACTCGCTGCCATCCTGCCTGGAATAGCTGAAAAATATTTTTTTCAACGGCATATCAGAACGATAATTAAGTGAAATATACGGACTAATGTCGAAAGATGGAAGAGGGAATTAGTAAAGACAAAAACCTGTAAGGTAGGCTGTTCAAACGCAGGGAGGTTTTTTCGTCCGCTTTTTATCGAAAAAATCTCTCCTTTTCTTAGTAATGAGGTCGCAGTATTTTGGTATGATTGGATATGATCGTCCTTTCGACCGAGCCAACACGAACACTGTGGTTTAATCACTTTTATGCGAAGGAGAAATCTGCTGAGCTTTTGTACTAATGCTCAACATTTGCACTTTGCCTAACAGATTTCTCTCCCGCCACAATATGCATTTAATTCAATATGACCTAAGGCGGGATCGAAATGACGAC
>JAHBTL010000069.1 GCA_019638615.1 Chitinophagaceae bacterium | reverse complement strand
AAGCTGATAGCTGAAGGCTGACAGTCCAACTCTTATACAATGATCAAAAACTATTTCAAAGTCGCCTGGAGAAATCTTACAAAGAATAAAGTGTATTCTTTGATCAATATTATCGGGCTTGCAGCCGGGATGGCTGTTGCCATGATCATTGGACTATGGATATATGATGAGGTGTCTGCTAATAAACATTTTAAAAACTACAACGCTGTTTACCAGGTAATGATGAGCCAGACCTTTGATGGTAAGCGTGGTTCACAAATAGCATTGCCCTATCCCATAGGTGAGGAGCTGAAAGCGAAATATCCTGATTTTAAAGCCGTGGCCATGTGCGACTGGGGCGGAAAACATTCACTCATATATGGAGAAAAGAAGATCAGCAGGATGGGACATTTTTTGGGTGAAGAAGGCGTTGATATGTTTTCGCTGAATATTCTTAAAGGAAATAAAAATCCCTTGCATGACCCTTATTCTATTGTACTGACAGATGAAACGGCTGGTATCCTTTTCGGTGCTGAAGACCCTATTGGAAAAATGCTGAAGTTTGATAACGCTACCAACCTGAAGGTTACCGCAGTTGTTCCGAAGCAGCCTAAAAACAGTGCGCTCAGCTTTGACTATCTTATTCCCTTTCACTTACAGGAAAAAATGTATGACTATGTCAACCTGTATCATAAAACAAACTGGGGAAACAATTCATGGCAAGCGTTTGTGCAGTTGAACAGCAATGCCACAGAAAAAGCGGTAGATGCAAAAGTTAAGGATGTGGTTATTTCACATTTTACAGATGAGAATACATTAAAGAGCGTCAGACCTGAAGTGTTTATTCACCCTATGAGCAAATGGCGTTTGTACAACGATTTTGAAAACGGAAAAAATACCGGGGGCTTTATAAAGTACGTAAGAATGTTTGGCATTTTGGGATTCATTGTATTGCTGATTGCCTGCATCAATTTTATGAACCTTAGTACAGCCCGTTCGGAAAAACGCGCTAAAGAAGTAGGCGTTCGCAAAGCTGTTGGCTCCGGAAGAAAAGACCTGGTGCAACAGTTTTTAAGCGAGTCTATGTTAATATCAGGGCTGGCATTTTTATTTGCGCTGGGATTGGTTGCGCTTGCATTACCGTTTTTCAATAAGCTTACGGAGAAAGAAATGAGCCTGCATATTGGTAACCCCTTGTTTTGGGGTGTTATGATTGTGTTCACGGTGATAACCGGTTTGCTTGCGGGAAGCTATCCTGCATTTTACTTGTCTTCGTTTAACCCGGTGAGGGTATTGAAAGGAAATGTAAAAGCCGGCAAGAGCAGCTCCTTGCCGCGTAAAATATTAGTGGTTACCCAGTTTGCAAGCTCGGTAATACTAATGATCGGCACGGTTGTTATTTACAGGCAAATACAGTTCGGAAAAAACCAGCCTATAGGGTTTGATAACAAAGGGTTGATTTCGGTTGACTGGTCGGATGATATTTCTAAAAGCTATGATGCTTTTCGAAATGAGTTATTAAGCACAGGCGCTGTGGTTTCTATTTGTAAAAGCAATTCACCCCCTTCACAAATTTTCAGCAATAACAACGGCTGGGAATGGAAGAATAGCCAGCCAGTAGAAAAGACGGTTGTATTTTCAACAATCGCTACCGATTACGACTACACGAAAACTTTAGGAATTAAGTTGGTTGACGGAAGGGATTTTGCAAGAGATTTTGCAGATTCCAATGCTGTATTGTTAAACCAGGCGGCAGTGAAACGAATGGGGCTGAAAAACCCGGTAGGTGAAATGTTGAAATGGAATGACCAGCCAATGAAAGTGGTTGGTGTAATCCCGGATATACAAATGCAGTCGCCCTTCAGCCCTGTTTCCCCGCTGACCATAATATTTAATAAAGGATGGGTGAGTTATATAAATGTTCGTATGAACCCCGGCATGCCTGCTTCAAAAGTGCTGAGCACTATTAAACCCATTTTTGAAAAATACAACCCGGCTTTTCCATTTGAATACCAGTTTGCCGATGAAGAGTATGCGAAGAAATTCAATTACGAGGAGCTGGTAGGAAATCTCGCCGCTATTGTAGCAGTACTGGCAATATTTATTTCCTGCCTGGGTCTTTTCGGCCTGGCATCATTTACTGCCGAACAGCGCGTAAAAGAAATAGGTGTCAGAAAGGTATTAGGCGCCAGCGTGTTCAACCTGTGGACATTGCTGTCGAAAGATTTTGTGATCCTTGTATTGATCTCCTGTGCTATTGCCATACCTGTTGCCTATTATAGCATGCATGAATGGTTAAAAAATTATGAATATAAAGTAGGGATAGGCGCAGGTGTTTTTGCATTGGCAGTTGCATCGGCAATGATCATAACATTGATCACGGTAAGCTTCCAGGCTATTAAGGCTGCGAGGGCAAACCCGGTCGTAGCATTACGAAGCGAATAGCGAAGTAATGCGGAAACTCTGATGCATATCGGAGTGAAGAATTTGAGAAGGAGTAAACAATTTGAAAATATGAAAATATGGGAATTTGAAAATGGGAAGAAATGTGAAAATGTACAAATTGGGAAACGCTTAGCTTGGATTTATCGCAATAGATGATGTGGTAGATAATATAGTTTGGAATTGTTCTACAGTGCCTTCAGGGGCTGAAAATTATGATTAAATGTTTTTACGAAATATTACATCGAAATAGGGAGTGGGTAATACTTTTTTTAAAAGCCTTCTATCTTCAGCAAACCTGTTTTTATCGAACCTCGTAACCCATGATGCACAGGTGCGTACAACCGGTGTTCGATTCCGTACACTTAAAAATAGTGGCTTTACTCAATTAATTTGAAAATCAACTACTTATAGAATGGCATAAGTGTTGGGCGGTAAGTGAAGAGATAGTGGTGCTGATAGCTGACAGCCAAAGCTCAAAGCCCGCAGCTAAAAAACAACTCAATAATTTTATATAATGCTTAAAGCTATAAGTAGAAATCTCCGGAAAAATAAAGGGTACAGTTTTTTAAACATATTCGGGCTGGCAATTGGTATTACCTGTGCCGGGTTAATTTTTCTATGGGCGGAGAATGAGCTGGCTTACGACAATTTTCATATAAAAAAAGACCAGTTGTATTTTATACGGGAGAATCATAAGTATGATACTTATACGGCAACATTTGGTTCAACACCTGCACCGTTAGCCCCGGCTATGCAGGCTGAAATTCCGGGAATTGCCAATACCTGCAGAATAGGCGGGGAAAATTCAACGAAACTGATAAGCATCGGCGATAAATCTATGTATGCCTCCGGCTCGTATGTTGATTCATCTTTCTTCAGCATGTTTACCTTCCCTTTTACAGAGGGTAATGCCCAAAGCGCATTTGCTCAATTGTATTCAATGGTCATCACACAGTCAACCGCTAAAAAATTTTTTGGCACTGATAAAGATGTGGTAGGTAAAACGGTACGGGTGGATAACAAACAGGATTATATTATATCGGGGGTGATAAAAGATATTCCACAAAACTCTTCGGTAACATTTGAATGGGTGACGCCGTTTAAGGTATGGTACAACGAAAGCGAGTCGTGGGCGCAGTATTGGGGCAACAATTGTTTATCTACTTATGTTGAATTAAAGCCAGGCGTATATCCCGCTTCCGTAAACAAACTGTTGTATGATTTCATTCAGAAAAGAGAAAATCAGTCTACTGCGCGGCCGTTTCTATTCGCCTTAAAAGACTGGCGTCTGCGCAATGAGTTCGACAATGGTGTACAAACCGGTGGTGGAAGAATCGAGTATGTGAGATTATTTTCTGTTATAGCATGGATCATTTTATTGATTGCCTGTGTAAACTTTATGAACCTTGCTACTGCAAGAAGTGAAAAACGTGCAAGAGAAGTAGGCGTGCGCAAAGTATTGGGCGCGGGTAAAGGAAGTCTTGTTTTTCAGTTTATAGGAGAAACAATGCTTATGGCTTTTTTGTCGGCTTTGCTGGCTGTGATCATCATGATATTAATTTTGCCTGCCTTTAACTTATTGGTACAAAAAAACCTGGCAATAGGCTTATCGCAGCCTTTACATATGCTTTCTCTTTGTGCTATTACTATTATTTGCGGGTTGATCGCCGGAAGTTACCCTTCATTATATTTATCTTCTTTCAACCCGGTATTTGTATTAAAAGGATTAAAAATAAAAACAGGCAGCGCCACTTTTATAAGAAAGGGGCTGGTGGTGTTCCAGTTCTCAATATCCATCATACTCATTGTAAGCACAATCGTAATCTATCAGCAAATACAGCACGTAAAAAACAGGAACCTCGGCTTTAATAAGAATAACCTGTTACAGATAGATATGAACCGGGAAATGCAAAAGAACTACGAGGTTGTGCGGCAGGATCTTTTGCAGAGCGGGGTAATTGAAGACCTTGCTATGGCAAATTATAATACTTTATATGATGGCAATAATACAAGCGGTTTTACCTGGGAAGGCAAGACTTCCGATAACCAGGTATTGATATCCATGCGTTATGTTTCCCCGGGATATATGAAAACTACGGGGATGAAAATTGTACAGGGAAGAGATCTTGTTTATACAGATAGTGTACTATCGCGGAACATGAATGTAATGATCACGCAGTCTTTAGAAAAATTAATGGGAGAGGAAGGCGCGGTGGGTAAAACATTGCGTATCGGGAAAGATAGTAATACAACTGTTGTAAATGTTGTAGGTGTGGTAAACGATTATATGTACGGTAATATGTATGGTAAGCCAGACCCGGTTATGTTTATTTGCGTAAAGCCTGAAGATGCTTCTATAGTATATGCACGGTTGAAGCCCGGGGAAAATGTAGAAGCTTCTTTAAAAAAGATCGAGGCGATATTAAAAAAGGATAACCCCGGCTATCCCTTCACGTATCATTTTGTAGATGATCAGTTTAAGCGGATGTTCAACAATGAGCAGTTGATAAGTAAATTATCGAGCGTGTTCGCGATGCTGGCCATCATTATTTCCTGCCTGGGATTATTTGGTTTGGCTGCATATACTGCTGAGCGGAGGATAAAGGAGATCGGTATACGTAAAGTGCTTGGTGCAAGCGTTACGGGAATTGCCTCCCTACTATCCAGAGAGTTTTTACAACTGGTACTGGTTTCCTGTGTCGTTGCTTTTCCTGTGTCGTGGTGGATGATGCATCAATGGTTGCAGGATTATCAATACAGGATTGAGATCAACTGGTGGATATTTATTGTGGCCGGCATCGCTGCAATATTCATTGCTTTGATCACCATAAGTTTTCAATCTGTAAAGGCAGCTTTGGCGAACCCGGTAAAGAGTTTAAGAACGGAGTAGGCCCTCACCCCCGGCCCCTCTCCGCGTCCCGCATGGCGGGAGAGAGGGATGCCTAAGTTCAGAAGATGCTGATGAAATGCGAGGTAGGGATGGGGAGGCTGAGAATGTTTGGAAAGTGTGGAAATATGAGAATATGAAAATGTGCAAATTGGGAAACGTTTTGCCTGGATATGTTTTGTTGATGATGTGGAACAACTAAATGTTTGGGTTTATTCTGCAGTGCCGCTCCCTGGCCTGGAAAGGCGAGGGAGAAGGCGGGTGAAGCTGAAAACGTAGAAATAATAAATCAGATATCAAAAATCAGAAATCATCTTATATGTTTAAAAACTATTTCAAAACTGCGTGGCGAAATTTAAGGAAAAACAAATTGTTTTCCTTTATAAACATTATTGGCTTAAGCCTTGCGATACCCTTTGCCTTGCTTAGTTTAATACAGGTGCAAAGCGCATTTGAGTCCGAAAGATTTCACCCTTTTCCTGAAAGAACCTACCGGGTTATTACGGATGTGACCGACAATGTGGGCGCTAAAACAAAATATGCGTTATCACCCAATATTGCTGCAGAACAATTAAAGGAGAATTATCCTGCCATTGAAAAGGCCACTTTTGTAGTACGTGATTTTGAATGGGCGCTTAACAACAGGATTAAAACACTGGATGTAAATACTATTTACGTAGAGCCGGATTTCTTTGACATTTTCGGCTTTAAGATAATCGCCGGAAGCCGGCCTTCAGAACCCAATACGCTGGTAATAACACAAGAGAAAGCCCAAGCTTTTTTTGGTACTTCTGATGTTGTTGGTAAAGTGCTTACGCACCCGACTTATGGTGATTTTGTTGTAAAGGGAGTATTAGCGCCATATAAACAAAACACCCATTTTCGGAGCGATGTGATGGTTTCGATGGCCACCTATAAAAAGTTTTCAAAAAACACAAACTTCACTTCGCTCAATGGATTTACCTATGTGCTGATGAGGCAAAATAGGAGCCCCAAAAACCTGGATGCAGTGCTTTCGTCTGTTGCCACAGCGATCAACAAGCAGACTGCAGGTGAAAAAAGTAAAGAAAAGCTGAACTTCAGGGCGCAACCGGTTACAGCGATAGCGCCTGATTTTGAAAACCTGCGTGGCAATCCATACGTTGATTCCATCTTCGAACTGGCGGTGAATTTTTCTTTTGCTCTGGGCTTGCTTTTGCTGGCAGCCTTCAATTATGTAAATCTCACACTTGCCCGTTCGTTAAGCCGTGCAAAAGAAGTTGGTGTACGAAAAGTAACAGGCGCATTACGATATCAGTTGGTAATACAATTTATTTGTGAATCAGTATTAGTGGCTTTAATAGCGCTTGGAGGCGGGTATATAATCCTGGAATTGTTAGAGCGGTTCAGCTATGTAAACTGGTTTATTTGGGAAGTAGATAATAATGTTGTTCTTTGGATTTCGTTCCTTCTTTTCACTATTTTAATTGGTGTAATTGCGGGCATTATTCCTGCCAGGATACTTTCCCGTTTTCTGCCTGTGAAAGTGCTCAAAGGAACCATTGTTCCGTCCGGGTTCGGCAACATGGGATTGCGTAATACGCTGGTGGTAATTCAGTTTGTGGCCTCATCATGTTTTATTTTTTTGATAGCTACATTATTAACAAGTGAGGCTTATGTAAGCAAACAAGGTTGTCTTGATGGCGTAGCAAGCAGTAAAGTTTGTGTAGCTGACAAAAACTTTGATAAGAAGACTTCCACTTCAAGGCAACCGTACTTTAATCAGGTAGCGAACAACTATCAGGTTTTAGGTACGAGCGAAATGTATTCCTCGTCAGTTACTTCATTTAACCAAACTGTTTCGCCCTTTTCTCGTCCTGTGATGGCAACCTGAACAAATGCGGTATCTACACTTGCACCGTGCCAATGTTCTACATCGGGTGGACATTTTATCGCATCGCCTTTGCGAAGTATCTGCTTAGGTTTTCCCTTTTCCTGATAGTAACCTACACCATCAATAGCTAACAATATCTGTCCTGCGGGATGCTTATGCCATTTGCTTCTTGCACCGGGTTCAAAGGTTACGTTTCCTACACCAATTGAATTAAGGCTATCTGCTGTTATCAGGTTTTGCAGGTAGGCTGTCCCGGTGAAGTTCGCATTGGTTATTTTTTCACCCTGCGGAAATACAAGGTCGCTCTGCTTTTTTGTTTCTTCCATTTTCTGACTGTTATTACACGCCGCAAACAGCACAGCTACAAGCGGCAGGATATATTTAAAATTATGCTTCATCATTGCTCAATTTTTAAAGGTTCGCTTTATAGAACTCCAATAACTTGGTCAATTCCTGTGATACAAATTCAGGCTTCCAATAGGTTTCTATATGGGTAGCTCCCTTGATTAAGAACAATTCCTTATTCTTTGCATTGATGGCTTTGTTAAACGCATCTGCCGTCATATAATAGCTGTCCGCTTTGTCGCCTGCTATCATCAACAAAGGTTGGTTAATCAGTTCAATCTGGTCGGTAGCATCCCAAGCCATCAGGTCTATTAAACTGCTCACGGTGTAAGTACCGCCGGAGTTGGGGTAAGCACCTGAATTGGGGTGGGCGTGGCTACGTTCGTAATAGATTGCTCCCTCACGGTACATTTCAAACGGCATTGCTGCGATTTGCTCATCTGTGGCTGCTGCACCTCCGCCAATGTATTTTACTTCGCCGCCTGCTGCTTCCAATGCTCTTGCATCAGATGCCTGTTTTAACCTGTCCTGTATGGTTGCAAATTGTGAGTTCATAAAGCCGTTACGTCTTACCATACCGGAATTGAACATACTAAGCGTAGCCACTGCCTTGAACCTTTTATCGGTCTGTACGGCTTTTATGGTATAGCCTCCACCACCACAGATACCCAACACGCCGAGCCTGTCTTTATCAACGCCTTTATATTGGGTAATAAAGTCTGCCATTCCGTGAATATCATTAACACGATTTGCAGGTTTATCTACGTTGCGGGGCTTTCCACCGCTTGCGCCCTGATAGGCTGCATCAGCCGCAATGGTAATATATCCCTGCTCTGACAGTCGTTGTGCAAATAGTCCTGCAACCTGCTCTTTCACGCCACCATTTGGGTGCGCTACTACTATTGCCGGATATTTTTTTGTGGCATCGTAGTTGGGTGGTGTATAAACATTGGCTGCAATCGTAATTTCGTTGACTTTATACGATACAGGATGAATATTTACTTTACCCTTTACATTTTCTTTAATCGCTCCCTCATACACCAATGTGTAGGGATTTTGGTCTGCTTTGTAAGTTTGAGCATTGACCATATCAGTAATTCCTGTTGACATTGCTAATGCTGCTATTGATATTAACTTTTTCATTTTATCAAATTTTATTTTTTGAGCTTTTTTGCTATACTATCATAATATTCTTGTGTAAGTTTCTCTGTCCAAGTTGTTGGTTGTTCTCCGCCATATATGGCTAAGTAGGTAACATCACTCTCTTTGGTAGAGGAATGCCAATGTTCTACATCTTTCTCACACCTTATTACATCCCCGGCTTTAAGAATAACAGCGGGTTTTCCTCTTTCCTGATAGTAACCCTCACCTTGAACATAAATCAGTATTTGAGGCGATGAATGTTTATGCCAGTCAAGGGTAGAATTTGCCTTGAACGTTGCTTTAGTAATATTATAGTTAACATCACCTTTAGCCTCCAATAAACCGTTTAGATAGGCTTCACCGATATAATGTGTATTTGGTGCTTTAGCCCCTTGTTTTAAATACGACGATACAGCATACTCATTTTGTTGAGCAATACATACCGACGAAATAGATAATAATAATGCAACAATTAGATTTTTCATTTTTTATCGTTTTTAGTTTAATCCTTTTTCATTCAGCCATTGAGCCATCAGGTCGGCTACCTGTACATTGTTCAGGTCAGACATTAAAAAGTGCGTGTTCCCGTTGATACCAATTTCAGGCAGATGCACCACTTTGGCATCACCACCGTGTTTATTGATAGCTGCTGCCCAAAGCCTTGCCATTTCCAACCCCGAACGCCAATGGTCTTTGTTCCATACGTTAGTTGGTTCTTTGGCGATATTGTCGCCATAGTAAATAACAATTGGTTTTTTGGTCAGCTTTTCAAAATCAGCTAATGGTATCTCCACACCGCTTAAAGCACCGAAAAGCCCTGTTGAATTTATAGGGCGTGGTAGTTCTCCTTTTGGAAATACGAAACCGCTGTAAGGTTCGTAAGCTACTACCGCTTTAACCTTGTCATTTTTTATGGCTGTGAGCCAACCTACACCGCAACCCTGTGAGTGCGTAACCAAGATGCCATCTCCAATTTTGTTGAATAATTGTGATACGGCATCCGTAATTACGGTTGCATCAAACGTACCTGTATTTGGGGTCATTTGCCTGTAAAATTGTTCCAATGATGCTTTGTCTTTTGGGAACTGCACATTGGGGAAGTAATCAGGGTAATTGCCTATCCTGAATTGGGTAAACCAAAACTGTTCGTCCGGAGTGGGCTTAATTGTTGCCTCAACGGTACTTTTACCCGCTTCGCCACGTCTTGGCTGGTCAAGCAGATACACGCCAAAACCTTTTCTCAAAAAGATGTTTTGAAAGCCCTCACGTCCGTCGGTCGTGGTTTCCCACGTTTTTTTGGATTGACCTGCGCCGTGTAAAAACACTAAGGGGTATTGATGGGCTTTTGGCGGAACCTGATAAAAAACATAGGCGTGGTCGCCGTGCAGCGTTTGCCCGTCGGGTTTCAACGCATTGGCTACCTCGAAATTTCCCGGTGCAGTAATCATTGTGCCACCCACCGCAAAACTGCCTTGTTTTTCGATAACCAAAAATTTTTGGTCGTTCGTTTCTTTTGTATTTTCTACATTCGTACAAGCTGTCATAGCGATTGTTATTAGTAATAATGTTAGCTGTTTCATAACTTTTATCATTTATTTTCCAACTCTTGACTTTAAGTGCGCAGGATAACGTTCGCCCGAAATCTTAATGGTATCTAAGGTTGTATTTATCCTGTTCAGTTCATCGGATGATAAGGCAAGGTTTGCCCCGCCGATATTTTCCTGTAAACGGCTTAATTTGGTTGTACCTGGTATCGGAACAATGAACGGCTTTTGAGCTAACAGCCACGACAATGCCACCTGTGCAGGTGTGGCGTTATGTTCTTTAGCTATGGCACTTACCAAATCAACCAATTCCTGATTGGCTGCAATATGTTCCGGCTGAAAACGTGGTACAGTGCTTCTGAAATCGTCTTTGCTAAACGTAGTGTCCTTGTTTATTGCTCCAGTCAGAAAACCTTTCCCCAATGGACTAAACGGAACAAAGCCAATGCCCAGTTCTTCCAATGTGGGGATGATTTCTTTTTCCGGTTCACGGAAGAACATTGAGTATTCGCTCTGCAATGCGGTAACTGGTTGTACAGCGTATGCCTTGCGTATGGTTCCCGTTCCTGCTTCAGACAGACCAAAGTGTTTTACTTTTCCCTCCTGAATTAGTTCTTTTACTGCTCCCGCAACATCTTCAATCGGTACATTGGGGTCAACCCTGTGTTGGTAGAACAAATCAATATAATCAGTCTTTAATCTTTTCAGTGCTGCTTCAGCAACCGCTTTGATTGTTTCGGGGCGGCTGTCCATTCCCAAGTCGGGCTTGCCGTCTTTAAATCCGAATTTAGTTGCAATCACTACATCGTTACGGAACGGCGAAAGGGCTTCGCCCAACAATTCTTCGTTGGCGTATGGTCCATAGGCTTCGGCGGTATCAAAAAAAGTAATGCCCTGCTCGTAAGCGGAGCGCAATAGTTTTACAGCTTCGTTCTTTTCGGTAGGTTGCCCATAGCCGAAGCTAAGACCCATACAGCCTAAACCTAATGCTGATACTTCTAAACCGTTATTTCCTAATGTTCTTTTTTGCATAGCTCTTTTTTGAAATCAGCTTTTTTATTCGTGTATTTTGTGCGTACCCAAAGCCTTTACCATTACAGGGTCTCGGTGGCTGAAAAACAAACTTTCTTTGGTGTCTAATGTCTGAATGGCATTTATATCCTCTGTGCTCAATTCAAAATCAAAAACGTCTTTGTTTTCAATCATCCTTTCTTTCTTCACTGATTTTGGAATAACCGCAACGCCTCTTTGAGTAAGCCAACGCAGTACAACCTGCGCTATGGATTTGTTGTATTTCTTGCCAATGGAAGCCAGTAACTCGTTTTTGAAAAGGTCGTTTTTGCCCTCTGCGAATGAAGCCCAAGACTGGATTTGTATGTTGTTTTCCTGTAAGAATTTTTGCGTTTCAATCTGCTGATTGAAAGGATGCGTTTCTATCTGATTGACGGCAGGAACAATCTCATTGTGTACGATTAAATCCATAACTCTGTCGGGGTGGAAATTACTAATGCCGATTGCCTTTATTTTGCCCTGTTTGTACAGTTCTTCCATTGCCCTCCAAGAACCGTAATAATCGCCAAATGGTTGATGAATAAGATATAAGTCCAAATAATCCAACTGTAATTCGGTTAGGGATTTTTCAAAGGCTTTTTTTGTGTTCTCGTAGCCTGTGTCCTGTACCCAAAGTTTGGTGGTGATAAACAGTTCTTCTCTCGGCACACCGCTTTTTTTGATGGCATTGCCTACTGCCGTTTCGTTGCCGTAAGATGCGGCTGTATCAATAAGCCGGTAGCCCGTTGCTATTGCGTTCAACACACTTTGTTCGCATTCTTCAAGGTTTGTTACCTGAAAAACACCAAAGCCCAAAATGGGCATTTCAACGCCGTTGTTTAATGTTACTTTTTCCATTGTTTTTTATGAATTATAGCTGTTAAGCCTTTTATCTTAATTATTTCTTTTCGGGTGCTTCCACATCTGATAAAGCCAGTACACCCTGCGGCAATCGCTCTCCGGTAATTTTAATACCCGCTAACTGATTGTTTAATTCCTGATATTCACTGATTGTAAACTTCACATTACCTGCGCCTGTGTTTTCTAACATATGCGCCATTTGTGTAGTGCCGGGAATAGGAACAATCCACGGTTTTTGGTGCAGCAGCCAAGCCAGTGAGATTTGACCAGGCGTTGCCTGTTTCTTTGCTCCCCAACTTTGCAGCACTTCTACCAGCTTCAGGTTATTGGGTAAGTTCTCCGGCGAAAAACGGCTTTCATTTCCCCGAATATCGCCCGGTGCAAATCGTGTTCCTGCATCAATAGACCCCGTTAAAAAGCCTACACCCAAAGGGCTCCACGGCACTAAGCCGATGCCTAACTCTTCGCAAAGCGGAATGATTTTATTTTCCGAACCACGCCATATCAATGAATGTTCATTTTGAATAGCTGTAACCGGATGCTCTTTGTGCGCTTTCCTGACGGTCTGATGTCCCGGTTCGCACAAACCGTAATGCAGCACCTTACCCTCCTTAATCAAATCTTTTATGGCTCCTACAACATCTTCAATGGGTACTTGCGGGTCAACACGATGCTGATACAATAAATCAATACGGTCGGTATTCAACCGTTTCAACATTCCCTCAACCACTTTTTTGATGTGTTGGGGCTGACTGTTCAGACCTTGTAACCACCTGCCTGTTTCCTGGTCAATGTTCCAACCGTACTTTGTGGCGATAACAATTTTATTTCTGAATGAAGCTACTCCCTCGCCCAGTATCTTTTCCACTTCCCACGGACCATAGGCTTCGGCTGCATCAAAAAAGGTAACACCATTATCAAAAGCAGTTCTGATGATATTGTGCATTTCTTTCCTGTCCGGTATGGTAGTCTGATAAGTACGGCTCATATTCTGAACGCCTAAACCAATTGCCGAAACTTCCAACTTTCCTAACTTTCGCTTTCCCACGCCGACTGTCGCCGTATTATTCTCTTCATTGACACTCTTTTTTTCAGCAGCAAAAGAGGTCAACATTGAACCTCCTAAAACCGCACCTGCACTTGCTATTACGGATTTTGCAATAAAATTCCGTCTGCTAGTATTGCCTAAGTCTTTATTGTCCATTGTAATTATTTTTAAGTTACACTATGATTTTTGACGTTCTGATTTTATTGCTCCGCAATCTGCATTACTTACCCTGACGGCTTTTAAGCACTTCTTCCAACACTTTTTGTGCTGACTTCGCTTCCTTTTTTCCTATGGCTGATTTCAGTACCTCCACATACTCTTGTAATTGCTCCGGCGTTAAGCCTACATTCAGGCAGATGGTCAAATGGCTTTTGAGCATCGGTTCTGCATCGCCGATGGCTGCTATTACGGAAACTGTAACCAGTTCCCTTTGTACATAGCTCAATACATCCCTTTCAAAAATATCTGCGAACAAATGTTCTTTTAAGAATTTGTCTATGGTCGGTGCAAAGGCTGAATAGCCTGTAAGCGTGTCAGGCTGTGGTGTTTTGGTCAGTTCGCCCAAAATCTTTTTACCACGCTCATATTTGCTGCCTGTTTCATCAACCTTTGAAGCCTCTTTACCGACATTATCGTTAATGCCTTTTGCCTTGCGTTCGTCCATTACTTCCATAAAGGTTTGCAAGCCCCTGATGCTGCGTGGAAAGCCGCAATAAGCATACGTGTGTACCAATGCTTCTTTTATTTCATTAATGGTAAGCCCGTTTTCAAGCCCATTATTTAAGGCTGTTTTCAGTTTATCCAAATCTCCTTTTGCAGTTAATGCAGAAATGGATATGATACTTTGCTCTTGCGGGCTTAAACTTTTTTCTGTCGTTGCCATTTGCTGTGCTTTTATTTGGTTTGTGAACAATGAAATGGAAATTATCATTGCTATAAGACCTATGATTTTCAATTGCTTCATTTTTATTCTATTTACCATACAAATTTCGGAACATAAAAAAATAGTTGGCTTATACCTATTACTGTTTTACCTACCAAAATCACTGTTCATATAACCGAAATGCTATCTCATTCTATTAAACCAATTTCCCGCAGCCATTTCTTTACTTCTGCCTGTACCTGCACTTCTTTGTCGCCCTCCATTACAAATAAAATCCCGTCCCTTTCCGAACCGCCTTTAACAGTAAAGCCCTCCAGTACATCACTGTTAGGGCATAACTCTTTTACCGTTTGAAAACTACTGCCGATACCGTAACCGCCGTTGGTATTGAACGGGATTACTTTTTTACCGCTTAAATCATATTGCTTTAAAAAACTTTTCATCGGTGGCGGCAATTGCATTCCCCACGTTGGAAAACCGACAAAGACTACATTGTAATTTTGTATGCTGTCAATCTTAGTTTTGAGGGGTGGCAGATAACCTGTCCTGTTTTCTTCTGCAACCTGATTTACCGTTGTCTGATAGTGTTCAGGGTACGGTGTTTCCAGTTCCAAAGCGACCAATGTGCCACCCACATTTTTTTGAATGATTTGGGCTACCGCTTTGGTATTGTTGGTTCGGGATAAATAAACAATGAGTGTCCGTTCAGGATTTATATTCGATGATGTTTCTTTACTTATATCTTCCTGCTGTGCGGGAGTGCAAGACATAAACAGCATTGTTATTAAGAGTGCTATTTGCATAATCCAATTCCTTTTATTTGTCATAACTATATACAATTTGCAACCTGAGATAACTATCTCAAATTATTCATAATACAAAGTTGTAAGTAGTTATTGGCTTGTTGCTTATATGGATTACTGTATTACCTACCAAAATCACTGATTTGGAGATAGTAGCGTAAAACGAGGGAAATGATTTTGTAAATTTGTTTATCCGATTTAAAAAATTGAAAAATGGACGATATTATCAATTTCAGCACCATAAGGGAATACAACGTTTTTAACAAAAACGAAACATTGCACCCTTTGGTTAGTGTGGTTCATTTAGACAAAGCTGACCCAAGAAAGCTAAGTCGTATGCGCTATGAGTTTTACACGGTCTTTTTTAAACAGATTTACTGTGGCGATATGCGATATGGATTGCACCATTACGACTATGAAGAGGGTACATTGATATTTCTTGCGCCGGGACAGGTAATCGGGCAAAGCGGCGAGGAATTTTATCAGCCACAAGGCATTGCATTGGTGTTCCATCCCGATTTGATTATAGGCACATCACTGGGGCAGAATATAGGCAACTATCATTTTTTCTCTTATGCTGTGAATGAGGCTTTGCACCTGTCAGTACAGGAAAGGAAAATCATTTTGGATTGCTTTGCTAAGATTGAATACGAACTGCAACACGCTATTGATAAGCACAGCAAGCAACTGATTGTATCAACGATTGGGTTGTTCCTGAATTATTGCACACGGTTTTACGACCGCCAGTTTATAACGAGGGAAGTTGTGAACAAGGGAATTTTAGAACGCTTTGAAGAAATACTGGACAATTATTTTTCTTCGGAAAAGCCACAGAATATTGGTTTGCCGTCTGTGAGTTGGTGTGCGGATGAACTGAACCTTTCCGCAAATTATTTTGGCGATTTAATTAAGAAAGATACCGGAGTATCTGCACAGGAATACATACAGTCTAAAGTCATCAATATTGCCAAAGTGCGGATTTTTGACCATAACAAATCTATCAGTGAGATTGCGTATGAACTGGGGTTTAAATACCCGCAACACTTTACAAGATTGTTTAAGCAGAAAACAGGTGTTACCCCCAACGAATACCGAAGTTTAAATTAAAAAAAATACCGAAAATTAAAAAAGGTGCAAAATGCACCTTTTTTAATTCAGTATAACTGTGTTAAGCTATCTCTGTTACAAGGTCTTCTTTAGCTGCACGTACTTTTTTGAGATTTACCAACCAATCGTTTTCTACTTCTCTGTAACCAAGCGGTAATAGAACAACACTTCTCAAACCTAACTTATTAAGTTCCAAAAGTTCGTCCAATTTGGCAGGGTCAAACCCGCCCATCGGCGTTGCATCCACTTTTTGCTCTGCTGCGGCGATAGCTACCCCAAATGATAGATAAGCCTGTTTTGCTGCGTCGTGTTGCTGCCATTCCTGCCCCAAAGGTTCATACATTCCCCACAATTGGTCTATATGTTGTTGTGCCTGGGCTTCGGGCAATTGTCTTTCTTTATATACTTCTGAAAGAACATTGGTAATTCTTTCAAGCGTGTAGTCGTCCCAAGCTGCGAACACCAATAAATGTGAACAGTCTGTAATTTGGCTTTGCCCCATTGCAATGGGTTTGATTTTTTCAAGCAACTCTTTATTGCTGATTACAAAGATTTTGAACGGTTGCAAGCCCGATGATGTCGGTGCTAATCTTGCTGCTTCTAAAATGTAATCTGCTTTTTCTTGTGGAACAGATTTTCCGTTCATTTTTTTTGTAGCATAACGCCATTTCAAATCTTCTATCAGTGCCATATTGTTTGTATTTTGATTGTTTGATTTTGTTGTTCCTGCAAAATTACCTACTTTGGTTTCCAAAATATATCAGTTACCTATAAGTAATCAGCATTTCAGATTACGTTGAGGTAATCAAAAAAAGTAAAGTAGTGTATGGAAAAGAGAAACTATGTTGAGTGTACCAAAGTGCTGCTTCCTTTGAGAGATGCTTTAGATGTTATTAGCGGAAAATGGAAGCTGCCAATCCTGATAGCTATCAACCACGGTAATAAACGATTTAGGGAGATAGAGCGCAGTATTCCTAAAATTACGACTAAAGTATTAGCCAAAGAATTGAAAGATTTGGAAGAACATAAATTGATAAAACGGACTGTGTATGACAGTTCGCCCGTGCTTATAGAATATTCCACGCTTCCTTATGCCGGAACACTAGACAAGGTTGTTGAAGAATTGGTAGATTGGGGAATAAATCATCGTAAACAGGTTTTAGGGAAGTAAAAAGAGGCTGTCTCAAAAGTAAGAGGCAGCCTCCTCTCAGCGGAGAGACAGGGATTCGAACCCTGGGTACAGTTGCCCATACAACGGTTTTCGAGACCGTCCCATTCAACCACTCTGGCATCTCTCCA
>JAHBTL010000068.1 GCA_019638615.1 Chitinophagaceae bacterium | reverse complement strand
TAACAATTTTAAATGCACCCCCTAAAAAATTACAATTGAAATGTAATTGTTTATTAATATTGCTGAACAAATACAGCAATTTTTGTTTCCTGTTTAAACTTTAAAATGCTTTATGAATTGCTGACTGCTTACTTACATAACGAAGATAAACTGCTGGAACGTATTGCCAATAGTGATGCTGAGGCATTCACCGTATTTTTTCATCAGTACAGGAATAAGGTATATTCAGTAGCGCTGAAGGTTTCGGGGTCGGGCCCTGTAGCAGAAGATGCGGTGCAGGATATTTTTATGAAAGTATGGATGAAGCGCGCTGATCTTGTGCAGGTAAATCATATCGGCGCATGGCTGAATACCATTACCTGTAATCATGTATTTACTTTATTAAAGCGAAGAACGAACAAAGAGCGTAAAGAAATAACGCTGGAATACCTTGAAATAGCTGATCCCGGAATGGCTGATACGGATAAAATGGTGCTGAGCAGGGAAACCGAAGCGATTCTTAAAAGTGCTATCAAAACCCTTCCTTCACAGCAAGGTAAAGTATACAGATTGGTAAAAGAATATGGATTGAAGAGAGAAGAAGTTGCCATGCGCCTGAATCTTTCGGCTGAAACGGTAAAGGTTCATCTGGCGAGAGCAATAAAGAACATCCGCGAGTATTGCCTGATGCATATGGATATTGTACTCCTGTTTATGATACTCACTTTTTAATTTTTTTATTCCCCGGGTAACCCTTTTTGCTTTTAAAATAGTCTTACCAGATACAAAGGACTGCTTTTTAACTACAAAGGATTTAAATATGTCCGTTTCAAGGATCAGGTATTTATTTGATAAATATATAAAAAACGAATGTTCACCTTCTGAACATTACGAATTTTCGGAGTTGGTACGTGAAAACAGGCATGACGGAGAGCTGAAGGATTTATTAAGAGAGCTGGTGGTTAGTACAGGGGCAGAGCATACATTTTCTGAAGGTTCGGCAAATGCCATGCTGAGCTCCATATTGAGCAGCGGGGAACAGCAGCCTGTAAAAATAAGATCATTACGTAACCGCAATGCGGCAAAATGGTTATCGGTTGCGGCGGCCGCTGTTATTTTACTTATAGTGATAGGCTATGCAGTAAAACCTGCGGGCAAAAAAGATGTTATTTCCGGTATGGGAGTAACAACAGCGCCCAACCTGGTTACCGTTCATACCTCAACAGGTGAAAGCAAAGTTGTTCAGCTGCCTGACGGTACAAAAATATGGATGAATCCCTCGAGCTCACTCGAATATCCCCCGGTTTTTTCCAACCCCAAAAGGGAGGTGCGTTTGTCGGGAGAAGCATTTTTTGAAGTAGCGCATAACCCGGATTTACCGTTCATTATTCACAGCGGTGCGCTGCAAACAAAAGTTTTGGGCACCTCTTTTAATATACAGGCGTATGATAACCAGGAAAATATTGCAGTGACGGTAGTAACCGGGAGGGTTAAGGTAAGCAACGATAAGAGAGTGGATAGCATAGAGCTGTTGCCCAACCAGCGGGTTGTGTTCGACAAAAAAACAGACAGGCTCATAAAAGAAAATACATCTGACGGCACAGCGCCGGATATTTTAAAAAGGAAAGTGGGCACTTTTGTATATCGTGATGAGCCGCTGCAAAAACTGGCGAAAGATATAGAAGCCTATTTTGGAGTAAAAATACACCTGTCAGAAGCGATCAGGCATTGCGGTGTGGTAGCAAGCTTTGAAATCACGGATAAGCCGGAGGCCATTCTTGAACTTATTGCCATCTCAATAAACGGGACTTTAGAGGTTGAAAATAACGACTTTACCATTTATGGAGATGCATGTCCAAAATAGCGAAAATTTCTATCCACTAAAATCAGCATCAATGTATACAACCAAAACACAGCTCCATCCTACTTAAGTGCACATAAAAAACCGGATACTGCTGGTATCCGGGATATTATATGCACCGGTAAAGTAGCGCCGTAAGTTTTCGACCGCGAACGGCAGCTACCCTGATAATCATATAACATTTCAAAACTATGCAAAATTTTTGTAAGGGCAGGATTGTTCTAATACTAAAACTTATGCGCTTATCCCTGCTGGCTTTATTTGTGATATGCAGCTCCGTAATGTCCCTCTTTGCCAAGCATGTAAAAGGGCAGGAAATACTCGATAAAAAAATCACCATCACTTTTAAAAACGAATCGCTGTTTGATGCGCTGGAAAGGATCAGGCGCATAGCAGGCGTACAATTCTTTTATGCAACCAATATTATCAATCCCCAGGATAAGGTAACGGTTCCGGCAAAAACCTCAACATTGGGTGAGTTATTATCAGAAATTCTTGATCCCCACCGGTTAAATTATGTGGTTGCCGATAGCAATAAAGTGGTCATACGAAAAGATAAACCGTATATCCCTGTTGCCGCCGGCAGCAATATAGCACTATCTGCGCCCCCGGAAGAACTGACAGAAAAAAATATTGAGATAAACGGCAGGGTGATCGGGGCATCCGGTGAATTTCTTACAGGAGTTACCGTACAGGTTAAAGGCGGCGGAGCCGCTACCAAAACGGATGAAAACGGTTTTTTCAGATTATCGGTCCCGGAGAACGCCACGCTGGTTTTTTCATATGTGGGCTATAAAAGCCAGGAAGTTCCGGTAAACCGCCGTACCGCTATAGAAGTAACGCTTCAGCCGGTTGATGCTAAACTGGATGAAGTAGTGGTAGTAGGATATGGCACTCAGAAGAAAGTGAACCTTACCGGCGCTGTGGCTCAGGTAAGTGCAGAGGTACTGAAAGACAGACCAATCACAAACCTTGGACAGGGTTTACAGGGCGTGGTAGCCAACCTTAATATTAACCCCGGTAGCGGAGCGCCGGGAAGGGGGGTGTCGTTTAATATTCGCGGAAACACTTCCATTAACGGCGGCGGTCCCCTGGTGTTGGTAAATGGTGTTCAGATGGACCCGAACCTGATCAATCCTGCAGATATAGAAAGCATATCTGTTCTGAAAGACGCCGCTTCTGCAGCTATTTATGGAGCAAGGGCTGCATTTGGCGTAATATTGATTACTACAAAGGGCGGTAAGAAAAATCAAAAGTCGGTTGTTTCGCTTTCCACAAACCTGGCAAGTAACAAGCCTACCGTTGTTCCCGAATATATGAACTCAATGGAGTACGCTACTTATATGAATGAGGGATTTACTACAACGAACGGGCGTCCATATTTTGATGATGAAACAATGACGCATATCCGCGATTATTTTAATGACCCGGTCAATACTCTGCCGGTTTTTCATCATTCTTCCGATGCCCCGAACTTTTACAGGTATAATGGCAATACCAACTGGACCAGGGAGTTGTTGAAAGAAACCTATCCGATGCAGCAGCATAATGTAAGCATAACGGGCGGCTCTGATAAAATTACTTACTACACATCACTGGGATATTTTAATCAGAAAGGAATTTCAAAGCCGGGCAATGAAAAATTTGACCGTTATAATTTTGTGCAGAATGTCAGCTATGACGCCAACAGTTGGCTCAACTTTAGTGTGAGGGCGGTGCTTAACAATAATGTTAACAGGATGAACCCGCAGAACAAGTGGAACAGCTTTAACAGCGATAACATGTATGTTGCAGGCGATTCAAGACCCATCATGCCGGTATATCACCCCGATGGTCATTATGCCGGATATAGTGGTAATGGCTATTTTACCAATATGGCCGCTTACCTCTCCCAGGGTGGATATCAAAAAAGCACTGTCAACGATTTGTGGCTGACAGGAGCGGTAAAAATAACACCCCTTCCGTCGTGGACCATCAATATTGACTACACCTATAACAAGTATGCCGGCACTTATATGAATATGATGAAGGAATACTGGGACTACGACGCGCTGGGGCCGGCGGTACTGTTTCCACATACCACTCCTAATGCAGTAACGAAGGCAAGTTTTGACAACAGGTACACCGCCTTTAACGCGTATTCTGAATATGAAAAAACTTTTGCCGGTAAGCACTATACAAAAATCATGGTAGGGTTTAACCAGGAGTATAAAGGATTCAATTCATTTGATGCACAGCGGCAAAAGCTGATCAGCAATGATATCGAATACATGAGCGTTGCCTATGGCGACAGGTTTGTAAACGATGCTGCATCAGAGTTTGCCATAAGGGGTACATTTGCACGGTTGAACTACACTTATGATAACCGTTACCTGATTGAGCTGAACGGACGGTATGATGGCTCTTCTAGGTTCCCCGCCAACGACCGCTTCGCGTTTTTCCCCTCCGCTTCCGTGGGCTGGAGAATTTCAAATGAGAATTTCTTCTCCGGGTTATCCAATACTTTCCAGGAGCTAAAGCTGAGAGCATCTTACGGTAATCTTGGGAATCAGACCATCGAAGGGGTATATTATCCATACATTGCAACATACAGCACTGCAGAAGTTCAATACCTGTTGAACGGTGAAAGACCCATGTCGGTATATGCTCCCGGTCTTGTCAGTCCGACGCTTACCTGGGAAAAAGTTTCCCAATACAATTTTGGATTGGACTTTGTGCTCCTTGACAACAGGCTTTCGGGAAGCTTTGACTTATTCAGAAGAGATACAAAGGATATGTTGACCAAGTCAAGAGCGCTTCCTGCTATTCTGGCCACTTCGGAACCGCGGGCTAATGCGGCAGATATGAAAACCAACGGCTATGAAGTATCATTAAGCTGGAATGACAGGCTATCCAATGATATCCGGTATGGATTGGGACTGGTTTTTGCGGATGCCCGATCGGTCATCACAAAGTATGATAACCCCAACCGCATCTTGTCAGACTATTATGTTGGGCAAAAATTAGGAGAGATCTGGGGTTTTGAAACGGAAGGACTGTTTCAATCAGATGCTGAAGCAGCCTCTTTAGACCAGTCTAAAATTTCCGGTCACCAGTTCCTGGCAGGGGATATCAAGTTCGTAGACCAGGATAAGGACGGCAAAATTACAAGAGGAAGTCAAACCCTGGATGATCATGGTGATCTTAAGGTTATCGGCAATAATACACCTCGTTATAGTTTTGGAATAAAAGGAAATATTGAATGGAAGGGGTTTGACCTGAGCATCTTCTTCCAGGGCATCGGCAAAAGACAGCTGAACATTACGAACAGGACTTATTTCCTGAATCATTATAACAGCGAGTGGGCGGTACCTCAGAAATTCAATACCGACTATTGGACTCCCGACAATACCGATGCTTACTTCCCCAGACCAAGGGTGGGAGGCGCCCCTGAAATTAACGAGGCACAAACAAGGTTTCTTCAGAATGCCGCCTATATACGGCTGAAACAACTTACCGTAGGATATAACCTGCCGGTTAGCCTTACAGAAAGGGTTGGCATAAAGAAAGTGCGGATATACCTGTCGGGAAATAACATCTGGGAAGCAACCAAAATGGTGAAGATCTTCGATCCGGAAGATACATCTACCGACCTGTACCCTTTTACACGGGTATATTCGTTTGGCGCTAATATTACGTTGTAAAGACTATAAAATTTTAGAAATGAAAAGATTTGTCATACTAATTGGCATTCTATCCGCAATAACATCGTGTAACAAAGATTTTATGGATAGGTATCCGCTGGATAAAGTAAATGATGCCAACTACTGGAAAAGTGTATCTGACTTAAAAACATATGCCAACCAGTTTTATCCTCTTTTAAGCAGGCTCAATGCTTATCAGGCAGATAATATGAGTGATAACCAGGCGCCTGCAACCATCAATGCATTTATATGGAATGAATATGTGGTTCCTGCCAGTGGTGGAGGGTGGGCAAAAGGAGACTGGGCAGGTGTCAGGAGCTGTAACTTTTTTTTACAGCGATATCATACGGTTACAGGAGCTGAGAGTGATATAAATGCATATGTTGCTGAAATACGGTTTTTCAGGTCATTCTATTATTTTGAAAAAATGAAAAACTTTGGAGACCTTCCCTGGCTGTCCCGCGACCTGCAGGTTGATTCCGAGGAATTGTTTGGACCACGTACCTCAAGAAAAGTGGTGATGGACTCTGTTATCAGTGACCTGAACTATGCCATTGCTAATTTACCTGAGAACTCTTCAGAAGGCCGGCTTACCAAATATGCCGCTTTAGCGCAAAAGGCGAGGGCATGTTTGTTTGAAGGAACTTTCAGAAAATATCATAACCTGGGTGATGAAGCGCCTGTGTTAAGGGCTTCTGCTGAGGCTGCGGAAGAGATCATGAATTCCAACCTGTTTACATTGTATTCAACCGGTGATGTTGAAAATGATTTTTATAACCTGTTTATCCAGGATGAGCTGAACGGGAATCCGGAAGGGATCATGATACAACGGTTTGTTGTAGATAAGCTGATGCACAACCGGGTAAGACAGTTAGGTGAGTTTGGATCAGGATTCAGCAAAGATTTCGTTACCTCTTACCTGAGCAAAAATGGCTTACCTATATCCATCAGCGGTCAGTACAGGGGAGATGCACAGTTTGCAGATGAGTTCATCGACCGTGACCCCCGTATGAAGCAAACGATCTATACCCGTGACAGGCCTTATCACATAACGAACGAGGGTGAATATCAATACCAGAATGTACCGCAGTTTGATAACGGGATGTGCTTTACCGGTTACAGGGTAATAAAGTTTTTTTCTCCCACTCAAAGAGATTTTGAGTACTCAAGGTGTACGCTCGATGACTTCACTTACCGTTATGGAGAGGTGCTGATCAATTATGCCGAGGCAAAAGCAGAGCTGGGGGAAGCTACGCAGGATGTATTGGATAAGTCGTTGAATCTTTTGCGGGATAGAGCAGGAATGCCTCATCTCACGGCGGCTGTCGGGTTCACTGATCCGGATTGGCCAAACTGGGAAGTGCCTGTAGGTCCGCTAATCAATGAAATAAGGAGAGAGCGTAGGGTAGAATTGGCCGCTGAAGGCTTTAGGCTTGATGATTTGAGAAGATGGAAAGCGGGAGAATTACTAGAACAACCCAGAACATACCTGGGTGCAAGAGACCCTGCTACAAATGATTACAGGGTTTTATATCCGGGTAAGACAAGGGTTTGGGAAAATAAATCCTATTTGTATCCTCTTCCTTTAGGTGAACTTACACTTAACCCTCAATTGGAGCAAAACCCCGGATGGGAAAATTAAAAAAACGGAGAGGATTCCTCTCCGTTTTTTCTATATTATTGCAAGCATTTTAATCCTTATTATTTATGGCAATTAGATTGTTGTTGATTATCACGGCTTTCTCTGTTTTTTTGGCAGGTCATGCGCAAAAAAGAACAGCGTATACTGTTCTGCCTTCAAAATCCCATCTTGAATGGGCAGAGGCAGAGATCGGTGTTATCATACATTTAGACATCAATATCTATGCACCTGAAACCTTCGATTACCGCAACAAAGCTACTCTTCCGGATTTAAGTGTATTTAACCCTTCCCGGTTAAATACGGATCAGTGGCTGGAGGCGGCAGGCAAGGCAGGGGCGAAATACGCCGTTTTAGTAGCCAAGCATGGCACAGGGTTTACTCTTTGGCCAAGTAAAGCAAACAGCTATCATGTTGGGAACACTCCCTGGAAAAATGGGAAGGGAGATATTGTAGCTGATTTTATTCAGTCTTGTAAAAAATACAATATTAAACCGGGGTTTTATTACAATACTAACGCCAACACTTTTTATGGTGCCGGCTACAATCCATTTGAATCCTCTGAAAAGCAAAAGGAGTACAACGAAATTGTTCTTAGCCAGCTGACAGAGCTTTGGACGGGCTATGGAAAACTTATGGAGATTTGGTTTGACGGTGGTATAATGGTAGATGAAAAAGGTGGAATTGCAGGAAGAGTGGCAAAGCTGATTAGAGATTATCAACCTGAAGCAATATTATTTCAAGGCCCCCCGGCAAGCGAAAATCTCATCAGATGGGTTGGAAATGAAGATGGACGGGCTCCTTACCCCCACTGGAGCAGGGCAGATGCTTCTACTGCTTCTGATGGTGTGGCCCAGGTGACAAATTTGAATGGCAGTCCGAATGGCAGATTATGGGTGCCTGGCGAAGCTGATTTTCCCAATCGTAAAAAATCAGCATGGAACGGGGGCTGGCTTTGGAGGGCGAATGAAGAGCAGCACATATTTTCGCCCGCAGAATTGGTTGATCGCTACTATACAAGTGTAGGAAGAAATGCCAATATGCTTATTGGAATGGTGATTGATACTGCCGGACGTTTCCCCGACGAAGATTATAAAGCGTTTGTTGCATTCGGAGAGGAAATAAAAAGAAGGTTTTCCGAACCGGTTGCTGTTAGCGCTGGTGAGGGAAATATTATTACCCTGAAATTGCCATCTCCTGCTTTGATAAACCAAATAGAAATAATGGAGGATATTACACAAGGTGAACGCATTAGAAAATATGTGGTAGAAGCATTCGTAAATAATGCCTGGCGCCCTTTGTGTGACGGTACTTCCGTTGGGCATAAAAGGATTCAGGTTTTTGATACAGTACAAACATCCGGTATCAGGGTAAAAGTAACTAATGCAGATAAGAAACCACTCATTAAAAGAGTTGCTGTTTTTAATGTGAAATAGGATCTGAATACATTCATACAATGCTTTTTACGCCGTAGCAACAACCCGCATTTATACAAAAAGGGTAGGGGCTGACCAAAAAGGTCGTTAAACGTCTTTACGAGTAAAAAATTAGGGGCCAAATCAATGAAGATATGACAAGTTGCATTTGTTTGTCACAGCTTTCTGATTTGTAAGTATCCTAAGTCGGCTAAGTTATCAGCAAACGTATCAGGGCTCTGTTGCTGAATTCACAGTAGTACTAAAGCTTCATCAGAGCGTTGCGGGAAATTGCGGTAATAATTTCCCGGCGGCTTTTTGGTTACTTTTTTCCGCAAAAAAGTAACAGAAAAAAGCGGAGGGATTGTAGTTGAAAGGAAAACCGGGTTTGTGGAACAACGAATTGAAGTTCATAACCAGTTGATAAATAGCAAACTGGATGATATGTCATTGGCATCCGCCCCCGAACGTTCGGGGGAGAAGCAATCTCAAATACTTAAACCTGTATCGTTCAATGAGATTGCTTTCCCGCCGATGGCGCATAGGCGTCAACTTAAAAAGTATGAACCTCCCAATATGTGCCCGTGTGGTATCTTTTTGATATAACCAGGGTAGCGCCTATGGCGCATTATTGAAAATTATCCTTTTTGTCTGCAAACGGGTTGTGCCCATGGCACAGCAAATCCGGTATGCCCAACAGCATTTTATACAGTGGAGTAACTGACTAAGCGTATTTCATTCACCCCTGGTTACGTACCTGCAATATGCCGCTTAGCGGCTACCTGTTTGTAAAAAGAATGCCGCACGTTTTATTTGCCCGCCGCAGCGGACTACCCTTCATATAAAGTGATCAGGCTTAAGTTGACGCCTACGCGCCGATGGCGGGATTCCTCCCTCGCAAAGACTATTGCACCAAAGAAAATTTTGAAAGATTTCTATAAGAAGCACGGTAAATAATAGTAGCTTTCTGAATGTAAACAAATATTATCTATCCAAACCAATGAGTGCATTATACAGGTATTTTGTAGCTGCGGCATTTGCTGTACTATACAGCTTCAATGCTTTGTCGCAGGAAAAGCTGAAGGCGGATGGTGAAATACCCGTTCTGGCATGGATTGGCGTTCCTGAAAATGAAACAACTATTGAGCGGTTCAGGGAGCTGAAAGCATCGGGGATCAATATTAATTTTTCCGGGTATTCCGGTATAGAAGCGGTTGAAAAAGCATTGGATATTGCACAACAGGCAGGAATTAAATTGCTTCCATCCTGCCCCGAATTAAAATCAGATCCCGAAAAAACAGTGAAACGGCTGATGAAGCACCCGGCGCTTTTTGGCTATCATTTAAGGGACGAGCCCAACGCTACAGATTTTCCCGAACTGGCAACGTGGATGAAAAAGATCCAGGCGGTGGATACGCAACATCCCTGCTATATCAATCTCTTCCCCAATTATGCCGGTATGGAGCAGTTGTTCGGCAAAGATTTTCAATTGCAGCCCGGTAAGGATGTGTACGGGGAACATGTAGATGTATTTTTAAAAGAAGTGCCGGTTCCGTTCATCTCCTTCGACCACTACCCGGTTGTAGAAAATGACGGCATAAAAACACTTCGCCCGGAATGGTATAAAAACCTGGAGATCATTACGGCCGCTTCCCGGAAGAGCGGGCTTCCCTTCTGGGCATTTGCTTTGTCGGTAGCGCACGGTCCTTATCCTATACCTACGGCTGGCGAGATCAGGCTGCAGATGTACAGCAACCTGGCCTATGGAGCGCAGGCATTACAATATTTTACTTATTGGACGCCGGGCATCAATTCCGGTTGGGATTTTCATCATGCCCCTATTGGACTTGACGGTAAACGTACCGATGTATATGATCGCATACAGCTCGTCAATAGTGAAATACAAAACCTTGCAGGGGTATTCCTCAATGCCAGGCTGGTTTCGGTAGCTCATACCGGCAGGCAAATTCCTCCCGGTACCAGGAGGATCGACCGGCTTCCCGATCCTGTTAAAGTACTGGAAACAAGTGATGGCGGAGCGATTGTGTCGGTGCTTGAAAAAGCAAACCGCCGGTTTTTGGTGATCGTTAACCGCGATTTTCAAAATACCATGAAGCTTACCGTGGTAACCGCTGAACGGGTGAAGAAAGTACTAAAGGACGGAACGCTTGTGCAGGCAGATACTTATACAAACACAATGGAGGTTGATCCCGGAGATGTGGTGATATATACCTGGGAAAAAAACAGGTGAAAGCAATTGTCATAATAAATAATTCCAACAACCATGCGAAAGTATTTTTCATTCTCAATCCTGGTTTTTTGTTTCATCACATCCTGCTCTACCAAATCCTCTCTCGATGATCTATCTTATAAAGAAGGAACAGGAGAAGCCGGGGCTGTCAGCAACTATTTCCACTTTAACGGTTTTACGGAATACTGGCAGGATATCAATGAACACCGCGTTCGTTATGGAAATCTTTTCAGGATGAACATACCCGACCAGCAGGCTGCTGTTTTACAGGCTAAAGTAAACCTGGCAGAAGCGTTGGATATACCGGGCTTCCGGATGCAGGAAGGGTTTTTAAACGAATTGCTGGCACAGCCCTATACAATGCTTGAGAATGCCCCGGCGCAGGAAATAGAAGCTGCCCTGAAAGATGGCAAAAATGTATTGTTGCTTACGACCCACGATAACGAAGTTGCCAAAAAGCTGGGATCAAAATACAAAGCTCGGGGTATTGCAGGTGATCTGAACAGTCACCAGGCGAACGCGCAGGGCTTTTCGGTTACCAATGCTTTTATGCTTGCCAATAAGCGAAACACATTGTTTGTAGTAAGCGCGTCTAATCCAAAATATCTTGACCGTTTTAAAACGATCTGGACAGGATTGGAAAAAATACTGGGAGAGTACGATATGAAGCGCGGCTGGTTTGGAGCGCAAACGCTTATTAAAAGTGTAACCTGTACGCCCGGCACTCCAATAGAAGTGATAGGCAGGGGAATGAATGAAGGCAATTCGTGGTTTGTATTTGATGGCTACATGGAATTTTTGGCTAAGAATGAAATAGAAGGCTGGGTGAAAGAGGTAAACCTGCCTGTTGTAGCCGATGTGGGCTTTTCGCCCATGTACGGTTTGGAGGATTATGATGGATTGCAGGTACAAAGTATGTTCACCCCGGAGTCGTGGATAGCTTACGCTAAATCGAAAAAGGGATATGTTTTTCACCCGGTATTTGATACCGCGGCCGAAAGGCTAAAGCTGGATTACGATGGGTATTTTGCTGCAGAAGGAAATATGGAGCAGATCAATGAAGACGGGAAGCCTTTTGTAGCGGCTACGGGCGCGTTAAGGAATGGCGTTACCACCAGCATGGTTGTATTTACAAAAAAGAACGAACCGTTTACCAACGCGAAACTCTGGGAAGCGATCATGGATCAAAGGGAAGTGGCTATACTGGCAGAAGGCAAAATGATGGGCCCGGCCCTGTACAGGAACGCTTTGCAATTATTATTGCTCGACCGGGTTTTCCTGGAAGAATATTTTGGCGACCGTATCAACCTGGAAACGGTAACCGAAAGCAATAAGGTACACCTTACCGTTAGTAACCTGTACCCGCATGCCGTGGAAGGCAATATCCATATAAAGCTGCCTCCGCAGTTATCATTGCCCGGCGATAGCGTGATCGCATTGAACCTGCCTGCGAACAGTTCAAAAGATATCGTACTGGATATACAACCTTCGTCCGGGGCAATGGGCAAACCCAATGCCGTTGCCATACAATACAATTGGGGCGACCGGTCCAAGTCAACGGTTGCCGCGGTGGAGCTGCCACCCGCTATATCTGTGCATGAATTATTGTATGGTCATGCTTCCGGGATTAAATATCCTGTATCGGTATATAATTATACCAGGCAGTCTTCTTTTCCTGTTAAAGTTAAGGTTACGGATAAAGCCGACAGCAATAAGATAGTTTTTGAAAAAGAAGAAATTTTTAATGTTGACCAGGGAAAGTTCGCTACCAAAGAGCTGGATATAAAAATACCAGCCGGAAGCTATACAGTATATGCAGATGCGCCGGGTGTGCGGCAAACTACACAACTGGGTGTGGAAGGGGCTGCAGGAACTGCATCGCTGAAAGAAGTGGATTTGAACAATGATGGTATCAGTGAGTATAATATGGAAAACGATGCGGTGAAAGTGACTTTGCTTACAACAGGCGCCAGGGTAATTGAATATATTGTTAAATCAAAGAACGATAATATATTATTTAAGCTGTGGCCGGAAAAGCCCGTTGACGACAGGAGACCTTTCCGTACCCGGGAGTTTTATCCTTACGGCGGTTTCGAAGATTTCCTGGGGCAGCCAGGCATTGAAACGCATAAAGTATATGACGCGGAGGTAGTAAAAAAAGAAGGAGAATATGTGCAGGTGAAAATGAAGGCGGAGTATTATGGCAATATCATTGAAAAAATATTTACATTATATGGTAATTCGCCCCTGCTGGAAATACGATTTGCATTAACAATGCGTAATCCTGAAATGAATATGCTGGGGCCGCAACCCATTCTTGAAATAGGCAAAGTGCATGGACCGGAAGACAAATTTATGATACCCGAGCTGGATGGTGTACATGAGTACAGGATGAGGATGGACCGGTATTTTGGAAGGGCGTTTTTTGTAAAAGAAGGCTGGAATGCCGGGCAGGATACAAAAGAAAACATTGCTTTTGTGGGCGCATTCCCTGTTAAGCAACCCATCTTTTTGCACATGTGGATGAACCACCCGTCTAATCCCGGATCGCATTATTATTATGCGGAATTTCAACCGTGGACGCCCCTGTTTCAAAACACCACTACTTATTTTTCGTATTACATGTGGGCCAACGGAGGCTCATGGGAAAAAAGCCTGCAGGCGCTGCGCGACAGGAACCTGGTAACAGGGAAGTAAAATGAATAAAGCAAAAGAACACGTATGAGCATTGAATAAGGATTTTATTTACTCAGCTTGTTACCAGTATCCGCATAAGCCACCTTTTTTTCCGTAAGATATGCACTGTAGTTGATGATTGCGAATGCCTGGTTTTGTTCAAAAGCAGAAGCGGCTCCCCGAAGGAAAAATCAGTGGTGGTGCGGATACGAAGCCTGCCGGCTTGAGGCAAAAAGACAGTAATTAAAATGATGAAGGTATTGAGGAACTTTAGCTCATCTTAACCGAAACAAAAAAGTATACATTTGATTATGATACATACAAAACATATCACGCTCAAAACAATCTTTCTTATTGCCTTTACATGTCATTCGCTTCTGTCAGCCGGACAAAGCCTCAAAGTATCAAAGCTGGAAATGAATTATCCCAGCCCGGGCATTCCTTACTATCATATAAAGGCGGATATTGATCTGCCCTCCGCTTCCATGATCGAAGTGGAAATGGCGGTAAACGGTAAAACGTTGCGGTATACTGATCTGCATGCGGAGCAGGACCTGGGGGATCTTTCATACCCGCACCTTACCAATCGTCCGCCTTCAGGCGCGGGATTGTCGCAGGATAATAAATTGTATCATCATCCCGGCGTGGTAGGCTGGGTAAAATGGAACCCCGGGGAGACTTATGAAGTTAAGCTAAGCGTGAGGATGAAGAAAAGCCTGCAGCACAGCAAGGCAGATGTGATATTGACCAATACACAAAAAATTACAGCGCCTGCAGGATCGCCGGTATTTGATACCGCCTGGAAAAACTATAAGTCGGTAGTGCTGAGTGAAACGGCAGGTATGGAACGAAAAGCCGAACCGGTGGAAGTATTGCTGGCATTTTATCCCGACGAAGTCAATGATCTGAAAAGGGAGATAAGAGTGCTGGCTTTTGATCCTGTTGCCAAAACGGTAAAGGAAGTGCCGTCACAGGTATATGATATACAGGAATACCTGGTGGAAGACGATATGGCGCCCGATAAGAACGGGAAGCCAACGCGTGATATCCCGGTGTGGATGCCAACGGTAACTGCAAGGGTAGCTTTTTTAGCAGATGTGCCGGCGAGAAGCAGCCGCGTGTTCATGATCTATTATCGCAATAAGGACGCGATGATCAAAACTTATACGACCGATCTGCAGGTACAGGGCGAAGCGCCGGGCTTACGCGTTCAAAATGAATTCATGGAAGTAGGGCTGCATCCTAATTCGGGACATTTCGACCAGATCACTTTAAAAAGCAAACCGCAATATCCCTTGTATCACCGCAAGGAAACCAATGGAGCCATTCACTGGAACCCCGAGATATATACACCGCCTGTCCCATGGACACATACTTCCGACTGGAAGCCGCCGCAACATGTGCAGTCCATCACCGGACCTGTTATTTCGTTCAGTGATGTATGGGGCAATCTCCGCGAAATACCGCAGGTAGATGCATCGGTTCGATATGAGTTTTACCCCGGTAAACCTTATTTCATCAGCACTACCAATCTCCGCATTAATGAAACCGTACAGGCTATTGCATTGCGTAACGCGGAGATAGTTTTTAAGCGCGAGCTGATCACGCACGCTGCCTGGTATGATGCGATACGGGACTCTATTATTGAATACGATGTGACACATATGCCTGAGCTCACAGATGTAAAAATGCCGGACGATGTGCCCTGGATCAGTTTTTACAATAAGGAAACGGGTGTTGGTTTTGCAGGTATTCAACTTAATTATTCCAATGCGGGACTGGAAAACAGGACAAGGCTGCTGAACCCGTTTTTCTATATAACCGGCGGACCGTGGATATACTGGGCAAGAGCTTTGTCGCTGCCGTTCCTTTCTTCCAATATGCAGCAAATGGTACCGGTGCCTAAAGGTAATTTCTTCTCCGAAAAATGGGCTTACCTGGTATTTGAAACCAATAAAGGAAAGCAACCCTACGCACCGGTACTGGAATGGCAGAAAAAGCTTACTTCCCCCTTGCGTATACAATTGGTAGAGGAGGTGGATGATCGTGTATCCAAAACCGTTACCGAATTATATATTGAAAAAGGAAAGACAGGCTGGGAGGGAAGAGAAACGGGAAGGCATTAGTGAGCTATGAGCTGTCAGCTATCAGCCGTCAGCGATCAGGTGTTTATAGTTTTTTGTTTATGTTTTTAAACTACAAACTATAAACCACAAACCCGTAACCTGCAACCTGTAACCTGAAACTTGTAACCTGAAACCCGAAACTTGTAACCTGTAACCTGAAACCCGCAACAGCCATCAAATTTCAAATTTCAAATCATCATATGAAACAAATATTCCGGTTGGGCTTGTTCATACTATTGTGCAATGGTGTACAGGCGCAGACTATTACACTGGCAGGAAATAAAAAATCTGCCTACAGCATTGTGATGCCGCAAAACGCTACGGTAGTGGAAATACAGGCGGCTAAAGTATTGCAGGACTACCTGTATCGTATAAGCGGGGTATTATTGCCTACGGGATTTGATAGCGATAAAGAAAAGGATCATGAAATACTGATCGGCAAGGTTAACAGGAGCCAGGTCAATAGCATTTCGTATGATGCACTGGGCCGGGACGGCTTGTTGATACGCACTGCCGGTAAAAAGCTGATCATTACAGGCGGAAGTAAAAAAGGAGTGTTATATGGTGTATATACTTTCCTCGACAAATACCTCGGTTGCAGGAAGTTTGCCGCAGACGTGACCTATGTGCCAAAGAAAAATGTTATCACCCTCCCGACAATTGATGACCTGCAATTACCTGCTTTTACTTTCAGGGAGGCGTATTATAACGAAGCATACGATCCGGAGTATATGGATTGGCACAAGCTGCATTCATTTGAAGGCAAAGGAAGCGATAAAAGTGAATGGGGTTATTGGGTGCATACCTTTCACAGTTTGCTCAGTCCTGAAGAGTATGGTACTACTCACCCAGAGTATTTCAGCTACTACGATGGGGCGCGTCATCCGGGACTGATACCCAACTGGGATAAAACGGGGGCGCAACCTGAATCGCAGCTCTGCCTCAGCAATCCCGATGTGCTGGAGATCGTTTGCAAAAACCTGAAGCTCGCCATGGATAAAAAGCCGGAGGCTTTGTACTGGTCGGTGAGTCAAAATGATAATGTGCGTTATTGCCGATGCGATCAATGCGCGGCGCTGGATAAACAATATGCCGCTTTTGCGCCGGAAGAAAAAATGCTTTCCACGCATGGCGGTCATAAATATCCTGCACTGGGCATGGGGTCCCTGCTCACGTTTGTAAATAAAGTAGCTGAAAGATTTCCCGATAAAATAATTTCCACGCTCGCGTATCAATACACCCGGGTGCCGCCTAAAGGGATTGTACCGCGAAAAAATGTGAACATCATGCTGTGCAGCATTGAAAGTTCCCGCAATGATCCAATGACCGTGGGTGATAAGGCTTTCTGCGAAGACCTGGCAGGCTGGGCAAGGCTTACAGACAATATACTGGTGTGGGATTATGTGATCCGGTTTTCTAACCTGTTGGCGCCTTTCCCAAATCTCAGGATACTGCAGTCCAACATTCAGTTTCTCCGTAACAATAACGTTTCGGCGCTTTTTGAGCAGGGCAACAGGGATCGGGGAGGGGAACTTGCCAACCTGCGTACCTATCTTATTGCCAGGATGCTGTGGAATGTGAACGTGGACATTCAAAAAGAAATGGATGAATTCTTAAAGGGATATTATGGTGCTGCTGCGCCTGATATCAGGGAGTATATCAGCCTGCTGCACGATAATAACCAGTCAGGCAGGTCTGTTAAAATGTCTATTTTCGGATCGCCTGTTGATGATAAGGAAACATTCCTTTCAGATTCGCTGATAGCGATCTATAATAAGATATTTGACCGCGCGGAAAAGAAGGTGGAAAAGTTCCCCGATATATATGTGCGGGTAAAATCTGCCCGGCTGCCGGTGTACTACGCCATGCTGGAAATCGCGAAAAGTGAAAAAACGGGAAAACGGGGTGCTTTTATTACCGACGATCACAACGGGCTTGTTCCCAATCCGGGTATCGTAAAAATATTGCAGGAGTTTAGCTATCACTGTATACGAACCAATGTAACAAGGATCACCGAATGGCATACTACTCCTAAAGAATACCTTGAAAAATATACCGGTTTTTTGCGGAACGGGGGCGAATGGAAATAGGGGCCAGGAGTTTCGCTTTTAAAGTAATGTTATACTCCATGAACGTTATTTTGTTGTTGTATGCAAGGGTAGCCCCATACGGGGCAAATAAAAACGTTAACATTTTCTACAAACGGGTAACCGCTACGCGGCAGGATGCAGTTTCTCAGTCTTGCTGGTTACAAATTTCAGATTCCCATGTTGTAACTGTACCTGCATTATTGCCTGTTCACTTATTCCTCCGGCTCTATTGCTTTTCTGTGCCATAGGCACAACCCATTTGTAGACAAATCAAATTAATATTTAAATTATGCGCCATAGGCGCTACCCT
>JAHBTL010000067.1 GCA_019638615.1 Chitinophagaceae bacterium | reverse complement strand
TTTGTCAGTTTTCAAAGAACTCTGTGTAGAATCAATAAAATACATAAGTGAGCGCCACGAATGTTCCTGCAGAGTAAAATAACAGATACATTGACACACTGCTGGTAACACCGTTTTTTGTGCCAGGCGGGCTGACGTACAAACCCTGAACTTTGGACTGCTATTCAAGTTCAGTGCTTGTTAACTGTTTGGTGCACCGAAACCCGCCGAACGTAGAGCTGCAAACCGAAACCAGAAATTAAGCCCAATAAATTTCTCTGGTTAAATGACGCAAAGATTTTCAGTCCCCCTACCTTTTGCTGGTAATACCTTCTGCCAACACGTGCATTTGCATTATCTCGACGGACGCCTACCTGGCCACCCCGCCAAAGCAGGAAACACGATGCTCAACCGTTACATGCAATTTTAAACCAATACTTCAATGACATCTAAATTCTTTTTTTCAGTTGTTACTATTTTAAACTTGATAAATGTTTTTGGACAAGAAAAGATTTGGATAAAGCAGGCGAAAATTTCAGAAGTAATAGCTTTTGAAAAAGAGATTAACCCTAAAGCTAAGTTCTTATCACAAAACGTTTCACTTTCCAAAGACTATTACCCTTTGGCGGACAAATACCAGGTGACAGATCCTGTAATTGTACGGAGAGAGCCTCTTGAATATCTTCCCGTTTATGCAGAATATTTTTATACTCCGGCAGACTCCATTTTAAGACTTGCATCCTATGATTGGGAAAAAGGACGCTACGATAACTTCTTTGACAAGCAGAAAATGTGGAAGGAAGAAAACAAGAAGCTTGACATATATGACAATGAATACAAGAGAATCAAAAAAGTTCTCTTAAATCAATTAGGATCGCCTATTTCTACTGACACAACTGCAAAGACAGTAAATTCAGACAGAGGTAAATATTTTACGAGAAATACATTGTGGGAAACGGAAGATGTGCATGCGGAGCTTAATATGATTTTTGAATCTATGACTTATCGAATTAGATTTACTATATATTGGAAGAAATAATCTACAGACTGCCTGACAACACTGGATGTAACATTGAGTTTTATGCAGGTTGGGCCTGACTCTGTAATATCGGCAAATGAGAAAGCCCTACTCGTTAAATTATTGATATTGAACTAAATAAAAACGGCTGTCAACAGTGGTTTTGCAAGAACGGGAGGGAAAGTATCTGTAAGAAAATGCTGAATATTCAAAAAGATTTTGCAAAAAAAATCAATATGAAACTGGAAACCGATAGATTAATTATTAGAAATTGGAAAGAAAAAGATGTTGATGATTTGATAGAAGGTTTAAACAATTTTAATGTTTCAAAATGGTTAGCTGCTGTGCCATTCCCTTATTTAAAGGGAAATGCTGAAGAATGGATTCAATATTGCATAAATAATGAAGCAGAAAACAATAAAAACGGCTTCGAGTTTTGTATTGAACTAAAATCGCATCCAAAAGTTATAGGCGGAATGAGTATTTCGGCAATTAATAAGTTAAACGGAACAAGCGGCGGTGGAATTTGGATAAGTGAAAAATTTCATAGAAAAGGATATGGAAAAGAGGCATTTGCTGAAAAAATAAGATTTTCATTTGAAGAATTGGGTTTGAGAAAACTGGAGAACGGATTTTTTGATGGAAATGAATCTTCAAAATTATTGCAGGAAAAATTTGGGTATAAAATAGAAGGAAAAAGACGTAAAAAATTCTTTTGCCTGGCTGATGGAGAATTTAAAGATGAAATAATAACCGGGCTTTTAAAAGAAGAATGGATTAAATAATGAAAATATTACCTCGCCTGCAATACCTGCATTTGTGGCATGTCGGAGGATGACAGGAGTTGTCCCCGCCAAAAACCAGGAAACACAAATGCTTAACCGCTGTATTTAACCATAAATTAGAAGTAAGTACTTTACATAATTCTGGAAACCTCTTACCCAAATATTGAACTATACGAAGAAAAAATCTATGGGTTATCACTTGCTGTTTTGCCTGGAATCAATTAAGAACAAATGACAATTACAAATAAAACTATCATTCAGCTTTTAACAGGGTTGCTACTTTTAGTAATAGTCTTCCACTTACTGATCATTGTAAGTATAATTCCTTACAATATCGTTTGGGGCGGGAGACTCCAATCCGAACAGGAAATGTATGTCTTTGAAAGTATATCTATTGTTCTAAATTTATTTCTGATATGGGTGCTTTCGGTAAAAACCAGGAATCCCTCAAATAAATACATTAACATTGTCCTTTGGATCTTCTTTTTCATTTTTTCTTTAAATACTATCGGAAACTTGTTTGCTCATACAAACTTTGAAAAATTCTTTTCAATTTTAACGCTTGTTTTTGCATTACTTATACTGAAAATATTACTGAAAAATAAATAACGCACAACAGCAAGTAAAACAATATACAATGAATACCGACCGTTCAATGAGACTTGATATCTATATCAATTATCCGGGACATTGTGAAAAAGCATTCCGGTTCTACGAGCAGCATCTTGGCGGAAAAATAAATAGGATGATGTCTCATCAACAACCGCCTTCCAATTTTCCGAAAGAATGGGAGAACCCGATCCTTCATGCAACAATAGAGATAGGCGGTACGATCGTGAGGGGCGCAGATATTCCCGGCGCCGAGCCAATGCGCAGCGTGTATCTTACGCTTGTACTTGATACGCCGGAAAAAGCTGAACATATCTACAACCTGCTTTCCGGTGAGGGTGAAATTTTCATGAAAATGGAAAAGACCTTCTTTGCAAATCGCTTTGCCATGCTGCGTGACAAATTTGGAACCTTATGGATGCTTCTTAATGAAAATTAGAAAAGCTAGTTATTCCGACTATTCAAAACGTACACAAAAGACTCCGCTTCTTCCAGCTTTGAAATTTTCTTTCATTGTTTGTGGTTTGTGATCATCTTCCCTCTTTTATTAAACTTTGATGGTACCTGTTGTATTCAAAAATTCCCTCCTGTCCTTTAAGGATGAAGCGGAACGGTTAAAGTCGAAGTTTGAATGAGCGCTGCCTGTATCAAGTATCCGGCTGAGCGCCGCGTTCAGCGTTGCCTGGTCGTCATCAAAGCCTCCGTGAGTGGTACAGGTAGAATGACCCGGCGAACCCTCTTTGGCTGAATTGGGAGCCAGTACAAGATCAGCTTTTCCCGATTTGAAAAGCGCGTCCAGCTCCTTATCTTTTTTGATGAACTTATCCATGCCCAGCAGCGGAATGCCATCCCGGAACACCGGTATCCGTTCTTTCTTTTCAAAAGCGTTTGATACAAGGTATAAAAGCGACTTATTGTAGATACGTGCGCAATGGTCGCCCCGTTCGGCTTCATCTGTTAAGTTGAACACGGCGAAGCGTTCAATTTTCCGGTTGTTGATGCAGGGCAGGTATGTTTCATTAAACAATTCTATTGTACAGGCGGGCGCCCATAGCGTACAAGATGCGACAGATCCTCCCAGGCCGCCTGAAGACGTTTTTGTACCTGTAAGATATTTTGCAAGGTAAGCAAGCAGGATGCTGCCTGCGCTGTGCCCGATGAGGTGAATTTCAAAATTGTCTTTGTATTTTTTTGCGAGCTTCATTACATGATCCAAAGCCAGCCGTACGCCTCCTCTTGACGCTTCAATAGCAAGGCGGGCGTTTTCCTTCATCTCATCCCACTGCAATTTACCCGTAAGCGCGCGTGCCAATGGCTCCAGCGCGTCATCCAGCCTGTCGAGCATAAAATCTTTCGCGGCATCAATAAATCCTTCAGGTTTGCGGCGCTGTATCGCGTCTCTTAAAATATTGGTAATGGTTGTCCATGCATCTGTATGCCAGATAAATGAAACAGGATATACTTCAGCCTCCAGCAGGTTTACGCGATAATCCGCCAGCCTTTGCACCGCGTTGCTCTCCGACACCAATCCGCCATGAGCGTACAGCAGCAATCTTTTTTTCTTCCAGCTTTTTGTTATAGCCGGAAAATCTTCTTCAAAAAGCGAACGCACTTCATCTGCTGAAGTACCATATTCACCACCCTCGTTCAACAATCCGTTATTGCCGATGCTTACAATATGCGGACGAAGCTGGGAAAACGAATAAGCGTTTGATTTTTTGGCAGCAGAGGAATGTGTAATGGCGATGGATTCGTCGCGTGCGAGGCTGATAGGCGCGCCTAAACGTGCCACCCATACGTCGGTAGCGTTTTTCAACCAGTCATCGTACGATATCAACGCAAACCCTTCTTTACCCCAACTCCCTCCCCATGAATTTTGTATCCAAAAGCCCTTGCTGTTGTATGCCACTATCGCAAATGCATGCCCGCCGCCTGCTTCTTCCCTGAAAGGAATAATGCCGTCTTCTCCCACTTCGTCCCATCCCGCATGTGTTACCGCTGTAGCATATAAAATACCTACTTCGGCCATGGCGCTATGCATAGCAATGAGATCCTTATGATTTACACGGTAATAAGCTCCCAGCGGACGAAGGATCGCGTCTTTGATGCGGTCTTCCGTAAGGGCGCTTTTGCGTGACCGTACCGGCCATTTTTCTTCCGCACAAACTCCGTGCTTATGCCAGCCTTTCATAGCTCCACGGGCGCTGGATCCGCTGTAATTTTCTCCCCGCCATTCATCGTACCTTTTGGCTAACTGGTACAACATTTTTGGACTTACCGTCTGCTCGTCAGGATAGCGTTTACGGCAACGCAAAAGATAGTTTGCCACTGTCGCCAGCCCGTAGCCGGTACACGCACCCTCTGCTCCCTGATCGAGAATGGGTACCTTCACTTTTTTGTATTCTTCCAGGTCAATGGCCATCGGTACTTCGAGTAAAGTGGATTGATACATCTTATCCCGGAAGTCCAGAGCGTCCGGGCGAACATCAAATGTGCGGGGTGTTTTCTTGTTTGCTGTATGTTTTTTATTTTTTGAGGCTGCTGCCATGGCTGCTGAATGAAAATTACGAAGATGAAAATCAGCCGCTCTTTCAGAATCGAAGCACACATGCTCTATCCTTGTGCCATCATTAAGCAACTCCATACAACACCATGTAAAGGGGTCTTTTTGCTCAACTGTAAAAACGCCTTCCGGCTGGCGGCGTTTTTTTGCCGGAGCTGTTTTTGCCATTGGCTTACGTTTTGCCGGAGGTGAAGCTTTTGATGATCGTTTTTGGGGAGCAGTCGCTTTTTTTACAACCCGCTTTTTAATTTTGCTGGCCATACAAACAATTTTTATTTATTATCTTTTACTAATGAAAACCGCAACGCGTCAGGATCATTGAATATGGTGCCCACATCGTACATAAGAGGTTTATCCATACCCGATACTTTGTTTTTCCCTCTTTGTATTATTTGAGAAAACCTGAGCTGAAGCGTATGGCTGTTATCAGCCTGTACATACTCGTACACCCAATACATTGGGGGAATAGATGGTTGTTCCTTCAACCGGATACGATCTGATCCCTTTTCTTTTTTTATGGTATATTCTTTCTGGGTCACGAACTTTTTTGTGCTATTTTCTCCTTTGCTTATAAAGCCAATATAAAGAGGACCCAGTCCAACGCATTTAACATAAAGTCCTTCAGTTGCAAAAGTTGCGGCCAGGAATATTCCGTAGTGTTGATCATTTATAGACGAAAGCTCGTAGAAATACAGTTCGTTGTAGTTGCGTTTGATATACAGGTCTACTGTTTTTTTACCAGAAAGTTCATTTACGAGCGAATACTCTCCAACAGTATTTGTTTCTACCAGCTTTTCCGAGATACGCGCGCTGAACATTTTATAGTCTGTTATGCTATCCTCTCCTCCTCCCAGGTGAAGGGCTATTTGTTTCATAAAGCTGCTGTCAATAACATCCTTGTATCCCTGCAGGTATTGGGGCGCTTTGCAACCCGCAACAGAAGCTGCTCCCACCCAAATGGTCAAAGCAAATAGTTTAAAACGATACATGTTGAAATTGATTATAGTTGCCACCGAAAAATAATCTGTTGTCGTCGTTATTAGGATGCAGGGGATAATGCCCCAGCACATGAATGATCTCCTGCACTCCCCAATACCTTCCTCCTTTCGATTTTAAAGAGCCCATTATACCAACAGTACACCCGAAACGCTGGTCAAAATTTACCTTCAGGCTATAAGCCGAAGTATTAAAATTGTAGGCTTTTTTTCTTACAGGAGCATCGTACAAAGGAACATTCATGCCCAATATTCCCGTGAGTTCATATAATAAGGGTATATAGCCGGTAAACTGGTCAAAATTCAGCTCGGCTATATTGTAGTTCTTCTTACTATGCAGCATAACCGAACCGCCGCCGGTCCAGTACCGGTCAAAGCCATCACCCAGGCCCAATGCATCGAACGGCGGACCATCGTTGTAATACAATATGGAAACATTTCCGATAGTAGCATTCACTGAGCCGGTTACCTGGTTGCGGCGATGACTGTTGAGTATAAAATTGGTACCTAACAGCAAAGAGCCCTGCCTGTTGGAAAAAATATTATAGTAGTCGCCATTGTGCATGGAACGGGTTAATTTCATATAGTCAATACGACGCCCCCATTCGAAACCCAATGAAAGACTGTTCGTAAAATCTACCTGCCAGTCGCCTACCAGGGGATTAAGGTTAGCCCCGATCGTTTTGGTGTATATGGAAACAGAGGGGCCGTAGCTTACAATAAAATCGCCCCGGTTGGCAGCCGCGGTAAATGCTCCGAAAATCCGGAGCCCGGGAAAGTTCTGCGCCTTACCACGAACAAAAAATAAATTACATCCAAAGTTTACCTGCCCGCTGTAGCGCCATTTTTCCTGCGCCGTACAAGGTTCAGCTAACATAACTCCTGCTGCTATAATAAGGATGATCTTATATATCATGTACCGTAAAAGTATTTACCCTGTTTTTTAACAGTATGCAATAAGTACGGGTTAAAAAATCAACAACACTATGATCAGGCAGTAGCGTTTAATGTTACCTGCATCAACACACAGGCTTATTGAAAATATTGGTATTAAAAAGGTTGAGTGTTATTCTTCGAAGAAAGCAGTACCAAAAGGATTGGATATGACCCTGCTATAAAAATAAATGTATTTTGTTGTGCCTGCAAATTTATTAGGCGTATTTCAAATTTTCGTTTCCTACGCGGCATTCCGGTCGGTGAGACACTATGGCCGTCAACTTAAGAAACATGAACAATAAAATACCCCGAATGGGGTCTAATTTGAATAGCCATCGGTACAACCGGTGGTATATTGTCGCATTTCACATTGAACCCCTGCGGGGTTCAACAAAAACTTCGACATTTTTGTCCCCGAACTTTGTTGGAGGCTATTCAAATTCAAGCCCTTCGGGCTTAAGTTCACGGCTATGGTGAGACACCGACCGGTAACGGGTACTACAGGCGGGTGCCCGCCCGGATGACCGGTCGGACGGGTCACCACCCGCCTGCGAGAATTTGGAATACACCCAATTTATTCATATTCATATCTAATTATTATTTTGCCACAAATTAGCGCATGAAAAAATTCGCTGTAATTGTAGCCGGGGGCAGTGGTACCCGGATGGGAAGCAAGGTACCTAAACAATTTCTTTTATTGAACGGGCAGCCGGTACTGTTATATACGGTTGAAGCTTTCCTGTCGGCTTACCCTGATATGGAAGTGATATTGGTGCTTCCGTCGTCTTACATGGAACAAGGCGCTGAAATAGCCCGCCAAAGCAGTGACTCCGCAAGGATCTCGATCACCACGGGTGGTGAAACGAGGTTTCATTCTGTAAGAAAAGGGCTGTCGTTGGCTACTCACCCTTCTATTATTCTTGTGCACGATGGTGTAAGGTGCCTTGTTACACAAAAGCTGATCCGCTCCTGCTATGAGCAGGCCGTTGAAAAAGGAAGCGCTATCCCCTGCATAGCGGTTCCCGATAGTATAAGAATCATAAATGGTGATAAGCATCAATCCGTTGACAGGGCAAAACTGAGGGCTATACAAACACCGCAAACCTTTCAAAGCGAAATGCTGCTGAAATCATTTGAATTACCTTACAGCGAAAGGTTTACTGATGAAGCCACAGTAGTGGAAGCGGCAGGTTACGAAGTATTTTTAGCCGCAGGCGAAAAAGAGAATATCAAAATCACATTACCGGCAGATATACCGGTAGCGGAGCAGGTATTGAAGGCAAGATCTACTCTTTAGCCTCTTTCAATCTCCATAGCTTGCCGCTTTCATACAGCTGCTGGACAGTTTCTTCCGGCTCATAATATTCCTTAAGGAATTGCTTCCAGTAATCATACACCTGCTGATTGGTGAATTCGAAGGAGCTGTCGGAATAATCAAGGATATATAATGTTTGATGCTTTCTCAAATCTGCAGTAATAGACCGTATTATTTTCAAATCTGCATCCCACCCGTCAAACCATACCCAGAAGAAGTGATATATCCATTTGGATGGAGCCAGGATTTTCAATTCGTTGTACAGGTACACTTTATTGGCATTAAAGGCGGCGTACAATTGGTAGTCTTTTAATCTTTTTTCCGCCATGTATTGCAGTTCAAAAGGTTTCGGCACAGTATAACGGGGAGGAACAGGCAGATGCAATGCATATTGCATAGTGCCTAAAACCAGGTTGATAAACAGTATTACAGTAAACAGCGCCTGCTGCTTAAGCTGAACGAACCATACCCTTTTGTCGCCGCTAAACACTACGAACAATAATAGGGGTACGGTTACGGCTAACGGCAAAAAATAATAAACAATTCCTAACCCTTCAATTAATTTGCCAGACAAAAAAGCAGCGGAAAAAGAAAGAAGTACAGACATCAATGCAGCTACCAAAAGCAATCGTTTTGAGTTACCATACAACAAGCTGAAACAGCCTGCTATGATACTAACATAAAATGTCATTTCATAGGTTGTAAGATGCATAAAATTCCGTACAGACTTCGCATTTTCTATAAAAGAATAACTATGATTGTACCATGTAAAATTAAAGACAAATGCGTCCTCCCAAAAATAGGCAAGCGCATGATGATAGATGAAATACCCCAGCACCAGAATAGCAATTATCAAAAAGCCGGCTGACAGCTGCAGGTATTTTTTAAGAAGCGTTTTCCAATCAACATTTCCGGTAAAAACAGCATACGCCAAAAAGGGTAACAGTACCAGCACCTGGTCCTGTTGCATAAAAAATACCAGCGCCGAAAGAATACCAAGCAGCCAATTCCTGTACCTGCTGTTGCCCAACATCACGCATACAAACAAAAGGATAAAGATAGCAGTATATGCTCTTGTCATTCCCACGCCAAAAGATACTGCCTTGTCTCTTATCATCAGGTTGAACAATACGGGGAGGATCCACGCATACTTTATTGAATAACGATTGCACAACCTGAAAAAAACAATAGTAGCGAAAAGTACAAGTGTAGTATCTATTATCCATAAACCCCAGTTACCGCCGAGAAGAAGACCCGCGTAATTAAAAAAATAAATCAGCGGAGGCTTGTGATCGAAAAAATCCCGATAAGGCACTCCACCTTTATGTATTACCAGCCCGGTATACTTGAATATTTCTTTATCATCAAAAAAAATCTCATACCAGGGGCAGTGCAAAAAGCTCAATACTAAGCTGACTGCAATGGTAATGAGCAGGTATTTCTTTTCTCGCGTCATAACCTGGAACGGAATTTTATTAGTTGAAACAGCGATTTAACAGCACCTGCAGCAATATAGCTGCTCATGCTGCTTTTTTTTACCACTGCTATTGGCTGGCGGCGCAATGCTGCTACAAATATCCGCCTGCGCTTCCTTATATAATACATGCTCAGCATAATATTAGGGGCGAAGCTGTCTGGCGGAATAATTGCCAGGGCATCTCTTACATCCGTGCTTCTCATCAGCCTGTATGGTGTATTGATATGCTCAAAAAATTTACCGGTTAATACCGCTGCCCAAAATACCGACAACAGGCTGATCAGCTTCCTGTAAAAACCTGCGTTTTTCTCTTTCCTGCCGCCCACCAGCAGGTCGTACTGCTCTTTGTGTCTCCACATTTCTGCGAATGCGTCCGTATCATAAGGATTATCTGCATCCATCTGCATGATCCATTCAGCATTCAATGCCGCTTTATATCCTGTAATGATCGAAGGTCCATGTCCCTGGTTGCTTTGATTTACCACGCTCACATTTTCATCTTCAGCGGCAAATGTTTCTAACAACCGCAGGCTGTCATCGGTTGATCCATCGTTTATAAAAACGAAATGATACCGAATATCAAGATCCGAAAAAGCCCTGACCCAGGTGCTGTAAAGCCGGGAAAGATTTTTCTCTTCGTTAAACACAGGGATTACAATACTCAGCACAGGTTCCATTTATCGCGTATTTTCCTTTTTCAGAATGCATGTCTCAAAAGTTTCGAGCGCCTTCGCTATGGTTTGATCCATGTCATAATACTTATAATCTCCCAGGCGACCGCTTATATATACATGCTCCAGCTTTTCAGCCTCGTTCCGGTATAGCTCAAGCATTCTTTTATTTTCTTCTGTAAGTACCGGATAGTAAGGCCGGGCGCCATCATCCTTTAGCGAATATTCCCGAAAAATAACTGTCTTATCCTTTTCATATTGCCTTTCCGGATGTAGGTGTTTCGGCTCATGCACTCTTGTGTATGGAATCTTGATATCCGGGAAATTAATAACTGAATTTCCCTGGTAATCGTTGTAAGGCATTGTCTCTTTTTCAAAACGGAGCGTACGCCACTCAAGCTTTCCAAACCTGTAATTAAAAAAACGATCTATAGGGCCGCTGTAAATTAGTACGCATTGTTGATTGATATGCTCTTTTACCGAGAAAAAATCCGTATTGAGCATTACAGCTATATTCGGGTGACTCAACAGCTTTTCAAAAACGGCGGTATATCCCTGCAAAGGAATTCCCTGCCATTGATCATAATAATAGTTCTCGTCGTAGTTTGTTCTGAACGGCAGGCGCGTAAATACCGAAGCAGGCAAAGTGCGGGGGTCTACCTGCCACTGTTTGGCCGTATACCCTTTTATAAAAGCTTCATACAGCTCTTCACCTAAAACTGCTATGGCCTGCTCTTCAAAATTGGCCGGCTGTTTTTTAAATCCGGCTGTTTTGGCCGACATGAAAGCTTTTACCTCGTAAGGTCTAAGATTGGCATTGAAAAAGCTATTGATTGTTTCGAGGTTGACAGGCAGTTGAAATATTTTATTGTTTACGGAGGCGAGTACCTGGTGCCTGTACGTATTAAAGGAAGTAAACCCGTTGATATAATCCCATACTTTTTGATTGCCGGTATGAAAAATATGCGTACCATATTTGTGATACTCTATCCCTGTTTCGCTGTCGGTTTCCGAATAGCAGTTCCCCCCGATATGTGAACGCTTTTCTATCACCAGCACCTTTTCATTCAACTGCGATGCAATGCGTTCCGCCATTACCGCTCCAAACAAACCGCTGCCTGCAATAATGTAGGGAAATGAGCTTATATCCATTCAATAACAATAAATGCCAAATATAACATTCAGTTGCTACATCACAACTGCTTAAACAACTTTGCCCAAAATGGTAATTTGTTCTGCTGAATATGCGCGTATTGCATTTCGGCGGGGCCAAATTGTTTATTAAAGAAAGCCACGCCCGGCATATCTGACCCCTCAAACCGGAAACCTCTTTTGTTATGGGCCGCATGTTGTATCGCCATATCGGTCAGTAAATAAAAGGCCCCCGTTTCTTTTCCTTCTTCATTACTTCCGCCAATAAGAGAATAACTATAGTTTTGATCGTGCAGCACAAGATAAAACGCCGCGATATTGCCTGTGGGTAACAATGCCGCATAGGTGGTGGCCAGTCCTTTATTAAAAGCAATGTTGCAACTGTCAGTCAATCGCCTGTAATCTTTTGCGCCTATATCAGGATGTTTTTGGGCATATTGCTTTCTGTACAATTCAATGATTTCAGAGGGACTTATTTCATTTGTCTTTACAATCAACTGACTGTGGCCAGCCATTATTAATTTACGACGGCAGAGCCTGCTGTAGGTATTCTTCAGGCTGTTATAGCTGCTTTCATCAGCCTGAACAAAATGATTCGCTCTCCGGGTAACCCTCACTTTTAGTTCATTTTCTTCATCAATATCGTTGCACTCGTTCACCTGAAAATCCCAGAGCACGTATTTTGGAGGAATGGCTTTCAAAAAATCCACAAGGCTGGCCGAAGTTCTTTCTTTTTTAAATGCTCCCAGCGAAGCGGTAAACCAGGGTTGATACAAATAAAAGAACCCATATTTTCGTTTCCAGGTAAGCGGCATTACAGCCTCGTAGTCATTTAATACCAGGGCGCTCCAGTTTTCCGCCATACGATCCAGCCACCACGAGTGCGCGTATACCAGGCTGTTAGCCGACCTGTCAATACATTCATCCCATCTTTCAGCATCTACGGCAGAACGTTCAAGATATTGAATGGTATTGTTCATATACAGATTTAAAACGGGAGCAGCGGGTGTAGCTTCTTAAAATGAATGTTTTGGATATCAATGCTGAAAGATATCCTTTGCCAGAAATTATTATGTGCCCTGAAATAGTCGCGGTATACCTTACTGTAAATAACCGGTACATACACGTTCACGATATTTTTCAATACCGAAAGCTGCAAGCCTCCGTCAAACAAAAGCCGTGGCTGGTCCGATCCGCTCTCCCACGCATTGCTGAATGTACCCGCATCAAAAAACAGCTTTACCGGAAGTTGCGGGTGTATGGTGGAGGTAAAATTAACAGCCATTAACCAGTTATCTGTTCTTCCCACTTTATTGCCCAAAAGATCCGTTCTTACCTTAAAACCTCCATCCCGCATCATTACATGCTGCGACAAAAATCCGTCATACTCATTGCGTCCAATAAAATAATTGCTGTAAGTATAATCCTCATCCCCTTTAGGCGCGGTCATATTCAGGTGGTAGGGATATGTTTCAAATCCTGACGGCGATGACTTGTTGACGGTATAAAAAAACTTGCCTGCAAATCCCCGTACATTCATCCCTCCGCCCTTTGGATAATTGAAAAAGTAATTACCCGTCCAGGCAATCCTGCCGAAATTTTTGCCGGCTTCCAGTTGCATCTCCCACCGGTAAGGATATAATACCCTATAGTTTTCGGTCACAAAACGCACTTGCCCCAGCGACCGGCTATTTCGCTCTACAGTATAAGTTGCCTGCTGATCATCCGGGTTCCAGTTGAATAGCAGTGATTGCTCCCCGATAAAATAATACTTTAACTGTACATAACGTTCAAGCATACTGTGCACATTGTTATTCCTGAAAGTAAACCGGACAAAAGGCACTATTTTATAAAACCCAAGGTAATTGCTATGGCCGGAGGAATCGGTATATGTATCACCCGTAAATTTGGCGCCGCTTATGCCGGCTTCTATATTATGAAAAACATTTCCGGGATAAAGAGTGTACGACATCCTGCCGCTGCCGTTTAAACGCTTGCTGCCGGTTGCGAATAAGGGCGCTGCGACAAACTGAAAGGGCTTAAACGGCAAATTATAGTTATGCACAATGCCGCCTATCATCAGCTTATCGTAATAATTGTAACCTAATGCAGGAGCGATACCTATATAATCGTACTTACCGGTTTCATCGGGTTTGCCGATCCATGTAAAACGTATTGGCTTTCGGAAAGTGCTTGTTAAACTGCCTTTGGCGGAAAGCAGGGCAAACACACTGTCATTTTCTTTACCGCTTATACTGTCAACAGTTTTTCTGAAATCCGCAGGGTAGGGATGTTTGAATTTCCAGTTGGAATAATAGTAACGCAAAGCCGAATCAAAAACAGGTTGTGTGAGATGATCTTCCAGCAGTTGCATCCATAGAGCAGCTTTTGTGCCTGTGCTCAGCTTATAGTTGAAAGCGGTATAATCCTCAGCCGGCAGATCAACCGGCTGATCTTTTTTCACTGAAACGACCGATTGAAGCAGTATGTTTTTAAAACGTTGAGATCTTATACACTGCCTGGGCCCTGCTTTATCATTTTTAAACAACCCGGCATGTTTTTCATTAAGAAAAGATACAATTCCGTTAGCCATCCATGCATGTTCCCTTCCATTATTGCCGATCGTTCCGCTCAGCCAATTGTACCCTGTTTCGTGCATGACAATATCTTTCAGGCTTTGCGCAGTAGAGGTTGCCGGCACGGCGATGATCGTTCCGCTATACATCGCCCTGTTACCCTGCACAACGCTTGCCACAGGATGTGCATATTCGCCCAATGCACCCGAATAAAATTGCAGCGCTTGCTTCAGGTGTGCATGTATATCTGCCCAGGACTCTTTTTGTTTGGGAAGAAAGTAAGCAAACGTATTTACCGCTTTCCCCGAAGCAAGCAGGCAGGTGTCCATTGTTACGACATATCGCTTATCGGCAAACCATGCAAAATCATGAATATGCTCCGTGGTATAGCGCAATGTTTTTAGCGAATCGGCAGACGGGGGAAAGTCATTCCTGACAATTTTGTACATACCTTTTTTTACTTTCTTTCGTTCACTCGTGGGCTGCCAGGTAAAGTTGCCCCGTGTTTTTAACCATTCATATTCTTCCGCGTTTTGCAGTTGCCCTGTAGCTGCTACCACGTAATTTCCGGGCAATGTGATGCGTACATCAAAGCTGCCAAATTCGCTATATAACTCTCCCTGTGCCAGGTAAGGCATAGGATGCCATCCTTTACGGTCGTATACAGCCGGCTTTGGATACCACTGTGTTAGCTGGTAAGCTTGTCCGGCATGACCTAAGCCTGAAAAGTTGCCCGGCAGCTTTATATGGAAGGGAGTTGTGATCGTAATACTTTGTTGTGGCGCCAACGCCCCCGGCAATATCAATTGAACGATATCCTGGTGAACAGGATGATCCTTTATTTCTGCTCTTACCTCATTTACCCTGAAATCAAGCTGGTTAATATATCCCTTTTGAGAGGCATCGGAAAAATAAAAATGAGTGTCGCCCATTTCGAGCAACTGTTCACTGAATGCTGTACGATCGTTTTTATAGGCATTCGGCCATAAATGAAACCAGATATAAGCCAGTGTATCGGGCGAATGATTGGTATACTCAATTTTAATAAACCCGTCAAGCGTATGTTCTTTATCATTTAATGTAACTGAAATGGTATTGTCCACCCGTTGCTGCCAATATTGCTGCTGGGCAGCGGCAGGCTTTACAACAACAAACAAAAAAAATATGCAACAAATGAGCTTCAATTCCAAATGCGGTTATGTTCAAAAATAAACGAAAAACAGCAACAGATATTCTGCACCTCATAGAATGAAGGCCTTTCAATTTTCACTTCATATTTAGTGTCGCCCACACTCGTCAATCTAAAACGTTATTTGCCCTTTCCTTTTAATATCGTCTGTAGCGTATGCATCATAATATTGAAATCAAGGAAAAGAGAAATATTTTCTATGTACACCAGGTCGTACTGCATGCGTTCAATCATCTGCTCCACATTTTCGGCATAGCCAAACTTTATCATGCCCATGCTGGTAATGCCCGGCTTTACCTTCAGTAAATATTTAAAGTAGGGCGATTGCTCATTGATCTTATTGATATAAAATTGCCGTTCGGGGCGCGGGCCTACCAGGCTCATCTCATCTTTTATTACATTCCAGAATTGAGGCAATTCATCAATCCGCCACTTTCGCATGGTTTTCCCCCAGGGTGTAATGCGGGGATCGGTATGAGACGATAAAGCCGGCCCATCTTTTTCCGCGTCGTTCATCATACTCCTGAACTTGTACATCCTGAAGGGCCTGCCTTTGTAGCCAATACGTTCCTGCACATACAATACCGGGCCGGGCGAAGATAATTTTACCCTGATAGCTGCATATACAAGCAAGGGTGAAAGCAGTATCAGCCCCAACCCAGAAATAACGATATCGGTTAAACGCTTTAAATGCTGCTGCCATTCGGGGATCAATCCTTTACGGATATCGATCAGCGGGGCATCCAGCACATTAGTGGTACGTACGGAGCCGGCAAGTATATCCAGGTGACTGGGCGCCAGCTTTATTTCAATGTCCTTTTCGCTGATGCGGTTAATGATGTCCGTTATTTGCTGTTGGGTTGCTCCATCTAATGCAATAATTACCTGCTCTGTCTTATTTACATCCAGTATGATTTCCAGTTCCTCAATCTTACCCAGGTTGTCAAGGTATTTTTTTAACCCGTTGCTTGAATGCCCCTTTTCCACAAAACCCTGGAACCTGTAACCCAGCAGGTCTTCATTGCGTTTTATATCTTTAAATATTTGTACAGACACAGGATTATTACCTACTATAACGGTATTAAACCAAACTTTTCTTTTCAGTAACTGACTGCGCGCGATGCGTAATAAAGTATACCGCCCCAGCCAGATCAGCAATAAATGACAAATAAAAAGTGTAAAAAACGCTTTATAATAATAGGGATAATTTACAGATGAGTCGTCGAGCACCAGTATAAAAAACAATACGAGGCAACCCAGCAGTATGCACATAAAGGTTGTAGTGAACTCCTTAAGCCTCGATTTAACATACAATGACTGATGATAGCAACCCGCCAGTAAAAACAACATAAGCCAGCCGGCCGGTATCAGGAAGATGCTGATCTGCAGCAGGGTGTTATAAGCAAGTTCTCCCGCTATATTCATATTGAACCCGCTCAGCGCTTTCCGCATAAAAAAAGCTATTGTCCATGCCAGCGCAGCCATCATATAATCGCTTACAGCGTACCAGGCAATCGGTATTTTTTTCTGGTTTCTCATTAACAGGGCAAAACCGCGGTTTTTATTTTACAAGATAATTCGCTGCCTGTATTTTTTGCAGAATATGGTGCGCTACTTCCATAGCCATCAGCCCATCTACTTCCGATACCGGAGTAGTGGTATTGTTCAGCACAGCATGCGTAAACGCCTGCAGTTCCAGCAATATGGCATTGGCCTCGGGTATTACAGGATTGGCAATAGCAATTACCCTGATACCCGATGGCGTTTCGATATCAAAAGTAAATGCATCGATATCGCTGTCTTCTTTCAGCTTAATGATCTCGGTTTTCTTTTCCAGGAAATCAATACCTATGTACGAGTCTTTCTGGAACAACCGCATTTTGCGCATTTTTTTCATAGAAATGCGTGACGAAGTAAGATTGGCGACACAACCATTGTTGAACTCAATGCGCACATTGGCTATATCCGGTGTGTCTGTCATTACGGCCACGCCACTGGCGGATATATTACGGACATCGCTTTTTACAATGCTCAGAATAATATCGATGTCGTGGATCATAAGGTCAAGTATCACGCTCACCTCCGTTCCGCGCGGGTTGAACTGTGCCAGTCGATGCACTTCAATGAACATAGGATTCAGCTTATAATCTTTCAGGGCCAGGTAGGCCGGGTTGAATCTTTCCACATGCCCTACCTGCATCTTCACATTCGCTTCTTTGGCGAGCTTTACTATTTTATGCGCCTGTTCCATGGTATCTGCCAGGGGTTTTTCAACAAATACATGCTTGCTTCTGCGGATCGCCTTTTCGCAAAGATCATAATGCAGGTTGGTGGGCGCCACTATGTCCACAGCATCACATGCGTCGAGGAGTGCATCGCTGTCTGTATAGCGCTGTAAGCCGTATTTTTTCTCCGCCGCAGCGGCGTTCACATCGTCGGGGTCATAAAAGCCAGCCAGGGCAACTTCTTTTATTTTCAACCAGTTTTCTATATGGAATTTACCCAGGTGCCCCACTCCGAAAATGCCTACTTTAAGCATGGATTTCATGTATTTAAGGTTCAAAGATAAGACTTGAAGATTTGGTAAGGGAAGGGTTATTACACGAGGGTAGATATTGATAGTTAGCCTGTTGAATAAAAAAGGATGGTTGGCGGAAATTTTAAAAAACTTTTTGGCAAGAAGGCAAAATCCCTATCTTTGCCGTCCCCAAAACGAGGCAGTATCCTTTTGTTGGAAGGATCGGTAGTTCATCCCGAATGGCCGGGAGGTTAGAATGCTGCCCTGTCACGGTCCCAACCGTAGGTCGGGACGGGTTTGAGTCCCGAATAAAACTCAAAAGTTCTTTAAATATATTATAATTTGGATCGGTAGTTCAGTTGGTTAGAATGCTGCCCTGTCACGGCAGAGGTCGCGGGTTCGAGTCCCGTCCGGTCCGCAAAAGCCTTGCAGAATGCCGGGCTTTTGTGCTTTATGGCCTTTTATGTTTATATTATTGAAAGCATGGAGGATGCCACCTATTATAAAGGATCCACCGAAAACCCGCTTATCCGGCTTCAGCAACATAATGCCGGACTTAGCCATTATACCCGCTCGAAACGACCATGGAGATTGATATATGTAGAAGAACTTCCTACCAAAACCGAGATGCTTATCCGGGAAAAGAAATTGAAGAGGGGTAATACGACCTACTTTCAGAATCTGATCAATAGCAATAAAAATATTATTCACACCTTTTTGTAGCTGCCCTGTCACGGTCTCTACGGATGTAGAGACGGGTTCGAGGCCGTCCGGTCCGCTTAAAAGGATTATCAGTAATGATGATCCTTTTTTAGTTTTACACATCTTTACTTTTAAGAGATTGATTTTCATTTTCTTATAACACATTTTCAACGCAGTAGGATTTATCTTTATATCAGCTTAACAATTTAAAAAAAAGTAGACCTGGAAGTAGACCTGAATTTTGTCAAGTCCAGTTCAATATTGGAATCAAAAGAAAGGAACTGTTTCCAATCTTTTGCCGCCCGCAACCGGAGGCTATGAAAAGATGAACAATGAATTATTCAGGTTGAAAAGTTTAGAAAAGTGCCAATTACGTTTGCAAGCCTCGATTTTAGTTTTTATGAAGATTTTGTTGATTACCTCACCTTCGATCACGTCCATCTTCGTCGAAAAGAAAAGCTAACAGGAATACGCTTAAAAACATTGAAAAGCTGAAACTTTTGTATCCTATCATCAGTCTAATACAAGAAAAAAGAGCATGGATACTCTAATAACGTTCCTAACATTTATAGCAATTTTTGTAATTATATCGGTTTTGGTGATCCATTATTTCAATTTTAGACTCAAAAAATACATTATAGACTCCAATCGTATCGACGATAAGGAACTGGCTGAATTATTA
>JAHBTL010000066.1 GCA_019638615.1 Chitinophagaceae bacterium | reverse complement strand
ATATCAAAAAGATACCACACGGGCACATATTGGGAGGTTCATACTTTTTAAGTTGACGCCTATGGTGGCTGCACAAACCCGGTTTTGCCCCCCTCTATGATGGATATCTGCCTGACTGTTAACGCGCAATGACCCTTTTAGCCAGCCTCTAAAGCCCTTTTTTATTACATGAACATTTTATAATTCCTTGCCCAATACTTCTGAATAAAACCCCATTTAAAATCTTTGTATTTCTCAAGGGTAGAGATTGGAAGTGTTTTATACAACTTTCTATTAATGCCCCGAACTTTGTAAATATAAATAGCATCTTTTACTCCATTGCTGTTGCCACATTGCCTGCCTGCTATGTTGCCAATTTTTATCGCCCTGAAATCCTGAATGTAGAATAGATCACTGTCCCAATTCATATCTGCACAACCGCTTTTGTGGTAAGAGTAATAAAGGTTTGTTCCGTTGATGCGGTCGGGTGCGGGGAATTCTCTGAAGTTCCTCACTTCTTTAAATTTTCCTGTTACCGGAGAATACATAAATAAATCCAGTGCCATCGGGGTATTACCGGAATGATGCAGCATAATATCCTGGTATCCGTCTTTATCAAAATCTTTGAATTCCGTATCCAAATAAAAGTCCGTCTTTTTAATCAGCGTATCTCCATTTGAATTTAACAGATAGTAGGTCTGGTCATTGATATAGCCGATATACTTTTTACCTGCTACTTTCGCGGTACGAATGGCAAATGAATTGGTGTCGGAATAAACCCTGCTCCAATCCTGGACCATAGCAGGAAAAGAAAGCATTATGAAAGTTATGAGCCAAAACAGTTTTAAAAGTGGTGCCATAAAACCTTCAGCAATGAATGATCCGACCTTACAGATTCCCTTTCTTCATCTGATCTATAGCATAATTGGCTGAGCGCGCTGAAAACGCCATATAGGTCAAAGAAGGGTTTTGTGTAGAGGTGGATGTCATGCAGGCACCGTCTGTTACAAACACATTTTTGCAGGCATGCAACTGGTTCCATTTGTTCAGGAGCGAAGTTTTTGGATCATGTCCCATACGTACTCCGCCCATTTCATGAATATCCAGGCCGGGCGGATTGTTCGTACGACTGGTTTTTATATCGGTAAATCCCGCTTCGGCATACATTTCCGAAAACTGGTCGAAATAATCCTGCAGCATTTTTTCATCATTGTCGTCAAAATCAACGTTCACCCGCAGTAAAGGCACGCCCCATTCATCTTTTTTGTCGGGATCGAGCTTTACATAATTGCTTTTCTTGGGAATGGTTTCTCCCATCATGTGCGATCCTATATTCCAGCCGCTCAACTTGCGGTTGATCAGGTTTTCTTTTAACTGTTCTCCTATCGGGGCAGTATCGCTGTAAAATCCGCGACTGGCGCTAAAGCCTGCCGCGTAGCCACGTAAAAAATTCGTTTCCTGCTTATACACATTCCTGAAGCGGGGAATATAGCAGCCCGCAGGATTGCGGCCATCCGTTCTGAACTTATCCAGCTCACCTTCATACTTTGCCGATACCCTGCCGCCATAATGATGGAACGCGACATATTTTCCCAGCAGGCTGCAATCGTTGCCCAGCCCGTTGGGAAAACGCCTGGAAGTTGAATTCAATAAAATGAGATTGGTATTGATCGCCGAAGCGTTTACAAAAATCACTTTGGCAAAATACTCGATCTCTTCCTTGGTGTTGGTATCAATCACCCTTACGCCGGTCGCCCTGCCTTTTTGTTCATCGTAAATAATAGAATGCACTACCGAAAAAGGACGCAGCGTAAGATTGCCGGTTTTCATTGCCCACGGAATGGTGGAGGCATTGCTGCTGAAATATCCTCCAAAAGGACAGCCACGCTGGCACAGCGTCCTGTTCTGGCATTGTCCTCTGCCCTGTTCCAGGTGTATAGGCTCAGGCTTTGATATATGTGCGGCTCTTGCCCGTATTACATAACGTCCTTTATATTTTTTGCTTACCTGTTGCCTGAAATGATCTTCCACGGCATTTAACGGATAAGAAGGTAAGAACTCTCCATCGGGCAGCTCTTTCAAGCCATCCTTGTTGCCACAGATACCGGCGAATTTTTCTACATGACTGTACCAGGGTGCTATATCGGCGTAACGGATCGGCCAATCCACTACGAACCCATCGCGTTTCGGACCTTCAAAATCCAGGTCGCTCCAGCGTTGTGTCTGCCTCGCCCATATCAGCGATTTTCCGCCCACCTGGTATCCCCTGATCCAGTCAAACGGTTTTTCCTGGATATACTCGTGCTCTTTGTCTTTTAAAAAAAAGTGCATGGTATCTTCCCGGAAAGCGTAACAACGGCTTACAATAGGCGCTTTTTCACGTATCTCCAGCGGCACTTCGCCCCTGTGCTCAAACTCGTAGGGAAGTTTATTGGTAGTTGGATAATCCTTGATGTGTTTTACATCCCTGCCTCTCTCCAGCAGCAGGGTTTTTATTCCCTGCTCTGTCAGTTCTTTTGCCGACCATCCTCCGCTGATCCCCGAACCAATCACGATGGCATCAAATGTTCTTTCTTTAATACTGTCTGTATTCAACTGTGGCATAGCATTGTTTTAAATGGCGCTCAATTTTTTTCAACCGGAAAGTACCCGTTGTATCTGCCCGGTACCATTTCGTACTGCTTCAAATCGGTCATCACATACTTCGAATTGGTAAATCCCTGTATCACCCTTTGTTTTGTGATCTTAAGAAAAGTTGCCGCTTCTTTAGGAGCCGACTTATCTTCCGCTACCTGTACCAGTAATTCCTTTCTTTGTTCGGGCGTACATTTAGCGAAAGACACACCATATTTATCTTCCGCTATCTGGTCTATTTTATTAAGTCCTTTTGTAAAAAGCTTTTGTTCTTCCGCTGTATGGCAATCATCCACCATTTTCATAGTGAACAAATGCAGGTTCATGCTTTTAGCGCCGGGAGAGCCACCTGTTTCGGGCAAAATCGTTTCGGCAATTTCGGCCAGCAGTGCTTCCTGCTCTGCGCTTGTATTCAGGTTTTTTAAAAGAATGGACGCTTTCTTACGATCTCCGGAACAGGAAGGCAGCAAGGCGATCCCTCCTGCCATGATCACAATATTTTTTATTACTGTTCTGCGTTGCATATATTTTGTTTAAGCGGATATGCAATTTACAAACTATTTTAAGCTATACGGGCGCTTGTCATGATGGTACCTGCCTTCAGAGCGAAAATTTGAACTTTTTTCACAGAAGGTAAATACAACCCTTACAAATGAACTATCTGCTTTTATTCCTTTTTGGGTAATTGTACAACTTCTCCCGGCATGATAAGCGATTCAAAGCCTCCCAGGTCTGAAGGTTTTACATTTGCCTTGTACCCGTCGAAGTTGAAAGTAGTAGGCTGATAGGGTCCCACAAAAGCGATATTATTATCGGGTTTTATCTGGTCTTCCAGCCCAACAGCCCACAAGCTTGCATTTACCAGCATTCTCCTGAAACCATCGTTCAGCAGGTCTTCCGAAGCGCCATGCACGGTTGCAAAAGATTTACCGGTTTTGCCGCCCGGCAATGTATAATCGCGAATCCAGGCTACGGGCAGCCTCGGCTTTGTTGTATCGGAAGGAGCCTCGGCAGTCATTCCGTTCAATACCTGGCCGGTAGCAAGCACAGTTGCTCCTCTTTGCTCAGGATGTACCTCGTAAGCCCCGCTCTGCATCCACGCGTTATTTACACCCCGCATGATAGGATGATCTTTTTGAGATTCTTCTATTACCAGGCGGGTGGCCTGCTTATGATTCGTTCCGTAATGATCCACCCAGGTTTCTCCCAGTACCATGGGTCCAAAACCGTTTTTCCATTCGGTTTTAGGCCCGGCATAGCGAAAATCGTAGTGGTTCCATTTGGGGTTGTCTTTATTATGAAAGGCGTGTGTAGCCGTACGCAATCCAATTACGGGTTTCCCGCTTTCAAGATAGGCGTTGATATGCTCCATATCTTCGTCGGCCCAGTCCTGGAACCTGGTAAAAATAACCATCAGGTCTGCATGATCAAGCGCTTCTAATCCTTTTACATTGGAGCTGCCCGGCAAAATATTTCCTTTATCATCCAACCCCCATAACACCGTACAGGTAAATCCGTAATGTTTGGCCAGTATACGCGCCAATGCCGGCAGGCTTTCTTCCGAACGGTATTCATGATCGGAAGCGATCAGCACAATATTTTTTCCTTTACCGGGTCCTTCTTCTCCTTTGTAAACTTCCTTATACTTACTCTTTTCATCCGGGGCTTTTTGTTCGCTGCATTGAATAAACAAAACGATCATGAACAAAAAAGCAAAAGCAGATTTAATAAAATGTGTCATATTGGTTTAGTTGAATACAAGCAATTTGATAAAGATAGGGCATGCAGACCAAAAAAGTTCAGTAGCCGGAACTTTGTAAATGATGAGTTTTGAGATATGCCCGGCTCTTTTTACGGGACACCCGGATATTATTGAAGTTTTCCTTTATCCATAAATTAATTATCTTAACAGCCACCCACATTTCCTGAACCATATTTTACCGGCAATATATGACCCAGCAAAAGAGACTTTTATCAATTGACGCCCTGCGCGGATTTGATATGCTCCTGATTTCCGGAGGAGGCGCTTTTATAGTATATATGAAAGGAATAACCAACCAGTCCTGGATAGACAGTCTTGCCGACCAGTTAGAGCACCCGGCATGGATGGGCTTTACTTTTTATGATTTTATTTTTCCGCTGTTCCTCTTTACCGCAGGTGTTTCCCTGGCATTTTCCATGCAATCGGGATTGAAAAAGGGGGTGTCGAAAAAAGAGCTCTATAAAAAAGCATTCAAACGGTTCCTGATCCTTTTTTTGCTGGGCATACTCGACAAGAATGTGCCGCTTAATATTTTCGATCCGGCTCATGTAAGATATGGTACTGTTTTAGGGCGTATTGGCTTTGCCACGCTTGTCACCACTTTTTTATACCTTAATCTTTCCGGGACAAAGCGCCTGCTGTGGGTAGCGGGTGTACTGACTGTGTATTGCGCCGCATTGTTCCTGATCCCGGTTCCGGGATATGGTGCGGGCGATCTTTCATTTGAAGGCAACCTGGTGGGCTGGTTCGACAGGACTTTTATGCCCGGCAGATTGTTACAGAAAACCTACGATGAGAACGCATTGCTCACACAATTGCCCGCCCATTGCTTAACGGTATTAGGGGCTGCCGCGGGCGATGTGCTGCAGAAACAATGGAAAGAATATAAAAAGCTGGGCTGGCTTGTTGCCGGGGGAGTTATTTGTATAACAGCAGGTTTAATATGGGCGCAATTTTTTCCGCTCAATAAGCATTTATGGACAAGCTCGTTCATCCTGCTCACCGGCGGCATGGCATTTCTTTTTCTTGCTTTATTTTACTGGCTGATCGATATACAGGGATGGCGGCGCTGGACATTCTTTTTTAAAGTAATAGGTATGAACTCGCTGGTCATTTATTTGTCGTACCGCTTTTTTGATTACGGTTATACGTCCCGGTTATTGTTCGGCGGTTATTATATGCATGCGCCGGAAGCATGGCATCCCGCACTGAATGCATTGGGAGGATTGATCATAGCCTGGACTTTTTTGTATGTCCTGTACAGGAATAAAATATTTGTAAAAATATAGAGCGATCAGAAATACGTTTCAGCCGTTAACCCGAAGCTCACCAGCAGGTTTTCGCGGTTTGTACGGGAAAATTTATTGTAAGTGAGCGCGGACGTAATGCTCAGCCATTTGCGCAACCTGATGGAAACACTGGTAGAAGATTTGATGATGTAATCATCTATTCTTTCCAGTGAAGGTTGCCAGAAATGCGTACCATCCCAGGAAACAACGTCATTGATCAGCCAACGGTGCCGGATACGGAGAGAGTTCCTCACTGTCTGGTAAGTATCATTCGTTTCGCTGTCGGTTTTTACGCTGCTGGCTTCAAACAACAAGCCATCGCTTACTACCAGCTCGGCTTTTTGCCTGTTCAGGAAGCTGTAACCTACGCCGCCGCCGGCCTGTACCTGGTGATTGATTTTCAACGAATAGCTTGAAGTTAAGTTCACCAGTCCCCAGTAGTAAAGCTTGTGGGTGTTTTTGAGCAGATCCAAGTTTAACCCGGTGGTAAAATCGTTATTGGTAAGCTTACCGTTCTGCCTGCCATAAATATACCCCGCGCTGCTGTTAAGCGATACTTTCTTTTTACTGACATTGAATGAAAAGCCGTTGTTCATTACAAACGACTGGTTGTCTTTGGTTTTATTGATGATACCTGTTGTAGTAAATTTTGTATAATAATGCGTTGAGTCGTTGAACTGGGCTTTTGAAATATTGCCATATAAAATACAAACGGCCACCACCCAATAACGGCCACCCAAAAAGCAGGAGGAGCAGGTTAAAATATATTTCATGCGTACAAATTAAAACCGCTGTGCTGTATAATTGTGCTGTATAATACTAATTGAAGGCAAACGGCTTATCTATACAATATACCATTGCCCTTTTTCATCTTTGCTGTAGCTTAAGCCATTGCTCATTTCATGCACCGGGCGCCCTGTTTTTTCACTTACATAGTTCCTTTTTTCATACACGCGCACACCATTGTTTTCCCTGGTCAGGTAAATCAACAGCGCGGGCAATCCCGGTCCTACTTCATGCAGCCATTGTTCATCACTTTCTCTTACAAATGCGGAGCTCATAACAATATTTTTATGCAAAGATAACGGATTAAGTATGCATGATCTTTTATCATCGCTCCATAGTATATACAGGCTTCAAATCACTCTTCAGTAAATACAAGCATAACAAAATATGACCAGGGTATGTACGCTTTCATTACTGTTCGGCATCTGCTTCACCAGCAACCTGCCTGCACAAACCGGGAAAAACAATTTTTATCAAAAGGTGCAAACCAACATAGTGTTGCCCGCGGGCGCGGATAAAAATATTATCCGTATGTTCCAGTCTGCTAACGGAATAATTATTGTAAGCACCAATGGCGTATTTCGCTACCAAAATGGTAAATGGTCGGGCAAAGCCACAGATCAGCACTGGCGCCTGGCTACCGTTGACGCGCAAAACCATCTCTGGCTGGCTTCCCCGAAAGCAATCCAGAACGAAGCAGGAAAGATCATTCCGCTGCCCGGCGAAGTACTGCATGATACACTGCAATGTCTTTACTGGGAAGATAGTAAAACCCTGCACCTGGGTACTAACGGCGGCTTATATACGTGGAATGGCAAATGGACACAGCAAGCGTCCCTGCAAGGCATTACTGTTAACGACGTTGTTGCCGACGCGAACCAAAGCCTGTGGGTGGCTACCCTGGAGGGCTTGTGGCGGCGCTCGGGCAGCCAATGGATCAATTTAGATGAAACCCTGATGGCGGAAGGCAACGACTGTACCTACTACTCGCTCGCTACCCGCAATAAAGGAGCGGATATTGTTTTCAGCTCACCCCGCGCAGTAGGTTGTATTGCCGCCAACGGTGAGCATTGGGTATGGAAATCAACGGACGGGTTGCCTTACGGGCCTGTAACGCGCATTTGCGGCAATGAAAAAGAATACTGGCTGGCAACCCGTAAAGGCGTTATATTAAAAGATACCGGCTGGCATTATTATAACGGACTAAGATGGTTGCCGGCTCCACAAGTAAATGATATACTTTTAGTACAACCTGGAAAAGTGTGGATCGCTACCACGCAGGGCATCAGCGAAATACGGAATGAAAAAACAACGCTGGTACAAAAAGCAAAGCATTACGAAAATATCATTGACCGACGGCATAACCGCCGCGGACTGATCAATATTTCCAAACTGGCAGTACCCGGCGACGTGACTACCAGCTATACCGAGAACGAAGACAATGACGGCTTGTGGACTTCCTGCTACCTGGCCGCACAATGTTTCCGCTATGCGGCCACCAAAGAAACAGACGCGAAAGAAAAAGCCATCCGCAGTTTTGAGGCCCTGGAACGGCTCGAAACCGTTACGGGTATCCCCGGTTATCCCGCAAGATCATATGCTACTGCAGCAGACAAGGTTGTCCCGTCCCGGTCGCCGCATCCCAAACACTGGCATTTTTCCGCAGATGGTAAATGGCAATGGCTGGATGATACCAGCTCCGATGAAATTACGGGACACCTGTTCACGTTGTCGTTGTTTTACGAATTAGTGGCCGACACCCTGCAAAAACAACGCGTACAACAATTAATTGACCGCATTGTTTCGCACATAGTGGATAATAATTTTCATCTTATTGATCTGGATGGCAAGCCCACACGATGGGGTATATGGCACCCTGACTCGCTGAATCATTCCCCGAACTGGATGTATGAACGGGGGCTCAATTCGCTGCAGATACTTTCATTTTTAAAAACCGCCTTACATTATACCGGCAACGCCAAATATGAAAAAGCCTATCGCGCCCTGGTTGATCAACACGGATACGCGCGCAACGCGGTACAGGCAAAAATATCCGGTCCTTTTGAAACAAGCCATTCCGATGATATACTGAACTTCTTTCCTTATTACGGGCTGCTTACATATTCCGGCAATGTTCCTGAAAAAAGCCTGTTCATCAAAAGCCTGGAGCGTAGCTGGAAAATTGTACAGAATGACCGGATGCCGGTATGGAACACAATTGCCAGCGTGTTATTGGGTAAAAACTGCGGTCTTGAAACAGCGCTGGAAGAATTACAGCAATACCCCCTGGATCTTATTGACTGGACCATGGAAAACAGTCACCGCTGGGATATACAGGTAGATCCGCTCGTAGACAGGGGACGAAAACCACAGTCCTTACACCCGCTACCCACTCCGGAAAGCGGCATTTCGAGATGGAATACCAATCCTAAAAGACTGGATGTTGGCAGAAACGGAACAACCGAAGAAACAGGCACTCATTTTTTATTTGCTTACTGGATGGGAAGGTATTATGGCTTTTGGGGAGAGTAAGAATGCAGGAGGTATCAGGTATGAGGTTTCAGGTTTATTGTTTCTGGTTCTTGGTTAAGAAGGTATGGTTATAGGTTGCAGAAGATTTCTGATTTGTGGATTTCTGATTTGGAGATCACTCATACCTCACGCCTCATACCTCTGTCTTGTCCAAAATCATAAATCTCCTGTGACCTGCTATGGGCTGTCGGCTATCAGCTTTCAGCAGTGAGCTGTCAGGTATGAGCAATGGACAATTTTTGATTTTTGATTTGAAATTTGATATTTGAGATGACTATAAACTACAAACCACAAACGATATATTCTGTGATCTTCTTCCCCGAATGGACAATGAAAATCATTATCAATTGTCAATCTTCCATCGTCAACTGTTTTGTTTCTTGTCATTCTGAGCGAGCAAATAACTGTTGTACGATAATGAATTATTTGCGTGAGTGAAGAATCTGCCAGGGGCATGTGAGCAGTCAGCGATTTATAGTTTATGGTTTTTTGTTTATGGTTATGAGAAACCACAAACCCGAAACCTGGATGGCGATCAGTGTCTTGTTCGTCCCGTATTTGCAATTGTCCGTAATTCCTGCCTGTTATCCGGATAGAAAAATTATTTTTTGCAACAAATGCTTTTAAAGTGCCGCTCATTTGGCAGATCCTTCTAAAAAAACAGATGAATGAATGGTAGCCTTATTGAAGAAACTGTCATTATTTTAGGCTGGCTCATTCAACCCATTATCATGCATTACACAACGCTATTAAAAATAAAAGTCTGCCTGCTTGCGCAGATAATACTGCATGCCTGCTGCACACTATCCATCGCCCAGCAAAAAATAGTTGTTCCACGTAATACGGTATTCTTTGCTCCGCTCAACGTGTTTGATATGGTAAATCCCTCTATACAGGCAGGCTACGAAAGAATGATCTCTCCTAAAATAGCAGTGCAGGTTGAAGGAGGTTATATATTACATCACAGTATTCCCAATGTCATAATTGATGTGGTCACCGGTGTAAATGTAAAGGACTGTGAATATACTCACAAAGGCTAAGCTGAGAACGGAGGCCAAATATTTTATAATGCTGAGAAGAAAGACCGGGTTGTATACTTCGGTGGAAGTTTTTTACCTGAACAACAAATCGGGAGTGAGGGAATCGTTCGGACTATCAGACCCCGCTTTCCCCTATCCCGACCCGCCGCAGCAGGGAGCGAACGCCTACGATGATTTTTTTTACAATCAAAAAGAAAAGTATGGAGTGAATATGAAATTCGGTTTCAAGCTTTTCCCAAAAACATCAGGCTTTGTGCTGGAATCGTATGTGGGACTGGGGCTCGCGTTGCGGAAAAACCGGCATACAGACAGGGAAAATATACAGGATAAGCTGCTGTATAATTCCTTTCCCTTCGATCGCGCTGAAGGGAACAAATGGATATTCAATTTCCCCTTCAACATCAAGCTCGGGCATCGTTTTTAGGTACGTACGGCTTTTTTATTAATATTGCCGCATGAAAGCGTTTAACATCATTTTTTGTTTCCTGTTTATTGTATCCGCTGCCCTGCAATACAACGACCCCGATCCTTACGTGTGGATCCCGATCTATCTTTTTGGCGCTTCCGCGTGCTGGCTGGCTTTCAGGAATAAGTTTTATCCTAAAGTGTACCTGACCGGCACCCTGATTTTTTTAGTGTATGCCATTTATCTTTTTGTTACTAAAGATGGTGTGTGGGATTGGCTGACACAGCACAATGCAGAAAATATTGCAGAAACCATGAAAGCCGAAAAACCCTGGATAGAAGATACGAGAGAATTTTTCGGGCTTGCTATATTAATAGTCGTATTGATGATTGATTACTGGTATGCGAAACGAAGGAAGCCTTGAGTTATCAGCTTTCAGCTGTCAGGTATCAGCCGTAAGCTATGTGTGTCATTACTATAATACAAAAAACCGGTTGTAAAAACCGGTCATTGTATCCAATAATTCCGATGGGTCAGTGAGCAAATTTATTTACTCTTGGCGTTGATTCTGCAACCTCGGTGTTTGTGGTTTCCCTTGAACTTGGGATCCTTTATCCTAATTTTTTTATTTCGTTGTGTTGTGTTCGTTTGATGATGTAAAGATGCTACGGATTTACCCCAACCGGAACTTTATTCGACAATGCTGTTTCATTGTTCGATTTTCAGGCATTTTATCCCGATAAGGGTTATTCCTTACCGGTGCATACAGGACATTTGTGGGAGGGTTTTGGCTTATTCCGGTACATTGCATAGCCGTATTGATGTATGGTAAGCATTTATACAGGTGATTACTCTACAACAATTCTGACTCCCTCCGAATGAGAAATGAATTCCGGCGCATACATACATTGTATGGTAGCCACGCCGGCAGAGAAATTCCCCTGGTGGGTTACAAACAGCGGGTATTCAAATACGTAAGTGCCCCTGAACAGGTACCCGAAAAAGAAATTAGTGGAAGCGTCTTTCGTACTTTCATAATATCCCAGCCCTCCCTGCCATTTATAGCTGCTAAGCACATTTACAGGCTCCGTACCCGCTGCGCGTAAATCTTTCATGTGCACATATTCCATATTCCTGTCAGCCCTTAATTCAATTCTTACTTTTAACTTGTCGCCTACTTTTAGTTTTGTGTTGCCCGTAACGGGTTCCAGTACAGGGCCTCTGTCACTGTTCTTTTCCACAAACAGGTTCTTCTTCAATTGTAAAGGCATGCTGCTTCCTTCAGGAGGCGTTATTTTGTCGATGTCCTCGAAATACTGCCAGTATACCGCCCCCCAGCTGCCGGATTGATTTTTGGTATTTTTATCGGGAGAAACAGTTACCTGTATATTGCCCATTGACGGCAATACTTCTTCAGCAGTCATGCTCTTTTTGAAATAACCTGTTCCTGCCTCCGCCTGCTGATCTGTGGAAATTACGACTGACCCGAGATTGATTTTTACATGAGGTTCGGCTGTCAGCCAGTCTGTGCCCTGCAGCAGCAAAGCATAGCAGGCCTCGGCGGTTGCTTTGGTATTGCTCCAGTGCTGGGTTTGCTTTTGCTTCAGTAACCATATCTTCATATCATTTACAGCCTTATTGTCTCTGGTAATTTCTGCAAAAGCTTCTATCAGCAGCGACTGGGTTTCAATGGGGGCTTCGTGCCAGTAGTACCCCCAACGGTTCTCTTTCCAGTACATTCCCAACTCTTCGTGCAGCATCGCGTTTTCTTTCAGCGAAGCCAGTATGGCAACAGGAGTAACTTTGTCGCCTCCACGGAACAACGACAGGGCGATCATGCCCTGCATGTATTTTGTTTGCTTCAGCCAGAATGTTTTGGACTGCTGGCGGTAATAGTTGTACGCCGTAACGGCTTTTTCATTCACTTTTTTGCCCGGAAAAAAGCTGCGCATATACAGGTACTGTATGGCAAAGTAGCTGAGGTTGTTGTTTTTCAGGTTGGCTTTTGACCGGATGAGCTGATCGTATTCGTCTTTTATCCTGGCATCGGCATACAGTAATGCATTGTCAATCATATCCTGCCAGTCGTTTTGCTGCTGTATGGTTATAGCATTGAGCTTTTGCAAATGACCTATACCTGTTAAAATGTATTGCGTAATATACCGGTCATCGTCACCGCCTTTGAACCAAACAAAACCTCCGTTGGGTGTTTGCATGTCTTTGATCTTATCAAAAGCTGATTTTATTGCGGCGCTCATGCGTACCATATCAAAAAGCAAAGCGATGTTCTTTTTTTGCGTTGCTTCATCATTTGCCTGTACCAGCCAGGGCGTTTCCTGCAATAGCACGCTTTTCAATTCTTCATTTTTTTGTAATGCGGATTGTAGGCTGCTGCCCGATGTATCGGCGCTCCATTTTTCGAAAACGGCTTTGATCTTTGGGTTGCTGTTGGCAATAGCGCCGGCCAGCATATTGGCATAATACCGGTTAAAGGTTTGCTCGGCACATTCGTATGGATATTCGGCTAAATAAGGGAGCGACTGCACCGCGTACCAGGCAGGATTGGCAGTATACTCTACCGTTAGTCCGTAGCTTTTTTGCGTGGCGCTGTTGCCCGACTTCAATAATTTTTCGAAGCTGAATTTTTTTGTGCCTGCTGTACGCATATTCAATGGCAATGCTTCCGTTACCAGCATCTGGTTGGTTAATACCGGCAACGCATTTTCTTCACCATCGCTTAATTCCCCGTTATTAGCTGTGGCCGTAATGCGATACAACAAGGGGGCATTGAATTGCTGCGGGATGCTGATCCGGAACTGAACCGGCGTGTTTTGCCCGGCATTGACCGAAAATGTTTTGGAAACCACTGCGTGATTGAACAGGTTGTCTACTGTTTCGTTGGTGAGGGCGTTGATCAGCTCCAGCTTCGCGGATCCATTGATCACTTTATCACTCATATTAACGATTTTGGCGCTGAAGGCCATGCTGTCTTTTTCTCTTACAAAGCGTGGCGCATTGGGCTGTATCATCAATTCTTTCTGCGTTACGGTCAACTGTTGCGCGTAACCCATTGCCAGGTCTTTGGTATGCGCAAAGCTCATCAGCTTCCATTGTGTGAGCGCCTCGGGCATGGTAAAGCTGAAAGAAACATTCCCCGCGCTGTCTGTTTTCAGATCCGGGAAAAAGAAAGCGGTTTCGTTGAAGTTTTTTCGTGGTGTTACAGGTTGATTGGCGGTTGTAGTATCTTCTTCGCCCGGAGGGGGTGGCGGGGGAGGAGGCGCCACCATTCCAAGGTCTTTCGCACCTTCCTGGTTGGTTGTGCTAATAGATATATCCGCCGACATTAGTTTGTCTTCATACTCATTCCTTTCTCTTGCTGCGCTTGGCGCAGCCATTCTTTTCATCATCATCATTTCGTATCGCTGGCTCCCGACTGCTATCAGCCTGTCATAATTCTTTTCATATGTTTGATGATTCACGGGAATGTTATTTTTTTCGTAAGACTGCACCTGCATGAATGATTTTCCACTGCTCCAGTTGCTATAAAAGTAAAAGTTGGGCCAGATGCCGGGTATGTTCCACGAATGAGGCCTGAACTGATCCAGCGATGCGTCATACATCGAAGCCAGCATCTCCGCCGCTACTTTTTCGCCCTTCTCACCACTGATCTTTACTTCCCATTTTTCGCGGCTGCCGGGCTGCAGCTTATCCCTGAATGTTGAAAATTGCACCGAAAGCGCTTTGTTGCTCCAGGGAACATGAATAGTATTGTTACTGCTGTAAAAGCGGTTGTGCTTTACAAAAAACTGGGTGAGCCCAAAACCACCCCTGTCGGATTCGGAGACCAACTGGCTGAATACCTTTTTTTCGTTGTTTAAAGTATGGAATGAAAATGCTTTTCGAGCAAACTCCTGGTTCGCACCTGTGCTGTTTAACGGGCTGGGGTGATCGGGCATCTCCTTATTCACCTGTTGTACGAGGAAGACATCATCGGCCGCGGTTCCGCTTAACAGTTGTACTGTTTGCCCGGGCTGTAATGTTTTTGCCTCCAGTGTTTGCCATTGATACGATAAGTATGGGATTTTTTTAGATGCTGCGTCATACAATTGTATGTATTCTATTGCTTTCACCTCACCGCCGTCTTTATCGTAAGCGGTGGCTTCCAGGGCGTACCAGCCGGGAGTAAATTTGAGATTTGAGATTTGAGATTTGAAATTGAGTTGAGTGGTAAAGCTGTCTGTATATAGTGCCGCTTGCTTTGGCCAGGTACGGTGGTCGGATTCATCTTTGTATTCATCGTGTGGAAAATATTGTATGAATTCCGCTTCGCTGTAAATGAACCGGTCGGGCATTTCCCAGTAACGGTTACGGATCAGTCTTTTGGGCTCCTGCAGCGGGTAAATAGCAACTTGTGCTTTCGTTTCCTGCCACTCGCCGGAAAGGTTTTTGCTGGTGAGCGAAATAGTCTGGAAGCTGTCAATCGCAACAGGGGAAGAAGGCAGGTCAAAACCGAGCACCAGCGATTTGTAGCCAACCGGAATGACGGCGGTGGCGCTCCTGGTTTCCCCGTTCATGTCTGTAACGTCTACCTGTACAGAATAATCAAACACCGGGTCCAATTGTTTGTCAAGCGTCAGATCCGGTATGGCGGCAAATTCCAGGCTGAATTTTCCATCGGGGCCTGTAGTGGTAGTTCCATTGGCTATTTCCATGCCAACAGTACGTGGTAATCCTCTCCTGTAATACAGCCAGGGGTAGATGAATCTCGCCATTCTCGTTATCCTGTATTTTACCGTAGCCCCGTCAATAGTATTGCCTGCATACGCTTTTGCATTCCCGCTGATACTAACGGTATCGTTTACACGGAAGCCTTGTTTGGGCGCCTGGATCTCCACCTGGAATTTCGGGCGTTTGTATTCTTCTACGGAAAAATTGATGGCTGAGTAATTGTAAGCATTGGCTTCAATGATAAAATTACCGGTAAGCACATTTTGCGGTAAACGGAACTGGCCCTGTATGGAACCATATTCGTTCAGCGTGAGCGTTAAAGAATCTACAGCCTGTCCGTTTGGGTCGCGCAGGTACACAGTCGCAGTTCCCGCAGTGATTACCTTCGCAGTTTTGGCGCCTTTACTTTTGGATATGCCTATGCCTTTGAAATATACGGTTTGCCCCGGGCGATAAATGCTTCTGTCTGTAAAAAAATAGATCTTACTGTTTTGTTTTTCAAATTCTTCATCATCGATATTGCCTGGTGCGTCATAACGTCGATACTCATAGGTATAATCGTCCATGAACAGGTGATCTTTCTGCCAGGTAATTTCCAGCCGGATATTGCGGCTTTGTTTTTCGTTTGACTTCAAACGGAAGTATCCATTTTTGTCGGCAGTAAGCAGCTCAGCTTTTTGCAGATTGTTTTTTCTGTCGGTATAATCATATTTGGATGTCCACACCTGGATAGTTGCACCATTCAAAGGCTTGCCTGTATTCCGGTGCAGGACAAAATAATCCGACTCGTTGTTAACATAGCTGATTACAGACGCATAAAAGGATTGTGCTGCCATCAGGTTTTTGCTTAAGCCGAAATCCTGGTTGACGCTGGCGAGTAAGATATATTTCCCTGCCGGTAATGCGTCCACTTTTATTTCCACGCTGTGCGATCTGTAATCGTTGGCTACCGGTAATTGTTGTTGCCATTGCTTTACAGTGGGCATCGCGGCAAGCCTTGTCCAATACACATCTTCGTAAACGTTCGATGATTCGGTGTTAAAGCTTTTATCAATTTTTATGATCCTGAAGTAGCAGGTGGAAAGATTCCTGTATTTAACCAGTGTTCTGAATGCTTCACCGGGGATATTTATTTTTTCAGCAACCAGGTCAAGTGATTTTTGAAGGATGCTGTTCAGCAGGTTCCGGCAGGTCGCTGCACCTTCTGTTTTGGGAAATTGCCGGATGGTTTGGTCGCATATCTCCCTGGCTGATTGTAATGCGGAGCTGTCAGTAACGGTTCCTTTTTCCTCCTGGTCTGTATTCCCTTTGCTGTAATAGTATTGAGCCAGCAACGCCCATGCCAGCGAGGTTGCAGGCATCTTTTCGTATTGGGAAATGATATGTTGCAAAGCCATTTTATATACATTCCCTTTTTCGGGCATAACAGCCTGCCGGTAAACAAACTCCAGCCGGCGAAGATCGGCGTCAATCAGCGCGTTGGGTTCTTTGTCGTTGCCGTGAAAGCCCAAAAGCTGTTGATAGATCAGCAGGGCCTTGTATTGCAGGGATGCCGAGTCTTTGGTCAGAAATGTGTGATGGATGAAATCGGCAACAGGATCAAAGGCAGCGTTTTCGCTGATGGTAAAAGCATAGGCAGGCCGGGTAACATCCCGCTCGTCATTTTCAAAATAATCCAGTGCCCGGTGCGCCAGCAGATCATACAATGTTGGCCGTAATTGACGGGTATTGCCTTTTATAAGAATGGGCTCATACGTTTCGAGCTTTACCTGTTGCAATAATTTTTCATTGTGTAAAGAAGCAAGGTAGAGTTCGCTTATTTTTTTATGCAGGTCGTCAATCGTCCAGGTGGCTATATCTTCTTTATTAAAGTTGACAGTATTGGTTCTGTCGTAAAGATTCCAGCGGTTTTGCCGGAAATAATTCCAGTACATTTCCGCAGCTACCGACTGTAGTATCTGCTTTGCCGGTTCGGCGGCGGCGCTGATCTCTTTTTCAATATTTTTAATTTGAAAAACTTCCTGGTTTTCTGTAACTGTTTGCCCGGTTGGGAGCGATAATTTATACAACAGCGCCTTTATGAACTGTGGCTCATTTTTTTCTTTTTTTGCGCGGTCGTATATTTTATCTACTTCAGCCGCAGCCGATTTAACCAATCCTTTTTTCTGTATCAGTTCGTCAATTTTTTTCCAGGCGCTATCGTAGGTATTCATTTTTGTCTGGCTTTTAGCGTAAAAAAATAAAAGACAGCTTAACAGGCATAAAAGCAAGTGCTTCAAGCATTTCATAGTTAAGAGGTTAAATGTTCTTCAAAATTACTGTTTACGGCTCAATTGCCTGTAAACTCATTGCAATACTAAAGATGCAGAAAGGCTAAAGATTGCATAATGTTGCGGGTTGAGGTTTATGGTTTCAGGTTACAAGTTGCAGGTTTGCTGAATGCTAATAGCTCCTAGCTATTTGTGCTTACACCCTACACCTCCCTGCAGATTCTTCGCTCACGAAAATGTATCACTTTTAACCAGGTGGCTATTTGTTTGCTCTGAATGACAAGGCGGGCTGATGGCTGATTGCTGATGGCTGACAGCTCTTACAACACCTGCACGATCAAAAACTTGAGGTAATTGGTGTTTTCCATACCGGGGATGATGGGATGATCGGCAGCCTGCGCCTGGAGTGTAACCTGCCTGAGCTTACGACGGGCATCTTTAGCGGCCATACCTATGATCTCCAGAAACAATTCCGGCTGCACCAGGTTGGTACAACTGGAAGTAACAAGAAATCCACCCGGCTTTACCAGCTTCATGCCTCTAAGATTGATCTCTTTATAGCCTGTGATCGCTTTCTGTATATTCTCACGGGTTTTGGTAAACGAAGGCGGATCGAGCATCACCACGTCATGCTGTTTGCCTTCTTTGGCCCACGCTTTTAAAACATCAAATGCATTCACGCACTCAAAGCGGCATATTTTTTCATAGCCGTTCAATGCAGCATTTCTGGCGGCCTGTTTACACGCGTTTTCCGATATATCCAGTCCCAACACGCTTTTGGCGCCGTAATGAGCGGCGTGAATTTCAAATGTGCCGGTATAACAAAATGCGCCCAGCACATCGGCTCCTTTTACAATATGTTGTATGGCTCTTCGGTTGTCCTGCTGATCCAGGAAATACCCCGTTTTTTGCCCGTTCGCTATATCTACGTTGAACTTCAGCCCGTTTTCATTGATGACGATATTGGTATCGAAAGGCGCCGACAGAAAACCTTTTTGTTGGGGCAAGCCTTCCAGCTCACGTACGGGAACATCATTGCGTTCATATATTCCTTTGGGGGAAAATATTTTTTCAATGGCTTTTACAATAGCGGGTTTCCATACATCAATACCCAACGCCAGGGTTTGCAGCACAAAATAATCATTGAACTTATCAATGATCAGTTGCGGCAACTGATCGGCCTCGCCAAATATCAGCCTGCAGTTTTCTTGATAGCCGATTTGCCGGCGGTATTGCCAGGCTTCCAATAACCGCCGGTAAAAAAAATCTTCATTGATTTCTTCCTGCCTGTTGCGGGTCAGCAGCCGTACAATGATCTGCGATCTAGGATTGATATATCCTTTGCCTATAAATTTTTTGTCGTGTGTATATACTTCCGCCGTTTCACCTCCTGAAGGATTGCCCTCTGTTTCTTTTACTTCATTGGCAAATATCCAGGGGTGACCATTGATAACGCGGTTGCTTATTTTTTGACGGAGGTATACTTTTATCATGGGCGCAAAGGTAGGGAAGAGAGGGGTACAAGCAATGGTGAGAACAAGCGGCCCTGTTACGCAGGGACTTCGCTTTTAAAATATTTTATACTCAAAAGACAATATCATTTGGTTAAGCAATAAAAGAAGGTTTCATAATAAAAGGCATCCGCTACTTTTTTAGCACTGGTTGTAAAATACAAACACTTTCGAACGTCACTGCGAACCCGCCCACAGCTTGCATGGAATTAAAGGTATATTGCGGCGGGTCCGCAGTTTGAAAGATGCATACACACGAGGATTGCTTCCCGCCCCGGCGGACAAGCTCCCGCCGTAACATTGCTCCAGCTTAGGTTTTGATGCGGTCGGTATGCCAATGACATATCATCCAGTTTGGTATTTATCAACTGGTTA
>JAHBTL010000065.1 GCA_019638615.1 Chitinophagaceae bacterium | reverse complement strand
GGGGAGAAGCAGTCCGCAGAGTGTTTTTATAATATTGAGTTTTCGTATCTTTTCATCATGGTCAAATTATTCCTCACTGTTATCGCATTATTATTTTTTACCACGATGAATGCACAGATCAAAAATGACGCGTGGCTGGAAAAGCTGCTGCGCGACAAGGCATCACCGCTTCTTACGAATGTTTTAAACAACCCGGATACTTTTCATTACCAGCTTATCTATACACAGATCAACAGGGATAAAAACAACAAACCTTCTTTTAAGCATTTTTACCTGCATGTTGATCGCAACCAGTACTTCAACCCTGCCTCTACCGTAAAAATGCCGGTGGCTTTTTTAGCTTTGGAGAAGTTGAATGCAATGAAAAAAGCCGGTGTAAATAAATATACCACCATGCTCACCGATAGTGCATACAATGGCCAAACCACTGTTTTATCTGACAGCACTGCTGAGAATGGTATGCCTTCTGTTGCCCAGTATATAAAAAAAATATTTATCGTAAGTGATAATGACGCCTATAACAGGTTGTATGAATTTGTGGGGCAAAAAACCATTAACGAGCGCCTATGGAAAATGGGCTATAAAGATTTACGCATCACACGGCGCTTTATACGGGCTACGCCTGATGAGAACAGGCATACCAATCCAATACGGTTTCTGGATGATAAAGGCAACTTGTTATACAGGCAACCTGAAGCGTATAGCGATGTGAATTTCGATTTCAGCAAAAAGAATTTAGTTGGCAAAGCGCATTACGACCGTGATGAAAATTTTATTAATGAACCAATGGATTTCACTACACATAATAATGCACCGCTTGAAGACCTGCAGCAGATCATGCAATCGGTATTGTTTCATCAATATACTCCCGCAAAGCAACGGTTTGGGCTAACCGGGGAGGATTATGCTTTTTTGCTCCGGTATATGTCGGAGCTGCCTTTTGAAAGTTCATACCCCAAATACGATACCACAGCATTTTTTGACAGCTATACCAAATTCTTTTTTTTCAGGGATGGCAAACAAAAGATCCCCGGGCATATACGGGTGTTTAATAAAGCAGGATGGAGCTACGGGTTCTTAACGGATATAGCCTATATAGTGGATTTTAAGCATAATGTGGAATTTATGCTCACCGCAAATATTTATGTGAACAGCGATGGAGTATTGAACGACGATAAATATGAGTTTGAAGAAATTGGTTATCCCTTTTTTAGGGAGGTGGGAAATATTATGTATGATTATGAGCTAAAGCGGAAGAGGAAGTATAAGCCTACGCTTGATGAGTTTGTGATGGAGTATAAATAACTTTAGCGACCTGCTTTGTGAACCTTCGTGCCCTTGTGTCTTCATGGTTTTTTTGAACCACCAGGGCTCGGAGACACAAAGAGGCACAATAAAAAATTTAATTAAACAATATACTTAATGAACAGACTACCTTACCTGCTTATTATATTTTCCCTGCTTTTCAATAAAGCTTTTACCCAGCAAAGCTGGATACGCATTAACCAGCTCGGCTATCAGCCCAAAGGTGTTAAAGTTGCCGTATGGTGTACCAAAGGCGAAAAAACCGGCAATAAAAAATGGCAGCTTATTGAAGAAGGCTCAGGCAAAGTCGTTTTCAAAGCTGCTACAGGAAGATCAGCCGGCGCTTACGGGCCTTTTACTGAAACAGCCCGCTTAACTTTTTCTTCATTTTCAACACCCGGAAAATATTATTTGAAAGCAGGGAATGCTGTATCGCCTGTATTTGAAATTGGAGAAGATGTATATAAGGGCGCAGCCGACTTTTGTTTGCGCTATATGCGGCAGCAACGCAGTAAGTTCAATCCTACGCTTAAAGACAGTTGTCATACCCGTGACGGCTACACGCTGTATGGCCCCATGCCCGACAGTACTTTCATTGACGTAGCCGGCGGCTGGCACGATGCCACAGATTACCTGCAATATGTTACCACTTCCGCCAATGCTACGTATCAATTGCTGGCGGCTTACCGTGATTTTCCCCAAGTGTTTGGCGATCAATACGAGGCTAACGGCCTGGAAGGTATTAATCAAACACCGGATGTGCTGGATGAAGCGCGCTGGGGTTTGGACTGGCTGTTAAAAATGCATCCGCGGGATGACTGGATGTTTAACCAGGTGGGCGACGACAGGGATCATGTTGGCTTCCGGCTGCCGCAAAAGGAACAACTGTATGGACGGGGTTATGAGCGACCGGTATATTTTGTAAGCGGTGAACCGCAGATCAGGGGAAAGTATATGAATACCACCAAAGGCACATCCTCTACCGCCGGAAAATTCAGCAGCGCCTTTTCGACCGGCGCTGAAATATACCGGGAAAAAGATGCGGCATTTGCTTCACTCTTATCTCAAAAAGCATTGTCTGCTTTTGCGTATGGTTTAAAAAAGCCGGGCTACACACAAACCGCTTCTGTTAAAGCTCCCTATATATACGGCGAAGAAAACTGGATGGATGATATGGAGCTCGCCGCCGCAATGCTTAAAGACAACAGTAAGCTCAGCTATGCTTTTGAGCTGGCTCAAAAAGAACCTGTCACACAATGGATCTTTGATGATACAGCGGCACACTATCAATGGTACCCGTTCATAAACGCGGGGCATTATGAGTTATCCAAAAGAATGAATGAAAATGAAAAAAAGGCTTTGATCGGCTTTTACAGGCAGGGTATAGAAATAATATGGAACAGGGCGAAACAAAATGCGTTTTACCGGGGCATCCCTTTTATATGGTGCAGCAATAATTTTACCACCGCCTTTGCCATACAATGTTACTGGTACAGGCAAATGAGCGGCGATGATACATACAAAGAGCTGGAGCAGGCCAATTTCGACTGGCTGTTTGGCTGTAACCCCTGGGGCACCGGTATGGTATATGGCCTGCCGTCATGGGGCGACACCCCGGTTGACCCTCATGCCTCATTACTCAAAATTGCCAATTACCCTACAGATGGCGGACTGGTGGATGGCCCCGTAAAAGGCAATATCTTCGGTAATTTGATCGGCATTACCTTATATAACGCTGATGAATATGCGGAGTTTCAAAGCGACCTTGCCGTATACCACGATGATGCAGGCGACTTCAGCACCAATGAGCCGACCATGGATGGAACCGCAACGCTCATCTACCTGCTTGCGGCTAAAGAAGCGGAAAGCGGTAAAAAAAAAGTCCCTGATCAAAAAATAAACAGCAGAAGCGCTGCAATAACCGATGGCTTTACCTATGACCACGGCGCTGTTATAAGAGGCGACAGCACACAAAAGAAAATAGCATTGGTTTTTACCGGCGATGAATTTGCCGACGGAGGCTTTTATATAGCGGATGTTTTGAAAAAAGAAAATATCCGGGCTTCCTTTTTTCTTACCGGGAATTTTTACCGGAACCCTGCCTTTAAAAATATGATCCGCACATTAAAAGCCAATGGTCACTATCTCGGACCCCATTCTGACAAACATTTACTGTATTGCGACTGGACAAGAAGAGACAGCCTGCTGGTTACACAAACCGAATTTGTAAATGATCTGAGGAATAATTATAAAGCAATAGCTGCCTTTGGCATCAGGGAAGTTGAAGCACATTATTTTATGCCCCCGTATGAATGGTATAATAACAGTATCGCAGAATGGACAAACCGGCTCAATAAGCAGCTTATCAATTTTACACCGGGCACATTAAGCAATGCAGATTATACCACACCCGATATGAAAAACTACCGCTCGTCTGACACGATCTTTCAATCCATATTAAAGTATGAGCAGGGTAAAAGATCCGGGTTGAACGGGTTTATATTATTGCTGCACATAGGTACCGATAGCAAACGAGCAGATAAAATGTATTACCGCCTGCCGGAACTGATCACCTGTTTAAAAAGGAAAGGATATAGTTTAGTGAGGATTGATGAGCTGCTGCGATGAAAGAGAGTCTCTCCAAAGAAGAGGAGACCCAAGCACAAAGGCCCGCTTGTAGAAGAGGTTGAGATGAACCTTGCAAGTGTATTTCGATCCCGCCCGCAGGCTGTATTGATTCAAAAGGCCTATTGCTGCGGGAGAGAACTTTTCTCACCGAAGGTAAATCTGTCGGACAATAGTGCGGATGCTGAACATTGGTACAAAAGCCAAACAGATTTCTCCTTCGCATAAAACTGATTTAACTATAATGCTCGCGTTGGATCAGTCGAAAGGACGGGTCCCGACCTCTGCGATGCCGCCCACATAAGGATTTAATTTAGATGAATCTTGCGGCGGAAAAGCAGTCCCACCGGAATTGCTTTTATATGTACGAAGAGTGCTTCTCCCGCCAAATGGTCGAAAGGACGTAACCCATCCTTATTTCTTTTTCATATCTACCTGTTCACACAGAGCGTCAAAAATCTCGTCGATCGTTCCCTCGCCTTTGATGTGTTTTACTTTGTCAAATTTTGCATAATAGTCCGCTACAGGTGACGTTTTTTTATGATATTCCACGATCCTCGCCCTGATCACTTCCTCATTGGTATCGTCGCTGCGGCCCGAGGTTTTACCCCTGCCCAGTAACCGTTTTACAAGCTCCTCTTCGCTTACGTCAAGCGCCAGCATCAGGTGTATCGCCGTTTTTTTCAGTTTAAGAAGCTTATCCAGCGCTTCTGCCTGTGCCTCCGTACGCGGAAATCCGTCAAAAAGAAAGCCCTTTGCCTCCGGATGGCCGTCCAGCGCTGAACTGATCATCCCTATAACTACTTCATCAGGAACCAGTTGCCCCTTATCCATAAAACTTTTAGCTTCCAGTCCAAGCGGCGTTTGATTGGCAATTTCGCTGCGCAAAAGGTCGCCTGTTGAAAGATGCTTTAACTCATACTTGGCAATCAGTTTTTCGGACTGCGTACCTTTTCCGCTACCCGGGGGACCAAACAAAATAAGATTAAACATTATAACTAGCCTTAGGTGAAGGGCAAATATAAAGGAACAAGTTAAAATATCTTAACAAATTCCGCGAAATGCAGCTACCCCGCAAGTTTTTTAACCGTCACCGCCTTCATGACGCTGTATATGATGTATATGTGTTGTAATTTTGTATTACCTGAAAACAAATTCAGCATGCCAACAAAATCTTACCTGGTTGTACTCTTGCCATTGATATGCTGCCAGTGCAGCTTTTCGCAAGCTCCCCGGGAAAAATCAACAACGAATATGGATAATACAGATAATAAAAATAAGGTCTATTCAAGAACCGATACATCTAAAATAAATTTAAGCGAAGCGGAATGGCAAAAGATCCTGCCGGAAGATGTATACTATATCGCACGTATGAAAGGGACAGAACGGCCCTGGACCAGTAAGTTCGAAAAGTTTAACGAGGTTGGCACTTATTTTTGCGCTGCCTGCGGAAATCCCCTGTTTAAAAGTGATACCAAATTTGAAAGCGGGTGTGGATGGCCAAGCTTTTATGAACCGATCAGCAAAAGCAGCATTATTTACACCCCCGACCATTCGCATGGAATGGAAAGAACAGAGGTGCAGTGCGGGCGCTGTAAAGCGCACCTGGGCCATGTTTTTAACGATGGCCCGCCCCCAACGGGACTTCGCTATTGCATCAACGGAGTAATTCTTGATTTTGCGAAAGCGGCGGCTGCCGAAAAAAAATACAGGGAAGATAAAAAGCCGGGATAATATCCTTAATAATGCCTATTCATAAAACCGGGTTGTTGTCATTCAATAACCTGGTTTTTATTTGTTTATAAAGTAATGGCAAAACAGGATGGATGAACTCCTGTATCTAATATCTTTGCAAATTATTTCTTCAAAATCGCTTTAAAAGCTGATAGTTTTTAAAGCATTTCACTAAACCAACTGCCTGTTGCGATTGTCGCTGTATATCAGAAACGGTATTCCCCTGTAAATGTTAACAATAATATTATAAAAAGAATAAGAATGTTTCGAACGGTCAGGCAGTTTACAAACAATTCCCCGGCTGTAAAAAAAGCGGTTTTGCTTTCCTGCTTTTTTACAGTCCTTTTTTTTCAGGATACGCAGGCACAGGTGCTTACATTAAAAGAAGCCCTTGAAAAGGCGTTGGAAAATTATCCGTCCATTAAAGCCAAAGAAGCGTATACCAGCGCATCGAAGGCCACGGTTCGGCAGGCAAAAAACGACTATCTGCCCAATCTTGTTTTTTCTGCCCAGCAGGATTATGGTACCGTAAATGGTCAAAATGGTCCATTGTACGGCTTTGGCGGATATGGAGTCGCATCTTCAGGATTGCCGTTGCCCGGTCAAAACTGGAATGCCGCATTTGGTGCCTTATATCTTGCCAATGTCAACTGGGAATTTTTTGCGTTTGGCAAGGCTAAGGAAAAAATAAGATCCGCAGAAAGCACCGTAATAAGAGACGAAAGCGACAGGGAACAGGAGCAGTTTCAGCACCAGGTAAAAACAGCGGCGGCGTATCTTAACCTGCTCGCAGCACAGCGGCTCACTCTTTCTCAAAAAAACAACCTGGCAAGAGCAGACACCTTCCGACTATCCGTAACCGCCCGCGCGAAAACCGGGCTGATTGCCGGCGTTGATTCATCACTTGCAAATGCTGAGGTGGCAAATGCCCGAATAGCGTGGATAAGAGCAAAAGACGCGGAGCAGGAAAGATCGAACGAACTGGCAAGATTGATGGGAACAACGCCGCAGGACTTCCTGCTTGATACGGTTTTTATCACTTCCTTTCCCGTGTCGCTGGCTGATACTGCTGATACAAAAACAGGACACCCCTTGCTTGCTTATTATAAAAACCGGATCGGCGTTAGCGACCAGCAGGCTAAATATTTCAATACCTTTAAATACCCGGCATTTTCCCTGTTTGGTGTATTTCAAACACGGGGGTCGGGCTTTTATTCCAACTATGCCACCGATCAAACAGCTTTCGATCATAAATATCTTGAGGGCATTAAACCAACCCGGAGCAATTATCTTTTGGGTGTAGGAGTAATCTGGAATTTTACCTCTGTTCCACGCGTCAACCAGCAGGTAATTTCACAGCGATTCATCTCCGGGGCTTTGCAGCACGAATATGAAATAGCGGAGCAGCAGATCAAAGCGCAGCAGGCGCTGGCAGAAACACGCATCAAAAATGCAATAGACGCTTTCATAGAAGTTCCGGCACAGATGAAGGCCGCATCGGACGCTTTTTTGCAGCGCTCTGTTTTATACCGCAACGGGCTTACTACTATTGTAGATGTTACGCAGGCCCTGTATGTTTTAAACCGGGCGGAAGTTGATCGCGATATTGCATACAACAACGTGTGGCAGTCGCTCCTGCTGAAAGCGGCTGCTACCGGAAATATCAACCTGTTTTTAGCAGCGCTCAGGTAATATAGAACAGTGCAACAAATTAATTCAACCGATTCTTAATAAGCAGCAATGAATTTAATTAAAGCAGCATTACGAAAACCGATCTCCGTACTGGTAATGGTTGCCGGTTTGTTCTTTTTTGGTATAAAAGCCATAGACGATATCAAGGTGGATATCCTGCCCAAAATGGATCTGCCGGTCATTTATATCGCCCACCCTTTTGGGGGATATACTCCCAACCAGATGGAGGCTTATTTTGGAAAACAATATGTGAATATTCTTTTGTTTGCCACCGGTATTAAAAGTGTGGAAACCAAAAACACCCAGGGTCTTACTTTAATGAAGCTGAGCTATTACGAAGGTACCAATATGGCCCAGGCTGCCGCCGAAGTAAGCGCCCTCACCAACAGGATACAGGCTGCTTTCCCTCCCGGTTCGCAACCGCCCTTTGTAATTCGTTTTGATGCCTCTTCACTGCCCGTGGGGCAACTGGTTTTAAGCAGTCCTGTCCGCGATAACAACCAATTGCAGGACCTTGCCAACGTATATGTCCGGGCTTCATTTACCTCCGTACCGGGACTGTTGGCTCCGCCGCCATTTGGCGGAAGCCCGCGCACGATCGAGATCAATGTAGACCCTGCTTCACTGCGTTCTTATAGCCTCACCCCCGACCAGATCGTAGAAGCCATCCGCCTGAACAACCAAACGGCGCCTTCGGGCAATGTACGTATCGGCGACAAAAATTATCTTACCCCGACCAACAATACCATCAAAACGCTTAAAGAGTTTGAGAACATCCCGATCTTTAAAGGCGGTGTTCAGAACCTCTACCTGCGCGATGTAGCTACTGTAAAAGACGGATCGGATATCAACAACGGCTATGCGCTTATCAATGGAAAACGATCTGTATATGTAGGCATTGCCAAATCTGCCGATGCTTCTACCTGGGAAGTAGTAAAACAGTTAAAAGCAGCCCTGCCCCGAATACAAAGCACCCTGCCGGAAGACGTAACGCTTTCCTACGAGTTCGATCAGTCGGTATATGTTATCAATGCCGTTCAAAGCCTGGTGAGCGAGGGCGCTATCGGTGCCATACTCACCGGGTTAATGGTATTGCTTTTTTTGGGCGACAGGCGCGCCGCATTGATCGTTATTCTTACCATTCCCACCTCCATTATTTCGGGCGTCCTGTTTTTGAAACTCTTTGGCCAAACGATCAATATCATGTCGCTGAGCGGGCTGGCGCTGGCAATAGGTATACTGGTTGACGAAAGCACGGTAACCATAGAAAACATTCACCAGCATTTTGATATGGGTAAGCCCAAAGCTGTGGCCATCTGGGACGCTTGTAAAGAAATCGCTTTTCCCAAGCTGCTGATCCTGCTTTGTATCCTTGCCGTATTTGCCCCGGCGTTTACAATGGTGGGCATTCCCGGCGCGCTGTTCCTGCCTCTGGCACTGGCGATCGGCTTTTCTATGGTGATGTCGTTCCTGTTGTCGCAAACATTTGTTCCGGTAATGGCCAACTGGCTCATGAAAGCACACCCCAAAAAGCAAAATAACATTGCCGCTTCACCGGATCCGGCAGCGGTAAACCCCGATACCTGGGACGAAAAGAAAATACTGGTAGAGCGGGAAGATTTTAATAACAATGGAAAAGTCGGCCTGTTCGAAAGATTCCGGAACAGGTTTATGCGGTTTATTAACCGGCTGATGCCCTACCGGAAAACCATTGTTGTGGCATACAGCATTGTTATAACCGGGGGGGCGGTGTTCCTGCTGTCGGTTATAGGAAGAGACGTTCTGCCCAAGGTAAACTCCAGCCAGTTTCAATTACGGTTACGCGCACCCGAAGGAACCCGGATGGAGCGTACGGAAGAAAAAGTATTGATCGCGCTGAAAGCATTGGAAGACCTGGTGGGCAAAGAGCATATAGGCATTACATCTTCCTATGTAGGCCAACACCCGTCCTTATACTCTGTCAGCCCTATTTATCTTTTCATGGGCGGTCCGCACGAAGCCGTATTGCAGGTCAGCTTAAAAAACTACCATACAGATATGGATGTGTTCAAAGAAAAAATGCGGGAGCGGTTACATACATTGCTTCCGGATGTAAAATTATCGTTTGAGCCTATAGAGCTGACCGATAAGGTATTAAGCCAGGGCTCTCCTACTCCTGTTGAAGTTCGCATTGTGGGCAAAAACAAAGCATTGAATGAAGAATATGCCAATAAGCTCATTGCCGGGCTGAAAAATATCTCCTATATGCGCGACATACAGATCGCCCAGCCCATCAAATATCCCGCGCTCAATATCAATATAGACCGGGTGAAGGCGGCGCAACTGGGAGTGGATATGAGTGATATTTCAAGGTCGTTGATTGCTGCCACTTCTTCATCAAGATATACAGAAAAAAACACCTGGATAGACGAAAAATCAAACCTGCCCTATGCGGTACAGGTACAGGTGCCTTTGTACCAGATGAACAGCCTGGACGACATCAAGGGCATCCCGGTATTAAAAAATTCCGTACGCCCTGTATTGAGCGATGTGGCAACCATTGTTACCGATACCACATACGGAGAAAACGATAACCTGGGCGCCATACCATTTGTATCGGTCACCGCCAATATGTTCAACAAAGACCTGGGAACAGCTTCCAAAGATGTAGACAGGACAATTGCTTCGCTGGGCGAACTGCCCCGTGGATTGGCTATAGACCGGATCGGCTTAAGTACGGTATTGTCCGACACGCTGTCCAGCCTGCAATCCGGGCTGCTGGTGGCCATTGTTGTTATATTCCTTATGCTGTCGGCTAATTTTCAGTCGTTCCGGGTACCGATGATCATCCTGGCAGCGGTGCCAGCGGTGGTTTTAGGCGCTATCGGGTTGTTGTTACTTACCGGCTCCACGCTTAACCTCCAATCGTATATGGGCATTATCATGTCGGTAGGGGTTTCTATAGCCAATGCGGTATTGTTGATCACCAATGCAGAACATTTGCGCAAACACAACGGCAACGCCCTTACCTCCGCAAAAGAAGCTGCCGCTTTAAGGCTACGCCCCATTATTATGACAAGCGTTGCCATGGTAGCCGGTATGTTGCCCATGGCCATCGGGCATGGAGAAGGCGGCGACCAGGTATCTCCCCTGGGAAGAGCCGTTATCGGGGGACTGATCGCTTCTACCTTTGCCGTATTGATCATATTACCCCTGGTTTTCGCCTGGGTACAGGGTAAAGCTTCTACCGGGTCTGTTTCGCTGGATCCCGAGGACGAGGAAAGCCGGTTTTATGCAGGCGCTTCCAACACAAAAAACCAAACACATCATGCATAATATTTTTATGAAGCATTATAAATCCATCATTCCATCTTGCTCACTGCCAGGACTTTTTATTTCAGTAATTACCGTTTTCTTTTCGTGTAATGCAGGAGAAGAAAAGAGAGAAAACACAGCAGCCGACAGGGCAGAAACGCCCCCGGTTTATGAAGTTTTTATTGCCGAAAAGGGCAAGCTGTCTACCTCCGTGGAAATTCCCGGCGAACTGATCGCTTTTCAACAGGTAGATATTTATGCCAAAGTAAGCAGTTTCGTGAAAACGCTGCTGGTGGATGTGGGGTCGGAAGTAAAAGAGGGGCAGGTGCTTGCAACGATGGAAGCGCCTGAAATGAATGCACAACTGTCGGGCGCTGCATCCAGGTTGCAGGCATTGGAGGCGACCTACACTGCCAGCAAAGCGCATTATGACCGCCTGCTTGAAACCAGCAAAACACCCGGTACTATTTCTCCCAACGATCTTGATATAGCGCTTGCGAAACAAAAGTCGGATTATGCGCAACTACAGGCCGCCAAAGCCGCAGAACGTGAAATCACCGACAATAAAAACTATCTTACTATCCGTTCCCCGTTCAGCGGGATCATTACAGTCCGCAATGTAAGCTCAGGCGCTTATGTAGGCCCGTCCGGCAAAGGCTCTGAGCTGCCTATGTTCGTTTTGCAGGAACATAAAAAGCTTCGTTTAGTGGTGGGCGTTCCTGAAATTTATTCCTCATACCTGCAGGCAAAAAAAGAAATTGGCTTTACGATCAAATCTTTGCCGGGCGAAAAGTTCACCGCAACCGTACAAAGGCTGGCCGGCGCACTGGACAATCGCATCCGTTCGCAACGCATCGAAATGGATGTGGTTAATAACGAAAAAAAATTATTGCCCGGAATGATCGCTACCGTATTTATTCCTTTGCCGGCAAAAGACAGCTCTTTCATTGTACCTAAAACAGCTATTGTCACTTCTACCGAAGGGCAGTTCATCATTCTATCGACAAACGACAAGGCAAAATGGATTGAAATTCAAAAGGGCAGGGGGCAGGGCGACAAAGTGGAGGTTTTTGGCGATATCAGCATTGGAGATACACTGATCAAAAATGCCAACGAGGAAATACGCAACAATTCCATAATTCATTAATTGCACCAGAATAAATATCCGGGTATAATACCGTGGGAGTTTTTTCTTTTGCGCAGGCCGGCTATACACAGCTAAAATCCCGCAAAACGGATTGCTCCTATGGTGCAAAAAGTAAGCTTTTACTATGCCTCGTAGAGGCTACCCGGTTGTAGGAAGAATAACAATGAGACCACATGCACCATAGGTGCTACCCTTTCCGGGCAAAAGCAGGTTGTTGGTATAGATATAGTATGAAGAAAAAGATCAACCCGAGGGTAACAGTACAATAGGTTTCACATCGTGCTGATAACATTCCTGCCGTCATTTCTTACCTTTGCAGGCTTATTGATCAGTATGGTGCGTATTGGTAATATAGAATTGCCTGATTTTCCGTTGCTGCTGGCTCCGATGGAGGATGTAAGCGATCCCCCGTTCCGCGCGGTTTGCAAAGACAACGGGGCAGACCTGATGTATACAGAATTCATTTCGAGCGAGGGTTTGATCCGCGATGCTATCAAAAGCCGCAAAAAGCTTGATATTTTTGATTACGAGCGGCCGATAGGAATACAGATATTCGGCGGCGATGAAGAAAGCCTTTCGCTGGCGGCGAAAATCGTGGATGTTACCAACCCCGACCTGCTTGACATCAACTTTGGCTGTCCTGTAAAAAAAGTAGCCCTGAAGGGCGCCGGAGCCGGCGTGCTGAAGGATATTGACCTGATGGTTCGTTTAACCGGCGCCGTGGTTAAATCAACCAGCTTACCCGTTACTGTAAAAACGCGGTTGGGCTGGGACGATAATACCCGTAATATTGAAGAAGTAGCGGAACGCCTGCAGGATGTTGGCATCCGGGCGCTTGCCATTCATGGCCGCACACGCACCCAGATGTACAAAGGATCGGCTGACTGGACGCTGATCGGAAAAGTAAAAAACAATCCCCGCATCAAAATTCCCATCTTTGGTAACGGAGATATTGACTCTCCTGAAAAAGCAGTGGAGTATAAGAACAGGTATGGCGTAGACGGCATTATGATCGGCCGGGCTGCCATTGGTTATCCCTGGATCTTTAATGAAATAAAACATTACATACAAACCGGCATACATGCGGCACCTCCGACATTAGAAGAAAGGGTCGCGGTATGCCGTAAGCACCTGCATAAATCGGTTGAATGGAAGGGCCCGGTGGTGGGCATTCTTGAAATGCGCAGGCATTATGCCAACTACCTGAAAGGGTTACCCGAAATAAAAGAATTTCGCAAGAGATTGGTTACGCTGAATACAACTCAGGAGATCAATGCCGTTCTGGATGAGGTAAGCGCACACTACCGTGGCTATACCTTCAACAAGGTTCCTATTGAATTGATCAATTACCATGAAAAATGCCCGGTGAATTAGGCCTACCCTCTTTAATATCATAAAAAAGACCCCTCTGCTGTGAGGGGTTTAAACAAGTATCGTTCCGTTTTGCCGGCTATTTTCCCGGATTACTCCGCTTCTGCCACCACTTCTTTTACTTCCGGTATCATGCGCTTCATCATTCCTTCAATACCGCTTTTCAAAGTGATCATTGAAGAGGGGCAGCCTGAACATGAGCCCTGCAGCATTAAATTCACCACACCATCATTATAGCTTCTGAACTGGATAGCGCCGCCATCCATTTCAACAGCAGGTTTCACATAGTTGTCCAGTATTTCTTTAATGCGCTTTACCACATCGTCGTCATCAGCGCTTATGGCGTTAGACGGCTCTGATTTAAGCACAACTATTTCATCTTCGTTAATTACCGTTTTACCCTCTTCCAGGTATTCCTTTAAAAACTGCCTGATATTGGGAATCACATCCTGCCAGTCGGTTTCGCCGGTTTTGGTAAGCGTCACAAAATTGCTTGCTATAAAAACCGCTTTAATAAAAGGGAAACCAAAGATCTCCTGTGCCAACGGGGATGGTTTTGCCGAATCAATATCAGGGAAATCAATGCTTTTACCCGGATATAATAGTTTATTCGCCACGAATTTCATTGTCTCGGGGTTTGGAGTCATTTCCGTGTATATGCTTATTACCGGGTTACCTGTCCTTATCATACACTGCTGAATTTTAAGTGTACAAAGATAGAAATAATTCGGTTTATGGCTTATAGTTTATCTGTCTGGGTCTACGCGTCTTTGGCGCCAACCGTCAAACGCATATAATTTAACAGTATTGTCCGGTAAAATATGAAGGGTGGTCGGCCTCGGAAAAATGGCGTTAAGAAAATTGGCCTGGACGGCGTTAAAAGAAAAACACTATATGCCACTGTTAGGAAGTGCGATTAGCTCAAAAGTTGCACCACTATCGGGTCTTGGTCTACTGCTGGAGCTTGTTTTTCTTAGCCGGGAAAGACAATTTTTAGCCATTTTTCCGAAGCCTTGATTTTTTGCTCCACTTTTTTCTTGATAAAAAAGTGGAAAATCTAATGGTAAGTGTAGCATGCTGTAAACTTTAATGAACTTCAGTACAGCACTGGTGTTGATCGTTTCGGCTAACATTTTACCCAGACAACAATGATAATTTAACTCCCTGCAAAGCAGGAGATTAGGTAAACAAGCCCTGATTATGTACTTTCGGGTTTCAGGAAATAATTTCTATCTTTCTGTACATTCATATTGTTCACAACAAAATCTAAGTATATGATATCTCCCAAAATTGAAAAAGCGCTTAATCAACAGGTACAACTAGAAGCGGAATCGTCACAAATATACCTGGCAATGGCAAGCTGGGCCGAAGTAGAAGGATACAACGGTATTTCAGATTTTCTGTATAAGCATTCTGACGAAGAACGCGTTCACATGCTCAAACTGGTAAAGTTCATCAATGAACGGGGGGGACACGGTGTAATACCCGCGCTTCCGCAGCCTTCATTAAAGTATAAAGGAATACGGCCTTTGTTTGAGCAGGTATTGAACCATGAAATCCACGTAAGCGATGAGATCAATAAGCTGGTGGACATCTGCCTGAAAGAAAAAGATTATACCACACACAACTTCCTGCAGTGGTATGTAAGCGAGCAAATTGAAGAAGAAGCCTTGGCAAGAAGGGTAATAGATAAGCTGAAATTGATTGGCGATGATAAAGGCGGCTTATACTTATTTGACAGGGACATCCTTACGCTGGAAGCTTCCGTAAGTGCCACTAAAGAAAAATAATGCCTGGTGTGCTAAATAATTCCCGATGATAAAAAAGAAATACCTGCGCTATATACCATTGGCACAACCTTTGGCTTCATTATTTGGTACGCAGCGTACAAGGGAATTATTTAAAGTAAACCCTACCATTCTTCCGCAAAGAGAAGAAGCAAAGGACGTAAGGATTTATGTATTTGATTATGATGCTGCCGCTGTAAACGAAATAAAGCTGGAGCATATCAATGATTGCTCCGGCTTTAAAAACAACAGCCACATTACCTGGATCAATATTGACGGGCTGCGTAAATCAGATGTCGAAAATGTTTGCAACCAGTTTGGCATTCACCAATTGCTTATTGAAGATATTTTAAGTGTTGGGCAAAGACCTAAAATGGATGATGTGGAAGGTGTGTTGTTTTGCCTGCTCAATATGTTGTATTATAATGAGGCTACCAAGACTGTTGAAACCGAACAAATAAGCATAGCCCTGGGCCAGGATTTTGTACTCTCCTTCCAGGAAGACAGCTCCAGGGATGTGTTTGATCCTTTGCGGTCAAAACTTAAAATGGCTGCCAGCAAAATACGGCAGCGTGGCGCAGACTACCTCTGCTATTCCATGCTTGATATGATCGTTGATCATTATTTTGTTGTGATGGAAAAGCTGGGAGAAGAAATTGAGCTGCTGGAAGAAGAAGTAATACGCAGGAGCAATACACGATCACTTGCACGCATAAACCAGTTGCGTAAAGAGCTGATTGTACTGAAACGAAACATAGCGCCTGTTCGTGAACTGGTAAATGGTTTCATTCGCAGCGAAAGCGATTTGCTGGAAGACCGCACCACAAAATATTTTAAAGACGTATACGATCATATTGTACAGGCTTACGATTTTACAGAGAACTACCGCGACATGATGATGAGCATGCAGGATATATACATCAACAATGTTAACCTGCGAATGAACGAAGTAATGAAAGTAATGGCGATCGTAACCTGCTTAATGGCACCTGCAACCGTTATCGGCGGGATTTTCGGAATGAACTTTGAAGCCATTCCTTTACTGCACAACAAATGGGGCTTTTATATTTCCGTTGCCGGTATGTTATTTATACCGCTGATCATGCTGTATATCTTTAGAAAAAGAGGCTGGTATTAACCCGGGAAGTCCCATAACAACCGGCAGCTATCCGTTCATCCTGTTTTAATTACCTTCCTGTATATTAGCTATCATCCAATACTCTTCGCAACTATCTTGCCCTGCATTTTGTAATGGTTTAATTACGCCTAATACTTATTATATGAAAAAGCTTTGCTTCCTTCTGCTTTTTTGCGCATTGTATACAAGTAACATTTCTGCACAAACAGATGCGGGATTGTTTCGTTTTCCGGATGTGTCTAAAACACAAATTGTTTTTTCTTATGCCAATGATCTGTGGGTGGCGCCAAAAGAAGGCGGCAACGCAGTGAGACTAAGCTCCCCTGCCGGAGTGGAGATCTATCCTAAATTTTCTCCTGATGGAAACACCATTGCATTCACGGGAAATTATGACGGCAACAGGGATGTGTATACGATCCCTGTATCCGGGGGTGTACCCTTACGCATTACATCCTATAGCGGAAACGACAGAATTGTGGACTGGACAAATGATGGAAAAAATGTGTTGTTCGCCTCCATAAGGGAAAGTGGTAAATACCGCTTTAACCAGTTTTATACAGTGCCGGCAGCAGGCGGGCCGGCAGCAAAATTACCGCTGGCTTATGCAGAGTTCGGCTCCTATTCACCGGATGGTAAACAAATGGCGCTGAACTTCCGTACACAGGTCGGGCGCAACTGGAAACGGTATCGCGGCGGGTGGAACGCAGACATACATATTTTTAATTTCGAAACGCTGGCTTCAGAAAATCTTTCCGCTAACAGCGACGGCGCCGATGAATTCCCCATGTGGCACGGCAACTTTATTTATTTTCTTACCGATCGCGGACCGGAACAACGCATGAATTTGTGGAGATATGATATCAGCAAAAAATCGTTTGAACAGCTAACAAAATTTACGGACTACGATGCACATTATCCTTCAATGGGGCCGGATGATATCGTGTTTGAGCAGGCAGGTAAATTATACCTGTTTTCTTTGAGCACGCTCCTGTATAAAGAAATAAAAGTAAACGTGGTAACAGACAGAACGGCGCTTAAGCCGAGGCTGGAGAAGACCGATAAATATATTCAGCACGTAAACATCAGCCCGGATGGTAACCGTGTGTTGGTAGAAGCAAGAGGCGAAATTTTTTCCCTGCCTGCTGAAGACGGGTTTGTTAAGAACGTAACTATGAGTACCGGTATAGCTGAGCGCTATCCATCCTGGAGCCCTGATGGCAAAAGCATAGCTTACTGGAGCGACCAAAGCGGTGAATATGAATTATGGGTAATGGAAGCAGGTAAAGAAAGCAGCGCTAAGAAGCTAACAAATTATGGTGCAGGATTTCGTTACCATTTATCCTGGAGCCCGGATAGTAAAAAGCTTTGCTATGTAGACAAGGCGAACAAAATAAAAGTATACGACCTCACTGCAAACCAAACTTATGATGTAGATGCCGCGCTTCGATACACCTATGACGAACAAGAAAGTTTTTCATGCAGTTGGTCGCCGGACAGCAGGTGGCTTGCGTACAACAGGGATATGGAAAACTGGCACAACGCCGTATTCATTTATGATACAAAGAGTAAAACAAAACGGCAGGTAACAAGCGGCTATTATAGTTGTGCCAAACCCACATTCGATTCAGAAGGAAAATATTTGTTCCTGTTTACTTCGCAAAAATTCCTGCCCTATTACGGCAACTTTGACAATTCATTTATTTATGCAAATTCAACACAGCTTGCAGCCATAGCATTGAAAAAAGACACGCCTTCCATTCTTGCGGCAAAGAACGATACCGTATCGCTTAAGGCTGATGAAGAAAAAGCAGAAAAAACATCCGCAAAAGATGAAAAGAAAAAGGGAAAAGACAGCAACCCTCAAGCAGAAGACAAGAAAGAAAAAGACAAATCGGTTGATATAGATTTTGACGGTATTGAGCAAAGGCTGGTTATTCTTCCCCCTCCTTCAGGCAATCTCGGCAATCTAAGTGCGGCAAAAGGCAAAGTGATTTATGTACGCTATACCAATACCGGCGCTCCTGAAGGCAAACCATCTGTTAAGTTTTATGATATTGAAAAACGGGAAGAAAAAACAATACTTGATGGTGCGAATAACTATTGGCTTTCTGCCAACAAACAAAAAATGCTGGTATCGCAGGCTGGCGCTTATGCGGTAATAAAACCTGAGGAGAATCAAAAATTTGAAAAATCCATCCGCATTGCCGAAATGATGATGACCGTTGACCCCATGCAGGAGTGGAAGCAGCTCTTTACGGATGCATGGCGCCTGGAAAGGGATTATTTCTATGATCCCAATATGCACGGTGTTGACTGGAATCTTGTAAAGGAGCGTTACATGAAAATGCTGAATGATGCTTTGACAAGAGAGGATGTTGATTTTATTATAGGAGAAATGATCGGCGAGCTGAATGCATCTCACACTTATCATGGCGGTGGCGATGGAGAAACAGAGAAAAGAGAATCCTGCGGTTATCTCGGTGTTGACTGGCAGGCTGACGGAAAATATTACAAGATCAAAAAGATATTGAAGCCTGCATCATGGGACGCAGAAGAGCGCTCACCCCTGGCAGAATCAGGAATAAAAATAAAAGAAGGAGATTATATACTGGCCGTAAATGGCGTACCGCTTACTACAACGCAGGAGCCATACCTTGCCTTTATTGGCTTAGCTAATAAAACGGTAGAGCTTACATATAACAGCAGCCCGTCTTTTACCGATGCAAAAACCGTTATTGTAAAAACGATGGATGATGAATATCGTTTACGCAATCTTGTCTGGATTGAAGGTATGCGTAAACGTGTGGATGAAGCTACTAACGGAGAGGTTGGCTATATTTATGTGCCAAGCACAGGTATTGACGGGCAAACAGAATTGCTTCGCCAACTGAATGCCCAAACAGATAAGAAAGCGTTGATCGTTGATGAACGCTTTAATGATGGCGGGCAAATACCTGATCGTTTTATTGAAATGCTGGATCGCCCGCCCGTTGCATATTGGGCAATAAGAGACGGCAAAGACTGGCCATGGCCGCCGCAATCGAACTTTGGCCCCAAAGTAATGCTGATGAATGGCTGGAGCGGGTCTGGCGGTGATGCTTTTCCTGACTTTTTCAGGAAGAGGGGATTAGGTCCATTGATTGGCACAAGAACCTGGGGCGGACTGATAGGCATAAGCGGTTGTCCTGACCTGATCGACGGCGGCGGAATAACCGTACCCACATTCCGTATGTATAATGTTGACGGTACATGGTTTAAGGAAGGGCACGGAGTTGATCCTGACATCGAGGTACCAGAAAACCTTACGGCAATGGCTAAGGGAACCGACCCCCAACTGGAGCGTGCGATTACCGAAATAAAAAACCTGCTGAAAACGAAGGGATATACAGCGCCTAAGGTGCCGGCGTATGAAAAAAGGTAGAAGGTGGGGAGGTAGAAGGTAAATGGCTATACTATTTAAAAAAGCCATGTCTTAACCGACATGGCTTTAATATTTTTGAGATCTTCAGAGGTCGGGTGTCTTACGGTTAATAAGAGGCTGATGATTTCCGGTTCTAACGGGTTGGTTGTTTCATGATACGGATTTGGCATTTCGGGGTATTGGCTTATTGGTTTTTACGGATGATGGATTGTTTTTAAGTATTGGAATTAATATATGGTAATTGCTTAGGATTGGATTTGAATTTCATCGGATCCGGACTTATAGTGATGGATTTTTCAGGAGATTGGGATTTGCGGAGGTTGTGCTTTTCTAACGGTTTCCGGTTTTCAGTGGATCTGGATGCTTTATCACTGTTTGACAATACAAAGATGTAAAGGAAACAGCGGCGTTGAAACTTAATTCGACAAAGGAGAAGAATGCTTCGATTTTTGGGGGAGAAGGTTCGATAAAGGGAAATTTGAATATACACCCGGAGCTTAACCAGGATATGTAAATGGTAACTGGAGGAAAAGCCCCGGACATTGGTCGTATTTCAAATTTTCGCAGGCGGGTGGTGACCCGTCCGACCATCCGGGCGGGCACCCGCCTGTAGAACCCATTA
>JAHBTL010000064.1 GCA_019638615.1 Chitinophagaceae bacterium | reverse complement strand
GGTTAAGACAAGGTTGGCAAATCTTGTCTTTTTTATTTTATTACACCGTTGTTCTGTGTTCGCGGGTGGGCACTGTGTGCAGGCATCATCAACAGCAAAGGAGTGATTCAGCACAACAATTGTTGGTGAACCGGGGTACAGAGCTACACGCAACACCAACAATGACAGCAATTGATTAAGTTACGTTTTAGTAAAGGCTGCCATTTCTATTAATAGTAAATGGTTGAGTTCGGGGTAGCTTCAACAGGTACCCCATTTTTTTTTGCTGGCACCCAGTCTTTGAGCATACTGAGGACCCTTACTGTTTCCTCCTCTATACCACCCCCTAAAGGTGGAGTTAAAAAAGTAATATCACTAACTGTGCCATCTAGTTTTACTTTAAATTGTGCAATAATTTTACCAGAGATACTGTCTGCAATATTTCCAAAATTAATATTTTTCACAATAAACCTTTGAAAAGCTGACTCTCCTCCTTTGTACAGGCTTTCCTCGAATACGTTGGATTGGCAGCTATCGGCTACTTTTGAAATTTCATTTTCAACTTTTTCGGGTTTGGTTGGACGTATTGAAAGCTCTTGTTTTACTGTTTTCTGGCTATCTCTTACTTTGATTTTACTTTGATTATCTTGAATTCTTTTACGGAATTTCATAGTTGTATAGCTATAGAGCCTCTTTGAAAGGTTCATTTCACCACAGAATTTATATAAAATTAATAATGACATTTCTTGCTCACAACAACTGACAATCCCATATAAAAACTCATCAAAAACCTTTTCATTTTCTCCTAAGACCTCAAAATTACCTATGTGATCAGTATAAGAATGATTTGGAAATGCTCTTTTCATAAACTGGTAAGAATACACTCTGATATTTTGATCATAGCTACGTTTGTAATTTAAAATCAAAGCAAAATTTTTTTTATCATTTTTAGTGCCTTGCCCGTGCAAAAGCGAGATGTTCCAGGATAAAAAAATTAGGAGTAGCCAAAATTTAAGGTTAATGCTCTTATTAGCTTCCATAACACAATTTTTACAGAACATTTTTGAAGATTTAGGGGTTAAAACAAATTGCTTAGTTATAGCTAAGCGAAAATAAAAGCCATATTTCCAAGATTGCAAAGGAAATATGAGTGAAAGTCCAAAAACAGAATTTGAGCTTTATGTAATTGATAAAGTACGAGAAAGAAGGATGGAATTAGGTTTATCGCAAGATGATATAGCAATTATCTTGAATACAACAAGAGGTTTTATTGGACAAATAGAAAGTAGAAAGAACTCTGCTAAATATAATCTGAATCACTTAAACATTCTTGCAGCAGAATTGAATTGCTCACCCAAGGATTTTTTACCTGAAAAACCTATTTGAAGCATTTTTTAGTGTCATTGATGTTAGGTACAAATAGTGTCTTTATTGATGGTCGGCTAAGCCGCGTAAAGATTTATCGTTTTTAACTCTCTGACAATCTGCTTAATGGCAGCTTCAATTTTCTGCATCTGGTTTGCGGATGGGTGTTTAACACCGCTGCTGTATTGCCTCATTAAGCTGGCGTTTATACCGGCAAGCTTCGCAACGGCTGTTATGTTCAAATAGGGGTGTTGCATAAAAAATGCCTGTATATCGTATAGCGTTTCCCACTCAATTTTGTTAACATCTGCCTTTTTCCAAAAAGCATCATTTTTACCTTCGTGTTTTTTATAATCTTCAATCAGCATTTTAATTTTCTCGATTGCATTGCCGACAGATTTTGCAACTGTTACAGGTAAAAAATCACCTTTGCCTTCAACACGTGCGAACAGTTCGCCATGATCACCTTTTTCAATAATCAATTGTAGTTTCATAACATATATTTAATTGAAACAGGAAGGCTATCTCAGTCTTGCCTGTTTAAGAATGCTAGCAAGTGTTCCAGGTTTAATATCGCTTTTACCATGCATCGGAATAACTACTATTCCTTTTTTTACAGGGTGTTTGAAGATAATATGGCTGCCTGACTGCCTTTCTTTATACCAGCCATCGGCTTCAATTATCTTGATTACTTGTGATGCCTTCATAGTATTGAGGTAGCATAAATGCTACCTTCACAAATATAATAAACAGTTTCTTGCCGGCAAAAAGCATAAGCAGCCCCCACTCCGTTGTTGGGTGTTCACGGGCAAGCGCTGTGTGCAGGCATCATCATTAACAAGACAAGTAGTTCAGCTCAGCAATTGTTGGTGAAGCCGGAGCACAGATATGCGCGCAACACCCAACAATGGCAGCAAAGCTCTTTTACCGGCACCCTATCTTTAACTTATTAGTGCAGCGCTTTAACCAGTTTTAAAGATGTCTGTTTGCCGAAGGATACAGCGTGCATTTTTAAAGATTTGAAAAAGACCATGCGGCTTGTTACAATGTCCGTTTATTGAAGTGTGCTTTTACTTAATTATCCTGAAAAAAATAAGAGTGTAATATGTAAATCAAATAATCAATAAAAAATTTGTTCGACGATGGAGCACTTTCTCATCATTGAAGCTAATAAGGCAGGATATGTGTGGTACAAACTCCTTACTTAGGTAGTAAGCTTTCTGTTTTGAAGCGAAAATTTGAAATAGGTTTCTTTTGCCATTGCCTGTGTATTTTATTCTGTATCTTGACAAACCTAAATCACCCTACATGACACAACAACGAAAAATCATTTTACAGGAATCGGAAATACCAACACACTGGTATAACATCATGGCCGATATGCCTAACAAACCATTGCCGCCCCTGCATCCCGGAACACATCAGCCTATTGGCCCGGAAGACCTGGCTCCGTTATTCCCCATGGAATTAATCAAACAGGAAGTAAGCACGGATAAATGGATAGAAATTCCCGAAGAAGTAAGGGATATTTATACGCTCTGGCGCCCAACCCCTATGTACAGGGCATATGGACTGGAAAAAGCGCTTGGGACGAAGTCAAAAATTTATTATAAGTATGAAGGGGTGAGCCCTGCCGGATCGCACAAACCCAATACCGCTGTGCCCCAGGCATATTATAATATGAAAGAAGGGGTAAAGAAAATTGCAACTGAAACAGGCGCCGGTCAATGGGGAAGCGCTTTAAGCTTTGCCTGCAAATTATTTGGAATTGAGTGTGAAGTATTTATGGTAAAAGTGAGTTACGAGGGAAAACCTTACCGTAAAGTAATGATGAATACCTGGGGCGGAACCGTTCATGCATCGCCCAGCTCTTTAACCCATGCCGGTAAAACGATTCTTGCAAAAGATCCCCAGTCGCCCGGAAGTTTGGGGATTGCCATTTCTGAAGCAGTGGAAGTTGCCGCTACAAATAATGATACCAAATATTCGCTGGGCAGCGTATTGAATCATGTATTGATGCATCAAACGATCATAGGACTGGAAGCTCTGAAACAACTGGAAAAAGCAGGCGATTACCCTGACATTGTTGTAGCCCCGTTTGGAGGAGGTTCCAATTTTGCAGGCATTGCTTTTCCATTTTTACAGAATAACCTTACGGGAGGCAAAAAAATACGGGCTATTGCTGTAGAACCAACTTCCTGTCCTAAGCTCACCCGGGGCGAGTTCAGGTATGATTTCGGCGATACTGTTGGTATGACGCCCTTGATACCCATGTATACGCTCGGACATAATTTTATTCCTTCGCCTATCCATGCAGGCGGGCTGCGCTATCATGGCGCAGGCGCTATTGTAAGCCAGTTGTTGAAAGATGGCATTATAGAAGCGAATGCCATTAATCAAACCGAATGCTTCGAAGCCGGCCTTTTATTTTCTGGTTCCGAAGGCATTATTCCTGCGCCTGAAGCCACCCACGCTATCGCAGAAGTAATACGTCAGGCCAAGCAGGCTGATGAGGAAGGTGTTTCTAAAACCATTTTGTTTAATTTATGCGGCCACGGGCATTTTGATTTAAGTGCTTACGAAAACTATCTGGCCGGTAAAATAAAGGATTATGAAGTGTCAAAAGATGAGATCAGCGCATCACTGGCAGAGCTGGATACGCCGGCTATTTAATTGAAAAATAACCGTTCGATACAAATGAGGGAGGTTTGTGTCTGTGCCTCCCTCATTGTATTATTAATATGCTTGCTCTAATTTGATTTAAATGCAGGTGCAGACGACCCGGGGCTTACTGTTCTTCCTGATCTGCCCGCAGCATCGAAGGTTTTAATAAGTACATTGCCGCTGACCGGAACCGGCTCTGTATATAAAGCTGATTGTTGTGTCGGCTCCTTTCCGTCGGTAGTATAGTATATGCTTATGCCCGGCAAAGCTGTGTTGGCTTTTAGCTGTCCTCCATTCACAATAGCCCCTGCGGGCGGTATGCGATAAGCATATCCGCCATTTATTTTAGCAAGTTTCGGGAACTCTTTTTGCGCAATGGTATTGGCAAACCGGTTCCAGTCGTCGTCTATTTCCTTCATTCTTTTCTGCCGGTTGCTTTCGGTTTCCCAGCGGCGCTCGGGCGACCATGCACTTTCGGCAAATCCCAGTAATTTCGGCAAAATATAATATTCCAGCATCTCGCTGCCTTTGATCGTTTCGCTCCACAACTGCGCTTCCAGACCCAGTATGTTTTTTCTTGCTTCGGCACGCAAGTGCTGCAGGTTCAATCCCGGCTGGTCAAAATGCACTTCATTGCCCATTGCGTCTTTAAACGTGGTATTAAGCATGTTATAAGGCGCAAAAGCGAATGCATTTTTAGTATCAATAAAGCCTGCCCAGTACAACCCGGGTTCTTTGGGGTCGTTGCTATATGCCAGGTCGAAATAGAAGCTGGAGACATTGCATAACACTACATTGTAGCCTGCATTGGCAAGGCGATATCCCAAATCAGGATAATCAAATAAATTATTCCATATATAGGGCACCACTTTTTTACCGGCAAATTCAGGATTGGGGATATATCTTCCATTCGCGTCTTTCAAAAGAGCTACTTCTTCCCAGCCATGTATTGCCAGGTTCCTTTTTTCCATTCTTTTTAGAAGCTCCCTGAAAAAATAGGTCTGCAGGTTTTTAGGATCTTTGATGTCGGCGTTCTTTTTCATCAGCTCTAAAGCTTCCGGCGATTTTGTCCAGGCGCCTTCCGCCACTTCATCGCCCCCGGCATGAAAAATATCCATGGTAAGTCCCGCTTCCTTATACATTTTATCAAATTCATCCACCACTTTCTCAAAAAACCGGTATGTTGACTCCCGGCTTACATTCACCACATTATCGGTGAACAACTGGGCCGACAGGTATATGGATTTATCTTCAGGATCGATCAATCTGTATTCGTTGGCTTCCTCTTCTTTGCCTTCTTTCATCAAACGTTCATACCGTGCTTCCATCGACTTAATTGCAGCGCGTGCATGCCCGGGAAAATTCAGCTCCGGAATAATCTTAATATGCCTCTTTTTTGCATGCTTCAATATGTCTATAAAGTCGGAGCGGGTATAAAAGCCGCTTCCATGTTTGCCTTTTCCGTTGGCAAAAGGCCCGGAACCATATGCCGGATGCAGGGCTGCCGTTTCTTTACTGCTTACATGCTGCCGGTGGGATCCTACTTCTGTAAGCTCAGGCAATCCCGGAATTTCTACCCGCCAGCCTTCGTCTTCGGAAGTATACAACAGCAAATGGTTGATCTTATAACGCGCCAGCACGTCCAGTATCTTTAAAACTGTTCCTTTTGTCTGGAAATTACGGCTTACATCCAGGTGTACGCTCCTGAAACCAAATCGCGGGGCATCATCAATGCTTACATACGGCAGACTGACAGCAGTTTCTTTGCCGAGGTAAACATTGGTTGGTATAAGAGCCAGCATGCTTTGTATACCATAAAATACGCCGGCTGCATCATATCCTGTAATGGTTACTCCTTTTTCGTTGATGATCAGCCGGTAACTCTCGGGTCTTTTTTCCAGTACTGCCGCTGTATCGATCACGAGATGAATGCCCCCGGGATCCCCGCTTTCCGCAACAGCAAGATCCACTCCTCCCGCTTCTTTAAGATAGGTGACCAGCAGCGAAGCTTCTTCCTTTAATGCTTCGCCGGAGCTGATCCTGGTACTGGCATTGATGGTAAATGATCCATTTCCGGCAACGTAATGCAAAGGAGTAGGAATAACGGGTAATAACTGGTCGGGCTTCAGAACGGAGAGGGAAGCGTTTTCCCAATATGTTTTAGCGGGCGACGCTGCCACTTCTTTATCGGCAGTGCCCCGCAATTGTTGTTCTTTCCGCGTAAAAGGGATTAAAGTATAATTGTCAATTTCAGCTATGCTTTCTTCCCTGCCTTCATTGTCATAGTAAACAATATATATGCCCAGGGGGCCATCCGTTTCTTTGATAACAGCCCCCTGCGCTTTATAAAATATATCTGTTGAATCGCCCTGTTTCAAAAAGAAGCCGGGATTGGGGTATAACCTGAACCAATCGCCATTCAGATGCTCCAGCGTGGCACGCTGCAGGGGTGTTTTAATAACAGGACTGGGTGCAATAGAAAAGAACAATGCCCAGTTTTTATCTGTAAGCTCCCTTGAATCGTGGTTAATCAAACGAAAACGGGCGGTATACCCGGTTCCTGTATCAGGAAAATTAGTAACCAACTCCCATTTTACAGCGAGCTTTGTTGTAGCGTTTTCTGCAACCTGGCCTTTTTCAGAATTACAGGATTGAAATACAGCAATGAAACAAAAGGGTATGAAAAGGAGGAGTATTGATCGCTTCATGTAAGCATTTTTAAATTTAGGTACTTCAAATATGAGAAAGTTATAACGGCAAAATACTTAAAAGCAGCCATTAATTTATACGTACCCCATGTAGAAATTGCCGCAGGTTTAATCTGCACATTTGCCTTTGGCGGACAGGCCTGTGGCTAAAAATCCAGGGTGTCTCATACAAATGTGCAATCGGGAAGCATGGTTCGCCTGGTTATTTTATTGAAATTACTTCCATCGTTCCTGCCTGGTTCACCGTTTTTACTACCCCAAAAGCCGGGGCAAACCATTCGGTACTTTCAAATGTAAGTGGTATGGCTATGGGACCGGTTTGAATATTCAGCATGGTATGATAGGTAATAACCAAACAGTCCCACGTCCCCGCCGGCGTGGTCACTTTTTCAGTGCCGGTTACATTCCTGTTTGATATTTCTATCTTAAGCGTTTGTTTTAACCCGTTATTATCAGCCTCCATTTCAAAATTGCCGTCCTTCAACCGGTCGCCGGGTTTCATTACCGCGGGATACTCCAGGTATCCATTTTTGGTTTTTACCTCTGTTTTATTAAATTGTTCCGATTGTTGTTGTGGAAGAAATAATTTCATATCTGCCATGAAGGCGCCATTTTCGCATTTTATACTGTTAACGCTGCTGCTGATGGCTTTCCTGGTTTTGTCGAACACCTCGGCTTTTACAGAAGCGGTAGTAACAGCTCCTTTGGTATTAACGTTCGAAATTTTATAGGATACCATTCCGGTAGGGTCACCCCGTTTATTGAAAATACCGAGCTCTATGGCTTTATTATTCTGAAAAAAATAGAAAGACTTACAATCCTGTGAATGAAGGAAATTGTATACCAGGCAAGCGGTAATCAAAAAGATCATCTTCATAAAACGGGGGTTGTTCAAACCCGTAAGATAATCAATTAATTAACAGAAACCGAACCAGTTACGGAGATATTTATTGCTTCAGGCAGCTTTTTTATCTTTAGAAAAAAAGCCGGAAATGAATTTTTTCCAAATGGTTACCTTTTTACTAATTCCATTACCGGCTCCCAGTTGTAAGGCGGCGCCTGCGGCCTTTTTGGCAAGCCCGCCTTTGCCCATTAAGAGCCGGGTACCTAAATACCCCATACCCAGGTTGACGACTGTCGAAAAAATATCCCTTTTTAATTGTGGCGAAGAAGAAATGGAATGGACTGTGTTTTTCAGGATGTTCATCGGCCTGAAACTGTTATAAGTTTCCTGCGCTTTATCCCTGAGGGTAGCTTCCATGATTTGTGTTTGCTCCTCAAGTAATGCTATCCTTTCTTTTATGTCTTTAACAGTGAATGTATTTTTCATTTCAGTATTTTATTGATGATGGCATTATAAAAAGGAGTTTTCATCAATATTGTCCGGTTGGCATACATGATGACCCCGAGCAAAATATAAAACCCGGCGACAATGAAAAAACCATAATACAACTCTCCCAGCCACTTACCCAGGATCAATGCAACACCCGTATTAACAGATATGATTACAAGCAACGCGATAACAGCTATCATTAACTGTGAGGCAACAGAAGATGCAACTTCTGTTGTTTTATCCGCTACCTTAAGTTTCCACAATTCTGTTTTTGCTTCTATATACTTTCCCGTATCCTGCACCAATTGGGTAAGATGATCTGACATAATTTTTATTTTATCAGGATTTATATCGCCGCCGGGTTATCTGACTCTGGTTATAATACAATGATTCAATAGCTTGCTTACACAACAGAATTTTTAACTTGGTTGCCGACAGCGCTTATTTTATTGGCGCCCTTTTCAACAGCCTCTTCTGCTTCATGCTTTGCATGGCGGTATTTCTCTTTCACTGTATCTACAAAATCATTGAAAGAGTTCTTTAGCTGATCGCCCATATCGGAGGTGTTTTTTGCAATTTTTCGCCTGGTTTCAGAACCTTTATCAGGTGCGAAAAGTATTCCTGCGATCGCCCCGATAGCTGCTCCGGCCAATAAGCCCAATAATACTTTGGAATCTGCTTTCATAATAATTGATTTTATAGTTAGTGATAGAATGCGTATTTAATTGATTTTATTTACCTGTAAAATATAATACATTATCCTGCCAAAAATTAGTAATACCGTAGTGGGCTGTAAAAAGCGTTATTTGTTCTGATCTATACCTGGCAAATGAGTAATTAATTCCCCATGATGTAGAATGCCGATATACCTTTACAGGCTGCCCGCAGCCTTTTGCTTTCACTAAGGTACGGAACAGTTGGATATGCTGTAGCTGCATTACTTTTGTTCAGGAAATAAAGATACCGCTGTTTCCTTTTTTTAACAATCTGTTGATTCAAACGCCTGCTTTCATACCCGGCAATGCATTTTTAATTAACTTCACTTTATTCATCATGCTAACCTTACAACATGCTGGTTAAAACATACGGTAGTGCAGTATACGGTGTAGAAGCCCTTACCATATCGGTTGAGGTAAATGTAACAGGAGGACAGAAATTTTATATGGTGGGGCTGCCGGACAATGCCATTAAAGAAAGCGAGCATCGCATTGAAAGCACATTAAAAAGCATTGGCCATTATATGCCGCGCACGAAAGTGATCGTAAACCTTGCGCCGGCAGATATCAAAAAAAGCGGCAGTGCGTTGGATCTTCCGATAGCCATGGCAATAATGGGCGCCAGTGAGCAAATACCCAATGCAGAAAAGCTATCCGAATTTGTAATAATGGGCGAATTGAGCCTGGATGGAAACGTGCAGCCTATTAAAGGCGCACTGCCGATTGCGATTACCGCCCGCAAAGAAAAATTTAAAGGACTGATACTCCCCATGCAAAACAGCAGGGAAGCCGGAATGGTAAACAACCTCAATGTATATGGGGTATCACACATTAACGAAGTAATAGCTTTTTTTAAAGATGAAGCATCCCTGCAGCCTGTATCTGTTAATACAAAAGATGAGTTTTATCAATCGCAGTACAGGTTTGAGTTTGACTTCAACGATGTAAAAGGGCAGGAAAATATTAAAAGAGCATTGGAAATTGCGGCAGCGGGCGGCCACAACGCCATTTTAATAGGACCACCCGGTGCAGGAAAAACCATGCTTGCCAAACGGCTGCCTTCTATTTTGCCGCCCCTCACCCTGCAGGAGGCGCTGGAAACCACTAAAATTCATAGCGTTGCAGGCAAGCTGCCTGCTAATACCACCCTGATATCGCAGCGCCCGTTTCGTTCACCCCACCATACCATCAGCGACGTGGCTTTGGTAGGCGGCGGGGGCGTACCCCAACCCGGCGAAATATCGCTGGCGCACAACGGCGTATTATTTTTGGATGAATTGCCTGAGTTTAAAAGAACAGTGCTGGAGGTAATGCGGCAGCCAATGGAAGAAAGAAGAGTAACCATTTCAAGGGCTAAAGTAGCGATTGATTTTCCTTCCAGCTTTATGCTCATCGCTTCTATGAATCCCTGTCCGTGCGGTTATTATAATCACCCGGAAAAAGAATGCAGTTGCGCTCCCGGCATGGTACAGAAATATCTTAATAAAATTTCAGGCCCGTTACTCGACCGTATTGACCTGCATGTTGAAGTAACTCCCGTTTCGTTTACGGCGCTGGCTATGCAAAAGCCCGGAGAAAGCTCGGAAGACATCCGGCAGAGAGTAATAAAAGCCCGGGAAATACAGGCCGAAAGATACAAACCGGAAAATGGTATTTACTGCAATGCACAAATGAGCAGCAAGCTGCTTAAAGATATTTGCCGGATTGATTCCGGCGGGCAGGCGCTTTTGAAAACAGCCATGGATCGCCTCAACCTTTCTGCCAGGGCATACGATCGCATATTAAAGGTTTCGAGAACTATTGCAGACCTTTCCGGCAGCAATGAAATTGAGGCAATGCACCTTGCGGAGGCCATACAATACCGGAGCCTGGACAGAGAGGGCTGGGCAGGATAAAATTACCCTCCTGCAATGAATGTTGCTACAACTTTTCAAGTATTGCCACAATCCGTTCCGATGTTTTACCATCCCACATCTCCGGGGCGTTTCCTTTTTTCCATTTTCCATCGAAAATTTTCTGAATGGCGGGAGTAATAGCGGCTGGATCGGTGCCAATTAATTCGTTTGTACCAACTGTTACAGTTTCAGGGCGTTCCGTACTATCTCTTAGTGTTAAGCAGGGTATTCCCATCATAGTAGTTTCTTCTGTAATGCCGCCACTATCGGTAATAACCGCTTTGCTGTTTTTAACAAGGTAGTTGAACTCAAGATAGCTCATGGGGTCAGCCGTATGTAAATTGGAGAACCTGATATCAATATTTTTCAATTTTTGGGCAGTACGCGGGTGCACAGGAAATAATACAGGGAGCCCCTTGCTACCCTGCATAATAGTATTGATTAAAACCTTTAAATTATCGGGATTATCAACATTTGACGGGCGATGTAATGTAACAACAAAATATTCTCCCGGTGTGAGTCTCAACTGCTTGTAAATTGCCGGTTCTTTTAACCGGTGCATGTTTTTGAGCAGTGTATCTATCATGGTATTGCCTACAAAAAAGATCCTTTTATCCCCCACACCACTTTTTTTCAGGTTTTCATTAGCAACCTGCGAAGTAGTAAAAAAGTAATCGGTTATTGAATCTGTTACCATCCGGTTTATTTCTTCGGGCATGGTTACATCGCCCGAGCGGATGCCGGCTTCTACATGAGCTACGCGGGTATTTAATTTTTTGGCAACTATTGAGCAGGCCAGGGTGGATGTAACATCGCCCACCACCAAAACCAGGTCAACAGGATTTTGCATTAAATCCTTCTCAAACTTTACCATGATGTTGGCCGTTTGCTCCGCCTGCGTTCCACCACCGCACTCTAGGTTTACATCGGGTTCCGGTATGCCCAGCTCTTCAAAAAAACTGTTGCTCATATTCTTATCGTAGTGCTGTCCGGTATGCACCAGGCGGTAACTTATATTACTGCCGTTTTGTGCTGCTTTTTTAACAGCATCAATGATTGGTGCTATTTTCATAAAATTGGGACGAGCTCCCGCTACAAGTGTAATGCGCATCTATCAAGAGGTTTGTTTAAAAAACGAATGGTTCTGCCTTCCGAAGCGCCCTCATCTTTCATTTTTGGTGGGCAAAATTACTGTATTAAGAAGAGATTGTAGCCATCTGTTAAAATAATTTACCATCGGGTACAGCTATGCAACGATTTCAGTGTATTATATTGCCAATGCTGTGCCGTCATACCCAGGCTTTTGCAAACATCCATTAAAATGAAAAGCCTCACACGTGTGCGTGAAGCTTTTACAACTATTTATTGAACAGGAACATTCTTAATAGTCGCCCAATGTTTCGGGTAACTGGGCCAAGGCTTTTTGCAACTGCTCATCGTTAGGAGCAATGCCATGCCACTCGTGATGTCCTTCCATAAAATCTACTCCCTTACCCATCACGGTATGCATCATAATGCCAACAGGCTTGCCTTTTCCTGTCAGGGCCTTGGCTTTATTCAGTGTTGAAATCACGTCATCCATATCATTTCCGTTCATCTGGAGAGTTGTCCAGCCGAAAGCTTCAAACTTTTTACCTATATCGCCCAACGAAAGTACCTTGTCGGTAGGTCCGTCAATTTGTTGCCCGTTCCAGTCCACCGTTGAAATAAGGTTGTCTACCTTATGATGAGCGGCAAACATAAGCGCTTCCCAGTTTTGTCCCTCTTCCAACTCGCCATCTCCGTGCAGTGAATACACAATCCGGTCGTCGTTATTCATTTTTTTGGCAAGGGCCGCGCCGATTGCTACGCTCATGCCCTGTCCCAGCGAACCCGAAGCGATGCGGATACCGGGCAAATGTTCATGTGTAGCGGGATGCCCCTGCAAACGGGAATTAATCTTACGGAAAGTATTTAACTCCTGCGTGGGAAAATAGCCTGATCTTGCAAGCGCGGCATACCAAACGGGGGAAATATGTCCGTTTGAAAGGAAAAAGAGATCTTCTCCCTTTCCATCCATATGAAAAGCCGGATCATGCTTCATAATATCAAAATACAGGGCAGTGAAAAAGTCAGCGCATCCAAGTGATGCACCCGGATGCCCGCTTTGACATGCATGAACCATTCGTACTATATCTCTTCTTATCTGAGTAGCTATATCCTTTAATTCTGGCATAAAATTCTATTTAAAGAGTGTCAAAGCTAAATAAAGTTGTGGTAAATATGATTTTACGTACAGTTTTTGAGGAAATAAAATCTGTTTACAATACTATGTATATTCGCCCAACCGTTTATTATCAGCGTATCGTATAACAAAAAAGCAAACTTATCTTATTTGATTTTGTTTGGTGTTACGTAAATAAATTTTTTATTATATCTTTGCACCCTCAAAAGTAACCTCCTCATGGAAATCATTTTGCTGGCATCGATCCTGGCGTTCATAATAACCTATGCGGCCATACCTGTGATTATGAATGTTGCTGAAATAAAAAAGCTCTATGATGTTCCTAATGCGAGAAAAATACATGCAACACCGGTTCCTTCTTTAGGAGGGCTGGGTATCTTTGCCGGTTTTATTGTTTCCTGCCTGTTAACCATATCTTTTGCCAATGCTCAGGGCTTTCAATATTACTTCGCGGCAGCGCTTGTTATATTTTTCCTTGGGTTAAAAGATGACATACTCATTCTTACCCCTATGAAAAAGTTTATTGGTCAGATTGTGGCCGCTTTTATCATTATTTATAAAGGAGGAGTAGTTATTAAAAGCATGCATGGTTTTATGGGTATTTATGAATTACCGGAAGCTATCAGCCTTATATTAACCTATCTTACCGTAATTGTTATTATTAATTCTTTTAACCTTATTGACGGTGTGGACGGTCTGGCTGCCGGGTTAGGCATTTTTACGACATTAACATTTGGCGTTTACTTTTACATTATAGGGCATACGGAATATTCGGCACTGGCTTTTGCTATGTGCGGCAGTCTGCTGGCTTTTTTAATTTTCAACAGGGCGCCGGCAAGAATATTTATGGGCGACACAGGTTCGCTGCTTATAGGATTGATAAATGCTATACTGGTAGTACATTTCATCAACATTGCCGATTCTTCGGCAGTAAGTTTCCCGGTAAATGCATCACCTGCCATTGGTATTGCCATCCTCATCATTCCTTTGTTTGATACCTTGCGCGTATTTTCTATCCGGATACTAAGCCGGCGTTCGCCTTTCAGCCCCGACCGTAATCATATACATCATATTCTGCTCGACCGGGGGATGAGTCATAAAGCCATTAGCTTTACATTGATAATGGTGAACATCATTTTTGTTGCCGTTGCTTTTCTTATTCGCGGGCTGGGCAATAACATTGTCATACCTATATTAATTATCCTTGCTTTTGCAAGCTTTGCATTTGCATACTATTTGCGTAAGCCACGGTTGATAGTTGTGAAAAATGAAGAAAATATATTGCAGCTTACTACGCCCTCTAAAATAATGCCGTTGAATCCTACGCAGAAAGCTGCTGAACATAATTAAAGCGAATTCTTTTTTTTATCGCCATTCGTTAGCTTTGCAGCGCATCAATCAATTTTTATTATATGTCTGAAGATGTATCACTGATAATGGATATTTGCGAAGACTCCATGAAAAAAGCCATTGGCCATCTTGAAGCTGAATTGACCAAGATAAGGGCTGGCAGGGCCAATCCTCAAATGCTCGATGGATTGGTGGTGGATTATTATGGATCGCCTACTCCCATCAACCAGGTAGGTAATATTTCGGTTGTAGATGCACGGACCCTTACTATTCAACCCTGGGAGAAAAATATGCTGCAACCTATTGAACGTTCCATCATTGCCGCGAATATTGGCGTAACTCCTCAAAATGATGGTGCCATCATACGTATATTTTTACCGCCGCTTACAGAAGAGAGAAGAAAAGAGCTGGTAAAAAAAGTGCATGCAGAAGGAGAACATTCCAAAGTAGCCATCCGTAACATCCGCCGCGATGCGATTGAAGACATCAAGAAGCTGCAAAAAAACGGATTAAGCGAAGATGAAGGCAAAGATGCAGAAAAAGAGATCCAGTTGCTTACCGATAAATTCATTGCTCTGGTTGATAAACACCTGGCCTCGAAAGAAAAAGAAATGATGGCGGTGTAGTTGGAGTAATAAGTTGTAAGTAAATTGTACTTTAGTTTCCTGTCTCACATCTTCATTCTGTATGCCAAAAATTTCGCTCCAAAAAATCAGCACCAGGGCGCCAAAAACGCTTGACAAAGAGCAGACGAAGCTTAAAACAGCCTCTATTCTCCGCGAACTGAATGAGCTGCAAAACCTGCTGTACGCCGAGGGCAAACACTCATTGCTTGTTATTATCCAGGGGATGGATGCGAGCGGTAAAGATGGGGTAATAAGGAATGTGATGACCACCATGAACCCCCAGGGAGTTACTGTAAAATCGTTTAAAGTACCCACTGCCGAGGAAGCAGCCCATGATTTTTTATGGAGAGTGCATGCTGCTGCGCCGGCTAAAGGAATGATACAGGTGTTCAACCGGTCGCATTACGAAGACATACTGGTTACAAGAGTGCACAAATGGTGTACCGATGAAACCGCAGGGCAACGAATGCAGGCCATCAATGCTTTTGAAGAACTGCTGGAAAAGCACAATCAAACTCATATTCTTAAATTTTACCTTCATATTTCTCCCGAAGAACAACAGCAACGACTCAACGAAAGGATGCAGGATCCTGCCAAAATGTGGAAATACAACGAAAAAGACTTCGAAGAAGCCAGGTTATGGAAGCTATACATGAAGATGTACGAAGAGTGTTTTAATAAATGCAACAAAGTTCCATGGACAATTGTACCCTCAGACCAAAACTGGTATAAAGAGAATATAATTGCATCCGCCATACACAAACTGCTGTTTAGCCTGAAAATGCATTACCCCGGATTGAAAAAGTGATCTCCTGCGGTGTATTTTTTGTGAATAAGTCTCTCTCTTGAAATAATTATAATATGTGTGTATATGTATATTTGACAATTATATTTAAAACACTAAATTTTAATTTTTATGGGGTTCATCAAAGAATTCAAAGAATTCGCACTCAAAGGAAATGTTGTGGATCTCGCAGTTGCGGTAATCATCGGTGGCGCATTTGGTGCAATCGTTTCATCGCTGGTTGATGATGTTGTCACGCCACTCTTACTAGCTCCCGCTTTGAAAGCAGCCAATGCTGAGAATCTGGAGCAACTATCGTGGGGAGCGGTAAAATACGGAAAATTTATAGCAGCAATCATTAAATTTCTTGTTATAGCTTTTGTTTTATTCTTATTGATTAAAGCTGCCAAGAACTTCGAAAAAGCAAAACCTGCAGCACCTCCTGCAGAGCCATCTTCTACCGATAAGCTTTTGATGGAGATCCGCGATGAATTAAAAAAATAATTGTACCGGCAACCATCTGGCACAATTTTAAGTCTTGCCTATACACAGAGCGATTCATGATTTCAATCGCCCTGTGTTTTATTTTTTTTATTGGTAAATTTTTTAACTATGAGAAAAAACTTATGGAGCCTGCTCCTGTGCTCTACCCTATTTGCAGGCACAACCGTTATTGCCCAGGATGCTACTGTTAAGGAAATGAAAGATGCCTCCAATAAGACTATTGAAAAAGATCCGAATGATACAATCCCCAAAACATGGAAAACAGGCGGATTGTTCAACATTAATCTAAACCAGGGAACCCTGAGTAACTGGGCAGCAGGGGGCGACCGGTCGTCTCTCTCTCTTGCGTCACTGGTAAGTCTGTACGCTTTTTATAAAAAAGACAAGCACATCTGGGATAATACGCTTGACCTTGCTTATGGGGTGGTAAATACTACCAGTCTTGGTACCCGTAAAGCCGATGACAGGATTGACTTCCTGTCAAAATATGGCTACCAGATCAGCAAAAAAAACTGGTACGCAGGTGCTTTGTTTAATTTCAGGACCCAGTTTACCGAAGGGTATTCTTATCCTTCGGATGACCCCAAAGTGAAAACATCTAATTTCCTTGCACCGGCCTACATCCTGGTTTCGCCCAATATTACTTACCAGCCGAGTGAAAATTTTTCCGTATCGCTGTCTCCTGCCACGGCCAGGTGGACAATTGTAAACGATACTGAACTTTCGAATGCGGGTGCATTTGGGGTGGATCCGGGCAAAAAAGCAAGAACCGAGTTCGGTGCATTTGCCACTGTTAACTACAAATCCAAGATCAGCGAAAACGCCTCTTACCAGGGACGTCTCGACCTGTTTTCAAACTACCTCGCCAATCCGCAGAATATCGATCTGTACATGACCAATGTACTGTTGCTGAAAGTAACCAAACTCATTACCGTAAGCCTTTCTTTGGATATGATATATGATGACGATGTTGCAACAGTTGACAAAGACGGCAATGTACGCGGGCCTAAAATGCAGTTAAAACAATTGCTGGGTGTAGGGTTGGCATACCGTTTCCATAACTGATTTTCTTTCTTACATTTGTACGTCCCGTTAAGCATACTCAAAGTAGCTGGCGGGACGAAATTTTTTAAACCGGCGAATGGTGAATACAGAATCATATCAGATAAAGCTCCCCCAGTTTGAAGGTCCTTTTGACCTGCTGTTGTTTTTTATTGAAAGAGATGAACTGGATATTTACGATATACAGATAACGAAGATCATCAACGATTTTGTTGCTTACATGCACAGCGCCGAAGACCTGAATATTGAGCTGAGCAGTGAATTCATCCTGTTTGTTTCTACCCTGATGCGCATTAAGGCAAAAATGCTGCTGCCGCGTAAGGAACTGGATGCACAGGGCAATGAAATTGATCCCAGGCAGGAACTGGTTGATAAAATACTTGAATACAAGCGTTTCAAGGAAGCTTCTACCAAAATGGCGGAAATGGAGGCCATCAGGATGCTGATGGTAAAACGTGGTAACCTGCAGAAGGAAATCGCACAAATTGGCGAAGAAGCAGGAGAAGGGACGGAGATACAGACCATTACCATGTTTAAGCTGATGAAGGCTTTTGAAAAGGTAATGCAGCGTCTGTACGACAGGAATCATAAGCCGCAACATGTTGTGTACCGCTACAACTACACCATGGAAAGCAGCCGCGAACACATGATGGAGCTGGTTCACAAAGAACGTACTATTACTTTTGAGAAATTATTTGATATATGCGAAAACCGCATACATGCTATTTTCCTGTTTCTCTCAATGCTTGAGCTTATACAGCAAAAATACATGATGATTATCACGGGCGAGGGCAGAAACAATTTCATTGTGGAATGGAATGAAAACAGGGAAGAGGAAATACAGGCTGCAGAATCTCCGGTTGAAGAATAATACCCCCTTATACATTTACTTTTACTTAATCTGTGCCCGCGCTCACGTTCGCTTGAGAAAACTATCCGTATTTTTACAGATCATCGCCTATATTCAGAAATATGAAAAGATTTGTAAACGGATTACTCTTTCTGTTTTTTCCTGTATTTGCATTAACACAAAGCCAACCTTTACAATGGCAGGTAAAGGCAAATAAAATAAACGACAGCTCTTACAATCTTTCCGCGCAAATTACAATTCAGCCAGACTGGCATATATACGCAGAAACCGACGCTGATATTGGTATTGACGCGCTGCAGCTTAACTGGGATAACGAAAATATTATACCTGATGGAAATCCTGCTGTCAGTGCCGTTAAAGTCACCATAGCCGACCCTGTTTTTGATAATAAAAAAATGCCTGTTTATTCATCGGGCACATTTTCGCTTACACAAAAAATAAGCATCCGGGGAACGGTACCGGCATCCCTGAAAATCGGGCTAAAAGGGTTTGCATCAAGTAACGCGGAATTTATCCCCATAGATGAGCCCGGGCAAGCGGTTTTTTTTGAAGGAGGAGTGGAGCAATCGTCAAAAGATAAAATAAAGCTTACGGCTGTTGATTTAAAAAATCCTGTTCAACCTTGCGGGGACGCACATGCAGGAGACAAGAACATATGGATTGTTTTCCTGCTGGGACTGGGAGGTGGCTTCATCGCGTTGCTCACGCCCTGCGTTTTCCCGATGATACCGGTCACGGTTTCCTTTTTTACGAACCGGGCTTCCAACAAAAGCCAAGCGGTAAAAAATGGAATACTCTATGGCTTTTTCATTTTTCTTATTTATGTGTTGGCCAGCCTGCCTTTTCATTTGATAGGGAATGTTCAGCCGGAGATATTCAATAATATTTCTACCAATGCGTGGCTGAATGTTTTCTTCTTCATCGTATTCATCATTTTTGCCATTTCTTTTTTCGGGTATTTTGAAATTACACTGCCCTCGGGCTTTGCCGGAAAAGCAGATGCGAAAAGCGATCTGGGCAGTGCAAGCGGCATCTTCTTTATGGCGCTCACATTGGTGATCGTTTCATTTTCCTGCACGGGTGTTATACTGGGCACATTGCTGGTAGGAACCGCTTCCGACGGCGCCTGGTCTTTAACTGCGGGGATGGCCGGGTTTGGAACCGCCCTGGCCCTGCCTTTTGCTTTGTTCGCTATTTTCCCCAACTGGCTCAAATCTTTGCCGAAAAGCGGAGGATGGCTGGATACCGTAAAAAAAATACTGGCCTTTGTTGAATTGGCGCTCGCCTTCAAATTTCTTTCCAATGCAGACCTTGTTGAGCATTGGGGGTTGTTGAAGCGGGAAGTATTCATTGGGATATGGCTTCTTATTTCTCTTGGACTGGCCGTTTACCTTTTTGGCTGGCTTCGGTTACCGCACGATTATAAAGGACAGAAAATATCTGCAGGCAGGAAAATATTAGGGGGGATCACGTTTTTATTTGCATTGTACCTCGTTCCGGGGTTGACCAATACACCGTATGCCAACCTCAAACTATTAAGCGGCTTTCCTCCTCCGTTAAGTTACAGTCTCTATCACAACGACAAAGGAGTTGAAGCCATAGTAATAAATGATTATGATAAAGCCGTACAACTTTCTAAAGAACAGAATAAACCCATATTAATCGACTTTACGGGCTGGGCATGCGTTAACTGCCGGAGAATGGAAGAACAGGTATGGACACAGCCTGAAATATCATCCATTATTAATGAAAAATTCATCCTGGTTTCATTGTATGTAGATGACAGGAAAAAACTCCCTGCAACCGAGCGGTTTACTTACAGGCCTGCCAATGGAAATGAAAAAGAAATTATAACAGTGGGTGATAAATGGGCCACTTTTCAATCGGAAAATTTCAGCCAGGTAACGCAACCATTGTACGTGGTTCTCAGTCCTGATGAAAAGCTGATGACCCACCCGGTTGGCTATACACCTGATGTAAAAAAATACCAGGACTGGCTGAACTGCGGGCTGAAAGCTTTCGGGTCAAAATAAATAAAATTCTTTTTACATTTAGGTAACTTAATTATACGTACTATGCCTATACGCATGACTGATGACCAGCCGGATCAACCCGAACAGTTTAACAACGATGGTGGTGGCGGACGGAGAGGTGGCGGAGGAACGCCGGGAGGAGGACTGTTGGCACTTTTACCTTTGCTTATCCGCATTTTTGGCGTTAAAGGTATTTTAGTGATTGGGGCTATTGCCATTGGCGGCTATTTTTTCCTGGGCAGGGAAGGTTGTGGAAACATCATCAGCCAGGCGTCGGGCTCCCTTGCAACGGGAGGGATACTGGACCCCCAACAATTTGAAAAAGCGAATATTTATGAAGCGCTCGACCCTGATGATATACGCAACCCGTTACCTGAAGCGGCTAACCTGCAGCGGTATGCGCCGGCAGTCGGCAACCAGGGGCAACAGGGCAGTTGTGTTGGCTGGAGCAGTGCTTACGCAGCAAGAACGATCCTGGAATCCGGCAGGTCTGGTGCAAATGCCGAGCAAATCAAATTTAGCCCGGCCTTTTTATACAACCAGATCGGGCTGGACGGATGCCAGGGGTCGTACCTGGTACGCGCTATGGAATTTATGACCAAACAGGGGTCTGTACCATACGATGCGTTTCCTTATACCGACCAGGATTGCACGCAACAACCTCCCAACAGCTTAGTTCAGCAGGCTTCCCAATTCAGGATGCGTGGTTTCAACAGGCTTACAAAGGGCAACACTACCGACGAGATTGATATGCGCGCTATTAAGGAAAACCTTGCCCAGGGAGCTCCGGTGGTAATTGGTATGATGGTAGGAGAGAGTTATATGCAGAATATGATAGGAAAAGACGTATGGCGTCCTGAGTCTGGCGATGCTTCGATGATGGGTTTTGGCGGGCACGCCCAATGTGTTGTTGGTTATGATGATAAAAAATACGGCGGCTCTTTTTTGATCATGAATAGCTGGGGGCCGCAATGGGGAAACAATGGTTTTGCCTGGGTACGTTATCCCGATTTCAAATACTATGTACGCGAGGCTTACGGGCTGGAGCCTATGGCAAAAACCGGTACGGCGGCCAATGCTCCCTTCGTTTGTGAAATAGGCCTGGTAGAGGTGGCATACGATGGAACTAAAACGGTTCGTAAAAATTATATTCCTCTTAAAACCTTATCGGCAAACCGTTTTGAAACAACAGCTCCTGTTGAAGCCGGTACCCGTTTTAAAATGGAAGTAAAGAATACTACCGAGTGTTATACCTATGTTTTGGGAAAAGAAACCGACGGAACAAGTTATACCCTGTTCCCTTATCCTGAAAAAGACGATCCCACCAAAACAAGGTATTCTCCTTTTTGTGGAATAACAGGTTCCCGCCTTTTCCCTAAAGATAAAAGCATGATGCCCGACAGCATTGGCAACAGGGATATCATGGCAATTGTTGTCAGCAAAAAGCCATTAGACTGGTACCAATTAAATAAAACCATCAGCCAGCAACCTGGTACTGATTATTCAACCAGGGTGGCAAACGCGTTGCGGTCGCAAAATGCGTCCGGCATACGCTACACCAGCACGAGCTCAGGCGCCATCAGGTTAGAAGGTCCAGCCAATGAAAACCAGGTGGCGGGCTGCATTGTGGAAGTAATAAAATAATACAGTCGACGACCGTATTTTTACTATCGTAAAAGCATAGCCGAAAAAAGAAAAAAAATCAACCCCCGGCAACTGCTTTGTGCATGTTGTTTCTTTATATTCACATAATATATTACAACGCCTGCTACTGCCAAAGAGTATCCTCTTTAACTAAAAAAGCGCATATGAATGCATTTGTAAAAATGGTGAGCAATCCATTGAAGTTCAGGCTGTTTTTATTAACCAGGCTGCCCAGCGCTTATTTTGCAGGAGTGCGCATCAAGTCTATTACAACGGATAAATGCGTGGTAACTGTTCCTTACAAATGGTTTTCTACCAATCCTTTTCGCTCTACCTATTTTGCCTGTCTTGCCATGGCTGCAGAAATGAGTACAGGTGCACTGGCCATGGCGCATATATACAAGCGCAAGCCGGGCATATCAATGCTCATAACCGAAATGAATGCCGAGTATTATAAAAAAGCTACCGGCATCACAACTTTTGTATGCAGGGATGGGGTTGCATTAAGAGATGCCGTTGAGGCTGCCGTAGCAACTGATGGAACAAATGTAATTACGGTAAAGTCGTCGGGTACGAATGATGCAGGTGAGCTGATAGCAGAGTTTTCGTTTACATGGTCGCTGAAAGTGAGGCGGCGGTAGCTTGAGTTGTAAAACCTTCGCCTTCTTTCCACAGGAAAGTGCCCCCTGAAGATATCCCTTTCCCAATCTCCTTCCTGTATATTCTCAATATCCCCACTATCGGTTGGTGTCTGACCATAGGCGTGAACTTAAGAAAAAAGCAAATCCCTGCGGTTGCCCGCAGGGACAATTTTATTCCTCATATA
>JAHBTL010000063.1 GCA_019638615.1 Chitinophagaceae bacterium | reverse complement strand
GCAGGGGTTCAACAAAAACTTCGACATTTTTGTTCCCCAACTTTGTTGGAGGCTATTCAAATTCAAGCCCTTCGGGCTTAAGTTGACGGCTATGGTGTCTCACCGACCGGAAAATTTGCATAGCGTGAAAATTTGAACTTTATTGCGGTATGTGTTTATTTCTGATTTTGCCGCAATGAAAATAGTTATCACCGAAGGTAAATGCGCTCCGCTTAACTTAATAATCTTGCTCTTGCGAAAATTCATTTATATTGGCAATCATTTTTGACAAATAACTGTACATAATGGCACAGATCTGGTTTAAAAAAGAATTTTCGCTTGAAAAGCTGCAGGCGATGAGTGCCGGAACAATGGGCGAACACCTGGGCATTGCCTTTTCGGAAATCGGTGACAATTACCTAAAAGCTACCATGCCGGTTGATCATCGCACCAAACAACCCTATGGACTGTTGCATGGTGGCGCATCCGTTGCTTTAGCGGAAACATTGGGAAGTGTGGCATCGTCGCTGGTGCTGGACAGCAATTCGCAGATTTGTGTGGGACTTGAGATCAATGCCAATCATATCCGAAGTGTGAACCAGGGATATGTAACAGGAACAGCTACCCCCGTTCATCTGGGTTCTTCCACGCATGTTTGGGAAATTAAAATACACGACCAGCGGGAAAGGCTGGTTTGTATCAGCAGGCTGACAGTTGCTGTTTTAAAACGAAGAGATGCTTCTTTGCTTCCGAAATAATCAAAAATTCCCTTTTGTCTCTTACATCGACTCTTCCCACACATCAAAGTCGCTCCTGTTTTGTTTAAGGAGAAGATAATGATTTTTAAGCGTGGTAAGTATGGGATAACTTCTGTACGGAAGATTGTTCTCGGCTGCCATCTTTTGCAATACCCTGGTAATTTCCGGGTAGTATGCATGATGAATATTAGGAAACAGGTGATGCACTATATGATAATTGTAATTGCCCAGTACAAAACGGGTAAACCAGTTTTCACCCGTTACATCGTTGGTGGTTTTCAGCATGTGCATGAACCAACTGTATGGCAGCTTCTTATTTTCATCAGGCAATGGAAATGCCGAACCAATATTGGCATGGGGTGGCAGCAATACCAGCAAAGCGAAAAAAGTGGCTGTTAATATCATTATAGTAAATGCCAGGAGAATTCTTCCCCAACTGATGGCCAATATTAATTTGGGTAATACGATCAGCGACGCAATAAAAATGCCTTTAAACACGAACAGCTTAATATATTCAATGGCGGGAATGGTAATTAAGCGTTGTACGATTCTTTTTTTGTCGAAAAAATCTTTAAAGTCGCGTACCAGCAACCAGTTGAACAAAAAGAAAGGATACAGGAACGGCATATACATATGCTGGTACTTATGAAACCCCGATACTTCGCCATGAGGCGTTACGCGCACCAGCTTACTTTGACCTATATCGGTATCCCAGCCTTCTACATTCGGGTAGTTATGGTGGAATTTGATATGCCGCACTCTCCATATGAAACTGTTGGCGCCTGCCAGGTCGAATATATAAACGAAGGTGCTGTTCAGCTTTTTGCTTTTAAAGATGGTGTTGTGCACAGCGTCGTGCACAATGTTCAGGTAATTCAGCACCAGTAAGATTCCCAGCATACAATAACAACCCAGTAACACCCAGGTGTTATTGCCCCAGGCATATACACAACCCAGCGTAAAAAAATACAAAAAAGGGAAAAGAAATGTTTTAAATACAATTTCAAATCTTTTGGAGGGCGCACGTGTAGCTGCAAGGATATTGGCTTCGGCACGTAACAACCTGAAAAGCTGATCATCATCTTCTTTCCGGTAAGAAGGCTTAATTTCCTTTTGCATATTCCAATGTTCTATACATTATTCAATACCAGGGTAAGTATAGAGACAATTTCATATAGCAGGGGCTAATTCTGTACCAAAATTAAAACGTCGGTCAAATTCTAACAAAAACTTTTATTGTTTACATGCAGTATTTGATGAACGGTTATGCATACACGTAATAACTTAATTTAAACAGCGAAGCATTTACAACCTGTTTTTTTTCACCCAATCAACTGTTTCTCTTATCCCGTCTTCCAACGGACGTATTTTATAACCCAGTTCGTTTACTGCTTTGCTGCTGTCGAGTGCCCAGTCGTATTTATATTTGTCAACCCAGTCAGGAGTCATCATCGGGTATTTGCCTGTAATTTTTGCATTTAGTAACATCAGGTAACTTAAAGCTTTTAAAGCTGAAAAAGGAATATGCCTGAGCTTTTTTTCAATGCCACTATACTTTTTAATAGCAGCTATCAGTTCATTGAAAGTAACGTTTACTCCTCCAAGGATATACCTTTCCCCGCTTCTTCCTTTTTGCATGGCGGCTATATGGCCATCTACTATATCGTCAATATAAGGATAAGAACCGATGTCGTTACCGCTGCCCGGAACAATTTTCCATTTACCTTTTACATACAGCTCTATAATTTTAGTAATGGGATTGCTGCCGGTATCAAAGCCCGGCCCGTATATCCGGGATGGATTAAGAATACATACCTGTAGTCCCTGCTGGGCATACGTTAATGCAATTTTTTCCGATTCGCTTTTGGTAGATTCGTACAGGTTGAAGAATCCTGTGATACGTGGGTCTGTTTCGCGCATCGGATGATCCTTTGAAGGTCCTATTACCCCGGCTGTGGAAGTGTATATTACTTTTTGGACGCCCGCAGCTTTTGCAGCAGCCAAAACATTTTCTGTGCCGCCTACATTCAACGTACGGAATATACCCGGATCCTTTGCCCACAACCTGGCATAAGCGGCTAAATGATATACCTGGTTTACGTTTTCAAACGCAGGCTTCAACGATTGAATATCAGTAATATCCCCGTGAAATACTTTTATATTGGGATGATTAAACTCAGGAAGGGCAGGAGGAGTTCGGCACAAAATATGCAGGGTATTATCCTCGTTTGCCAGTTTGTAAGTAAGCTTTGATCCGATATAGCCTGTTGCGCCTGTTATTAGTATTGCCATGATACTTTAAAAGTTTCAAAGGTACCGATATCCGGATTATCCTCTATTTGCAAAGCTCAGTTAAACATGCCGGTTTTCCATCTTCATTTTTTCCTGAAGCATATGATACTCAATGCAACAGCTGTTCATGGTTACGTATTTTCCGCAACACATGCATTGAGTATTAATGCTACAATAATGAATAGCAACAATAAATTATATTTTTTATCGCTTATATAAAAATCCGTATTCATTTTGAACAACACTCTGTACATATATCAGTTTATAGGCTGGTTGGCGGCCATTGCCTTTTTTGTGCCTTTATCCATAGCATTATACAGAAAGCAAATAAGAAATACTTTTTTTACATCATTTATCATTTACTGGACCTGGGCCGGGTTAGTGAATATTATTTTTATCAGTGGCATTGTAACAAACAGGCAAATACTTTTTGTAGTTGAGAGAACATATAACCTCATTGATGCACCGGTTTTATTGTGCCTGCTGTTTTTTGCGCTTCCTTTGCCAGTTGTAAAACAAAAATTACGATGGTTTATACCGGCATATCTTGTAGCAGAAGTAATATTTATTTTTATTACGGGACTGAGCGGTACGGCTGAGATCATACTGGTAGGTGCGGGCATCTTTGCCGTCCTTAGCTGTATCATCGCCATAATATCGTTCAATTTGTGGGGTACAAAAAAGATACAAAGCCCCGGCAGCCCGCAGATGTTTATTTATTACGCGCTTTTATTTGAGTATGGCGTTTCTGTCATTACTTTTCTTTTTAATTATATTTTTCCGGAGAGGAATAATACAGGGGACAGTTTTTTCATATTTCATATAGCTACGATTATTACAATATCCATTGCTTCCTACGGTTTTATAACCTATTCTCCCAAAGGGAAAACGCCACAGAGGCAGAAGCTTTCCAAACCCAAAGAGCGGGAAGTTGAGATACGATATTTATGACTGCTGCTACTGAACGACCCCGTTCAGCCTCTTTTTTATACGCTACCGGATCCTGTTCAGCAGGCTACCTACAGTTGTAGAATCATTTTTGGGGTCTTCTTCCTTCCTGCGTAACTGCTCTTTTTTCCGGCGAAGGCTTTCAGGGTCAAATTCAGTTCTGAAGGAAATGCTTCCGCCCGCCCGGTTGCGTTTGCCGTTGGTTGACAATGCATCAAAATTGCTCCGGTAAAAGCAACTGATCCTGAACTTCCCGTCGGGGGTGATTTTGTATTCTGCAGTAATGTCGGGCAGAAAAAGAAAGTTCGTGCTTTGTGCATTAAGGGCGGCCTGGGAGCCACTGCTCACAAAGTTAAAGTCGCTTCCAAAAGTTATAACCAGTTTATCGTTCAGCAGCGATTTAATGAACTGTAAACTTATATTGTCACGGGTAAGGTTAACGGTATTGCCAATACCTGCACCGGTACCGGTAGGATCTATGGAAGCCCTGGTATAGTTAAAGTTAACGCTGAGGGAAGGATCTTTAAAGATGCCATACAATAAAGTTTTTAATGAACTGCTTAAATAGCCCGAAATGTATTCAGAGATTGTATTAAATGCAAAAGTGGCTGCGTCGGTTTGCTGTACATTGTATTGCCCGATAGGCGCAAAGCTTCTAAATACAATGAGGTATGCAACCTGCTTGTTTTTCTCGTTGTCGTCGCTGTTGATGCGTTGAAGATCTCCCAGCAATCGCTGGCTGTTCCTGACATCACTGTTGGCAGCAAGTGAAATGTCAAACACAATATCTGGTTTACCCAGCGATCCCGTGAGTGTACACAATACGTCTACATCTGTTCTCTCTCCCTTCAGCCTGCTTACTTCCGGGTCAGTAGTTTGTCCCTGGGCAGCATACAATGAGCTCAACTTTACATCATTTGCCACATATTTGGCTTTCAGGTTGATTTCAGCCTTATATGGATCGCCGTCCCATCGTATATAGCTTCCTTCATTCGGCTGCAGTATAAACGGCTTTTTAAATATTTCCTGGAAGCTGAAACGATAGTATCCCTGGTCGATGGTATACTTGCCATTTATTGTAAATGGCGCATTGGTGCCGGTATGCATTTTCAGTGTTCCGCTTCCGGTAGCTTCAATAATGTCTCCCGTTATTTCATCCAATACCATGAACATACGGGTGTAATTATTGGCAGTCAGGTTTAAATCAACATTCAGTTCCGAAGCGGCTCTGCCTAATGAATCAAAATCCATTTCCTTTCCATACTGCTTCCAGATAATGTAATCGGCATTGCTGCTTTCTTTGGATGAGGCGGAAGTAATGTATATGCTGGAGCTGTCAACCGTTTCGCCGGTTATCGACATGCGCATCTCGTCTTCCGGTCCCCTTAGCCTGAAATTTCCTTTGCCAATGGCTTTCCCGTAAAAAGTACCATTGTCCGACCGGGTAGTATTCAGCATCAGCAACCTGTTGGTGTTGATGGAAATATTGTATACAAAATCCCTGAAATTATTGTGTTGCAGATCGCCGGTAAGTGCGGCTGTATTAACAGTTTCCCGGTTGTGCTTATAAAGTGTGTCCTTTAATATAACGGTGCCAAAATTGATGCTGCCCGGGGCAAAAACAACTTTTGCGCTGTCAAATTCATAATAGCATTGGGTGTATAATACTTTTAGACCGGCATCTCTGATCACGATCTCCCCTGTATATTCCGGCGTCTTAATATTTCCTTTCATACGCAGGTTACCTGTGGCGAACCCCTTCATATTACCGAAAATTGAACCGAGATATTGTTCAAGAAAATGAATATTGGTGTAATCGAAGTTGGCATTCGCGTTTATTTCCTGGTTCAATGAATCTACCACGTCATACGAACCCGCTATGCTGAATTTATAGTTCTGATTGTCGGAGATCGCTTCGTAAATGGCTTTCCTGTTACGGTCATCCCACGCCCCAGTTATGTTGATCGTGCCTATAGAGTCGTTGGCAATCCTGAGTTGTTCTGTTTTTACATTCGCCGATACGTACATGTTCCTGAAGGCGTCTTCAATGGTGATGGTTCCAGTTGCAATTCCCTCCATCCTGGGTTCTTTTACAATAAGGGGAATGAAATCGCCAATATTCACCTTCTTCATTTCTATTATTATATCATCCCAGGTACCTACTTCCGAATGTTTGCTCACCGCAGAGATTTTCTGCTCCCCATTGGTGAACTTAATATTTTTGGCATCCATATAAGACTGGCTGATGGTCATTTCACCCCCGTCGCTGATCCGCCAGGTTTTTTCATTCAATACAATGCTGCCGGGGTCTAAATGAATTTTTACGCCGTCTTCAAGGTTCGTGATCTGTGCGGAAAGCCTGGCATCGTTAATGGTTTGGGTAGCCGATGTGCTGATGTTTAACTGAGACTGGTTGTTGCTGGATGCAATGGAAATTTTGCTGCCCGGGAACTGCAGGCTGTCGTTTATGATGATATTATCAATATTACCTGTCAGTTTCAAACTGTCCATATTCCCGATTCCCGTCAGCCTGAAATGCTGCACTCCGATATTTTTATAAGAAGCATACGGAATCATAGCGCTGATGGCCATCAGGTTGGTTTCCGAATTGAGCGACCCGACGATCGTACTGTTATTAAACCCTTTTACAGAAGGATGGATCAATGCCATGTACTGGTCTATATTTTTTACATCGAGCTGAAAAAGAAAATTCTGATTTTTAATTGGCTTATCGGGCGGAGGAATATAGGCGGGATAATATTTATTGAGAAATTGCTTAACGGCGTCGGGAAGCTCCCGGATGGTAAAATTGCCTATTAAAAAAGCCGAAGCTTCCGTATTGCGCAACTGGAGTATTTTTTGCTGATCGATGGTTTGAGAGCTCAGGGTGAGCGTGTCGAACACATAAGTTTCATTATCGCGGGTAACGGCTACATCGTACAACGAAACCGTACCCAGGAAGTTGTCGATATCATTACCGTTGAAGTTCATATCGAACTTACCGATCACATTCATGTCCTGCCGGGAAAAGCCAAGTGTTTTTAAATTGCTGCGTTGTATATTGGCAAAAAAGTTGAATTCCGGTCTTTCGGCGTTAAAATCGATGTCCCCGTCCAATTGTGCAATTACGTTGGGATCATCTATATGAATGTTGCCTTTAAACAACTTTTTATTCATATGCCCCTTTACTGCAATATTGGTATAATTGTAATCTTTGAATTGAAGCTGTGCAAACTTTCCATCCAGCTCCGCATCCATCGATTGAGCCGTAAATCCCTTTCCTTTAATAGTGCCATTAAACGACACTGTACCTAATTGCTCTACATTCATCAGCCTGCCCAGATTAAAATTGCCGGTATTGATCTTTCCGGAATAAACACTGGCGCCTTTTAGGGGAAATTTCATGTTTACATCGGTCGTAAGCGTTCCAAGATTGGTGTTCAAAGTGCCATAAGTAACAAAGTCGCGCAGGAAACCGGTGAAACTGCCTTTAAAGTCAAGATATTTTATTTCACTAAGCTTTGGTTCCGTAATGTCTTTCAGCTCCGGGACAACTGTTAGTACATCCTCGTAGGTAGTATGAAAATCATTCGATCTGAAATCAATATAGGTAGAATCAATATCCGGCAAACCTGCCAGCTTAATGTTTCCTTTAAGCCGGGTGCTTTTGCCAGATTCCAGCACAAAGTTTTTGGCCGACAGGTTGTCTACGGTGCCCTTTACTATTCCATCCAGGTGAATTAATTTGTTCCAGTTTTTGAGTGCCGGGGCAAAATACGCAATGTCTTTTGTATGGATCGTACTGCTATGAAATCGTCCTTCCAGCCTTACATTGCTGATAAAATCAAGCATGTCATCATTAAAATCATTGTAACGCATGGCGTAATAGTCGGTCAGGTGACTGGATGGAGTCTTAATATCAAGCTGGTCAAAGATCATGGCACCGGGTTCCATCCTGAATGCAGACACGAGGGAATTAACGGTAAAGCCGGATCTTTCTTTTGTGCTCAATTTTATATCTGCCGTTAGCGTGTCTCCGGTAAGCTTTACATTTTTAGCCTGCGCGTTAACGGCAAAAAAATGAATATGGCTGTCATCGAAATAAGTATAGGCCGCACGTTTTATTTTCCGGTCGTTTTTGAATGCGCCGTTGTTCATGGTGAGTTCCTTTACCGAAACCAGCCAGCCGTCAGCGTTCAGTTGCGTGGCGGAAGCATCCGGGACCTGCGCTGCCCTGGGGCGTTTAGGGCGGCGTGCGGGATAATCGTAAATGCTGAATACCGGTTCATCCATTACCAGTGACCGTACATTCACCAGCTTTTTCGAAAAATCTATTTCCTCCGCCTCAAGCGACAGCTTCTTTAAATCAACCTGTTGATCCTGGCCTCTCCATTCATCCAGTTGTTTTAAATGAAGATTGGTAAGCGTCATCTTTTTCAACAATAAAACGATAGGTTTTTTCTCTGTTTTTTGTGAAGGCGGAGAAGAGAAATAATCGGCAATGAACTGGTAGTTCCATACCGAATCTGTTCTGTGTAAACGAACCGTAGCATTGTCCAGTTCAATGTTTTTCAGTTCAACCTGGTCTTTAAAGAAAAACCAGTCGGTTACATTTACTGTTATCCGGCCGGCATTTAATAAGGTATCTTTATTGAGATCTTCTATATACACCTCCTCCAGGTTCATTTTATTAAACAGGGAAAAGTTTACATGCCTGATGGAGACTTTTGTATTAAGATCTTTCGATAGTTTACCGGTTACTGCGCTTACCAGCCAGTTTTGAACAGGAGTGGTGTTAATGAGTATTGCCATCAAAACAATGATGAACAACAGAATAAGTAAAATGCTCCTTAATATTTTGTATGTAGTTTTCAGCCCGCGGAATTAATATGTAAAAATAAGTAAACCATACCTATATACCGGTACTGTATTTAATTTTTGCATTTTAAAAACAGTTAACACTACAGGTATTTGATATAACTCAAAAAGCCTGTAAATTGTTATCTTACCATAAATTTTTTAATATGAAGCGCTGGGTCGTAATCAGCCTGCTGTTATTTGCATTGAATGTTTTTTCGCAAAGCGATGGAAGAAAGGTGGTACTTGTAATCCATGGCGGGGCAGGTACTATTTTAAGAAGCCAGATGACTCCTGAAAAAGAGAAAGAATACAAGGATGCACTGTCGGCAGCCTTATACAGGGGATATGCCATTCTGAAAAAGGGCGGAAGCTCCCTGGATGCAGTGGAAGCAGCGGTAAAAGTACTGGAAGATGATCCTCATTTTAATGCAGGCAAAGGCGCTGTGTTTACCAGCGAGGGGAAAAATGAGCTGGATGCCTCTGTTATGAACGGGGAAAACCTGATGGCGGGCGCTGTTGCGGGAGTAACAACCATTAAAAATCCCGTAAGCGCAGCAAGAGCCGTAATGGAAAAAAGCAATCATGTGATGATGACCGGTGCCGGCGCCGAAATGTTTGCCCGGCAAAACGGGGTGATCATCGTTCCGCCTTCCTATTTCTATACCGAAGAAAGGTGGCGTTCGCTCCGGAACGTAAAAAAGGAGGATTCGCTTAAGACCGAATTAGACCATTCCGGTAAAAAAAGTTCATCGGCCATATACCCGTTCAAAAATCATGATTCGAAATTTGGTACGGTAGGTGCTGTTGCTCTTGACCAGAAGGGGAACCTGGCCGCAGCCACCAGCACCGGCGGCATGACGAACAAACGATTCGGCAGGGTGGGAGACTCACCTGTTATCGGAGCAGGAACCTACGCCAGCAATGCTACCTGTGCCATTAGCTGTACGGGCTGGGGTGAATATTTTATCCGGCTGGTAATGGCAAAAACGGTAAGTGATATGATGGAATTCGGGAAGATGAGCCTGGCAGCGGCGTCGGAGGAAATGATCATGAAACGCTTACCTGCTTTAGGCGGCGATGGCGGGCTGATCGCTGTTGATAAAATGGGGAATATCAGTATGCCCTTTAATACAGAAGGGATGTATCGGGCATATATAGACGAAAAAGGGGTACCGGTAATAAAAATATATAAAGACAAATAAACGAAAAGCAGGAGGAATGCTGCATCAGGCTTTTGTTGCCATCATTGCATTGTAATCATCAGATTTACCCTTTTCGATGGAAAGGCTTTTCCAATCAGTTCCTTTCAGCATTTTTCCTATATAAATGATCTGGCCAACATGATATGGGTAATGCGCCAACTGCCGGTTGATAGCATCAACCACTGACAATGGTTCCCTGCGGATGTAAATGGGTTTGAGTAAATCGCCTTTCCTTAAGCTTTCGAGCGCGTTTAAAAAACAGTCCCAGCCTTTATTCCAAAAGGCCATCAGTTGCATTGGAGACATATTTTGGTTCTGGAACTCAGTATCCCGGTTACGCCATTCCTTTTCTCCGTCGGTTGTTAAAAAATCAGTCCAGCGGCTCAGCATATTGCCGCTCATATGCTGAATGATCAGGGCAATGCTGTTGGATGCGGGGTTGGGCTGATAATAAAGATCATCTTCTTTCAACTGGGCAAAACTGTCTTCTGCCAGTTGACGATAATACTTTACCCGTTTAACGGCTGATTGCAGAAAAATTTCGCCTAAAGTATCCATGCTGTTTTTTCAGCAAAATTACTGCCACGGGCTGCAACAACGCGGTCAAATTTTCCAGTCGATCGGGTCTTTACCCTGTTGCAACAGTAAAGTATTGGTTTTAGAGAAGTGTTTGCAACCGAAAAAACCTCTGTCTGCTGAAAAAGGGGAAGGGTGTGCCGCCTTCAGTACAAAGTGTTTTGTTTCATCTATCAATGCCTGTTTTTCTTGTGCAAACTTTCCCCATAATAAGAAAACAACCCCCGATTTCTGTTCAACTATTTTACTGATCACAGCGTCGGTAAACTGTGCCCAGCCTATTTTCGAATGGCTGAAGGGTTCATTTGCCCTTACGGTTAAAGCTGCATTCAGCAAAAGGACTCCCTGTTGCGCCCAATGGGTGAGATTACCTTTGCCGGCCGGCATGGATATACCGATATCGGTTTGTATCTCTTTGAAAATGTTTACCAGCGAAGGCGGAGGCGGAACACCATCCTGCACAGAGAAACACAGCCCGTGCGCCTGTCCCGGCCCATGGTAGGGATCCTGCCCTATAATAACTACTTTCACCTCATTAAAAGGGGTTTGCCCGAAAGCGTTAAAAATTAGCGGCCCCGGGGGGTAAATTGTTTTCCCCGCCATTTTCTCGGTTTTCAAAAAAAGTACAATCTGTTCAAAATAAGGCTTGCTAAATTCCTCTTTCAGCACTTCTTTCCAGCCCGGTTCAATTTTTACGTCCATGAACTATGATTTACTTGTTTGGCTGCAAACTAAAAAAAATTATCTTTGCAGCCTTAAAAAATGGCCCGTAGCTCAGTTGGATACCTGCCTGCCGGCAGGCAGGGAGCTGCAGCCTTGTAAGTTAACCGAAAGAAAAAAACAAAAGATGTCCTTTATTGGTCCCGTAGCTCAGTTGGATAGAGCGGCAGCCTTCTAAGCTGTAGGTCATTGGTTCGAATCCAATCGGGATCACTTAAAAGTCAAAGAGTTACAGCGATGTAACTCTTTTTTATTTTGAGTATTTGCATACAATTTGCATACATTTTGAGTGGTTAGCGGGCTTGCATACGGTTGTAAATACAAAACCCACTCGGTGAGGTTACGCTATTAAAATACCACCCTGACGGCATTTGTTTTGTATCTTCCTGTTCAGGAGGCATAATTCTAATGAGCAGCAATAACTATGATAAAATGAGTCTACTGGAGCTTAAAAAGGAATTTAACTTCCAGTGTGAGCTTTTCAGGGATTCTATCGAATATTATGGGGGTGAGGTCACCATTCAAATAGCAGAAGATATTGATGAGATTGTAGAGGTTATTATCGGCAAATGCCAAGCAATAATAAATGATTTGAAGATGCAAGCTTTGGATTGAGCGAACACAGAAAAAAAACACTCGTGGGGAGTGGGTTGTCGTGGCAGATATACGGTGTCTATTAAAAAATAGCAACAATGATTTTTTGAAAATATTCCTGCAATGAGGCGCCTGGAAAATTCCTCGTTAAATCACTACTGAATGATGCCTGTAAGATATCATTCCTGTAAATATGAGCTTCTCTGCTTTTTACTTCTACCTTATAAGGGCTATTATGTTCAATTGAGGGAGAAAAGGCTTCATCGTAATGAAATGTAATCTCATTCATGATTTATCAAATTTTGTGTGTGTTATTGGAACTCAGGTAAATTGTCATAGGCTTCTTCCTGTAGGTTCAACAGCTTTTTAGAATTTTTTAAACTTTTAGGGTGCAATACGAATCCTCCTTCAGCATCTTCAATGCAACCCAAATCACATAACTGGTTGAGGACGTAATTCAACCGACTGATTGAGATATGAAAATCTCCTTGCTCCCGTAGTAGCTCTCTTAATTCGGCAGAGTTAATCCTTAAGCCTTTTTTACCAATAAGTACTAAAACTTTTAATACCGAATACGCATGACCTGATATTGGGGTCAAAAGTTTAATTGAGTAATCCATAATAATAAAATACAGATGTAGAGCTGCTTCCCCTCTTTTAAATTAATTTAAAAACCAATAATTAATGTGATTCAAAAAATCCGTGGGAAGACTGGGAGAGAATACCCCGTTTATCTGATGAAGTGAGCCAAAAGTATAAAAGTCCCCCAACATGTACAATAGACATAGGTTAATTTAACTCTTCGCCCACGGCTGTAATTATTACATCAATCGGAGCCTGAATAGAACCTGGAACAGCTTTAATAATAACAATAGCACCAGCGTTGAGATGTATTTTTTCAGGCTGGCTTTGCCCATTGATAAACTCAACAAAAAGGCCGAATATATCGCTGGAGCTTTTCAAACTATACGTAGTTGTTTCAACCGTTTCTGGCTGTTCTTGTTCTTGCTGATTAAATACTATTGGTGCTGCCGTAGGTTGTTCTGTTGGTGATTCTACAGCAACAATGCCTGAAAGTTGACCAAAAGGGCCGACAACCTGAAGCCCCCATATAACCGACCCTGGGCCATTAAGTAGCCGTGTAGAAAACACTTTTTCTGTTGTACGGTTAAAACCTGCCCAATTGCCATCCTCAAGAAAATACCAATCATAGTAAACAATAGTACCAGTACTGTTGCTTGCGTCAAATGTCACCGTATATCCGCCATTTTCGTCGTGCACGTATAGATGCTTCCGGAAATCTTCTTTTAGGAACTACTACTGCGACCGGTAAACTTTCAATTACAGGAACTGGTACTACAGGTTCTACTGCCAATATAAATGTAGTAAATTCGGCTGGAACTAATGTATTTAGAGTGAGTGATGATAGTACTCTTCTTTTGGGTAGCGGAATTACCAACGCTCAGCTTATTATAAACTCTACAAGTTCCAGTGCGGGCGTTTTCTCACCATCTTACAGTAGCGGTTCGGCTAACATAATCAACTACAAAAATTTCAGTGGTGTCTCAAGAATGACACTGGACATGACTGGAAGCATTGGTTTGTTGGGTATCAATACCACGGCTCCTACGCATCCACTAACACTTTCTTCTACGTCGATGGTTGGAGGCAACGGTATTGCCTTATACTCTACAACGGATCAAACTACGAATTACCAGAGTTTAAGGATATACTCAAACTCATCGGGACTATACACTTTCAATAGCGAAAACGCAGGTACAGGTACAAGTACGGGAGCATTTCAGTTTTCGACACTGGGGGTACAAAAAATGTTAGTTCAACAATCCTCCATTGTTTTCAATAGTGTAGGATTTTTATTTAATGCGGATGATGCCAGTGATATCGGGAGACAGAATGTACAACCTTTTAGACCTCGTAGTATTTACTTAGGCACAGCAGCCCAAATAGGCTTACCTGCTAATACGGTAATAGGTGCCAGGATGCATTTAGGTGCATCAACAACAACGTTACCGCAAATATTGCTGGCCGATGGTGTAGCGCCTACAAGCCCTGTTGATGGGAGTGTGTGGAGGGTTGATGATAAAGTGTATATGAGGTTGGGCGGTGTTACTAAAGAGTTGGCATTTGTCTAAAATTATTTTCCTTACAAAGGATGAGAAATTCAATAACAATAATGAAAGAGGGTAGCTAACATTATTTACAAAAAATATCTTATAAGGTAATGAAAAAGCCCTGACAAAGTATGCCAGGACTTTGAGTTTATACCTTAATTAAAAAATCTATTGAACGATAATCTTTGCTGTTCTCCATTTTACACCATCAAATACATTCACGGTGTATATATCGTTGGGCAGCCCTGAGACATCTATAGTCTGTGTAGTTTGCCCTCCTCTGAATTTCAATTGACGTTTGACGTTTCCGACCTTGTCAGTTATCTTAATTTCTTGAATTGTATTTTGTGTACTTGTTCTCAGTTTAGCATTCGGTTGTAATGAGATGGTGGTTGTGTTTATTGCAGGATTTGGAGAAACTCTTAATAGCATCTCCTCACCTGGATCAGTAAAGTCTGGTTGACCTCCACCTGACCCTATAACCACCGTTGCAAATTTTCCTCTGGTAACACCACATGCTGTAAGGTCAGCATTAACTGTTCCGTTTGTCGTATTAACTTTGACTTTTACTGTACTCAAACCTTGACCTGTTACAATTGACCATCCTGGGGATGGTGTCACAAACCAATTATAAGATACCGAAGGATATCTTAGAGGGAATGCTAAAGTATAATTATGCTGCCCATTGGGCGTTGCTATCTTGGTTCCGGCTATTGTATCTGTAAATGACGGAAAACCTACTGCTATGTTTGTCAAGGTTGCTACACCGGCGAATCCAGAATTACAAGCATTTGCCACATTGGCGGTAAGATTAACGAAACCATTACCGGCTGCATTTTTTGTCAAGGTCAAATTATTACCGGCGGTTGCAAACGCTGCGACCCCTGTTGGAATTGTAGGAGTCCATAAGGTTACATTGCCAGGAGTAACACTGTAAACCTGACTACCAGAGCAGAATTTTTGGACTCCCGTAATTGTGGGTACAGGTACACCATTGTATGCAGCACCTACACCAACTGCGAACCATGCATTGGTAACAGCAACTTCTTGGCAACTATTAACACCCCATTTTGTTCTGGCGTAGTTTATACTTGCAGTTCTAACAGCGGCAAAATCTGCCGACGGCGTTAAAGCACATTCAGCATTATATGCTACTAAAGCTGCATTGGCAATTCCAATACCTGTTACTGAAAATGCCTGACCAATACCGTTAGTTCCTGCGCGACCCTGAGAAAGTATAAAAAACCAATGACCCAACACAGTCGCATTTATATGTGGATCAACATTACCGTTATCCCAAGATGGACCAAGCCTTGTATCTGGATAATTACCTTCTGCAAAGGGAATTACTCCATTAATTTCAAGGTAACCTTCTGTTCGGGGGCTTCGTAAAGAACGCAAACAACTGAAACCATTAGCCATAACCTCATCACCATTAAGCCATATTTGTTTAGTCGGATCAGTTGCATTTTTTATCACGGCTCCCCAGATATCACTAAACCCTTCGTTAAGCGAGTGCGCTTCCCCTGACTGATTAAATCCTACTTCGTAATAGGCAAAGCCATGTCCCAGCTCATGTGCAACTATATCTATTGAAGTCATTGAATTGAAACGAAAAAATCCATCTCCAAAACTGAATGCGTCCTCAGCAACATAAAAGTAAGCATTATCCATTGGGACAACATTTCCCAAAAGATCTGTTTCCGCTCTATGTACATATGAGGTGACCTGGTGATTTGCATTGTCAAAACCATTTCTATTAAAAGTAGTCTTAAAGTAGTCCAGAAATCGTTCTGACGCATAGTGGACATCTAAGGCACCTCGATTGGGATTAGCAGATGTCCATGTTGAGGTGGGATTTGTAAAATCGACAGCGTTTATTATAGCATTTCCTTGATTATTTAATGTAGAGATGTTGATGCTGTTGCGGACTTCTCTAAGTCGAATACCACCTCCAAATGTATCACCCGTAAAAGTTCTATTATTACCAGAATAAACGGTATTGCCAGTACAGGCTATATTTACTGAACAAACGAGACTTGTTGAAAATAGAACTTTTCCGGTTGCCGCATCTATAATTATTTCTCTTGACTTAGTAGGGTCTGAAAATAACACTTGTACTTTAAATGCATATTTATATTCTGATTTATTATTCTCCCGCCACACAATTAGCTCATTACTTTCTGGCTTTGCCTTCAGTGGTGTTCCTTTACCTGCATGAGTTATAGCTATATTTGTCGCGGTTGTAGAACTTAACTGTATGGAATTTGCAACATGTAAAATATTAGAATACTCCCCGTTCGCAAATGAAAAGGTATCATTCGTGAAATGGGTATTATAATAAGCATCATAAACTGGTACACTTTTGTACAATTGTTGATATAGTATGTGTTTTTCGTTCTTATCATTTCCTACTTTAGTTTTAATCAGCTTAAAATCCGTATTCTCATCTGTGTTGAGTACAGCTTTTAGAATAGAAATGGCTTCGCTTGAATTTTTAGCAGGTAATGAATCACTTAAAGTAAAGAGTCTTATTGTACCACTTTCATCTACGTTTTGTTCTTTTAGCGCCAATTTGCTTTGGCCTAATGAAGGCTGTGTCAATGCGATGGCAATGACAAGAAAAAGAAGTTTATCAAGCCGCATAAATTATTTGAATTAGAATGAAGAATTTAATTCTGAAAATAACTTGTCATTCTATCTTAGTTAGATAATAACTACTTCCTAAATTGCCGTTATCAAGGATAATAAGTGTATCATTTTTTGTCCTATCTGGTATCCATGAATAGTTATATCCCAATGCAGTAACCGGAAAAGTAAGAATCGTAGAGTTTTCATTGTAACCATTTCTCCCTTGCGTGTAGTATATTTTAGTTTGTGTAATAATGTTATTGCTTACCTCCGATTTCCATAAAATTGAGTCAACAGGAAAAAATGTAATCATATTTTTGGCGCTATAATATTCACGTCTTTCAATTGTTGCGTAATTCCAGATGTATGCATATTGGATTTGCCACTTGCCGGATAGAAAATTTTTAATTGAAGAAATAGATTTCTTTTTCAGATCACTGTTATAAAAATTTTCAGTTTCTTTTTTGCAAGAAACTGAACAAAGCAGTATTATACACAATGTAAAGATTAGCTTCATAACTAAGTTTTGTAAATAGACAAGTGAGATCTAAAAACTGTTGCATTAAGATGTTATTATGGAGGGCTATGTCCAGAATGAAGTTTGGTGTGCGAAAAGGTTGCTAAGGTCATATTTGTTATATAAGAGATAGTTTTATCCTTTTTAGAAAGGTAGTGATCTTCTCCTTTTTCTTTTCCGGGGTTTCGGTTCCATCCAATACCGGGAATAAAAAATTGCTGCCCTCTCTATGATACTTCGCAACAATACTTTTCATTCTATCTGTATACAGGTGTTGTATTACTTTCCCCTGCCTGTTAGTCTTTCTTATTTTTTGTCGCCTAAATTCTAATACATCATATGCTTTCCCAGCACTGTAAACCTTTTTAATGTTATCCTCAGTAAGGCTGAGTATATCTGTCATATTCGCACCCCCGCAACCATAAATAAATTCTAGCATATCAACTGCTCTCTTTTTGCCACGCCCTTTGAAAGTAGCACTCACTAATTTTTGTAGCTGCTCCTGAGTGAGTACGTTATTGCTATGCTTGCGTTGGTTGGGGGTTGGGATAGGATACCGGTTATTTTTCTTCTTCACCGTTGAGAATGGGTAGTGATCTTCACTCAACTTCCCGTCATCAATTGCAATATTAATAATTGCCCTTAAAGCACGTAAATAAATGGCTGCTGTAGTCACGCTTAATTTATTTGTATCTACCTTTTCCCGTTCATACCTCCTCAAAAATTCGGCTGTTACATCTCTTAATTGCAAACCTTCCCGAACGCTATCAAATGACTTGATAGCTAAATCATATATTGATGCTGTACCAGGTTGGTTACTTTCCCTCAACTGTTTTATCCTTAACTCAAAGCATTCCCGTAAATCAGTAGTGCTTACTTTGTTCAGAAAGTAATTTTCAAACCTTTCCTTACTAAACAGGTCAATCTTATCAATTGCGCTTGTAGCCTCAGCCAACTTTTTATCCAGACTTTTTTTCTTTTCTTCAAATGCCTTCCCCCCTGATAATAATTTGACAAACTCAGATTCGGTTAAGTCAAAGCCGACCGGGTAATAGTACTGCTTAGCCTTGTACCCAATTAGTATTTTAACCGGGTACTTACCGTTTTCTTTTTTTCGTCTAATGTCAAGATAGGGGCGGGGGGTGGGCTTTGAAATCGTGGTCTAAATTTGCAAGTATTTGACGTTTTCATTTGCATGTAATTTGCATGTATGGTGTGTTAATGCAAATTAACGTTTAGAGCAAAAATAACGCTAAAACACTTATGGGGCGTGGATTTAAGCGTTTTGTTGATGTATGATAACCAACGGTAGGGTATATACACTAATTAGCGTGGTAGAAATTGATTTACAGTTAATTACGCGTTTTTAGACATTTCTTCTAAGCTGTAGGTCATTGGTTCGAATCCAATCGGGATCACTTACAGCCCGTCTTTTAGACGGGCTTTTTTCGTTAGAACGCATGTTCCGCCTGCATTTGCTGCTCTTTTCCGCATCAAAGTAATTCAGGCGGATACAAGCCAAGTAGTGCTACCCAACCTGCGCCAGTGCGTAAAGAAAAGCGTTATTCCATTCCCGGCGGTGTTATTAAAACCGGTATGGTGGAATGACGTATCACATATTCCGCAACAGACCCTGTAAGCATTTTGCTGACAGCGGATCTTCCGTGCGTGCCCATTACAATGATATCTGCCGGCCATTCCTGCGACACATTGATGATCTCCTGCCCGGGCATGCCTTCCGGTGCAAAGCGCTCTACTTTATCAACGCCATCGTATAAGCGGATATATTGCTCAATGGTTTTTTCTGCCTCGTTCAGCAAAACGGTCCCGCTTTGTTGTGGCGTAATGCCAAGATCGGCATTCACCACTTCTCTCGATTTATCAACCACATACAGCAGCCCCACCGTAGCTTTCAGGCTGTGGGCAAGGGCAAAGCCGGTCTTTGCCGCTTTCATGGAACAGGAACTGTTATCAATCGCTACTAAAATTTTTTTGTAAGGCATGGCTTTAAAATTCAGGTTGTCTATTTAACGATATTCATTCCTCCCAATGTTGAAAGTAATCCTATCACCACACTAAGCACTACATATAAAATGAAGTAAGTATAATTTCCCTGCCTGAACAGGCTGATGCCTTCATAAGAAAAGCTGGAGAAAGTGGTATAGCCGCCGCACAAACCTGTTACAAGAAATAATCTCCACTCTGTTGTAAGCACCGTGTATTTATCGGCAAGCCCGTACAACAGCCCGATAATAAAGCACCCGGTGATATTTACCAGGAAGGTGCCGGCAGGAAAAGTAGTTGTTACAAGCTTACTCATTCCAAGCTGTGCCAGGTAACGCAATACGCTGCCCAGTCCGCCGCCAATCCATATGATCAATATTGCTTTCACATTCATTTATTCAGCGTCCCAAAATTCAACTTCTTTAAAAATTACTACTTTTTCACGCAGCGAGTCCCGGTGCTTCAGGAAAAATGCTTCCAGCTTTTCCCTCTTGTCCACCAGTTCCACACACATTGCCAGTTTTGAATTATCGCCTTCCGCACTAAAAGTAATCACTTTTCCGTCGGTAGTAAAGCCGGTATGCGTACTGTGCGCGGCAGCATTAATAATGCCGTCTTTTTTTGCTTCCTCGATCAGGTGCATATAGGTGGATTTCGGGAACCATTTGCGGAACAGGCTTCGTGTGCCATGCTGCACCTTATGCGCCGGCGCTATGTATATCTCCAGCTTGCCTAATGAATGATGTTTGACTTTCTTTACCATAATTTTCTGTTTTTGATGCGTTTTTGTCTTACCTCATGCAATGTTTCATTCGTATGGTGATCCAGTTTTTTTACTTTGGAAACGCCGATCCGCTGGGCATGATAAATACCGGAATGCCCACTGAAATAGTAAGCAGTAAAACAGGCAACTGCATAGTATAATGCATTGTCTGCGCCAAACAGCTCCACGCCCATAATAGTGCAGGCAATAGGCGTGTTGGTAGCGCCGGCAAAAACTGCTATAAATCCAAGTCCTGCCATAAGATCAACCGGTGCGCCGGTGAGTGCGGCAATGGTATTGCCCAATGCGGCGCCGATAAAAAACAACGGGGTTACCTCTCCGCCTTTAAATCCGGTTCCTAGTGTGATAGCGGTAAACAGCAGTTTCCACAGCCAGCTGAAGTAGGTAGCGCCTCCTTCATTAAAGCAGGAGATGATCGAAACTGCCTTCGGATCAGGATTGCTTACACCGAGGCTGAGATAATCCTGTGTGCCCAACACGTAAGTAAATGCTATGATAACAAGCCCACCTGTTGCGGGAATAAGCCATTTTATTTTGATCCACCTGTTGCTGTAGTTTTTGATGGTATGGGAGATTTCCGCAAACATATATCCTGCCAGTCCGAACGCAACACCGGCTATTATAGCCTTGAACAGTAACAGAAAATCGAAATGAAAATAACGAAGAAAGACTACTCCGCTTTCCCTGAAATTGATATGATAATGAGTATGATGAATGCCCCAGGCGGAACAAACAATATCGGCCAGCACGCTGGCAATAAAGCAGGGCATCAGGGCATCGTGCTTTATCCTGCCCAATGCCAACACCTCTAATGCAAAAATGGCACCTGTAATGGGAGTGCCAAACACAGCGCCAAAGCCTGCCGCGATACCGGTCATCAACAGGGTTTTTATATCCTCCTGCGACAACTTTAATTTTTTAGCAAAAAACTGGGCAAGGCTGCCACCAATCTGAACCGCCGTACCTTCCCTGCCGGCTGAGCCGCCGAACAGGTGTGTGATAACGGTGGTGAGCAATACCAGCGGCGCCATCCTGAACGGTACGCCGCCTCCGGGGCTGTGGATCTCGTCCATAATAAGATTATTGCCGCCTTCGGCATTTTTACCTGAAAGCTTATAGAGAAAGTAGATCAGTATACCGGCCAACGGTAAAAGGAATAACAGCCATGGGGTGGCGAACCTGGCATCAATGGCTTTTTCCAGCAGCCATAAAAAAAGTGCCACAAAAGAGCCTACCGTTAAAGCAACAGGGATTACCAGGCAGGTCCATTTAAAAAGATATGAAATGATAAAAAAATGTTCAAAAGAATTCTTCAGCTTTTTCATTCCTACAAATTATAGTGTATAAGCGTAATAAATTACTTATAATCTGTAGGCGCCATCAGTCCTGCCTTTGGCAGGGCGGTTCAATTAGGAAGACACCATTTCCTGTACCGTAAGAAGGCAAAAATACTATTTTTCTGCAAGAAATCCATTTGGGTTGCTTCTTTTTACGATCCGGTTTCAGCGGTAAATGTTTTAAAAAGCCTTAACTTTCTGTATGTAGAATGGTAGATACTAAATTTGATGTCAGTATCTGTTGTCCGGATCAATCATTTAACAGTGGTCATGAATGTACTCATTATTGAAGACGAAGAGTTATTACAGGAAGAAATCAGGAGTTATCTCACTGAACGGGGATTTAATTGTGAAGTTGCTGCTACCTTCGAAAAAGCGAAAGGAAAAATCTCGCAGCCTGATTATGATATCGTTGTTCTTGATATAACGCTGCCTGGCGGTAGCGGCATTGAACTGCTCAAGATGATGAAGCGCCAGAAAAGCGATACCGGGATCATTATTGTTTCTGCCAGGGATTCACTGACGGATAAGCTTTCCGGGCTTGATCTCGGCGCGGATGATTATATAACCAAGCCTTTTTACATGGAAGAGCTGAATGCCAGGATCAACGCGATCCTCAGGCGGCGGGCTTTGGGTATAAACGATATCATCCGGATCGATGATCTGCAGGTTGATACCAGCGCTAAAACAGTATTTCACGCCAAAACAGAAATAGTGCTTACAAAAAAGGAATATGAATTGCTGCTGTATTTTATTGTAAATAAGAACAGGGTGGTCAGCAAACAATCTATCCTGGCTCATTTATGGGGAGATGACTATGCAAGCAATGAAAGCATTGATACGATTTATGTGCATACCATGAACCTCCGGAAAAAGCTGGTATCACACACGGGGATCGATTACATTAAAACGGTGTACGGCATGGGATATAAATGGGTACAGGGATGAAATTGCTGCAGCGGTCATTAAGGTATAATATCGTTATTACCGTCATTTCATTAACAGTTGCCGGTATTTTGATGTATTATTTGCTGAAAAAAGAGATTATTGCGGAAATGCGTGAGCAACTGGAATACCAGGTGGAAGAAATCCATCAGTCTTTGAAGAATGGGCATTCCGTCAGCTATCCCCTTGTTGAAGTAGAAAAAGTGAGTGATGGTATTGCCCCCTATACAATATTCAGGGATACATTGATCTATGATCCGCTGCAGGCTAAGTCCGAAGATTATTATTATTTGCTTTCGGTCGGGAAAAACAGTGCGGGCAATTATAAGATCAGGGTGATGACTACCTATATAGGCTGGAATGAGTATTCGTCTACCATTTTTACTATGTTGTTTCTTACGGCAGCTATTCTTACTTTATTGAATGTAGCGGGCAGTTATTTTTTCAATAAAAGGATATGGTCGCCTTTTTTCTATAACCTTGACCGGCTGAAGAATTTTTCTGTAAGCTCCGATGAGCCGATAAGCTTACAATCGTCAACGGTGGTTGAGTTTAAAGAATTACAAAGATCGCTGCAGGACCTTGCAGACAGAAGTCAGAAAGAATACAAAGCCCTGAGGGAGTTTACGGAAAATGCTTCTCACGAAATGCAAACACCGCTTGGTATTATTCAGTCCAAGCTAGACCGCATGAGCCAGGTTGAAGTGAGTGAAGAGCTGGCCGACCATATCGTGCAGGCAAAATCGGGTGTGGAGCGACTGCGAAAATTAAATAAAAGTCTATTGCTCCTGGCAAAGCTTGATAATAACGCTTATCCCGATAAGACCGAAATTTCCCTTGATATCCAGCTCAGAAAACAATTGGAATGGCTGGAGGAATTACTGTCGGGAAAAAAGGTTACCGCTGTTGTAAATATAGAACCCGTAAAGGTATATGCCAATCTTTTTCTTACGGAAGTGATATTGTCTAACCTGCTATCGAACGCCATACGCTATACTGCTCCCGGCAATACGATCCATGTTTTTTTATCAGGCAGTATGTTTGAGATCAGTAACCCGGGCGCTCCGTTAGACTTCCCGGAAAATTTTCTTTTCCAGCGGTTCGGAAAAAGTTCACAGAATATCCAGGCTACAGGGCTCGGACTTTCAATCGTGTACCAGATCTGCCAGCTCAACAACTGGAAGATTTCATATGCATACCGGGAAGGTCACCATACTTTTTCTGTCATGTTATCCATGGACTTTTGATAGGATAAACGGAAAATGCTTAAAAGGTGCAAGCATAGAAGATTGTTGCTCCGCCGCGGTGTGGAAGCCAGGGCGGGCAAAATTAGCCCCGCGGGCGTGCCCGCAAAACAAGGGATATACCCAGGGTATCGGCAAGAGAATAGATTATTTGTAAAACTGAATGATCGTGAAGCTTATGGAGTTATCAACCTCTTATAGATCATTGCGAGTCCGCCGAATCAAAATTAAATTATGAATTGCTTTCACGGTGGCGAAGCAATCCTAGCAGAAAAAGAAGTAGGTGTTTTGCCGCGACTGCTTCTCCCAACCGAAGGTCGGGT
>JAHBTL010000062.1 GCA_019638615.1 Chitinophagaceae bacterium | reverse complement strand
CGAGATTATGATTTTGCAGGCATTAGCTTTTATAGCTCCTACTAACACCAGCTTGGGGTCTGCTATAGTGCCTATTGCATTGCCTGTAGAAACATTTACACAGCCAAGTACGCGATTAGCCTGGTTTAAAAGCAGTACCTTGAATTGTTCCACAAACTCGATTTTATTTTCATCCCATATACCTTGTAACAATTTAGCGGCATCAGCAGCAGTGGTGACTTTGGGGCGGTCGCATGCTTTTACCTTTGATTTGTATACCAGTTCAATTTCAGCAACATTAGTCCATGCGGTAGAGCTCAGTGTACTTTCCATAACTCATTATTTAATGGTTTAAAAAATTAATTATGGAACCGCCGTTGGGTCAGGGTTGAACTTGCGCAAGGAGGACGCGGAATAAATGCTGGCCAGGTGTAAGGGTGTTGTGTTTATGCCGAACTCCTTGCAAGCATGTTGCAACCCCTGACCCTAAATTTGTGTAATGAATTAATATTTTCTTTTTATGTGCATCGGTATTTCTCTGTTAATTATTGAGCAATACTTGTTTTCCTACTTCAAGCCTTAGCACGATTATAAATTTCTCAGCACCAGATAAAGAGACTATATGGCAAAGCAAAACAATCACTAATTATTTATTAACCTGATGGATGATAATCTAACGAGTACTGTTAAGGAAGAGATTGGAAAGATTAACCGCGCTTTTTAAAATACTACGTACTTTTTTTTCTTTCGCTTAGGATATGTTAACCATTTATCTTTGCACTATGGAAAATATCAGCGTTCTGACGGATTTCCCGCTTGATGAACTGCAACAGTACTATAAAAGGATCACTACCGATGTTTCCGGGCATTATACTATTTACACCGGCGGCAACTATGTATACGTCTGCAATGAAAAAAACAGAATTATCAGGTTCACAGGAAAAGACCTTTACATTTCAACAGTAACGCCATCGCAGATTGAACAATGGCTGGACCGACTTCACAGATTATATCCCGGATTTTAATATTTTTATTATGGTAAGTTTGCGCTTCAATTAATTCTTTTTTATTATTTCTTTCCTGGTCTTGTAGTACCCTGTTTTTGACATGAAACATGCAGGCAGTAAAAAAGCAACGCCGCATTTCTGCGACGCTGCTGCAATGTCTTTAATGGATCGGTTTTTTAGGACAATTGCTTTTCCAGGGTATGGATTTAGTTCAAGGGTTTTTTCAGGTTACTGGATTAAGGCTTGGGTTTTCGGTTAGGTGTCTATTGGATTTGTCACACAAAGAAACGATGCCACCGGTTCTCAAAAAATAGAACCTTTTGTGATTGTTTTGTCGTCTTTATCCGACGAAATCGGAAAATTACTATCAAAAAATCGTTTTGACCTGGCGTAATAGTGACTTGTGCCAACGTAACATATTATTGGGAACACTAACTTTACATAAACTAATAGTCGTATATGCAATCAAAAAAACAAAAAGCCTCTACTGCCCGGGATCAACCAACGCTATTTGACAAGATAAGCGAAGCCGCTTCAGAACTGAAAGCCGATATTGTTGCCGGAGCTACTGCGGTCACAGAAACTGTTGCCGAGAAATTTACGGGGGTAAAAGAAGCCATCAGGAAGAAGGTTTCCGAGAAAGTAAAACCTGTGAAAAAAACTGCTAAAAAGGCAAAACCCGCCGGGAAAAAAGCCGCAAAGAAAATTGCAAAAGCAGCGAAGAAGGTTAGCTCCGTTACTAAAAAAGCTGTATCTAAAGCCGCAAAAAAAACACCTGCAAAAAAAACGGCTCCGAATAAAAAAAGCGGAAAAAAGTAAACCTCTTTTTTGTAGAAAAGGCTGTTTGTTCAAATAGGGCTAAACAAAAGGAATGCTTATTCCTGCTATTGCTATTTAAACAGCGACTCTATAGTCGTTATGATAGCCTGTACAAGTTGTACCTCAGGCGTCTTCGCCGGATCGGATGATACGGCCCGATAATTTCTTTCCTCATCGGGTTCAAAAATAACGGTCTGATCTTTTAGCGTCACCAGTATCCGATGACTATATCCCCAAGCCTGTAGTTGTGCCGGCAGGAGCAGGTTCTGTCCATTAAAATGCACCGGCAATTCAAATATTTCATCCATCCTGTAAATAACGTTTTAAGAGTGACCTTATAAGATTCTACATTCTCGTTTTCAAATGATAACTGACAATGAGAAATGTATAAATAAAAAAAGGGTGCATAGAAATGCTCCCCGTTTTAAATCCAATATCCTATGAAAAACCGTAGCAAAAATAAGTACTAACCTGTAGAGGTGGAAATATTTGTCGTTGAATTCGGCCAAATCAGCTTATCCTTCGATAGAATACCGGGAAGTACGCTTATTTGAAATAAAAGCTTGGATAAATATTGTAACTTTAAACAGACCCGTTTAATCCATGTCTAAAGAATCCTCTCTGCTTGAGAGGTTTTTTTATTTTGCTGCTGCTTATATCAGCTCAGTCAATTGCAGGTAAATACTGAGAATCTGGACGATATATTTCAAACAATTTTTTCTCTACGACAATTAAAATAATTTTAACTGTTTATCTTTCTTTGGTCTTTCTCTGGATAGCATATCAAAGTTAGAGGTACCTACGCCTAAAAGGCGCACCTTTTTATCTTCAACCGGCGCTTTATCTAAAATGATTTTTACTGCTTGGGTGATAGCTTCTTTTGTGTTTATTAATTCCGGTAACGAAAAGCTACGGGTCATAATGGTGAAGTCATGAAACTTAAACTTTACAGTAATTGTTCTGCCCTTCAAACCGTGGCGCTGCAATCTTATAGCAAGCCGTTCTGAAAGGATCTCTAGTTCGGTTAGCATAGCATCTTTTGCAGTTAAATCTTCCTGGTAGGTGTCTTCCACGCTCACTGACTTTGTTTCCCGATGTGACTGTACTTCACGGTTGTCAATACCTCTGACAATCTGGTAATAGAATTTACCGGGCTTACCGAAACTTTGTATCATTTCAGCTTCGGATAATTTTTTCAGATCAGCGCCGGTATGCAAACCCATTGCTTTCATTTTAACTGCTGTTACCTTACCTACTCCGAAGAATTTTTCAACCGGTAATTCTTCCATAAAGGATATAATTTTTGATGGGCCTATAAAGGTCAGTCCGTCCGGTTTTTTCATATCCGAGGCGATCTTGGCAACAAATTTATTAATGGAAATTCCCGCAGACGCCGTAAGCTGTAATTCATTTTTGATAGCTCCTTTGATCAGCCTGGCTATCTCTATTGCCGAGCCGATGTTTTGTTTGTCTGTTGTCACATCCAGGTAAGCTTCATCTAAAGAAAGTGGTTCTATTATATCGGTATAACGGTGAAAAATCTCACGAATATGGTTGGATACAGCTTTGTATGCATCAAAGCGGGGATATACGAATATAACATCCGGGCAAAGCCGTTGTGCAGTTTTGGATGGCATAGCAGAACGGATGCCGAATTTCCTGGCTTCATAGCTGGCTGTTGCCACTACACCGCCGCGCCCTTCGGGAGAGCCGCCTACTACTATAGGTTTGTCGCGATATTCAGGAAAATCCCGCTGCTCCACAGAGGCATAAAAAGCATCCATATCTACGTGGATTATTTTACGATATGTTGTTTCGCCATCCATTTGTTTATTTTCTCGGACTGTATTTCTCAATGCTCAGTAGAATCGTCATTCATCTTAAGAGCCGGAAAGGATCCTTTTATTTTAATGCCGCGTAATTGTTCAAACCAGTCTCTGTTTCTTATCTTCTCTCTTTTCAGTAAATGGTCTTTTAATACGCCAATTGTCCTTTCGTAATTGGTTATTTTACCGGACAAAAATCATCATCAGATTGGATGTTCTGATAAAATATCACTGGAGAAAGGCTATAATATAGCCTTCCGGATCAGCAATGTAAAATTCCCTGCCATAAGGCTGCTCACACAAAGGCTGAACAATATCAACAGATTCTTTTAGTAGTTGCGTATATAATGCCTCTACATTGTTTACGGAAAACACAATATCCAGATCATTATTCTCTCTTTTGTTTTTTCGCTCTTCTATATTGGGCTTGCCCAGCTTAAGATGGATAGAACAGCCGTCTTTGATAATACCTGCGTAAAAGTCTTCATGCTGAAATTCCAATTCAAAGCCCAGCTTCTTGGTGTAAAAGGTAATGGACTGATCAAGATTAGTTACCAGTAACTGCGGACTCATTTTTTTTAACATAGCAGGTATTATTTGATAAGCATGTAAGTTATGATTGATTATTTGGGTAAAACATTTTCATAAAGATATGCTAATATTATTGGCTATTGCATACTAAAATATTTAGTATTACATTTGCTTTGTGGATGGAGTACAAAAAGATATAGTTGCACGCCTGCAAAAGGATATTTTATGCCTGCAAGGGCAGCGACCGGCAACAAATTCGCTTGCCGGAAAGGTTGTATTGGGACCGGTGCTGGACGCTTTTCCTCAAAAAGTGTTTCCAACAGGTGCTGTACATGAATATATCAGCACTTCGCCTGCGGCTACTGCCGCCACTTCCGGGTTTATTGCTGGAATCTTAGGTAGTCTAATGCAAAATGGTGGGTCTTGTGTGTGGATAAGTCCCGAGAAAATAATATTTCCTGAAGGGTTAAGATCTTTTGGCATTGAACCGGATCGCGTTCTGTTCATCCATCTTAAAAAAGAAAGGGACATCTGCTGGGCCATGGAAGCCGCCTTGCAAGTAGAGGGACTGGCAGGCGTGGTGAGTGAATTGCCAGATCTGAACTTCACTGTTTCCCGAAGATTACAACTGGCTGTAGAAAAAAGCGGAGTCACCGGTTTTGTGTTAAGACATCAACCGAGCAAACTGCATCCTACCGCTTGTGTGAGTCGCTGGCAGATTAGTCCCTTTGCCAGCTATCATCCGGATCAAATGCCTGGCGTGGGTCTTGCTTGTTGGAACGTGGAGCTGCAAAAAATCCGTGGTGGTAAACCAGGGTCATGGCGACTGGTTTGGATGGACGGCTATTTTCAAGTATTACCTGAAGTGTCCCTTATTTCTTCACAAACGCTTTTGCGGAAAATCGGGTAGTATGCGACGGTTCATGGCAATATGGTTTCCGCATTTATTGGCGGAAGGGATGCTCCGCCGCCGGCCTCATTTAAAAGATACTCTTTTTGTAGTGGCCACCCCGGATCATGGTCGGATGCGTGTTACAGCAGTATGCCAGGCGGCGCAAAAACAGGGAATAACTATGGGGATGGCTGTTGCTGATGCAAGAGCGTTGGTAGCAAACATACAGGTATTGGATGATGAGCCGCAACTTTCCCTGCAACTGCTTACTGGTCTTGGTCATTGGTGTATCCGGTACACACCAGTTGCGGCTACTGATGTACCTGATGGGCTGCTCTTAGATATCAGCGGCTGTGCACATTTGTGGGGAGGGGAAGAAAACTATGTGGAAGATATACAAAACCGTCTCAAAGGATTTGGTTATACTACCCGTATTGCCATAGCCGGCACGGTTGGGGCGGCATGGGCGCTTGCCCGCTACGGAAAAAGTCCTGTTATTCTCGCACCGCCCGGAGAAGAAAGAGCAATGCTGATGTCGCTACCTCCGGCAGCATTGCGGTTGGAAACCACGGTTGTTGAGCGCTTACAAAAATTAGGTTTATATACCATCGGGCCTTTTATGAACATGGGTCGCTCTATCCTTCGTCGCCGTTTTGGTGTCGGTTTACTTGACCGTATGGATCAGGCGCTCGGCTGGAAGGAAGAACCTCTGAAACCTTTGCGACCCGTAGTGCCGTATCAGGAACGACTGCCTTGCCTGGAACCTATTGTGACCCGTAGCGGAATAGAGATCGCCTTACAGCAGCTACTGAATACTCTATGTGAGCGTCTGGTAAAAGAAGGCAAAGGACTTCGTAAGGCAGTGTTCAAAGCCTACCGGGTAGATGGCGAAGCGCAGCTGGTAGAGATTGGTACACATTTGCCTTCGCAGCAAGCTACCCATCTGTTTAAGCTGTTTGAATTAAAAATAGACCAAATTGCTCCGGCACTCGGCATTGAACTTTTTGTGCTTGAAGCACCGAGTGTAGAAAAAGCCCGGTCTTCGCAGGAAGCGCTCTGGCATAATAGTACGCTTAATGATACCAAACTCGCTGAATTACTGGATCAGCTCACTGGTAAATTGGGAAAAGGTATTGTTCACCGTTATCTTCCGGATGAACATTACTGGCCCGAGCGGTCTGTCAGAGAAGCGAAGGAATTAAGTGAGCAGCCTACTATCACCTGGCCGAAAGACCGACCACGGCCCATGCGGTTATTGCCTGTGCCCGAGCCGGTAGAAGTGGCAGCACCCATCCCGGATTACCCGCCGATGCATTTCCGGCATAGAGGCAAGCTGCATACCGTCAAAAAAGCAGACGGGCCGGAACGCATTGAATCCGAATGGTGGATCAGTGACGGAAAGCACCGCGATTATTATGTGGTGGAAGATGAGAAGGGCGAGCGGTACTGGCTTTTCAGATTGGGACATTATACTGAAGGAAAGCCTCATCAGTGGTTTCTTCATGGATTTTTTGCGTGAAAAAGAAAAGAGGCAGTATGCAGTACACGGAACTACAGGTAACATCTAATTTTAGCTTTTTGCGTGGTGGTTCGCACCCGGAGGAGATCATAGCACAGGCGGCTGCGCTGGGTTATACTGAAATTGCGATCACCGATCACAATACGCTTGCCGGCGTGGTACGAGCTCATATCGCTGCCAAAGCTAATGGTATACGTATCATTGTCGGCTGCTGCCTTGATTTGCAAGACGGTCCATCACTACTTGCTTATCCCATCCATCTGGACGGATATTCCCGTCTATCTCATCTGTTGACCACGGGCAACCTGCGCACCGAAAAAGGGAAATGTGATCTCTACAAAAAAGATGTCTATGCGAATAAAGAAGGAATATTGTTTGCTGTCATACCGCCGTCCAAACTGAATACAAGATTTGACTATGACGATTCGTTCAGGAAAGCTTTAGCAGAATACCGCGACCATTTACAGGGGCAGTTATATCTTACCGCTACCCGCTTCTACCAGGGCGATGATATCAAAAAGCTCTACCGGTTAGCGGAACTCTCCGAGCATTACGGGATCCCTTTGCTTGCTACCAATGATGTGCATTACCACGATACAGATCGCAGGCAGTTGCAGGATATTCTTACGTGTATCCGCGAAAAGCAAACTATTTATAACGCCGGTTATCTGCTCTGTCAGAATGCTGAACGTTTTTTAAAGCCTGAAAAAGAAATGCTGCGCCTGTTCCGGCAATACCCGGATGCGATCACCAGGACACAGGAAATTGTAAGTGCCTGCAAGTTTTCACTTGACGAGCTCAGATACGTGTACCCGCAGGAGATTACTACAGAAGGACGCACACCGCAGGAGCAACTGGCATACTATGTTTGGAAAGGCGCTCATGAAAGATTTGGCGAAACCATTCCTGAAAAAATTAAGAAATCCATTGCGTACGAGTTGGAATTTATAGGGCGAAAAGACTATGCTGCTTATTTTTTGACGGTGCATGATTTTGTGCAATTTGCCCGGAGCAAAGCGATCTTATGTCAGGGACGCGGCTCTGCTGCTAATTCGGTGATCTGCTATTGCCTGGGCATTACTTCGGTGGATCCTTCCAAATTCAAATTATTGTTTGCCCGCTTCATGTCCGATGCCCGAGATGAACCGCCCGACGTGGATGTTGATTTTGAACATGAGCGACGGGAGGAAGTGATGCAATACATTTATCAAAAATTCGGTCGTGATCGCTCGGGTATTGTGGCTACCGTTACCCAGGTGCATTATAAAGGAGCTATACGCGATGTTGCCAAAGCGATGGGATTGTCCATAGATATGATTGACGTGCTTGCCGGATGCAGCGGTACGCACGGTGAAGGTGTGTATGAAGAACGTATCCGCGAAGCAGGGCTGAATCCCGGCGACCCGCACCTTAAAAAAGTGCTGGAGCTGACCCGGCAATACATCGGCTTTCCCCGGCAATTAGGACAACATACCGGCGGGTTCGTGATCACGCAAAATAAGTTATCCTACCTGTGCCCCATCCTGAATGCACGTATGAAAGACCGGACCAATATCGAATGGAACAAAGATGATATTGATGCACTCGGGTTACTGAAGATAGATGTGCTGGCGCTGGGTATGCTCACATGTATCCGTAAATGTTTTGACCTGGCGAAGCAACATTATAATCTTGATCTCACCCTCGCAAATATCCCGCAGGATGATCCGAAAGTGTACAGCATGATCAGTCATGCAGATACGATTGGTGTATTCCAAATTGAAAGCCGGGCGCAAATGTCCATGCTGCCTCGTCTGCGTCCTAAATGTTTTTATGACCTTGTAATTGAAGTAGCTATCGTTCGCCCCGGGCCGATACAAGGCGATATGGTGCATCCCTACCTGCGTCGCCGCAACGGACAGGAGAAAGTAGAATATCCCTCCGAAGCTTTAAAAGAAATTTTAGGAAGAACCCTCGGTGTGCCGCTTTTCCAGGAACAGGCGATGGAAATTGCCATAGTGGCTGCAGGATTTACACCTGCCGAAGCGGATGCTTTACGCAGGAGCATGGCAACCTTCAAAGCGCAGGGTATGGTGAAGCAGTTTCATGATAAGCTGATAGGCGGTATGCTGAAGAACGGGTATACGCAGGAATATGCGGAGCGGGTATTTAAGCAACTGGAAGGATTTGGTTCTTATGGCTTCCCGGAAAGCCATGCGGTTAGTTTCGCGCTGCTAGTATACGTATCAAGCTGGCTAAAATGCTATTACCCGGATGTGTTTGCTACAGGACTGCTGAATAGTCAGCCGATGGGTTTCTATGCGCCTGCTCAAATTGTACGGGATGCACAAAAACATGGCGTGGCGGTAAGACCAGTGGACATCAACTATTCGGCATGGGACAATACAATCGAAGAAAAAGACGGTAATTACTGCGCATTGCGTTTAGGGTTGAGGCAGGTGAGCGGTTTGCGAGAAGAAGATATGTTGACGTTGGTGGACAAACGAAAAAAACCTTTTGAAACGATCAATGAACTCGTGGACGCAGGTATTTCAATTGCTTCACTGGAAAAGCTCGCAGATGCCGATGCATTCCGCTCCATTGAGCTCGACAGGCGGCAGGCGCTCTGGGAGATCAGCTCGCTGGCGGATCATCCGACAGGTGTATTTAAAGGGCAAGCTTCCGAAAGTAAAATAGAACAGCCCGTACCGTTACCTGCAATGACCGCCTCTGAACATGTAGTGCAGGATTACAGCAGTCTTTCCCTGTCCTTAAAAGCGCACCCCGTCAGCTTTGTAAGAGCGCAACTGCAAAGCCAGCAGATTGTTTCAACGGCGGAGATCACTGGACTAAAGGATGGTACTCCTGTCATGGTAGCAGGTCTGGTATTGGTGCGGCAGCGCCCCGGTACAGCATCAGGTATCTGCTTTATTACTATCGAAGATGAGACCGGCAGCGCTAACCTGGTCGTGTTTCAACAACTGTTTGAACAATACCGCAAAGAGTTATTGCAATCCAGGTTGCTGATGGTAGCAGGCAGGCTGCAGTGCGAAGGCGAAGTGATCCATGTGGTAGTGCAGCAGTGTTATAACCTGTCGTACCTGCTGCGCAATCTGATTCCTTCCGGGCAGGAAGATCCGCAGGTGCTCGCACTTTGTCGGGCAGATGAAAAGGACGGGGAATTGCGTACAGCGGACAGCAGGAGTGTTTCTAAAAAGATAATACAGGGAAGCTTGTTCCCTTCTCGAGATTTTAAATAAGTAAATATGCAGCAAAAACTATTCGACGATACAGCGCAGCTTGTTTTACCCGTAGATCTGCTCACTTATACGCCTGGCTTTGTCAGCCGGGAAGAAGGCGACCTATTGCTCCGTTTTTTATTACGAACCGTTCCCTGGCAGCAGCACAAAGTGATCATGTATGATAAAGAAGTGATCACGCCCCGTTTATCCGCCTGGTACGGCGATAAGCGTCAGCTTGATGAAGGCAAAAGGGAAGCATTGCCCTGGCTGCCGGAGCTGTATGATCTGAAAAAACGTATCGAACGCTCTACCGGCATCACGTTCCAGGGCGTGCTCCTGAACTATTACCGAGATGGGAATGATTCAGTTGACTGGCATGCCGATAAAGACACTATTCCGGGCGTGAAAACAGATATTGCGTCTGTAAGCCTCGGGCAGCAAAGAAGCTTTGATTTTCGTAGCAAGGCAGATCACCGGAAACAGTATTCCATAATACTGGAGCACGGGTCTTTGCTACTGATGAGGGGTGAGCTGCAAAAAGGCTGGGAGCACCGGATTGCGAAATCCACCGCTGCCACGAAAGCAAGGATTAACCTTACATTTAGAAAAGTGGTAGTTTGATCCGTTAGTCAGAGGATTGCTGGTTCACGTCCCTCCCGGGATAAGCTTGTATTGAGTTTCAAACGACTATCTTCCAAACCTTGAAAGAACCCGTAAAACCTCTCTTTCGCACTGATTATCAATAAAAATAAGAAATTCTCGTCAAAGTAAAATTGTCCTTTGTCGTTTATTACATCTCTTTGAATATAAAAGGACGATACCTTTAAAATAATTATTTATGTATTTATTAATTTTCAATTTTCTAAAACTTAATTTGACCTTGACTTGAGTTGTTGAAACAAACCTAAATCAGCAAGCATATGGAGATTGAAAAAATTATTGTAGACTACATAGAACAGCCAGATACTGATTTTGCCATCCTTATTAATGGTGCTTGGGGAAGCGGAAAAACATATTTCCTTAAAAATACTATGGCATCAAAGGTAAAAGAGCTTGAATATGAACATCCAGATAAAAAGAAAAAAACATTTTACGAACTAGTATACATTAGCTTATACGGAGTAACATCAGCCGATGAATTACAACGGAAGCTTTTTCTTGAGATCAACCCGATATTTAAAACAAAAATGGGTAAAATCAGCTCATTGTTTGTATCCAAATCACTTTCATATATCGGAATTGATACAAATGATAAGGATGTGAAAGTGGCAGTTAACATTTTTGGAGGTATCCCCAAGACAAAAGTGCTTGTCTTTGATGATCTAGAGAGACTTGAAACCAACACATTAAATGAGGTGTTAGGCTTCATTAACACTTACACCGAGCACCAGAACCTCAAAGTAATCATTGTAGCAGATGAACAAAAAATAAAAGACAAGTTGGAGGATTATACTAAGGTAAAGGAAAAACTCGTTCGTTTCACCTATCATTTTCACCCTGAATTAAAAGAGATATACCCATTTCTTGCTGAACGATATCCCTCTAAGCAATACAAAGAATTTCTAAACGTAAATCTAAATACAGTCTGCTCTATTTTTGACAGGGCCAAACATAAGAACATTCGTACCCTTCATTTTGTTCTTGATGTTTTTGAACAGATTTACACAGCTACACAAAGTATGACCCAATTACCTGAAGAAACCGAAAAATATTTGCATGCAAGATTCTTATATTTTGCCATAACATATTCAATTGAGCTGAAAAAGGGAATCAGCAGTAAGCAATTGGAATCAACCAGGATGTTTGAATCAAATTTGGACATTACCCATCCCAATAATTGGAAATTCTTTGAGGAAACCATCGAGCCAGAGGCCGGACCGACAGAACAAGTTGTCAAAACCAAAGAAACTACGTATAATGAATACTTTGAGGAAACCTACATATCATGCAATGACTCAAATTATCAATATTTCGATTTCCTGGCGGACTATATTAATACTGGAGCATTAGATCTTGAAAAACTTAAAGAGGAATCAACCATAATAAACGATAAACTACAAAAAAATAAAAATTCACCGGAAAAAAGGGCATTTATTAAACTGAAAAATGTTCTTACACTTAATGATGATGAATTTAATCCTTTAATTGAAGAGATATATGGATATGTTGATGCGGGCAAATATCCTTTAGAGGAATACTTTAAAATTTTCACTGAACTTTTCCTGTGTTCAAAAAATGGGCTATACGGTTTGAAAATAGATGAACGCGATGTAAAACGGTTTAAGAGTGGTATGGAAAAAAGCATGCAAGGTAAAAGCTATCAGCCATATTTAAAAACACATATATCTAGCTTCCTGCAAGCTGACCCCCTTGTAATTGATATTCAACAATACGCTATCGAACTGAATAATTCACTTCATGCCGATCACGATAAAGCGTTAGCTGAAGCATTAGTAAAAAAAATTGCCCCTGGATCAACTAACGAACTAATGGAATATATCCAACAAAGGGAATTTCAACTCAACTCAATTTTTCAGAACTCCTACATAGATCCAGATGAAGTCATAGAAAGGATAAGAAAACTATCGAATAATGAGAAACTTACAGTAGATGATTTCTTTGACAAACTGCATCGTCGATTTCTTGACAATCCTAATTTGCTGGAATCTGAATTATCATTTTTTGAAGAGCTGCGTAAACGGCTTGATATGATCATAACTGCACTACCCGCAGAGAATAAATTGCTCAGTACTGAGGTGCTGATACGCTTGCGTTACTCTATTGAAAACCTTTTGATAGATATGAGAAAATTTTGCGCAGGAGCAACAAAAATTTAGAATCGACGATCTAAGGTCACTTCATTATCTAACTTTTTATATAGAAGACGATAATTTAAAATATAATAACAACCAATATTGGAATATGAACCTCTTTAGTTTTGAAGAAATACAAGAGCTTTTCTTGACGCTATTGGAAAACTTAACTCATGAATCAGGCAGGGGTGCAATTCTCATCGCCACAACACATGCTGATGATCATCTAAAACAGCTATTAGAAGCTGCAATGCGACCTGATATAAATAAAGCTGCCAAAGAAAAGCTTTTTAACTATCCGGGTCCGCTCAGTTCCTTTGCTGCTAAAATAGAGCTTGCTTTTATGTTCAGATTTATTAATCGGGGATTATACAACAGCTTGCATGCACTTAGGAAAATAAGGAACGATGCAGCGCATAGCGAAAAGAAATTCCAACTGCATGAATTAAAAGAAAAATTCAACGGTGTCTTTAACATAGGAGAAGGGATACCTTACGTGGTGAAGGAAACTGCAATGGAAATACTGGTGCATCACAAAATGACTGAAATAACTGAAATTATTGAAAAGGAAAACTTTACTGAAGAGGAAAAAGCAAAACTAATAAGAGATTTATTGACCGAACCAGAGAATATAAAAAAACTGGAAAGACAATTACCTTTTTGGGAATTAGCCTACGGTATTTCACTAGTATGCGGGCTCTTGGTTTACTATAAAAAGAAAGTTTCAAAACTCACAGTAGATATCAACACATGGAGTGACTTAGTGCCAGACTCTCAGATCGAGTGAGTTGTATAGTTCTGGACAGAAAGCAATACTCTTTTGAAGACCTATTCAGATCCTTTAATAGCTTACTACCATCAATTGGATTTCCCTATTTTCATTTAGCCAGTGATGTGAAATAGTGAGTAGGCACCTGGTTTTTATCAAAATTAGACCGACAGATTCTGGCTGTATTATAAATTCCTTTGCGGTAATATATGGTGATCTGGTTGGGACTGATCCCCCGACTGCGCATATTCACTGCGGCATTGCCGGAAAAGCGAAAAGATAAAACGATGATACGGGAAACGTTGGTTCGTGTTAAACGTGGAGGCAAAAGCAATTGTGAAGAATGAAATGAATAGGATTGTGAATACGCTGGGAATGGGAAAAATAATTGCGAAAAGCTAGGTCAATCGAAAATACGCGTCATTTCTCATATATTGCTACTTTTGCTAAATAGAGAAATTTTTAAATTTTTCCGAGGTAAAGCCAATAACCTATACGATTTAAAAGTCTTACTAATAAAGGAAGAAGAAATGAGGGGTAAGCTAAAGCCGGCGACAAAATGGATCACCTTAGGCGAGAAATTTTACAAAAATTCCGAAGCATACACCCAACATTTACCATGCAACTCCGGTCAGAAATTTCATGACTTACGCTCAAAGGCTTCAGTAATTAAGCTTTCGAATTCAGCCTTTTTAAAAATGAGGTGGAATTCTTCTAATTTCTTTGGACTCATTTTACTAATGTGCGCGATAAATTCTTCTACTTCTTTTGGTATCAGTTCTGTTCTTCGAAGAGCCGTTTCATAATCTTCTTTTGTAAGCGTTGTTGGAAGAAGCAACCCGTCATAATAATCAACATAGAGTCCAGTCTGCTTAAGCCTATCCCAGCCTGCTTCCACCAATCATAATTGCTCATAGCTGAGAATATGCCAAGCCCGGTGTTCAAAAAAGCTCCCAGCATATCTTTGCTCGTAGATTTGCCGGGCAAAGAAAATAAATGCTTAACTGCAATCCATACCGAATAAGTATCCCGCAGGATGCTGTGCCGGTTGATGTGATTTTTAAAAATGGTATTGACCTTTTTTACATTGCGCAGGTTGAATCTGTGCCCATCTAAAAGTAGTAGGAAGCATTTGATGTATTCTTCCGCTCCAAGAATAAGAAGACTTATAGCTTTTCCATAAAGTCCCTGATTCGCAAGGATTTTTGCTGCGTTGTATAATTCATCAGCGTTTTTCTTGACCTCCGGATAGACTTTAAGGCATTCTTTAGGAGTTAAGTTTGAAAAAGTTTTTGCTGTATTCATCTGTTGATAACTTTAGACACAAATCGCCGGTTAGTTATTTTGATTATAAATTTTTTAATGCCAGTGCAGACATCCCGCTAGCAGTAAGAGATATAGGGGCCTACAAGTTACTGAATAAGAATTTGCCAACCGGTACTATTCTGACATTCAGTATTTTTATTAATAAAGTTGGCATTAAAAGGATCTTAATAGAAAGTTGTTAACGTAAAAGAATTTTTATGAATGAAACCTACAGTTACGAAGTGGAAGCGTATGCGTGGATAGTTAATGTGGATAAATCGGTGTTGAAATTAAATTCAATACTTAGAAAATATGGGTACTCCTTTACTCTTATAAGTCTGGAAGAATTGGAAGAAAACTTTTCTGATCTCTTTGGATTCCCGGTAGATTTTCAAAGTAAAAATCAGTGTACTTTAAACCGGTTCGATGAAGAAGTTAATGGGAAAGACGGAGACATTCGGAAAGCCGTGGAAAAAATCAGGGCAGAAAAACTTCAGAGGGGAATTCCAAGAGAAGAAATTGGGTCGACCATTTCGATGGAATTTCATGAGTTGCTTATGCACAATGTTCCGAATGGATCTGATATTCTTCGTGATCACGGACTCATATTACTAAAGCGTATTCAAAATTTTGATCAACTCATCATCAATAATACATTTACCGATGAATCAATATTTAAGATTTCAAGGGAAATTTCGGAGTTTGTGAGATTGCTGATTCAACGGATGAGGTTATTTAAAAATGGTGACGTAGTATGCAGGACGGAGTTTCAGGTTACTTGTAACACAAGAAAGGTAATTCAACGTTTTAAACCTTCATCGTTTGCTACCGGTGGAGCAAAGTTTACTGTAAATGACGATGATCTAACATCCTTTGAAGCATTTCTAAATGACAACATCGATACCAACCACCTGACCGAACTTGCCTTATCTACTTTTAATCTTGCTTATTTTATTACCGAATTAAAATCGCGTTATCTCAATTATATGATTTGCCTTGAATCATTGTTTAACCGCAACGCTGCTGAAATCTCACATACTATCTCTCGTCATTTGGCGATTGTACTTTCCAACAATCAGCATGAGTTCAACACCAATTATAGCAGAATAAAAGAACTTTACAATTATAGAAATGCGATTATTCACGGGCGAGAGTTGAAGGAAAATATTACTGTGATTACAGCAGAATTGCAGGGTAAGGTCAGAAACGCCATTAATTACTGCTTGAAATGTCAGATGACAAAGGAACAGCTTTTCACTTATCTTAATTCAAAGGGTTTTTAGATTTGCCCCAGCGGGAGCACAACACAAACGCCGACTATTCAGGATTTATTTATCGGACTAGGATTTGACTTCGATCATCGGGGCATAGGTGTAAAAATCGAACCCAGCCAGTGAAATATATAGGGATATTTGCAATGTACTGCCGGGGCGGGAAAATACGTCTGTAGTTCCGATATACCCGGTTAAATTATCAAGAGAGCTAAAGGTCAGAAATTCGCTTTGTATGCTTTTAATGCTTTATTGAGGTCTACTCCTTTTCCAAGCACCGGCTTGAACAGGTCTCCTGTTACTTTAAGGCGACTTACCGCATTTTTGATGGTAAAATCTGTCATTTTCAGTCCCGGCTTTACTTCGTCCCATTGCAGCGGCATGGATACCGTAGCGCCTGGTTTGGGGCGTAAAGAATAAGGGCAGGCAAGTGTGGCTCCCGGGCGGTTCTGTAAAAAATCAAGGTACATTTTTCCTTTGCGGTTCCTGACAATGCGCTCAACGCTGGTAAAGTCCGGGTACTGTGCCTGGATATGCGTTACGATAAGCCGCCCGAACATTTGCGACTGGTCATAGGTATATTTTGCGCCGAGCGGAATATATATATGCATACCGGTAGAGCCGGAAGTTTTACAATAACACGGTACGCTGATAGCATCCAGTACTTCTTTTATAGCAAGCGCTATGGTGATCACCTGGTCGAAACTGTTTTTATCCGGGTCAAGGTCAAGCACGCAATAGTCAGGGTGGTCGGGCGATTGGATCCTGCTGAACCAGGGGTTCATTTCTATGCAGCCTAGAGAAGCCATCCAGAGCAGTGTGGCTTCATTGTCGCCCACAAGGAACTCCTTGTTTTCCCCATCGCTCGTGGTATATGGGAAAGTCTTTACCCAATCCGGGGATTTGCCCTTCACATCTTTCTGGTAAAAGCTGGGCTTGGTAATGCCGTTCGGAAAGCGATTCAGCGACTGCGGGCGGTCTTTAAGATAAGGCAAAATGTATTCGGCCACTTGGTAGTAATAGTTGAACAGGTCCCGTTTGGTGTAGCCTTCCTTTGACCAGTATACCTTGCTCAGATTATTGAACTTCAGTTCATGCCCGTTGATCTTGCGCACCTGTGTTTCATCGGTAGGATTGAGCAGTGTCTTCCTGCTCTTGTCTTTGGGCGCCCTCACGAGCCGGGCAGCAGGTGTTTTCTCTTTATTAACTGCCCTGACCACTTGGCTGGTATGTGCCTCTGTTTCACGAACCACGTCCTTAGCTTTTTTATCCTCCCGGACACCTTCAAAAGAGGGATGCCGGAAAACGCCATCCTCCGTTATCTCGGTAAAAGATACTTCGCATACCAACTGAGGCTTTAACCATGTGGGTTTAGCACCCATACGTTGTCTAAACCGCGAAGGCTTGTCTACATCTATTGCTTCACTAAAAGGTGATTTGGAAACAATCAGCGGTTTAAAGAGGGACATTAACTCTTTTTGTTTTTCATCAGAAAAGCCTGTTCCCACCTTACCTACATAAGTTAATTTTCCCTTTTCATAGACCGCCAATAGCAGGGCGCTGAACGTCTTGGATGTGCCTGCGTTTTTAGTGAAGCCAGCAATAATAACTTCTTGCCTTTTATTAATTTTGATTTTCAGCCACTCTTTGCTGCGAAAGCCGGGCGTATACATGCTGTCTGCTCGCTTCGCCATTATACCCTCAAGTCCCATTTTACCTGCTGCAGCAAACATTTCTGTACCGGAAACAGAAAACACATCGCTTAGCCTAATGCGGTCATCATTTGTAGGCAGCACGGCTTTTAAAATTGTCTTGCGTTCTGAAAGTGGCAAATCCATCAGATTCTTTCCAGTATACCACAGTATATCAAAAATGTAAAAGGCTAATTCGGAGTCTGCCTCGCTTCTCCAGTTCTGCAACTTATTAAAATTAGAGCGCCCGTTTTCATCAATGGCGACAATTTCCCCATCAACTACTACATCTATATTCCACTCACTCAAAAGATCATAGATGGGATAAAATTTCTTATCGAAAGATTTATTGTTACGAGATAGCAGTTGTACGTTGCCCTTTTGAACAAACGCCAGAGCCCTATAGCCATCCCACTTTATTTCATATACCCAATCCGGATCATCAAAGGGCTTATCAACCAGCGTTGCCAACATGGGCTGAATTTCTTTAGGCATCTGTCCTCTTTTGGCTTTTAACAGTAATGCGTCTACATTCGGATCCGATGTTTGATCCAGTGTAGCCGCGACGACTTTTTTATTGTTTCTCGTTGCAGCAGGCATTTTCTTTCCAGCGCTTCTTTTCGTTGGCGTACCTTTCTTAGCCCGTCCATAGATATTATCGCTGGTCGCAGTAACTTTTTCTATGGTCTTACCAGACAACACAGATTTTTCCTTCAGCAGTATATCTTTTGTTGATGCATATCTGTCGTCCAGCTTCATAAGTAGCCATCCATTTTCTCCACGCCCTTGCGCTCGGACCAGAGCAAACTCACCTTTGAGTTTTTTACCCTTTAGCACAAACTTGATCTTGCCGCTATAGAGCCGTGCAGTAAATGCTTTTCCTGCTCTTTTTTGGTCTTACCCTTCAGATCAACTGCTTCGTAGGTTCCCTCGTCCCACACAATTACTGTTCCACCTCCATACTGGCCTTTAGGTATTATACCCTCAAAGTTTCGATAATCAAGAGGATGGTCTTCAACCATCATAGCCAGGCGTTTGACACCTGGATCTACGGACGGACCTTTAGGCACAGCCCAGCTCTTTAGCACTCCTGCCATTTCCAGCCGAAAATCGTAGTGAAGATGTGACGCTGCATGCTTTTGTATAACAAATCTCAACGCATCCGTATCAATGCTTTTCCCGCCAAATGGCTCAGGCGTTACCCTGGCGTTGCGCTTTTTTCGGTACTTGACTAAGGACATAGAAAGACATTATATGTTATCTGCCTTGCTTTCCTTTCAGATATTTTTCCAACACTTTACGGTTATTTGAGCCCGTAGCCCTGATCGTCCCGGCTACTGCCTGGCTGGAAACTCCCATCTTGTTTTTAAAATACTGTATCTCATAGTTCTCAGAACCGCTTACTTTACTGCGGTCCCGGCCATCTCTTTTTGCTTTACTGTCTGTCATCGTTCAAATTTTAAGATTAGAATGAACACCAAAAACGCCCCATCAAAACAACTATGTCGTTTCTGGGGATTATGCTTTGTTGTTATAAACCGAATACAAAATTGCTGCCAACATCTGAACGGTTACCTGGAGTTGAAATATCTCTTGTCGAAATTAATTCACGCCTTTGTACAATTTAGAAAGAAATAATTACGGACTATGCGATATATCCGGATAAATGGCCGATAAAAAATATCAGATTAGCAAAAAATTTTCTCCAAGAGATATCAGTAAAAAAAGGCAAGACGAAGGATTGCCCTCAAAGTCAATATTTCACCTGCGGATTCCCTTAGCAACATCCTGAGCTGCCTTAATCGCTCTATTGGTCAATTTACGCTGCCAGGCTTCTATAGAACGTTTCCATATGAAGCCATGTGAATGTAACTGCTTAAGCGTTTCAAGATCTGGCTTTTCATCAAATAATAATTGTACCTTGTCTTTTTCATAATTGTAAACCACTTTTACTCCATTAATTTCTTCGGCTTTTTTGCCTACCTCTTCAGCTAATTTCGCCTTAGTTTCCAGTACCGCTACCCGGCTGCGTAGCCTACGGATCTCCGCGTTATTATTGCTCAATTGAAAAGATAAAAAGCCCTTTTTGTTAGTAAAAGTTGGATTCAGGGCTTCCTGTATCGCTTTTTCATCCAGTCCTAATTTTTTAAGCTCCTCGGTAACGTTTGGTCCGCCCTTCTTTATTATCTTGTTGGCAGAAACCATGATTTGTTGCATTTCCTCCCTCTTTTTTAGATTTTCCCGTGCTCCTTCCAGTTCGTTCACTTTTGGCTTCATGGACTTTAATATTGCTTTCAAAGCACGTTGTCGCCACTCTCTGAAATACTCATATTTATTGTCTGCCCATTTTCTGTATTTCTCCATCCTTGCAACAGGGAAATTGGCAGGCCCGGTGACTGCGCTACTGGCTACATTACTTTGACTATGTAACCAGCCGGAAAGATGCTGCTCGTATTTCTGCCTGTATCTTGTAAGTGTTTGTTCTACATTTTCAGGCAAAATCTCCTGCGATGACTTATCACGAATTGTTTGCAGATCGTTACGAAGTTCTTCACTATATGCCTTAATTATCTCGTCTGCCCTTTTATCCGGAGTAAAAGAGGTAAAGTAATGGGCGCGATATGCCAACTGTCGCAAATGATCAAGGCTAACTTCGGAAGTATCATTATTCATATAATATATTTTAATTGATCTTACAATAGATTTCACTACAGTGCTTAGATATAATCTGCCATTCCTCTTATCTTTTTCTCAGGTATTTCGTTTCCTCATCTGACTTTATGACCCGCTGCATTCTTTTTCTTTCATTTGGATGCTTTTGCATTTGTGCCTGTTTCAGTCCACTTGTAAGCATATTTACGGTGCGGTGTCTCCACTGCTTGAAGTAATTGTATCTATTCAGTACCAACTTTCTGCCTTTTGATGCTTCTGAGCCAGTATAAGCGGAAGATGGAGATAAAAAAGCTGACTTATTTTGCACAGCACTTTGCAGCCAGGCAGCCAAATGAAATTCATATCGCCGCTGATATTTTGAAATTATGGCTTCAAGATTTTCCGAAGCTGTCGCAGGAGTAGCAACTCTTCGGATATTTTTTATATCATCATTAAGCTCTTTCGTAAATTCGTTGATAGTAGAAACGCCCTGTTTTTCCGGGTAGATTGACAGTCCGGCGTAAGCTTCACAAGCTAAGGGTTGTAGATGTTTCAGGCTAAGGGTTTTCATAAATGAAGAAGTTTATACAATAATTAATGGCGTTTTGCTCTCCTTGCTGGTGTTGTTTTTCCGGAGTGAGTATTTTCTGTGCTTCTTCGTTTTCTCTCCAGACTAATTTCTTTTGAGTTCCAGTCTTTTCCTTCGGCAACTATTATCTCCTGCAGGTTAGTATTACGACCAAGATAGCCGGCGCTATTGTCAGAGAATATGATTAGTTCCTGTGAAATAATCTGTAATGAATAACCGTAGTATCTGTCAAGGGAATGATTTTCGTTTTTAGCTTCGTTAACAAGCCTTTCGGCTTCCTGCATATGTTTCATTGCTTCTTGTAGCTTTTCGATTGTCGTCATGTTGGTTTATATTTTTCTTTTTACTGATGAATTATCAGACAGAATTTCGCGCGGTTGATTTTTTGGTTTTCTTTCTAATACTTGTGAAACATTAAGCCTGTATCCTTTTAGAATACGTGCCGCTATGTTCCTGTAAAATGATCGTTGCAACGGATCATTATTCTGGAGGATGTGGTGTTTGATTATTTGAGATAATATATTTTTTACATCGATATCATCTTCAACCCGGAAATATTCCCCTAGCGGACGAGTTCGCAAAACTAAAGCCAGGCATAATAGGTTATCTGATTTTCGATGCACCAGTCTTTGCTGTACGATCTCCATCTGAAAAATTCCATCTTTAACACCACACTTTTCGGGAGGTTCAACAATAGCGCTGTCCAGATTAAAAGGTACGCCCCGGTCAAAGTCATTCAAGTCCGCTCCCAATAGCTGTTTATCCTCATCAGGAAACGGAAACCGGAAGCAGAACCCCGAATCGGCTTTTGCATATAAACTCGGACTGAGACTGCCTTCGGCACCGGAGAGAAGATTGCTTTCCAATGCCGCGCAATACCCTTGGTAAGTAGTATAATACAGGTTTTCGCGGGTTCCGATTTTTATTACCTCTCTGCCATATTTGACATATTCTCCCATGTACCTTCAGTGTTTATTTAATGAAACAATCCTAATCTGTCCTGTAATCGTTTGTTCGCAATTTTTATGTAATCAGGGTTCAGTTCAAACCCAACGAATTTTCGATTTAAAAGCGAGGCGACTAAAGCAGTTGTCCCTGCGCCCATAAAGGGATCAAGTATCAAATCATTTTCCTTGCTGCCGGCCTTAATACAATCCACAATAAGATCTTCAGGATAAGTAGCAAAATGTGCCCCCCGGAAAGGTCGTGTGGCAACTGTCCATACTGATCGCTTGTTGGCAAATCCGCCCCCGATTAATTCACCTTTGCGATTGTAATTACCTTTATGCCCTACAATACCACTGCCTTCTATTGCCTTGATGATCCTTTTCTTGTTAGTGTTTTCCCTGGGCTTACCCAGGTTTTGCGGCGACTGTCCTGGTACACCATTCACATATTTGTTTTGTTCTGAAATACCCCGCTCCAACCTCTCGGCAGATGATAATTTCAGCTCCGTTTTTATCGCTGACTGGTCAAAATAATATTTTGTTGTTTTGGAAAGAAGAAAGATGTATTCGTGCGCTTTAGTACAGCGGTCCGTTACACTTTCCGGTAACGGATTAGGCTTATGCCAAATGATATCTTGACGCAAATACCATCCGGATTTTTTCAGCCCTTCGAGTAAGTCATACTTTCTAAGTATTCCTTCTGTAAAAAGTACTAACTCCCAATCCCCTTTCTCTCTGGCTTCTTTAAGTATGTCTGCCCATTGTGTAAAGGAGTACATAGGCACTATCGCAAAGCCCTGTAAAGCAAACGCTACCCGCCAGGGTAGCCCGATCAGGTCTTTCGGTTTGAGGGCAGGATGACTGCCAGTAGTAGGTCTGCCAAACCTTGACGTATGTGCCGAAGGTTTACCAAATTCTTTATGATTTTTTTGATAAGATGGATTTTTACCTGCTTTTCCGGATCCCCAATATGCATCGCCCAAATTTAACCACAGTGTTCCATCCTCTTTCAAAAGACGCCTAACTTCTGCAAATACGTCAACCATTCTTGATACATATTCTTCCGGAGTGGGTTCTAATCCAAATTGTTCCTTTGCAGCATAATCCCGAAGCCCCCAATAAGGCGGGCTGGTTATACAACATTGTACAGATGCATCCGGCAGCATTTTCATGCCCCGGATGCAGTCTATATTATATATGGTATTGTAGGCCAGCACAGACTATTTTTTAAGTCCCTTGTTTTGAGGAGAGTGTACGGTTCGGGATTGCTTACCTGGGCTTAAGTTTTGCTGGTATTTAGTTAAATCAAGAAATCCGGTATTATCAAGTAGCTGTACGAACTGGTCTTCGGTAATATTTTTGTTATCCCACTGAGCCATTTTTTCAAGCAGATCAGTGAACGTGGATAGTGCCTTCCAACTGTCATCGAAGGCATGTAGATAAGGAACGAGCTTATCGTCCAGATATTTCCAGCGTATGGACATCTCGCCAATCGTGCCAGGGAATCCTCCTTTGTGATAGAATCCGAATTCTATTCGTGGTTCATGTTTGTCTTTTTCTGTGGCATACCACGCCCGGGAAGTTCTGTGGTAACCTCTGATCCATTCTTCATTTTTATAGTCTGTTGTATTCATGGCGGAATAAATTAAAATTTGTTAGAAAAGCATAGCCTGATGTTGTTGCTCCAACGGATAGTTTGCAGTCAGGACTTCTATTTTCTTTTTATCACCTGCTGCTTTCACATTTACCGATACCGCCTGCTCGAATTTGAGGGTTGACCAGCATTGTTTCAGTGTGTATTCTTCTAGCAGTTTGGATGGATAAGAAGACAGTAGAAATTTTCCATCGATGGTTGACAATAATTGCAGCAGATCCTCAAAGTTCATTTTCGTATAGCCTTTATAGTGCCCCATATTTGAGTTAAAATATGGGGGGTCGCAATAAAAGAAAGACTCTTTGCTATCTCTTGACTGGATGATGTATAATGCATCCGCGTTTTCAAGTTGTACTTTTTCTAAACGGCGATTATATAGTTCGGTAAACTCCGTTTTATTAAAGTAGATTTTTCTGGATGTATCATCTGTCGGGATATCATATCACCATACCCTATATAGCTTTCCGGTAAACCCTT
>JAHBTL010000061.1 GCA_019638615.1 Chitinophagaceae bacterium | reverse complement strand
AACTTGCAACCTGAAACCCGGAACCCAAAATCAGAAATCAACAAATCAAAAACCTTCCCGTAACCGCGTCACTTGCAGCTATTTCCATTCATCAAACACATATACCCTGAAGAGATTATCGCCTACATGATGAATATAGAATTTTTGCGACCGGCCTTTTTCGGCTTCGGGCGTAGGCGTTCCATTCTCCCGCATATCGGCATTACGGGATTTAAAATATTTTTTTAGCTCATCGGCAAAAGCTATTGTTTCAGACTTGTTTTCATGGAACAAAATAACTTCGGGATGCTCTTCAATGATCACTAAATCCAGGTACTGTATATCTGCCTGTGTGAGCGTTCGTTTGCCGGATGCGACTATGCTGTCTTTTGAATGAGCACTATCTGAGTCGCTGACTACGGTGGTACCCGGTATTTTAGTTTGCGGTGATTTTTTGCCAGCGGGGTATGAACAGGCATACACTAAAAATGTCATACACAACACTGACACACAGAAATACGGAGGCATACTAGTTACTATGTTCCCTGTTTTTCTATGTGGTAAAAGCAAAAAAGGCTTGTTATACATTGAACCTGAAATGCATGATATCGCCATCTTCCACTACGTAATCTTTTCCCTGAACAGCCAGCTTTCCTGCTTCGCGGCAGGCTGCTTCCGACTTATAATGAATAAAATCCCTGTACCTGATCACCTCAGCGCGTATAAATCCTTTTTCAAAATCGGTATGTATTACGCCGGCTGCCTGCGGAGCCAGCATACCCCTGGTTATTGTCCATGCCCTTACTTCCTGCACGCCGGCGGTAAAATAAGTGATCAGGCGGAGCAAGTGATAGGTGGAGCGTATCAGCCTGGTTACGCCACTTTCTTTTAATCCGAGGTCTTCCAAAAACATCTGCCGGTCTTCATAGCTATCCATCACGGCTATTTCACTTTCAATGGCTGCGCTTACAAAAAGAATTTCAGCATTTTCATCTTTTACCAGTTCTTTTATGGCTTCGGTGTGCTTATTTCCGCTGATCACGCTTTTCTCATCCACATTGCATACATAAATCACAGGCTTTATGGTAAGCAGGAAAGTATCGTCAATGAATTTTTCGCGGTCTTCTTTGCTTACCTGGAACGATCTTGCATTTTTACCCTGCTCCAGGTGCTGCTTCAGTTGCTGTAATATTTCCAACCCTCTTATCTGTTCTTTATCGCCGCTGGTTCTGGTAGCTTTTTCAACTTTGCTGATCTTTTTCTCCACACTGTCAAGGTCTTTCAGTTGAAGCTCCGTATCAATGATTTCTTTATCCCGTACCGGGTTCACACTTCCGTCCACATGAATCACATTGTCATCTTCAAAGCACCGCAACACGTGTATGATGGCATCGGTACTGCGAATGTTTCCTAAAAACTGGTTACCCAATCCCTCTCCTTTACTGGCTCCTTTTACCAGGCCGGCAATATCCACGATTTCCACAGTAGTGGGCACTACCCTTTCCGGTTTCACCAGCTTTTCCAGCTCAATCAGCCGCTCGTCGGGCACGGTTATTACCCCTACATTCGGTTCAATGGTGCAAAAAGGAAAATTAGCCGCCTGGGCTTTTGCACTGCTTAATGCATTAAATAAAGTTGATTTCCCTACATTGGGCAATCCCACAATACCTGCCTGTAATGCCATATATATTTTTTATAGAACAGCCTGGCCGCCCTTATTTTTAAAGGCTGCAAAGGTAATATGATAGGGGAAATTAAAAAAACCGCCGCCAGTTGGGGTGTATTTACCGTTGGGACTACTTCTCCCAACCGAAAGTCAGGTTCGCAGTGAAAAAAAATGTCCGTCATTGCGAGTTACTAATTAGGCGGCGCCTCCATCATTGCGTCGTGACAAGTTGCATTTGTTTGTCACAGCTTTCTGATTTGTAAGTATCCTAAGTCGGCTAAGTTATCAGCAAACGTATCAGGGCTCTGTTGCTGAATTCACAGTAGTACTAAAGCTTCATCAGAGCGTTCCGGGAAATTGCGGTAATCATTTCCCGGCGGCTTTTTGGTTACTTTTTTCCGCAAAAAAGTAACAGAAAAAAGCGGAGGGATTGTAGTTGAAAGGAAAACCGAGTTTGTGGAACAACAAATTGAAGTTCATAACCAGTTGATAAATAGCAAACCGGATGATATGTCATTGGCAGCCGCTAAATCAATTCAAAAGCATTGCGGATGATGGGAGGAGAAGCAATCTCAACAATTGACCTCACATTGGGACTGCTTCTCCCACCGTAAAATCCAATTTAATTCCATGCAGCACGCGGGCGGTATCGCAGTGGCCTCAAAAATGGTCACCCGCCTGTTGCAAGCCCTCATTCCTGACCAAAATCATTGCTCCCCTCCATCCATATCATACACGCGGCAGATATTTTTTCGGAAAATTGCCTGTTATGTCGTACACCATCCCTGATCAGGAGCTGATAGCGAAATACAACCAACCGGTTCCCCGCTATACCAGCTATCCTACTGTACCATTCTGGAAAAATGACATCAGCCCGACAGAATGGGCAAAAGTTTTTTCCGAACAATTCATTGCCCGGAACAACCAGGGCGGGCTCAGCCTGTATATCCATCTTCCTTTTTGCGAATCGTTGTGCACTTATTGCGGATGCAATAAAAAAATTACCCGCAATCATTCGGTAGAAGAGGACTATATCGGTGCAATTGAGAAAGAATGGAGCCTTTACCGGAACCTGATGCATGAAAAACCGGTGATCAGGGAAATCCACCTGGGCGGAGGTACGCCTACCTTCTTTTCGCCCCGAAACCTCGACCGGCTATTGAAAATATTTTTATCACACTGTACCATTCATCCCAACCATGCTTTCAGTATTGAAGGGCATCCCAACAATACCACCCGCCGGCACCTGGACACCTTATTCAGCCTGGGCTTCAGGCGTATCAGTTACGGTGTTCAGGACCTGGACGCTGAAGTGCAGAAAGTGATCAACCGGGTACAACCGGTTGAAAGTGTACAACAGGCAACCGCCAATGCCAGGGAAGCAGGATTTACCTCCGTCAACTTTGATCTCATATACGGTCTGCCACTGCAAACGATACAAAGCATTGACCGCACCATTGGTGAAGTGATTCAGCTACAACCCGACCGCATTGCCTTTTACAGCTATGCGCATGTGCCCTGGACGAGCAAGGCGCAACGTTTATTTGATGAATCACACCTGCCATCGGCAGAAGAAAAATTACAACTGTACATACATGGGCAGTATCTTTTTTTGGCGGCAGGTTACCATGATATAGGAATGGATCATTTTTCATTACCGGGAGATGAACTGTATGCAGCGAAACAACAAGGGAGATTGCACAGGAATTTCATGGGATATACGGTGCAGGATTCCGGTATGTTGCTGGGCTTAGGTGTATCCGCCATCAGCGATACCGGGAACGCTTTTGTTCAAAACCATAAAACCCTGCATACCTATTACAACGATATTAACAGTGGCAACCTGCCTGTAAGCCGCGGATATTTTTTAAATAAAGAAGATATTATTTTCCGTAATTACATCAAAAACATAACCTGTAAAGGCTATACAGCATTTCAAACCGACGATCTTCCGGTATTAAAAGACACCTGTTTTCCGCGACTTGAGGAGCCGGTTGCAGATGGACTGGTGGAATTGAACGACCGGCAGTTAAAGCTCACGGCAAAGGGGCATTATTTTATCCGGAACATCTGCAGCGCTTTTGATCTGCACCTGCAGCGGCAGCACCATACGGGAGAAAACAAAATTTTCAGCAAAGCAATATAGCGAGCCCTGATACTATGCGGCTTCAATGGCTTTTTTTACACTGCCATGCTTGATCAACAGCTTTTTGGCGGTTTCGTAATCGCTGATACCCAGCTTTTCCATCAGCATTTTAGCGCCGCGGTCAAACAACTTTTCATTACTCAACTGCATATTCACCATCTTGTTGTCTTCCACCCTGCCCAATTGTATCATAACAGATGTCGAGATCATATTCAGCACCAGCTTTTGTGAAGTACCGCTTTTCATACGTGTACTGCCGGTCACAAATTCCGGGCCTACAGCCACTTCAATCGGGTAGTCTGCCTGTTCGGTTAACGGCGAACCGGGATTATTGGTAATACACCCTGTTACTATGCCATTTTCCCTGCATGTTTTTAAAGCGGCAATTACATAAGGGGTTGTTCCGCTGGCGGCAATGCCAATCACTACATCTTTTTTATTGATATGGTGCTTTTTCAAATCATCCCAGCCTTGCGTAAGACTGTCTTCCGCAAACTCCACCGGTTGGGTCATTGCTTTTTTTCCTCCTGCAATAATGCCTATCACCAGGTCAGGAGAAACGCCATAAGTAGGAGGACATTCGCTGGCATCCACTATTGCCAACCTTCCGCTGGTGCCGGCACCTATATAAAAAAGCCTTCCGCCTGCCAGCATTTTATCTACTGTTACCAATACCAGCTTTTCAATTTGAGGTATCACCTTTTCAATGGCTTCCGGTACTTTTTTATCTTCATTATTGATGTTCTTTAATATGTCCGCTACCGCCATTTTTTCCAGGTGGTGGTAAAGCGAAGGCTGTTCGGTGATCTTAACAAATGACATGTTCGATTTGTTGTTTTGGGTTTCTCGTTTTTTGTTTTTAGTTTTTGGTTCCTGATTTTGATTTTTAGCTTTTGACCCCTGGTTCCTGATTCTTTACATCAAAACATAAACCCCCAACCCTAAACCTATCTATGGTATTGGGCCAATCCCTCCATCGGGTTTTTTAATATACGCCCCAGGGTAAATTCATACGTATTGCACAGCTCTTTTACCACATCTTTAAAATGGAAAGCAATGCCGCCCACAAAACTCACAGGCATTGTCCAGCTTTCCCTGAACTTGCATATATGATGAAAAAAGAAATCGTTGAGGGCATCTTCAATAATATTCTCTACCATATAATGCCCCCTGTTTTCCGACAGGAACGGAGTAAAAGAAGCAAGATACCGGTTTGCCAAAGGCTTTTTGTAAACATTTTCCAGGATAGCGGAAGCAGGGGGCGTATTGTATTTCATTTTAAATCGTCCCATCAGCTCTTCATCAAATGTTTGATAGAGATAATATTGTAATACCTTTTTCCCAAGGTATGCGCCGCTGCCCTCGTCGCCCAGCACATAACCCAGGCCGGGTTTGTTATTGGCTATTTTTTTCCCGTTATAGTAACACGAACTGGAACCTGTGCCCAATATGCATGCTACTCCTTTATCATCTCCATACAAAGCCCGTGCTGCCGCCATTACATCATGTGTAACCTCGTTTTTTTTAAGTCCACCAAACACCTGTGCTATTGCTTTTTTAACAATTTTTACATTGTTTGGATTGATACATCCCGTACCATAATAGTATACTTCATTTACCTGCACCCCTTTAAGCGAAGGAAGCAACTCTTTTTGGAGTATTTCCGCAATTTGCTGTGTAGTAAAAAAATAGGGACTGATCCCCTGTGTAAAAATCGTTTTTTTCCTGTTTCCTTTTATCAGGCACCATTCTGCCTTTGTTGCCCCGCTATCGGCTATCAATTTTACTGACGACATTATTAATTGAACTTATTTCGTGAAATTCGTGCTCTCAAAGATAATATACAAACACAGACGAATGCGTAATAATAAATGGAAGCTTTGGTTGCCCCTGCTGTTTTCGATAGTAATGATAGGAGGTATGTTCCTAGGGTATAAAATGAAAGAAAAAATGCCTTCTTCAGCCCGTTTTTTCTCTGCCGAGAAAAAGAGCCCGGTGCAGGAGGTGCTTGACCTGATATCAAAAAGGTATGTAGACCCTGTTAAAACCGATACCCTGGCAGATGCTGCCATAGAGGAAATGTTAACGCACCTCGATCCGCATTCAGTGTTTATCCCCGCCCGCGATCTGCAGCAGGTAAATGAAGACCTGGCGGGAAAATTTGAAGGCATTGGCATTGAGTTTAATATTTTCAACGACACCATTCATGTATTAAGCGTACTAAAGGGAGGTCCTTCCGAAAAGGCAGGGCTACAGGTAGGAGACCGGTTCCTGAAAATAGCTGATTCAACCGTAACCGGTAAAGACATTGATGGAGATAAGGTGCGGCAGCTTCTCAGGGGCTTAAGGGGATCAAAAGTAAAAGTAACGGTGCTGCGCGGGAAAGAGCAAAGGGACATTGATATAACAAGAAGTGTGATCCCTTTGTATTCCCTGGACGCGTCGTATATAATAGCCCCGGCAACAGGCTATATCAGGCTTAGTAAATTTTCCGAAACCACGTATGAAGAGTTTATGGAAGCCATGCTGAAACTAAAAGAGCAGGGTATTCAGAAACTGGTGCTCGACCTGCGTGGCAACGGTGGCGGCATATTGCAGGAAGCCGTTGAAATTGCCGATGAGTTTTTAGAGGGAAACAAGCTGATCGTTTATACCCAGGGCGGGCACACAGGTAAAACCGAATACAAAGCGAAACGGGATGGTATTTTTGAAAAAGGCAGGCTGGTCGTATTGATCGACGAAGGCTCCGCTTCCGCCAGTGAAGTATTGACAGGTGCTTTGCAGGACTGGGATCGCGCCGAAGTGATAGGCAGGCGTTCCTTTGGAAAAGGGCTGGTGCAGGAACAATACAATTTAAACGACGGATCGGCTTTACGGTTAACCATTGCCAGGTATTATACTCCCCTGGGACGATCTATTCAAAAGCCTTACGACAAAGGGGTAAAGACTTATAATGATGAGGTAATAGAGCGTTTCCATCACGGCGCCATGATCAATGCCGACAGCAACCGGCTGGAAGCAGGCCAGGCTTATCATACGCCCGGGGGCAAGCTGGTATATGGCGGAGGGGGCATAACGCCGGATGCCTTTGTGGCGATTGATACAACCGGTATCGGGGATGTAATTGCAGCCCTGTATTCAAAGAATACCATAGGTAATTTTGTATATCGTTATTATGTTGATCATATAGATCAGTTCAGGTTGTTTTCCCAGCCATCCGATTTTGAAAAAGGCTTCGAGGTGGATCGAAATATCTGGAAAGCTTTCGAAGATTTTGCTGCAGGCAACGGTATTTCTCTTGCAAACATAACAGCCGCCGACAAAAAATTCATCACACAGCGCTTAAAAAGTCTTTTTGCAAGGCAACAATGGCGTAACGAAGGTTTTTATGAAGTAAATAATGCCAATGATCCCATCATTCAAAAAGCCCTGGAAGAGGTGAAGAAATAAGATTTGAAATTTGAGATTCGAGATTTGATGGCTGTTACAGGTTGCAAGTCATTGTCAATCGTCCACTGTCAACCATCCATTCTCCATTATCTTTACCAACACAAAGCTGTGTATATGGATATCAAAAACAACATACTGGAAACAATAGGCAATACTCCCCTGGTACGCCTGAATAAAATAACTAAAGGATTGCCCTGTACTGTTGCCGCCAAGGTGGATTATTTCAACCCCGGGAACTCCATAAAAGACAGGATGGCGGTAAAAATGATTGAAGTGGCCGAAAAAGAAGGAAAATTAAAACCGGGAGGAACTATTATTGAATGCACCTCGGGCAATACAGGCATGGGCCTGGCGCTGGCTGCCTCTGTAAAAGGTTACAAATGCATATTTACCTCTACCGATAAACAGTCAAAAGAAAAATTTGATATTCTTAAAGCCGTGGGAGCCGAAGTGATTGTTTGTCCAACGAATGTGGAACCCGGCGATCCTAAAAGCTACTATTCGGTAGCCAAACGCCTGGCCAGGGAAATCCCGGGTGCTTTTTTATGCAACCAGTACGATAATCTGGCCAACAGGATCGCCCATTATGAAACCACCGGCCCGGAAATATGGCAACAAACAGAAGGCAGAATAACACACCTGGTTTCCACAGCGGGTACCGGGGGTACTGTTACAGGAACCGCCATGTATCTCAAAGAAAAAAATCCGGCCATACAGGTTTGGGCCATCGATGCATACGGATCATTGCTTACGAAATATTTTCGCACCGGTGAAATGGATATGAACGAGGTGCATCCTTATGTATCGGAAGGATTTGGGGAAGATTTTGTGCCGCTTAATTATGATATGACGGTGATTGATCATTTTGAGCAGGTTACAGATAAGGATGGAGCCTTAATGGCAAGGCGTATCGCGCGTGAAGAAGGATTGTTTTGCGGTTATAGCGCAGGAAGCTGCCTGCAGGGATTGATGCAATTAAAAGACCGCCTGAAGAAAGACGACCTGGTAGTTTGTATCTTCCACGATCATGGCAGCAGGTATATAGCTAAAATATACAACGACCAATGGATGCTCGAAAGAGGATTCCTGGAAATAAAGACGTTTAAGGATATTGTTACCGGCAAAGACCGCCAGCGGATCGTAACGGCATCTCCCACCCAAACGGTTGCTGAAGTGTTTGAACTGATGAAGAAATACGATATAGAAAACATCCCGATAGTGGAAAATGGCGTACAGACCGGCTCTATTTCAGAGAGCGGGTTATTTAATAAGCTGTTTCAAAGTCCCGATATCAAGCATCAGCAGGTAAGCAGCATTGCAGAAAAACCTTATCCTGAAGTTTCCTACGATACTCCCGTGGAAAGACTAAGTAAGCTTATCACTAAAGACAATGGAGCGATCCTAAGCAAAGATGAATCAGGAGTTTTCCACATTATTACAAAATATGATATAATACAATCCATTACAAAATAAAATCATATTTAAGCAACTGCATTTAATGCTGAAAATCGATACAACGCAGCACAGTCAATGGTTTGAGTAACTTCGGCCAATGTAACATTACCCACCATATAGAACATATACATGAATATATATAGTAATTTTACTAATCGAAGGCACGAAATATTTTCAACAAGGCTAGTAAAAATATATGTTAAAAATTGGGGGAAAACGCTCTTGTGTGGTGGATAACTCGTGAGTATCTTTGGCTGGAAGTTGATTGATGAGGAAGCTACGCCTCAACCATCCAATAAACATCCGAGAAAACCGTCCTAAAAAAGTTAAGAATCCAAATCCTTTGAAAGGGTAGAATAAAATCCAATATCAATCAACTTTCTTTACTTTAATCATTAAGCCATATACCTAAAATCCAATTTCCGTTCGCCAAAAGGCGGAAAATCCAATAACCTGTTACCATCAGAAAACCAGTAACCTTGTAAAAGCACTCCCGGATTTAAAATCCAAATCCTGGCCAAAACCAAACAACCTTGGACAAAAGTAATTGCAAGCGAGAATCCTGAAAACCAAAAAGTCCAATCCTTAGAAGCCCATTAATCTTAGTAGGCTCGGTTAAAAAAGTTTCCTCCACCTCTTGCAGGGTGGAGGTTTTATTTTAATACTTATATTTGTCCCCCTTTTTATTGTTATTATTCAATAAATTCGTTAATCTTGACTTCCAACTTAAGCACTATAATGCAACACGAAGAAGATTTTGACGCCAATCTTGCAGGAGAAAATACCAACAATGATGAGTCGAGAAGCCGTTGGTTTAAAAGAATAAAGAAAGGAATACTTACCAGCACAGCAGAAAAGAAGGAGGCCCCTGATGGATTGTGGATAAAATGCCCAAGCTGCAAATACACCTGCACTGTACTGGAACTGAAGGATAATTTATACGTTTGCCCCAAATGCAACTATCATCATCGCATTGGCAGCCAGGATTATTTTGATATATTATTTGATGATCAGCAATACGAAGAACTTTTCAGTTCCGTACGATCGGTTGATTTTCTCAATTTCAATGACCTGAAGCCTTATAAAAAGAGGCTGGAAGAAGCCTATGATAAAACAGGGCTGGACGACTCACTTTCTGTAGCGACCGGCAATATGAATGGCTCGGCTGTAGTGGTTTGTTGTATGGATTTTAATTTTATAGGCGGTTCTCTTGGCAGCGTAATGGGCGAAAAAATCGCAAGAGCCGTAGATCATTGCCTTGAGCACAAAAAACCCCTGGTCATTATTAGCAAAAGTGGCGGTGCCCGAATGATGGAAAGCGCTTTTTCCCTGATGCAACTCGCAAAAACTTCAGGCAAACTTTCCCAGTTATCGGATGCCAGGATTCCATATATATCTGTTTGTACCGATCCCACCTATGGTGGAACCACGGCATCGTTCGCTATGCTGGGCGATGTGAACATAGGAGAACCCGGCGCCATGATCGGCTTTGCGGGTCCTCGGGTAATTAAAGAAACAATCAAAAAAGATCTTCCGGCCGGGTTCCAGAGCTCGGAATTCCTGATGAATCATGGTTTTCTTGATGCAATAATTGAGCGCCGGGAGTTGAAAGATAAAATTTCCACCCTGCTGATGCTGTTCAGGTCATAACGCACAACGCCATCGGTCAACACCTTATACCTTATTATCATACTTCTGTAACACATGTCTAATATCCGTAATCGTTCTGCCTACTTTGAATATCATATAGAAGACAAATATGAGGCGGGACTGGTATTGACCGGTACCGAAGTAAAATCTCTGAGGGCAGGGAAAGCCAGCTTTAACGACAGCTATTGCTATTTCCATAAAGGTGAATTATGGATTAAAAGTTTGCATATTGCAGAATACAGCCATGGCACTTACAATAATCACGATCCTTTGCGCGAAAGAAAGCTGCTTTTAAAAAGAAAGGAGCTGAGCAAGCTTGAAGCAAAGATCAAAGAAAAAGGATTTACCATTGTTCCGCTGGCCATTTTTTTCAATAGCAAAGGGTTGGCAAAAATAGAGATCGGCCTGGGCAAAGGAAAAAAACTACACGATAAAAGGGAATCCATCAAAACCCGAGATACGCAAAGAGAGATCAAAAGAAGTTACGGTTTATAGCACATGGCTGGCGAAAGAATAGACCATTTGTGAACCTGAATGATCGGGAAGCTTACACCCCCGGCTCGTTGTCATTGGCATTTCGTATGAGTGGGAGAGGAATCAGGTTTCACACATGGAAGCAGTGACTGGCGCGAAGATAGATACCTCTCCCTACCTTCGGTTGGGATCGCAATATTCAAGTGGTTGAGTAAAACCCATACTTTTCCTGAGTGCTGTCAGTAAAAAATAAAACTCTTACCCGTATTCTGCGAGAGGGTTTGGTTCTTGTAACTGGCATTTTCTGCATGTGGTATATAATTCGCAGGGAGCTATTTTATCAGTTCACTCATTAAAATAAAGCTTATATACCCTGTAATGCGGATATCATTTGCCGGGCGGCACATCCGTATTGTTCCCATTTTCTCCCGGTTTTTACCAACATGTGGAAAGTATAACCACTTTATTTACAATACTTTTAGAGATCATACGTTACTTTGCAGTAATTCTAAACCCATAGCAATTATTATAATATACATGAGAGCATTACTAACCCTCGTTTGCTTTTTTGGAACTATTTCAGGCTTTTCCCAGGGTATAAAGGGAAGTTGGTTTGGAAGCGCGGATGTATTGCTGGGAGGTTCCCACAACAATTACCTGGTAGAGCTTGATCTGAAGCAGGAGAACAACGAAGTGAAAGGCATCATCAGCTATTATTTCAAACAAACATACCAGAGCTTTTATGTAAAAGGAACTTATAATCCCCGTACCCGCGAGGTATTGATAAAAGATGTGCCCATTACCTATTTCCGCGCGTCTGCGGCCAATGGGGTTGAATGTATCATGGATCTCAGGGCAATTATAACCGCTTCACGTGCCGGTACCAATATCAAAGGTGTTTTCTCCACCCAGGGAAAATACAAGTATACCTGCCCCGATATAGCTTTTGATTTCGTGTATGGGGAACAGCTCGATACCGACAGCCTGATCGAAAAATTCGCAGCCATAAAAAAAATATGGCAGCCTGCCGAAGAAGATGTGGTAGTAAATGATTCAAAAGTATATGTGCCGGATTCCGTAGACCTGAAAGTGAAAGAGCCGTCAGCAGAAAAAATGGAGGCGCAGAAAATACTGGAAGAGTTCAATAAGAGAAAAGAAGTGGTTGGACAGGAGATACTGGTAGAATCGGATTCGCTCCGGCTTACTTTTTATGACAATGGTGTTGTGGATGGCGACAGCATTTCCGTATTTTTCAATAAGGAACCTGTAGCCATACACCAGTCGCTTACCGAAAGAGGAATTGTTTTTTATACAGTGCTGGACTCCGGCAGGGAATACAACGAGCTGAGCATGTTTGCCGAAAACCTGGGCTCTATTGCCCCTAATACCGCGCTGATGGTGATAACAGACGGCGTGAACCGTTACGAAGTTTTTCTTTCGAGCAGTCTCACACAAAACTCTACGATCAGGATCAGGCGAAAACGGTAAAACGCGGTCAGCCGGCTTCTAGCCATTATTCACTCATTATAACATCAGGGAAACAATTTCGTCCAGACATCGCCGGTCAGCTTTCCGGGATAACCCCAGTTGAGTTGTTGCGGATCGCAAAAATCACCGCTTTCTTTCATTTCCGTGTGAAGCAACCGGGTAAGTTTTTTTAGGGAAGATGTGTATTGTTTATCACCCGACACATCTTTCATTTCATACGGATCTTTATTCAAATCAAACAACTGGGTTTTCGATTCGCCGTTCACATTATAACGGATCAGCTTAAGCCCGTTCTTTTTAACGGCCCGCTGCAGGTTGGCGTACACAAAAAACAAATGATCTCTTCCCCCGAACGGCTCGTTTTTAAGCGCACCAGCAAAAGAGATGCCATCGTCCTGTAGAGGGCTTTTAAAGCCGGCGGCTTCACGCAATGTAGCAAACACATCGTACAGGTATACATAGCCGTTATACCTGTTGTCTTTTTTTATACCGGGACCCGCCATCACCAAAGGTACCCGTACGCTGTGCTCGTACAGGCTTTGCTTTCCCAATAATCCATGTTGGCCAACCGCCAGCCCGTTGTCGCCGGCAAATACAATGATCGTGTTTTCGTACTGCCCGCTGGCTTTAAGCGCCTGTAATATCCTCCCTATTTCATAGTCTGCTTCGCTGATCATGGCATAGTAACGGGCTACTTCCGCTTTTACCGCTGCCGTATCGCGGGGTACAGGCAACAATACTTCATCCCTTACCTGCAACTCCCCATTATCGAACGGATGTTGCAGCAAAAAATTAGGCGGAAGTTTTGTGCTCACGGAATCATACAGATCCAGGAACTCCTTGGGAGGCGTCCGGGGATCGTGAGGCGTGGTGAAAGCGACATAAGCAAAAAAAGGCTGATCGTCGTTTTTTTGTCTGTTGATGAAATCTATAACGGCATCAGCATAGTAAATGGTAGAAAAATGATCGCCGGTAAATTTGTTTTTGTACCCGCCTGTACTATCATAGTGACTCAGGATGGGCGTAAAATGTCCGCCTGTTTCGTACCGGTGCATGCCGCCGAGGTATATATTGTCGCCCGATGCAAAAGCACGGTTCAAAGCTGCGGCGCCATTATGCCATTTGCCCGTTACAAAAGTAGCATAGCCCTGCTGCCGGAAGAACTGGGGCATCATGATATCTGTGGCTGCGATATATGACCCATCCTGGTGTTGATGAAAAAGGCTTTTTCCAGTCATGAGCATGGCACGGCTGGGCATACATATAGCGCCCTGCAAGCCGCCCATAATATGAGCCTGTGTAAACACGGTTCCCTGCCTGTAAAGCTCATCGAGGTTGGGGGTATGTACCGGCTCAAGCCCCAATCTGCCGATGGTGCTGAATCGCTGATCGTCGGTAAAAAGGAACAAGATATTGGGATGCCTGTCTTTTAATACTGTTTGTGCTTCCACCCTGGTGAGCAGCAGCAAAAAAATACATGGAAACAGAAAAGATTTCGTACGCATTTACGCTGGTATTTGAAAAACGAATATAAATTATATTTATACCTCATGTAGAAAATGCCGCAGATTCGCAGATTTAATTGGCACTACTCTAATGAACACCGCTTTATTTGTTACCGAATGAATTCTATCTGATGGCGGTTAGCGCCCGCTTGCTACCGGAATGGTCAAAAAGGCAATACTGTCTGTTGAAAGCATTTAACAACAGCATATTCAATGATTGCACGGAAATAAGAAGTTTCAATAGTTGCCTCTTTTGTTTATACCTTAATCCACTTTCCTGCTTTTATGAATAGCGCTGAAATTCCAATGAATAAGGCTGTAAGTACAACGCAGTTTATTAATACTTTTTGCAAGCCGATGTTTGCAACATTCACAAACGGGTAAGGATAGAAACCTGAAAAACTACCCCGGATTAATATGTAAACCAAATAAAGTAACGGATAGAGTAACCATTGAGGTATTTGGCGGAACTTCACTAAAGACTTGCGTTCGTACAGGTACCAGAAAAAAATGACAATAACCGGTATAATGGAGTGAAGCAATTCATCTACTATTTTCTGAAGCCCCGTTGGGTTCCAGGTAGAACGTAAAACGACCTGATAAACAAGTCCGACCACGGTAATATAAACCGTAACCGAAGTTAGAGTTCCCGGTTTATCGAGCATGGAGAGATACCTGCCTTTTTGTTTGACCATGCTTACTGTAAAATAAACAGCTACCAGCAAATTGGTTAAAATGGTAAAAAAACTAAAGAAGCGGATCGTTGTTTCGCCAATGGAAGCAACCCGGTTTTGGATCATCAAGTAATATTGTGTTACAACGGCTGTCCAGGCAATGAAAGCAATAAATATCGATATATTTCTTTTCATATCTCTGCCGGCTGGTATTGCTTTTTTAATCTTTAAGTTTTCCTGTTTTTTGAAAAGCTAATTTTGACCAGGTAACATTTTCTTTGTTTATCATTCAACCTGGCTGTTTATCAATTCGCAACAGCGTTTTCAGCTACCCTCCACCTCTAACCTTACACCTTATACCCTACACCTTACACCCTACTCCGGCTGCAGGATACTCCCCTTTTTATCAACTGATCCTTCTATTTTAATTTCACCAGGCACACCGCTCCATTGCAGCGCTTTCCCGGGTACTTCCACATAGGAGTTCAAAAATCTTACGCGGGTATTATCCATAAAAATATTTCCTGCATCCTTCGCATTTTTACTTTTGATCGTAACACGATCTATTTTTACTTCCGTACATTTTCTGAAAACCTGTACGGCACCCGCGGCATCCCACAGGTTTACCGAATCGATACTAAGATTGGTGCAATTGCTGAAACCCAGCAAAGCCGGTGTTTGCATAAGAGAATCCAGTAAAAACCCCTTTTCCTTCAGCCTGGTCATATTATCCAGCAACAAAGCGCTCCTGCCTTCTATTACGCCCTTGCCGGATATCCCGATATGCTGCTGCCCGTCGGCGCAAATGATGGCTTTGATACTGCCGGAAGAATTGTAATCATAAATGGATCCCGACCCTACCAGCACGGCGCCTTCTTCCAGTTTGATGCTGACATTTGATTTCAGCTGAATGCTTCCGGTAAGATACCTTCCTACATGAAACACCAGGGTTCCTCCCCCATTCTCGCTTATATAGTCAATCCCTTTTTGAATAGACCTTGTATTTAAAGTCAGCCCATCTGATTTTGCCCCGAATAAAGAGGCATTATAATCCTTTGCCGGCGCAGAAAAAGGCAATACAAATGCAATGAGTATTATTTTAAAGAAGTTCATTTTGCTGTGGTTAATGGTTCACTATTTTTTTACCTGTGTAGAATTGTGCAGGAACACCTGCTTCTTTTTCTTACTGTCCGGCTCCTGCACATCCAGCTTGTCGAAAGAAATGCCCTTTACATCATCGGCAACTATGGCTGGGCGGTATTCTTTTTCCTGCGCTACCAGGGTTACATTTTTAAAATGAATACCCTCTGCATGACGCAGGTAAAAGCCCCAGGCAGGCAATTCTTTAAACTGTGAAAACTCAGGATACGCGGCTGGCATTTCGGGTATGCTGTCCAGCTCCGCCTTAGTCAGTCCCCTCCTGGCATAATGGGGGTTAGCGCCTCCCGGATAAACAATTTTAATATTCTCCAGGGTTACGTTTTGTATCGGGTGTCCCGGCAATCCTACAATGCCGGAAGGAGAAATATTCCTCGGCAGGTCTTCAACGGGTCCTTCATACAAGTATCCCGAATCGGCTTTTTTAGCCGGCACTTCCGCATATACATTCCTGATAACAACATTTTTCATAGCAGGTATTTTACCGCCGCTCCACCTGTCGCCTATTCTTAAATAAATCACGTTACCGGTATTGGTTGATTTTACCCCGTCTACCAGGATGTTTTCTACAATGCCCCCGTCTACCGCGGCAAAAGTAATAGCGGAGCGATAAGTATCGTAAATAGTAATATTCGTTACTTTGAAGTTCCTGAATCCACCGCGGGAAACCGTACCGAACTTCAAGCCGTTGGCGCTTGAGCGACCCACGCAATTATCCACTACTACATTTTCGCAGATCTTCGAGGGGTCGTGCGATTTGAAGCATAACACATCGTCTGCCGCATCAAAAAAAGAATTTTTAATGACCACTCCATCACAATCCACTACGTCAATACCATCATTGTTCCAGTAATTCTTACTGTCTACTTTTATACTGTCTACATATAAATTTTTACATTGATCATAGGTTTGGTTCCAGCTGGCAGGGTCTTTTAAAGTAATTCCCTTGATCACGATATTTTTACATTCGCGGAAATAAACATTCTGCGGACGGTTGGTTTCGTTGGGGCGATCCTGTTTCAGCGGATCCTTTACTATGCCTTTGTGAATATTAGCCACCATGTTATTGGCTGTATAAAAACCTCTTCCATCTATCATTCCCGTTCCGGTAATGCCGATATTTTCCTGCTTCAAAGCAAAAATCATCGACATCCAGCCGATATACGGATCTTTTACATAATCAAAAGGATTAACGGAACCCAATAAAACAGCGCCGCTGTCGAGATGCAGCACCACGTTGGATTTAAGATAGATAGTGCCCGTTAAATAAGTGCCGGGAGTAAATACCAGCCGCCCGCCGCCGTGCGTGGTAATATAGTCGATCGCTCCCTGGATAATGCCGGTATTCAGGTTGACGCCATCTGGCACAGCTCCAAAATCTGTTGCATTGTAATCTTTGGCAATGCCAGAGTAACTTATTGTTACCAGTAATAGCAGCAATACAAGCTTTCTCATAAGGCTCATCAATTGTTTAATAAAATCATTTTTAGTTGAAGCGCAATATAACCAAATGATCGGCACAACCATCATGGTCTTTCAGGAAAATGATAACAAACAGAACAGCAGATAATCCCCGGTCTACTCCCGTATCACACGGCTGCTTTCCTCTTGTGTGGTATTACGTTGTTTATTTTCCTTTTTTACAGATCCAAAGGAACGTGAATAAGTGAGTTTAATAATGGGGAACACTGCAGACTCCGTCCGCACATCTACCGTGTTGCGAATCGAAAAAGCTTCTTCCGTCAGCAATCCGTAGTTAATCAGGTATCGCTCCTTACCTAAAATATCCGATGCCGTTAGCTGAAAAATGCCGGCGTTCCTTTTCAATTCTTTTTTAACTCCTGCATTTAATATAAAAAAACCGGCTAACCTCCGGGAACCGTCGAACGAGCGTGCATTGTACCAACCCGAGAGTTCAGTGGAAAAACCTGCCGGCAATGTAAATACCTGGTTGAAATTAGCAGAATAACCAAAATAGTTTTGGGTAAATGCCTGTTTGGTATGGTTCACTTTGTAACGTCTTAACCCACCGGTAAATCCATAATTCATCTTCCACCATTCGTTTACGGAAACAGGCAATAACCACTGAAGTGTTACAAAGTCCTGTTTGGGTAAATTTTGCGGAGAGATCAGTAACATATCACGGTCAGTGCTTTCTGTTAACTGGTTCCTGCTGATAACATTATTGTCTCTGCTGTACAACAACGAAAATGAGTATTTCTTATGAGTGAATCCTATTTTTATATTATCAGCAACAGCAGGCTTTAAAAAGGGATTGCCGGTATAAACCGCTGTGGGATCACTGTATCCAACATAAGACGCGAGGTCGTTGTAAGAAGGACGGCTTATACGTCGTGTGTACGAAAACTGCCACTCCCACCCTGCCTGCATTTTTTTCGACAGAAAAACGTTTGGAAATAATTTTCCCAACTTTCGCGTGGTAATGTCTTCGCCAGTTGTCGCATTCTTCATGTGCGTATGTGAATATTCATACCTGGCGCCAACCGTAGCCCGCCATGAGGGAGAAAGAACGGCATTGAAAGACGCATATGCAGCATGCACCTGTTCATGCATAATAATATTGTTAGATGTTTGATCGCTTTCTATCCAGTTTCCATTCAGGAAACTTTGGATGCCCGATGCACTTTCGTTACGGGTAATGCTTGTTTTAAAACCAGTTTCCAATTTCAGCTTTTTACTGAGTTGGTTTGAATAGTCAGTTTTAAACACGCCCACCTTTATCTTCGTGCCCGCAAAACCTTTTTGTACCGGCGCAAATAACATTTCATCTGTTCCTGGCTGATTACCATGCTTGTCTGTAAAAGTGCTTATAACGTCGGCAAACGCCTTATTTTTAAAAACCAGGTAGTCGGCATCGAGCGTAAGTTTTTGCTTTTCGTCCCACTTTTTTTCAATGTATATAGAAGTCATGCTGTTATTCCAGCGATTGACAGACCGGTTGTAACCCTGGTAACTCAGCAAAGAATCGGGCAGAACATTATAACCCGCATTTGTAACCGATGCTGCAGATGCGCTGCTGCCATTATAGGTAACATTTGCCCCCACAGTAATGCCTTTGCCCGGAGTAATATCTACACCCAATAGCATGTCACGGGAGTTGCGACGCACCCGGGAAGTATCCTGCGATATTACATACACATCGCCGCCCATAAAGGGCATATGCTGGCCACTGGCGATGAACATATTACTATATGACCGGTTATGAGAGTACGTAAAAGAACTATAAATATTCACTTTTTCCGAAGCATAGCTGAGGGTACCGCTGCCTGTTGCTTTTTCCCGCTTTCCGTATCCACCTGTAACGGATATACTGCCTGTAGTTCCCTGCCGTTTATTTTTTTTGAGTCGGATGTTGATCACCCCGGCGCCGCCATCTGCGTCGTAACCGGCCGGAGGCATTGAAAGCAATTCAATTTTTTCGATATCGTTAGCACTCATTCCGTTTAAGAAAACAACTACCTGCTCTACAGACATACGAACCGGCTTTTCATTGATCATGACCGTTACACCTGTTTTGCCATTTAAGGAAATGCTGTTGTTACGCTGATCAACAGCTACTCCGGGCGAACGGGTCAATACTTCCAACAACGTGCTACCCCTGGTAAGCACATTTTCAGATACATTTACAACAATGCCTTCCGGTCTTTGCTGATAGAGTGGCTTTTCTGGTTTAATAACAACGGTTTTCAGTTCTGTCTTTATTTCTTCCAATACCTGGATACCGGCATTTACATTGTTACCTGCTGTAGTAATGTTGAGCGGTGTGTATACAGTACTATAACCTACCATGCTGAAACGCAGCAGGTACTCCCCCGCCACAACACCCGGAAACGAATAAACACCTGCATCGTTGGTAACTGCACCTTTTACCAAAACGCTGTCTGCATGTCGCAGTAAAAGAATATTGGCTGAAACGACCGGTTTTCCATCAGTTGCAATCACACTTCCCGAGAGGGATACCTGCGCCTGCACAACACAGATCAGCAGCCAACAAAAAAGGAGTAGAAAAACGTATTTCATTGCGCTGATATTTCCCGCAAATCAAATACAGCCAGCAGGATAAATAAAAAACGTGTGATCACCGGTATTGTTTAATTGACCAAATGCAACTGAGTTTCTGTCAGATGTATTTTTCTTCCGTGTACGCGTGTTGCGCATAAGCCTGATGCAAATCATCAATCCCTTACCGTCATGGTGCGGCGCACTGATGAAGTCTGCCTCAACTGCTGCTTACTGCGCCAAAGCCATCTTCGTTCATTTGTTCCGTTTCTTCACCGCGGTGACCGCTTCTTTCCTCACACCGGATGTCAATAACACATTATTCAGTTTGACGCTTATCAACCGGTAACCAATATTTGACGAAATGCTCCTCATTCCCCTACCTTTCGTAATCTGAGAAATGCTGCTTGTCAATTATTTAGTGCATTTTACATAACCGGGGTGAAATACGTAAATAGTTTCCGTATTTTACCAGAGCATGCACCCAAATACCAATTATACATCATCTCAAAGCTGGTGGATCAGGTATAAATTATACCACATTCCATTTTGGTTTGTGTATCATTGTATATGGTGGTCCGTATCAGTAGGGGATCCGCTGGTGATTTTCAACTCGGCATTTTCCACGCCTTATGCCATTAAAAATACTTTTTACGTTGTTTTCCAGGCATTGGGAGTATATTTTAACCTTTACTATCTCATTCCCCGTTATCTCGAAAAAGGGCATTTCATCAAATACATTTTCCTCGTAGCGCTCACGGTAATTGTTTGTGCGGTGTGTATTGTTCCGGGATATTATGTAAGCTCATGGCTTTCGGGGCAGCCCTTCAAAGCATTATATGGTGTAGATCCAAATAACTACTTTTATTTCTTCCAGGTCAATACCCTCGCTTCTTCCGCCGCCAGCATGACTTTGGGCATGAGTGTAAAACTTACAAAAAACTGGTTACAGGCCAAACGAAGAGAGCAATTACTTGAAAAAGAAAAGCTGGAAACTGAATTAAAATTCCTGAAATACCAGTTTAACCCTCATTTCCTGTTCAACACCATCAACTCCATTTTTGTATTGATCCATAAAAACCCGGATATGGCATCAGCATCGCTCGCCAAATTCTCAGAGCTATTGCGGCACCAGCTATATGAAAGCAATGAGAAAGTGATCGCTCTTTCCCGGGAAATTAACTATCTCGAAAATTTTATCGAACTGGAAAAGCTGCGGCAAAACAATCAAACAGAAGTGCAGGTGAACATCGAAAAAAAATTTTCGGATACATATGCGATAGCGCCCTTCATTCTCATGACATTTGTGGAGAACGCTTTCAAACATGTATCCTTTCAAACCGGTTCATCAAACTGGATACATATATATCTTGGTATGCAGGAGGGAAATTTGAAGTTTTCTGTTATAAACAGTGTATCTCCCTTACCTAATGTACAGGCGATAAAATACAGTGGCATAGGGTTACAGAATGTGCACAGGAGGCTTGAACTTATATACCCCGGCAAACACAAGCTGGATATTGAAAAGAGTGATAAGTATTTTAAAGCAGAGCTGTTATTAAAGTTAGAAGCATCGGAATATCATGCTGAAATTCAAACCGGTTCATTGCCGGCAAAACATTTGATCACCACTTAATTTTAGTAATAAATATATGCTGCGTTGTATAATAGTAGATGATGAACCGCTTGCCCGGGAAGGACTTTCCAATTATGTACGTGAAGTTCATTTCCTGGAATTGGCCGGCAACTGCGACAATCCCGTGAGCCTGATGGATATGCTTAATAAAAATCCGGTTGATCTTATCTTTCTGGACATCCAGATGCCTAAGATGAGTGGAATTGATTTCCTGAAAATCGTGAAAAATCCGCCCATGGTAATCGTGACCACAGCCTATCCCAGTTACGCGCTTGAAGGTTTCCGGTTAGATGTGATAGACTACCTATTAAAGCCAATCACCTTCGACCGGTTTTTGAAAGCGGTTGGTAAGGCGAAAGACTACTATCAACTGATCAGCAAAACTACAGCCAGCGAACCGGGCCCTAAAACAGACTACTTTTTTATTAAGTGCGGCAATAAATATGAAAAAATTCCATTTGAGGATATTTTGTATATAGAAGGTATGCAGAACTATGTAAGCATTTACACCACCCGTGGAAAGTACATTACATTGTTGTATATTAAGAATCTTGAGGAAAACCTGGATCCGCAGCAATTTATCCGCGTGCATAAATCTTACATAGTATCTATCAACAAAATTGAAAGCATAGAAGGAAACGAAATCTTTATTCTGCAACATCGTATACCTATGAGCAGGAATTACCGGGAGTTGGTCATAAAACAGGTAGTACAGAATAAATTATGGGATAAGATCAGGTTTTCATAAAACCGGATTTTCCTCAAAGAGTATCTTCTTAATCAGCACAATTTGCCCCAGATGATAATGCGTATGTTCAATAACGCCCTGGATGTTCCTGTAATAACTACCATATTTTTCATCAGCAAAAATTTCCGTCAGCTTGTCATCCGGCAATTGCTCTACCAGTACCACAAATTTTTCCACATCATTCCATACTTCATTCATAAAAGTTTCCCAGTCCTGCTGATTATTGATAGGCGGATGATCAAAGCTGTATTTGTCTTTTGAATCCAGCACGCCACCTTCCAGCACTTTTGTAACTGCCCTTACATAATAATTGATATGGTATACAAGCGCGGCGATTGTATTAAAAGAATGAACTTTTGTTATCGCCTGCTGCCAGGTTACCCCGTCCAGAGTATCTTTAAGGTTTACCCAGGTCCAGTTTTTACCAAAAAAAACTTCTTTTATATGCTTTGCCAGCAGAGCAGGTAAATTCATAGCATATTCTTTTTACTTGGGTTTGCATTTAAGAAAGGGCAGCACCTATAATGCATGAATCCCTTATTGTTATTATTCTACTAATGGGTAACCTTCAAGAGGCATACTAACAGCCTGCCTTTGCCCTCGTTTTCGCCTTTATAACAACAAATTAAAACTATTTTTGGCAATCTTTTCTTTGAACCAAACATATAACTCGCAAGCATTCATGTCGCAATACCCCTTCAATTTGTCGCGCACACACCGGCTATATTATTTACCACAGCAGTATTTTCGCTATAAGATTTTATAATCCAAACAGAAATTTTACAAGCTTTTAAACAAAAAGGTATGAATACTGCCAAACCCGCCAACGTGGAGGAATATATCGCCTCCTTTCCCGCAGGCACAAAAGATTTTACAACTGGTACGCAGCACCATTCAAAAAGCGGCTCCGGAAGCTGATGAGTCCATTAGTTATGCCATGCCTGCTTTTTCTTTTAACAAAAAGCCATTGGTATATTTCGCGGGCTATAAAAATCATATCGGCTTTTATGCCACGCCCAACGGGCATGAAGCATTTAAAAAGGAGCTTTCAGTATACAAACAAGGGAAAGGCTCCGTACAATTTCCCATAGATGAACCCATGCCCGTTTCACTTATTGCTAAAATTGTAAAATTCCGGCTTCAATCCATCAAAGAAAATACAAAACCGAAAAAAGTGAAATAGAAGAAACCAAGCTGTATTTATCGCTCTACCACAAACCAGGGAATGCCTAATCTTCCTTCCAGGAAATAAATCTTTACCTCTCTATTTTCTCCAAGCAGGGTATATAAGCTTTTAGAGATGTTTACTTCACCGGAGGTTACCTGTGGTCCCCACGGACTTAATTCAACATAATACGAAGTGGTTTTACCGGAGCTTATACGTTTGCTCAGCACTGTAGCAGTATATTGCCTGGGTGCGGATGGATCGAACCTGCAGTTTACAAACAAAGCCGCACCAAAACAATATACAAAAGTGAGACAACAGGCAACAATCGCTGCATAATAATTCATTCCTTTGCCGGTTCTTTTTTTATCTGCAACGGCGGCGGCCAGTCCTGCTATCAAAGCCATTACAATCAACGGCACCCATAGTTTTGAATAATCGAATATATTATAATCCAGCAGGGATCTTAAAAAAAGAGCCACGGCAGGCATAAAAATGCCGGTAAGAACCGAAGGATACGATGTTCCTTTTTTCTCCTCCAGCCTTATCAGCCCGCCGGATCTTTGCAAAACCACTATACATACCACGGGAATGATCATGGTGGCGAGCAGGAGGTAATCATATGGTTGGGGATAAAATATCGCCCACAACCCGATTCCCGTTCCGGTCCAGTTCAATATACGCGCTCTCTTTCGTGCCGATTCAAGTTTTTTCGCCCGCTCCCGCGTGCTTCCTCCAAAGTCATTATTGCTTAATATTTCCGCCTGCTCCCGTTCAGCCTCCAGCATATCCAGGTCGGGATAACGATCCGCCAGCCATCTTTCTATTTCACTCCTCTTTTCAACATATGTGCTGATCTTTATTTTCTTCAGCCTGGTATTATCCGGATGTATAAAAATATACTTGTCTGCCACGGTATACCCTTTTATTTCGTGCGACATCAGCTCCTGCCGGCGCAAAGCGCTCTCCGCAATAATACCGGAGTCGTCCAGCCATAGCCTGCTTTTGATCGCATCCAGCAAACCCACTCCCGCCAGTAATATCATGGCTATACAAACAGGCACAAGTAACCAGTATATTTTCAAGAGCTGTTCATCCCGGCCGGCAACGGTCATAACAAGCAGCCCGGCAAAAACCAATATCATTGCAGGAGCCGCTAAATAAATAACAATCCTCCAGCCCTTATGTATCCTGTATTCAAACGTTTCAGACAATCAAAAAAGTTTAGATGAAAAAAATGGGTTCTACCCGGCTATATACGCTGCCTAAGATACTATATTGTAGCAGATCATCGCTAACGTAACAGGGCAGGGATTTCGCTTTTAGAAAAAAATAATGGAAGAAGCTATCTCAACTTTCGGGTATACCCCGTATATACAGGATCCCAAAAGAGGGCTTATTGTTTTTGCTATCAGCATTAAAGCAAGGCATACATTCACGCAACCTCTCACGCGTCATTGCGAGTTACTAATTAGGCGGCGCCTTCATCATTGCGCCGTGACAAGTTGCATTTGT
>JAHBTL010000060.1 GCA_019638615.1 Chitinophagaceae bacterium | reverse complement strand
GATCCATACAAGAGGTGCTATTCTTGAAGAAACGCATTATTATCCGTTCGGCTTGACTATGGCGGGGATATCGTCTAAGGCTTTAAACAATGCACCAACAAACAGATTTAAGTATAACGGCAAAGAAGAGCAAAGACAGGAGTTCTCTGACGGTTCAGGGTTAGAGTGGCTGGATTATGGAGCGAGGATGTATGATGCTCAAATTGGGCGCTTCCCAACAATCGACCCCAAGGCCAGTAAATTCCCATCTTTAAGTCCGTATGTTTATGTTGCTGATAACCCTATTAACTGCATAGACCCCGATGGAATGGAGTGGGTTCAGGTTAACGGACAAATGTTGTGGGATGACAGAGTTACTAATCAGGAAACAGCTACACAATTCTACGGTGAGAATTCAATTTATAGAGCACCTGGTTTTGAATGGGAAAATAAAACGCAAGGCTCTATTACCCTTGGAGCTGACAGGGCATTTACAATGAATGGAGAAGCTTTGACAGCATTAAATGCAACACCTGCCGTTGTAGGAGCTGCAATAATGGAAGGTGGGTTTGAAACATTTATTCAGTATTTTGAAGCCTTGGGTGCAGATTATTTTTTCAATGCGGCGAGTAGAAATTATAATGACAATGCTACTGGTTTTATGGGCTTCATGACTGATAATGTTGATGGTGTTAGAGATGGGATAAGATTATCTCAAATGACCCACGATTGGGCAGGGGCTGGAACAGGATGGACAGAAAAAAGAAATGAATTAGAACACTATATCGGAATGTTTTTAATGGCCGAAAAATATGGACCTAATAGGGCTTTAAATATTGGCGCTGCAAATGAATGGCGAGGACTTTTTATAAATGATAGGCAAAACGGAAATATGCGAAATGCTATTGATGGCAGGGGCGGCACAGCATTTGAATGGAGTGACCTATTTAATAATAATGAAGGAATTAATAAGTGGTATAAATATCATGGATTAGTTCGTTATCCAGATATGATACCTGAACCCGGTACATTAAGATTTGAAATGGTTAGGTGATATGAAAGAAGCTGTAATTATAATATTATTAGCCTTTTTAGGATTTTCTTGTAACAATTTTTTATGTGGAGAATTATCAGGGGAATGGAAAAAGCAACTGGAAAGGGCTAAGGCAAATGCTGTTAATCTGAAAATTGAAAATATACCTTGTGAATTTTATTATATAAATGCGACTGTAACATCTAATCACATTGATACAATTGCCATTCATTCTATTCATAAATACCTGTACGACGAAAAAAGTAAAACTGGCTGGCAAGTTATATTAGTTCATAATGCTGAAGGTAAATACCTTTTTAGTCATAAATACAATAACAGTATTTATGTACAGACTGGTGATTAAAAACTAAAGAAGCCCAGCGTACTGCCGGGCTTTTATTTTTTACGCATACGCCTTCCTGTTGCCGCCGGCTATGGTGATTTTAAAGACGGCGCCAATACGGATAATGACTATACCTATAATAAGAACGGCAGTATAACCTCCGATAAGAACAAAGGCATAACGGGTATTGAATATTACCGCACTACCGAAACCATAAAGCTGATCACCACCGCCAAAGGCACCATCGGGTATACATACGATCATGAGGGCAATAAATTACAGAAGGTAACCACGGAGAATAATGCTACCGTAGCCTGGAATGGTACTAACTATACCACAAAGATCATTACCATCACCAAATACATGACCGGGTATGTATACGAGAGCAAAAGCTACGATAATGCCGCCTTAAGCGCCCTGAATTTCACAGTTGTCGGTGTTAGCAAGCGCCGTTGTTGGTATGCAGCATGGCTAATGTGGGTGGCGTACCAACAACAGGGAGTTTGAGAGGCTTGTCAAACAAATACAACCTGGGCAAATGATTACCATATCAAAGACCATTTGGGCAATGTACGGATGGTCATTACCGATGAGTTTAAGCAGGATATATACCCTGCAGCTACCCTTGAAGGCACTTACAATGCCACTGGTACTACTCAGACAGCCAGTATGATCAATTATGAAAAACAGTTTTACAATATTGATAATACAAAAGTAGCATTGGAAACCGATATACTATCATGGCCAACCGAAACAGTTGCCAATACCAAACTGTATTACAACAATAATGGCAACCCACCTACTAATGGCAATTACCCTGCAGGTACCACGCCGGTGCAAACCGATGGCAGCACTAAGCTGTACAGGCTCAATGCCACCAGCAATAAAACAGGGTTGGAGTTTGTGGTAAAAGTAATGGCGGGCGATAGAATAGATATATTGGGTAAATCCTATTACCTCAATACCACGCCGGTAAACAATGCCAACTCAACCGCCCTTGATCTACTTGGTTTAATGACAAATATGCTGCTGGGTCCTACCAATCCTGCGGGGGGCAAAGGGTTTACTGCTTCTTTGCTAAACACAACCAATACGGGCCTGGTACCCGCCACCTTCTTCAGGGGAAATAATGGAGAAACGGGCGGAACGGTACCTAAAGCGTACATCAACTATTTATTGTTTGATGAGCAGTTCAAATACGTAGGCGGTAACTTCAGTCGTGCAGGTACGAGCGGCGTGGTAAAAAATCATTTTGGTGATGTCACAATGCAAAATATCTCCGTAACAAAAAATGGATATATCTTTGTGTATGTAAGCAATGAGAGCAATCTCGATGTGTTCTTTGACAACCTGCAGGTGATCCATACCAGGGGGGCTATCCTTGAGGAAACACATTATTATCCGTTCGGGTTGACAATGGCGGGGATATCATCGAAAGCTCTCAACAACTCTCCAACAAACAGATTTAAGTACAACGGTATCGAACAAAACACAGACCTCGATTTGAACATATATGATGCGTTTTATCGTAATCTTGATCCGCAGATAGGAAGGTTCTGGCAGATTGACCCTAAGCCAATTGACATGTTTAGTCCATATGCTGCGATGGCCAACAATCCAATTTTATATAGCGACCCATTAGGCGATACTACCTGGGTTTATGGCCAAAATGGTGCTTTAATGGGGATAATTAATGACAAGATGAAGAATCAAGTTCACTTTATGGACAATGATGGTAAAGGTACATTTGATGGAAGTAAACTAACTGCTAAACAATCCAAGGCAATGGCAAATGCTGTTAGAAAAACTTCAATAGCTTTTATGGGTAGCAAAACAGCTAACGATATGAAATCTATTTCTGATAAATCTACTGCTGCGGATAAAGAAATAGCATTTGTTGGTTCTGTAGGCAAAGATAGAGAAATACGATTAACAGCTATGCCAATTGATGAGAATAATTTCCGAGATCAAGTTAACGTAGGTAGTCAACTTGATAAAAACTATCCTAATGATCAAGGAGGTTTTTTCCTTTATGGTCATGTCCATCATGGCGGATTAGAACATAGTAGTGATAGAAGCCCCATGGGAATACATCGTTATTTGGCTGATCTTTCAAATGATGATTATGATCCGGCTTTACGATCTACAGGGGAAGGATCTGCACGGAGGCAATCACCTGCCGTTCTTACTACTCCTTATGGTTTTACAATCTATGGAACCGGAACAGGCAAAGTAAAAGTTGGAGAGGGGTATCAGAATATTTACCCCAACAGAGTCATTCCTACAAACGATAGTCACGTACTATATAAAAGCTTAAAGAGATGAGATTTTTTTTTACAATACTGGTTATTGCTTTTTTGGGTGGGGCATTTTGTACTAATAATAAAAAGGACACAGAAAATAATGAAAAAAGTATATCACGCGATTCCATAGCTGTTAATAACCAAATGAATTGGTTCGTGAGAAAATTCAGTTTGCCATATAACAATAGCTTAATTACAGATAGTAACTCTCTTTTGTTTTACCGAACTGGCCATTTTGATACATCATTTTTAATCAATATAAAAAAGCAGGATTCTCTATTTTTTTGTACTTATTACGAAACCTTACCAACTAATCATAGGAGGGTGGATGATTATTTAGATGAGACCTCCAAGCTTATTTGTTTTGATGGGTATAGTTTTCAGATTAATGATAGTATCTGGCATAAGTTAGTTAAGGAGATTACTCCTGAAATGATGCAACGCGACAGTTCAATAAATGATGTTGCATGTGCTGATTGCAAGTTGTATTTTCTTTCATATAATTTTACTATGCGAGGCAGTAATAATCGCGAGCGCTTTCAAAAATTTGCAGATTTTATTCAAGGAGAGTTAATTATGCCTTTTAGAAAAAAAAGACATTAAGTTTCTCCTCCAGCAGCCGCAAACGTTCCGCTTGTGACGTGAGTCGTTCTAGCGCAGGTGTGTCGCACATATTAAGCTGGCGCTGGTTTGGTTGGTAGCGATTGCCCCCGCACTGGCGCAAGTCTGCAGCATTGGCGTTGTGTGATAGCTGACTTGTTGCCTAGGAATTACTTATTTTACAATGACTGTAGTTGTAGTTGAGTAATGTTCCAGAGTTAGTGATAGTACACGATTGATCCCACTAAAATAGCGCTATCCACCGATGCTACCGGCATCAGCGCTTATCCCAATCACAATGGCAACCCGCCGGTAAACAATAATCCCAACAGCAATACAACTGCCAACAGCGAAAAGCTCTACAGGCTCAACAGCGGCACTAACAAAACCGGGCTGGGCATTACCTTAAAAGTAATGGCGGGCGATAAGATAGACATCTTTGGCAAGAGCTATTATTTCCAGAACAATACCGGAGGCACAGGCGCCAACAGCGCCATACCCATCATAGACATATTAACAGGGCTGTTGGGCGGACCCACAGGAGGTGCAGCGGCGGCTACCCACGGCGGCATTACCGCTTCGCAGCTCAGTGGCATAGGTGATGTAACAAGCGGCATCAGCAGCCTGCTGACCAACCAGACCACCGATGCGGCAGCAGCGCCCACGGTACCCAAGGCTTACATCAATTACATTTTTTTCGATGAGCAGTTCCATGTAGTAAAAGACGCGCTCGGTAATATACAGGCAGCAGGCGATAAGGTTGGGACGAACAGTGTTGTTAAATCGCATGCCATTACCGGAAAAACGGCATTAAAGAGCGGATATGTGTATATTTACGTGAGCAACGAAAGCCCCGTGAACGTGTTCTTTGACAACCTCCATGTGATCCATACAAGAGGTGCTATTCTTGAAGAAACGCATTATTATCCGTTCGGATTGACTATGCAAGGGATAAGCTCCAAAGCGCTTGCGTTCGGAAATCCTGAAAACAAACGAGGTTATAACGGCAATGAAATACAGAATAAAGAATTTAGTGACGGTAGCGGACTTGAATTTTATGATTTTAATGCCAGAACTTATGATCAGCAGGTCGGAAGGTTTATACAGATAGATCCTTTAAGTGATGAAGAAGACCAGGAAGGATTAAGTCCTTATCATTTTTCATTTAATAATCCGGTAAGATATAATGATCCCGATGGTAAATGTCCGAACTGTGCAACGGCTGGAATTGGAGCGGTTCTAGGAGGTCTAATTGGTGGTGGTATTGAAATAGCTTCCCAATTATATAATAATGGTTCTGTAAGCAACTGGAGTGCAGTAGGTGGTGCAGCTTTACAAGGTGCTGTAACAGGTGCAGCAGCTGGTTTTACAGGTGGTGCGAGCCTCTTGACGACTGCGGCAGTCTCTGGTGGAGCAAATGTTGTAGGTGGTGCAGCTAACAGAGCTATTCAAGGGCAAGGCACAACACTAACTAATGTAGTAACTGATGCAACTGTGGGAGCAGTTTTAGGTGCAGGCGGTAAAATGGTTGGAAATGCTGTAAATAATGGAACAAATAATTTATCCAATTCCGCAAAAGGTAAATTGGGCGAAGCTGTTACTGAAATTAAATACGGGGCTCAAGGGTATAAAAGTGCTGGTAAAGCTGAAGTTTTAACAGGTGGTCGGACTGCAACAGGAAAACCAGCTAAAGCTATTTACGACCACAAAATGACCAATGTAGTTACTGGCAAACAAATAACAGTGGAAAGTAAGTTTAACGGCTCTACATTGACACCTAACCAAGCAGCAGCCCAGTCAAGAGTAACTACACCAGGTGGATTAATTATTGACAGAACTACAAGTCAAGGACTTGGAAATGGTGCGAAAGCAGCAACAGTAGGAACAGGTGCTGGTGTAGATGCTCAAAGAAATAAAAAGCCTTGATATGGGAATGTTTTATAGAGTGTCAGAAAAACAGTTATTGGCTGATAGAAACAGTTTGATTAAAGAAGTAGGAATTCCTTCTCTTTTAAAAAATGGTTTTATGAAGTCACCATTTTTGGGCATTTGGTTTGGAGAATACGATAGCAATGTAAAAGGTTATTCCTATGAACTATGCAGATTAAATAATAATAATTTTTTAGAAATTATTGATTTTTCTGTATTAAAAGGTGAACCTTGGATTAAAATTCATTTAAATATTTTTGAATTAGAACCAGTACCAAAGCAAATAGAAGACTTAACTGGAAAAGATGGAATAAATTTTCACTTGCCCCCAAACAGCATCACCAAGATGCGGCTACGGAATGATGATTACAAGGGTCCACCCTTGTTTTATATGCTGTTTTTGCCCGAACATAAAATAGGGAGTTACTATAGCAAGTCAGGGTATGAAACCGAAATCAAGAAGTTGAAAAAGCTGATAAAATCAGATATGGAAAATATAGATGATTTTGTAAAAAGATGGTACGAATTACACACCCCAAATATTACAGACTGGGAAGGAAATATAATTAAAGAAGCCGCTCATTGAGCGGCTTTACTGTTACCCGGCGAATACTTTTAGTTCTCCGCAGTTTTTATGTTTGAAGTGCGTAATTAAAGGTTAGTAAATTTAGTTAAAATCTTAAGTTATGAAACCTATTTCAGATAAACTGCGAGATTTTACGGGACAAAACATCTATGTAGGCATGGATGTGCATGATAAAAGCTGGAAGGTGCATATCTATAGCGATGAGTTTGAGCTAAAATCTTTTAGTCAGCAACCAGATGTGGATCTGTTATGCAACTATCTCCAAAAAAATTATAAGAATGCCACTTATCAAGTTGCCTATGAGGCTGGCTTCCTTCTCCAACGAGTCTCTACGTGCAGCATTGAGCGAGAGCAGGATTCGGCGGCAGGCGGATAAATGAGGCTATTCATTACAGATAAACCACCACCAAATACATCAATGGGGCGGTGTTCGAAAGCCGCACCATCAGCCCGGCAGACCCGATTATCCCGACCGCCTGCTGTTCATCAGCCAGCCCGAAGGCAGGCTGCGGACAGTATTTGAAGCCGCAGACCCCAATGTGATCAAAGAGTTTGCGGATGATTATTTTGTAAAAGACCACCTGGGCAATGTAAGGATGGTGCTGACCGATGAGGTGAAGCAGGATATCTACCCTGCGGCGACCCTTGAAGGCACTTACAATGCCACTGGTACTACTCAGACAGCCAGTATGATCAATTATGAAAAACAGTTTTACAATATTGATAATACAAAAGTAGCATTGGAAACCGATATACTATCATGGCCAACCGAAACAGTTGCCAATACCAAACTGTATTACAACAATAATGGCAACCCACCTACTAATGGCAATTACCCTGCAGGTACCACGCCGGTGCAAACCGATGGCAGCACTAAGCTGTACAGGCTCAATGCCACCAGCAATAAAACAGGGTTGGAGTTTGTGGTAAAAGTAATGGCGGGCGATAGAATAGATATATTGGGTAAATCCTATTACCTCAATACCACGCCGGTAAACAATGCCAACTCAACCGCCCTTGATCTACTTGGTTTAATGACAAATATGCTGCTGGGTCCTACCAATCCTGCGGGGGGCAAAGGGTTTACTGCTTCTTTGCTAAACACAACCAATACGGGCCTGGTACCCGCCACCTTCTTCAGGGGAAATAATGGAGAAACGGGCGGAACGGTACCTAAAGCGTACATCAACTATTTATTGTTTGATGATCAGTTCAAATACGTAGGCGGTAACTTCAGTCGTGCAGGTACGAGCGGCGTGGTAAAAAATCATTTTGGTGATGTCACAATGCAAAATATCTCCGTAACAAAAAATGGATATATCTTTGTGTATGTAAGCAATGAGAGCAATCTCGATGTGTTCTTTGACAACCTGCAGGTGATCCATACCAGGGGGGCTATCCTTGAAGAGACGCATTATTATCCGTTCGGATTGACGATGGCAGGGATATCATCCAAGGCGTTAAACAATGCTCCAACAAACAGATATAAATACAACGGTAAAGAGGAGCAAAGGCAGGAGTTCAGTGATGGTTCGGGGTTGGAATGGCTGGACTATGGGGCAAGGATGTATGATGCACAGATTGGGAGATGGCATGCGGTGGATCCGCTGGCGGATCAGATGAAGAGATGGTCGCCGTATAACTATGCGTTTAATAATCCGATCAGATTTATAGACCAGGATGGGATGGGACCAAATGATATTGTTTATTTCAATACCCAAGGAGCAGAAGTTCATAGAGTAAAGAGTAATACTGAATTTAAGACGTACATAATGGCGAATAATTCGGCGGGAGACCCCAAGATTAGTAATAAAGGTTGGAAAGAAGTACCGATGCCAAACGTTATTCCAGAAAGAACGCAATCAAAAGAGAATACATCTGGGGCAAAATATCAAGAGAATGATTATCTAATTGCTGCAAGAACCGGGTACTTCAATCAAGCAAAGAACAGCGGTCAGCTAAGTTTATTTACAGAAGGCGGTAATCCAATCCCGGCAGATGAAGCCAAGAAGATACCTGATTTAGATCCAACTTTAGTTAAAGCAGTTGCTTTACAGGAATCACATGCTGGTGCTACTGGTGAGACTGACATACTAACGGCAAACAATCCAGGAGACTGGAAAGCAACAAAAACTCAAAAAGAACCAATGGGCATGACTAAGGGTATGGAAATGAATGCAACAAATTCTTTATTTCTTGGGATAAGGCTAATGGCGGGAAAGGGTTTTAGAGGAGGCGTAAATGTTAAGTATGATAATAAAAACGGCACGACGACAACCACATATTCTTTCAAAGGGTGGTTACAAGCAGCGGGTAACTATAATGGTGGAGGTGTCAAAGGGTATCAAGACTATATTAAGACAATGGTAAATAGCGCAGTGCCTCCGACTCCATCTAATTATTAAAAAAATGAAGTCAATAATTTTTATATTAAGCATCGTTCTGATGGTTTTCGCAGGTTGTGTGAATAAAAGTGAGATGCAAAAAGAAGTTGATCTTGATGAAAAGATTAATAAATTAGTATTAAGCGAAAATAAAATAGGGGAAGAATATTTTTTCAAAGCACCAACTTCTAAAGGAATATTGGAATATGAGGTTACATATTTAGGAAGCATTAGTACCTCGAAAGGGGATTCTTTGAAGTTTTTAAATAATGTAGTTTTTACTGGATTATATGAAGACTCAAAGCGAGCAAGCTGCACTGTAAATATTTATGATACTAACAACAAAAAAATTGGATATTACTATGTAGGAGGACTTATAGATGCTCCACAAAGAGTTGAAGGAGCTAATTTAGTTTTTAGCTATAACAATGGCAGATGTAATCAGACTACAGCAGTTAATTTTAAAGACAGTATTCCCCATCAAATATTTGTGTCGTGTACAAAAGAAGGCGGAGATGTATATACTTTTTCGAAAGAATAAATTTTGAAAACAACATACTATTATCCGTTCGGATTGACGATGGCAGGAATAAGCTCCAAAGCACTGGCGTTCGGAGAGCCGGAGAATAAGTTTAAATACAACGGCAAGGAAGAGCAGCGGAAAGAGTTCAGCGATGGCAGTGGACTTGACTGGTATGACTATGGTGCAAGGATGTATGATGCGCAGATTGGAAGGTGGCATGTGATTGATCCACTCGCAGATCAAATGAGAAGGCACTCTCCGTATAATTACGCGTTTGATAATCCGATCCGGTTTATTGATCCGGATGGAATGGAGCCATTGGATGATTATTATAGTAGGGCCGGTAAGTATTTGGGGAGTGATGGCGCAAAGTCCAACAATATGCGAATCATCAGTGCAGAGAAGTTTTATAATATTGAAAAAGCAAATGGAGGAACAACTTCTGAAGCTGCTACCGGCCAATTGCAGGATCAAAATACAAGTAAAGTCGTAACTGTAAAAATTGGTGATGGTAGTAAAACGGAAGGGGAATATTTTCAACAACTATATGCATCAGGAAATGGTGATGGTGTAGATCCAGCATCTTACAAAGAAAGAAGTACTACATTGCTTTTAAATCCAGAGGAAGCTGTTTTGACAGTTCATACAAGTTCATCCTTGAGTAAATCTCACTCTGTAGATGTTGGCGATGTCGCTAAGATTCCTGGCGTTGCTCAAGGAAAGCTAATTTCTATTGGAGATGCACATACACACCAAGTAGCAGATTTACATGATCCTAGAAATAGAGATATTAGTGTTCAAACAGGCGATATGAACGCCGCTAAAACTACAGGCAGACCAGTGTTTACAATTGATTCACAAAACGTAGATGTAGCTGTTCCCCGAAGCAGCATTATGGGCAGAACAGTAGTGCCAGTTGATAATATTGCTCCTACAAAGCAACTGTTTAACAATAATTTTAGTATACTTAAAACAGCTCTTGAGTTTTTTGGTGGCAAGAGATAAGTTAGTATGATTAGTAATAAATTTATTTTAATAATTGTTTTTTGTTCATTGGCTCTTGTCACTAGGGCGCAAAAAATAGAATATTATTTTGGAAGTAAGTCTGGTGTCACTGATAGTATCAATTATGTTATAGATTGGTTTAAAAAAAATTATAAGAAACAGAGCTTAAAAGAATTGGATCTTTTTGCAGGTATAGATTATTGTGATGGTGGAATTAATTTATTTTTTAGTCGATATTCTAATAGGGCCTCTTACATTGTTGATCTGGTTAAAAAGACTAACAGGTTTATTGCTATCGACAGCGTATCTTCAATACCTGTTATTTTTCAAACCGATGTTTTAGCAAAGCAAGTAGGAGGCGAATTGGAGTTTATTAATATGAATGGATATTATCTAAGGATCGAAAAGGATGGTCATTATATATGGAAGGTTACAAGAATGAATGTTACTTTCTAATGACTTCTCCCAACAGGTTGAACGTTTTGCTTGTACCGATATAAGACACTAAGCCCGGCAACGCCGGGCTATTATATTTTACGATGCATACGCCTGTTTAGTTTTCACATCCCGTAGAAATCCCCCGATCACTCTAAGCAAAGCCAGTTTATCTTCCTGCGGCAGGTTGTCCACTTCTTTAAAATAGCGGATCACTTCGGCATCTTTGAGTGCAGCGTTAGCTTTATCTTCCGTATTGCCGTTAATTAAAAAATCAACGGTGGTGTCGAGGGCATCAGCAATTTTTTTCAATACTTCAGCCGGAGGCTGCGAGCCTTAGTTCTCCGCAGAGTGAGGTTTCTCCGCAGTGTCTGCCCGTGCTTAGCCTGTGCGTTGGCAGGCGACGCTGCGGTAGGCGGAGAATCAAAGGCTATAATTATTTCTCCGCAGCGTTTCTCCTCCCGGCTAAGTGCGTTAGCAGAACTCTGCGGTAGGTGGAAGAGGTGAGGTGACGGGGCTGGGCATTACCTTAAAAGTAATGGCAGGCGATAAGATAGATATTTTTGGCAAAAGCTATTATTTTCAGAACAATACAGGAGGCACCGGAGCCAACAGTGCCATACCCATCATAGACATATTAACAGGGCTGTTGGGCGGACCCACAGGAGGTGCAGCAGCAGCTACCCACGGCGGCATTACCGCTTCGCAGCTCAATGGCATCGGTGATGTAACAGGCGGTATTAGCACTTTGCTGGGCAACCAGACCACCGATGCGGCAGGAACGCCCACGGTTCCGAAAGCCTATATCAATTACATATTTTTTGACGAGCAGTTCCAGGTAGTAAAAGACGCGCTCGGTAATATACAGGCAGCAGGAGATAAGGTTGGGACGAACAGTGTTGTTAAATCGCATGCCATTACCGGAAAAACGGCATTAAAGAGCGGATATGTGTATATTTACGTGAGCAACGAAAGCCCCGTTGATGTGTTCTTTGACAACCTGCAGGTAATACATACAAGAGGAGCAATACTTGAGGAAACGCATTATTATCCGTTTGGGCTTACCATGCAAGGAATAAGCTCAAAAGCACTGGCGTTCGGGAATCCTGAAAATAAAATAGGATATAACGGTAATGAAATACAGAATAAGGAATTTAATGATGGCAGTGGCTTAGAGCTATACGATTTTAATGCAAGAACATACGATCCGCAAATTGGAAGATTTATACAAATAGATCCCCTTAGTGATGAAGGAGATCAGGAAAGTTTATCACCATATCATTTCAGTAAGAACAATCCTATTTCCGCAGACATATGGCGTGGTACACAACAAGCTGCGCAGCAGGCTGGTCCTTATGGAAAAGCCATAATAGTTGGTGGAGCTATAGCTGCATGAACAGTACTGCTTGTTGAGCTTGTTCAAAAGGCTGTTGACAATGGCGATGCTAATAATTCTGTGACAATGGTACCTGAGAGTATGAGAAAGGATATAGTGAATCTTAAGACAGAAGGTAAAACGGAGAATAATGAACAAGGTACGGAATCGATTGAGGCTAGTAAGGGGAAGTCAAAAAACCATTTGAGCTATGATGATAAAGCTGAAGGAGACCATTCTACATTTAAACGTGATGATAATAACGACATTTATAAATATCAAGAGTGGAAAGAAAATATGAGGAATCCAAATCGTTTTGACCCTGGAAAGAGATTTGATGGAGGGAAACCAGATGGGTCGCAAGGGGCTCCCCATGTTAATAAAAAGACCGGAGAAACTGTAGAGACACCACACGTAAATGATAATAAACGCGTTAGTAGAAAACCGGAGCCTTGGGAGTTCCCCGATAATAATAGATTTAAAACAAATGAATAGTTTATATGCTTGAATGGTTGCAACAATGGTATATTGAACATTGTGACAGTGAATGGGAACATGAATATGGAATTAGAATTGAGACTTTGGACAATCCGGGATGGTCTTTGTCAATCGATTTGATAGGTACAGAATTAGAAGGGTTAAAAATTCCATATACTGTTCAAGAACTATCTTCAGAAATATGGAGGGGGTATTCGATTGATAATAATGTATTTAAAGGTGTCGGTAGCCCTGGTGAGTTGATTAACTTGATAAAAATCTTCCAAGAACTTTATTTTTCTAAAAAGCCTGTTAATATCTAAGCATTTACTTCTCCGCAGAGTTTCTCCGCAAAGGCATGAGCGTAGGCAGAACTCTGCGGGAGGTGGAGAATCAAGGATTATTACCACTACCAAATACTCAAAGCTGGCGCAGGCCTGAGGCGACGGCGGGTAATGTTCCAGAGTTAGTGATGGGATAAGGCAGATAATGGAGTTAAAACAAGAGTAGATTTTGTTAGTACAAATACATCTGGACAGATAGCATTAACAGAAGCAAAATCGTCCTCTACTGCACCGCTAACAGGGAATCAGAAAGTTGCATTCCCATCCATTGCTCAGAATGGAGGAGTTGTAGTAGGAAAGGGTAAACCGGGATATCCAGGAGGGACAGTAATCCCACCAATTCAAGTAAATATAGTTCGCCCGCAAGCAGTAGACAATACTTATCAAAGAATTGTAATTCCTATTGTTCTACCTCCGCAACAACGAAACTAAACAAAACAAACTTGTTATATACAATGTCTGTAGAAAATTTAAAAGTAATCGACTTTGCAAGTATTAATAAAAAAGGGAATGCAGTTCTTACTATCTCTGATCATCTAAAGTGGGACGATAATAATGAGCATTTGCTGATTTTACAGAATAAAATCAATGCTTATTTAAGCGCTATTGAAACGGGTAATTTCTATGAAGAATATCCGGATGCAAAAGGTCGAAATATTGTTATAAATGTGGTCGCACAATACGAACCTAATGAGAACGCAAGATTGTTTTTGGATACAACAAAAGAAATATTGCAATCGGCTGGATATGGATTTGAATTTAGTACTTTGAAAAATAAATAATACTAACAGCCCGGCAGCGCCGGGCTGTTAGTATTTACGCATACGCTTTTCTTGCTTTAGCATCGCGTATGTAAGTATCAATTAAATCAAAGAGTGTTTTCTTTTTATCATCTTCGAGGTGTTCAAGCTCCTGAAATCGTTTCAATGTTTTTTTATCAAAGCCGTTCAGTAACCCTTTAGTTCTCCGCAGAGTGAGGTTTCTCCGCAGTGTCTGCCCGTGCTTAGCCTGTGCGTTGGCAGGCGACGCTGCGGTAGGCGGAGAATCAAAGGCTATAATTATTTTTCCGCAGCGTTTCTCCTCCCGGCTAAGTGCGTTAGCAGAACTCTGCGGTAGGTGGAAGAGGTGAGGTGACGGGGCTGGGCATTACCGGAAAAACGGCATTAAAGAGCGGATATGTGTATATTTACGTGAGCAACGAAAGCCCCGTGAACGTGTTCTTTGACAACCTGCAGGTGATCCACACCAGGGGAGCTATCCTTGAAGAGACGCATTATTATCCGTTCGGACTCACAATGGCGGGGATTAGCTCCAAGGCATTAGCGTTCGGAGAGCCTGAGAATAAATATCAATTTAACGGAAAGGAAAAGCAATCGAAGGAATTCTCTGACGGCTCTGGTTTAGAATGGTTAGACTTCGGAGCAAGAATGTACGACCCCCAAATAGGAAGATGGCACGCTCAAGATAAATTTGCAGAAGTATATGTAGCGCTTACTCCTTATCAATACGCTGCAAACAATCCAATAAAAATAATAGATGAAGCAGGTCATCTTTTGAAAGATAAAGATGGAAATCTTATTGCAACTTCTACTGGGCAAACTTATTCAAGAAATAGTTCGGTTACTATTGATGGGGCTAAGTATCAAACAACTTCAACCTATAACGAAGTCGTTGTTTACACAGATGCTGGAACACCTGTTAGAGCTCTTCAACAGGTCGCCTCCTATGTTGAGCAGGTAAATGCAGATGGTTCAACTACACAAGTAAATAATGCACCAGTTGATTGTTCACAAAATTGCCATGGAACGACCTTTGCAGATGGCAATCTTGTTATTGTTGACCAATCAAAGAACAATGAAACAGTAAACGTAATTTTAAAGGAAGATGGGTATGTAAAAGTTGAAACCCCGGAGGTAGCAGATATTTTTGTGCAGCAAGGTGGCAGTGATATAGTTCATACAGGCCAGGTAAATAAAGACGGTTCAGTAACATCAGACCATGACCAAGAGAAGCCCCAAACCACAACTATACAGAAGGAAAAAAATAGACAAGACTCTGATGTAACAATGACAGGCTATAAACGAAAGGGAACAGATAAGCAGGTTAGTACAAAAGCTGGTAAAGTATCTAACGGTGTCAGAGTAGTATCACAGCAGCAAGCGACTGACATTAGAAAGAAGAACGGGCTAAAAACAACAAACAAAGCAATAGGTCAAATACCAGACAGTTATGAGCTTGACTAAAAATTACAAAAATGAAGAAGCTATTTATGTTAGCATCATTATTCCTTATCACAGTTGCCACTATGGCGCAAATAAATACTTTTTCTGTCGAGAAAGTGGAATGTAAGAATAAATTTAAAGGAAGTAAACTGGTGCTGAAGTGTAAAAATGATACTACAATCAAACAGTCATTTACATATAGCTACGATTTGGATTATTTTATATCGCTAAACGATAGTAGTAAACTTATTCTAATTAGCGAACTATTGAAATTTGAGAACGATACAACACATTGCTGTCTTGACGTAACCAATTGGAGTTTTAACGGTATAGAGGGATGTGGAGGCAAGCCAAGGAATGTCAGGCATTATACAATTCAAATTGATGCTTTATTTATGATAAATAGATTGTGTTGGCCAAAACTTATGGAACTATATAGCTGTTCGCAAGTATTGTATGATAATAAATTTAAAAAGGATATCAATAGTGATCAAAAGAAAATTAAGATTGTATTTTCTTCTTATAAGAAGTGGTATGAAGAATGTAGGACTAAGGGGAAAATTGGAAAATACTTTCCATTTAACGATGGCAGATATGTGTGGTATGGAGGTAAGAAAAGTATTGCATCTAAGGATTAATATAAAGCCCGGCAGTGCCGGGCTTATGTATTTTATACAATTAATTTTTCTGTTTTAGTTTTTTAGTAGTTGTTTGGAGTTGGGCGGAGGTGAGATAGTTATCCACTACTTTTAAAATTGTTTCACCAAATGGCGCAAGCATATGAACTAATGCAATAAAGCATGTTAAAAATACTCGGGTAGCAGGCGCAAGCGTCCCGCTTGTGCCGTGAGTTAACAAAAAAATACTGAAAATAAAAGCCCGGCGTTGTGCGGGGCTTTTTACTTCTCCGCAGCGTTTCTCCGCAAAGGCATGAGCGTAGGCAGAACTCTGCGGGAGGTGGAGAATCAAGGATTATTACCACTACCAAATACTCAAAGCTGGCGCAGGCCTGAGGCGACGGCGTTGTGCGTTGGCTGACCCGTTGCCTAAGCATTACTTGTTTCGCTATAATAATAGCCATACTATTATGCAATGCCTGTTTAAGGAATTAAGATAAGTAACAACAAGGCAGCAGGTCTGGCTAAGCACAAAGTCCCGCCTTACGGGACTACCAAACCTGCGCCAGGGTGGAGTTGAGGCTCTGCGGAGAACCCAAAGGTATGAGGTATCAGCAATTTATGGTTTATGGTTTTTTGTTTATAGCTAAGTGCCTAACAATAAACTTAAAACAACAAACTACAAATATCCTTCATTCTTTCCCGGCGCATAGGCATGTGCGATAGCAGCCGGACTCGCCGTGTATAAACCTGCGCCGGAACAAGTGTCTTTGCCGGTTTAAAAAATTACTTCAAAAGCCACGCTTTTCTCAAACGGGTTGTCAGGAATGCTGTATGAAATCAAAATACCTGTTAGCGGCTTTTATTTTTCCTGTTCTTTTTTCATGTCATAAGGGAAAAGATATTTTGCCCGGAACCCCCGCGAATCCTTCTTTTGTGGCGCTCAGGCTGAAGGATATCCGGATTGCCGGACTGCCATCTCCTTATTATCATTTCGAATACAGGGAAGATAAGTATATATCCGGCTTCAATTTTTCAAATGGATTGATTTATGATGTAACCTATACGGGAAGCGATCTGGCATTGATGAAGAGCAATACGGCAGGCGCCAGCCCGGAGCGTATCAGCTATGGCTACAGTAATAATCAGCTCACCGTTATTACCGTTGCGGACGCGGGTATAACCTACCGGCGGGCGTTTTTATGGTATTATCCTTCCGGTCAATTGCAAAAGATTGAATGGGAGCTAAAGCTTGAGAATGGACTATTTGCTGAAGAGCAGTCCTGTACATTTGCCTATTACCCCGATGGAAATGTAAAGGAAATCTTGCAGCAGTATTTTGCCGCCGGACAACTGCCGGAGGCTACTTTTACTGACAGGTATGAAAACTATGACGATAAGAAAAATGCGGACGGGTTTACATTGATGGAACCGGGCCGCTTCAGGATCCCTGTCCTGGTTCCGGGTATTCCACTTCAGATCAATAATGCCCGGCGCGTCGTCCGCACCGGGGGAGCAGCAATAACGTACGAGGTGGATTATACATATACCTACGACAACACCGGCAGACTATTGGCGAAGACCGGTGATTTTGTTAACACCAGTAGCCCCGACGTTGGGCAGCACTATGAACTACGCACCGATTTTTCATATTATGATTGAACAGGTATTCTCTTTATGATAACAGGAAAATTGTAACTTGTGTAAGGCCCGAATGACAATTTTTTACTTGTTTGTGTCCCTTGTCTTGTACGTCCGCCAGTAGGTAAAAGACCATGAGTTGAGATTCTATGGAGAACTAAATGCAGAAAAATAATATTTATGCAGAAACCGTCAATAGTTGTATTGCTCCTAATTGCGTTCTTTTTAAATTGCAAAACGAAAACTAATAAGAAAATAACAATACAGGATAACAGGAGAATTGAAGGATACGTAAATGACAAATTGCTTTATGATGGCGTAGTCAGATATTATGATGCACAAACAGATCAGTTATTGCAGGAATCAACATTTGCAGACGGCAAATTGAATGGAGAAACAAGGACATACGATTTAATTGGTCAAATAACTTCTGAGCAAATGTATGAAAGCGATAAGCTTAATGGCTGGAGTTCCTTATTTGACAGTAGCGGGAAAATCATTTACAAAAATTATTATTATTACGGTTTAAAAGTGGGAGCGGTTCAATTTTTCAAATCCGGTGTTCCTGCTGACTATTACTTTTATACTTTTGATAATCAATTGCTTTTGCACCTGGACTATGATTCCCTACACGGTAAAAAGATAAATGAAATACAACCCAATTTATTCTATTTCCAGTTGCGTTCCTATGATCTTAAGGAGAGTCTTTCAGAGTTGCCAGAGGAATCTGAATGCTTTCTATATACATTAAACCCTCCGCAGTTCGATTTTAAATATTCCTTGATTTCCACAGATTCATCTTTCAATGACCAGAAAATAATCAAGAAAATTGAAAATGAAACTCCATTTAGGGTTTTTACCCTTCCACGCACAGAAAGAGGGCGGTTGATCGCGCTCAAGCTGGATATTTATGATTCAATCAACGAGACTTCGGGTCATTTTTTTAAGAAGATAAGATAATTCGTAATAAAGCCGGGTTGAGAACTGTCCCGCAGCGAAGCAATGCGGGATGTTTCTTTGATAATTTGATTGCTCCGTTGCGTCTAACTGTGATTAAGCTTGTGTATTAACAGGCGACTACAGAGAACTAAAAATACCTGTTAGCTGCTTTCATTCTTCCTGTGCTGATGATAACAGGAAAATTGTAACTTGTGCAAATCAGGGATGAAAATGAATACAGCATATGCAACATCAGCTTCTTGATCAAATCCTTCCCATCCTTTCTGCTGTAAGGGATGATAAGGAAAAGCTGGAACGGATACTGGCTTTTTTAGAATCGGAAATTTTGCCGGAAATAAAGGAAGAGGAATTTACAATACCCCAAAAGTATGAAGCGCTGGTAAGAGATATTGCACAGAATATTGTGTGTGGATTGATCTGTCACCTCAATATGGATATGCTGGAAACAGAAGCGTATCCCCAAAATTCGGAAATAGATCTCCGGGACGAGGAAGAGGAGGAAGAAGAGAGCGATAAAGAAGAAAAGCCTCAATACCTGGAATGGGACAATGTGCTCACTTTTGAACCGCTGGAGTCACGGGAATCTTTCCGTATTATGGAAAATTTTGCAGCGCAGGTAGACAATCCTAAAGTACAAAGCACCTTAACAGACATACTGAACAGGCGCAAGCCATTTGCCAACTTCAACAGTTATATACACCATTCCGGTTTCAGGGAAGACTGGTTTGCATTCAGGGACAAAGCGTATGAAAAGCATGTACGGGAAACGATTTATTTCAGGTTAAACAAACAGGACTGATGGCAATGATATCCCCGTCTGCTTCCCTCAATCGCATCCATATGGAATGATGGACTTATAAATACAATTCCGGAGAAATACATTAAGTAAATAAAAACATGACCATAAAACCGTTTTCGAACCGTATTACCAGGTTATTTAATATTCAATATCCCATTGTGCAGGCGGGAATGGTATGGGCAAGCGGGTGGAAGCTGGCTTCGGCGGTGAGCAATGCCGGTGGTTTGGGACTGATAGGAAGCGGCAGTATGTACCCGGATGTACTAAGAGAACACATTCAAAAATGCAAGGCAGCTACTGCACACCCGTTCGGGGTAAATATCCCTTTGTTGTATCCCGATATTGAAAAGCATATACAGATCGTGATAGAAGAAAAAGTACCGGTTGTATTCACATCGGCCGGAAACCCTGCCGCCTGGACAGGGGTGTTGAAAGATGCAGGCATTACCGTGGTGCATGTTGTAAGCAGCAGCCGGTTTGCGGTAAAAGCCCGGCAGTGCGGCTGCGATGCGATAGTAGCCGAAGGGTTTGAAGCAGGCGGGCACAATGGAAGAGAGGAAACAACCACGGTGGTGTTGGTTCCTGCGGTATGCAGTGCTGTTGATATTCCCGTATTGGCCGCAGGAGGGATCGCTACCGGCAGGCAAATGCTGGCGGCGATGGTGTTAGGAGCGGAAGGGGTACAGGTAGGAAGCAGGTTTGTGGCGAGCCTGGAAGCTTCTTCCCATATTAATTTTAAAAATACGGTAGTGGCAGCAATGGAAGGCGATACAATGTTGTCTCTGAAAAGAGTGGTGCCGGTGCGATTAATGAAAAACCGGTTTTACCAGCTGGTGGAAGAAGCTGAGCAGCGGGGGGCCGGCAAAGAGGAACTGGTAACCCTGCTCGGGAAAGGGAGGGCAAAAAGGGGAATGTTTGAAGGTAACCTGGAAGAAGGAGAGCTGGAAATAGGGCAGGTTGCTTCAATGATCAGCGATATATTGCCTGCTGCGCAAATTGTTGAGAATATATGGAAAGAATTTGATGAGCGGCTTGCAAATCCTGTCAGGATTACATAACTTTCCAGATATGATCAGGCAAATTATATTGATCGCGGTTTTATTGTTTGTTTTTTTCAACGCTTTTGCCCATACTCCTGTAGACCCCTGTCAAAAGCCGGAAGAAGCACTGAAGGGCATCGTAACAGATGCTGACAACAAAAAACCCCTGAAGGATGTAAACATTATTGCTATTCTCGGTACTAAAAAAGAAAAAGCTGTTCTTTCGGATGCAAATGGCGGGTACCGGTTTGTAATGTTAAAGCCTGGTACCTATAAATTGGTTTTTGAAAAAGCCGGATATAAAAAGGTGGTGAAAGAAAAAGTAGAAGTGAAGAAAAATACCCCGGTATATATTAAAGTAGCATTACAGGGGGGCGCCCCGGTTACGGAAAGAGGGCCTTCGGCCTGGCATTTTTTTGATTCAAAATGATCTTCCCGGTAAATTATTCTTTTAACCCTGCTACAATGTTGATGGTTAAGGCAACAATAATGGTATTGTACGCAAAAGAAATCAGGGAATGCAACAATGCCCATCGCCTGATTTTCTTTGACCCGATGGATACATCGGACACCTGGAAAGTCATTCCGATAATAAAAGAAAAGTAAGCAAAATCCAAAAAATCGGGTTTTTCTTCTCCCGGGAAATCCAGGCCTTTGTCGCTTTTGGGGCTGTTGTCCCCGCTGTAAAATAAATGAGCATAATTTACAGTAAAAAGAGTGTGCACCAGGCACCACGAAAGGATCATGCCTGTTAATGCTGCCGGGAGCTGCATACCAGACGCTTTGTTTGATTTGACTGTAAGCAATAATACCACAGCGGCCATGCTGGCAAACGTGCAAACCAGCGCCAATATAAAAATTACGGCCCGGCTTGGATCTTCCTTGGCTGCTTCCCCGCTGATGTATTTTTGCGAAGTCGTGAAAAATGCATACCAGTAAAAGCAAAGTATCGAGATGCAAAAAACATCCCAGCCCACAACAATATGCGTAAGCGTATTGCTGTAATGTCCGGAAAAAAAGGAAGCGGTCAGGGTTCCAAGCCCTGCGCAAAACAACATTTTATAACCTGCATGCAGCCGGTTGATCCACAGAGATCGGGTATTTTCAGCCATAGTGTATGAATATAGGGCAAAATTGTGCAAATACAGAATAGAAAACTTATGATTCTGAACCTGTATTGTCCGGTAAAATATAAAGGGAGGTCGGCCTCGGAAAAATGGTGTTAAGAAAATTGGGTTGGACGGCGCTAAAAGAAAAACACCATATGCCACAGTCAGGAAGTGCAATTAGCTCAAAAGTCGCACCACTACCGGGTTTGATCTACTGCTGGAACTTGTTTTTCTTAGCCGGGAAAGACAATTTTTAGCCATTTTTCCGAAGCCCTGCCTGACCGGCAGGCAGGCTTGATTTTTTGCTCCACTTTTTTATCAAGAAAAAAGTGGAATACCCAGTGGTAAGTAGGTCATGCCGTAAACTTTAATGAAATTCAGTACAGCACTGGCTTTGGTCGTTTCGGTTAATATTTTAACCGGACAACAATGATTCTGAAATATCCATCATTCCATCTTATTTATATGCCGTCACCATTTCTCTTTTGCCGGCAGGACCGGGTTTTTTAATAACAGTAAAGCCTGCAGCTTCCATATTTCTTCTTACTTCGCCCTTGCTGGAATAGGTCACCAGCATCCCGCCCGGTAACAGCATATCACAGAGCTTCGTGAAAATATCTTTTGTCCATAACCCCGGCTGTGCGCTGGGAGCAAAGGCATCAAAATAAATCAAATGGCACTGCCGGCTGTATTGAAGTTTTTGCAGGGTTGTCTTCATTTTGTGCAAAGTCAAAAAACGGTGGACAGGAATAGCTGTTTCCCATTTACAGGCATGCATAAGCAAAAAAAGGGGCTGGAGATCGTTTCTCTGCAAAATTGCGCAGTAATTCAGCTTTTCTGTTTCGCTGCCTGTTAACGGGTAAGGCTCAACAGCAGTATAGTGTATGTGCTTGCACTGCTGCTCGGCTGTAATAACGGTAAGCAGTGTATTTAACCCCGTTCCCCAGCCCGCTTCCAGTATAACCAGCTCATTGTGTAGTGGAAGGAGCCTGTGAAGCCCCTCGCCGATAAATACATGCTCCGATTCTGCAATTGCCCCGTGTACGGAGTGATAAGTTTGTTGCGTACGTGTATCAACGAGGGTAAGAGAGCCATCTCCTGTAATAAGTGGTATTCTATCCATCTGCCTGTAATTGAGGATTTTGAGCTAAATTTGCAGCCATTCAGGCAAAGCTTAATCTAAATCAAATGATTTTACCTATTGTAGCATATGGCGCCCCGGTTTTACGAGCGGTATGTAAAGATATAACGCCGGATTATCCCCAACTGGATAAATTTATAGAGGATATGTGGGAAACCATGTATGCTTCCAGCGGCGTGGGGCTGGCTGCTCCCCAGGTAAACCGGGACATACGGGTATTTGTAATTGACAGCATGCAGGTATTTAATGGAATGAATGACGACGAGAGGGCTAAATATACCGACGCCCCGGGGGTAAAGCAGGTATTCATCAACGCTCATATCAAAGCATTGAACGGGCAGGAATGGTCGTACAATGAAGGCTGTTTGAGCATTCCTAAAATCAGGGAAGATATTTACCGGAATGAGCAGGTTACGCTTGAATATGTGGATGAAAAATTTGAGCCGCATATTCAGACATTCAACGGCATTACCGCCAGGGTTATTCTTCACGAATACGATCACATAGAAGGTAAATTATTTATAGATTACCTGAAGCCGCTCCGGCGCAGGCTCATCAAAGGAAAGCTGGAAGATATCTCAAAAGGCAAAGTATCCGTTGATTATAAAATGTCGTTTGCGAGGTAAGCATTTGTATATTATTACCCTGGTAGCAGGAGTTGCATGTTTGCTGTTGCCTGGCGCTTTGTTGTTCGGTCAGCAAAAAGATTCTGTTGTGGTAGTAGATAAGAAAGTAATTACCCTTTCTGAAATAATTATAAGAAATAATGTAAATGTTCCCTCGTTTATTGAAAGGGTAAAGAACGACACTACCTTTTACAAAGCTTTCCGGAATTTAAGGGTTTTAGAGTTTACATCGCTGAACGACATCAGGATGTTTGATAAAAAAAGTAAGGTAAAGGCGTCTTTATTCAGCAAAACATCGCAATGGGCCCGTGACGGATGCCGGTATACCCGTGTGCTGAACGAGGAGGTTACCGGCGATATGTACAACGATAAAAAGCAGTATAATTATTATACGCCCGAATTGTATGCGGGTCTTTTTTTTGCCGGGGATACCGTTTGCGGTGAAACCAATATAGTGCAGGGCACAACGCTCAGCGTAAAAAGCAAGTCGGGTACGGAAAAGCATAAAGAGCAGTTGAAAATGCTTTTTTTTAACCCGGGTAAAGCCATTCCGGGACTTCCGTTCATTGGCGGTAAAACTGCGATTTTTGATGAAGGCATGGCTGAATCATATGAATATAGCCTGGACCAGGACGAACACCTGGGTGAGCTGTGTTATGTATTTTCTATAAAAGCGAAAGACGGGAGTAAGGTCGTGATCGATGAAATGGTTACCTGGTTCAGTGTAAAAACGCTTGAGGTAATTGCCCGTAATTATTCATTGAGCTATAAAGCGGGACTGTACGATTTTAATGTTGACATGCAGGTGGAGATGACCCGTTTTGAAAATTACCTGGTACCTCGTTTACTTCGTTACAATGGCAACTGGGACGTAGTGTTTAAGAAAAGGGAAAGGGCTGTGTTTACAGCTACCTTGTTCGATTTTCACGAGTAAGATCATTAAAGTATATTTTCATTCTTAATAAGCTAAAGGTGTTTGCAGTAACCATTCTCGGTAATAATTCCGCACTTCCCATGCACGACCGTCATCCCACCTCGCAGGTGATGTATTGCCACGATCAGCTTTTCCTGGTGGATTGCGGGGAAGGTACGCAAATACAAATGAACCGTTATAAAATCAGGCGCAACCGCATTCGCCATATTTTTATTTCACATCTGCATGGCGATCATTATTTCGGATTGCCTGGTTTGTTAACCAGCTACGGTTTAAACGGGCGTACAGAAGACCTGTGGTTGTATGCGCCGGCGCCTTTACAGTCAATACTGGAACTCCAGTTCAGCGCTGCCGATATTATACTTCCTTATATATTGCATTTTGTTCCTTTACAGGAGGAAGGCATTTTATTGGACGAAAAAAGAATCACAGTAAGCTGTTTCCAGGTAAGTCACCGGATACCTTGCTGGGGTTTTTTGTTTAAGGAGAAAGAAAAACCCTTAAAGCTGAATGCTCAAAAACTGCAGGAATACGCCATTCCTTCTTCTTTTTATCAACGATTGAAAGCCGGGGAAGATTATACTGCCAAAGACGGCAGCATTGTTAAAAATGAGTGGGTCACACATCCCCCCGATCCGCCGCTGAGCTATGCATATTGTGCCGATACAGTGTATGATGAAACAATAGCCGAAAAAATAAAGGGGGCAGGCCTGGTATATCACGAAGCCACTTACCTGGCCGACCATGAGGAGAAAGCCCGGAGCAGGGCGCATTCTACTACCCGCCAGGCTGCCAGTATAGCTTTAAAGGCGCAGGCCGGGCGCCTGCTGATAGGGCATTTCAGCAGCAGGTATGAAATACTGGATGGTTTTTTGACGGAGGCAAAAGAAATATTTGAAAATACCGACCTGGCATTAGAGGGCGCAACCTACCTTGTACCCGGGTAACCCTGCTTATTTTAAATTAAAAGCTTTAAACAACCCCTGCATCAAAATGATCGTCTGGCTTAAAATGGTTCGTAAATTGCTTCATTAATTTTATCTAAGTTTTTATTTAATCACCGAAAATCAAAACGTTTATGAAAAGAACACGTTCCCGATTGCTGTATTCCATCGTTTTTGCCGCTTTCGCAGCCCTTTCACTTTTTTCCTGCAAGCCTAAAATCAAGGATGCGGACATTGAAGCCAAGATTCAGGCCAATACAGCCCTCTCTCATATTGCCGCCACTGTAAAAGAGGGTGTGGTAACTTTAAGCGGAGAAGCAAAAGATGAGGCGGATAAAGCCAGCGCCGAGGCTGCCGTTAAAACGATCGAAGGCGTAAAACAGGTGGTAAACAATCTTACCATTGCTCCGCCTCCGCCGCCTCCACCGGTGCTCATTTCGGGGGATGATCAGCTTAACAAAGGCATTGCCGACGCCCTTAAGGATTTTCCGACAGTAAAGGCCACCGCCAAAGACAGTATTATTTCGGTTACCGGCGAAACAAGTGCAGCCAATTGGAAAAAAATAAAAATAGCGCTGGATGGGTTAAGACCTAAAAAGGTAGACGCTAAAGGGTTGAAAATTAAATAATTTTTTAAAAAACATGATATGGCTTTACAAGATAAATACAGGCAACTGATAGATACCGCGCAATCATCCGGCGTGCAGAACCTGCAGGTGAGAGAGCAGGATGAAGTATTGTATATAGACGGCGAGGCGCCCAGCGGAGCAGTTAAAGATGAATTGTGGAATATATATGGACAAATAGATCCTAACTTTCTTTCGGGAGACGTGGTGATGAATATTAATGTAGCTACTGCTGCGCCGGGCTCCAGGGTAAAAGTGGTGACGGAAAAATCGAACCTCAACATTCGCAAAGGGCCGGGCACCGACCAGCCGATAGTAGGGAAGGCTGCGCATCATGAAATAATCACCCTGGTAAGCAAATCGAACGATCAATGGTGGCTGGTGCGTACCGATGATGGGGAAGAAGGGTATGCTTATGCACAATACCTGGCGCCAGTAGAATAACTAAGCAATAATGCTTTTTACTAGGGATGTCCCGCGGGACATCCTTTTTTTATGCCGGTAATTATGCCGGGCTGCCGTGGAAAAAGGCCCGGTAACGGCTTCCCGGGGTTACAAAAAGGGCCCCTTCGTAGAAACGAAACGGCCTCAACGATTGCTTGCTCTTATAACTCTCCGTAGTTACGGACAGGAGAATTATCTAACCAAATTGTTGAGGAATTTTTAAAGTTTGCTGAATTGCCTGACTGTCATCTTGACGGAGAAGAGCAAAGTGATTAATTATATGTCTACAGCAGCCCTTCGTCAGCAAAGCTGTGATACCCTTCGATTGAAACAATAACGTGATCAAAAAGCAGTATGTCGTGAAACTCTGCAACGAGTTTTATTTTTTGAGTCAGTAGTTCATCTGCTCTGTTTGGTTTTAAGTTGCCAGAAGGATGATTATGCGAGTTATGTAAAGCTTTACATAATTCA
>JAHBTL010000006.1 GCA_019638615.1 Chitinophagaceae bacterium | reverse complement strand
GCCCGGGTGGCGAAATTGGTAGACGCACCGTCTTCAGGTGGCGGCGCCGCGAGGTGTGCTGGTTCGAATCCAGTCCCGGGCACTAAAGCATTGTAAATAAATAATTTACAGTGCTTTTTTGTTTTGGGGCCACAACAGTTTGAAATTTCACGTATTGTACTTGTTTTTGTACTAAAATAAGGGTAATATGAAAATTGTAAATTATTCTGAATTCCGTAACAACGCTATTCAGGAAACACTTCATCTGACAGCTACAAAAGCCAATCGCAAAGGGCTGGAAGAAGCGATCACAGAAATGAACGACAATAAATTTCTCAGGAATAAACTTATAGAGAAATAGGATGGAGTTGGTTTGGCAAACAAATGCCTGGGAAGATTACCTCTACCGGCAGGAACAGGATAAAAGAATTCTACTCCGTATCAATGAATTAATCAAAGATACATTGCGTTCTCCGTTTAAAGGGATTGGTAAACCAGAACCCCTCAGGGGAGACTTATCAGGCTATTGGAGCCGTCGCATCACAGATGAACACAGATTGGTATACACAGTAAAGGAAAAAAGGTTGCACATTATTCAATGCCGGTTTCATTATCATTAAAGTGATTTTTGGTTATCCACTTTCAAACCGGAAATAATCCTTATGCCAAAACAATGATAGGGCTATTACAAGCAATGCCGTTACCCAGGGTGTAACGCTTGACGCGGATGCGCTATCGGCAAATGTATAGCCCAGTAATCCCCAGGCAAGTGAAAAAAGAATAGAAAAGATATATCTGAATATACGTATCCTGAAGAATAAGAAAGATGTTACAATCAGAATGACGATACCGGCAATAATGGCGGTAAAAGTATCCCACGACCATTTTTTCGCCAGCCAGACCGAAAGAAGGATGCTTAAAAGTATCATTTCTCCCCCTACCAGCGTCCATCTGTTTTTAGCTCTTATTTCCCACCTTGCCATGGTTGTAAATTTCTGTTGCTGAAAACGCGACTTTACAAAGGTAGGACATACAATTATTTATACAACACAAGATCATTGAACAATAGTAACGTTTCGCATAAAATGCATTGTGGTTCGAACTGTTAGCATTTCATAGATTCTATTGATGTGAAAAACAAGCATCAGGAACAAAGTATATACTTGTGTGTATTTCATAATTTATTGATTCAGCAACCGCCTTTGCGAGGGGCGCGTTTATAAATTATTTTACTATCTCGTTCTACATAGTCGCCCGATACTATTGGATATGCATACTTTGGCGCATACGATACGCTATGGCCTCTTATAATTATTTTGTCATTCACCTTCAGACTATACAGCCCCTGAAGCTCATCGTCAAACCTAAGGATATAATCCTCACCATTAATCCTGGCCATCACTCCAAAACCTAATCGTGAGCCTGGCGGAAGAGAAAGAGAGGTTATAACAGCTTCCATATTGGTAGAATCATTTATATGCCTGCTTATTTTAGCAGCTCCGTCAAGCACTTTTTTACCCTCAGGAGACGCTTCCCATTTTTTGAACTTTATACCTTCGGGGGTAGCCTCCCACTTTTCCCTTTCGGCTTTCATTTCAGCAGCAGAGAGTGGCTTTGGGGTCGTTTTTTTAGAAGTTTCATTTTTGATTCCGCGATTGGCAAATACCAGTCCGCTTACCACAACCAGCAGTAAGATCAGCGCATAAATAATTTTTTTCATATTTTTTGCAGGTTTGATTAACATAGATCTATCTCCTGATAAATCTGATTCGATTAAGGCATTTCTTTTATTTTCCATATCCTTTTAAAGTTGATGCAACAAAAATACTTTGACATCTTTCAGACGAAGGCACCCGGATTGTAAATAAATAGTGTAAACTTTGTAAATTATATCTTGACATTATGCTCGTTGGAAGAAATCTCCTGTCCGGGAAGCGTAAATACCTGGGCGGATTATTACTGCTCATGTTTATCTCTTTGATCTGTGTGGCCCTCAGCATAACGAGCAATGATGACTTTAACTTTACCAGAAGGGAAGTTTTGCTTCGCCGGATCGGGCATGAAATACTCCTTCAGTCGGGCGACAGTACATCACGGGTACTCCCGGTAAAAAAGATCGCCGAAAATGAATACCAGATCAGTTTTGAGCATGCTTTTACTTTTCAGCCCGACTCCCTGGTGAATACTACGCAGCGTTTGTTAGCCAAAGACCCGCTGGCAAGTGATTATGTTGTTAATGTACTTAATTGCGCCGATGCCAGTGTAACCTATGGGTATGCAATATCAAAAAATAAGAAAGATGATATTGTAGCGTGTATCGGGAGAAGGCAGCCCATAGCATGCTATATGATTGACATTACATTTAAACCAACGGGTATAACTACAGCAAAGAATGCATATTTTTTGGCCGCTCTGTTGTTTTTAGCATTGGGCGGATTTATTTTTTTTAGATCTGTCAAGCCACGGACGGACTTGCCTGACAGTCAGCATACCGGTATGTTCACTTTGGGGGCGATGTCGTTCGACGCGGAGACCCGTAAGCTCATGATAAATGGAAAGACCATAGACCTGACCAGAACTGAAACCCGTGTACTCCGCATTTTCGCGTTGTCTCCTAACGAGGCGATAGAGCGGAGCCGGCTGCAAAAAGAGATATGGGAAGATGAAGGTGTTATTGTGGGACGCAGCCTGGATATGTTCATATCAAAACTCAGGAAAAAACTGGAATTTGATCCGAACATTAAGATTGTTGTTATACGCGGCAAAGGGTATAAGCTTGAAATCAGCTCTTAAGAAGCCCCCCATCGCAAAACAGATCTTTTAGGATATAAGTTGCTCTATAGTAATATATAGACATTATTATTTAAATACAAAGCGAAAGAGTCTGCTCATTTCATAATAAATCTAGCTGTGGATGTAATCTGTACCGAAGCAGTTATTTTACCGATAAATAAACGCTTTACGCCGTTGGCTAATTGGATTGGGTGCCCCTATAGATAGGCGATATCTATATGTCAAATTTTAAGCTATGAAACTTTCAAAGTTCAGACTTTCAACAACTACTTTATTATTCCTTTTGATTGCCTGTTCTTCCTGTAGTAAAAACAATGACAATAATGATCCGGATGATGATATAAAAGATGTGTACATCGCCGGATATGAATTTAACAGCAGCGGAAAAAGAGTAGCCAGATATTGGAAAAACGGAACCGCCGTAGCACTTACCGACGGCAGTCAAACTGCCATTGCCTATTCTATTGCAGTAGCAGATAACGGGGATGTGTATGCAGTAGGAACAGAGAATAACGGGCCAAATAATGGCTCAAATTATGTAGCCAAATATTGGAAAAACGGAACGGCTGTATCACTTACTGATGGTACCTACTCAGCCGAAGCCAATGCTATAGTCATTTCCGGTAATGATGTATATATATCAGGGTATGAAAACAAGGGGTTTAATAACGTTGTACCGAGGTGCTGGAAAAATGGAACCTCAATCCCGCTTAGCGGTACTGAATCTCCAACTTACAGGGGCTGGGGCTATTCTATCGCCATTTCCGGCAATGATGTCTATGTAGGAGGCACTGAACTTACCGGAGGAGGTATGTTTAAACCAAAATATTGGAAGAACGGAAAGCTAACCTATCTTAAAGGTGATAATTCTGCCAAGATATTTTCAATGGTTATCTCCGGTGGCGATGTATATGCTGCCGGTTATGAAAATAATGTAATAAACCTGCAGACCGAATATTCAGTGGCCAGGTACTGGAAAAATGGGGTAGCCGCCTCTCTTACCAATGGGACATCAAATGCCAGCATAAGGTCCCTGGCCGTGTCTGGTAGTGATGTATACGCTGCAGGTTATGGGTACAGCGGAACCAGCCAAATAATTAAATACTGGAAAAATGGTACTGAACAACCGCTTTTAGGTATTCAAAATGGCAGCGCGGAATCTATTGCTTTATCGGGTAGCGATGTGTACATAGCCGGGTTTGAAACCATCGGTACCAAATCAACTGCCAAGTATTGGAAAAACGGAGGTGAAGGGCTTTTTTTAGAAACGCTGGGCCATGGCGGCGTGGCGTATAAAGTAATTGTAAAGTAATTCTTTGAGAACGATGTCTAAAATAAGAAAGCTTCTTTCTGATTTAGCAGTCGCGGAACATCATAGTAAAACTGGCGAGGAGTAGGGGGCGCAAAATGTTTTTAAGACCTCGATAGCCGGGGAATCAGGGGAACGGCTGTTCTACGTAACTTTAATCCCAAACAAAGTAATTGGATACATTTTCATTACATGCCGGTTCTATCAATCTCATTGCCCTTGTTTTACTCATTGGCATAGTGCTCGCTATGCTTATTTTTAATAGCTACACCTTAATTTCCAATAAAGACAGGCTACTGCAGATATATAATTTTTATTTGCTCAGTAGCCTTTTATTTGCGGGCTGGAATGTACTTAAACTTGTTCGTACCAGGTCTTATGCGGTATTTTATTCAACGACAAAAGCAGATGAATTCGCAACGGGAGCGTTAGGGCTTGTCTGTATTCTGTTTTTTGGTTATGTTTTCAAATTACACGCCGCAAAGGTTCTTTTCCGTTTTGCCTGGTATGGTTGCATCATCGCACGGTGTTCACAGCTTGCCCTGCTACTGATTAATATTGTCGGGCGTAATCAGGAAGAGTTCAACTCCATGCTTTGGCCGGTTGTAAATGTTAGTGTTATTCTCACTTCGTTAACGATACTTTTGTATGCAATTATTCTGGAACAAAAGACAGGCTTCCAAAAGATAATTTTATCCGGGGCCATTGCATTCAACCTGATAGCACTTCTCTCCAACTTTCAGCTGTCTGGCGCTAACGGTGTTTTTTTACCTGGCATTAACCTGGTTATTATCGCTTTTGTATTTGAACACCTCTTTTATGCTACTGCTTCTGCTAACCGCACCAATCACATTTATACGGAAGCGGAAAAAAGGAAAGCAGCGGAAATCCAACATCAGCTAAAAACTGAACAGGTAATTAACTATTTCGCCACTTCCATTGCTGTAAAAACAAGTGTGAATGAGATGCTGGAGGATGTAGCCAAAAACCTGATCGGTCGCCTTGGATTTGAAGAATGTATGATTTATCTCTGGAACCACGATAAAACAATACTGGTTCAAAAAGCGGGCTATGGGGTAAAAGGCAGTATGGAGAAAACTGCCGAAAGTGAAAAATACAACGTTCCCAAAGGAAAAGGTATTGTAGGAGCGACAGTTGACAGCGGGCAATATATTTTGGTGAACAATACAGAAATTGACAAACGCTATTTTGCTGTAGACGGGAAAATAATGTTGAGTGAACTTTGTGTACCCATTATACACAATAAAGACGTAATTGGAGCAATTAATACTGAGTACAGGGAAAAGAACTTCTATACCGAGTGGCATCAGCAGATTTTGCTCACGATTAGTTCTATGCTGGCTGACAAAATAGATACGCTCGTAGCGCAGCAACAAACTCGTGAAAAAGAAATGGAAGTGCTCCGGTTAAATAAAGACTTAGCTACTTCACAACTGACAGCGTTACGGTCACAAATGAACCCCCATTTTATTTTTAACGCATTAAACAGTGTTCAACAATACATTTTGCAGGGGGATATAACAGAAGCCAATCGTTACCTTTCCAAGTTTTCAAAGCTGCAGCGTGACGTACTCAATAACAGCGACCAGAATTTCATATCGCTGGAAAAGGAACTGGAGACGCTGAACCTGTACCTGGAACTGGAGCAATTACGTTTTGATGGAAATTTTGTGTATCAGCTAAACCTGGATGCGGCCATTGATCCTGACGAAATAAAGATACCGCCCATGATCATTCAGCCATTTGTAGAAAACTCTATCTGGCACGGGCTAATGCCAAAGCAAGGCGAACGATGGGTACATATTGAGTTTACCCTGAATAAGGATGAACTATTGGTATGCAAAGTTACTGACAATGGTATTGGACGTAATGCAGCTAAGCGTATAAAACAAAACAATGGCACACAGCATAGCTCGAAAGGGCTTACATTGGTGTATGACAGACTAAGTATCCTGCGTAAACAATATGATCAGGCTTTTGATGTAGTTATTCATGACATGAAAGACGCAAATGGATTGCCTGTAGGAACCGAAGTGATTTTGAACATCTACACCAGTTAACCTCATAATATGATAAAAGCATTAATTATCGATGATGAGCCTTCTGCTGTCAAAACGCTAAGCCTGCTGGTAGCCCATTATATCCCTGAAATACAAGAGCTAAAAGGCACGAACGATCCGCATGATGGTTTAAGATTGATAAAAACATGGCAGCCGGACCTGTTATTCCTGGACATACAAATGCCGGTAATGACAGGGTTTGGTTTGTTGAAACAACTACCAGAAATAAATTTCAATATCATTTTTACTACCGCGCACGACCAGTACGCCATTGAGGCCATTCGCTTTAGTGCATTGGATTACTTAATGAAGCCGATTAACGGTGATGAGTTAAAGGAGGCTGTCCAGCGATTTTTAAAGAAACAAACATCAGTCTTAAGCAATAAATCGTTGTACAATAATTTCCTGGATAATATTCATTCTGTCAGCAGGAATGACTTTAAACTGGCCATTTCCACTACGGAAGGAACAGTTTTTTACCGGCCGGATGATATAATTCGACTTGAAGGTGATGGTAACTATACCAGGTTCTATTTCAGGGACAATAAAACACTGCTCACCTCCAGAACACTAAAAGAGTATGAAGGGTTACTGCAACCTCATGGTTTTATACGTACCCATAAATCATACATGGTAAACAAAGTCTATGTTGTAAACTATTGCAATGATGGGCAGTTGATCATGACTGATGGGTCACAGGTGGAAATCTCCAGGAGAAGAAAAGAGGATGTGATGAAAAAACTAAAATCATTTTAAGATCAAGCAGGAATTGCTGATGGGTTTTACACAACGGCTTCGCCAGGTTTTTAGGAAGGGGTCACTCTGTTCCGTTGCTGGTTTGGCAGCATTGCATTGTGCTTAGTCAACCTGCTGCTTTGCTTTTACTTTGCTGCCGTTATTGATGTTGTGCATAAGCTATTGTGCTTTGGCATCACCAACAACATTCCACAGCAGTCTATATTAATATACCAGCTTCTTCAACTCCCTGTTGTTGGTACGCCGCCCGCATCATCTGCGCTGCATACCAACAACGGCGCTTGCTAACACCAGCAACTGTGAAAAATAGTTGAGGTAATATCGCCTCTGGCAAGGGTTTCAGAAGATGATCCAAATAAAATATGGCAGCATTTCTGCCGCCTTGTCCAGTTGTGTTGGGATGACTGGATTATCTTCGAGGGCCCTAAAAGGAGGTGTTCAAACAACTCCGCCTTTACGCACTTCGTGCGTTTGGGCTTTTCGTTTTTCCACTTATGCGAGCACGCCCGCAACGCTGCAAAACAAAAGGCCCCTGGCTTCGCCAGAGGCTCTGTTATTTGTCGGGATGACTGGATTCGAACCAGCGGCCTCTTCGTCCCGAACGAAGCGCGCTACCGGGCTGCGCTACATCCCGAAAAATATTTATCACAGGCTTTAGCAATTGGGACGTTGCACGCTTGCACCAGCGGCCTCTTCGTCCCGAAGACGCTTACAGTCCCGAAAAGCCCCGGATGGCAAAATTATCTGTAAACCAATAAATCTGCAAATGATTTTACGGTTTCAATATTTACCCCTGTGCAACGATATTCCTGTTAGTGTTGTCAACTTATTATTGTGTGTGGCACTTAACCTGTGTTGAAATCATTACCATTAAGCCTTATCAGGTTACAGACGATGTGCGCTGTGCGCGAGCCTTTCATTATCCCCGGGGTAGTGAAAGGCTTTTCTTTTTGGATCATGAGAAATAATAAACCTGCGCCTCTTTACAGTAAGACGGGCTTAAACTATTTCACACAATCGTTTGCGGTTCGTTAACGAAGCCCTTTTTCTTACTTTTAGGCGTTTTGTTCAACTAAGGTGAGGATCGTTCAAAAGTATTAAGTATATATATAGTATTATGAAGAAAATGATTATTACAGGCTGTTTCCTGTTGGTACTGCAACTGGTTTCGGCCCAGCAGCCCGCTACAGTAAAAGAATACCGGCAGGCTTTTCCTACCTACCCGTTCTCTGATCCCAACCCGATAGCGCTGCTTTCCCCGGTATATCCTTATTTCAGGTACGATGGCTTTACCGATAAGCCCGTTTCCAAAGAGTGGAAAGTAGTGGAGCTTCAGAACGACTATATCAAAGTAATGATCCTGCCGGAGATCGGGGGGAAAATATGGGCTGCCATTGAAAAGAAAAATGACAGGCCGTTCATTTACTACAACCACACGGTGAAATTCCGGGATGTAGCCATGCGTGGTCCGTGGACCAGCGGCGGACTGGAAGCCAATTACGGCATTATCGGGCATACGCCTAATTGCGCTACCCCGGTGGATTATACCACCCAAATCAATCCCGATGGCAGTGTAAGCTGTTTTATAGGCGTGCTCGATCTGCTTACGCGCAGCAACTGGAGGGTTGAAATTAACCTGCCGAAGGATAAAGCCTGTTTTTCTACGCGTTCTTTCTGGTACAACAGCACAGCCGAGGCGCAACCTTATTATCACTGGATGAACCTGGGTGTAAAAGCCAAAGGCAATCTTGAATTCATTTTCCCGGGCACAAAATACATAGGGCATGATGGGGATTACGCGGAGTGGCCGATTAACAGCAATGGCAAAAGACTCAACTTTTACGAAGAGAATAATTTTGGAGGATATAAATCGTACCATGTATTTGGTAAGCCCGCTCATTTTTTTGGAGCTTACTATCACGAGTCTAACGATGGGATGGTGAGATACGGTACCTACGATGACAAAGCAGGACGGAAGATCTGGATATGGGGACTGTCGCGGCAGGGAATGATATGGGAGAAGATATTGACGGATACCGATGGACAATATGTAGAAATTCAGTCGGGGAGATTGTTTAACCAGAATGCGGTGAAAAGCAGCTTTACTCCTTTTAAGCATGTAAGCTTTGCTCCTTATGCCACAGATGTATGGACGGAGTACTGGTATCCTGTTTCGAATACCAAAGGCATGGTAGAAGCCAATGCTACAGGAGCTTTGAATGTGAAATATGAAAAGGGGTGGTTGAAAATTTATTTTTCGGCGGCAGAATTCATCAATGATACGCTGCTGGTTCAATCGCAGGGTAAAAATGTTTACAGCAGGAAACTGCAATTGTCGCCTCTGCAGGTATTCAGCGATTCAATACAGGTAAACATTAATGAAAAAGAATTGCTGGCTACCCTGGGAACCAACAAGCTGGTGTACAACTCCGCGCCCGATGCCGATGCGCTCAACAGGCCGGCAGCATCCCCTGAAAATTTTGACTGGAATACGCCTTATGGTTTGTATATACAGGGAGAAGAGCTGATGGATCAGAAAATGTATCCCGAGGCTGAAAAAAAACTCGCGGCGTCGCTGCGGAAAGACCCTAACTTTTTACCTGCGTTGGTAAAGATGGCTGCCCTGCAATACCGCAACATGCTATATAAGGAAGCGCTGAAAACCATTATGCGCGCGTTGCAGATTGATACCCATGCGGGAGATGCCAACTACTACTATGGATTGATCAGCGAGCAATTAGGGAATGTGGCAGACGCGAAAGACGGGTTTAGCCTGGCTGCGCTTACACAGGAATACAGGAGCGCTGCCTATACCGGGCTGGCGCGTTTGTATGTCAAAGAAAAAAATTACCCGGCTGCTGTTGCCTATACACAAAAAGCGCTTGATTATAACCGTTACAATATGGATGCGTGGATGCTGCAGGCTGTTGCGCTCCGGTACACGGGCGACCATACTGCGTTGCAACAAACGCTGGCTACCATTCATTCATATGATCCACTGAATCATTTTTACGGGTTTGAAAAATATTTGCTGCAGCCCACTGAATCTTCGAAGCAGGAATTTACTTTCCTTATTAAAAATGAATTGCCGCAGGAAACCTATGCCGAGCTGGCTGCATGGTATTATAATGCAGGCTGCAGAAAAGAAGCGGAAACGGTTTTTCGCTTAGGCCCCTCTTCTGCAGAAGCGCAGTACTGGCTTGCTTTTTTAAATAACAGTAAGGTGGATTGCAGCAAGATCAATCCTGCGCTGTCGTTTCCTTTTCGTTCAGAAACAGGAGCGGTGCTGGAGCAATTGCTGAAGCAGCAAAATGACTGGTTGTTAAAATACCAGCTGGCTCTAATTTATAAAGACAGGAACAGGTTGGAGGAAAGCAGGAAGCTGCTGAAAGAATGTGGCAACGAACCTGGTTTTGCGCCTTTTTATGTGGTGCGCGCGGAAATATGCAAAGAGGAAACCCCTGAATTAACAGATCTGCAGAAAGCATTGGAGCTGGATAAGAAGGAGTGGCGCTATCATAAATTGCTGGCGGAATATTATATCCGTCACAAACAGCCGGCGCAGGCGCTGGCTATTGCTGAGCCTTTCTGCAAAGCAAACCCGGGGCATTATATTATGGGCATGCTATACGCCAAGAGTTTATTGCTGAATCAAAAGTATGAAGAGGCTGACAGGGAATTGTCTAAGCTTAATATAATCCCCTTTGAAGGGGCAACGGAAGGCAGGGCTTTGTACCGTGAAGCCAAGCTGATGCAGGCGGTAGCAGCGCTTTCTGCCAAAAAGAATACAAAGGCAAAGCAGTTGATCGCGCAGGCGCGTTTGTGGCCCGAAACGCTCGGTGTAGGTAAACCTTACGAAGAAGATATAGACGCCCGCCTGGAAGACTGGATGGAATATATTGCCGGCAACAGCAAACAAAAGCAATTGCTCGATCGCATTAAGAAATTCACGCCCCGTGTAGACAATACGGTGCGGAACTTTATTCCCTCGAACGCATTGATCAGCGCCTGGGCAATAGATAGAACCCAGGGAAAGGAAAGAGCAGTGGAGTGGCTGGATTCACAGATCAGCCTGTATCCCGATCAGCAAAAAATGCTAAGCTGGTGCAAATCGGTGTTTGAAGGCAGCTCACCTCAAAGTATACCCGAAGACGAGAAAGATGCGAGCATGCGTATCGTGGAAGCACTGATGCAGATCGGAAAATAAATATCAGTTGCGTAAGCGCTGCATCCCTATCCGCTCGTATTATAGGTAGGCTCATGCAGTATAGGGAAATTACAGGAGTTGGCAATAAAGCATTTGCGGTTAGCCTCCTCATGAAGCATTTGTAACTTTTCTATATTGATTTCACTGTTTATCAATATCAGTGGGTGCAGTGTTACCTGCGTAAAATGGCCGCTTCCATTGGCATTTTCATGCATTATTCCCGTAGCCCGATCTTCGTATGCTGTTACGACAATTCCCGCCGCAGCGCACAAATGAAGAAACCAAAGCATGTGGCAGGATGACAGGGAAGCTATCAGCAACTCTTCAGGGTTATACCGTGCAGGATCTCCGCGAAAGGAAGGATCGGACGAACCGGGGATCTCCGGCTTTTGCGGTATGGAAATGACATAGTTCCTGCTGTAACCGCCATAGGTTTTTGTGCCTTCTCCTTTGTTCCCCGTCCATGTCAAATGTGTTTTGTAATAATGTTGTTTTGACATCAGGCTTGTTTTATGCTTAATGCAAAAGTAGGCTTCACCAGTTAAATGTGTATATGTGCCCGTGCAAACGCATCCTCCTTTGGTAAAGGAGTCTTGTTAATGTGATCATACAACCATATAAAAGGGCATTTACCACCGGTGAAAAATTGCAGTTTTTGCAGGCGCCTGGGAGAGAGTCTATACCCGGTAAAAAGGGCTGCACCTGCGGCGCAGGGAAGTAAAGATCAGGTGGTGTTACAAACGGGTTGCCCGCCGCGGCGGGCAATAAGCAAGCTGTTTATACCTCATGGATACTGCTTGTTTGTAAAAGAAAGGATCTACGTATCTGCTTGCTCAGCCTAAAATGGGTAAAAGAGGCAGTAAGGGACGGTGGTTTATGAGCAGGTTGCGCCTGTACCCCCCAAAAAGTAAGCTGTTATTATGCCTCATCGAAGCTACTCGTTGGTAGAAATAATAACAATAAGGACTTATGCACCGTAGGTGCTACCCTTTCTGTACAAAGCGGGCTGTGTCACGACTTAAAAAACATTATATGAAAGGAAGTAAATCAGCCTGCGTGCAGTAGCACAATTGGTTTCGCATGGTTTAAAATTCAGTCCTGTCTGCTTCAGCAGTAATGATTTTGATATTGCGTATATTCACCTGCTCCTGATTAAAGAGAATGTTTTCTACATTTAGCCCGTTACGATAAGTAACCAGGGTATTCTGCCCGGCAATTTCTGTGTCTATAATGGTTCCTCCCAGTTTGGCATTGCTTCTCACCAATATCCTTACGGTAAATGGTTTTTCAACACCCATTATATTTTCAATAGCGTAATTGCCTACCTGGCTCGGATTGCCACCATTTCGTATAGATTTTTGCATCTTGCCAAAGCCGTCTTTAACCGCATCACTGTATTGAGCCGTAAATGCTGCGATATTGATTTGCATTTCGCAACCCTTTTTGTTACTGCCGTCAGCAGGCAAAAACGAAAGCGCTAACTTACCATTCTTCTTCTTTTGGGGAACCACATCAAAACTGAGGATAAAGTTTTCATCTTTCACCGGGAAAGCATTTTTCTGTTCTGCATTTTTGGCCAACAAAACAGTATCCGCAGTGGCTGGTATCAACTCTTTCATCCATTTTGTTCCTATTCTTCCATCAGGATACTGGATCAGTTCATGAATCAGGAACGGGCCACCCCACCCGGTAATGGGCATCCAGCCAGCCATTATATAGCGACCGTTACCAATCGGAGATACGGACGGAACACTTACACCATTATAAAAATCTTTTCCTTCCGCTACTATATCTTTCCAGGGTTCATTTTTACCTATCGTTCTTCTCCATAAGTTGGTAAAACCACCTACTACGTATTCATATTTACCCCACCTGAAATCGAACGTACAATCTCCACCCAATGGAAAATCCGGATCGGTACAATACCAACCGCTGTCAAGCGAAGCTGATTCCCACGTGCCTTTTGCCTTATAATTGGCGTACATTTTTAATTTACCTTCAGGAGTGGTGAACACACTGGGATTTTCAGAATAATGAAAAGAAATGCCGCTCTTTTTGAAATTACTTATGTTATCCTCACTTATTGAATAAGTAGCGCCGGAGGGAAATGCTATCCTGGTGTCGGCAGGAAAATATCCGGATCTTTTATTCTCTTTATAATAATCCATCATCTCGGGGTACATCGTTAATGAATCGGGATAAATGCGCGAAGTGTGCAAACCATAAGAAATATATAGTTTGTTGTTGTATACAAAAGGACTACCGGTTCCGATAGTCTCCCATTGTGCTTCAATGGGGGTAGCTGCCTCATGCTCTGTCCAGGTAATAAAATCTGTAGTGGAAAAATGTTCAAAGTAATGCCCGCCTACTCCAAATTTGCTGGCATGATGCCTTCTGTCATAAAGATAAAAAACATGGTAGCGTCCATCGTGGTAAATAGTGGCAACATCTCCTATCCAGGAATTGTGCCCGCGGGGAGTCCAGTATTGCAGGTCCGGCATTTTCTCAATATTTCTCCTGTTGTCCCGTTCTACGTTCATGCCCGGCAAATACAGGCTGGCTTCACTCACCACCGCAGGATTAATTTGCCAGGAGCGTTGATGCCACCAATGCGGATACCCTACAACAAAATCGTTATCCATAAGTTCATTGTCTACATATATGGTCCAGTGTGTTTTTGTAAAATGTACAATTACCTCATGTTTTCCCCATGGATTTTTTAATGAAGCCAACGGGTGGCCTATTTCCAGTTGACGCGTAAATAAGTTTATTCCGGGAGAATTCAGCATAATACCAGCCTCCAAAACCGGCAAAGATCCGTCTTGCATTACAGCAGCCGGGTAATTTTGCCGGTCGCGATTTTGGGGATCAGCCTGGCGTAATTTAATGGTTATCATTCCCGGCACTTCCAGTAACATTTGTTCCCCGCTAAAGGGTTGAAAATCTACCGACATCTTTATGGTAAAGCTTTCCTGTTTAGTATTGTCTGTAGTAAAATCCCCCTTAGGCCGGCTGGCATTCAGAGTGGCGTATGGCGCATTGGAGGCTGTGAATGAAAAATACGGACTAAGTGTGTACAGCTTTGCCGATGCAGCATTAGACTGGGCGAACCCCGATTGCAAAACATACAAGCTTGTTATTACAACCAGCATTATTTTCCTCATAATAAGGTATATTAAACTGTCAAATAATAGATTTAAAAAAATGAATACTCTACCTCATATCTGACACCTCATACCTGATCCGGTACACCGTGAAAGATACTGTTGTTATTCTTGGTTTACTGTCCATGCAGATTTTAAAGAGTGAATGGTTGCATTAACATCTATTTCTCCATCTGCGGTTAAAGCATAGAATTTTGTTTCATCCGGCATAAAGCAGGAAGTCATTACCACCAGCCCGTCATTAGCATATATTTCGAGCGTGGTACGATCTACCAGTACCCGCAGCTTTATTTTTCCATTTACCGGCACCAGCGGGGCTTCTCCCATATTGTTGAGCTGATTGGGCTTCTTCCTGATATAAGCCTTCCAATTGTCGGGAGGAAAACCACTTTGTTCTGCAGCGCCGCCGCAACGAAGAATTTTTTTAGCTGCATCATACTGAATAGTTGCACCCCTGATGCTGAAGTCAAAAGAGGTAGATTTTTTCAGATCAATTTCCATGTCTATATCATATAAATCGTCCTTAAGTTCGCGCAGGGGATTATCACCCTGCGGGGTAACCGATCTTTGCCATTTGATTCCCGAATCGTAAAGTTTTTTTATTTCTCTTACCGGCATTCTAAGCAACCGGATTCCTTCATGTGTGGTTCTTAATTCAAGTTCGGTGGGAAAATTCATCTGCTGTTCGAATGGCATATCCGGGTACCTGTTTGTTGATAACCACGCTATCTGAATTTTGCGATCATCGGGCGTATTATTCCATATTTGCGGAGCGTATAAATTATTGCCGTAATCACCAACAATAGTACCTGTTTCCGGTTTAAATTCCTTTCCGTTAAATGTGCCGATAACATAGTTTCCATTGGCGCCGGAGAATACCCATTTCTTATTGTTCTTATTTCCATCCAGCGGGAAAGGCTCAAAGCCCGGGCACTCAGCAATACGATCTAAAGAAACAGTTGATAGTTGCTCCCAATCCCGCAGGTTAGAAGATGAGAATAGCCCGAATTCATAACCCCTGTCCATGTAAAGTGACATGATCCATTTTTTTGAATCCTCATCCCAAACCACTTTCGGATCGCGGTTGGCGCCGTTTATATTTTTGATTACAGGATTCTGATCATAATAGGTAAATGTATTTCCACCATCTGTGCTATAGGCGATACATTGCGTACACTTTGGTCCGAATCCATCATTGGGGCTACCTCCGTTTGTAATGAAAGCAATGACCGGCTTTTCTTTACCGGATTGAAAGCCTGACACGTTATTTACATCTACCACTGCTGATCCCGACCAGCATCCTCCCCATACTTTATGCGGTGTAATATGCTTTTCATTTTGCGTCCAGTGTACGAGGTCCTTGCTGGTAGCATGTCCCCAGTCTTTATAGGCTCCATGCCTGTGAGGAGGCATGTACTGAAAAAACAAATGATAAGTACCATCGTAATACACCAGCCCGTTAGGATCGTTTAGCCAGTTCTTTTTTGCCGTAAAGTGAAACTGCGGCCTGTATTTTTCATTATAGTATTCCGGCAATCCATCTTTTTTTAGTGCGGCCACACCTGATAAAGAAGCAACCCTGTCGTCTTCCAGGCACCTGTTCCATATGGCTACATTATCAATCCAGCCTTTAAATGCAGCCTCTATAGTATTTTTTGCACTGTCGCCATGCACGTAAGGATCCTTATACTGTGCACCAATCAATACAGGGTGATTATTCCAATCCCTTGCATCCCCAACTGTAACCTCGTTATCCCGTAAAATACCATCAACGTATAATTCTGAAATTTTACCATTGAAACGGAACAGGATGTTGTGCCACTTTATCAATTCATCCTGCGGCACTTTGTATTGTAAAAGATGAGCGCCGCCAATATCATCACTTCCAAGCATTGTTTCAATGTATACATCCTGTCCTCTTTTATGCAAAGCCACGCTGTAAGCAATGGTTTGATCGTTACCCGATTTGGTCAGCAGCGGGTTATACTCCTTAATGGAATCCGGTTTCATTCTTACAAACAGCGTTATTCCTTTACCGGTTATATTAAGTTCATCATTTATTCCCTGCCCTGCATCAAGCCATGAAGATCCATTGAGGTATACTGCTTTTCCGTCGCTGCCACTTTCTATTGAGCTACGCTTTTCATCGTCTGTCAGGTTGAGAAACTTTACCGTTCCCTGTTGCAGTAACTGGCTGTTAAAACCGGCATGATCGTTTACATCGGAAAAGGGCCAGGCTGCAACCGCGTCCTGAAACAGCGATGTTTGGCGGTTGCAGGATACAAACAACAGGGCGCAGACTGATAAATAACATAATACTCTTAGCATTAAAAATAGTTGGGCTTTATGGCAAATATCAGTATTGCGCCGGGCGCTGTAAAATAAAAATCCCCGGCAGCAATGCTCCGGGGATAGCAAGATGGTAAATAATAAGTGTTAAGCTTCAACCGCACCCTCAGCCAATACAGCTACTTTGTTATTGATCACTTCTGCAAAGCCGCCATTAATGGTATAGACAACAGGTGCGCTGTTTTTATCTTTTAATATTTTCACTTTGCCCGCTTTCAACGCGCTTACCAAAGGAGCATGTTTGTCCAGTATTTCAAATGAACCGCTGATGCCGGGTAATTGTATCCCGTATACTTCGCCGCTGAACAATTTACGTTCGGGTGTTAATATTTCTAGTTCCATGCGTGGTTGTTTTCTGCTTATCCTTTAGCAGCATCCAGTAATTTTTTACCTTTTTCTATGGCGTCTTCAATGGTACCAACCAGGTTGAATGCTGCTTCGGGGTATTCATCCACTTCACCATCCATGATCATATTGAACCCGCGGATGGTATCTTCAATGCTTACAAATACACCTTTTAAGCCGGTGAACTGTTCTGCCACGTGGAACGGCTGAGACAGGAAACGTTGTACCTTACGGGCGCGGAATACAGTTTGTTTATCTTCTTCGCTTAATTCATCCATACCCAGGATGGCGATAATGTCCTGTAATTCTTTATAGCGTTGTAAGATCAGCTTTACCCTGTTGGCGCAATTATAATGTGCGTCACCCACAATCAGGGGCGAAAGAATCCTTGAAGTAGAATCCAGCGGATCCACGGCAGGATAGATACCCAGGTCGGCGATCTTGCGGCTCAATACCGTTGTGGCATCAAGGTGCGCGAATGTAGTAGCCGGCGCCGGATCGGTAAGGTCATCCGCAGGCACATACACTGCCTGTACGGAGGTAATAGAGCCGTTTTTGGTAGAGGTGATGCGTTCCTGCATCAATCCCATTTCTGTAGCCAGGGTTGGCTGGTAGCCCACTGCTGAAGGCATACGACCCAACAGGGCAGATACTTCAGAACCCGCCTGTGTGAAACGGAAGATATTGTCTACGAAGAAAAGAATATCGCGTCCCTGACCTTTGCCATCTCCATCGCGGTAGTATTCGGCTACGGTCAACCCGCTCAGCGCCACACGTGCACGCGCTCCCGGGGGCTCATTCATCTGTCCAAATACGAAAGTTGCTTTAGAATCTTTCAGCTCATTCATATTTACCTTGCTCAAATCCCAGCCACCGTTTTCCATGCTGTGCTTGAACTCTTCACCGTACTTCATAATGCCGGCCTCGATCATTTCACGCAGCAGGTCATTTCCTTCGCGGGTACGCTCACCCACACCTGCAAATACCGATAAACCACCATATCCTTTCGCGATATTGTTGATCAGTTCCTGGATCAATACGGTTTTACCCACACCGGCGCCACCAAACAACCCGATCTTGCCGCCTTTTGCATAAGGCTCGATCAGGTCAATTACCTTGATACCGGTAAACAATACTTCGGTAGAAACGCTTAGGTTTTCAAAAGCCGGCGGTTTGGCATGTATGGGACGGCCATTTGTTTTGTCAACCTGGGGAAGACCGTCAATGGCATCGCCGGTTACATTGAACAGGCGGCCTTTTATATCTTCGCCGGTCGGCATGGCGATCGGTTTACCTGTATCAACTACTTCCATACCTCTTACCAGGCCATCGGTACCATCCATTGCAATGGTTCGAACGCTGTCTTCACCCAGGTGCTGCTGCACTTCCAGTACCAGCTTTTCGCCGGATTCACGCTTTAATTCCAATGCGTTGTAAATTTCAGGCAACTGTCCGTCAAATTGCACGTCTATAACGGCTCCGATGATCTGTTTGATTTTACCTTTTGTAGGCATATATTAAAATATTTTAAGGTATGTGGGGCAAATGTGCGGCAAAGGTAAGGTGCGGCTGATAATTGTCCAATTCGTAAGCGGAGTATTTTAAAAATATGATGGAAGTATGAAAAACCGGCGTCCGGGGGAATAAAAAACCGGGCTTTTGAGCCCGGTCAATGTGTTGAAATCTTTTCAGAGGTTGGTAAAATTAAGGTTGTGAATCTTTTATCGGTTATCTGAAATCTGATTTCATGTTAGTTTCTTTTGGTTTTCCAGATACGGATTTTCCTGTTTTCAGTAATACTGGATTCTTATTTTGGGGTTTTCAAAGGTTATGCTGTTTTTTCAAAGGGTAGCGTTTCACTTTTGATACCTCAAAGATGGGCCTAAAAAACTGCCTGCGGAACTTAATTCGGCAGGCAGGAATGATTGTTCGATTTTTGGAAGAAAAGCTTCGATAAAGGCTGATGGCTATGGAATACGGGGCAACTGATACGAATCCCACAGGTCGGCCGGGGCGCCGGCTTCCTTCATTTGGTTGATATATACCTCTGATCCGTTACAGCGTACATTAATAAGCCCGAAAATGATCTTTGATTTGCTTACCGAACGGGCAAGCTCGGTAGAGTAAACCAGTGGACGGGCGCCCCTGCCGTATTTTCCCGCACAGCCTATGGCATCTGCACGGGGATGGGAATAAGTTTCATTGTCGCCCGACGAAATGATCGTTGCATAGGGATGAACCTGTTCTATAAAGGCTTCCGTAAAATCTGATGATCCGTGATGGCAGGATTTAAACACGTCTGTTCCAAATGGATGATTGTTCCCGTATTTTGCCAGGAGATATTCTTCTGATTGGCTGTTGAGATCGCCTCCAAATAAAAAGCTCCTGTCGCCGAACTTTACTTTTAATACAAGGCTGTGACCATTGATGGTTTTGCTTTCATCGCTCCAGTACACAAAGTTTTTTTTATTATTTACCCGTTCTGTGAAAGGCGCCAGTACGTCAATAGAAAATTTTTTTTGCTCTATTACTCCCGATACGGGTCTGTCTCCCGCTTCCAGGCGCTTGACGCCGCCCAGCCTGTTCTCTTTTTTTGCGTTTGTAATGGACTTCATAAATCCGGATACATCCCTGTTGAATGGGGCAGGTTCATTGGCTGTGAGCAGGTTGTTGAATATTTTGGTGAGATAACTTGCCCCGTCTTTTTTAAAAGTATTGCCGAGGGCCGTATTATACGGGTTGGTTCGCTCCGCGAATTTTAATATCCCCGCATGATAAATATTGCCGAATGTAAAGCGCGGATCATTCAGTATTTTGATACATCCCTTATAATGGTCTGCATCAAAATGGCTGATAAAAAGATGGTGAATGTGAACAGGCTTTTTTGTATTCAGCAGGTAGGTATATTGCCATTTGGTAAGATAGTTATGCATATTATCTGCCGGCCCTGCGTCTATCAGTATCCTGAGACCGCCCGCTTCTATCAGTACCCCATCTCCCTGTCCCACGTCCAGGTAAAATATTTTAATGCCCATTGTTTCGCCCAGGTCGGCTTTGTGCATCCAGCCATCGGGCCCGGCGGTGGTAACCTTATAAAAGTCGTCTTGTTCATCACCGGGCTTTACATAGGTGCCCATCTGGATCTTGTTGATGATCTTTTTCCCTTGGTTGCTTACTACGCTTTCATACACAGGCGCTTCGTTGGTAACAGCGTATAAAAAAGAAGGTAACATGGCTGTTTGTTCAAAGGGCTTTAACGAATTAAAGCATTTAGAAAGTAAGTATCCGGTTTTATATCCGCTTAACTCAGGATTGTTACTCTTGCAGGGGTAAGTTATGCAAGCAGGTATTTAAAAACCAGTGCTGCCAGCACTCCCCCGGCAATGGGCGCCACTACAGGCACCCAGGCATAACTCCAGTTACTGTCGCGTTTTCCTTTAATAGGCAGTATGGCGTGCATGATGCGGGGACCCAGGTCGCGGGCGGGGTTGATGGCATAACCGGTGGGACCGCCCAGGCTTAAACCGATGCCTAATACCAATAAAGCAATAGGCAGAGCGTCCAGCGAGCCTAGTTTCATATCGGGTTTTGCCAGCAATAACGCGCCCAATACCAAAACAAACGTACCTACCATTTCGGTGATGCAATTGTAGAATGCGTTAGGTATAGCGGGCGCAGTGCAAAATACCGCCAGCTTAAAATCCGCGTTTTCCGTGGCGTCGAAATGCTGGCGGTACGATATCCATACCACAAACGCGCCGATAAACGCGCCAATGAACTGAGCCAGTATATACGCGGGAACCTTCTCCCATTCAAAGCTTCCTTCAACCGCAAGGCCAATGGTGACCGCCGGGTTTAAATGCGCTCCGCTGGCGGCAGCCGACGCGTATACACCGGTAAAAACCCCTACTGCCCAGCCGAATGCTATTACTATTAAACCACTGTTATTGCCCTTGGTTTTGGTGAGCAATACATTGGCAACAACGCCTGCGCCTAATGTTATAAGTAAAGCCGTACCTGTAATTTCTGCGATGAATGGCGACATATGCAAGCTGTTAGAATTGTTGAAATAATAGTGAGAAGGTAAATATAAAGAATCAAATTCCAAGAACCAAAAAGAAGAGTGGGCTATGAGCCGTGAGCGATCAGCGATCAGCAATCAGCCGTCGGCTATGAGCTGTGGGCTCCATTTCAAATCTCAAATAACCTGTAACTCCAAACCATAAACCCGAAACTTGCAAAACCCCAAATCAAAAATCCTCAAATCAGCAATCTCAAATCATATACCCCCTCGCTGTTTCCCTGAATGATTCAACCTGTTGTTGTATCCATGTTTCATCTTTCTTTAATTCCCCGGCCATGAGCATGGCGGTTGGCTGAGCTGCGGAAACAGCCGCGCGGGCATCCAGGAATAGCAGGCGTATCCTTCTTGCCAGCACATCTTCTACCGTCATGGCCATTTCATTTCTTACGGCCCATATGACCTGCGCTTTTATGTATGGATATTCCGGGTGAATCAATTCCTTCCATTCATTGTTTTCGCCGCTAAGTTGTTTTATGGCAGCCTCGTCGGCTCCATAGTAATGCAAAGGATCCTGTTCGTTTTTATGGATTGTCCAGCCATGTAATTTCAGTGTTTCCGTAATACAGGGTTTTCGTGGAAGTTTGGCGGTAAACAGGGCATTGTCTACAGCATCCTTTGCCATTTTACGATAGGTGGTCCATTTGCCGCCCGTAATGGTAACCAGTTTGCTTTTAGATACAAGAATGGTGTGATCCCTGGGCATCATGGCCGTATTCTTTTGCCCGGGAGCTTTTACCAAAGGGCGCAATCCTGCAAAAACGGATTTTATGTCTTTTCGCGTAATGTCCGACGTGAGGTACCTGTTTACATTGCGGAAAATAAATTCGATTTCCGATTCCAGCGCGTGGGGTTCAAAGCTCGCTTCTTCCACAGGCGTATCGGTAGTGCCTATAATGACTTCATTGTGCCAGGGCACTGCGAACAATACCCGCCCATCATCCGTTTTAGGGATCATCATTGCATGATCACCCGGGAAAAATTTTTTATCCACTACCAGATGAATTCCCTGAGATGGCGATACCAACTCTTCCTGTTGTTCGTTATCCATCTGCAGGATATCATCGGTAAATACACCTGTGGCATTGATCACTGCTTTTGCTTTTAGCAGGTATTCTTTTCCTGTAAGTGAATCTTCTGCCAACACTCCCTTTACAAAGCCCTTCTCTTTGTGCAAATCCACCACTTCCATATAATTCAATACCGTGGCACCATGTTCAACGGCAGTTTGTGCCAGGTTCAAAGCAAGCCTGGCATCATCAAATTGTCCATCGTAATACAATATTCCGCCGCTCAGGTTTTGTTGCTGTAATGCAGGCAAATTTCCGGATGTTGTTTTTTTCGAAAGCAGGCGGGTTTCGCCGATGCTTAATTTACCCGACATAAAATCATATATCTTCAACCCGACGCCATAATACATTTTTTGCCACCACCCGTAAGCTGGTAATACAAAGGGCTGGATACGGGTAAGATGAGGGGCGTTTTTTAACAACAAACCTCTTTCCCTCAATGCTTCCATTACCAGCTTTATATTGCCCTGGGCGAGGTAGCGCACACCGCCATGCACCAGCTTGGTTGCCCTGCTGGATGTGCCTTTTGCAAAGTCGAAGCGTTCGAGCAGCAGTGTTTTATAACCACGCGAAGCGGCATCCAGCGCCGATCCTAATCCGGTAGCTCCTCCTCCCGCAATAATTACATCCCATTCATCCGTTGCTTCAAGTTGATCAAGCATTTCATCTCTTTGCATAGTATATACATATTGTGGTATGAGGCATCGGTGTCAGGTATCAGCTATTAGCTATTAGCTTTCAGCCATCAGCGGCTATTTGTGATTTATAGTTTTTTGTTTATAGTTTTTCGTTAACCCCAAACCCCAAACTCCAAATCTCAAATCTTCTTACTCTTTCTTCTTAAAGCGGATGGTGCCGCTCGACTTTTCGTTGGAAGTAATATATACTTCGTAACGTTTGCCGTCAATCGTTGCGATCATTAAAGCGGTATTGGGAGGAATAGCACCCAGGTTATCCGCATACATCACCAGCTCATTTTCTTCGCGGGTGGTATCAAGCTGTACTTTAAGGGTAAGCGGTTTATCGGTTAGCCGTTGACGTGATATAAGCAGCTTATTATTGTAAAAAACGGAAATGGTATCGCCGTCTATTTCCCCGTTATCGTAAAAGTCTACCTTGAAGGTTTCGCCTTCGGGTACTTCAATGGTTTTAAGCACATTTTTGCTTCTGCGCTCGTAAGCGGGTAAAGTGGGGGGTAACAGCTCCGGCAGGGCTTTTTTTACACTGTCTTTCGTTATGGTTTGCGGCTTTTGTGTAATTGTCTGCTTATTATTATTTGTAACAGGCTTTTTGGGTGCAGTAGCAGCCGGTTTAGCGGCCGGTTTTTTAGCAGGGGCGGTTGCTTTGGCCACGGGTTGGTTGGCCGGGGCTTTAGGTTTGTTGGCCAGGTTTTGTTTGGGAGCAGCGGATGTTGCCGGTTTTTTAGCTGTTGGGGGCGATGCTTTGGGGGGAGTCACTTTTGTCAGCAATTTTCTTTCAAGCTCGGTGCTGCCTACGCCGCAGCCATCGGGTTTGTATCCCCGCCACCTGCCAACCAGTTTTTCGGTGGATCCCTGTTTTAAAAAAGTAAGCATGTGGGTCTGAAGGCAATCACTCCAGCCGGGAGGCGTATTGCCTTTGACGCGCTCTTCTTCATTCACCACTACCGATTTGCTGTCGGGATCATAGGTTCCTTCCAGCCTGCATATTACATAATATTTCTTGGGATAATAGTTGAAATAGGAGTAAGAATAGCCGGTTACATTTTTGCCATCAATATCCAGTTCCAGCACGAATTCCGTATCTCCCTCCTGGGCTATTACGTTACCGGCCGAATTGAACGATCCTCTCCATTGTCCTGTGAGATTTTGGGCGGAAACGGTGCAAGTAAACAGCAACAAATTCAATAGGATCAAGCCTCTCATCCAATGCAAAACTTTTATTTTACAAAAATAAACTCAATACTAAGGAAATCGTGGCATTAAATGAAATGATACGCCAATACTTCGTTAAATTTCTCCTGTACTTTTTTATTGATTTTTTGGCCAGGAGGAACTCCCATGAAATTATTCATTCATCCTTTACGTAATTTTGGATAAATAATTTCATGTACGTTTGCAATCCTTTTTAAGGAACAAAGAGGAATTTTATATGGTTAAAATTACGTTTCCGGATGGCGCTGTAAGAGAATACCAGCCGGGTGTTTCAGCTTTAGAGATTGCTAAATCAATCAGCGAAGGATTGGCTAAAAAAGTATTGGCGGCTTCCGTAAACGACCAGGTTTGGGATGCAGCCCGTCCGATATACAACGACAGCACATTAAAGCTGCTTACCTGGAATGAAGCAGAGGGAAAATCTACTTTCTGGCATTCTTCCGCCCACCTGATGGCAGAAGCGGTGGAATCGATATTTCCGGGTGTAAAATTCTGGGTTGGGCCGCCTACTCAAAATCCGCCGGGCTTTTATTATGATATGGACCTGGGCGACAGGAAAATAACCGAAGAGGAACTGCAAGCCATTGAAAAAAAGATGGTAGAGCTTTCAAAGCAAAACAATCCATACATCCGCAGGGAAATTTCAAAGAAGGATGCAATAAAATATTTTGAGGAAAAAGGGGATGAATACAAACTGGATTTGTTGCAGAACCTGGATGACGGAAATATCACCTTTTATACACAGGGCGATTTTACCGACCTGTGCCGTGGTCCGCATATTCCGCAAACCGGCTTAATCAAAGCGATTAAGCTTACGAATATTGCAGGCGCTTACTGGAAGGGCGACGAAAACAACAAGCAGCTCACCCGTATTTATGGCATTACTTTTCCGGCGCAAAAGGAGCTGGATGAATACCTGGCAATGCTGGAAGAAGCGAAAAAAAGAGATCACCGGAAGCTGGGAAAGGAACTGGGCATTTATACCATGGACGACGATGTAGGGCAGGGGTTGATCATGTGGATGCCTAACGGTACTGTTATCATAGAAGAGCTGGAAAAGCTGGCAAAGGAAACGGAGCTGAAAGCCGGCTATAAAAGAGTGGTTACCCCGCATATTGCCAAGGAAAGCATGTACCTCACCAGCGGGCATTTGCCTTATTATGCAGACAGTATGTACCCACCTATGGAAGTGGACGGAGAGAAGTATTATCTTAAATCAATGAACTGCCCGCATCATCATAAAATATTTGCCGCCGAACCTAAAAGCTACCGCGATCTGCCCTACCGCATAGCAGAATATGGCACCGTGTACCGCTACGAGCAAAGCGGTGAGCTGTTTGGTTTGATGCGGGTGCGCTGCCTGCACATGAACGATGCGCATATTTACTGCACCAGGGAACAGTTCGCCGATGAGTTCAGGGCGGTAAATGAAATGTACCAGAAATACTTTAAGATATTCGGCATAGATAAATACGTGATGCGTTTGAGCCTGCACTCGGCCGATAAGCTGGGTAAAAAGTATGTAAATGAACCTGAGCTGTGGAAAGAAACGGAAGAAATGGTGAGGCAGGTGCTGATTGAATCGAACATCCCGTATGTAGAAGTGCAGGACGAAGCGGCTTTTTATGGCCCTAAAATTGATGTGCAGATATTCAGCGTGATAGGAAGGGAATTTACCCTGGCTACCAACCAGGTTGATTTTTCGCAGGGGCGCAGCTTTAAACTGCAGTACACCACCCCCGATAACAGTACTGAAACTCCTCTTATCATTCACAGGGCGCCTTTAGGAACACATGAAAGATTCATAGGGTTTTTGCTTGAACACTATGCCGGCAAGCTGCCATTATGGCTGTCGCCCGTACAGGTAAAGGTGCTTCCCATCAGCGATAAGTTTATGGATTACGCACAAAATGTTTTAGAATCGTTGAAAAATGCAGATATTCGTGCGGAGATAGACGACAGGCAGGAAAAGATAGGACGCAAGATACGGGATACTGAGCTGGCAAAAATCCCTTATATGCTGATCGTGGGAGAGAAGGAAGTAAACGAAGGAAAGGTCTCTGTCAGGCGGCAGGGTAAAGGAGATGCAGGAGCTGATACTGTAGAGGCATTCATTGAAAATGCGGTGAAAGAGATCAGAACGCGTGCCTCGGAATAAAAGGAATACTTGAGTAACAGGCTTTCCTGTTCATATACATAATATATATTTTTAACTTAAACAATTAAAACCTCCCGGAAAAAGGAGTATAACTTTAAAAACTGTAAATGGCATTTTCACCACGACCTCAATTCCCAAGGGGTAATTTCAACCCCCGTTTCAAAAAAGAACAACAGCAGGAACATCGCACCAACAACATGATAAGGGTGCCCCAGGTTCGCCTGGTAGGCGACAATGTGGAGGTAGGCGTATATTCCACGCAGGAAGCTTTAAGGATTGCCAATGAGCAGGGGCTTGACCTTGTGGAAATTTCTCCCAATGCCGATCCGCCGGTATGTAAAATAATCGATTATAATAAATTTCTTTACGAGAAGAAGAAGAAGGAAAAGGAGATGAAAGCCAATTCCAAGGTATCGGAAGTAAAGGAGATCCGTTTTACACCCAATACTGATGACCACGACTTTAATTTCAAAGCCAAGCATGCCGAAGATTTCTTGAAGGAAGGCAACAAAGTAAAAGCGTATGTACAGTTTAAAGGCCGCGCCATCATGTTCAAGGAAAGAGGAGAGTTATTGTTGTTGAAATTCGCTGAACGCCTTGCCGAAATAGGTGCGCCGGAAGGGCTGCCCAAGCTGGAAGGAAAGCGCATGCTGATCATCTTTGCTCCCAAAAGCCAGAAGAAAAAGAAATAGCCGGCTTGCATTTTCAATTATCATTTCCGGTTACATTTTCCGGTAAAACATACAACAGGGTAGCTGCAATACGGCTACCCTGTTTCTGTTTATTAGCGGTTACATTAAGCCGGTTTTATTGATTGGAGGTGATCAAAACTAATTATTGAATGTGAGCTGATGATTGTTAGATCCGTCTGCATCCATCAGCCACAAAGTGCCGGCTCTTTTATCAGTTAGGGCAAACGCCCTGGTTACATACAGCATTTGCCCGGTACGGGAAATATTATAAGATCTGCCGCTATATGTGCCACTTACGCAAACTGATACGGGAGCAAAAGTGTTTACAGGGGTTGCCATAATACCATTGCTTACATAGTATACTTTGCCATTATAATATTGGGGATATTCCATCAAACCAATTGTATTGCCGGTTGTTATCATTCTTTTCTCTGAACCATCTCTTTTCATGGAAAAAATTTCCGGCTGACCTAAAGCACCTCCCCGATAGTAAACTAAATCATTGCTACCAACAAAAGGCTAACTGACAGGTACAAAAGAGAAATCCAATTAATATTTAGTCATAAAGTAGCCAAACGAATCTGGTCCATTTTCACTTAATGCCAGCGTGTCTTTATATATATGATCAACTATCAGCTCATTTGCCATACCATTCACATATGTCCATTCCATGCACCAGGCGGTAAATCCATATTCAGTTTCTTTACGAACAAATTTAGCTTTGCATGCTGTAGTAGGTTGATTTGAAAATGTTATATACAAGCTGTCGTTGGATAAGAATTTGAGATAAGAATTTTGCAATTCCACCTTTTGGTGCCCGGTAAACCCGCCATACATATAGTGTATTTTCCAGTTTCCCGTCATGGTAAAACGTACCTGGTTTAAGGAAGCGTCCCTTAGTAAAACAATACCGGTATCAGAATTTATAACCACGGGTTTGTCCTTCCTGCAGGCCGAAGAACCCGCCATGCAGCATAATAGGCCGGTTAGCATAACGATCAGCATTTTCATCGTATCATTTTTATATGCTGACACCGGTTGTCACGGAACTGTTGCATGAAATGTAGATACTGCCTTTTCCTGATTACCTTTTTGAAAAGTCAACGATATAAGTACAGAACAGTGATTTCTCATGTTAACGAAAAGAAGAGCTGTCTCTACAGCTCCTCTTCTTTTCATTTGTTGATATATGCTATCACTGTTCAGACTGGTATCAGCGCCTGGGGGGGCTTATTTCAATTTTGCCCTTTTCTCCATTTCCTTTGCAATGCTTTCAGCATCAGGCGATGCCTGCCCGCGGAGCTTATGAATGATATTTTTATAAGAGTCCGCGTCGCGGTTCTGGCTTAATTTAAATGTATTGTTCAGCTCCGATACTTCAATTTCGAAGCCGATGATAGCTTTTGAAAGGGAGGCGATATAGTCTTCCGGCATTTTTTCGTACAGGGCAGGCGAGTCGGGGTTGTTTTCAAAATGAGCTGTTGTTCGTTTTAACAGGTCAAATAAACCGTCTTTATCCAGGAAATGAAGAATGCCTTTCGCCTGTACCGTCATGTAATTCCAGGTAGAGGCCACCTGTTGATGTGTGTACCAGCTTGCGCTTACATAGGTATGCGCGCCGGTAAAAACAACCAGTACATTGGGGTTTTGCTCCAAAGCAAGATGATGATCTGTTTTACGCATGATGTGCCCGTACAATACCGGTTTGCCCTCTTTTTCTTTTATCAGAAAAGGGATCTGGGTGGCAACAGGCCGGTTATTGGCGTCGCAGCCGCACAATAGTCCAAATGGATTTTGTTTAACAAAATCCATCACAACCGCAGGGTCATTCTCCCGGAAATAAGATGGACTATACATGGATGATGCGTAATGAATTTTATACGACTACCTCTACAATTTTAGTGGCCCCCATATTGGCATTGCGCATAGCCACGCTGCGGGCCGCGTGTCCTGCAACTTCCCAAAAAGCTTTTTGTGTAATGCTGTCGTCCGACATCATGATCGGCACACCCGTATCGCCGCCTTCCCGAATGCTTTGTACCAGTGGAATCTGCCCCAGGAAAGGGATATCAAATTCTTCCGCCATTCGTTTGCCCCCGCCTTTTCCAAAAATATAATATTTGTTTTCAGGCAGCTCTGCGGGGGTGAACCAGCTCATATTTTCCACAATACCAATGATGGGCACTTTTATCTGGGCCTGCCCGAACATGGCAATGGCCTTTTTCGCATCCGCCAATGCCACCGGTTGGGGGGTGGTTACCACCACCGCGCCGGTAACAGGCACAGTTTGCACCAGGGTTAAATGAATATCCCCCGTTCCGGGAGGCATATCAATTACCAGGTAATCCAGCTCGCCCCAGTCCACATCGCTCACAAATTGTTTAATCGCGCTGCTTGCCATGGGCCCCCTCCATACAATTGCCTGCTTTTCATCTACCAGTAAACCAATGCTCATGAGCTTTATTCCGAATCTCTCCAAAGGAATAATGACTCCTTTCCCGTTCACATCTTTCATTAAGGGGCGTTCGCCTCTTACCCCGAACATTATGGGTACGCTTGGGCCGTAAATATCTGCGTCCATCAATCCCACCGATGCCCCGCCCTCCGCCAAAGCCAGCGCCAGGTTGGCGGCAACGGTAGATTTTCCTACGCCGCCTTTGCCGCTTACCACCGCAATGATGTTTTTTACCCCCGGCAGTATCGCCTGGTTGTCCCTGCGGTTGCTGTTGGTATTGGCGGCAAATTTTATATTCACTTCAGCGTTTTTGTTCACCAGCAGCCGCACGGCATTGATGCAGGCATTCTTTATCACATCCTTTAACGGACAGGCCGGAGTAGTAAGCACTACTGTAAAAGAAACATTATCTCCTTCAGTTGCAATGTCTTTTACCATGTTCAATGTTACAAGATCTTTGCCCAGGTCCGGCTCAATTACGTTGCTCAGAGCCTTCAAAATATCACTTTCTGTCATCTCCCGAACTTTTTGTTAAAAAGGTTGATTCAGGGGCAAAGTTAACCCCATAAATCCTTACTTTGTTTTTTTAGTAAGTTCAAAGTATTATTGCAATTGCTAATAATGAGGTGGAAGTTGTTTTGACCAGACAAAACAATGATCCGGGCAGAATAACGGGACTCTTGAAACGATAAAAACCAGGAATGAAAAAAATTATACGCTATACATTATTCTTTTTTTTACTGGCTCCTTTTGCTGCCAAAGCGCAATTTGAATCGCTGAAAGATTCTGTTGTGCAGTTGTATGGTATTGTAATGACCCATGACAGTCTTAAAGGAATTCCCGATGTAAATGTAATGGTAAACGGAAGGGGCACAAGAACGAATGAGCAAGGGATTTTTTCAATTGTTGTATTAAAGGGAGATGTCGTTGAATTTTCGCACGTGGCTTATCGGAAGGAGTTTGATAAAATTCCGGTTAACCTTGAAGGTAACCAGTACAATATGGTAAAGCTGCTGGCTATAGATACTGTTTACCTGCCAACGGCCATCATTAAACCGCGTCCTACCCGGGAACAGTTTGAACGTGATTTTGTGAATATGGATGTACCCGACGATGGTATTGAAATAGCACGGCAAAATACAAGTGAAGCCAAAAGGAGAGCTTTAATGCGTTCGCTGCCGCGCGATGGAACAGAAGCGACGAACTATGTGCTGAATAAAAATGCCCAGAGTTACTATTACAACGGGCAAACCCCACCCATGAATATCTTTAACCCGTTCGCCTGGAACGAATTCATAAAAGCATGGAAACGGGGCGATTTCAAGCGAAAGGATTAGGCAATATAATTTTCAATATTTTACGGCCATGATCCAAACAATTGCTGTTATAGGTGCCGGTACCATGGGAAGTGGCATTGCGCATATTTTTGCACAATACGGCTTTTCAGTTCATTTGGTGGATGTTCGCCCGGAGGCACTCGAAAAAGCGCTTTTGACCATTCGCAAAAATGCCGACCGCCAGTTGACCAAAGGAGTTATTACCCCCGATATCCAACAAGCCATTCAAAACAACCTGCACAGCTTTACTTCTTTGCAGGAGGGCGTGAGGAATGCGCAGCTTGTTGTGGAAGCGGCTACGGAAAATAAACAGGTAAAGCTGGATATTTTTAAGCAGTTGGATGACTGTACTTCTCCCGGAAGCATACTGGCTACCAATACTTCCTCTATTTCCATCACTGCCATTGCCGCCGCCACCCAACGGCCGGAAAAGGTGATCGGTATGCACTTTATGAACCCCGTTCCGGTAATGAAGCTTGTGGAAATTATTAATGGATACAGTACATCCAAAGAAGTAACGGAAACCATTGTTGCGCTCAGCAAACAGCTTGAAAAAACACCTTGTGTTGTGAATGATTATCCCGGCTTTATAGCCAATCGTATTTTAATGCCCATGATCAATGAGGCGATCTATAGTTTGTATGAAGGCATAGCGGGAGTAACAGAAATTGACACGATCATGAAACAGGGAATGGCACACCCGATGGGTCCCCTGCAGCTGGCGGATTTTATAGGGCTGGATGTATGCCTGAATATTTTAAAAATCCTGCAGGAAGGGTTTGGAAATCCTAAGTATGCCCCCTGTCCATTGTTGACCAATATGGTGGCTGCCGGCAAGCTGGGTGTTAAAACCGGAGAGGGCTTTTACAGGTATACACCGGGCACGAAAGAGCTGGTGCCGGCGAGATGATGCTGAATGGCGCTTAGCCGCAGATGCGCAGAATGAATCTGCATATCACTAAAATTTGAACTTTTCTCACCGAAGGTAAATGCGTATTTCTTTCCTGATTCAGGTTCTGTTCAGAATTGTTACTTTTATTTGCAAAAAAGCTGAATGAAGATCCTGATTATTGAAGACGAGCCGGAGCTTAGAAAAAGCATCGCTGCTTACCTAGGCAGTGAAAATTATTTATGCGAAACAGCCGCCGATTACCAGTCTGCTCTGAATAAAACAGAAAGCTTCGACTATGATTGTATCCTCCTTGATATTACTTTACCGGGCGGCGACGGGCTGAATATTTTAAGGGAGTTAAAAGCAAACAATAAAACTGAAGGAGTCATTATTATTTCTGCAAAGAATGCGATTGACGACCGGATAGCAGGTTTAAACCTCGGTGCAGACGACTATCTTCCAAAACCATTTCATCTTTCCGAATTGGGCGCCCGTGTGGCAGCCGTCATCCGCCGCCGAAAATTTGAAGGCAATAGCATCATGCACTTAAATGAACTGGCTATCGATACTGCTGCAAAAACAGTGACCGTCAACAATAAAACTGTTGATCTTACCAGGAAAGAATATGATCTGCTGCTTTACCTCGCGTCCAATAAAAATAAAGTGGTCTCTAAAAACGCGATAGCGGAACACCTTACGCAGGACGAAGCAGACGTTTTCGACAATTTTGATTTTATATATGCGCATATTAAAAACCTGAAGAAAAAATTAACCCAGGCCGGTTGTACAGACTATATCAAATCTATTTACGGTATGGGGTATAAGTTCGACATCTGATGAAATTGCTCAATCGTTCCATACAGTCCTATTTGCTCTATGCTGTTGGTATTTTTATCATATCGGTGCCCCTGTTTTATTTCGTTATACAGCAGATTATTTCTAACGATGTCGACAAGGTGCTGCGTTTGCAGAAAGCCGAGATCGTAAAACGCATTGAGCGCATTTCAGACAGGGACCCGTTTGCGATACTCGATGCTTTTGGCCCGGATATTATTTTTAACAGGTTACAGGTATACAGGTCTTACGACAGCCTGTACACGGTACAGAAAACCAATCCTGCCACACAATACCCGGTATCTTACCGTATTCTCGAAAGCAATATCCTCATTCGCGGATTACCGTATAAAATTGTAGTGCAAAACTCGCTTGTAAACAGCCAGGATCTTATTAAAAGCATTGTATTGATTATGGCTTTGCTGCTGGGTTTGATCATAGGCGGACTGCTGCTGATTAACCGAAGGCTTTCAAAGAAGATATGGCACCCGTTCAATAATACACTTGCGCAGCTACAGCAATTCAGGGTCGACAATCCGGAACCGATCCGCTTGCCCCGGACCGGTATTGATGAGTTTAACGATCTGAATAATGCCATCGTTACCCTGTCGGAAAATAACCGGCGCCTGTATGCCCTGCAAAAGGAATTTACAGAAAATGCTTCTCACGAAATGCAAACACCGCTTGCAGTACTGCAAAGCAAGCTGGAACTGTTAATGCAAACCAATCCTGTTACGGAAGAACAGGCGGCTTTGATCGGCGAATTGTCTGATGCCGCACAGCGAATGAGCCGCCTTAATAAAACTTTACTGCTCCTTACTAAATTAGATAACAACCAGTTTGCTGATAAAGAAGAGGTGAATATGAAAGAGGTTGTTGAAAAAATAATTCATCAATACAACGAAGCAATCAGCGCAAAAAAGCTACAGTTAACTTTAGCCCCGCTTGAGCAGGTATATTGCAACATGAACAAAACGCTGGCAGAAATACTGGTCAGTAATTTACTGAGCAATGCCATAAGACATAATATACCATCCGGGGAATTATCGGTAACACTTCGGCGGCAGGCGCTTACAGTAAAAAATTCCGGGCAGGGCAAACCATTGGACGAAACAAAGATCTATACCCGCTTTCAAAAAAACAGCGCAGACAGCAATAGCATCGGGCTTGGACTTGGAATTGCCCGGAAGATCTGCGAATTAAATGGGTTTACGCTTCAATATCACTTTCAAAACGGACTGCACTGCTTTATTGCAGATATGAAGTAGCCGTTGCCGTTGTTTGTTAATCGTTTTATAAAATAAGACTTATAAAAAGTTAAAGCCTTCAACAACCTGCCTTTTTTCAGAATCTGTTCAGTTTTGAGGTAAATATTTGCTTCAGCAATTAACCCTTAAAAAAAGTAAATATGAAGCAGAATAAATCAAAGATTGTAACAATTGCCATCGGGGCGCTTGCGGTAATTGGCAGCGTTGCCTTTCTGAACAGCAATCAGAAAACGTATAACAGTGTATTGCAGGCCGATAAAGCTCCCGTGGTACAAACAAACTATGCACCGGCCACAGGAGGCCCTGTAGATTTTCAAAAAGCTGCTGAGGCTGCGGTGCCTTCGGTAGTGCATATCAGGACAGTGGTAAAATTTAAAGAAACTGCCAACAGGCAAAATCGCCAGATCAATCCATTTGGCGATTTTTTTGGCAACGATGAAATGTTCAAACGTTTTTTTGGTGATGGCGGCGGAAGCTTTCAGCAGCCGGAGCAAAAGGCATCCGGCTCGGGGGTGATCATCAGCAGTGACGGATACGTTGTTACCAATAATCACGTAGTAGATGGCGCTACTGATATTACCGTAACGCTGAATGATAGAAAAAACTACAAAGCCAAAGTAATCGGTACCGATGCTAATACGGACCTGGCACTGATTAAAATTGATGCCAAAAACCTGCCCCTGATGGCAGTAGGCAATTCAGATGATGTTAAGCTCGGACAATGGGTACTGGCAATCGGATATCCTTTAAATCTTGATGTTACTGTTACCCAGGGAATCATCAGCGCCAAAAGCCGCAATATAGGCATCAACCGCCAGGGCAAAGCCCCGGTTGAAGCATTCATTCAAACAGATGCAGCGGTAAATCCGGGAAGCAGTGGTGGTGCGCTCGTAAATACAAATGGCGAATTAGTTGGTATCAACGCGGCCATAGCATCGCCTACCGGGTCGTATGCCGGGTATGCGTATTCAATTCCGTCTAACCTTATGAAAAAAGTAATAGGCGATATCATGAAATATGGTTCAGTGCAACGGGGATACCTTGGTATAAGCATGGCACCTGAAGGGCTGGATGAAGCGGCAAAAAAAGAATTAGGCATCAATGATGATATTGATGGTGTATGGATAGCTGAAACCGATCCCCAGGGCGCTGCCGCAGCGGCAGGACTTAAGAAAGGCGATGCTATCACCAAGGTAAATGGTACGAATGTTACCACAAGCGCGCAGCTTTCTGAACAGATTGCAAGGTTAAAACCCGGCGATAAAGTAGATATTACTTACATGCGCGGTACTTCGCAAAAAACAGCCTCGGTTACATTAAAAGGAAAGATGGGGTCATTTGCCAGCCAGGAGGCCGCGGCAATTGAATCACTTGGAGCAAAATTCCAGGCTTTGACCAAAGAGCAGGCAGTGCAGTTGAATATTCCCGGCGGCGTGCAGGTAACCAATATCGGGGAAGAGGGTATTATTGGTGCACAAACCAATATGAAAGATGGCTTTATTATAACCAAAGTGGGTGGTATATCCGTAAGATCTGTGGATGAATTAAAATCTGCCTTAAGCAAACAGGGAAATAATTTCCAGCTAGAAGGAGTATATCCGGGCAGTACAGATGTTTACTACTATGGTATCAATGGATTCAGGCAATAAAAAGATAAGGGGGTTTTATACAGGAAGGCTGCACCAACAGGTGTGGCTTTTTTGTTGATACAGGCAGTTGGAAAAGTATGTATTATGTTGTTCAAAACATTAACGATAATTAACCTTATACTCTGTCAATATTCAGAATGTATTCAGTTTGGGCAAATAGCTTTATGTCAGTAAATAAAATGTCAACAATTAAATTTCATGCTATGAAATGGAAAAAATATGCTGCTATACTGTTGCTGCCGCTTGCGCTGGCAGCCTGCAGCACGAATACAAAAATCACTTCCTCGTGGAAAGGACCTAATGGGTATACCGCGGGTAAAGAAGACAAAATCCTTGTTTTGGGTATGTTGCCCGATAAGGACAGGTCTATGCGTGAAAACATAGAAGCAGAGCTTGTTAAATCATTGCGGGAACAAGGATACGATGCAGTTTCAGCTTATGAAACTTTCGGCCCCCGGTCATTTAAAGGCCAGGACGAAAAAAAGGTAATGGAAGAATTAAAGGATAAGAACATCCAGAGTATTATCACCATTGCTCTTCTTGACAAGGAGAAGGAAAGGAAATATACTCCCGGCCGGGTGGATTATTTCCCTAATATCGGTTACAATCCTTTCTGGCGCAGATATGTATATTATTACGACAGGGTGTATAACCCGGGATATTATACCAACAGCACGAACTATTTTGTAGAAAGTAACTTGTACGATGTGGGAAGCAACCGCCTGGTATATTCGGTGCAGTCAAAAACGCTGGATCCTTCCTCCCTTCAGCAAATGGCCAGGAATTACAGTAAAGCGATTGTAAAGGACATGGAGAAAAATAACATTCTTCAGAAAGGCATCAGTTAATATACTCCTTTGAAATACCCATGAGTGTCGCTGTAGTTACATATGGCGGCACTCATTTTATATCGGCCTGTTCGCATCCTTTTTCTTAATTTAACGCTATAATGAAATGTGCAGCTTTGCCGGTGGATATTAAAAGCTCCTTTTAATTGAATCCTGTTATATTGCCGTTATGAAAGAAATAGTTAACTGCATTGCTTACAAGAATGGAGTACGTAAGTCGGAACTCCCGTTGAATATAGTGCATGAAGTGCTTGAAGATACCGAACAGTTTGTATGGATAGGATTGCATGAGCCATCCCCGGGAGTGATGCAGCAGGTACAGCAGGAATTTAAGCTGCATGACCTGGCTGTGGAAGATGCACAAAAGGCACACCAACGACCGAAAGTCGAATTATATGGCGATATTGTTTTCATCGTATTGCGGACTGCACACAAAAATGCGCAAAGCCACATTGACTTTGGGGAAACCCATTTTTTTGTCGGCAAAAATTTTATTGTGGTAATACGGCACGGCTCAACAGTGGCGTATACCGAAGTGCGTTCCCGCTGTGAATCCATGCCTGAGCTGCTGGCAAAAGGACAAAGCTTTGTTTTGTATGCGATAATGGATTTTATTGTTGACCGCTATTTCCCGGTAGTGGAAGAGCTTGAAACCGATCTGCAGGAGATTGAAGAAAAAGTTTTTAAAGAAAAGCCCAGCAGGGAAACCACGGAGCAGATATACCAGTTGAAACGGGAACTGCTGGATGTAAAAAGAGCGGTATCGCCATTGGTAGATATTTGTACAAGACTCATGCGCCCCGATATAAAAAACATTTCCATTGAAACGCATGCTTACCTGAGAGATGTAAATGACCATGCGCTGCGCATTAATGAAATGGTTGATAATACCCGGGAGCTTTTAAATTCAGCGCTGGAAGCCAATTTCTCATTGATCTCTATTTCGCAGAATGACACGAATAAAAAATTTGCTGGCTGGGCGGCAATCATCGCCATGCCTACCATGGTTGCCGGCTTTTGGGGAATGAACTTTAAGTTTATGCCCGAAACCGAATCGCAATATGGCTTTTATACTATTATCGGGATAACTGTACTCGTTTGTATATCGTTGTACTTATTATTCAGGCGCTCCGGCTGGCTTTAAAAATACCCGGATTTTATTCTGTATTAACAATGGTTTTACCCCTTTCTGTAACCCCATTCATTATGAAACAATTTATATTGCTTGCGTACATTGCCTGTACATGTTTTACTGCAACTGCCCAGCGTCCGCCGCAGGGACCGGTTTCCGATACTGTGCATACTCCCGGAAAACTCGGCTACACCTTGTACTGGCAGGATGAATTTAATGGCAATACACTGGACACTGCCAAATGGCAAGTACGCGGGAAAGGCCCGAGAGCTTTGGGATTTGTATCTGAAGAAGCCGTAACTGTAGGCGACGGTTACCTGTACCTGCATGCGCTGAAACGCAATGATAGCATACTGATCAGCGCGGTGGGCACACAAAACAAATTAATGACCACTTATGGTTATTTTGAATGCAGGGCGCAGTTGCAGCAATCTCCGGGTGTGTGGGGTGCGTTCTGGCTACAATCACCTAAGCTGTCCGGCGGCGACGATCCTGCCCTGTACGGTGCTGAAGTGGATATTATGGAATGCTTCAGGAAGCTGGGACCCGATATCGTATCCCACAACGTGCACTGGGGACCTTACGGGCCCCGGCAACAAACCACCCGGGGCATGCAGAGCTATCTGAAGGGCGTAGGTACAGGCTTCCATACTTTTGCGCTGGAGTGGACGCCGGAGAAATATATTTTTTACGTGGATGGATATAAATTTTATGAAGTGCGCAAAGGCATTTCCCAAACCGATGAATACATCATTTTGAGCATGGAAATACCCAATGAAGCAGAAGACCTCGCCAAAACAGTATTTCCCGATGCATTTATAGTGGATTGGGTGCGGGTATACAAGAAGACTGGACAGCAATAAAAGCGGAAATCGTTATTGTATCAGAAGACAGGAAAGCAATAATGAAACTGCTGCACCTACACCTGTATTAATAAAATTTACGGTATTGTTGCCCAGGAATTTCCTGTTTTCCAGAGTAGCACCAAGGATGGAATCAGCTATATTGCCAAGCGTTCCGGCAACTACTATAATGGGTATGTAAACAGGCTCCCATGCGGTTGTTGCCAGGTAAATAAGGGAAATTAAAAAAGACGCAGCAATGCCCCATAATGTACCTTCCGTACTGATTGCTCCATTTACGCCCCGCGCAGCTTTCTTAAACGAAACGATATCATAAAACCGCCGTCCGTAAGCATTGCCAAGCTCAGAAGATACGGTATCCGCTGCGGCAGCAGCAAAGCTTCCTGCAATCATCAAGAGCCCTTTATGTAAGTCGATATGCCCCGAAAGTATAAAAATGGATAAAATAACAGCCATTCCGCTATTGGCCAAAACCTGTCCTGCGGTTCTTTGCCCTTTGTCATTATCGACCAGCCTGTGTTGCTTTTTATTTTTCCATTGATGCGCGGTTGCTGTTACACCCATAATAAAAAAAGCGGTAAGCAGCACAATGCCGCTTATTCCGGCTGCGGAAAAGATAACAATGGCGGCCGCACTGCCTGTAATAGCAGCGAACTGCGTAAGCTTCCCTTTATATACGCTTAATGCAGCGCCCAGCGCCACAATAAGGAAAACTATATAGTACGATGAATGCATGCAGCGACTTTGTCCGGGATCAAATATATTGGTTTTGAGGAGGATGGTATAGGATGTTTCCGTTATTCATATTATATTTATGATCAATACTTATGACGGATAAACAAACAGACGGAACAGAGGAAAAACTACGTATCATTTTTGATGGTGTTTCTGACGGAATTTTTATGATCAGCAAACAGGGAGAAGTATATAGCTGGAACACTGGGGCCTCCGAAATTTTGGGTTGGAGTAAGGAAGAGGCAACAGGAAGAGTGCTTGCTGAAATGATTATGCCGCCCAGGCACCGGGAAGTTTACGAAGCCTCCGGTTTTTTCCCCCATTTAAGTGAAACAATCTCCGGGCGCACTATTGATTTACCTGCTTTAACCCGCGATAACCGGGTAATAGATATCTCTTTGCGTGTGTCTGAGCTGAAAATAAATAACCGGCTTTTCTTTATAGGGTTTATACGCAAATTGCCTGTTGATGGCCATCCCCAACATCAGCCACAGTCTTTTAATAAATTACCTGAAAAAGAAATGGAGGGAAAATCCTGGGAATTAACAGAGATATTTGAACGTGTGACAGATGGATTCGCTGCCCTTGATAAAGACTGTTTGTTTACCTATGTAAACAGGTGGGCCTGCCAGATGTTTCAGCGCGAACTGGTAAGTTTACTGGGAAAATGTGTCTGGGATATTTTTCCCGAGGCAGTGGGATCGGCTACCTATATTGCTTTACAGAACGCGCTGCATACACAAAGACATACGCAGAGTGTTGATCTTTATGCTCCCCTGGGATTATGGCTGGAATATAACATGTATCCTTCTGCCAATGGGGTCTCCGTTTTTTTCAAGGATATTACCGTTCAAAAGAAAAAAGAGAAAGAAGTAGCAGAGGCCCGCGCTTTGGCTGACAAGCTCATTGACAGCCTGCCGGGGGTGTTCTATTTTTATGACATCAATGGAAAATTTATCAGGTGGAATAAACAGCTTGAAGAAGTGACCGGGTACGGCGTTGATGAAATAGCCGGGATGCATCCGGCACAGCTTTTTCCAGACGACGAAAAAGAGAAGATTGCGGATATGATTAAAACCGTATTTGAAAACGGGTATAAAGATATTGAGGCTGATTTTTTGAGTAAGTCGGGCATAAGGACTTCGTATTATTTTAAGTCGTTGCTGATTGAGTACAATGGTATGCCCTGCTTGCTGGGAACAGGCGTTGATATTGCAGAAAGAAAAAAGTCCAATGAAAGATTAAAGCAGTCATACGAAGAAATCAGGGAGTTAACTGAATATCTGCAGAAAGTGAGAGAAGAAGAGCGCATGCGGATATCACATGAAATCCATGATGAGTTGGGGCAACTGCTCACGGTGCTGAAAATGGATGTTTCCTGGGTTAATAAACATATTCCCGAAAGCAATACCGAGGTAAAGAAAAGAATTGCCGAAACGCTTGGTACGATTGATCATACAGTAAGAACCGTGCGCAGGATTGCATCAGAATTGCGCCCCGCTCTCCTGGATGATCTTGGATTACGGGCTGCCATGATATGGCATATCAGGGAGTTCGAGGATCGTACGGGAATAAAAGCAAAAGTGGATTTGATGGAAAAGGATATATATTTATCTGATGATCAAAAAACAAGCCTGTACCGCATTCTGCAGGAATCGCTTACTAACGTAGTCAGACACTCCCAGGCAAAAAAAGTGAATATTTCACTTACTGTAAAGGATGCCAATCTTATACTTACTATTTCGGATAATGGGCAGGGCTTTGACGCTGGCAGGCGGACGCTTAAAACGCTTGGTTTGCTTGGTATGAAAGAACGTACCCTGGGAATGGGAGGGCAATACAGCATTCAGAGTATACCGGGTAAGGGCACCACAGTAACTGTTGTATTACCTGTACAAACAGAAACCGGCGCCGGGTAGCGGATAATATAGTATAAACTTTTTCGTTCCATATAGCAGGGCTTCTTCCCTGGTAAATTCTATATATGAAAAATCTTCTTTTTTTTATCGCGGTAGCTATTGCTTTCTGTTCCTGTGCAGCTACCGAGCATGTCCGCATCAGCGTTATTGAACCCGCGCCTGTAACATTGCCTGCATATGCTAAAAAAGCCGGTATCATCGACAGAAGCGAAACGGATCCCCGCAACAAGGTAATAGAAGTGGTAGACAAAGTATTCTCGCTGGAAGGGGCGCAGCTTGATAAAGAAGGAGCAGCTGCCAGTGTTGACGGACTTACTGCTACTTTGTTAAAGAATGACCGGTTCAGCAGCGTGAAGGTTATCAATTCGGCGGGCATGTATGCATCGGCTCCGGGCGTTTTTCCCGCTCCGTTGAGCTGGAAGGAAGTAGAGCAATTGTGTAAGAAAAACAATACAGATATACTATTTGCACTTGAATTATTTGATACGGATTCTAAATTAAGCTATAACGCCAGCCCGGTAAGCGTGAATACGCCATTAGGCAAGGCGCCGGCTATAGAACATACGGCTACTTTGAATACGCTTGTTAAAACCGGTTGGCGCATATACGACCCTGCCGGCAAAAATATTATAGATGAGTTTCCCTTGTCAAGCAACCTCAATTTTTATGGAAGGGGAATAAACCCTGCGGCAGCAGCGGCGGCATTGCTTTCGAGAAAAGATGCCGTTAAAGAAACAGGAATAAAAGCCGGTGAAGCGTATGCGTTGAGAATAGTACCTTATTATTCAAGAGTAACACGCGATTATTATGTAAAAGGCACCGACCAGTTCAGGACAGCCAGGCGAAAAGCACAAACCGGTAACTGGGACGGGGCGGCTGAGCTTTGGCAAAAAGAAACACAAAACAAGGATGTTAAGGTTGCAGGCAGGGCATGTTACAATATGGCGATCATCAGCGAGATCAATGGTGAGTTGGATGAGGCAATCGGGTGGGCGCAAAAGGCGTACGAAAATTACAGTAATAAACTGGCGCTTAAGTATGTTAAAATACTGGAGAACCGGAAAGTTAAAAATGAAATACTGAACGACCAGGCAAAACGGTAGGCCGTTTCGGGTTGCAGGTTACAAGTTTCAGGTTTATGGTTTTTAGTTTGTGGTTTCGGGTTACAGGTTTCAGGTTGCTTGGTTTATAGTTTGAAGTTTCTGGTTTGAAATTTTCACTATAAACAACAAACCATAAACAAACCACGGTTTATGGTAGTTTTGCCGGGTACAGCGTAAACAAACCTTTACATGTCCAGGTATTTTATTGAAGCAACTTATAAGGGAACAGCCTATGCCGGCTTCCAGGTGCAGGACAATGCAGCTACCATACAATCGGAAATACAAAAGGCGTTAGGCGTTTTTTTCAGGCAGGAGTTTCTTTTAACAGGGTCTTCCCGTACCGATGCGGGCGTACATGCTTTACAGAATTTTTTTCATTTTGATTTTGATGGCAGCATACCTGAGCGCGTGATTTACAATATCAACGCCATTCTCCCTCCCGATATAGTTATAAAACGTGTGTATGCTGTACATCCTGGTGCGCATTGCAGGTTTGATGCCGTAAGCAGGGAATACCGTTATTTCTTATATCATACGAAAAACCCTTTTTTGTCCGACAGGGCTTATTATTTCCCTTATACCCTCGATAAAATTAAATTACAGGAAGCGGCAGCCGTAATAAAAGAGTATTCAGATTTTACCAGCTTTTCAAAACGCAATACCCAGGTAAAAAACTTTGTTTGCACCATCATGGAAAGTGAGTGGCAGGAAACCAGTGATGGGTGGGTGTATTACGTAAAAGCGAACAGGTTTTTGAGGGGAATGGTAAGGGGATTGACAGGAACCATGTTGCAGGCCGGGAGGGGGAAAATTGATATCCCTGCGTTCAGGGCAATTATCGAAAAGCGGGACTGTACCGCCGCAGATTTTGCTGTTCCCGCCCACGGCTTATTTCTGTGCCGGGTGAATTATTGAAGGCGTATTCCATAGCCGCTGAAACATACACAAGCGGTGCATTACAAAAGCAACTTTTACTATGTCGAAATTCTTTCCCTGGGTTCTGAGATTGTTATGCAGAAAATGATTTCCAACAATATCATTGTTTTTATACACCCAACTGCGTTCTTCCTTCTTCTGTCAGCATTTCAAAGCTCCAGGGAGGATCAAAAGTGAGGTAAATGGTAACCTTCCTGTCAGGGAAAATGAGCTCAAGGGCATTTCGGACGCCATTCGTAATGGCTTCGCCCATGGGGCAGTGCGGGGTGGACAGCGTCATTGTTACATTGATGGCAGCTTCCTCCCCAAAATCAAGATCGTATATCAGCCCCAGGTCTATTACGTTTACAAACAGTTCCGGGTCTATCACGTTGTACAGCGCTTCCTGCGCTTTCATCTTTTCTGTTGCATGCGGATCGGTAAATGCAATGTCCATCATTGTATCTTTGTTTTGTGCAGCAGCGTTTTCAGTACATTCAATACATACAGCGATGCTACCGCCAGCCATACAACGGCTGCTATCCGGATGATCATTGTTTCATTCAAAATAATGCCTGCGGCAAGCAGCAGGATGGCGGCAATGAATAAACGGAACTGCCATACCACCCATGGCTCGCTGTACAATTGTTTGGGCAAAGGTACTTTCACTTTCCCCGACAGCGACTTGTAATGTCCGTTCCAAACGATAAAGGGCAGGGTCTTAAATGTTTTACCGAGAATGATGCCCGTTATCCATCCCATCAATAGAAAAGTGCCATACAGCATTGTCCAGCGGTAATTTTCTGCAAACAGCATTACCGGTATCAGCAGCAATGCCATGCCGAGAAGTAGGAAAGAAACAAATGTGTGCTTCATCTGCACGTCAATGCTTTTACGAACACGGTGGCGAAAAGCATCGTACAGGTATAGCAGCCAGCACACAATACCGGCAATTGCAATTATTGCATACAGCAGGGCGCGAAAAGGGTGGATACCGGAAAAGTAACCATCAAGCAAAAACAGGAGCAGCCCGGCATTTTGCAGGATGCAGGCATAGTGCAATAGTTTTTCTTTTACAGATTTTCCCAACAAAAACATCGGAACCAGCTTACTGCTGATGCCTGTTATTAATTGCAGGAACCAGCCTGCCAAACCCGCGTGGGCATGCAGCTTTAGAATTTCCAGGTGGTTTTTATCAAAAAAAGGAAAAGCCAGGTTAACCGCCAGCAGCAGTCCAACCGTTACTGTAAACAAAAGCCAGGCTGCTGAAGTAACAATGAACAGCCGCACAACAGCATAATGACTGCAAATGCGGCTGGTGAACACAGCATTACAGAAATAAGCGCATGCAGATAATACTACCAGCGCCCCGCCTGTGATCATTGTCCAGCCTGCACGAAAATGCCAGAAAGAAAAGCTGAGCAATGCCACGCCCGCTGTAAGGGTATACCAGCAAAGCGATGCCATTACAGGGCTGAACAGGTCGCGTTCGCAGACAACGGGCAGCAATTGATGTGCTGCGCCAAAAATGATCATTGTGCCCCATCCCAATGCTGCGAGGTGTACAAGAGCAAGCAAATGCGGATTGAAATAGAAGGTGGTGAGCGCACCGGAGCTCAGCAGCAACAGCAGGCAAAGCAGCCAGAAGACGATAGCCCCGGTTGCATAAAACGGAAGGATGGCGCTGTTGGGCGGGGCTTTTCCTATATGAATGTCTGCCACCTCATAAAAATTTATTGTTTCTCAAAAAGGATCATCTTCACATTGCTGTCATCAACTGTATGAATATGCACTTCGTAATTTTTATCCGCCAGCTCTTCCAGGAGGTAAACCGGTATCCTTTTGTGATGTACATACAACATATTACCCTCAGGAAGCGCATGTAGCTCGCCCAGGATCGTTTGCATGGGCATCGGCATTTCCATATTGCGCACATCCGTTTCTTTTATTTTTTCCCTGGCAAAAGAATCATACACTGCCTGGAACGACGCCGCATCGTCCATTATCACTTTGTCATTCGTAGTCTTTTCTGCAATATTTTCTTTTTTCTTTTTCAAAAAATAGGTGTGCGACTCTTTTTCGGAGATCGTATCAACATAGCTGTCTTCCGCTTTTTCCTGTTTCAACAAATGAATGAGCGGAGTAGGTACAAAGCTGTTGATAATGCATAAAATACCACTAGGTGGCACGTCTTTGAACCTGGCAAGGATCATTTTCAGCGGATCGGTTCCCGACTCAATAATGGGGCGCACATCGTACCGGACAATGCTGTCGGCTCCGGCCTGAGAAAGCCATTGCGGCTTAGACTGTATACCGGTGTTTTCAGCGGCTTTTCTTTTTTCATATTCAAAGCCCAGCGGCGTTAGTGCAGCTACAATTGCTTCCACTGTGCAGCCGCCCATCTTTGCAGCTTCCGCTATGCTTACCCTCGAAGCCATTACTTTACGCAGGATGGGATTCCGGAGACGATGGAAGGGTTTTGCCACGCCTGCAATGGCATCGATACAATTTTTATTCGCTTTGATCAGCTCCGATATTTTTGTGTTGTCATTTATTTTCATCTGGAAATATTTATTGTCTTTACCTGCCTGCTATCATACCCGGTTCATTGTACGCTTTCTTTTTCCGGCGTCGCGGCCCGGGGCAACAGAATGTTATTTTCTATATGTATATATTGCTTCAGGTCGTCTTCCATTTCTTCCAGTTTTTGATACAGGTAGGTGTAAGAATTGCAAGCATCATCGGGCAGCTTGTAGCCGTTCGTGAGCCTGCGGAAATAAGCCAGATCCTCCTTCATAATAAACTGTTCTTTTTGCAGCACCAGCGCCGATTGGTTGATGACATCACCCTCTATTTCCTGCGCTGAAGCAGTATCGTTTCTCTTTGCGACCGCCTGCCGGATAAGAGGAAAGACGACCTGTTCCTGCTTGTTGACATGTGCGAGCAGGTTTTGCAGGAAGGAAGGAATAGATTGCCCCAGCCGGTTCAGCTCTTGGTGCTGCAGTCCGTGTCGTTGCGCCACTTTAGCCGTTAAGCCACTGATCACTTCCACATTGTCTTTTATATAGCGATGGTGAGTGTTTACTATATAATCCAGTAGGAACCCGAGCGGCCATTTATTAAAGTCCTGCGATGCAGACAATGGTCGGTTGACTGCTTCCGCTACAGCGGTATGCTGCGTATCTTCGCTGATGTCAGGCAAAGCTCCTGCTTCTTTCAGCGTTTTGCCGTCGCCGCAACTGTAATCAATTCCCTTTGCTTTAAATACTTCGGCTTTGTGTATATCCTTTGCTGCAATATTGCCCATGGTTTGCCCCTGGTCTTCCTTGCTGCGCCTGGCTATTTTTACCTGCCACCGCCGCGGACCCTGCTCCAGGTACTCCCAGGTAAATATATTGCCACGTTCGCCTAAAAGCTGGTAATACAGCGGCTTGGGATCGTGGTCATTGTCAATAGTAAAGCTTTCACCGGCATCCAGGGCGTCAAAATGTTTAAAAATGGTAGGATGCTTGAGCTTGGGCTCAATGCGGGTTACATCCAGTATTTCCACTGTTACCATAATATTTTGATTTTAATTGTTTACCAAAAGGAAGCACAAAATTACGGAACAATTAAAATAAAAGACATTTTTATCTTTTATTTTTCTAAAAACAAAAATGCCGGGCGCTACCAGGGTGGGGATGACCAAAAAGGTCGCTGAACGTCATTGCGAGGAGGGACGACCGAAGCAATCCCATTGAACGATAACGGATTAAGTATTTGGGATTGCTTCTCCGCCGCGGCGAATCGCAATGACGACCTTTTTGGTCAGCCCCCCGCATCTATCGTATTTCGATCCCGCCGACAGCTATACGAACCTGCAAACTGCGAGACCGCTTGTATAAACGTTGAATTGAACAAATGTTTCGGCGGGCGAAGCAATCCCCGCAGCGGGACAAGTGCTTCTTTTTTCTGCGAGGATGGCTTATCCCAACCGAAGGTCGGGATTGCCATCACGGCGAGTGGTTGAATAAACCCTGGGCTTTGCTTTAGTGCTGTCAGCAAAAGCAATGTACCTGTTGTTCGCTTTTAATTTTTGCATAGGTTTGTTATGTAAAAATTAAACCGCTATGAAAAGATTTTTCGCTACGTTGCTGCTGTTCATTTCTGTTTGTAAATCGTATGCAGACGAAGGAATGTGGTTGCCGCTTTTGCTTGGGCAACAGGTATATGCCGATATGGTAAAACGTGGCTTAAAGCTGACGCCTGCACAGTTGTACGATATCAACAAAGCTTCCATTAAGGATGCCATCGTTATTTTTGGCGGAGGCTGTACCGGTGAAATTGTAAGCAACGAAGGATTGATCTTTACCAACCACCATTGCGGCTATGATGCCATTGCCACAGCAAGTTCTGTTGAGCACAATTACCTGCGCGATGGTTTCTGGGCATACAATAAGTCACAGGAAATTCCCGCCCGGGATCTCAGCGTTCAGTTCCTGTTAAGGATTGAAGATGTTACCAAGGAAATAGCGCCTGCTCTTGAGGGACTTTCTGCAAATGAGCGTGCAAAAAAGCAGTCGGAGCTTATCTCGGAAATAAATCAAAAATATACCGATCCTTCCAAAAACATCGAAGCGCGGGTAAGTCCCCTTTTCAAAAGCAACCAGTTCCTTGTTTTTGTATACCAACGGTATACCGACATACGATTGGTAGGTACCCCTCCTGAAAGTATCGGAAAATTTGGCGGTGATACAGATAACTGGGAATGGCCGAGGCATACAGGCGATTTTTCCGTTTTTCGTGTATACGCAGGTAAAGACGGTAGCCCTGCCGCTTATGCTGCCGGTAATGTACCGCTCAAGCCCAGATATTTTCTTCCCGTTTCAATCAAAGGATATAACGATGGCGATTATGCGATGATATACGGATATCCGGGTAGCACCAACCGTTATGAAACTTCTTACGGTATAAAACTGGCAACCGAAATCAACAATCCCTCTCTCGTCAACCTCCGGGACATACGTTTAAAAGCCATGCTTGAGGAAATGAAAAAAGATCCGGCTGTAAAATTGAAACTCACATCTATGTATGCCGGAGTGGCCAATTACTGGAAATTTTATGACGGGGAAACAAAGCAGTTGCTGAAATATCGTATATATGAAAAGAAACAGGAGGAAGAAAATAAGTTCAGCCAGTGGGCAAAAGGCAAACCTGAATTTGAGAATATTTTTGCAGAATGGCCAAAAGTGTATGATACCTGGAAACCCTATGCAAAGCATCGCGTTTATTTATATGAAGGAATACTGGGGTCGCAGTTGGCTAAATTTGCAGCTACACTTGTTAAGCTGGAAAGCGATATGCTGAAGCAGGGTGTGGACGCCGCTGCCGTAAAACAGGGATTGGAAGCAGCCGACGCTGCCAGGAAAAAATTCCTGGACGCCGAGAATAAAATATCGGATCAGCAGATACTTGCAGCTACCTGCAGCATGTTTTATACTAATATTGATAAAAACCAGCACCCTATTGGCTTTTATGAGGGTATCCGCTCTGCCTACGGCGATTTAAAAGAGCCTGAAACCTATAACAAATGGGCGATGGCAGTTTTCAGCAATACAATACTTCTAAACGATGCCAAATGGCAGGCCTTCCTGTCAAAGCCGGATGCCACCATATTACAAAATGATCCTGCCTATGCATATACCGGCGGGTTCGTAAAAAATTACACCAGTAAATATGATCCTTTTTTTCAGCAGTTTGCGTTAAAAAACAATGACCTGGGAAGATTGTATTTAAAAGGAGTTATGCAGATGGATCCGAAAAGAAAAATGTATCCTGATGCAACTTTTACCATGCGGGTAAGCTACGGCAGCGTAAAAAGCTATACGCCGCGCGATGCGGTGAAGTACAACTATGTATGCACGATGAAAGGAGTATTGGAGAAATATGTGCCGGGGGATTATGAATTTGATCTGCCCGCTAAGCTGGTTGAACTGGCAAAGAAAAAAGATTTTGGACAGTATATCGATAAGCGTGCAAACGACCTGGTAGTTTGCTTCATTACCAACAACGATATAACGGGAGGAAATTCAGGATCACCGGTAATTGACGGTTCCGGTAATTTGATAGGGCTTGCTTTCGACGGCAATTATGAAGCCCTGAGCCACAAGCTTGCCTTTGATAAGGACATGAACCGTACTATTTGCGTGGATGTAAGATATGTACTGTGGTGCATAGACAAGCTGGGTGGAGCTGCCAATATCATCAATGAGCTTAAGCTTGTAAAGCAATAGGCATTTCGGCTGAGCCAATGCGAAGACTGTACTTTAAAGCAAAGTATATATTTACTCAACTCTTCGCCGTCATTGCGAGTCCGCCCAATAAAGATTAAGATTATCAAATGCTTTCACGGCGGCGAAGCAATCCTCGCAGATATAAAAGCTATTTCGTTGACTGCTTCTCCCGCGCAAGATTTATCTAAATTAAATCCTTATGTGGACGCGGTATGCCAATGACATATCATCCAGTTTGCTATTTATCAACTGGTTATGAACTTCAATTTGTTGTTCCACAAACCCGGTTTTCCTTTCAACTACAATCCCTCCGCTTTTTTCTGTTACTTTTTTGCGGAAAAAAGTAACCAAAAAGCCACCGGGAAATTATTACCGCAATTTCCCGGAACGCTCTGATGAAGCTTTAGTACTACTGTGAATTCAGCAACAGAGCCCTGATACGTTTGCTGATAACTTAGCCGACTTAGGATACTTACAAATCAGAAAGCTGTGACAAACAAATGCAACTTGTCACGGCGCAATGATGGAGGCGCCGCCTAATTAGTAACTCGCAGGGACATTCGCGGGATTCTGTCATTTCTGATGAACCAATACCAGGAGCCTACTTTAATTATTTTTAGCAAAAACACATATCATTTAAGCAGCTTGCTGAATTTCTGTAATTCGCTGATCTCCGCCGGCGATAATGTTTCGTTATTGTCGTATCTGGCTTTTAAAAATAAAACCCGTTTGTGTTGCGGGTATTTTGAAAGAATGCTTTCAATTAATTTTCCAGAAGCTTCGTCTTTGGTATACAAAGGAGTGGGCGCAGGAGCTTGCGATTTATAACGCGTAGGTTTCTTTTTAATGATGGCCTCCAGTGTTGTGAGCTTGCTTTCAGGAATGCTGTTTACTTTTACCGACTTGTGATACAACCCTTCCAGTTGTTTTTTACTTAAACCACCACGCTCCTGGTATTGAAACAGCAAGCTTTTTATAAATGAAGAATCGGGCCGGGCTTCAGCCACAGCCTTAAGAATATCAAGAACAACATCTACCTCCGGTTTCTTTCTTTGTAGCATTACACTAAGATATTATCCCTTCTCTTTAATAAATAAAACCGCATCGGCTACGATGCTTCCATTGGCATTTGCTCCACTCACTTCCACATAAGGCGGTTTTTTCCTGGAAAGCGTATATACTCCTATATCTACCCATTCGCCGGAAGTCTGCCCCTCTACTTTCAGGTCGGCTGGCGAAACAGTAATGATTCTTTCATCTTTACCGTCAAATACCTTGATTGTCATTTTCGTCGATGCATTTTCAATTTGAGGCAGGTAAAAATAGATATAATACCTGCCTGAAACATTCAGGCGAGGATAAAATCTTACCGACGCTGCTTCAGTATTTCCTTCGCTTACAAACATGGAGCTGCCATACGCTCTTTTTGTAACGCGGTCCCATCCACCTTTCATTGTAATATTTTGCGCATCGTCGTTGTCTACCAGTATTTCAGGAGTACTTCCATCCATCAAAGGATCTTCCAGCATGCGCTTCTGCACTTTTGCAATACTAATCTCCTGTAGCGCCTTTTTTGTTTTGATGGCTTCCACCGCCGCAAGCGCGGCAGATTGCGCCAGCACCATAAACACGGGCTCCATTCTTATAGATCCATAAGCAATATGACTTGCAGATAAGCAAACAGGCACCAGCAGGTTCTTACATTCTTCAGCTTTGGGAATAAGACTCCTGTACGATATAGGATAAGGCCCGAATCCTCCGATCTGCACATCACCTTCGTTTTTAACCATACCGTTTACCACTATGCGCTGGCAGTTGTGGGAATCCATGGTATAAGCGGCCATCCCCACCGCATCGGTAACTTTTTCTTTTCCTTCACAATTGGCCTGGGTCATCACATAAGCGCCTTTCATTCTTCTTGCTTCCCTTACGTACATCTGGGGCGACCAGTGACCATTGTCCGTGTACTCATCTTTGGGGTATCCCCAGCGTAGCATTTCCTTCCGCAGGTGTTCCGGAACGCGTGGATCATTTCCTATAAAATAAAGAAGGCCTTTCACATATTCTTCATGCGCTTTTGTAATACATTGCCGCGTAGCATGATCAGCTTCGGGATATGTATAGTTCATGCCGATCATATCTGTTGAAAAAGCGCCGTTGTTATTGATATCGGTTTTATGATTCGGCATGTGATCTATTTTGAGATAAGTACCCAGCGGCAGGCTTGTATTTTTCTCAATTACCCGTAGCAACAGCTCATATTTTGCAGCATCGTAATTACCGGGCTGTGTAATGGGGATGCTGTTGGAAGGATCATCGCTCAGGCATATCCTGAAATTGTATGCCTGTACTTTCCGGTCTCCCGCACCCTGTTCGGCTAATGTTCCGTTGCTGATTCCCCACAGTAATCCACTTTCGGGCTTTCCCGGGATACGATAAGGGTCAACGCCATCAGGAAACTGGTGTTTTTCCCGCAATTGCACCCCGTTATAAGTTTCATTATAAGTGCTGTTTGCTTCACGCCCTACTATATAGCTTACGCCTGCTTTCGCCATCAGGTCGCCTTCGTAGCTGCAATCAAGGAACATTTTAGCGGTAACTACAAATTCTTCACTGGTCTGCGTATTTCTTAAACGAATGCCGGTAATACGGCTGTTTTCGTTTTGCGCATGAACAAGATAGTGATCCGATAGAACCTTTATACCTGCCGCATCGAGGTACTGCATAAAAGTTTGTTCCGCCACATGCGGTTCAAATATCCATTGCTCCAGCTTACCATAGTGCTTACCTATGCGACGGTAAAAATCGCGTGCAATGCCTGATATCACAAACTTGTTGCCGATATCAGTATACCCCAAACCGCCGGAGGTCAATCCGCCTACGTGCCTGCCGGGATCAATCAGTATTACTGATTTGCCCGCCTGCTTTGCCGTATAGGCCGCTATCACTCCCGCCGAAGTAGCACCATATACACATATATCCGCGCTCCTTTCATTTGTTTGAGAAAATGAATGATAACAGGTAAGCATACACGCAATAAAGACCATTGTAAATACAGAGCGCATAGCAACAACTTTCATATAAAATATTTTAGACTTCCCCTACCAGTTTTTTCATTTTTGCCAAACCTGTTTTCGCTACCTCCAGGGGATCCTGCTGCCAGTAGCTCCTGTTGAACAATTCAAGCGATAAAGATTTGATGCTACCCATCGCTTTAAGGTCTTTAAGTACCTGTTTAACAGGGGCAATACCATCACCAGGATATACACGATCAGCATCCGTTTGTTCCTGTACCGGTTTGGAAGCGGTATAATCGTTCATGTGAATGATGTCAATAACCCTGCCGTTCAGCAGCTTCAGCCCTTCAAATCCCGATCCGCCGCGGAACATATGGTATATATCCGGGAGTATCCTGGCATCGGGATCGTTGGCAGCAGCAGCAATGGCTAAAGCCTGACTTAAATTGTACAGCGTTCCCGATGCGCCCCAGAACTCAAGCAGCGGCATTACTCCGTGCTTTCTGCCCAATTCAAGTATTGCACGGTAACGCTCACCCGCAATTTTCCAGTCGGGCATTTCACCTTTTTCTATGCCGGCAGGGGGTGCCGCTACCCTGTTACAACCAATAGCTGCCAGCAGTTTCATTTCTTCTTCCAGCTCGCCAAGCGCCGCCTTTCTTTTTGCATGATCGTTTATCAGCCACGATGTAAAGCTGATGGCATTATATACAGCAACCCGTTTGGTAAACAGCAGGCTTTTGAGCGATTGTATGCTGCGGCCCTGCTTCAGGTAATCTTTGATATCGGTTATCCATAATTCCAGTCCGTCATAGCCAGCCTGCGAAGCAATATTGATGTACTGTACCAACCCGGGCTTTTGCCCGCTGATGGTACTGGTGTTGAGACAATAGCGGAAGGAGTTCTGCTGGGCAGGATAGCCAGCTTTACTAACTGCAGGCAATACCGATGCCAGGGCGGCAGCGCCGGAAACTTTAATAAGTGTACGTCTGTTAAGCATGATCGTTGAGTTGATAGAACAATTAAGATAAGTATTTTTTTGATTGCAGGACGAGCGTATTTGCCTTCGGCGAGAACTATTTTTATTGCGGCAAAATCAGAGGTAAGCAAATGCCGCAATAAAAGTTCAATTTTTCGCAGAGAACTATTTTATCAGTTCACTCATTAATAGTATATTTTAACTCTTCCCATCCCCGCCTGCCGTTCGGTAATTCAGGCAGGCCTGCCCGACTGCGTCATTCAGGCGGGCGAACGGCTCGTCGGGGCGGTCAGGCAGGCTTATTATATTATTTCCCAGGGCAGAAGGTAGGATGTGTCTGGCACTGGCCTGTTACTTAGGTAATAATGTTTCTAGACTACACGATAAACCTTAGAAAGCGAACATTATTTGTATTCCTGTTTTGAAACGAAAATTTGAACTCTTTTCACCGAAGGTAAATACTCCCTTTTAGGCCAACCAGAATTGTTTTAAATAAATTGTATAAACGGCTTATTAAATGTTACGCGCACTTTCGCCCGGTAAGGAATAATATCGGGATGAAGAAAGACAATGAGTATGATAACGGCAAGCACTCCCCCGATAACGACCGTTTCCTGCCATATACTCCAGAACCTGTTTACCCTGGCATCGGAAGGCTCATCGGGCTGATATAAGACCGGCAATACCTGCCCGGGCTGGTACAATTCCTGGTCGCCGGTATTAAAGAATATGGTATCCGTTCCGGTAACAGAAAACATCATGACAGAATAATTCCGTACCAGTTGCCCACTGATCTCTTTTCCCGCAAAAGCCATTTTTGCATTTGCTTTCCTGGCGGAAACCAGCCACCATAATTTAACTCCTATTACCGGCGACAATACCAGTAAGGTAAGCAGTATAAAGAATTTTGTTCTGCTGAAGATCATGTGGGCTTATTGGTTTTATTAAGTTATAACCTTTTTTGTCAACAAAATGTTATAGTGCAGGGCATTACAATTCTGGATAGATGTATGACTGTTGCCCGGACATTGCAGTATAAGTTCTTGGCTGTACAATAAACATCTTTTACCTTCAATCGCTCAACAGTATATTTATTTAATATACTAATTGTCTCTTCATTGACTGCACCGGCTTTTCATAGAACCAGGATCGCTCCAACGCCCAGTGGATATCTTCACCTGGGCAATGTGTTTTCATTTATTATTACAGCAGGACTTGCGCGAAAGTTCAATGCCGGCATTTTGTTACGTATAGACGATCTTGACCAGGAAAGAGTAAGAGCGGAATATGTGCAGGACATATTTGATACACTCTGTTTCCTGGATATACCCTGGGATGAAGGTCCACGCAATGTGGAGGAATACCGGGAGAAATTTTCACAGCTGCACAGGATGGCATTGTACGATCAGGCATTGCGCCACCTGCAGGAAAACGATCTTGTATTTGCCTGCGAATGCTCCAGGTCAAAATTATCAGATATACCTGCGGGTAAAGGATATCCGGGTACCTGTTTGACAAAAGCATTGCCCTTAAACAGAAAAGGATTGAACTGGCGCATTTACACAAATAGTGACGATGATATACTGATCCGTGATTTGTTCGAAGGCGATCAGAAATTCACCCTGCCTGCAACCATGCATTATTTCGCTGTCCGGAAAAAGGACAACTATCCAGCCTACCAACTGGCATCTGTAGTGGATGACCTGCATTACGGGGTAGACCTTGTGATCAGAGGAGAAGATCTGCAGGACTCAACGCTTGCACAATTGTATCTTGCAGGCGTATTGCCTCACAATGACTTTTTGAATGCTGTTTTCTACCATCACCCGCTGATCAAACAATACGATGGTATGAAACTATCGAAATCTGCCGGCGACACATCCATACAATTACTGAGAAAGATGGGAAAATCTCCTTCCGACATCCTTGCCATGATCGCTCAGGCGCTGGGCTGCCACCAGCCGGTAGCGCGATGGGAAGAATTGTTTGAATGGTATATATCGCCCCGTACAACGAAGATTTTTTAAAAGCCATTTTTTATTTCCGGATGATAATACGCTGTGTTTCCCAAACGCCTTTACCGGTAGCATACTTTAAAATATACATTCCACCAGCAAGATTCGTATTAAGCCGTGCTATTCCATTTTGAACGGGAACCGTTTGCGCAGCTACAATCCTTCCGCCCGTATCGTACCATTCTATTTGCGTTGTCTGCATATTCAGTCCTTTTATATAAACCGTACCGGCGGCAGGATTGGGATAAACCGTTACCTGCGGCAGACTGCTGAAATAAACAACGATCACTTTTGAATAGCTGTATTTGCCGTCAATATCAGTTTGCTTCAAACGGTAATAATTATTCCCATTATACGGATGCACGTCTCTTGCAGCATAATTTAATTTTGCTGTACTGTTTCCCTCACTTGCGCTGTTGATAGTTTGCATCACTTCAAAATGCATACCGTCACCGCTTTTTTCTATGGTAAAGAAACTATTCTTTATCTCCGATCCGGTGCTCCAGGCCAGGTCCACATAGCCGCTCTTTGCCAGGGCGCTAAACTCCAATAAGCTTACCGGCAGCACAATCAGTTTCCGGAAGCCGAGCGCAAAGTTTGAAAAAGAATTAAATGCGGTTGGCGAAGAAGTGGAAACGATATTACCTTCCACATTCTCGGTAACACTGGCGGGACTGCCTCCAATATCTATCCATGCGCCGGTATTGTTGTAAGTATTCTTAACAATGGTGGCGACATAGCCATCTTCAGTAATATCATTACCCCCATAAAACAGCTCTATGGTTTGATTGCCGCTCAACCCCGCTGTTGGCTGATTGTTACCGGAAGCGTCTGTTCTGCCGATCGTATAATAGTGTACGGAGGAAACCTTGTCTACAGTTGAAGGAAGTGTGTAACCGAGTGCGGCAGCGCTGGCATTAAATACCCTGGTTTGATAGGTATATAAGGCTCCGTTGGTATGATTTACCGTTAATACCACGGGCCGGCAGTCGGCGCCATCTCCTACGGGAAAATTCAACACAGAGCTGCCGGAGCTTGATTTTTGATATCTCATCGGGCCATTTATATAGCTTGCTGATAAAGCTGTGCCGGCGGCAACCGTAGAATTATTCAGCATTGTTAAAATATTTGCGGTACTGGTATTCAGCAGTCCCGATGTTAATACCAGGCTTCTTGAAATATTAACGGATGTATTGCTCAGCGTAACACCCGGCCCGGCATTGTTGATTACAAGCCTTGTAAATACAGGGGTTGGCGTACCGCTGGTAACAGATATATTTTGAGCGCCTGTTCCATTGAATGTAGCGGTTCCGTTATTTGTTCCAAAAGTAATGGCGGTCGCCGATGAAATACTCACATTTCCGGCATAAGTACTATTATGATTATAATTTGGATAAAGCGGCCCGGTATTATTCTTCATAAAGCTTACATCCCCGTTATAAGCATCCGATGCCGAATATGCCATCATCAGGTATCCGGTACCGTTATTGATAAAGGTGGCAGTGTTGTTAAAAATATTATTGCCCGTGCTTTGATCGTCTGTTGCGCCGGTTTTGGCAGCATGCACCGCAGCAGCAAAAGTACAGCCGTTAAAAAGCAGGCCGGGGCTTGATACAGTAACAGCTCCGCTAAATGAAGAGGAGGGCCCGAAAAGAAGCCTGCCTGATCCTGTAAGCGAAAGGTTTTGCGAAGTTGTGCCCAACTGTGTAAACTGCCGTAATAATAAGGAACCCGATGAAAAACCCACACCGCCTGTACTGATGGTTTTTCCGGCAGCCAAAGCAGCAGATGCGCTTGTATTGCCCGTGCAAAACTGCACACCCTGTCCACTGGTTGAAGCAACAATAATATTTTCATTAAACACAGTGTTAGCGCTATACGTACTTACATAAATTGCGGTGTTGCCAACAGGTGTATTATTAAAAGTTGTTACCCCCCCGAAGATGTTGCCGCCGCTATTGTGGGCAACATATATATAGTTGCTGCCGGTATTATTAAAGGTGGCAGCGCTGTTAAACTGGTCGGCATTTCCACTGCCTAACAATATATAACCGGTGCCGGCATTTGTAATAGTTGTGTTATTATTGAAGATATTATTACCGCTGCTTCCATCGTTGGTCGTTCCGGTTTTTGTAGCATTTACAATGCCTGCAAAAGTACAGCCATTGAAATATAGCCCGGGGCTGGTTGAAGTAACATTTCCGCCGAATGAGGAAGAGGGACCAAATGTTAATACTCCTGATCCTGTAAGAGAAAGAGTTTGTGGTGTTGACCCTGTCTGAGTAAATTGCCTGAGCAGCAAAGTTCCCGAAGAAAAGCCGGCGCCACCGATACTGATGGTTTTACCTGCAGCTAAAGTAGCAGATGCAGTTGTATTGCTTGTACAGAACAGTACGCCCTGTCCACCCGTTGAAGTAACCACTATGTTTTCATTAAAAACAGTATTGGCACTATATGCGCTTACATAAATAGCTGTATTGCCAACAGGGGTATTGTTAAAGGTGGTTACGCCGGCAAAAATATTATTACTGCTGTTGTGGGCAACATATATATAACTGCTTCCGGTATTGTTAAAGGTGGCAGCGCTGTTAAACTGATCCGCATTTCCACTGCCTAATAATATATAACCGGCGCCGGCATTTGTAATAGTTGTATTATTATTGAAGATATTATTACCGCTGCTTGCATCACTGGTTGTTCCGGTTTTTGTAGCGGTTACAGTACCGGAGAAAGTACAACCGTTAAAATATAATCCCGGGCTGACCGAAGTAACATTTCCTCCAAATGAAGAAGAAGGACCAAACTGCAGGTAGGTTGCCGCAGCAGATAAGTTAAGGTTTACCGGCGCGTTTCCAAGCTGGGTAAACTGTTTTAAAATTATATACCCGGCTGTAAGGCCTGTAAGTCCCGCTTGTATGGTTTTTCCGGCAGCCAGGGTAGCGGTGGCGCTGCTGTTCCCTCCGCAAAAATGAATGCCTGTAGCGCTGCCGGATGTATTCAGGTAAATATCTCCGTTAAACAGGTTACCTGCCGATGCCCATGCGGGGAGTATGCGTTCAGAACCATTATTTGTAAACGTTACATCGTCATTCCATATATCAGGATCATTATTTCCGAGCACCCAATAATTACTGCCGTTGCTGGTAATTGTACAGCGCTGACTGAATACATTCCCCCCACGGTTGGTATTGCTCCTGCTCCCTGTTTTGATGGCATCTACCGTTCCGTTAAATGTACAGCCGTCAAAGTAAATATCCGGGCTGCTCACTACCAGGTTGCCGCCAATAACGGAATTACGTGCAAACCTGATAGTAGTATTAGTACCTGTAAAGGCAAGGTTCATGGGCGCGGTACCCGCCTGCGTGAAAGCATACAGATTTAAGAATCCATCGCTGAATCCGGCGCCTCCTGTTACAATTGTTTTTCCGGCAGCCAGGGTTGGAGCGCCGGTGCCTGAAGAATAGCCGAGATTTATTCCCCCTGAGCCGGTAGAAGTAATAATTATATCATCATTAAACTGGTCATTGGAATTATACCCCAGCATAAAATAACCGGTGCTGCTTTGTTGATTGATAGATAAGGTTCCATTGAAGATGTTCAGCCTGCCTTCGTTATGATTGTTGACGCCCCCTGTTTTTGTAAGTGTGACCGCACTACTGAAAACAGCTCCGCGAATATAAATGTCGGGTGCCGTTACGGTCAATGGGCCCTGAAAAGAACAGGGAATGCTGCCCGGGTTTACTGCATAAAAAGATGCGGTGCCGGTTAAGTTCAAATTAATAGGGTCGGTTCCCTGTTGAATGAATCCACCCAACTGCAGGTATCCGGCACTGTAACCTCCGGAGCCAATAGAAATTATTTTACCTGCGGCGAGCGTAGGGTTACCTGTTCCTCCCGTCCAGCCCAGGTTAATTCCCCCCGTACCTGTTGAGCTAACGGTTATATTGCCATTGAACTGGTCATCGGCATTATATCCAAGCATAAAATACCCTGTGCTGCTTTGCTGGTCTATAGACAAATTACCGTTGAAGATATTTTGCCTGCCGTCATTATGATTGTTGACGCCTCCTGTTTTTGTGATGACTGCATCACTGTTAAATGTGGTTCCTCTTACATAAATATCAGGAGCGCTTACGGTTAAGCTTCCTCCTATAACAGAAGGACCATAAGCACTACCTGCTCCCAGGTATACAGCCGAAGAACCTGTTGTTGTTATATTGACCGGAGCATTTCCATTTTGTGTTAATCCCTGTATATAAAGATACCCGGTATTAAACCCTCCCCCTCCGATCAATATTGTTTTACCTGCAGCCATAATAGCGGTTGAACTGCTGTTCCAGCTAAGCGCTGTGCCTCTTGACGACCCCGTTTGTGTTACAATAAAGTCTCCATTGAATTGATTATTGGCAGAACTATGACCGAAAATGATCCTGTCAAGACTGTTGTTATTAGAATATACATCCCCATTATAAATATCCGCCGCTCCGTTCGCAAACGACCAGTAACCGGTTCCGTTAGATGATATATAGTTTACTGTAAGGTCGGCATTAAAAGTATTTCCCCCCGAAGACGGGTTGTTTGAAGTACCATCCGTTTTCGTAAATACAACCTCGCTACTGAAAACAGAAGCGGAGGCATAGATATTGGGAGAACTAACGGTAACAGGCCCCCCAAAATTACCGGAAGGTCCGAACCTTGCTTCTGCCTGGCCGGTAAGAGAAAGGTTTAACGGAGCGCTTCCTGATTGTGTAAACTGTCTTAACAGCAGCGTACCCGCTGAAAATCCACCTGCTCCTATAGCAATGGTATGTCCTGCTGCCAATGTAGCGGAAGCAGTAGCATTTCCTCCGCAAAACTGTACCCCTTCTCCGCTTGTGGAACTGACTATTATGTCGCTGTTAAATACCGTACCCGTCGAATACCAGCTTACATACGTACGCGTGTTGGCAGTGGGTGCATTGTTAAAGGTAGTTACGCCGGCAAACAGGTTGTTGCTGCTGTTATGCGCAATATATAAGTTACCGCTGCCGGTATTATTAAAGGTAGCATTGCTGTAAAATCTATCAGCGCCGCTGTTGCCTAATACGCAGTTTCCGGAACCTGTATTTGTTATGGTTACTGTACCATTAAAAATGTTATTACCATTATTGGAGTCGCCGGTTGAGCCGGTTTTCGTTATATCCACTGTACCCTGGAAAGTTGTATTCCGGATGCTTATAGTTGCAGTGTGAATGTTTATGGTACAATTCATCGTTACAGCGCCTGTACCAAAAGTTGTTGTATTAGCAGCGGAAACAATAAGATTGCCGTTCTGAACTGTGCCCGAGGTAAAAACGGCTGTAGCGCCGTTAACCGTAAGCGTTCCGCCATTCAGATCAAGCGTACCGCTGGCAAGTGTAATATTATTAATAGTTGTACCTGCGGTAAGCATGCAATTATTAGCCGCCGTTACAATTCTCACATCATCCAATGCCCCGGGAACGCCGTTGGGTGACCAGTTTCCGGCAGTTGTCCAGGACGCAGATAAGGAGCCGTTCCAGGTATAAGACACCTGTGCCCGAGTGGTTTGTAGCAATAATAGTAAAACTATGGATAGAAAAAATACCTTCATTGTACTGTATTCAACAGGGTTAGATATGTGTAAAATTTAATATACCAAATAGTCTACCTCATCTTGTATTCATCAGTCAATAAGTGTAATATTCAGAATCGTCTAAGTGTTTCCACTATGTTTATAATAAACAGATATAACCGAATAAATATTGCAGGAGTGAAATTGTTTTTGTGCCTTTTTTTACCAAACATCAATGATCCGGAGTACAAAATAGCAGCGCCGTGTGTATGAATGAATTTCTGTAAGAAAGAAATGTGGGTTCATGTTGTCCGTCTCGCCGGTGTTTTCACAGCCAGATAATTGCGTGAAGAGTGAACCCCGGCGAATCCTTCAGCATCGGGGTCTCATAACTGCCTGCAATAGCTTTAAATGAAGATCCCGGTGCGACTTAAGGTGAATAAAATACTTTTAGTCAGTTGCTCCACTATACAAAATGTTGTTGATACAACGGATTTGATGTGCCATCTGCACAACCCGTTTGTAAACAAGAGGGTGATTTTCAATTATGCACCATCGGCGCTACCCTGGTTATATGATGAACAATATTATTCTCGTTTTAATTTTCCCAATAACCAGTTTGTCAGCTTTTCGTTTTGCTCGGGATAGGTCCAGTGACCGGTTTCGGGTACAATAAATAATTCTTTAGACGCAGTAATTACATTGTAAGAAGCGTACATGGAGGTAGGCGGGCAAACTTCATCATTAAAGCCCATTGAATAAATGCCCGGAACTTTCAGCAGTCTTGCGAAGTTGACCACGTCATAGTAAGAGGCGGTATTGATCTTTTCTTTGGTGTTGTTAAAAGCCAGGTTGCTTTTGTCGAACAAATGGGGCCAGCCGCCGGCGCGGCCTCTCAGGTAACCCGTCACATCGCTCAACGCAGGATAATAGGACGACAGATATTTTACCCGCGGATCAAGCGCGGCTGTAATAATGGACAATGCGCCACCCTGGCTGCCACCGGTTACGCCCAGGTTTACCCCATCATATTGGGGCAGGCTTGTTATAAAATCATTAGCGCGTACACAACCCAGGTATACCCGTTTGTAATAATAGCGGTCTTTGTCGTCAAGATTATAATTCCAGTAGCCAGACAGCGCGCCCGCCATAAGATTGTTGTACACCGTGGCGTCCATATTTACCGGTATTCCATGTATGCCTATCTGGAAAGTAATAAAACCTTTTTCCGCATTGGCAACATCGCCGTAATAAGGGCGTATGCCGGCGCCCGGTACCTGGAGCAGAGCAGGATATTTTCCTTCTTTTTTGGGAACACAAAGAATTCCGTACAACCGTGTACCTATGCGGTAATTCTGCAGGCTTACATGGTATACATTTACATTTTCAGTGCAGCGTTCCGGCAGCAGCGTCATCCTTGCATCCACCGGCACAGTTGCCAGTTCGGCTTTTGCCTGGTTCCAATAGTTATTAAAATCAGCAGGGTTAGCAACAGTTGGTTCTATTTGCAGGGGGTTAAATGCCGCGGTAGCCAGGCCCCTGTACGATTTGCCGTTTACAACAGTGGTGGCGATACAACGCAGGAATCCCGGCGTTTTCATGGTGCCCGCATCTATGGCAAGCGTACCGCCCGGCAGGTTCAATGAATCTTTTTTGGTTGGATCCATTTTTTCGGGGCCAATTTCATATTTCACCACCGCATTTTTAAGTACGTTACCGCTTTGCAGAACAGTAATGGTAAACTTCACTTTTTCACCAGGTTGATATGTCCAGTCTGTATGATCCGGCGCTACAACTACTTTTATCAATTGTTCTGCCGGCTGGGCCTGTACAAAATGAATACCGGATACCAGTACGGATAACAGTAAAAAACAACGGATAGAAACCTGTAATATGGTATGCATATGGAAAACTTTACTGAAAAATACGGGAATATTTTTTACGGTTGCATCAATGCGAAAAGTTATTTCTGCAGCATAACGGGTTTTAATTTTTTTGCATACGCCCGCGCATATTCCATCATGCCCAGGTCATTCGGATGTGACCCATCCACAGTGCTTTCGGTATTGAGCGCCATTTCTTTTGCAGTAAGCAGGTAAATATTCTTAAATCCTTTTTGTTGTATGGCTGCAAACGCTTCGGCAGATACAACATTTACGCGGCTATAACGGTTAAGCGTACCTGTATCCATATTTGAAAAAGGAAGCGTTGTAGCATGCTCCACCAGCAGTATAGGCGTTTGAGGATGTTTATCCCGCAAAACTGTTACTGCATTTATTATTAATCTCTTCACTTCTTCCGGAGGAAAAACAGAACGATCCACAAGGTTGGGCAAACAATCCAGCACATACACAGAGGCGTCGATTTCATTCATCAATTCCAACACAGGCTTTTCCAGGTGACCATTGCCCGAAAAACCAAGATTGATAATACTTCGATCCAGTAAACGATTTAAAATGCCTGTCCATGCCATACCGGGCCGGGTAGCACAACCGCCCTGGGCAATGGAACTGCCATACACTACTACCGGTTTTTCTTTTTGCTTGGGAAGGAATGCAAACTTCGCTTCCTCTCCAACCCCTATGGTGAGCCATTTTACGTTATTGTACAACGGTAGATATAAGCGGAACTCTGTGATGCCATTCACATCCAGGTTACTGAACCTGTATTCGATCGTATCTCCGAACTTGTATTTGCCTGATGCCCATTGCCATCTTCCTGCTTTATCTTTTGCATACAGGTCCACCCCGCTTACACCGGTAGCCGGCATATGAGGAAATGCCAGGTTGCCGTCAACCATATAACGAACTGCTATTTTATTGGAGCTGGTAGAAAAACGAATGTACTCGCCCGCAGCATGTCGTCCAAGGTCCCATATTTCATCTCTTACAAGGGGCTTTGCTCTTGCAGGCAGCCGGTCATAAGTATTTTCAACCTCGCCTGGCCAGGCCTGTCCTTCAATGGCCAACACCTTAGCTTCTGCCGGATCGTGCCAGGCATAGGTGGCGGCAGGTTGTGCCTGCATTTCTGAAACAATGGTACAGGCACAACACCAAACGAGGTAGTCTATTAATTTCATACATAACAGTTTTAGAAAGAAGGATACTAATTAATAAATATCGTACCGGAAAATAACAGGATCCCTGCTAAATAGAACAGGTTGGAGCCCGAATATCATCACAATATGGGCGGTTTTTTACAGTTTTTCGGCAGACGTTCTCATTTTTTATACCCAAAGCGCTTTACCGTACATGATGACTAATGACGTTTGGTGGCGCAGGATAAAGCCCGGAGGGTTAAAATAAAATGTTCCGGCACTTCAAAACCCGCAGACGGATATTAATTCGCCCAATGGTGAAGATACCCCTGACAAATAGCGCATATCATCCCATAGGGATGGCAGGCAGGTAGATTACAGAAAATAGTTTGATGGGGCTGACCAAAAAGGTCGTTGAACGTCTTTGCAAGGGAGGAATCCCGCCACAGGCTCATTCGCGTCAGGTTAAGTCAGGCGTCCCTGTTCCCATCTGAACGCAATAAAGACTGTTTCGTATCAGGCGCCGCCATCCCGGGGGGATGGAAGGTCTGTAGCCGGATATACAGCAAAAATGTGTATGCGTCCTGTAGGGACGCCGGTGATCTTTGCTATAAGGTAGCTCTTCGAAACGGAACCATGTTTTACAACACCAGGCATCCCGATGGGATGCATTGCTACTGTCCTAACATTTTCTACCAACCTGTTGTCCTCTCCGGTACAATTAAGCTGCAGTGATCCTCTTATTGCAAAACCCTGTTTGGGGTGTTTTATCGCATGCTCCTTAACTTAACGCTTATGCGCCACAGGTGGGAAAGCAATCTTATTGTATGATATGAATGTATGTGTTATAGATTGCTTCACTTCATTGCCAATTACATACCACCCAGCTTGATGTTTATCAATTGGTTATGAGCTTCAATTGGCGGCTGCACAAACCCGGTTTTCCTTTCAACTATAAACCCTCTACTTTTTTCTGTTACTTTTTTGCGGAAAAAAGTAACCAAAAAGCCGCCGGGAAATAATTACCGCTATTTCCCGGTTCGCCTTGATCTGGCCTTTGTACTACTGTGACTTCAACAATAGAACCCTGATATACTTTCTGCTAAATCATATCCGAACCTTACAGAAAGGACTGCGTGGCATGTACACCGGTGCGGAATCCTTTCCCTGAAATACCAGGCGTCCCGTATGGGACGCTGCAATGGACGATTGGATTCTCTCCCGATGAGGACAAATGAATGACCATGTTTGACTGAATAGGAAGCAATATAGACAACCATGCAGTCACCCTGCTTCTTTTAGATGCGTTTGCCCTTTGATCACTCCTCTTAAAACTATAAAAGGAATTGTAAATTGCAGCATGGTAAAACGGCCGATCAGTATTTACATACTCCTGTTAATGGCAGGCTGTACCCATAAAGCGCCAAAGCAGCAACAGGAAATCCTTGCACTAAAAGAAATGAACGAGCTGGTTACGGTAGAATATGTGGTAAGCAAGATCATTAAAGCAAACGATAACCAAACCTGGTATAAGCTGGGAGATCGCAAAATTTTAATGACCTGCCAGGCTACGCTAAAAGGGGGCATTGACTTTTCGAAAATTGACGATAACAGAGTAACCATCAGCAACAAAGAAATTACAATCGTATTGCCACGTGCAACACTTTTTTCAATTAACATAAAGCCCGAAGACATTAAAGTAGCTTATGAAGAAGTGGGGACTTTCCGCTCCGGCTTTTCCAGCCAGGAACGAGACCAACTGGCGGCACAGGCGCAGCGGCAGATACAAAACAGCGCTGACTCCCTTGGCGTGCTGAGAACGGCAGAAGCCAATGCAGGCATTTTTGTAAGTAATTTTTTACGGGCCCTGGGGTATGAAAAAGTAACTGTAAAGTTTGATGATCCTTTCACTCAACCAACATTGAACTGACATGAAAATACTCAGGCGATACATTGTTGTGTTTATTATAGCAGCTTTGCTTATCCTGCTGTTTTTTAAAACGGACTGGTTCGGCTCATTCAAAAACATATTTAAGGCGCAACCGGTCGTTATAGACAATACTCCCATATTAATAAAGGAGATCAATGAGCTGGCGCAACTGTGTACCATCACTGTGTACGACGAGGTAGTGGTTGATTCAGCCGTTATTCAACCCAAATCGGCTGTAGAAATGATCCTCCCGGATTTCTCAGGATTTTCCGGGCTACCGGTTACGGGTAAACGAATTGTAATGATAGGCAGGGGAAAGGTAATTGCAGGCACCGATTTAAAAAAGTTACAGTCCCGGCATTTTTTTATGGATAAAGATTCCATATCGCTAACGCTTCCGCCCCCGGAGATTCTGGATGCTATCATGAATCCTTCGGACTTCGAAACTTTTGATGAAACCGGGAACTGGAGCAGTGAAGCGGTTACGTTTGTAAAAATAAAAGCAAGGAATAAAATGATTGAACGAGCCATACAGCAAAAAATACTGGAAAAAGCCACAGAAAGAAGCAGCATGCTGATGGAAAATTTTTTACGCAGTACAGGATTTAAAAAAGTCACTGTCAGGGTAGAAACATGAGTTTTCGGCTTTTCAGCTTTCACACTACTTTCAATCATCCGTCATGAAGACGTTTTATGTACTCTTATCGCTCCTGCTTCCTGTATACCTGCCGGCGCAGAATATTGATATTGACCTGCTCAAAAAAATCAATCCTGCTCACCCGCGATCAGACCTCTGGACTGCAACGAGCCATTCGGCTTACTGGATTCCACCCGCTGCAGCGGCAGGCACCCTTGTTACCGGCATTATTAAAAAAGACAGAAAGCTTGTCATACATGGTTACCAGGTTATCATTAATACGGCTATAAGTGCCGGTGTCCCTGAAACGATGAAGCTGACTTTCAGGCGCGACCGTCCGGCGGAAGCTCATCCGAATGTTATATATCCCGCAGAAGAAAAACATGGAAGATCTTTTCCATCCGGACATACAATCATGGCATTTGCTACCGCCACTACTTTATCTCTGCAATATAAGAAGTGGTACGTGGCTGTACCCGCTTACACATGGGCGGGCGCAGTGGGGTATTCACGCCTGTACCGGGGCGTTCATTATCCATCGGATGTGCTTGCCGGAGCCGCCATCGGGGTAGGAACAGGTTATCTCAGCCACTGGCTTACACGAAAAATATTCAACCCTGCCAATTAACAAATAAAGCGTGTTATCCCAATGCGGGCCGGGGAGCAGTATTTTTAGATGAAGTAACCGGCGAGGCTTTTGCTTTTTTCTTTTTCCGTCCCCGCCATACCATAAAGCCTGTTACAGGGAGGCTGGCACAGATCAACGAACCGAAAAAGGCGAGTATTTTCCCCGGCAAACCCAGCACAGCTCCCACATGAATATCATAGTTCATTCGGGCTATCTTATCGGCGAGCGAAGCATCTTTAAAACTTCCTGCATATACTCCGGTTGCCGGCAATTCCTGTAATGTGTACTGGTCGTAATGATAATAATCAGCATTATAATATGTTCCGGGACGGTGATTTACAAATCCTTCGATAGCATCTGCAGGAGTAGCGGGATAAAACACGCCGAATTTCTCCTTTTGTTTGGCTTTTCCTGCCATCAGGTAGTATACATGGTCTCCGGCATTTTTGCCCTTTTGCATAACCGCAGTAGTATCTGAAACAGGATGTTCGTGCGGGGGCAGTGTTTTGCCTGCCGAAGTAACAAAATACAATGATTGGGCGAACCACTCAAATCCCCATACTAACCCGGTAATAGCAATAAATACGGCTACCCAGGTCATATAAAAACCCAGTACATTGTGCAGGTCGTAGTTCACCCGGCGCCACTTGGCATTCCATTTAATGGTAAATCGTTGTTTGCGCGCCGCTTTGTTTTTTGGCCACCACAGCACCAGCCCGGTGATCATCATGATCACAAATATCAATGTGGCTGAAGCAACCACCGGCTGCCCTATTTCGGGCGGAAGCCACAGGTAAAAATGCCCGTCGAGCACTATCCTGAAAAAATCCTTCCGCATATCCTTTACCTGCAGTACTTCCGCGGTATAGGGATCCAGGAATATCTGCTTGTAATTCTCCTCCTCATCGTAATAATAAGCAAGGGCGGCCCTGTTCCTGTCCAGGTATTCAATACCATTTATTGCTTTCCCGCCCAACTGTTTATCCGCTTCCGGCTTTAGCCGGGAAGGGGGTAGAAAAGGGGACTCTTGCGGTTGCACATACAGGTAAGGCTGAGTGAAACTTCGTATTTCCTCTTCAAATGCGAGTATACAGCCTGTAACACCCAAAAAAAGCACAATAATGCCTGAGCCGATGCCCAGCCACAGATGCAACCAGCCTGTAACGCTGCGAAGAATAGATTTACCTCCCGGCTTTTTTTTTACTGTTGTCAACCCCGTTTTAGTTTTTGATTCCATAAGCGTCCTGTAATCAGCTGGCCGAAGATTACAATATTATTACATAAACGGGAACATGATTTACGAAATAGGGAAACAGATAAAACAAATAACAAAGACGGCTGCATTTCAAATGATTGTATCCAGGTGTCGTTTCTCAAGTATGGTTCTTTTTGCCGCACGTTCTTCGTTTTTCCATTTAATAAGCCGGATTTCGCCGTCTTCGATTTCAATGCCGGTAATATCGCCATCGGTAAAACAGCAGCAACCCGAATTAAAATAAGTGGGTTTCAGGTGGAGATAATCTTCAGAAACATGATCATATTCCTGCCGCCGGAAGGCGATCTCTTCCTGCAGCCTGGCTATAGCAGGCTGATCGTTCTGCTGGCGGGCAATGAGCAATTGCCTGTACAATCTTTCAAGATGTGTCATGGATTCAAACACCGGCTGATGCGTATGACCTGTTATCAATACCATATCCTGCTGGGCAGAACTCCATTCATACATAAACTGATTATGCTCTGTTTTGAGTATATCGTTGAACGCCGGCGTATTGATATTAAGCTCAAGAAAGGACTGGAGAGGCGCCCATATTTTGGCTACAAACCACGCGCTGAATTTATTTCCGTCGCTCTGGCCATCCCCCTGGTGCCCGTGCGTTAAAAAGATATCCAGTTTTTTCTTTAGGCCATACTGCAATACCACACCTTCATACATATGCACATTTTCGCCGTAAATGCTCAGCAACTGCAAAGGAGCGAAAGGATCGTTATTCCAAAATACATCATGATTGCCAAAAACTTTTATGAACCTTTTTTGTTGCACGAATTTTTTTTCAAGCAGGAAGGAAGGCTGGTTGTGCCTGCGTACGGTAAAAAGATTGTATTTCCATAGCTCCTCGCTGTCGCCCAGTATAATAAGCGTATAGCCCATCCCGTAATAATAATCAAGCGCGGCCAGGTAATTCTCCTCAGCCGGGGCAAAATCGTCTGACCGCTTTTTATTTCCCTTATGCAGGTCTGAAAAAACAATAATTTTCCGGTGCATGCGGCTGAGATCGATCACCAACCCTTTTTTGCCGGGCTTTTTCTTGATATGCGTATATAACCTGGAAAGCGCCAGGTGCACTTTTTCCCTGTCGGGACGTGAAGAGAACCTGTTTGCCAGGCTGGTAACAGGTTTGGTTAATATGCGCTGTAAAAACTTCCGGAAGCTCATGAAAAAACGGCAATGTACAAATTTTACCTAACCTCGAACATTTCTTCCCAGCGTGTGGTATGGCGCAGGCTTCTTTTTTCCTGCCTCATTTTCCAGTTGCGGTGGGTTCCGGAGGCCGCAAACTTCAGGATATCACTCCGCATGCTGAAGTTGATATTGTCCATCATATCCATCAAAAAACGGCTCTTGTTTTTTGATTCAGGTTCAAACAGGTTGCCCTGTATGGAAGTGTCGGGCACCAGTTCGCTCAGCATTACACCCGCTTTTTTATAAAACCGGCCGGGTTCATACAACCTTTCCACAAGCTCCACGGCTGGCTTTATCAGCTCATTGGTGGCAGAGGTAGCCGACGCGAGTGTGGTATAAGTACTTTTGATAGGACCATGGTGAAAATCTACGGAATGATCTTCCTCTTTGGGAACAATAAATATGCTGATGGTACGCGCGGCACAATATTGCCTGCGCAGCTTTCGCGCTGCAAGCGAAGTGTAGGTAGCAATTGCTTCTTGGATAGAAAGTATATCGTTCACCGGCGAGCCGAACATACGCGTGGAAGCGATCATCTTCTTTGTTTTCAACGGATCTTTCATTTCAATAGAAGGCTCGCCTCTTAACTCGTGTACCACCCGCACACCGGTTACGCCCCCCAGTTGCGCATGGGCCCATTGGTCAGACATATTGCGCAGTTCCCACGCGCTGGTAATGCCCATATTGATCAGCTTGTTGGCATAGGCCCTTCCCACACCCCATATATTATTTACCCGTATGGATTGAAGAGCGATCCGTTGCTGCTCGGGTGTTACCAGTACTGCCACGCAACGCGTGCCGCTTTTATTTTTTTTAGCAAGATAATTAGCTGCCTTGGCCAACGTTTTCGTAGCCGCCACTCCTACCGAAACCGAAATACCCGTCCATTGTTCCACCGTTTGCCGGATGTACAGCGCATATGCTTCCGCCTGCAACGCTGTCATGGCAGGAAGCATAACAAAAGCTTCATCTACAGAATACACTTCAACCTTTTCCCGTGCGCCGGCAATCATTCGCAGGGTTTCCATCACCCGCCAGCTCAGGTCGCCATACAAAGTATAATTAGAGGAAAATACTGCCACATCATGCGTTTCAATGATCTGCCTTGCCATGAAATAAGGAATGGCCATCTGAATGCCGCACTGTGTGGCTTCATCACTTCTCGAAACAATACAACCATCGTTATTGCTCAGCACTACTACCGGCTTGTTTTTCAACGCCGGCTTAAACAATCGTTCACAGGAGCAGTAAAAGCTATTGCAGTCCACAATGGCTTTTAACCCGGTATATACCAGGTCGGCATCGGCAACAACCGCTTGTTGCTGTATAGATTCAACTGTTGAAGCCATATCGCGAATATAATATTTTTAGCAATTTAAAACTAAAATATTTAGCCAAAACTGGATTAAAATCCCAGTGAAATAAATGCGATCGAGTAACCCATTAGAGAGCTCAATCATTGGGTCGTGACATGTCGTATTCGTATTTTTCAGTTCTTATATTATATATGCCCGGTTCGGAGAAAATGTATCGGGGGCTGTAGCTGAGTTCACAGTAGTACCAAAGCTTAATCGATCCCGCTTTTTGCGGGACCCGAAATCGGCCGTAGTCCCAGCCTGCCGGCTGGCAGGGATTTCGGGGCGGCTTTTTGGTTACTTTTTTCCGCAAAAAAGTAACAAAGAAACCAGCACCAGGCTTTGTGGTTGAAAAGAAAGCGAGTTTTATAAGCAATAAACACGCAGTTCATACTTCATTGATAAACAGTCAACTGAATAACATGTCATTGGCAGGGAGGGACGACCGAAGCAATCCCATTGAACAATAACGGATTAAGTATTTGGGATTGCTTCTCCGCCGCGGCGGATCGCAATGACGACCCTTTTGGTTAGCCCCAACATTTAATATTTAACTACAACATAAACTCCCATGCGCTTACATACGCATTGTGCTTTTCGGCATATGCTATAAAATCAGCGTAAAAGGGGAACTGGCTCAGGGTGGCGCTGTCGCCGATTACAACCAGTTTTTTCCTTGCTCTTGTCATGGCCACATTCATGCGGCGGATATCGGATAAAAAGCCAATCCTGCTGTCGGGGTTGCTGCGTGTCATGCTGATATAAATAATATCGCGTTCCTGTCCCTGGAAGCTGTCAATCGTATTGATCGTGATCTTGTGCGCATACTCCTTCAGGTGAGCCGCATGTTGCATCTGGTCCTGCAGTAATAATACCTGCCGGCGATATGGAGAAATAATACCGATGGTTGGAAAGTTTTCCAGGGTATAATAAGTACTCCATGTATTTACCAACTGCGATAAATGTTTAAAAACAAAAGCTGCTTCTTCGGGATTGGAAATGCTTGCGCCTTCCGTTTTTTCATCAAACCCGCAACCAGCCGTATCAATAAAATAAACAGGCAATGCTCCTTCTCCGATAAGATGTGTTGCCACCGAAGCATGCGCCTTCAGCCTGTTTTCATAAAAAACAGAGGAAGAATATCCCATAATGATTTCATGCATGCGGTATTGCTCCTCCAGCAACACAACCGACTGAGGGTGCAGTGCAACACACTTTTCAAGCAGCGTGGTACTTAAACCGTTCCGGGCGGCGTCCTCCGATTTAATAGTAGGCGGCAACTGGCAATGATCTCCCGCCAATACTACCTTTTGTCCCTTCAGTATGGGGATCCAGCAGGCAGGCTCCAGCGCCTGCCCGGCTTCATCAATCACTACCGTTTCATAAGCAAGATTGCGTACGGTATAATGATTGGAACCAACCAGTGTAGCGGTAATTACCTGCGCCCTTGCCTGCAGATCGTCCATGATATACTGCTCCGTTCTTTCCACATCCTTCATGATCCTGTGCGCTTCCTCAAACAATGCTTTCCGCTGCTCGCGCTCTGCCTTCCCGAAAGTACGTTTATACTTGTGCGCCATATTGCGAAATTCGTTTGCTTGTTTTTTCATCTTTTTAATATCCTTCATACCGGCATGTTCAGCCATCTTACTGTCAAGCGTAAGCGACATCAACCGGTCGGACACCCTTGCAGGGTTGCCCACCCGTAATACATTTAGTCCCTGGTCGGATAATTTTTCGCTCAGCAGGTCTACCGCAGTATTACTGGGCGCCACAACCAGTACCTGTTTGTGATCGCGTTGAATAAGCGCTTTTACAGCCTGCACCAGGGTAGTGGTTTTACCGGTGCCGGGCGGTCCGTGTACAATAACCAGCTCATTGGCTTCCAGTATTTTATTCACCGCTACCTGTTGCGATGCATTTAATACAGTGCTGGTATGAGCAGTTGCCTGTGTGTGAAAAGAAGGCGCGCTTTCTCCCGTGAGGATCCTGATCAGCCGGTTTCCTTTTTCATTCTCCGCCAGGGAATCCGCTCTTTTTAATGCGTTTTGCATTTCATCATAGCTGTTATCATCAAACAGCAGGTCAATGCCCAGCTTGCCATCCCGGCTCCAGTCGGGCAGCTCATCGGTGCGCAATGTAATTTTTAAGCGGTTACCTCCCTGGAAACCGATCACTCCTTCTATCCTGTTCTCTTTTGGGTTATGGTTCGAAAAAAGAACTGCCGACGCTCCAAACCTCAACTGGTGCGGAACATCCTGGTGGGTGGTACGCTCTACTTCCACGGTAAGATAATCGCCACGGCTCATTTCAGTATCTCTTATGGCAATGGGATACCAGGTAAGTCCGTTTGCCCTGCGCTCGTTTACGGAAGAAGATTCGATCAATTGCCGGTAGAGCGCTTTGTCCTGTTCCCTTTCTGTTTTCAGCAGTTCCTGCAGCTTTTTAAAATAATCCATCGGGCAAAGGTAAAGGAAGAACAAAGCTTTGTAAACCGCCTGTCTCTTCAGCTACATCCAACTATACGGTAGTTGACAAAAGATAAGTTTTTGATTACTCTTCCCCCGGTTGTATATTTTAATAGGTGCCAATATAATTACTTTGCCTTATATTCACCTGCATTTGATCAACGCCACACTATGCGTCACCCCCCGGCTATAAGACTTTCAGTATCATTTTTCCTTTGCTTCTTTTATTTTCAAAGTATTTACGCACAGGTTCCCGCTATCGAATGGCATAAAGCCTTCGGCGGAAAAAATGGGGAATATGCCCATTCAATTGAGCCGACTTTTGACGGAGGATACATCACTGCAGGATATACTGAGGGACCTGATAACGGCGACCTCATGGGGTATCATGGGGATGAACTTATCGGCGACCTGTGGGTTGTGAAGATGGACGCGGCAGGTAATATGGAATGGCAAAAATGTTTAGGGGGCTCGTATGTGGAACACGGAGCCTTTATCCGCCAGACCCAGGATGGAGGCTATATATTGGCCGGCTCTACAAATTCTGTTGATTGCAATATTAAAAGCAACAATAGCCTGGATTACTGGATTGTTAAGCTAAACGCGACGGGTGATATCCAATGGCAGAAAAACTATGGCGGAACTAAAAATGAATATGCATGGGATATAAGCATAGGGCAGGATGGCAGCTATTTTATTGCCGGCAGCAGCGAATCGAGCGATGGGGATGTGACTGGCAACAAAGGTGAAACAGATTACTGGGTAATTAAACTGGATGTGAACGGCAATTTAATATGGCAAAAAAGCATGGGCGGAGGCGGAGAGGATGCCGCTTACTCCGTGCAGGCTACTCCTGACGGGGGATGCATCACAGCCGGGCATGCTTCATCTGTAAACGGCGATGTTACCAACAACCACGGAGCATCGGATTACTGGGTGGTTAAACTCAGCAATACCGGCAATATAGCATGGCAGAAATGTTATGGCGGCAGCGGAAGCGATGTTGCCTGGTCAATAAAACCGGTGCTGAGCGGAGGCTATATTATAGGTGGACACACTTCATCCAACAACGGCGATGTATCCGGTAACCACGGACCGGGCGCTGACTTTTGGTTGGTTAAAATAGACCAGTCGGGTACGTTACAATGGCAGAAATGTTATGGGGGCAGTAAGAATGAAATGGCTTACGCCCTGGATGTAACACCTGACGGCGGATATATAGTGGCAGGTAATGCCGAGTCGGATGACGGCGACCTTAATTGTCATGCTTCTATAACAGATGTATGGGTCATAAAAGTAAACAGCTCCGGTGCATTGGAATGGCAAAAAAGTATGGGAGGCAATCATTATGATGAGGCTTACGATATCAAAGCGCTTGGAACAGGTCAATACATTATTTCAGGCATTACCTGTTCGGACGATGTAACTGAACGCCATCCACACCAGGGAGGCAACGGCACCTGTGGTGATTTTTGGATCATCAAGCTTACTGCATCCAACGTAACGCCGGTACCAGAGGTAACCATCAGCCCTGCATCGGGTAAAGTATGCGCGGGAAGCGCCGCCACTTTTAAGGCTTCTGTGAAATATGGTGGCACTCATTTCAGTTACCGTTGGGAAAGGAACGAGATTACCGTTGGCGGCGACCAGGCGTGGTACACAGCATCAGACTGGAATGATAATGACCAGTTGAGATGTTATGTTACCAGCGGTGGTACCTGTGAAGCTGCCACGCAATCTGCAAGCAATGCAGTTACCATCAACATTACCAGCGCCCATACAACCCCTGTGGTCAACCTTGTTGCCAACAATACGGTTATTTGCGATTGCGAGCCTGTTATCATCAGTGCCACAGTTACCGATGGGGGCGAAGCGCCGCATTTTCAATGGCAGGTAAACGGCGTTAACAAAGACAATAACAGCAACTGGTTCACCAGTGGTACTTTCCGGAATGGCGATGAAATACGCTGCATTTATACCGATAACTCAAGTTGTATTCCCAATGGATCGGTTGAATCAAATACCATCAAAATCACTACCGGCACCACTGAGCCTGCTACAGTAAATATCACCACACCCGATAATATGGTTTGCAAGGGAGCGGCTGTAAGCTTTACCGCTGTTACACAAAACGCCGGAACCAATGTAACATACCTCTGGAAAGTAAATGATATAAGCGTGGGGGATAACAGCAATACCTATACTACCAGCTCCTTAAAAAACAATGACCAGGTAAGCTGCAGCATTTCGGTCGATCCCCAGTATACCTGCGCGGGCTCCACTTCTGCCACTTCCAACATCATCACTATGACGGTAAACGAAGCCCTGCCGCCAACAGTAACGATCACCGCGTCTCAAACCAATATATGCCAAAACTATCCTGTAACATTTACGGCCACCACGCAAAACGCAGGCAACAACCCTTCCTGGCAATGGATGATCAATGGAATAAGCGCCGGTAGTAATAAAGCTACATTTGTTACTTCTGCTCTTAATGATAAGGATGAGATTAACTGCACTGTAACCATTGATCCGTCCAATACCTGCGCGCCTGTTTCCACTGCCATATCCAATAGCATTATAATCAATGTAAGCAGCGCTGTAAGTCCATCCATCAGCATTCAAAGTTCAAAAACAGCAGCATGTGCAGGTGAATCCATAGAATTCCGGGTATCCGTTGCAAATGCAGGTGCATCGCCGGTATTTACCTGGAAAGTAAATGATATGGTTACCGGCAATAATGAAGATCTGTTCAGGACAACAACATTACGTGCGGGAGATCAGGTGTCCTGTGAAATGATGCCCGGCGCCGATGCCGCATGTGCCAACACGCCCGTTTTATCAAACAGCCTGTCTCCTGTTATATATGATACGCTTGTTATTTCAGTATACCCTTCTGATACTGCTATAATTTCCGGAACTCAAATTCAACTGAAACCCCTGGTAACCGAAAACGTAGTTGCCTACGAATGGAGCCCGGTCTATCAGTTGGAAGATCCCTTGTCATTTAATCCGCTCACAAAAAATTTAACCGAAAGCCAGACATACATCATCACCGCGCAAAATGAACACCTTTGCAAAGGATCTGCCAAAGCAACCATAAAGGTTTTTACAGACCTGTTTATGCCCAATGTGTTTACTCCTAACAACGACCGGGTAAATGATATATTCCGCATTCCTCCCGGTGCAATGCTTATACTGAAAGAATTTTCGGTTTTCGACCGCTGGGGAAACAAAATTTTTTCCTCGGGCAGCATTGATAAAGGATGGGATGGAAAGATCAACGGTTCGCCGGCTCCCACGGGCACTTATATCTATTTTATAAATGGTACCGATAATCATGGAACAGTTAACCGAAAAGGAACAGTTACATTATTGCGATAATCAATTCATTATCTGAAGCCTAATCCGGCAACGGCTCTGCTTTACAGCCAAACTGCTTCATAATGCCGATGATATTTTCATTGTCGATATGCTGATGGAAGCTTTCAACCCGTAAGATCCTGTCTGTGTCTTCCAGGTCAAAATTGGCATTGTACCAGGGATAATGGCGATGGAGGAAACCAATGATCCGGCTTCCCTGCATCTTGCTTTGTACGTTGGTTTTATATATTTCTACTACTTTCATAAAAACTGATTTAACAGATTGATCTGCAAACTAACAACCGGGGAGTGACAACCCTATGGCAGCATGGTAACCAGGCTGTTTTTTTTCTGCCCCAAACAACGTTTTTCGAATCCATGCTGTCAGCATAAGAGTTCCGGCTTACAAACCAATATAAAAAAGCTCGTTATGAAACTTTCCAAAACGCTTCTGAGCGCTATCCTTATCGGACTGGCGGTGCAAACAGGTACTTCCTGCAAAAAGGATAAACTGACCGATCTCAAGGAAAAGAAAGAAGCAAAAAAAGACCAGGAAAAATCCAGGTTGCCCGAATCCTGCCCTGCCTGCGGAATGGGGTAATCCTTAAAATTTGGCAGTGAAGAAAATTTTTTCGTCTGTTGCCTGTAATCTTGATGCTGCTGTCCTTGCCGGATGCCTGCCCCTGTTACAGGAATCAAGGGTGGAAGCGATTGAATGGTCGTTTGATGCATTGTACCAGGTACAGGAAATCCCGGGCTGGTTCGAGGAGTTACTACATGCCTATAGCAATGAAAACAGGTTGTTAGGACACGGAGTGTTTTTTTCATTGTTTTCGGGCAGGTGGTCAGATCACCAGGCTGAATGGCTGAATCATTTAAAACAGACCTGCACAAAGTTTCATTTTGATCATATAACAGAGCATTTTGGTTTTATGACCGGCGCAGACTTTCATCACGGCGCGCCGTTGAACATTCCGTATACACCCGTTACATTAAGCATTGGCAAAGACCGCCTGTCGAGAATCTATGATGCATGCAGGTGCCCTGTGGGGCTTGAAAATCTGGCCTTCTCTTATTCGCTGGAGGAAGTAAAGCAGCATGGTGAATTTCTCGACAAGCTGATACAAGATGTGAACGGATTTATTATTCTTGATCTCCACAATCTTTTCTGTCAGCTCCATAACTTTTCTGTTGGGTATGAAGAGATGATCGCTCTTTACCCTTTGCATAAAGTAAGAGAGATCCATATTTCCGGTGGCAGCTGGGATATTACAGACACGGGTACACAAAAGACCATCCGGCGAGATACTCACGACGATGCCGTACCGTCAGAAGTGTTCGGCTTACTGGAAAAAACAATTCCAAAATGCACTCATTTGAAGTATGTAGTATTGGAACAACTGGGCAATGGCTTACGGACTGAAGAAAGCCGGCAAAATTTTTATAACGATTTCCTGCGAATGGAAGATATTGTACAAAAAAACAATAAAAAAATCCGTGACCATGAAAACTTTTCATTTTTACCGGTCCATCCTCCTGTCCCTTCTATCATTGTTGAAGATGAAAAATTACACTTCCAGCAAATGGAGCTTTCACATATTTTAGAAACAGCCCTGTCGTACGAAGACGCTGTAAAGAAATTAAACGCTTCTTCTCTTGCATGCTCCGACTGGAAGATTGAAACATGGAACAGCGCTATGATTGAAACTGCCAGGAAAATAGCCAGGAAGTGGATGAAGAAGTGATCCTATCTTTTAATTTACACAAACGCGCTGAAGCCTGTAATGGCCCTTCCTACGATCAGCGAGTTGATCTCCTTGGTACCCTCATAAGAATAGATCGCTTCCGCATCTGCCACAAAACGGGCAACATTGTGATCAAGTAATATGCCATTGCCTCCCATTACTTCCCTTGCCTGGCTTACAATATCGCGCGTGCGCAACGAACAAAATACTTTCGCAAGCGAAGCATGCTCATCTTTCAGCAGTCCCTGGTCCTGCAGCTCCGACAAACGGAATACCATGGATTGCATGGCCGTAAGGTTCGACAGCATTTCAACAAGATGGTTCTGTATCAACTGGAAGGAGGCAATAGGCTTCCCGAACTGTTTGCGCTTTCGCGTATAGTCCAATGCATTTTCGTAAGCGCCTCTTGCACAGCCAACCGCCATCCAGGCTACTCCGGCGCGGGTCATCTGCAATACTTTAGCCGTATCTTTAAAGGAATTGGCGCCCGGCAGCCTGTCTTTTTCTTCTACAAGGCAATCAGTCAGCGTGATCAAACCATTCTGTACAATACGTAATGCCATTTTGCCTTTGATCTTTTCCACCGCCAGCCCGGGTGTATTCTTCCTTACCAAAAAACCTTTTACTTCGCCATCATCCACGTCTTTTGCCCAGATAATAATTACATCGGCAAACGTGGCGTTGCCAATCCATTTTTTTTGCCCGTTCAATACCCAGCCTTTTTCGGTTCGCTTAACCGTAGTCGTAAGTCCGCCGGCAGCGCCTGAGCCTACTTCGGGCTCGGTAAGCCCAAATGCACCTATGGCTTTCAGCTGATGCATAGCAGGCAGCCATTCCTGTTTCTGCTCATCCGATCCGCACAGGTATACAGATCCCATTGCCAGCCCGCTCTGCACACCAAAAAAAGTAGCGATGGATGCATCTACCCGTCCCATTTCCATAGCAATGATCCCTTCCATTAAAAAGGATTTACCGGGGCAGTCATATCCCTTGTACGTCACCCCGCACAATCCCAGCTCTGCCAGTTTGGGTATTACTTCAAAAGGAAATTCGTCGTGCAGCCAGTAATAGTTTACGATCGGCTTAATCTCTGTCTCCATAAATTCCCGCACACGTAACTGCAGGGCCTTATCTTCTTCATTCAGGCGCAGGTGCAGCTCATAAAAGTCTCCGTTTATCTCCGGGAGTTCTTTTTTCTTCCCGCCACTGCCATCCATCATCTTCATCAGCATTGTAAGCTGCTTGTCATCCATCTTTGAAAACCCTTCCATTACCTTCTGCAGATCTACCTTTTTCGAAAGCCTGGCTAACTGGTCAAAATCAATATTCCTTAATAAGCTGATAGTACTTTTGATTTTCGAAAATGTCCCGGACATAGCTGATCGTTTACAGGTTATAGTAATATGCTAAAGATAGCTATGTTATAGGGGATTGCTGATTGTTGATTTGGTGATTTTTGATTTGAAATTCAAGATGTTTGTGGTTTGGAGTTTATAGTTCATGGATTAATGTTGTCAAAACAAACTATAAACAACAAAACTATAAACCATTGTTGTCCGGTTAAAATGTTAATCAAACCGACCAAAGCCAGTGCTGTACTGAATTTCATTAAAGTTTACAGCATGAAGCACTTACCATTGGGTATTCCACTTTTTTCTTGATAAAAAAGTGGAGCAAAAAATCAAGGCTGCGGAAAAATGGCTAAAAATTGTCTTTTCCGGCTAAGAAAAACAAGTTCCAGCTGTAGACCAAACCCGGTAGCGGTGCGACTTTTGAGCTAATTGCACTCCCTAACTGTGGCATATGGTGTTTTTCTTTTAGCGCCGTCCAAGCCAATTTTCTTAACGCCATTTTTCCGAGGCCGACATCCCTTCATATTTTACCGGACAATACTGACTATAAACTATAAATAAATTGCTGATTGATAGCTCACCGCCCATAGCTGATAGCAATCATAAACCTGCAAACAAAAAACCACCGCAGTGCGGTGGCTTCCTGTTAAAAAATATATTAATTGGTCTTAATTCAAGTGACCAGGCCTCTGTTCTCCATGAGGCTGCACCTGCTCTGTAGGAGGCGCCTTGTCGTACCGGTTACGCAAATCTCTCCAGGCTACTCCATCCCATAAAAAGGCGAGTATGAACCAGATGAATAAAAGCAATGGCACCAATATAGTAAGACGCATATTTCTTATTTCATCGCCCAGGTGCATGAATATGGAAACGATATAAACCGCCTTGGCCAAAGACAGTATGATCATACCGCCTTTTAAGAACAGGAGGATCCAGCCATGCAAATCAAAAGCGTAATGCGACAAGCCTAAAGCAAGTTCGGCAATGGTAAGGCAAAGCAGGATCCAGAATGTCTTCCATATACGTTTCGTATTGGGCGCCGGCTCGTGTTCGAAAGTTATTTCGGGAGAAGCTGCCGCCGCATGTGTATGATGGTCGTGTTCGTGCTGTGACATAATTTTTTTCTTAAACTTTTATAGCCGTTAGATAAGATAGAAACAAAGAAATACAAATACCCAAACCAAATCCACAAAGTGCCAGTACAATCCGATTTTTTCAATCATTTCATAATGCCCCAGCCGGTCAAAGCGTCCGCCGCGGGTCCAAAAGAAAGCCAATACCAGTAAACATACTCCGCTAAAAACGTGAAAGCCGTGGAACCCAGTGATACCAAAAAAGAAACCTCCAAACCCTACAGGACCGGGCATAGTTACCGCATGCCCGTGGCTATCAAGCATACCGGGAACCACAGGGCCATATGGATTTTGAGTGATGGTGGCCCCAATCTCCTGGATCTTTCCATCAATCAATACAGAATGACTTCCGGTGATCATGTGCGTCCACTCCCAGGCTTGGCAGCTCAAGAACAACGAACCGCCCAGTATAGTCCATAATAACCACTTCTCAACACCCGCACGGTTTCTTTTATGTCCTTCATGAACCGCCAGTACCATTGTTACGGAGCTCATGATGAGTATGAATGTCATAAGGCTCACAAACGCCAATGGCAGGTTTGCGTGGCCCATAAGCGGGAACGCATTAAATACATGGTTAGGATCCGGCCAATAGTTCTGGCTTACCCGTATAGTGCCATATGAAATCAGCAATGCCCCAAACGTAAATGTATCGCTCAAAAGAAAAATCCACATCATGAGCTTTCCATAACTAACGTTATAAGGACTTTTGCCCCCGGTCCACCATTTGTATCCTGCCGGTACGTGTGTTGACATGCAGTTGAATTTTTATTATTATACTAAGTTCTGTTAATGCAATAAACTAAAAAATACAAACAAATACACCCACAAAATATCTACAAAATGCCAGTAAGTGGCAATAAGCTCTACAGGCACTACATCATAATTCCTGGTTTTGCGGCCAAAGGCTTTGAAAAACACGATAGCCAATGCGATCAATCCACCCAGTATATGCACGATGTGCAACCCGGCTATGGCCAGCACAAAAGAATAAGCGGGGTTTGACCCCAAGCCTATCATTTTTTTTCCACTGGCCTGGAACTGGTAAAAGCCGATTATCTGCATACTGATAAATATCAGTCCTAACGCAGCGGTAATGGCGAAAAACAAACGATATTTCGACATTAAACGTTCCCTGAATGCTTTTAAAGCCACCTGCACAGTTACGCTGCTCACCAAAATAACCAGCGTGGAATATATAAAGATCGTGGGCAATGTAAAACTTTGCCAGCCCGGCTGACTGCGCTTAACAATATAAGCGCTGGTTAGCCCGGCAAACATCATTATGATCCCTGCCAACCCCAGCCAAAGACTGAACTTGTAGGGATGTATTTTCTTACGCTGCATTGTCATTACATCACTCATTTATTCAAATTTTAAAAGTCAAAAGCCCATCTCTCCTCCCTTCTTCCTCTCCAAAGCCTGCCTGTCGGCAGACAGGAAAAGGAGGTGGCGTTATAGAATAACGCTAAACTCTATCACTTCCACATCATCTTTTGAATATTGCCAGGCCCGGCATTCTCACATTTCCACATTCTCACATTCATTTTCAAATTAAACCCCCGCTACCTTATCTGCCAGCAAGCTCAACAATACTACCGGCAGGTATATATAAGAGCTGAACATAACCCTTCGTGCCGCCTGCACATTCATTTCGCGATACAACCGTATGCTTTGCCATACCATAAACAAATTTGCCAGCAATACAATGATCAAACTCACCATCCCGCTCATTTGTATGAAATAGGGTATCAGTCCAACCGGTATCATCAGCAACGAATAAATAACGGCCTGTATGGCTGAATATTTGGTCGGCCCCGCGTCTGACGGCATCAGCTTGAAGCCGGCCCTGGTATAATCGTTGTGCGCTACCCAGGCAATTGCCCAGAAATGCGGGAACTGCCACAGGAATTGTATACCAAATAAAGCCCAGCCGCCAACACTCATTTCCTCAGTAGCGGCTACCCATCCTATCAGGCAGGGTAAAGCTCCGGGTATTGCACCCACCAGCACCGATATGGAATGTACTTTTTTTAAAGGGGTATATACAAACCCGTATAAAAAAAGACTGAACAAACCCAACATGGCCGCCGTCCAGTTAAACCACTCACCAATAATGTATACACCTGCCGCACCAGTAACTGCAGCAAAAACAGAGGCTTCTCCCACGCTCATTTTTCCATTTGCAACAGGCCGCTTAGCCGTACGTTTCATCAATGCATCGGTATCCTTCTCCGCTATCTGGTTAATAGCATTGGCAGAACCGGTTATCAGCATACCGCCGATCAATAATAAAAGAACTGATACGAGGTTAAAGGTAATGTTGGGAGCCAGCAGGTAACTGATCACAGAAGAAAAAACTACTGTAAAACTCAGCGTAAACTTGATCAGCAGCATGTAGTCCTTAAGCTTATCAACAACCACAAACGATGCTGAATGCTGTACCCTTTCCTGACTTTCCATCACCTTCAAAAACCTCCTCTATTTTTACACAAGGCAGTGAACCATACGGGATCCCTGCTTCATGAATCATTAATGTTTCGACTCGTCTTTGCCTACAGGCGTTGTCTGGTCGATAAAGTCCATACCATCTTTTCCATAATCGTATGCCCAGCGATGCACTTCAGGAATTTCTCCGGGCCAGTTACCGTGCCCGGGCCTGATAGGCGTAGTCCATTCGAGCGTGGTAGCGCCCCAGGGATTTTTAGAAGTAACTCTCCTGCCTTTGAAGATGGAATAAATGAAATTAAATATGAACATCAGCTGAACAAGGAATGAAAGGATAGCCGCAAAGCTGATCACTTTATTCAGTTCAACAAACTGCTTAAACGATTCCCAGTTGGAATAATCATAATAACGGCGTGGCATACCCGCAAAACCTTCGTAGTGCATGGGCCAGAAAATAACGTATGCGCAAACCAGCGTTACCCAAAAATGGATATATCCCAGCGTATTGTTCATATACCTGCCATACATTTTGGGAAACCAGTGGTAAATTCCGGCAAACATACCCATGAAGGCAGATACACCCATTACTATATGGAAGTGGGCAATTACAAAATAAGTATCGTGCAGGTGAATGTCGAGCGTTGAGTTACCCAGGAAGATGCCTGTTAACCCACCGGAAATAAACATGCTCACAAACCCGATGCAGAACAACATTCCCGGGTTAAAGCGAATATTGCCTTTCCATAAAGTAGTAAGCCAGTTAAATACTTTAATAGCCGAAGGCACAGCAATGAGCAGGGTAAGCAGTACAAACACAGAACCCAAGAACGGATTCATGCCCGTTACAAACATATGATGCGCCCACACCAGAAATGCCAGCAATGCGATCGCGAACATGGAAGCGATCATGGCCATATACCCGAAAATGGGTTTTCGCGCATTGATCGACATTACCTCCGATACCAGTCCCATCGTTGGCAAAATGATGATGTATACTTCAGGATGCCCCAGGAACCAGAACAGGTGCTGGTAAAGGATGGGGCTGCCTCCTTCATTCGGCAATATTTTTCCGCTCAACACTATATCCGACAAATAGAAGCTCGTGCCCAGGTGCCTGTCGAAGAGCAACAGGATAAACCCGGAGAACAATACAGGGAATGAAAGAATACCAAGTATCGCGGTAAATAAGATCGCCCATACAGTTAAGGGCAAACGGGTCATCGTCATACCCTTGGTACGCATATTCAAAATAGTAGATACATAGTTTAACCCACCCAGGAGCTGCGATACAACGAACAATGCCATACTGATCAGCCACAAATCCATCCCCAGCTTAGAACCCTGGGAAGCATCGCCCAAAGCGCTCAACGGGGGGTAAACCGTCCACCCACCGGAGGCAGGGCCTGTTTGAATAAACAGGGAAGCCAGCATTACAATACTGGCCAATACAAAGAACCAGTAGGAAAGCATGTTCATGAACGGAGACGCCATGTCTCTTGCTCCTACCTGGAAGGGAATCAAAAGGTTGGCAAAGGTTCCGCTCAGTCCTGCCGTTAACACGAAAAACACGAGAATGGTACCGTGCATGGTACCCAGCGCGTAGTAAAATTCAGGCTGAATTTTGCCGTCTTTTGCCCAATGCCCGAAAATATCTTCGAGCCAGGGAAGATGCGCATCGGGGTATCCCAACTGAATACGGAACAACACCGACATCAAACCTCCGATCACAGCCCATACCATACCGGTTATCAGGAATTGCTTAGCGATCATTTTATGATCCTGGCTAAACACATACTTGGAGATAAAAGTTTCGTGATGATGACCCTCATGATGTTCATGCACTTCGTGAGAGACCGTCCCATGTTGTATTACTGCTTCGTTACTCATTACTAAAATTTTATGTTCAGCGAACGGTTATATTATTATTGCTGTGCCGGTGCAGCAGAAGTGGCGCTATCAGCTGCAGGCTTAGCTTCTGCAACATTGGGGTGCGCCGCATCGTACTGTGGTTTTTGAGATGCTATCCACTTATTAAATTCTTCCTGCGTCTCCACAACAATGGTTCCTTTCATTGAATAGTGTCCTGACCCGCACATCTGATCACAACTTATTTCATATACAAAGTTCTCATTTTTTGTAATTTTTTTCATCTCTTCCGTGGTATACTGGGGAGTAAACCACAGGGTAGTAGGCGTGCCGGGCACAGCATCCATCTTTAACCGGAAATGGGCAAGCCCTACATCATGTATTACATCCTGCGAACGAATGATCAGTCTTACAGGCTTACCCTTTACAAGGTGCAGCTCGGAAGGATGAAGGTCATCCCTGTTCGCCACATCGCTCCAGTCCTGGCCCAAAGGATTGCTTTTAGCGGCATCCACCAGCTTAAAATTCTGGCGCCCCAATACACTGTCTTTACCCGGGTAACGATATTCCCAGCCGAACTGGTGCCCTGTTATTTCCACCTCCATCGCATCCTTGGGTGCATCACCGGTAATGCGGTACCAATAATACAGTCCGAAAGATACGAGTACGGTTAGAGCAATGGCCGGCACAACCGTCCATATCAGCTCCAGTTTGTTATTATGGGGGAAGTAATAAACTTTTCTTTTTTCGGAAGCCTGGTAACGGTACGCAAACCAGAAAAGCAATACCTGTGTAACAACAAATACAAAGCCCGTTAATGCAAGGGTGATCCACATCATCTTGTCAATGTCCTTGCCATGCTCCGACGCGGAAGGAAATCCCAGCAATGTTTTATCATACAACAGGTTGTTGCACCACCAGGCGGCTCCCAATCCCAATACCAGGAACACAAGCATGAGGAAGGCGTTGATACGATTATTTTGTTCAAAAGCTTTTTTCTCGCCTTTTAAAACAGATACATATTCGCTGGCCTTGGCTATCTGAAAGACCACAATAAATATCAGGACAACAATAATTACAACAAAATACTCGGTCCAGGTCATTTTATATAAAAATTATACTTTAATAATGTTTGCTCTCCGGTATAGCTTATGTATGATGAATCAAACTTTCTTTCAGATAAGGATGATACTTTGGCAACATCGGCGCTTTTGTTAACGCCCTTCCGGCAAAGAACATGGTCATGCCCAAAAACAACGCCAGTGTACCCCACTCAAACCAACCCAATGTAAAATGATCGCCCAGTGTGCCCGGCATCACCATCTGGTAAAAATCGAGCCAGTGACCCAGTATGATCAGCACCGACATGAAAGTCATCACCGCGTAGTTCCGTTTCGAGCCCCTTGTCATTAAGATGAGAATGGGCGCCACGAAATTGACGATAAAGTTAAACCAGAAAATTCCTCTGTACGCACCCTGCAGACGCGTTTTAAAATAGATGGTTTCTTCGGGTATGTTCGCATACCAGATCAGCATAAACTGTGAGAACCATAAATAGGTCCAGAAAATAGAAAACGCAAAGATAAACTTACCAACATCGTGCAATTGCTCGCGGGTAGTATATTCAAGATACCCGTGGTTTTTAAGAAATACGATATACAAAGCGATCAGCGCAAGCCCCGATACAAATGTGCTGGCAAAAGTGTACCAGCTATACATGGTAGAATACCAGTGGGCATCGATGCTCATCAACCAAAGCCAGGGAATGGTAGAGCCTGTTGTTAATGCAAAAGCCACAATAAAAATAGCTGCCCAAACCGTACTGTTCCAGGTGTATTTCTTTGCCTCCTCAACACTCATGGGTCCCTCGTCTGCCTTACGGGATAACTGCCTCATTTTTCTACCAACCAACGACCAGGTGCCCACGGTAATGATTGTCCAGATGAAGAAGAAAGTAGGGTTCAAAAATCCTTTTTTCCAGGTAAGAATGCTGTCATTGGCTACTGCGTCTTTGTCTATCCAGTGATAGATATGATGCTGATGCCCCATGATGATGCCGATGAAAACCAACAATGCCACAACACTAAATACCGGCACCACCGCAGAAATGGCTTCCGGCACCCTCCTGAAAGTAATTTGCCACCCGCTATGCCCCAACGTTAGTGCACATATAAAAAACATAGCGGCATTGCATATCATAAGAAAGTAAAGGCTGTTTTGTAACAGCACCGCCCAGAAACGTGTCTGGTCATGTTCGTCTTTACTCATTCCCAGGAAAATGAACCCTGCCACAAACGCCACTATGCCAATAGCCAACAAACCATATGTCCATTTCTTATAACCTGAAGGAATCTCGAATTGTTGCTTAATCATTGCTCAATCAGTTTTTTATTTTGCTGCGCTGCTATCGGTTGCTGCAGTTGCTGCCGGAGCAGCAGATTTGCCTAATTTATCTTTAATATAATGTATTACCATCCAGCGCTGCTTTGTGCTTAATTGCGAAGCGTAGCTGCCCATTTTGTTCTTTCCATAAGTAATGGTGTAAAAGATCTGCCCGTCTCCCTGGTTGCCGATTACAGGATCTGTCAGGTCTTTTGGGGCGGCGGGATAAGGACCATCGCCTCCCTTCCATAAAGGTCCGTTGCCGTCTAACTTGGCACCATGACAAATACCACAATAAATCAGGTACAAACGTTCCGCTTCTTTTTTATCCGCTTCATTCAGCGGGGGCAGCGGATTGTTTACAAACCGGGCCTTGCCGAAATTGGTAGTATCGCCGGCTGCATCCTGGGGAATACGAAAAGGCAACAGCTCATCTCTTGAAATAGTGCCGGCCACCGGTGTGCGGTTGGTTTGCCTGTCTTCAAAAAGATGATTCTCGGAATAGGTTTCGTAAGCGCGGCTGTACGCCATATCGGGCATATATATCTTACCGGGCTTTTTATTATCGCCACAACTTACTACAGCCACTACAACAGTAAAAGCAAGAAGCGATATGACTGATATTTTTTTCATCCGTAGATCCTGTTTTTAATTCGGTTGGATGGAACCTGCCTGTTTCATCCTTTTTGATAATTTGTTTTTGAATTAAGCAGTAACCGTTTCTGTTTTATTTTCAAATAATTTTTTCTCCATATCATACCTGCCAAGCCACCAGCCGGTTTCAGCCAGCTGCACATTCACTTCCTGCGCCCCGGCAGCGGTTAAAAACGCTTCCGCCTCCTGCACATTGGTTTTGGAAGTACATTCTATCACCATCACAAAAAGATCGTCGGTAGCACGCAAATGGAAATGATGCTTTTTTACAAAGGGAGCCAGTTGGCACAGGTAACAGAAAGTAAGTACCATACCTACAGCCGAAAACAGCACAGTCAATTCAAACATGATAGGGATCCATGCCGGTAACGAAAAGTGCGGCTTGCCTCCATAATTCTGTATCCAGTCTCTTGTTAATACCCAGCTGATGAACGACAACGCGGTGGTAAGACCCGTAAGCCCGTATATGAACCCGGCAGTATGCAGGCTGGTATCCCTCAATCCCATGGCGCCGTCTAAACCGTGCACGGGGAAAGGAGTATAAATATCATGGATCTTATACCCGGCCTTACGAACTTTTTTTACTGCCGGAAACAGTACCGCTTCATCATCAAAACTTCCAACTACAAATTTTTTTATTGTCATAACCCTAAACCCTGCGGGATTTTTAAGGTGAATAAATCAATGATCAATCGAATGTCCTATATCATCCCTACAATCACTTGTTAATGGTGATCGTCGTGATGTGTTTTAGCGTAAAATTCTTCCACACTCAGGTTCTCCAGGTCTGCCATTTTAGCCTTATAGCTTTCGCCTGTTGTTTTCAGCACGCTCTTGATTTCCGCAATAGCTATTACCGGGAAATATTTGGCGAACAGGAAGAAGCAGGTAAAGAACAAACCGAAGGTTCCCATATAAAAACCGATCTCATATATTGTAGGACGGTAATACAACGACCAGGAAGATGGCAGGTAATCGCGGTACAACGATGATACGATGATCACAAACCGTTCGAACCACATGCCCACATTTACGATCACGCTCATAAAGAACGTAAACCCGATATTCCTTCTCAGTTTTTTAAACCAGAACAACTGGGGGGAGATCACGTTACAGGTCATCATCAGCCAGTAGCTCCAGCCATAAGCGCCCGCTATGCGGTATTTAAAGAAGATATCGTATTCGTACTGGTTGGCTCCATACCAGGCAATGAACAATTCAGTAAGATAAGCGCACCCTACAATAGAACCGGTCAGCACGATTACCTTGTTCATCGCTTCTATATGTCCCAGGGTAATGTAATCCTGGAGGTTCATTACTTTACGCACGATCAGCATAAGCGTTTGCACCATTGCAAAGCCTGAAAACACCGCACCCGCCACAAAGTAAGGAGGGAAAATGGTTGTATGCCATCCCGGAACCACGGAAGTGGCAAAGTCGAACGATACGATGGTGTGTACCGAAAGCACCAGCGGTGTACTTAAACCTGCCAGTACCAGCGAAAGACTTTCATGACGTTGCCAGTGCTTGGTAGAGCCGCTCCACCCAAAGGAAGCGATACCGTATAAAAGTTTCCGGAGCTTGGTTTTGGCGCGGTCGCGAACTGTTGCCAGGTCGGGCAGCAATCCCGAGTACCAGAATAACAATGACACCGTAAAATAAGTAGAGATCGCAAACACGTCCCACAAAAGAGGAGAGTTAAAGTTGGGCCATAAGGGACCACGGCTGTTGGGATAAGGCATTACAAAAAACGCCATCCAAACCCTGCCCATGTGCCAGATAGGGAACTGCCCGGCGCAAATTACCGCAAAGATGGTCATGGCTTCCGCAGCCCGGTTTACCCCGGTTCTCCACCCCTGGCGAAACAGCAAAAGGATGGCGGAAATAAGCGTACCTGCGTGACCGATACCTACCCACCAAACGAAGTTGGTAATATCCCAACCCCAGCCAATGGTTTTACCCAGGTTCCACTGACCGGTACCGTAGGTTACTTCCCTGTACAAAGAAAACACACCAAATAACAATAGCGCTACAGAAATCCAGAATCCAATATACCACAGGCGCGTAGGCTTGGCTTCGATTGTATATACAATGTCTTCCGTAACCTGGTGATAATTCTTGTCGCCATCTACCAGTGGTTCCCTGACAAAAGATTCGTATTTAATCAAACTCATTGACTGGGTTATTTACCTGCATCCGGATATCCGGAGTGCATATTTTTTTAATTATTGCTGATCAAGTTACTATTATCGTCTTTTCTTATCCATGAGATTGCTCATGTGCCGCTTCCTTCTTTTCCACAGCGCCATGTTCTTCTTTAACACCTACAGGGCGGTCAGTATTCCTGATTTTTGCCAGGTAGCTGATATTGGGCAGCACATGTATCATTTCCAGCGCGTAATACATCCTGCGGTTCTGTTCTTCATTCCTCAATTTATATACACGGCTTTCTTTGTCGTTCACATTGCCGAAAACGATCGCTCCTGTTGAACAGGCCTGCATACAGGCTGTTTTAACATCACGGATAATAGAAGGATCCTGCGATTTTTTAGCTTTCAGTTTTGCATCCTGCAAACGCTGCACACAGAAAGAACATTTTTCAATAACACCACGCGAACGAACGGTTACATCAGGATTCAGAACCATCCTGGTCAAATCGTCGTTCATTTGTAATACTGCTTCATCCAGCTTACCCACCCCGCTGAAATTCTGGTTGTCGCCAAAGCTGTCGGCGCCGGTATAATCGGCCCAGTTAAAGCGGCGTACTTTAAAAGGACAGTTGTTGGCGCAATAGCGGGTACCGATACAACGGTTATAAGCCATCTGGTTTAACCCTTCTGTACTATGGTTGGTGGCAGATACGGGACATACGTTTTCGCAAGGCGCATTGTCGCAATGCTGGCAAAGCATTGGCATGAACACTACATTCAGGTTGTCTCCTTCCGTATTATCCCTGTGAGAGGCATAGTAACGGTCTATACGCAACCAGTGCATTTCGTGCGAACGCTGAACTTCATTTTTACCTACTACCGGCACATTGTTTTCGGCAGTACAGGCAATGGTACAGGCTCCGCAGCCGGTGCAGGCGTTCAGATCTATGCTCATGCCCCAGTGCGCACCGGGAGATTCGTACACAGGATACAGTGTCGCTTCATCGCGGAAATTCTGTGTCTTCTTCGCAAAATCTTCAGCCAGTTCCTGGCGATAATGTGGTAAAACATCGGGCTGTTTCCTGAAATCACCCAATGAAAACTCACGTACTACTTCTTTACGGCCTTCATACTGGTTGTGCGTTTGCGTATAAGCAATCGGGTAGATGTCGCCTGTATTTTTTGCCGCGGTTACATCCGTTATATAATATTTGCGTGTAGCGCCTTTGCCGTCTACCAGCGGGTATGCATTGTACCCAACACCCCGTCCTGCCCTTCCTGCGCCTTCTCCCCTTCCGTAACCTACGGCTACCGCAATTACTTTGTCGTGCATGCCGGGTATAGCCAGTATGGGTAATTTAACAGGGTTGCCATTGATGGTAAATTCTACCACAGGCTTGGTAAATTCCACTTCATAATGATCATCCAGCTTAATACCAAGGTCTGCAGCCATTTTATACGATATCATGGCATAGTTGTCCCAGGTAGCACGACTGATGGGATCGGGCATTTCCTGCAGCCAGGGATTGTTGGCCGCTGCCCCGCTGCCCATTGATACTTTCTGGTAAAGTACCAGTTCTATATCTGAGCCAGCCTTTATTGCTGAAGCCTTAGAGGCTGCATCGGCTACCGCAGCTCCGTTATAGGGCGTAGAAGCGGTTGTTAATTCTTTCGGTTCTATAAAGCCGTCCTGTAAAGCCTGGTCAAAAGCCGACTGGCTTCCCAGTTTGGTAACATAGTGATTTTTAAAATAATCTTCGTAATCAAGATTGCTGCCGCTCCATTTCAACAAGGAGGTCTGGAAATACCTTGTACGGAAAAGATGATCAATGGTAGGTTGCTGCAAGCTGATCAGCCCTGCGCGTCCTTCGGCATCGCCCCAGCTTTCAAGATAATGCGGGTGCGGAATAATGTATTTGCAAAGCACAGAGGTTTCGTCTGCCCTGTCGTTGAAAGATACCGCCAGCTTGGTTTTTTGAATGCCTGTTTTAAAAGCATCTGCATTGTGATAGTTGTATGCAGGATTGGCTTCGTATACCAGAAGGGTATTGACCTTGCCGTCATTCAAATCTTTTACCAGCTGATCCATCTCACTGTCAATGCCCTGGCGGGTTTGAACAGGATTTGCCCAATTGATGGTGGTGCCGTTTGCACCAACCAGCTCGTTGATCGCATTTACCAACACCTGTATATCCGGATCGTTGCTGCCGCAAACGACCAGTGCGGCGCCTTTATTTTCATTCAGAAGCGCAGCAGTAATATCAATTCCTTTTTTCAGCTTTTCGTCGCTCAGCGCGGGAGCGGAAACACCACCGCCCAATTTAGCCAGCAGGTTCAATACCACCGCCCCGGTTTCAGACGGACGATGAATAAACCTGTCATCGGCATTGGAACCCGTGAGACTCAACACACCTTCAAACTGGATGTGCTTGCTCATTTGAGGGTTTTCCTGGTTTATTTTACGTCCTTCAGCGTATTGAGAAGCATATTCTTCTGAATTCAGCCATGTTCCCAGGAAGTCGGCCCCTATGCCCACGATCACCTTCGCCTTGTCGAACTTATAATCAGGAATTGCCTTTTTACCATAGCTGATCTCGTTGGCCTGCAGGATGCCGCTATAAGAAACAGCATCATACTGTACATGACGTCCCCCGGGGAATTTTTTAAAGAAATCATCTATGATTTGCCTGGTAGTAGGTGAATTGATGGTAGAAGTCAATAACACCACCGGGCCCTTTGCCAGTTCGTCTGTAATTTTTTTATCCAGGGGATCCAGTACCAGCGGCAATTCTTTCGGCGGCTCATTGCTGTTTACTATTTCTGCCGGCCATTGCAGCCTGGCAGTATCGTACAGATCAAGCACCGAAGCCTGCACCCTGGCGGATGTGCCTTCAATTTTACCGCTTATAAAAGACCGGTCGTTACCATCTACCTTAATAGGTCTTCCGTCTCTCACTTTGGCTACCACAGGCACCACATCGCCTTCGGCTACAAATGTAGTAGCATAATACCGGGCAACGCCGGGAGTGAGATTTTCGGGTTTGTTAAGATAGGGTATACTTTTCCTTACAGGCATTTCGCAACCTGCAGCTACTGCTGCCGCCGCTGTGCTGAAACCAACATATTTTAAGAAATCCCTGCGGGGAGCTTTGGCATCCAGTAATCCTTTACGGTCTTCCATCAATGGAAGATCCTCCTGAAATTCATCCTTCACTAATTGCTGGTAACCTTCCGTATTGTTTAATTCACCTAAATTTTGCCAGTACTTTTTTTGCTCCATTTATTAAGTGATTTGAAAATTTGATCTGCTTTTCAGCAGGACGGGGGCGAGTAATCCGGAAAGCGCTTGAACAGGCTGTCACTGAAATCACGTCACTCCCAAACTGCCACTGTTTTTAGTAGTGGCATTTCTGACATTCCAGTCCACCGATCATTTCTACAGTTACGCTGTCTATCTTCTTGTTACGGATATCCTCATGGAACTTTTCGTAAATGCTGTAGAATTTATTATCGTTGAACTGAACTTTTGTTTCGCGATGACAGTTAACGCACCAGCCCATGCTTAAATCGGTAAACTGTTTTACTTCATCCATTTCGGTGATGCTGCCATGACAGGTTTGACACTGTTGCTGGCCTACTACTACGTGCTGGGAGTGGTTGAAGTACACATGATCGGGGAGATTGTGGATGCGTACCCACTCAATGGGCTTGCCTTTGCCGGTATATTGCTGTTTGGCATCGTCCCAGCCGGCATATTCATATAATTTTTTGATTTCCGCTGTTCCGTTTACCACAGAGCCGTCTGCCCTGTACAATTCCGGTCCTTTGGTATACTCGTTGATGGCCATGTGGCAGTTCATACACACGTTTACCGAGGGTATATTGGCCTGTTTGCCTTCCTGCGCGCCATTGTGGCAATACAAACAACTGATCTGGTTGATGCCTGCGTGCACTTTGTGCGAATAATAAATAGGCTGCTCGGGCTCGTAGTTTTGCTGACGTCCCAAACCAACGGCCCCCTGGATGGTAGCATAACCGCCCACTACAAATAAGGCAATGATAGCCAGCGCAATGTATAATTTGTTGCGATAAAAAGGAACTGGCTCGGAAGCAGGAATACCCTCTTTATCATCGGACATTTTTTTGAGGTTGGCATTTACCTGCAATAAGGTAAGCGCTATAACAGCCAGTATCAGCGTAAGTACGCCAAATAATAAAGTATTGTCGCTTTCAGGTTCAGCGGGAACAACTTCTTTAGGTCCTTCAGGTCCTTTGGGCGCTGCCGCCGTATTAACATAAGTTACAATTGCATCGATTTCCGCTTCTTTTAAATCAGGAAAACCGGTCATTACAATGCCATTGTATTGCGCTTTTAACCCCTGGGTATAAGGGTCACTTGCCATGAACGCGGCAGGATTATGAATCCACGCATACAATTTTTTCCTGTCGCTCCAGGGCCCACGCTCTTCAAATCCTGCAAGGGCAGGTCCGGTAAGGTTTTTTGTAATACTATGACATGTAGCACATTTCTGGTTGAAGATCGCTTTTCCATCCTGCGCGTTCACTGAAATACTCAACAAAGAGAGAGCGAAGACAATTGCTAATCCGGAAAAAAAACTCTTAACAGTTGATCGGTGGTAGCTCATTATATCCAGGAGTTTGTGTGATGTGGTCGTATCCCGTTCGGCTGCAAAAATAGGCCACCCCGCTGACAAAATATTAACATTCCTGAAAAAAATTTTCCCGCATCTGGCCTGGCTTTCAGCAAATTTTGTAAACACGGTATAAAATTTTGTCATGTTTTTGTAAGCTGTTACACCTGTCATATTTGCATTATTTTACATGCAAATTTTTCGTGCTTTTTCCGCAATTTGCACTCCATCATGCTCAAAAAGCTACAACAAAAATGGAATGTCGGTGGTAAACAGTTCTTCTTAATATTATGTGTTTTTGCCATAACCGGCACAACAACCGCCTGGCTTACCAAAGTAATTACAACCTGGATGGGCTTTACGGCAGCAACCTTCTGGCTCTGGAAATTATTGCTCCGCCTGGGCATGCTGGTAATAGGCTACCAGATAATATTATTAACCGTAGCCTTTCTTTTCGGGCAATTTGCCTTTTTCTGGGAGTTTGAAAAAAGAATGCTGAGGTGGATGGGGATAAAGGTGGAAGATGGAGGGTATAGGGAAGAAGGAAGGCAGCGGTCAGCTATCAGCGGTCAGCTATCAGCTATCAGCAGTCAGCGGTCGGCAATGAGCGATGGACGATCAGAAACCAGAAATCAGAGATCAACAAATCAGCGATCAGCGATCAGCGATCAGCAGTCAGCGGTCAGTGATGAAACTTCAAATCTCAAACCTGTCCGCCGTGGCGGATCTCAAATCTCAAATCTCAAATCCGTTCACCTCGCCCTCTTTGCCTCCGGCGCCGGCTCCAATGCGCAAAAGATCATCAACTATTTCCGGGATCACCCTGCTATTAAAGTAACCCTTATAGTAAGCAACAAACCGCAGGCAGGCGTATTACAGATCGCCCAACGGGAAAATATCGCGTCACTGATCATAGAACGGGAAAATTTTTTCCGTGGCGATGGTTATACAGGTGAGTTAAAGGCGCTGGATATCCACTGGATCATCCTGGCCGGTTTTTTATGGAAAGTACCGTTGTCTCTCATACAGGCATTTCCGGGCAAGATCATCAACATACACCCTGCTCTTTTGCCTAAGTACGGCGGCAAGGGCATGTATGGGCATTTTGTACACGAAGCTGTAATAGCCGCCGGCGAAAAAGAAAGTGGCATAACAATACATTATGTAGACGAACAGTTTGACCACGGGCAGCATATTTTACAGGCTACCTGCCCTGTAGAACCGGGTGACACTCCTGATATCCTGGCAAAAAAAGTGCAGGTACTGGAACACAAACATTACCCCGAAATCATTGAAAAGCTGATCAGTGCGCATGATACGCAAAGCCTTCAGTCATCGTAGTCAGGCATTAACGTTTTATCCTGGTATATGAAACTCTTTATATGCACCCATTGCAGCCAGCCGCTCTATTTTGAGAATTATTATTGTGGCAATTGCGGCGCTGATGTCGGGTTCGATCCTGCAGTGCTTGAATTCATCCCGGTGGCAGAAAATACTGACGGACGAGTGGTTCCCGTCAATGCCGGCGACCCGCGCCGGTACCGCTATTGCAGCAACCGTGCTTACAATGTATGCAACTGGCTGGTTCCTGATGAAAGCGGGAACAGCTTTTGTAAAGCCTGTAACCTGAACCGCACCATCCCCGATCTTGATAAAAACGATTACCACGACAGGTGGAAAGCGCTCGAGCTGGCCAAGCATCGCCTGGTATACAGCTTATTGCAGCTTGGACTGCCCGTGGTAAGCAAAATACAGGATGAAGCAACAGGGCTGATTTTCGATTTTAAGGCAGATGATAAAAAAAAGGTGCTTACGGGCCATGCGCTGGGCGTTATCACAATCAATATATCTGAAGCCAACGATATTGAACGCGAAATGGCACGCAGGAACCTGGATGAAGTGTATCGCACGGTATTAGGACATTTCAGGCATGAAGTAGGTCATTATTACTGGGACAGGCTGATATTGAATACTCCTCTGCTTGAAGATTTCAGGCAACTATTCGGCGACGAAACAAAGAATTACGGCAAGGCGCTTAAAACACATTATAAAAACGGGGCTCCGTTAAACTGGAACCGGCAGTTCATCAGCGCCTATGCCAGCGCCCACCCCTGGGAAGACTGGGCTGAAACCTGGGCGCATTATCTCCACATGATAGATACACTGGAGACAGCTTACGCTTTCGGTATCGGCATTCGTCCAAAAACGGCGGCCAATACAACAGATCTTGATATAGCAGTAACAGCCGATCCTTATCACACAAAAGATTTTGCTACCATTATAAAATTATGGATGCCGCTTACCATCGTTATGAACAGCCTGAACCGCAGCATGGGATTGCCGGATGCCTATCCTTTTGTCATCTCTGCTTCTGTATTGGAAAAGCTGCAATTCATACACGAAGTATGTTACGGCCAACGTAAAGGGTAATGTGTATTGCCGGGGCTGACCAACGGCTATGCCTTCAGCAATGCATCTATTTTTTGAGCCAGCTTTTCATCCTTATCGGTAACAACACCTCCCGCGTCATGAGTGCTCAGCCATATCTCCACCTTGTTGTATACGTTCGTCCATAACGGATGATGGTTCATTCTTTCCGCTTCCATTGCCACGCGTGTCATAAAGGCAAAGGCCTCTGAAAAGTTTTGGAACTCAAATTTTTTATACAACTGGTTGTTTTTTTCCTGCCACATGTGATTTGAAATTTCTGATTGCTGATTTGAGATTCGAAATTTGAGATTTGAAATGATCTCCATATTCTCACATTTTCAAATTTTCAAATTATTAGAACACCAAATGCATTTTATTCTTTATCCTGTCCTTATCGAGCTCCGTAATTAGCTGAACATTGCTGATGGCTTTTATTGATTGCTGCAAATACTTCAGGTAATCATCCTGCACATCATCGCCTTTCATGAGCCATAAAAAATCAAGATGCCGGAACTCGGGCAGCAAATATTCACCATCAAACTGGTTGCTGTAAATGTAGTGCATCAAAGAGGCTCCTGCTTCACCGTGCTCATAAATTGAAAAGTAGTATTGCCTGTTTTTCTTTGTCAACTGAATTTCAATATCGCTGTTCAGCCTGAAATCGCAGCCCAGGGACTGGTTCAGCAGCCAGCAAAAACGATAGTCTTTTACCGGCGCCACAATGCCCAGTATTCTTGTATCCGAAAAAAAATCTTCCGCCAGTGTGTTATTGTCAATCGCGAGCTTCATGCGTTTAAAAATGAAAAAGCGTTTCTTTAAAAAACAACATCAAACTTCAATTCTTCATTGCCCCTTTTAACCGTTACCTGCGTTTGCTGCCCCTTTTTAAATTTACTCAATGCCTGCATATATGCTTCCAGTGAAGCGGTTCCGTATTCACCTATCTTCGTGATCACATCTCCCGTTTTCAGTCCTGCTTTTTGCGCAGGTCTGCCTTCACTTACTCCATCTGCCCTAACGCCCTGGCCGCTATACGTATAATCGGGCATAATACCCAGTGTTACGGAAAACCTTGCCGTTGTTCCTGTTTGTATTTCGCGCGTTGGTGTAAATGCAAGCCTGCCTTTTTTGTTTACCTGCTCTACCAGCGTTACAATGTATTTTATTATATGCAGCTCACCTGTGTAATTGATCTTATCGGCATCATCGCTGGGTTTATGATAATCCTGGTGCAAACCCGTAAAGAAAAACAATACCGGGATTTTTTTCCTGTAGAAAGAAGTATGATCACTGGGACCTGTTCCACTCGAATCTACCCTGATATTAAACGGAACATTTTTTTGCGTATAAACTACCTCACTCCATACAGGCGAAGTGCCAAAACCTCCAATAGTAATTGTTTTGGAGCTGTCATTCAACCGTCCAACCATATCCATATTGATCATATAGTTGACGGAAGCGAGGTCGATGGTAGGGTTTTCCGTATAATATTTTGAGCCAAACAATCCCAGCTCCTCTCCCGAAAAAGCGATCAATAAATAATTATTGTTCCTGGCTTTCGATTTTTTAAGCATCCTGCCCACTTCAATTAAAGCTGCGGCGCCGCTCGCATTGTCGTCGGCGCCATTATGAATTTGCCCCGATGCATTGCGTAACATGCTGTTGCCATCTTCGCCATATCCCAGGTGATCGTAATGTGCGCCAATAATAACCGTACCGGCTGCCTGGTTATCAATATATCCAACCACATTCATCCCGGTTCTTTTGTCCTCGCCCAGGTCTACTTTAATTCTAACATCATAGATGGCAGATGCATCTTTCAAATATTTTTCCTTCCCTGCTTTTGTAAGATATACTACCGGTATGTCCGCCAGCTCCGATTTATCTTTTTTCTCAAACTTTATATGATCGTCTACGCTTTCGCTGTTATAAATCACCAAAGCGGTGGCGCCCTTGCCAGCGGCAATTTTTGCTTCTTTTCTTATATGATCATAGATATCAAAATGAGGATTGTCCTTGTTGTCTTCCACAATGGCTTCAATGTCTTTAAACCAGGGCCCTCCCTTTTCCGACAGAGAGGTGGCGACAGGCGTTTCCGCAACCGAAGCATTCGGGCTGAACGCCAGTGGAAAATAATCCTGCTGAACACTTAATTCCTTTCCGTTTACCATAAACAGGGTTGCTGCATTTATCTTCTTACCGTCGGGAATCGTAAACGACTGCAAATAGGTTTCCTTATCTCCTTTAGGTAAAATGCCCACCCGTTTAAATTGCTCGCTGATGTAGCCAGCCGCAGCTTTTTCTCCCTCCGTTCCCGCGCGCCTTCCTTCCAGCTTATCGTCTGCAAGAAAACCGATATTGGTTTTCAGGTTTTCAACAATGGCCCTGTCGGCCTTCTTCAATTTTTGAGAAAACGCGTCCGTACAAAAAACAAACAACAGTACCGGTAATATTATTTTTTTCATTTGAGAGCGATACAATTTATTGGTATTATTAGTAGATCGGGCAAAGTTATACTCCCTACAGTCATTTTTCATGCCACAATCTTAAAATTATGCTATATCGTGATGTTTTGAAATAAGGTTTCCAAATTCGTAAAAGGAGACAGGCGTTTTACTGTATTTTTGCACACCTTAAAAAATTGAGACCACAATCATTACATATTGCACTGATAGGTAATCCTAATAGCGGGAAAAGCTCCCTTTTCAACGCCCTTACAGGATTAAGGCAGAAAGTGGGGAATTTTCCGGGCGTAACCGTGGATAAACGATCCGGCGAATCAAAAATATCAGACAACCTGTCCGCCAATATCATCGACCTGCCGGGAACCTACAGTCTTTACCCCCGCAGGAGTGATGAATGGGTAGCTTACAATGTGCTCATGAATCCGGGAGCCAGGGAAAAACCGGAGCTGTTTGTTTTGATCGTGGATGCCAGCAACCTGAAACGCAACCTGTTGTTTGCATCGCAGATCATTGATCTGAAAAAGCCGGTGGTAATAGCCCTCACGATGATGGATATCGCTTCGAAGAAGGGAATCAGTATTGATATTCCGGAACTGGAAAGGTTGCTGGGCATCCCGGTGATCCCGGTTAACCCGCGCAAAGACAAAGGCATTAATGAGCTGAAGAAAGCCATAGATCAAACGGCAAGGCATTTATACCGACCGCCTTCCTGGAATTTCGCCGATGTCTCTCAACTGGCAAACAATGCGGTTGCCGAGGTGCGAAAATTGTTTCCGCAGATCAGCGACTATGCCGCCATCCATTACCTGATCCACCACGAATCGTTTGAATTAGACAGCCAGGCACAGGATGCCATTGAAGGGATTGAAAAAAAACATTCCTTCAACCATACCAAAGTGCAGGCAGATGAAATAACACAACGGTACGCACGCATCCGGCATATTATGCAACAAAGCGTGGTGGAAAGCGATCCGAAAGAAAAACAACTGATCAGCGACAGGCTCGATCGTGTGTTCCTCCACCGGTTTTGGGGATACGCTATTTTACTGGGGGTATTGGCCCTTTTGTTCCAGAGCATTTTTTGGCTGGCTACTTATCCCATGGATGCTATTGAATGGGTCTTCGGTGAATTCAGCAACTGGCTTGCCGGTATTTTGCCGCAAAACTGGTTCGGCGATTTAATAGTGAACGGGCTGGTGGCAGGACTGGGAGGGATCGTTGTATTTATTCCCCAGATAATGATATTATTCGGACTGATCACCATACTGGAAGATACCGGTTATATGGCCCGTATCAGCTTTTTAACTGATAAGCTCATGCGAAAGGTAGGGTTGAATGGCAAGAGTGTGATGCCTATGATCAGCAGCTTTGCCTGCGCTGTTCCTGCCATTATGAGCACCAGGAATATTGAAAATAAAAAGGAAAGGCTGCTTACTATTTTGGTATCGCCGCTCATGAGCTGCAGCGCCCGGCTCCCGGTTTATATTATTCTTATTTCGCTGGTTATACCACCCACTTATTATCTCGGCTTTATCAGCCTGCAGGGGTTGGTAATGACAGGGCTCTACCTGCTGGGCATTGTAATGGCTTTGGTGGTTGCCTATGTAATGAAATGGTTCATCAACATAAAAGAAAAGAGCTTTTTTATACTGGAGCTGCCTGTATACCGCAGCCCCCGGTGGAAGAATATGCTGACGACCATGATTGAGAAAGCAAAAATATTTACGTTGCAGGCGGGCAAGGTGATCCTGGTAATATCGCTGATCCTGTGGGCGCTGAGCACATATGGCCCCTCCGGTAAAATGAACGCGGTAGAAGCCAGGTATGAGCAATTGATGACGGAACAGCCGCAGCAGGCTGAGATACTGGAAGAAGAAAAGAAATCGGCCCTGCTTGAAAATTCTTACGTGGGTATTTTAGGCAAAGCCATTGAACCGGCAATTAAACCGCTCGGCTATGACTGGAAGATAGGCATAGCGCTGATCACTTCCTTTGCGGCACGTGAAGTGTTTGTAGGAACCATGGCTACCATATACAGTGTGGGGGGTGAGGCGGATGAAAACGATGCCACCCTGCGCGAAAAAATGCATTCCGCCACCTGGCCCGACGGCTCAAAAATCTATACCCTCGCCACAGGTGTATCCTTAATGATATTTTATGTATTTGCCATGCAATGCATGAGCACGCTCGCCATTGTAAAACGCGAAACCCGTTCGTGGAAATGGCCGCTCGTACAACTCGCCTACATGACAGTCCTTGCCTACCTGCTCAGCTTACTGGCTTATAATTTGTTAAAATAAAGATATCCAGCAGGGATATTAGTATCTTGGGTTATGATTAAAACTTTTACACGCCGTTTTTTTCTTCCCTCAGTTATTGCACTCTTTTTATTACAGGCCTGTGGCGGACCAGACGAAGATCCGAAAACAAAAAGTGAAAAGGAAAATGCATTGGAGGAAGAGATAGTAGAACAACCGGATACTGTGCTGTTCTGGACAGTTGACAATACCAATAAACTAAAGAAAAGGGTGTATGCAGACTCCGTTAAAATAACCAGTCCGGAAAGTGTTATTAACGGCATCAATTCCATTTACCCCTCAATAGAACTGGAGTTTGTAAAAAAATCGGGGGATACAGTTTACGCACACATAGATAAAGCTGAAACCCTCACCAGTGATATGGGTTCCTACGGGGCTTCTGAATATATTTCAACCGTGGTATTAAATCTCACTACCCTCGACAGCATCCATTTCGTGAACCTCGACTTCCGGGAAGGAAGCCATGCAACGCCCGGTGTTTTTCCCAAAAGCGATTATGAAAACTATAAAGAAAAGGAACAATAATTACAGCCCGATATCCAGTATGGTAGTGCCCGGGTTAATATGAATGCCCTTTAATCCCACCAACCGGGCGCCTTCTATATTAGCTGCTGAATCATCTATAAAAACAGTACGTTCTGCGTCCAGTTCATTTTCGTCTACAATAAACTGAAACGAGGAAGGATCAGGTTTTCGCATACCCAGCGCCTGTGAGTAATAGACCTTGTCAAAGAGGTCGTCAAAAACTTTTCCCTGGAACTCCAGCGCAAATTTTTTTCTGCATTCTACCAGGTGCAGGGCATTGGTATTGCTAAAAAGAAACAACCTGTACTTTCCCTTTAAGCTGTTCAGTAAAGCGATCCTCTCCCGTGGAAATACGCCCAGCATTGAATTCCACGCTGCAACCAGGTCCTCATCCTTCAGTGGAAATCCTGCCAAATCCCTGAGCGCATCCAGGAACGCAGCATCATCAATTTTTCCTATTTCATAGTCCCTGAAAAACGAGGAAACATTTCCGTTTCTAAACAGGGCATTGTAATCTTTTACTCCCAGCTCCATGAATTTTTTTTCCGCCCGGGGCATATCCAGGGTGAGAATTACACCTCCCAGATCGAATATGATATTATCTATGTTTTGCATAGCGTAAAAATAAGGAGGTTTTTTGTTCTGTCGCCGCAGATTCGCAGATTGTCTTTAAACAGTAGTTGTTATCATTCGTTTTTTTGTAATGAAATCATATCCATTGGCAGATTTCAAATCTCCATCTGCGAATCTGTGGCTATACTATAACAATTTAAAACCTGCTTCTTTTACATCCCGGCTGTTCGTACCTATAAACATTTTAAAATCCCCCGGCTCAGCCACAAACTTTAAATCACTGTTATAAAACTTCAGGTCTTCGGTTGTAATGGTGAATGAAACTGTTTTTGATTCCCCTGCTTTCAATTCAATCTTCTGAAACCCTTTTAACTCTTTTACAGGACGTGCAATACTGCCCACCATATCACGAATGTACAATTGTACCACTTCCTTACCGGTTATATTCCCGGTATTGGTTACCGTTACAGAAGCTGTAATTTTCTCTCCGGGTTTGAAGGAAGCTTTGCTCAATATAATATTGCTGTAGCTGAAAGTTGTATAGCTCAGCCCAAATCCAAAGGGATACAACGGATCGTTTGATACATCAAGATAATTAGAACGGAATTTCTGAAACCATTGACCATCAGCTAATGGGCGTCCGGTGTTTTTATGATTATAGTATAAAGGTATCTGTCCTACGTTCTGAGGAAAGGTAGCGGATAATTTACCGGAAGGATTTACATCACCGAACAATACATCTGCTATAGCAGTGCCTGCTTCAGAGCCGGGGAACCAAACATTGAGTATAGCAGGAACATGCTGTTGTTCCCAAACCAGTGTCATCGGCCTGCCGGCAAATAATACCAATACAACCGGTTTGCCTGTTTTTAACAAAGCTTCCAGTAATTTTCTTTGTACATCCGGAATGCCAATATCCGTTCTACTGGCGCTTTCGCCACTCATTTCCGCCGCTTCTCCCAATGCCGCCACAATTACGTCAGATTGTGCAGCTACATCCAGCGCTTCTTTCAGCAATGTTTCATCACTACGGTTATCCCTGCCCAATGTTTTACCAAACATGGTAGACCGTTGTTCAAGCAAGCTGTCTTCAGTAAGATTAGAACCTTTGGCGTATACTATTTTTGCATTGTTGCCCGCCACCTGCTTCAATCCTTCCAGCACAGATATGGGTTTTGTAAAATCGGCAGATACACTCCAGGTGCCCGGCATGTTTGACCGGTTGTCTGCCAGAGGCCCGACCAATGCAATGGTGCCTGATCTTTTTATGGGCAGCACATTGTTGGCATTTTTAAGCAACACAAAGCTTTCTGCTGAAATGGATCTTGCTTCCTTCCGGTTGGCTTCACTGTATATTTCTTTTCCTGCCCTTTCTTCATTGCAGTAACGGTAAGGATCATCAAACAAGCCCAATGCATATTTCGCTTCCAGCACCCTCCGGCAGGCATCATCTATTTCTTTTTGGGTGATCTTCCCATGTTGCAGTGATTTTTTTAAAGTAGTAAGAAATCCCTCTCCCACCATGTCCATATCAACACCTGCCTTCAATGCCAACGCAGATACCTGCTGCAGGTCTCCCATGCCGTGATCTATCATTTCATTCACGGCAGTATAATCGGTAACAACCATTCCTTTAAAACTCCATTGTTTACGCAATAAATCTGTAAACAACCATTTATTAGCAGTTGCAGGTATACCATCAATTTCATTGAATGAAGTCATCACCGTGCCAACTCCCGCATCCACTGCTGCTTTGTAAGGAGGCAGGTATTCATTGTACATTCTCACACGGCTCATATCAACAGTATTATAATCGCGTCCTGCTTCACCTGCACCATATAATGCAAAGTGTTTCACACATGCCATAATGGTATTGTTCTTTGAAAGATCATCGCCCTGGTAGCCTTTTACCATTGCTTTTGCAATCTGCGAACCAAGGTAAGGATCCTCGCCATTGCCTTCCGATACACGCCCCCAGCGCGGGTCGCGGGCTATATCCACCATGGGTGAAAATGTCCAGTTCAGCCCATCAGCGCTTGCTTCTGTTGCGGCAATTCTTGCAGTACGTTCAATCAGCTTCATATCCCAGGTACAGGACAAACCCAGGGGAATGGGGAACATGGTTCTGTAACCATGTATCACATCCATCCCAAAAATGATCGGGATCTTTAAACGGGTTTGCGTAACCGCTATTTCCTGCGCCTTACGTATACGCGCAGGTGTGGACATGCTGAATATTCCGCCTACCTGTCCGTTCTTTATTTTGGCTTCCACACCTGAACTGACTACGGAACCGGTTGTTGCCTCTCCGCCGGTAAGTAAATTCAATTGCCCGATCTTTTCATCAACCGTCATTTTCTGCATTAAGCTGCTGATAAAGGCATTCATTTTGGCATCAGAGGCCTTTTGCGCTGTAACAGGAACAACTATGTACAGCAGCAACAGTATGGCTAGTATTCTTTTCATATAACGAAGTATTAGTGTTGTACATCTATTTTTTCAGGTAAGGTAATATTGCATATTGCCAGATGGCATAGCCGCTTTTGTTCATGTGCAGCATATCTTCCAGAAACAAAGCCTTTCTGGGACTACCGTTTTCATGCATCATGTAAGGATATATATCTATGTAAGCTGCCTTTTTTTGTGTGGCAATATAGTCTTTGATCTGCCGGTTGGCGGATTGCATTTTTGGCAAAAACTGTTCCCTGCTGGGGCTTGGCTTCATAGATATAAAAGCAACCGGCATCTTAGGGTATGCCCGCCTGATAGCTTCAAACAGCGTTTCAAATCTTTGCGCCACTGTTTCCGCGGTGATTGTATCAGAAGAAGCAATATCGTTTTCGCCACAGTATATCACAACCTGCCCGGGCTTATACGGCACTACAATATCATCTACATAACGGATAAGATCAGGCAATGTGGAACCGCCAAACCCCCTGTTAATAATTGTATAGCCCGGAAAATAATCCTGTACATCTCTCCACATTGTGAACGAGGAGCTGCCGATAAAAAGTATTGCTTTTTTAGGGGGAAACGAAATACTGTCCTGCTTTTTAAAATTTTGAATATCACTGTAAAAAGGCGGTTCTTCTGTTTGTGCCTGCAGTATAGTTGCCAATCCTGATACAAAAAGAAGAAGAAATAGTTTTTTCATTATATCCTGTTTTAATGGTGATAGGTTTTTAATTACTGTTATTTTCCTGTATAAGCTTAATTATTTCAGGCCTGTTAAAATGAATTGCCCAACCAAGCGCGTTACCCTGGTGATCCGTATCCCGGATTGTCAGATCAACCCCGGCGGATAGCGCAACCTGTGCAAGCGCTATATCATTCCGTTGAGCAGCTATATGCATAAGCGTACCGTTCCAGCTATAGTACAAGCGGTTTGCTTCAGCAGGATCTCGGGCAAGCAAATCCATTGCTTTGTCTTTCCATTTAAAATCCCATGCATCAAGAGCCGTATAAGAAATGCCGTGATCAATCAGCCACTCCGCTGAGCCCGGTTGGCTACACTGCACCGCGAGCTGCATCAGTGTCATCCCATTAGCAAGGGGTTTGCTGAGACTGGCAGAAGAAAAGAGCGCGCCTGAAATGTCAAGCGTTGCAATATCCCCACACCCAACAGCTTCTGCCAGCTTAATGGTACCGGCAGCATCAGGGTCAGTAAAATAGCGTTCGCTCATCAACCACCAGGTAATGCCGTAGCTTATAAATACAAACCCTGCTTTCTCATACACAGGTCTTCCCATGTGATTTGCATTGAGTGTGGCATATTCATACCCTCTTTCTTTTGCCAGCATACATGCAGCCAGTACCATAGCTTTACCAATCCCTTTATTTCTCATTACCGGTACCACTCCTACATTGTATATGCCTGCAACTCCATACTTACCAACAGTAAAAAAAATGCAACACTGCCCTATAATAGTACCGTCAGAAACAGCGATCAAACGTTGTGCCTGCGCGGGATTGGCTTGTAATAAAGCCGGAGACAGATAACCCTGCTCCTGGTTGTAGGGAAGATCTTTTATATGTGAAACAGAAACATTGTTATCCGGTTTTATGACCACTCCTTCCGGTACATTGTTATATGTGCTGATCGTTTTAAGATCGCAAGCCATCCAGCAAGGCTGCCATCCGGGCTGAAAACCCCTTGCTAACAGTTTAACACCCAAATCTGCAGGCTGAGGTGGAGCAAGTGACCAACATCCGACATTTTGCGCTTTATGCTTCCGGTAGTAGTCCATCATTTCATCTAACTGTTCGCCCGCCGTAGATTCATGCATGAAAGGGAATGCCACACTGGACTCAAAACCATGATTGATATAAGTGTAGGTAAGCCCGTTCTGTGAATACACCTCACCGCCATTCATTATAGTTCCTTTACAAAACAGTTGCCGGTGATTATCAGCAGCAGCGGCTTCTAAATCTTTATTGCTGACATTCTGCAACTCCATATTGAAATAATTAAATATTATTCAGCTTTTAGCACCGGGTACTTCTCAGATACTCCATTCTCGTTGATGGCTTCAATCGTATAATAGTAAGTCTTCTGGCTATCCATACCTTTAAACCAATATTCATTCAAATCATGTACCATTATACAGTTGTATAATTTGCCCGGATCGGTACCATAGTAAATATTGTATGCGTATGCGTTATCAACCGGGCTCCATTTCATATATGCGCTTCGCTTATCCTTCTCCGTGCGCAATACAATGAACTGCTTTACCTGATCGGGCTTGGCGCCGCCGCCATTACCAAACACACGTAAACCACTAATGGCAAACTTTCCTGTTGGCATATGAATGTTCTCCAGCTTAATAAACCTTGCCTGCACAGGCTGCGATAATTCAATATAATCATGCGGAACATCCGTTGCATTATTGCTTTTATCTGCCAACAGCTTCCACTTTTTTCCATCTGCTGAATAATACAATTTGTATTGATGGAACTGGTCTGTTCGTTTACCCAACCGGTCATCTGCTACATCCTGGTCGGCGTAATTGATCTGCACTGCGTTTACGGTTGATATCTTCCCCAGATCTGATTGTATCCATTCGCCTTTAGCTCCTGTTGCTGCGCTCCAATAGGTCTTCATTACTTCATCTACCGCGTTATTGGCATGGTAACCCCCAAGGGTAGACGAAACCTGCACAGGCGTTTTGTAATTCAGCAGCATCCAACCGGTAAAGTCCCCGGCATTTTCAGCTCCCGGCAAATAGGTGGGATAATCGCCAAAGGCTGTGTTACACCACATCACCCCATCTTTATCAAAGCCGGTTGGCCAAATACCCAGCCTTCTTTCAAAATTATTTTTTACTGAAAGCACAACAGTGCTTACATGCCAGAATTTTCTGTTGTTATCTTCAAATGTGGCTCCATGGCCAGCCCCCCTTACAAAACCACCCAGCTTAAAGCTTAAAGGATCCGACTGGGGCGTAAATGGTCCCAGCGGATGATCCCCTACAATAACGCCATCCGCATATCCGCTGAACTCGGTACCCGGTGCTCCGTATTGCAGGTAGTATTTACCGTTATGCTTCGTCATGTGTGAGCCCTCGATAAAAGGGTCGAGAAAGGTATTGTCCATATACTCGCCAAAACGTTGCCAGCCATAACGCCAGGGCTCCAGCAGATACATTTCTTTTCTATAGCCGATGGGCGCCATTGTTTGCCGGTTTAATTCTATGCCATACATCGGGAATTTATTGCTGCTGCCGTTATACATATAAAACTTACCGTCATCATCTGTAAAAAAGGATGGATCCCAACCGCCTAATGAAAATGAATCTACCAGGGGTTTCCACTCGCTTGCTTTGGGATTGGTGCTCATCCATATCGTAAATGTTGATGTATAGGTAGATCCAAAAACCAGCATCGTATCTCCGATAATACCTACGGCAGGAGCACATAATTCATCGTACACGCCACCATTCCAGGGGCGCAAAAATTTTTTGCTGATGAATGTCCAGTTGAGCATATCACTGCTCCACCAATAACCCCACTGGTTGGTGCTGAACAGGTAATAATCCCCTTTGTAATTTACAATCACGGGGTCGGCCGTTGCCCTGTGCCTGCCCCATTCGCTGAAGTTTGGAATGGGCGTGTAGCCATAATCAATATTGATTGGATTGCAATAGGTGCGTTGCTGGGTAAATGAAGCTTGTATAACAAGCAGCAACAGCATTGTAAAAATTAATCGTTTCATATTATTATGTTTTTGTCGCCAGAGGCGACAGGAGAAATGCATGAGGCGTCTTCGCCTCATGCAGCGGAGGCTGCTGTGCGTGGCGTCCTCGCCACGCACAGTTGTCCTGTCGCCTCTGGCGACTTAAACTCATTTTAAAATAAATAATCTATCTCCATTATTCCTTTCCCAAGTATATAATTCGATGCAGACGAATACAGATAATCTTCCGGCTTTTCCACCAAACCCGCTCTTACCGGGTTATTATGAATATAGTCAAGCTTCGTCCTCATAAAATCCTCCGTAAAAATCTGTTCGGGATGATTACCGCTTACCCATATCTTGTAATCCTTATTTTGATTAGTGCCCTTTGCATGAAATGCAAATGCTCTCAATAACCAATCTTTCCTGCTCTCCGGGTTGTGTTCTATTGCTTCAATCAGCTCTTTTGTGCAAAAAGATTTGTAATCTCTAAGCGTATCACTCAATTTACCAGATTTTGACTGCCATATTACATGCATATGGTTTGTCATTATTACATATGCTCCAACAGAAAGTCCTTTATGTATTCTGCAATACTCCATGTTTTTTATCAGGATGTCTTTATAAAGCTTTCTGCTGAAAAGATCAATCCAGTCTACCACAGTAAAGGTCATAAAGAAAAGTCCAAATTGATCACGGATCTTATATCCGCCGGTGAATTCATAGTTTATAAAAGTGTATTTACAGGTTATAAATAATACTGGTTACGTCGCCTCCGGCGACAGAATATGCGTGTGAGGCGAAGACGCTTCACACAGCAAAGTTTGGCCAACTAATACCGTTAACAAACTATTAGTACCCGGGTTTTATCCCCATATTATAAAACATAAAGCTCCACTTGTCTGTTACATATTCTATAATCTGCTCAGTATTTACGCTACCATGCCCTGCATTTGTTTGAATACGGATGAGTACAGGGTTATCGCTTTTGTTTTTTTCCTGTAATGTAGCTGCGAACTTGAACGAGTGCGCCGGGACTACCCTGTCGTCATGGTCGGCTGTGCTAATAAGTGTAGCAGGGTAACCTGTATCCCTCACATTGTGTAAGGGTGAATATCCTAAAAGGTATTCAAACATTTCTTTGCTGTCCTGGGAGGTGCCATAGTCATATGCCCAACCGGCTCCGGCCGTAAATTTATGGTACCGCAACATATCCAGAACGCCTACATCAGCAATAGCCACGCGGCACATATCCGGCTGCTGTGTAATACAGGCGCCCACCAAAAGCCCCCCGTTACTGCCTCCTTCTATAGCCAGCATATTCCGTGATGTATATTTATTATCTACGAGGTATTGCGCAGCAGCAATAAAGTCATCAAATACATTTTGTTTTTTTGTTTTGATTCCCTGATCATGCCACTCCTTACCATATTCGCCTCCACCTCTCAGGTTTGCAACAGCATACACTCCCCCATTTTCCAGTAATATAATTTGAGAAGTACTAAAATAGGGTGTAATGCTGGCGCCAAACCCTCCGTACCCATATAAAAGGCATGGGTTTTTTCCATTTAACTTTAGCCCTTTCTTGTAAGTAATCATCATCGGGATCTTTGTTCCGTCTTTTGATGTATAAAACACCTGGTTAGATTCATAATCGCCGGAATTAAACTGAACCCCGGGTTTTTTGTAGATACTGCTTTTACCTGTTTCTATATCAACCCTGAAGATAGTAGAAGGATGTATGTACGAAGTAAAATTGTAATAAGTCTCTTTTTCTGTTTTCTTTCCCGAGAATCCATATGCAGTGCCTTTGCCGGGTAAAGCAATTTCTCTTATCATTTTACCGGCCGTATCGTACTGACTCACGCTTGAAAGCGCATCTTTCATATAGTTACAAAAGAGAGACCCGCCTGCAGCGCTAACATCCAGTACTTCAGGCTTAGGAGCTATGATTGTTTGCCAGTTTTCTATAGCAGGATTGATTACAGGAGTTCTTATAAGCTTTCCTGTAGGCGCATCTTTGTCTGTAAGAATATATAAAAAACTGTCATCTGAATAAACAACTCCATGCTGGTTATTCATATCAGCCACAACCGCAATAAGTTTACTACCGGGTATGCCCAGGTTTATCATATACAGGTTGTTGCCATAGGTCTCAGTAGAGCCAGATATAAAAAGCCATTTTTCATCTTCACTTACAGACCCCCATACATATCGCAGGGGGGTATTGTCTGAACCGAAAACCAGTTGATCCCTGCTTTGAGGTGTGCCTATCTTGTGATAATACAGTTTGTGATTTTCCGTGATACCCGAAAGCCGGGAACCTCCTTTTATTGTATCATAAGTACTGTAATAAAACCCTTCATTTCCTTTCCAACTGGCTGCACTAAACTTTAGCAAAAGGGTATCATCTATTATTTGCTTTGTTGTGGCATCTATTACTAACAACTTTTGCCAGTCGCTGCCACCTTCAGAAATATTGTAGGCGGCCCGGCTGCCGTCTTTGCTGAATCTTATTTCTGAAAGCGCTACAGTGCCATCTTTTGAGAAGGCATTGGGATCCAAAAAAACTTCAGGTTCTTTGCCTTCAGCCTCTCTGTATAAAACATTATGGTTCTGAAGCCCTGAATTCTTAAAATAGTAAGTATAATTACCCTCTTTGAAAGGCGAGGAATATTTTTCATAATTGTATAGAGACTTATACCTGTTTTTGATTGCATTACGAAATGGGATAGTTGCAAGGTAGCCTTGCGTAATATCATTTTCCACTTTTACCCATGCAGAAGTTTCTGCACTGGTATCGTTTTCCAGCCACCGGTACGGGTCTGCAATCTCTTTTCCGAAGTATGTGTCTTTAACGGAGGTATCTTTTGTTGTGGATGGGTAGTGTATGCCGGTTTGCTTTTGATTGTCGCTGCTGTTACATGCTATAAAACAAATTAAACACGCGACAGTAGATAAGTACTTCATATAGCTGTTTCAAATTTGAAGATAATATACAAACCAATATACGGCATTATTGTAGGAGAACATATTCTTTTCAGCCTCCGCGGCATGAGGTATCTTCGCCTAAATATCATAAAAAATAGTCCAAATTGATCACGGATCTTATATCCGCCGGTGAATTTATAGTTCATAAAAAGTGTATTTACAGGTTATAAATAATGCCGGTTACGTCGCCAGGGGCGACAAGAGATACGTGTGAGGCGAAGACGTCACACACAGCGTGTCGCCTCATACAGCATGTATATCATTACTTCCTTTTAAACAATATGCTATCCATACTATATTTTCCGCCGCCGGCAAAAAAATACACCATCCCTATCAGCACAAATAAAAACGGGTGCTGGTCTTCATACCAAAACCTGCCGTTTCCAATTTTAAAACATATGTATAGCATGGTAATCACCAATACCAGTGCGGCAACGCGAGTCAGCAAACCCAATGTCATCAACACTCCTGCTATTAATTCTGCACCTTTGCCAATATATACCATTATGGAAGGAGAAGCATAGCTATTAAAGCTTTCCCATTTAGCATACTCCTCCATCTTTGCATGGTCGAACACTTCCCAACCGTGATATGCCATTAACAGACCTGTAATGATTCTAATGAAAGTTAATCCTTCCTGTATCATCCAGGAATCAGGAGAAAATATTCTTTTCATTGTGTATGATTTGAATTTATCAACTAATTCGTGTCTCACGAATCACTTCTTCACAGGAACTCATTGTTAATGAGTTAGTTCACATTTTTCACTTAGCTTAACGACTATGGTTCGCCACGCATGTTTTTCTTGTCGCCTGGCGACTACTACCCACTAATGCCCCTCAAATCCCAGCTTCTTTAATCCATACTGTATCTCCGGGCAACTCATAAATAAATTCCATAGTAAACCGCTCCGGTAATTTTCAATCATCACAATGATCGGGCCCTGGTCTATTGCAAGATAGTTTTTTGAATGCCAGTCCTGCGTTTCGTTGAAAGCGTCGGTAAAGCCGTATTCGCCCCATATCTTGTCACCAAGAGTATAGTAAAAATATTTGAGCGCTTTCATAGATAAGTCAGGAGTATAGGGAAAGGCAGATAAAGCCGCAGTGGGTGTAATCGTTCCATGATCATTGGTAGGCGAATGGGCATCGTAGCCATTATAAGTGTCGCTGGCTGTCAGGCCCCAGCAACTATCGCTATAGCCTTTGAATTTTCCTGGATTGTCCACACAGTAATCATGATTGATGAGTGTATGATTTACGTTCTGCTGCCAGTAATCCGCATAACGATCTTTCAATCCTTTCGGATTTAAGCCCAGAAAGGAATAATGTGAAAAAAACAGGGGGCCGCCATAATCAAAACCCAATGGTAAGGTATGACCGTAAAACTGTTTACCGTTCTTAAAAAAACTGCTTTCTGCCCAACCGCGGTGGTACACAGCAGGACTTACAGGATAATATTTCTCATCACTGGCTGCAAGCACATACATGATCAGGCATTCATTAAAACCCCGCACCGGGAAGTTCATTGACCATCCATTGTTAGGGCTCCAGTGCCAGTAAAGCACTTCCCGCCCGTCGCGCGTAAACCAGTTCCATTCAACACCTGTCCACAGCCAGTTGAGCTTATTTCTTAATTCGTTTTCTACCGTGTTATCCTGGTTAAAATATTGTCTTGCGCACAGCAACCCCTGGAAGAGAAACGAAGTCTCTACGAGGTCAGCGCCATCATCTTTCCTGCTGAAGGGAATGGTCCTACCCGTGGTGCCGTCCAGCCAATGCGGGAAAGCCCCGTGGTAGGAATTCGCCTTCAACAAAAAATTAACCATCTTGCGCATGAACCTGGCGGCGGTATCCCTGCCTATCCAACCTCTTTCCGTTGCAACAATTACAGCCATGATACCAAAGCCTGTACCGCCGGTTGTTACCACTTCATGACCATAATGTTCGGTATTGCTCCTCTCACGCGCCATTCCGCTGACCGGGTGCGCAAAATCCCAGAAATACCGGAATGTTTGCTTTTGCACCAGGTCCAGCAAAGCGGAATCGGTTAAGTTTACAGGGCGGCTAACAGGATTAAAAACGGGGGGTGCTTTCTTTTTTTGAGCAACGGCTGAAATGTTGAAAAGAAGAAACGTGAAAAGTAATATATGCTTCATAATGATCAAGATTTCGTTTAAAAAATAACTTACAATCCGGGTGCATTAAATCCTAACGATCTCAACCCTGCTTTCACTTCCGGGCAACTCATCAATAAATTCCAAAGCAGCCCGCTCCGGTAATTTTCAATCATTACAATTTGCGGTCCCTGGTCTATTGCTAAAAAAGAATTGGCAAACCAAAGGTCATGCAGTGAAAACGCATCAACAAAGCCATAGTCCTTCCATATTTTATCGCCAAGTGTATAGTAAAAGAATTTTAAAGCTTTCATTGACTCAGCAGGAGCATATGGCAATGAAGATATTGCAGCGGTTGGAGCAATTGTTCCAATGTCATTTGCAGGGGAGCTTGCCGTATAACCATCTTGTATATCGCTTGCCGTTAGTCCCCAGCAATTTTCACTATAGCCATACCATTTCCTGGGGTTTGCTTTGCAATATTCATAATTAATGAGTGAATGATTGGTGGTTTGAGTGGTATAGTTTGCGTAAGCATCAGTTAGTCCATTGGGGTTTATCCCTAAAAATGAGTAATGTGAAAAGAACAACGGCCCTCCCAGCGACGGTCCTAACGGCAATGGGTATCCGTAAAAATTATTGCCATTTAAGAATGATGAACCGGAGGCCCAGCCATTTGTATAAACCGATGGAGGAATGCCATGAGTAGAGGAAGATGCTGCCAGTATATAAGTGATGAGACATTCATTCCAGCCCTGTACCAGGAGGTTCATGATCCATTGTTTTGCATCGCTGTAGTGCCAGTACAGCACGTTCTGCCCGCCATTCCTGAACCAATCCCATTCCACTGCATTCCACAGCGCATTGATATCGTTCCTTAAAGCAGTTTCATCAGCGTCTGCTCCGTTAAAATATTGCCTGGCAGCCAACAGCCCTGCCATTAAATAAGAAGTTTCCACCAGGTCTGCGCCATCATCATTGGCGCTAAAAGGTATGATAGCGCCGGTAGAGCCATTTAACCAATGCGGAAAGGCCCCTTTCACTTTCACCGCCTTGTTCTTTAAAAAGTCAACTATCTTTTGCATGCGGGCAAGTCCATCTGCCCTGGTAATAAAGTTCCGGCTAACCGCCACCGGTATAGCCATTATGCCAAACCCTGAACCGCCGGAAGTAACCACCTCATTATCGCCGTTGCTTCTTTCTCTTGCCAGTCCGCTTACAGGGTGGCCAAAGTCCCAGAAGTATTTAAATGTTTGTTGCTGCACTTTATCAAGCAGGGCGCTGTCACTTATTACAGGAAATTTATCTGAGGCGTCATACCCTGTCTGCAACTTTATTTCAACAGGAAAGATCAGGCTTCCCCCATCCTTTGATTTCAGGGTATTGCTAACCGTAAGCTTATAGTTTGAAAGGTAGGATAAGGCAGATGTGGGCTGTATTACCAATGTGCTGTCGCCATTCTGATAGTTTACACGATAACCGGCCGTGTGCAGCGCAATAGCGGAAGCAACCGAAGCCCTGTCAATCGCAGCCGGAAAATAAAGCCGGATACCCGGGTTTACGTTTGTTCCTTTGTTGTCGTCCCGGTTAGTGACTCCGTCCACCTCCCAACTGTTGATAGAAAAATCGGGAGCCGGGGAGGGCGGTGCAGGGCCGCTGCCCTTTCTGCATGCGCTGATCAAAACCGCATGAAACAACAAAACTGCAAATAATATTTTTCTCATTTTCAAGGCCCGCATGTTTTAAACAATCATAGCGTTAATGGTATATGGCAAAGTCATGCTTCCGGGTTCTTACTCTTATAGTAAAAACGCCTTACGGTTTTGCCGTACCGTAAAGCGTTTAACAAATATGCCAATTTAGTTTAAGCCTGTAATTTATTATTAGTGCTGCATTAAAAGTTGAATGTCCTCCGGTGTTAATACTTTATTGAATACCCTGAATTCATCGTATAAACTTAAATCGGATTTGTGATCCCAGTAAGCGAATGTAGGCCCACCTGATCCTAAAACTATCGTACTACAGCCGCTTAATTCAAGTTTAGAAGGATAAGTTCCAGAACCAACTTGCTCCCCGTTAATATAGAGTTTAGTTCCAGTAGCTGAAATAGTAACTGTAATAAACTTCCACACACCAGCATTTGTAGCCATTGGGGCGCCGTCAATCCAATTTTCCGAAGTTGTTGTACCCACATTAATTTTTAAAAGTTGATTAGCGCCTTCCCTAAATAAACGGAAGCCGTATTTCCTGCTTTCATCATTACTGGCAGCCTGAACTATTGGGTTACCTACAACAACTATCCCCGACCTGTCGGGTGTACCATTAAGCTTATACCAAAAAGCAAAGCTCATCTCATTATTTGCGCCATATAACCCGGCAAGAGGGTATGATAAATAAGCATCCGTCGCTCCCTGGTAAGCTGCGCTATTGTGCCCTCCCGCAACAATAGCAGGACTGCCTGTAACAACCGGGGAAACAGTATTTATCAAATCGCCAAAATCTGCATCAAAAGGAACATATAAAACTTCACTTGGCAAGAGTGGGATATACTCATTACTGATGGTAAACGCAAATGATTTAGTAGTGCTTTTTCCGGATAGATCGGTTGCGACAACTTCAAAAGTATGAGCGCCTAAACCTAAATCAGCATAAGTATACGTACCTGATATTCCCCTGTAATCTATAAGATCAGTATTGGCATACGACTTTAATAAAGCCCCGTCAAGAGAAATATCAACTTTGCTTAGCTCAATATCATCTGCAACCTTAAATTTAAAATCAAAATTTGTAGCCTCAGTAGTAGGTGGAATCTGGACATCAGATGAAGGGCTGATTATTTCTACTGTGGGCGCCAGCTCATCAGGTCCCGGGTCTACTTTCGAGATCGGGTCTATGTAGCCTTTCTTACAGGCTGCAAGGGATAATGATAACACTATCCCTGTAATAATATAATTAAAAATACTTTTCATGATAGTAATAATTAATAAATTAATGATCGGGATGCGTATCTGCATATTCTTTTAAAATAGGGCTCTTGTCTAATTGTGGTAAAGGATAAGGGAGGTATTTTTTGGACATGGTAAATGTTCTGCCGTCATAGCTCAATGCGGCAACGTCTTCCAAACGGATCATATCATAAAATCTGTTACCCCATTCCATGGCCAGTTCCGCAAATTTCTCATCTATTACCTGCTGGCTGGTTACCCCTGATAAAGGCGCCAAACCTGCCCTCGCCCTTACCAGGTTTACAGCAGCATCTGCGCTTCCTGCAGATGCATTGCCGCCACGGGTTACCGCTTCTGCATACATTAACAGTATTTCCGCATACCTGGTAATGATCATGTTTTTATTACTGGCATAACCCGTCCTTCCCGGTATCAATTCTGTTGTAGGAAGGTAATGCTTGCCACTATAGAAATAAACCCTGGGGGAATTTAAGAAAACATCTCCTTCTGGGGTAGTGTTAGAAACCCATGCCGGCAGCGTAGCAAATGCAGGGTCTGATTTTATTTTATCAATACCATCGGGGGTAAAAATTACACTTGTCTGGAGACGGGTCTTTTCGCCCCTGGCCAACATAAATTTAATGTATTTCTCGCTTGGTTCAAAGAATCCCCATCCGCCACCGGCGCCACTAACTGCAGGCGTCCAGTTTGTAGGTCCAAAAAAATCATTTAAATAATTCCGGCTATCCCCCGAACCTGAATTAAAATCCGAGTACTGCACTTCCAGGATATTCTCACTTGATAATTTACCTGCGGTTTTAAATGCTTTATTAAAATCGCCGTACAGGCTGAATTTGTTGGAAGCAATAATAGCCCCCGTGGTAGCCGCCACCGCAGTGTAATCTTTTAATTCCTGCTCGGCCATTGCCTTTATTGCTAAAGCGGTATATTTTGTAACCCCTCCTTTTAAATCAGGCCTTTGGTTAGGATGCATATCCGGTAATTTCGTTGATGCCTCTTCCATTTCCGTCTTAATCCAGTTCATGATTTCGTCTTTAGTCTGCATTGAAAGGACTGTCGGGTCTGTAGAAGTTACTTTAAACACGCCACCAAATGTTTTTGATAACGTTAATGTAAGCCAGCCCTTCAATACCTGGCATTCGGCAATGTATTGATCAATTAATGTTGAGCTTACGCCAGCTTCCCTGAACTTTTCCAATTGTTCAATTTGTGCTGTGATTTGCAGCACGTGCTGAAACAGGCCATCCCAGGCACTGTTTATCATCCAAAAATTAGCATCATACACAAACATATCCTCATCGTGAAAAGGAGGTTGATCGAATACGCCATTTCTGCCGCCCCCGGAATTTACATCGTCTCCGCGAACTGACAGGCAGGGAACGTGCTCCCACCAAAAATCATAGAATGATTTATACGCGCCTACCAAAGCTGCTTTTGCTGCGCTGGGACTGGTATAATCCACACTTCCAGCCACAGTTTCTAATTCTTTTGACGCATCTAATTGCTTATTACAATCCGTTAATAAAAACGTTGTAACAATTAATAAAGGCGTCAATATATATTTTTTACTTTTCATTTTATTTAGTTTAAAATGCTGCTATTAAAATTTAACGCTCCAACCAATGGTAAATACGGAGGGGGTAGGATAAGTATTCGAATCAATACCATCAAAACCCACTTCCACATTGGTTGATTTACTCTTAGACCATACATAAGGTCTGTCGGCAGTAAGCGTAAAACGCATTTCAGGTATCTTGTTACGCTTCTCTATGGAGTATCCTAACTGGATGTTTTGAACCCTGAAGAACTTCCCGTCTTCTAACCAAAACCTTGAAGCTTTTTGGTTCCATGATGTCCTGTACCCTTCAGATGAGGGATAGCTGTTGGAGGTTCCCTGGCCATGCCAGCGGTTTTCGGCTAACTGGGCGTCTATATTTCTTCCCTGGTTCCTGAAAACCTCGGCACGGCTGCTGTTGAAGATTATATTTCCACCCTGCCCGTAAATACGTACCGATAAATCAAAGTTTTTATAGTTTAACCCGATGTTACCACCGTAGTAATAAGTAGGAGCCGGGGAGCCTAAATATACCCTGTCGTTGGCATCTATTACATCATCAGGCTTGCCGTCAGGTCCGCTTACATCCCTGAATTTAAAATACCCCGGTTTTACCGTTCCTGCACCGGCTGCATTTGCCGCCGCGGCTGCCGGGTCTGCATCTACTTCAGCCTGGGTTTGATAAACGCCTGTGATCTCGTATCCATAAAATACTTCAAAGGGCTGCCCTACTGTCAATCGTTGCGGGAATTCGGCCAGCGGTCCCCTGGTTATAAAAGCCTGCCCGAACAGGTCGGTAACTTCATTGCGAATGGTACTAAAATTAGCACTTACTGTATACCCGAAATCCTGAGCAATCTTTCCTCTCCAGGTAGCCGAAATTTCTATGCCCTTATTACGCATAGATCCCACATTCTGATAACTCGTTTCGTTACCTACCTGCGGCAATACAGGAATAGCGAGGTTCTTGGTATTTTTTACAAAATAATCTGCAGTAATGCTTAACCTTCTGTCTAACAACTCCAGATCTGCCCCCACGTTCAGCTCTTCGTTAAATTCCCAGCTTAAATTGTCCTGGTAAGTTGAAAAAGCAAAGCCGTCTACTTTTGTATCATTGAATACGCTCCATCCTGAAATGGCGCTTTGTGCCCTTGCTGTTGGTACATTACCATTGGCCAAACGGCCCCAGCCTGCCCTGAGTTTCAAATAATTAACAAAAGACAGGTTTTTCATGAAACCTTCGCTGGAAACGACCCAGGCCAGCCCAACAGAAGGCAGCGTAATACTTCTTTCCTGGTTGTACTTGTTGGCGGCCTCGTTCCTGAGCGTAGCGTACGCAATGTATTTATCCCTGTACTTGTATTGCAGGCGCCCGAAATAGGAGCGGCTGTATACCCTGCTTGGCGTATGGTCTGCATCAGCATCACTTGCCACCCTTGAATCTGCAGAGGTATTATTAATATACCAGCTTTGTTTTAAGTCCCTGGAAAAGGGGCTTCCTTCATAAAAGTTCCCTGTCATTGAATTAAAGCTGAACCTTTCATCCCTGAAGGAAAATCCCCCCATAGCAGTAACATCGTGGTCGCCAAATACTTTGGTATATGTTAACGTATTATCAAAAGTGTAATTCTCCTCCAGTACATTAGACCTTGTGATAGACGATTGTACTAAACTTCTTTGATAAGCATCGGCTATATAATAAGGCAAATTCATCAGCCTGTTATTATCATTTTTGTTATTATAAGAAAGGCTCGTTCTGAAGTTCAACGTCTTTGGAAGAATATGAAAATCGCCAAACACATTGGCCGTGATCCTTCTTCTTTCTCCCTGATTGTCTATATTATTTATGTTGGGGAATGGGTTCTGGTGATCCCTGTACCCTACATCTTTTGCTGAAGAATAAGGCTGGGAATATACCGTTTGACCGGCATAATGGGCATCCAGCACGGGTAGGATGGGCACAGCATAATAGATCTCTGACCATGGGTTAATCTTGTCGTAGCCGTATTGCTCACTCTTACTGTAAACCAAACCGGCACCGACAGTTAACCAATCTTTGGCTTTTGCTTCTACTTTTGCCCTTAAATTGTATCGTTGATAACTACTGCTTTTTATATCTAATATCCCATCCTGGGTGAAATAACTGGCCCCTACAGAATAGGATATTTTTTCAGACCCCCCGTCAACTGAAATATCATGGTTCATGATAGGGGCCAGGCGCAATGCTTCCCTGTACCAATCGGTATTTGCATCGGGTAAGTTGGGGTTAACCCGGCTCCTTCCATACCTGGCAATAGCCGCCTGTACGCTTGCCATTTCAACGCTGGAACCTGATTCATTTGCAAAGTTTACAAATTGTTCCGCATTGGCCATTTTTACTACATTAGTGGCTCTTTGTATGCCATAATAACCGGAATAAGTAACGGTAGCATCCCTGTTATATTTGCCGCCTTTGGTGGTAATTACTATTACTCCGTTAGAAGCCTTATACCCATAGATAGCAGCGGACGAAGCGTCTTTTAATACCTGGAAATCCTGGATATCATTGGGCGTTAAGAAATCGATATTGTCAACGAATACCCCATCCACTACATATAAAACACTTCCACCGTATAAGGATTTGATCCCGCGAATATTAATTTCGGGTGCATCACCCGGGCCGCCCAGGCTGCTGATTTGTACTCCGGTTACATTGCCCTGCACGGCATTAAGCAATGCTCCGCTCGGGGTTTTCTTCAATTCTTCCGGCTTAATTGTACTGATCGCACTCGTTAAGTCTCCCTTTTTTGCGGTACCATAACCGATTACCACCACTTCACTTAACTGCTGGGTGGCAGAGGGTGAAAGCGTTACATTGATTTCTGTTTGATTGTTTACGCGCTCCTCGTAGGTCTGAAATCCTACAAAAGAAAACACCAGTGTGCCATTTTCCGGAACAGAAATAGAATACTTTCCATCTGCATCTGTAGTAACTCCCTGGCTGGTTCCTTTAACGGTAACTGAAACGCCTGCAAGCGGGGTTGCATTAAGATCCATTACAGTTCCTTTCACTACAATATCCCGGCGCAGGTTGTTTTCGCGGATCACAATGAGATGATCGCTCAGTATATTATACAGTAAGCCGGTTTTGGAGAGCACACTTTGTAAAACATCCGTAATTTCAGCATCGCGCACATCAATCGATATTTTTTGGCGAAGATCTTTGAGATTACTGTTGTATACAAAACGATAATAACCCTGCTCTTCAATAACGTTCAATAGCTTTTCAATGGCTATTTTATCCAGGTTCAATGTGATTTTTTCCTGGGCTTTTACTTTTGCTGTTACCTGGCAAACATTCAGCAGTAATAATAAAACCGTAAGCTTCATAACGGTAAAAACTTTTTTATAAGCAGCCGGTAATTTGCTCCTGCGCTGGAGCCAATTATTTTTCATATTTTTATCATTAAGGTTAAAAAAATAAACTTGCATCTTTCGTTTTACCCGTAAGACAAGTTGACTGACCTTTGCGGGAAATGTTGGCGCATTTCCCGTTTTATTGTTCTCTTATGACGTGTTTAGCTTATACATCAGGCAAATAGTTTGGTTATGGAGTTATAGTAATTACATCGTTTTCAATAGAATAGGAAAAGTAATTGGCCAATTGCAGCGCCTGCATCACCTGTTCCACCGTTTCATTTTTAAAGTTGCCGCTAAACATCAGCTGCTTTAGCTCATTGTTTTCAAACCGGAAGCTGAATCCGTATTTCCGCTCCATTTCATGAGACAGGTCAACAAATTTCTTATCCCGGAAAACAAACCTGTTCTCCACCCAGGAGGTCTCTATGATCGTTCCGTCGGCAGGCAGCCAGTTAATTTTATCAACCATTACAGCCGGATCTTTTTCAGCAGGCCTTGTTTCCTGTACAAAGCTCACGGCATCGTTCATTACAGTCAGCTTTTCCGATGGCTTCATAATGATCTTCTCTTCCGGATGATCCTTCATGGTCACTTCTATAGAGCCGCGGATCAGGCTGGTTTCGGAATACGAATCATTTGTGTAAGATTTTACATTCAATGCGGTTCCTAATACTTTAATATTTATTTTATGAGTATGAATAACAAAAGGGCGGCCGGAGTCTTTTACTACATCAAAATAGGCTTCCCCGTTCAACGATACTTCCCGGATATTTTTATCAAACCCTTTATCGTATTCAATCGTACTCCCCGCATTCAGCCAAACGGCAGATCCATCGGGCAAAACAATTTTTGACTGAGAACCTGTTTTGGTAGAGATGGTATTTCGGTCTCCCCCCGACACACTATTTGTTTGGGCAACCGGTAATATGTGTTGCTTTGGATCTTCAAAACCGGGAGAAAGGACAGGGTATAAAAAGTAAGACACCAGGGTTACTGCAATTGCTGCGGCCATGCCGGCAAAAAACCAGGGTTTTATTTTAGAGGCTGCTTTATAAGGCAAGTGCGCTTCTTGTTCAAACCGGGCAGGCAACTCATTGCCGGTTATCCCCAGCTTCAATAAATGATTTTGCAGAGCCTGCCGGGCCTCCTGATCGTCGACTGGCTTCCCCAGCTTCCACAAATCTGTTAAATTTTGTATGGGATAATGTAATTCGGGGTGGATACGAAGTAACCGGGCCAGCTCATTTAATTCTTCTTCAGAAGCTTCCCCGGAAAGTTTTTTCCCCAGTATATACCAGATTCTATCCACAGTCATAAAGCAAGCTCGTTGATTCAGTTAGTTATAATAATGTGAAACTTCCTAATACTTCAAGACAATGCTGAGATACAGATACCCCCAAGCTTTATAAAAAATTTGTTTTACCCGTACAAATGAAAAAGGATCCCGCCGTTGCAGGATCCTTCTCAATATTTAATTACAAAAAAATGATTAATAACAAAGTATAATTTACATATTACTACTTACTATCGGATAAAGGTTCTATAAAAAATTCATTTCCGGAGATATTAAGTTGTGTATGGGTCAGCCCACAGATCCGGGTTAGCGCTTCTTCAATACCTATTTCACGTCTAAAGGTGACAGATATTTTTTTTCGCTCCTTTTCTGTCGCGGAAATAGTGATTTTGGTATTATATACCCGTTCCAGGTCGGCAATCACATCCGTCAGCATTGCTTCATCATAAATCAGCTCACCCCATTGCCACGCAGCTATTTTCCCTATTTCAATATTTTTTTCCAGCACGCTCCGGTCAATTTTACCAATTTTAACTTCGCGCCCCGATGACAGTTCCGCCATCTGTTTGTCGGACCTTTCTACGGAAACCACTCCCTGGCTTACAGCTACCACTACTTCATTTTCGTCCTTATAGGCTTTAACATTGCACGATGCCGCACCTGAAGTTTGAGCCGTAATTTTTCCTGAATGCGCAGTATATATAATAAACGGCTTGCCAGGCACCTGTTTGATCCTAAAATAGGCCTCGCCCTTAAGGATTACCTCCCTGACATTCCCGGAAAAATGATCAGGAAACTCGAGGACACTGGAAGCATTTAACCAAACCTGAGAGCTATCTGCCAAAAGCAGGTATTTTTGCTCGGATCTTTCACTGAATTTTTTAGTGAGAACGCTCATGGCAGTTTCTTCGCCCGGGCTGATATTTGACAAGCGTTTTATGCCAATGCCTGTAATGATAGTAAAAATGAGGATGCCGGAAAACACTACTATTCTTGTATATTTTCTTAGTACCTTCTTATCAAATCCGGGCGGCTGACCAAGTACAGCCTGTAGCTGATCGGGCTCCGTAGAAACGAGCTTTCCGTCTCTGTCCACGTATGTAAACGAAGGATGGTTTTTCCGAATGCCTTCGTACACATGGTACACTATTCTTTTTAAAAGGCCGTCATTGCTTCTGGAATGGCGGAGGTAGTAAAACAATTCCTCCATTTCCTCCCTGGAGCAATTGTTACTTTCGTACTGGCTAAGCAAATATTGAATTCTATCGTTCATACACAAACTATCTCCCTACCTCAAAAAGAAGCAACCGATATTTTAAAATAATAAAAGGTCAATTAAAAAAATTACCCAAATGTTTAATGAAATTTGAAAACTTGCTTTTTACAAAATGTTTTCCTTCCAACACCCGTTTTTTTAATTTAAAATCAGCTATATCTATTTTGCGATTCAGATGGGTATAATGAAATCCGTTTTCATTTTGTAACTGATAAATCCTCTGGCGCTGCGGAGGTAATTGATCAATAGCGTTTTCAATTAGCTGGTTGTATTCCTTTTCTTTACAACACGCATATCCTTCGGCTTCAAATACATTGTATTGCATATTAACCCATACTGCATCTCTTACGCGTTTATCAGAAGCGGCCCGCGACAAAAATTCGACAACCCGGCTTTCTGCAAGCTTATATAACAAAGCCTCGGGATTGTTTATTACTGCGACATTGCTACGCCGTTGCCATAATTTTAAAAATACATCCTGAACAATATCTTTAGCAAGCTGGTCAGATTTGGTAAGCCGTAAAACCAAAGTATATAATTTATACTCGTGGCATTTAAAGATATTGGCAAAATGCAACTGCAGCTGATGATCGGTACTCCTTGCTGTCATGAAGCGCATTTTTTATCATTAATCAATTAATTTTGGTTCTAAAAATAACAAAAAAATAAATTGAAATACAAGTTTTTTAGCTCTCTAACCTCAAATGTTAATATCTGTAGCCGATTTAAGCCCATGTTACAAGCTTAAGCAGGTGCCCTCTCATAACCTGAGAAGCTCTTTTTGAATTTTCTGCACTACCTGAAAAGAGTTATCCGTGAATTTTCGGGCAAATAAAGGTTTGAACTTTCCATATACACTTTCAAACTCTTCCTGATTTTTAAACATCTCTACATGTTTATCTACGATATTGGCAGGACTCGCCGCATGGGCACTCCAATCAGTATAAGTCAAATTAGGTTTTACATTCTTATAAAAATCTGAGTTACCAATAATTGTGTGGAAAAAGCCTTCATCAGCACAAAATGTATTGGAATAAAATTTTAAAATATTATTATTTTGTTTAATGTAATTCAAAATAAACTCATTACATGCATGTGTTACAGCAAACCAGGTAGCTCCATTATAAAACTGAGCAACAGGATATTTTCGCTTCACTAATTTAGACAACACTAGTTCATATACCAGAAAAAATAAGGTTTTTATACTGCGCCTGTTTTTCCGATTAAATCCTTCAAAATAATATCTTGCTACCCTTGTTTCAGGCTTATGCTTAGAAAATCCTTTTATAATATCTAAAAACTCTCCCCCTTTAGACAGATGATCATAGATTTTTTGCTTGGACCTAATAGGAAAATGTACTCCGCTTAAAAAAATATAGTAATCATAGTTGCCGCTAATAGAAGCTTCTAACAAATTAATTGTTGCCATAACCAACGAAAATCCACCCCAATATATCTTTACGCGCTTATTAATTATACTTACATTCTTATATTTCGGGAAGGTTGCAGGTAATTCCGCTTTCTTATCTACATGCAAAAAAAAATCCACATTTTCGTCTGTAAGCTCTTCAATAAGGCGTTCCAGATGTAAAAAATTATCATGTGCAACTATTAAATAGGCTATCCGCATCCTGTCTATTTTTAAATTATTTTGTAAGCAGCCGTCAGCTTTAATATGCATTCTTTTCGCCCTTAATTACATTGAAAGCGGTCATAAACACAATACGCGCATCAAGGAGCATACTCCAGTTTTCCAGGTACCATATATCGTATTTTACCCTGTCAGCCATATCCTGGGTTGTTTTTGTTTCGCCCCTGTAGCCATTTACCTGCGCCCAGCCTGTAATGCCAGGTTTCAGAAAATGCCGGATCATGAACTGGTTGATGAGCCGGGAATAATCTTCGGTATGTTTAAGCATATGTGGGCGGGGACCAACCACACTCATATCACTCATTAATACGTTAAAGAACTGGGGTAATTCATCTATGCTCGTTTTGCGCATGAATGCTCCAAGCCTGGTAATCCTGCTGTCATTTTTGGTGGCCTGTTTCTGGTTGGAGTCAGCATTTACCTTCATACTCCTAAACTTCAGGCAGTTGAACGGTTTTCCATCTTTACCGTTTCTTTTTTGTATAAAAAATACCGGACCTTTCGACTCAAGCTTAATTAACAACGCAATAAGAGGTACCAGCCAGGAGAGGATAAAAATGATGACAAGCGAACTAACAACGAGGTCAAAAGCTCTTTTTTTAATCCTGTTACCCACATCATCCAGCGGTTCATTGCGCAACGACAACACAGGCATGTCTTCTATATATTCTATATGAACAGGCCTACGGATAAAATGATCCAGGTTGGGCAGTATCCTGAAACGGATACAGGCCTGGTCTGCATGATTCATTATAGTGTATAATGATTTATCCTCTTCCGGAGAAATAGTAGAATAAATTTCAGTAACCTGGTTTTCAACTGAAATGTTGATAATATTTTTTTTGTCAGAGATGATTGGATAATTGGTGAGCTCATGCACATTTTCCGCATCTTCAAAATACCCCAGTATTTCGGTGGTTATAGGCTGTTGCTCAAGATACTCAACCAGTTTTTTGGCCCTTTGATTGTAACCAATGATCATCACCTTCCGGGTAATGTAGGCTTTATTTCTAAAATAATGATAGAGCCCCAGGTGAATGATCCTGTTAGCAAAAATTCCAAGTGCAAAGGAAGCAAGTACGCTTATGAAAAATATCCTTGATATTTCGGACTCCTTGTTAAGAAACAGGTATAAAGCTATTAAGCCAAGAAAATATACATATGCATGAATGGACCTGCGGGAGAACTTTTCAAATGAAAATATTTCATCATTACGGTAAGTATTGTTGCCCCAGCTCACCAATAGCCAAATGGCATTACAATACATCCATAAATAAGTATACTGAAGAGCAAATTCATCAGGGATGTGTTGCTTCAATAAAAATTCACATGTAAGGTACACGGTATTTAATGCAAGTAGATCAAGCAGTAAAAAACCAATTTTTACAAGGTTTGAAAGATGCTGGTTCATAAAAAATACCTCAAATTTTATTGCTTTCTATGTCAATTATTTGACTACCATGCTTTTGACAGCGTGATCTGCGCACCAGCCGAATTTGGAAGCAATTTACCACTATCCAGTGCAAACGAAAAGCCTATACAATAATTGTTACCAAATGTTTTATTTGCATTCAAAAAAATTGACAGCTGTCTTACTTCCTCAAAATATGGCGGAGGTCCGGGAAAGCGTTCTTCACCCATTGAACCTCCTATGGAACTGGAACCATAAGTTCCAAAATTACGAGAAAATGAAAATTTTCCTGTACAATTCCATTCCCCCACATGACCCTCTATACCTGTGTGGAAAAGAATAACCCGGTTATTAACAATATATTCTTTAGGTCGTGAAGGCAGGTGTTGAAGGGCGTATTTCTTATTCGTTAAAAAATTGTTTCCCATATTTTCTCCTCCATATGTCCATCCATTATAATATGTGTAATTATTATAATAATCTTCATCGCCAGAAGGAGTTATTGGAGCATCCAACTCTCCACCCTGGCTTTTAGATCCCCAATATTCAAAAAGAACTTTTTTCCACCCTAGTTTTGTTTTGTCAACTCTTTTGTTCTTGAATGCAATACCCCACAATCCATCTTTTACATTATTACCATAATACAGCCCCCCCACTTCATAAAAGAACTGATGATAAAAATGAATCCCAAGATCATCAAAATTGTATTCAAATGCCTGATCAATTGAACCAATATGATTACCCACTTTTGAAGTTGCCAGTATGCCAGGCGTGCCGTAAGCCTTGCCGCTAATTACATACCAGTATGTTTCAAAATCCGATAAGGGAAACGCTTCACTTCCATTAATCTGCTTTTCGTTGCCCCACATTACCTGGTGATTAAACCCGGCATACAACTTCCATCTCCATTCCGGCTTGCCAATACGTCCATAAAATGTTTTTTGGTGATAATAGGACGATACCTCTGTAGCATGCTCTGTATAGTTAAGCTTTGTTTTTCCAAACCAACCATGTGAAAAACTTCCCTTTATTGCCAATATATTGCCTGTGAAGGGAATATTCCAGTATGTAGGAATTGAAAGCTCTATTTTTGGAATTCCAAGTGCATTGCCTGAAAGAGCAAATGCTCCCGAAGAAAGCGTACTGTCTACGAGTCCCGAAACATCTTTAGCCCTACCTGCTTTTAGTTGAAATATACTCATTCTTGCTTTAGCAAAGCCTTCTATAAGCAGAAAGTTGCTTCTTTTTCCAATGTTTGCGCGGGCTTCTAATGAAAACCCCCAATCCATTAGTAAATCCTTGTTTGCGTTATAATCTTTTTTTACTGCCGCTAATAAACTTGCTGATACTCCTTCCACAGGAATACTTCCATACTTATTGGTACGCAGCCAAAATGGAGCAGCATTATTGGAACTCACAAAAGTTTGCATTCCTATTCCGGCTCTTATTTGACTCTCTGTTTCGCCGGTAATTAAACTATCCTGACAGAAAATGCCAGGACTACCAAAAACAAGGCACATAAGCAACAACATTACCTTTTTGATAAGGTAATGAATGAGGTGCGCTTGATGTATATTAGCCAATACCTTTTTAAAATAATTTCTGTTCATATCAAATCAAAAAGATTATTATAACCTTCTCAGGCAACGGGATGATGGAATTTACTATTCCTTATTGAATTGCTTTTTATACAAAAAGAAACGAAAAAAGAAATTGGGATAATCCAAGAAATACCTTCTGAAAAGTTTGGGTTCATCAATAATTCTGTATACCCACCGTATATTGAGCTTATCGAAAATACGCGGGTAATAATTTTCTTTTTGTGCTATCTGGTGTAAATATCCACCACAGGTGTATCCATAACCATTCCAACCTTTTTTTCTCAAGTCAATTAAAAACTGTTCCTGGTAGGGTGTGCCCATGCCGCATATTACAATTCCACCTCCAACTGCTATTATATCATCCATGCAACTCCGCCTCTCATCTTCATCAGAAAAAAAGCCATTCCGGTAGTAAGCAATTGCTACTGAATATTTTTTTTCAATGTTTTTAATTGCACTGTGTATAAGCTCCTCTTTTGTTCCGACTATGATTATACTAAGTTTATTAGTCTTAGCAAATTGAAATACCAATGGAGCTACCGAAGTATCATCGAAGCTAAAACGTTGTATACATTTCTTAAAGCTTTTATTCAATTCATTTACAAGCGATATACCGTCCACATGCCAGTAATCGATCTGTTCTGCTATCTCCTTTTGATTTTGTAACAGCAGCATTGAATAAGGGTTAACAAAAGAGGTTAATCCGCCTCTTACTTCAAAATCAGTAATTTTTTTAAGAATGATGTTCCATACTTTTGTATCCATGGGAAATCAGGTTAATTGACAGGTTTTATATTATTGATAGAACCGAACATAATCTATCGTAAACGTTTCTGGCAATGTAGCATCATCTATTGGTCCACCCCAGGATCCTCCCAACGCGAGGTTGATCAACAAATAAAATGGTTTCCTAAAGGGATTATCAAGACCTTTTCCTGCTTGGTCTATTTCAAATGTATGATACACATGGTCATCAAAGGAAAACTGGATGCTGGTGCTGTCCCATTTCACAGAATAAATATGAAAGCTCTTTGCCAAATCATTGCTTTTTACTTTAGAGCCGTTCTTCACTCGTTTCCCCGTTTGATTGTCTTTGTAGTGCACAGTAGCATATACATGGGGAGGATCTTTCCCTACATGTTCCATTACATCTATTTCTCCGCATTGAGGCCATCCCACCTCAGACCGATTAATTCCCATCATCCAAATAGCCGGCCATAGTCCTTTGCCTTCAGGAAGTTTTGCTTTCACCTCTAGCTTGCCATACGTCCAAGATGCTTTTCCAATGGTTATCAGTGATGCTGAAGTATACTCTGCAACTGAATCAAATTTATTTCTTACGGAAGGTGGGATACTATCGTGAAGTACGCCTTCGTACTTTGAGGGGTATTGAGTTGACTTTCCTGATCCCTTGTTTTTTAAAAATACAGGATTGCTGTACTTCTCCTTTCTTGCAGTTATTATCAGGCAACCATTTTCCACTTTTGCATTTTCTATTCGTTGCTTTGTATACAATTGGCTTTCGGTTCCCCTTACAAAACCCTGCTCATATTGCCATTTGGAAGTGTCTGGATAACCTGTATAGTCAAACTCGTCTGCCCAAACAAGTTTTGAAAACGATTTGATTTGTGCCCTCTGAGCACTTACATTAATAGCAGCAAAGATCAGTATGATAAGTATAGCGACCTGCTGCAATACTTTCAAAACATTCATATCTACTTCTTTTTAAGCCCTATATATAAATCAGCAATACGCCGGTATATGTTTGCCGGAAAAAAGACTTGAAAACCTACTACCATGGAATGCCGAAAATTATAGCAACCCTTCAATAGTGCATTTGCATACAACTTAAAAGCCTTTACATAATGCCCCCGTCTGGCATAAGCTTTTGCAACAAACCACCCTTTGTCTCCCACATAAGCTTTGGAAGTAATCAACGGTCTTACTTCGTTCAACCACTTTTCCCGGACATCAGGCCTGGATTTAGAAGATATTCTGTTTCCATCACTTATATCCAGCCATACCACACTTGGTTCTTCCATTAGAAAAAAGGATGCCCCCTTAGAAAACAACCTGATAGCAAAATCAGTATCCTGGCCAAAAGGCAACCACTCCGAAAAAAGAACATCTTTTGCCAATTGTGTAGAAAGTACCAGTGTGGATGTTTGTAAAAATCCCCTGTCGCACAACAAATATTCCGCCATATGCTCTCCCTTCATAATAGATCGTGGCGGTTTTATAAAAGTTCGCCCGCCACCTCTGTCGACAATTATCCTGCCATATACCACACTATTGGGGTTAGACATTAAATACTCAAAGGCATTTGACAAATGATGTGGTAAAAATTTATCATCCGAATCAAGCAGTGCTATATACTCTCCCCTGGCAGCCAAAATACCGGTATTTCTCGCCTTATTAGCTCCAGCATTTTCTTGATGTATGTATTTTACCCTCTCGTCTTGAATACTTTTAACAACTTCAGCAGAGTTGTCTGTAGAGCCATCATCTACTACTACAACCTCAATAGTTTCTTCGATGTTTTGATTGAATACAGATTCAATAGTCTCTTTAATGAGATGCTGGCGGTTATACATCGGAATTACTACTGAAAATGTGACTCTTTCATTCATATCCATCTTCATTTTTTAGTTTAGCAATTAAAAGGCTATTTCTTGAAAACTTCTTCCAATAATGTGCCTGCCAGTTGTTTATATTCACCTTCTTTTTTATTCAATTTATTTATTATATCATCTCGATTTTGTAGCAATCCATTAAAATCATGGGCATTCTTTTCTATGCCATTGTTGACATCAAGTAGTAAATAGCCCATACCCGCGTCTGTATATATGCCTTTAATTTTTAAATGACTTTCTGAGTCTGTTAGTATTAAAGGAAGTCCTCCATATTTATACCCCAAAAGGGCTACATGTAACCTATTGGTTAAAATACAGCAAGCGCCACCATAGGCCGCTTCAGCAGTTTCAAGTGTTACCTGTTCCTGTCTGAAAGTTACAGGCATCACATTTTTTAGTTCATCATACAACTTGCCACAAAATTCTAAATCTCTTTTAACCTGATATAGCACTTCAATCGAATATTTTTCTGAAACTGACTGTAACATAAAAAAAAGATTCGCCTTGAGTCTCTCAAGATATTGATCATCCGAAGACTCATCCAATACGGAATGACGGAAACTAAGTACGATCTTGTTTTTTGTAAAGGATGTAGTTCGATTCGGCTGATACAGCCACGCAAGATCGGGAAAGAAACGTGCTTTATTGATGCCAATCTGATGGCATAAGCTAAGGGATAAGGAATCCCGGACAAAATATTGATTCATAAAAACAGAACGGAATTTTTCAGAAACGCCAACAGCTTTTCCTATGGGCCCTATTGAAAACCCCAGCCTAAAAATCTGCGCCCCGCATACTCTTAAAATAAAATATAAAATAGCTATGATAAAATTTTTGACAGCCTTGGAAACTGAGCTGCCGAATTCATGCCCGGGAGCTCCTCCAATTAAATAAACTGTATTTTTAGCTACTCCCAAACGAGACATTAATGCTTTGCCTGCTAAGTAAAGATAAAAGTGAGATCCCCGATCGGAAATACATTCTTCCTTAGTTAAGCCTAAACTTGCAACATACCAGTCAGGCATTTCTTTATCATTAATAATGAGTTGGGCATACTTCTTTATAAGTACAATGAATGATTTATTAATTAATACATCTCCGGTATTTTCATATTGTGTATTCCCCTGAAAAAAAACCAGTTTTCGTTCCTGCATATCAATTCTTTATAAACAACTTAAATAATATCTCCCTCTAAAACAGCTTAAACCACCTGCATTTCTTTTCTGCCGGCAGAGAAATAGCATAAAAAAATAGTTGAATTAAATACTTCTTTTGTAAATGGTGCCCATCCAAAAAATCCATATAAGAAAAAAGCAACCAATATACCTGTTGTAGCCAGATTAAGAATACTTGTTTCCAAAAACAAGGTATGCGCATGCTTTGAAAAAAAATTTATTTGCGATATAAAGAAATAAACCCAAAACACCAATCCAATTACACCCACCTCCGACAGGATAATAAAGTGGATATTGTGAATAGGGTTGCTTGTTAAAAACCATAGGATCGGCAAGTCGGCATTTATCTGAAGAACATGAGCCATGTAATACACATGTGAATTGATTCCTACTCCTATCCAGGGAGAGTCGAGCCAGGTTTGGTAACCCAGGTACCAGTGCGCGAACCTGTTATCAATCTGGCTTTCGGCGTCACTTTTTAAAAACACATCACTCAATGGTGTAAGGTAAAGTACAAGAAGGAATGCTATGAAGATAGAAAATATCATTGCCAGGTTCTTAAATGAGAACAATCCTTCCCGCTGTTTATATACGATATAAATAAGCGTTAGCACACCTATACAGGTAATATATGTTGTTCGCGAAAAAGTAAGTAAAATAATAACGATATTGATAACAATGAGAATTAAAGACTTCTTCATCTTAAACCTGTTCAAATAGCAGGATACATAAAATATAGTCACTATTAAACAGAACAACGCAAGTGGCCCGGGATGCCCAAAAATTCCAACGGCCGAATTATAGCCTTCGCGTTTCAATGTCGTTTCTAATGTTTGCTCTCCCCGAAACCAGGTGGTAGCCGCCTGTATACCCAAAACGGGGTAACATATCACAAGGAATAATTGTAAAATTGAAACAAGCAATAAAGCATCAAAAATGCCCTTAATGATTTCTCCCCTGCTAAAGTTCGACTCGATTACTTTTAAAATGACTATCAGTTGAAAAAATGAAAATAAAAAAACAAAAATTGAAGGAACAAACGGATTAACCGGATTCAATATGGAAATCAAACAAAACAATATTAATATATACAGCCAAAGATTATTCCTGAAGCTAAAGGCTCCTGGTTTAAATCTCCCCAACCCTAACGCTATAAATATCGCCAGAAAAAGAAAATAGCCTTCCAGCCTTATGGCATTGCCAAACTGTCCAAGCCTTTCTGTTTCAGTTTCCCCCATTGATTGTACTGAGAAAAAAGTATGCAAGGGTACTCCAAACCCAAAAATCAATACCTGAAAAACCAAACTTAACAACAAATAGTCAGACTTTTGACCTTTTGCGTCAAAATACAGCCATCGGATTATACCAATAACAACTACAAGCGCTAATACAACTGATTTATACATTTACTACTACTATAATTTTAATCAGGAACACTATTTTTCATATTTCCACCATATTTATTGTAATTCAGCATATAAGCGGTCTGCAAACTTATTCCATGTATGCTCTTGCAAAAAGGTTGCAAATGAATGCTGATAATTGGGTGTCGTACTTTTCTTTTCATTTATCAATGTTAACACATCATCAAATGTTTTATAAACATATATAAATCCTCTATCTCCCATTTCTTTAAAAGCACCCTCGCAAGGTCCAATTATAGGAATACCTTTAGGAAGAGACAAAATGAGCGCTCCTGAATTTAAAACGCTGGTTCCCGTGTAAGGGAAAAATACAGCGTGCGACTTGTAGTGAAGAACATCCAACTCAGAATGCTCAATAAACTTATTTTCTATACTGACAAATGAACCTGTGTATCTATCTTTAAACGCCTTGTAGTACTCTTCTGATTCGAATCTTCCTACTATTTTTATCCGGTAATCATCAATCTTGTTTTTCTTAAGAAGATATTCCATAAACTGTTCTATCCCTTTACTTCTCCTTACATTGCCCCAAATCAATAAGTCGTAAGCCTTAACGGTACTATCCGGCAAACCCTCTTTGATCAACATCTGATCGGTAAAAAAGGGGTGAAAAAAATACATCGTGCTTTTCTCTTTCTTTCTTTCTGTCAGCAAAGGATAACTTTCTTTTGTATGCGCAATCACAACATCAGCTTGCCGTATAAGCAATTTCATTAAAAATTTATTTGACCACCTGTTGGAACGATGAGGATGTTTATTATGATGCGTCCAGATGATTTTCTTTTTAAACAACCTGGCCATTACCCAAAAAAACAAAAAAAAAGGTATTTGAACAGGAGCCAGGTCTTCAATCCAATTAAAATAAAAAATATTGCACTTAAAAAAATACCTCCGTATATCTAATACTCCATAACTTGAGCTTATACCATAGTTGGCAATTCTGAACCGGGTAAGAAGTCCGGTGGACAGGTTATACACATAAGGACTTTTTTCCTTAATCACCCTGCTTGACCTCATAGGGTACATGTAAATAGTGTTACTCATTACTGCTTATCTGTATCCAAAAGATATTGAGATATAAAACCGGCCTGCTTCAAGGCTTGCCAATTTTTATTTATTGTTCTGTTGCCAGTTTTCTGTTCACAAAATATTTTTCCATTCGTAAAAATTCTTCTGCCTCTTTTCTCCACTCTTCGATTATAGAATTTACGTCAGTCCAATTTATCTTTCCCTCTATCAGCCGTTGAACAAACCCTTCATCGAACTCCATTAACAACCTTTCCGAAAGACTCAGTTTTTTTAACAAACTTACCATCCGTTCATTCATCCCTTTTGTACTACCAGTACTCGGCAAAACAATAAAGTTTCTGTTTAAAATTATACTGAATACCATACCGTGAAATGAGTTTGTAAGTACTACGTCTGCCTCACTTATTAGCTTTAGCCATTCGTGAATAGTAGGGAACACATTCCCCGCCGAATCATTATTAATAGAAGAATGCAGAATAAATACCTCATCAAGATCCGATATATAGTTCAGAAGGCGGTCTGTAGCTTCAGAAGGCCTGTTACCCAATGTATATATAAAAAAATTTTTTGCAGTCGTTTGTGGAAATTGACGATCATTTGATGCTATAGCATTCCATGCTTGCTTACTGAGCAAAAAGGTAGGATCTGGTAATAATGAAACATCTTTAAAACCCATACGGGCGCAAATATCAATACCACTGCTTTCTCGCACACTAATGCCATCAAATATATCAAGATAGCCCTTGTATTCCCTTGCCATTTCAGCCGTTAGTATTGCATGTCCAAAACTTGCAGCATATGACAAGCGCTTTACTTTATCATTGCCAAATTGCAAAAAATAAGGGCGCGGATCACCGATAAAGGAATAATTCCATACCTGGTCGCTTCCACAAACATACACATCTGCCTCTGGAGGGTTATTTTGCATTTCCTGATAAGAAGTAAACAGTACGTCACTGAACTTCAGGTAAGTGTCCCTGAATTTGTTAAACTCCCGCTTAGCACTATCCTGTTTACTGGCTTTAGACTTACTGGTATAAAAAAGCTTCTTTTGTATTGACTTAAAAACTCCTTTAAAATCTAAACCAAGCAAGCGTTTGGCAATGGAAGGGCGCAACTGCTGAACAGATTTAGCCTTGTCGTATTTAATAAGATAGGCATCATGTCCCTTCTCATTCAAAAATCGCTGCAGAGCATACGCCTGCAGCATTTGTCCATAATTTTCATTCGTATACCAAAACGTAACAACTCCTATTTTCATCAATATAAGAATTTTTGATGTAACTCATTAAACGTTCATGCCTTAATTATATTTCCAATATTTAAATCTGGTTCAAAAAGTTTGCAGTTTTCTACCCGGCTGCAGTTTGCCTCTAAGCTTTTCAAGCAACTGATGTATTGTATACTTTTCATCGGAACACAACCCCCAAAAATATATACCAACCAGGCAAACTACAACAGAAGTAAACGCTGTTATAAGGAACCGATAATCCGGTTCAAAAACAATCGTAATAAGATAACAAGTAGCAACCATCAATAAAACAGGGATCGCTTCTTTTAAAAAGACCCTATTAAAATATTCTTTTATTGACAACCCTGCAAGACTCCTCAAAAAGAACAATCGCATCGTACATGCTATGGCTTCGATTAATATAAAGCTTATTAAAACGCTGTATGCCGGAAAATGGAAATATAACATTAGATAAGAGAGTGGCAAATTCAACAAAGAAAAACCACCTATGACAATCTGGTAGAATTTAATTTTTCCTGTTGCCTGAGCAGCCGACTGCAGACCAACCGTTAACTGGTTCGTAAGTGTACCTATCAAAATCAACCTACAAAAAGTAGCCGTATAATCCGGAACGTTTTTTAACCATACCGCCAGTATAGTTTCCATTTCAAATATGCACGGTATGGCAACAAATGCAAGCAGAAAAAAACAAAATTTACTTGCAATCATTGATAATCGGAGCATCCGCTTGCGATCATTTGCTCCTTCGCTTTTCATTATCTGCGGATTAAGTGCCCGCAACAAAGTAGCAGAAAAAAAATTAAGCTGTGATGACACCTGATAAGCAATCGCATATGCCGCGTTTACCACAGCCCCAAAAAAGAGATTCAGCAATACAGCAAGCCCTTGCACCTTACCCAGGGCACACAATGACCCGAATAAATTCCATCCCGCAAAGGATGTTAGTTCTCTAAGCATTTTTTTGTCTACAAGCTTAAGAGCCTCAAAGGAACATTCCTCGTATTTCCGGAAACAAAAAACAGCATACAATACAAAACATACAATACTTATCACCGAGGTCAACAAACCATATATTAACAGCTTATCACTTGTAATCGAAAACAATATAAATGCAATCCCAAGTTTCAGCAATGTTTCAATAATATTCACGATCGCTATCCACAGCATGTTTTCATGTGCCGTAAGGGAGCCGTTAAAAGGAACTGCCAATACAGTAAAAAATACTGTAGCCGACATAAAATGATAAATAATTTTGGCTGTTTCAACCCTGTCAAGAGGTATGTTTAAAAAACCATCGAATAAAAAAAAACCAATTGCTTCCAAAACAAGCACCAACCCGCCACCAATTAAAAAATGAAGCCATAAACTATTAGCAAAAACCTTCCGTTGCATGGCAACATCCTTTTTGCCCTGGTGATACGAAAGGTAGCGCTGCGTTGAAGTGGTCATCGCAGCATTGAGAAACGAAAGCATGGCTATAACACCAGCTACAAGACTAAAAATTCCGAAGTCTGTACTTCCAAGGGCATCCAGTACCAACCGGGTTGAATACAAAGAAATACCCATAGTAACAAGCATTCTTCCATATAGTATGCCTGTATTTAACGCTACTTTATTTGCGGCTCGCATTTTCTCAAAAAAGACAGAGACATCCCTCTGCTATTAGTTTTTAAAATAGGCTATAAATCATTCCTTCAATATCGAAAGGTTTACTTTCTCACTAATGGCGACAGCCACCAAGAAGCCAATATTTCGAAATAATATAATACAATTTTCTTAGCACTAAATGCAAGATCGGTTAATTATTTACGACCTTTTTTTCACCTGTTACCTGAGGTACTTCCAGCAACTTCAGTATTGTCTTTTCTTCTGCAAAGATATTTTGTGAACGCATGGCAGGCAAATGTGCTATTACCGCATACCCTATAGAAGGTAATTCAACTTTGAGTGCATTATTATTGATCTGCAGGATTTTATTCTCTTTATGCATAAAAGTGCCTCGGCTAACTTTTATTGATTCTCCGGCCTTTACCGCTATTTTATCTACATAAATATTTGAATAGTTATTCAAAAAATCTTTCAAAACCTCTATTTCCTCATTCGAAACGGAAGCAGGTGCATTTTGCCAGTACATAAAGTTTACAACACCGGAAACAGATTTGACCAATGTTATTTGCGTACTAGAAACGGGTCTCACAAAGATATAGGGGCCAAATAAAAGTTCATTTGAACTCTTTTTTCTATCAAAACCATATGCTTTAGTGGTATTGACAGGCAGAAAACATTCAATCCCTTTCTTTACCAAAACGTCTGCAACCTTTCTTTCATAGCGAGGTTTGGTAGCTACTACGAACCAGGAAGTTTCAACTTTGTTAATCATAATCACGAATTACAGATTAAAAAATAGGTTTTCTCCAAGGATACAAGCTTCGCTACTTTCATTAATACAATACGTATTATGAAAAGTTGGTTTTTGCAGAATATCGGTTTAACCTTACTAAGTTCATTTGTGATATTTCACGAAAGCGACTTATATTTCAAATTTTATCTTCTTTTTTACCTTGTTCGCTGGCTCATCTTCGGTATAACCATAGCCATAGCCATAACTGCTAAACTTACTGGCTTTAATGCCATTAAATACTATAGCAGCATTTTTCAAGCCCTGTAACCTACTCTGCTCATCCAGTCTTTGTAAATGCACCCTGGGAGTATATCCCTGGCGAATTACAAAAAGTGTAGCATCGCACATAGGAGAAATAATATGAGCATCAGTAACAGGATTTACAGGAGCCGTATCAATAATTATGTAATCAAAATGTTTTTCGAGGTACTGTAACAACTCCTGAAGCCTGCCGTTAAGTATCAACTCAGATGGATTAGGTGGAACAGGCCCTGAAGGAATAATAAACAGGTTAGACGTTCCGGTACTTTTTATAATATCCTCAGCCTCTTTTTCGGAAATAAGATAATTTGAAATTCCGGAGTGTCTGGGAATGTTAAACAACTGGCTTAGTTTGGGCTTACGCAAATCAAGCTCGATCAATACTACTTTCTTATCTATTAAAGCCAAGCTTATACCAAGATTGGCACAGATGAAACTTTTCCCTTCGCCAGAAATAGAAGAAGTAACAAGAATCTTTTTTCTACGGGAGTTAATGCCCAGGTAACCCAACGAAGTTCTGAGTTGCCTGAATTGTTCAGCAATAAAACTCCTCTTACCCTCTGCTATTACCAGCGGATTTCCTGACTTGTCAAGCGAAACCTCACCGATAATGGGAATTTGAGTATATCTTTCAATTTCCGTTTTAGCTAATACATTTCGGTTCATCAGGTCCTTTATTTCAACAAATCCAATGCCTACGCCCATTGCAAGCGCCATAGCCACAGCAAGCACAATTATTTTTCTAGGGCTTACAGGCTTATCAGTAGATTCTCCTATATCTATTATACGGCTGTCAGCCACTGCAGACGCATACGATAACATTGTTTCCTCGCGCTTCTGCAGTAAGAAAGTGTATATACTATTTTTAATAGATTGCTGCCTACTAATATCTAATAGCTTTCTTTCCGTACTAGGCAACCTTTGAAGCATAGTGCTATAATTATTTACAGTTCCAATTAAGTTGTTTTTACCAGCCTCGAGATTTCGTTTCTGGTTCTTAATATTCTCCAGTATATTGGGACGAATATTTCTCAATTGTTCTGTTACTGACATCAGCAGAGGGCTATTTTCGGCTGTAGTAGCTTTCAACTTTTCATACTGCGTCTCCAACTCGTATAACTGATCAAGCAGCTTACTTAATACAGGATCCGCAACACCTACCGTTGACGGTACAATCGCCCCGCTTTTATTTTTGCTCAATACGTACTCCTCGACCTGATTAAGCACAGACATCTGCATATTCATTTCTTCCACTTTTTGATCATTAAGTGACACATTCTGCAGGAATTGTCGCCCTTGTTCACTTATATCCACAATGCGGTTGTGTGTTTTAAACCGCTCCAGGCGTTGTTCTACAGAATCCAGGTCATTTACTACAAATCTCAACCTATCTTCTACAAATGCCAAGGTGTTAGCAGCCAGCACGTTTTTATCGTTTACCGCCGCCCTGTTGTACGCAGCAATAAATTCGTTCAAAATATTATCCGCCCGTTTAGACACTTCATCCCTGTATGTAAGATTAATAACAGTAGATTGCTTGCTGCTGGCAGACACTCCGATACCGTCAAGCAGGGCATTGGCTGTTGCCTTAATGCTGGAAATTGTGAAATAAAAAAGCGGCTTGTCGTCTTTGTCTTCCTCATCTTTTTCAGGTACATTGTAATATGGATTAGGCTGAAACCTCACAATACCAAAGGGTGTTTCCATCCAATCTCCAATGCAGTAAATTCTATCATTTACTTTAATACCTGCTTCAATGCTATCTACGGAAAAATATATTTTCTCATCATGCGACGATTTGATTGAATCCACATTTAAAGCCTCTACTATTACTGGTGAAAATGTATACGCCGAAATGTCCTTGATTCGCCCCTTTTTTCTTATAGGAGCATATAACCGCAGTTTTTTAGCTACTTCCTTGGCTATCGACCGAGACTTAATGACTTCAATTTCGTTTTCCACAATTTTCTTAGAACCAAAAAAGTTCAGCGACTCCATGATATTGCTGTCATCGAGTCCTTTTTTATCGTCCTTCAATAACAGGCTGGCAGAAGATTCGTAAAGAGATTTGGCATACCGAATATAGAGCCAGCTCCCTGCTAAACCGAGAAGAAACAGTCCAGCAAAAAGTGGCCACCAGGGTAAGTATTTCCCAAACAAATTTTGTAACACATTTCCTTCATTGTGTCTCTTGTAGTTGTCTTGCATCAATTCTCCTTGCTGCATATTTTTTTGATTGGGTGTCAACTTAACTCAGTTTAATTACCTTAAAACAATTCCAATAATTACGGCCAGTACAGACACACTGCTTAATATGATAGGTGCCAGTTGCATCGACCTCTCTGCACTGCTTAAACGGGCTGCATTAGGCTCCACATATATAATATCGTTTGACTTGAGATAATAATAAGGCGAATTAAACAACTCCTGCGAATTAAGATTAATACGCCTTACTACTTTTTCGCCATTTTCTTCGCGTATCAATAAAACGTTTTCTCTTTTGGCAAACACAGTCAAATCGCCTGCCATTCCCAAAGCCTCCAGCAACGACATACGCTCACTGGGCACCGTTACTACGCTGGGGTTTCTTACCTCCCCCATGATAGTTACCCTAAAGTTGATAATGCGTATACTTACAATGGGATCTTTCAATAACTTCCTTTCCGATAACTCTCTTGTTAGCATTTCCTTTATCTCATTTTTTGTCATCCCACTTACTTGCACGTTTCCTAATACCGGAAACTGAATTTTACCCTCAGCATTTACAAGATAACCAGAAGTTTGACTTGCTAATGCTCCAAGATTGCCTCCATGGGCAGTAGACATTGTATTCGGTGTATTAAATGGTATATCCGCTTCAGGGTTGGCACTGCTTACCGATATCGTTAAAACATCATTCCTGGTAATTACGGGCTCCGGAATAGCACTGTATGGGGAAATAATGGCAGTATCTCGTATGCCATAGAAATAGGCGGCCTTTTTAGTGTCTACGCATGAACAAAAACACATAAAAGTAATTACGACGAAAAAGAGAAAAACGTTGAATTTTTCTTTCATAGATTTTGTTTATACAGAACATGCCATTCATGGATGTACTATCTCCATTATTTTCACAGGCCTAAACTGAATTTATTAAATTTTATTGTACTATCTAATGGCAAGAATACTGTCTCTCTACGGAATTTATAGGCAGGATTTAGGGGAAATTCATGCCTCTGAAGTGCATATAGCAGGGACAAAGATACATGATTCAGTCTATTATTTTAATAATTTAAAAGAACTTATCAAATGTTTATTTTTTTAATAGGATCCCATAAAATATTTATTGGCACAGTCAGGAGGAAGAAAATGCGTGTCTTACAGACCCCGATTCTACTATACTTTACCTTTCTTCATATTACTCCAGTAAGCTTTGTATCCGTAATTCAGAAATTATATTGTATCCCTGCTCCCGCAAGAGACAGCAATACTTTTCCCTTACTATGCGCAGGCCAGGCCCCAGTATAAGAGACAATAATATCAAGATGTTTACTTACCGAATAACCGGCTACACCTGAAAACGAAGGTGCCCATGTACGTTTGGTTTTATATGCGACCGGCGTTTCGTTGTTTACAGAAGTTTCATAATAATAATCGTCAATATGATGTGTATAGGATGCTCCTGCATTCAACTCTATGAATCCTCCGCCAATGGCATCAATATTTGTGCTTAAATGGCGGGGCAATCCGAAATTTATCCGGTATCCTGCCAAAGCCGTAAGAGAGCTGATGTTGTTGTACTTTTTCCCATCAAAAGCAGAAAAGAAATTACCACCATTAATAGAAGGTGTGTGTGTGGCTTTGCCTGTAATTACAAACTCATTATAAACTTCTTTGTTGGCATTGGCACGGAACATCAATTTTCCATCTACACTTACTCCAAACCGACCGGGATAAGTAAAATATCCTTGAATAGCGGCTGCAAGCCTGGGACTTTTGCCTGGAAATTCTGCCTGTACGGCAGGATTGTTCTGCGTCATTGCGGGCATAGCTATCACCATAGCAATAAAGCCCGGTAAAAGATATCTCTTCATTCCTGGGTTGGGTTTAGGTAAAAACTACTACAAGATTACGTAATTCCACTAAAACCACATAGGAACCGTGATAAACTTATGGTAAATAGTTGAAGAGTCATCAGCTATCAGGATTTGAGGTTCATGGCTTAAAGTTTATGATCTAAGCAATTTCAAACTATAAACAATAAACTGTGAGCTCCAAATACCCGCAATCTCAAATATCAAATCAGAAATTTCCAATACCCCTATACCAACTCCGTATCATACCGCTCTACGGCTTCAATACCTGGCAGTTTTTTAAGGCGGGCTACCAGTTCGTCGAGCTCCTCTTTATCGTGAACGAACAATTTCACGTTCCCTTCAAACAACCCTTCTTTGGCTTCCACCGTAAGGGCGGCTATGTTTATTTTCATTTCGCCGGATACCAGGTTGGTGATCTTATGTATCACACCTACATCATCCAATCCTAATATTTTAACGCCGGTAAGGAAGGAAATTTCTTTGTTCTTCGCCCATTTTGTTTTTACCACCCTGTGACCAAAATTTGACATCAGCCTGGCGGCGTTAGGGCAATTGGTCCGGTGAATGATCAATCCTTTGCCGGTACTTACAAAACCGAATACATCATCTCCTGGTATGGGTTTACAGCAATTGGCAAGTGTATACACGATCTTGTCGCTGCTTTCACCAAAAATGATCAGTTCATTGTCTTTTTTATGCGAAGGCTTTGCATGATCTGTATCGGGCTTACTTTCAGGCTCTGCCAGCTTTGCTGGCTTTGGCACCACCAGCTTATCTCCTGCCACCTGGAACTCGTCTTTTAATTCTTTCAGGTCAATATTCTTTACCGCTATCTGGTAAAACAGGTCCAGCGGCGAGGGCTGCTTGTAAAAATTAGATACTTCCTCAATATTTGCCTGGCTGGATGCCGCCCCTATTGCTTCGAGCTTCCGTTGCAGCGTATATTTCCCTTCCTCGCCTATTTTTCTTTTTTCTTCTTTCAGCGCGTCCTTAATTTTTGTTTTGGCCTTGGTAGTCACCACCAGGTTCAGCCAGTCTTCGTTGGGTTTTTGCTTGTTGCTGGTAATGATCTCTATCTGGTCGCCGCTGCGCAACTTATGACCAATAGGCACCAGTTTGTGATTTACTTTGGCGCCAATACATTTTGACCCAACAGCACTGTGCACCGAAAAAGCAAAGTCGAGCGCAGTAGCTCCCACAGGCAGCATTTTTACATCCCCTTTAGGGGTATATACATAAATTTCCTCTGCCAGGAACGAAGTCTTGAAATCCTGGAGAAAGTCAATAGAATTTACATCCTGCGACAAAACCTCCCTTATTTGCGTAAGCCATTTGTCAAAACGATTCTCATCATTGGCGCCTTCCTTATATTTCCAGTGAGCGGCCAATCCTTTTTCGGCAATTTCGTTCATCCGTTTGGTCCTGATCTGCACCTCCACCCATTTTCCCTGCGGTCCCATTACGGTAGTATGCAAGGCTTCATACCCGTTCGATTTGGGGTTGCTCAACCAGTCGCGTAACCGCTCGGGCGAAGGGGTATACATATCCGTGATCATCGAATATGCTTTCCAGCAATCTTCTTTTTCTTTTTCAGGACTGGAGTCGAGGATCACCCGTATAGCGAACAGGTCGTATACTTCTTCAAACGCCACCCCCTTTTTCTTCATTTTATTCCATATAGAATGAATGGACTTGGGTCTGCCATATACTTCTACCTTTAACCCGGCACGCACCAGCCCGTCCTTAATAGGTCGTATAAATTCATTAATATATCTGGTTCTTTCCCGTTTGGTTTCGGCAAGCTTCCTGGCAATTTCACGATAGGTATCGGGCTCCAGGTATTTCATTGCCAGGTCTTCCATTTCGGTTTTTATGGAATACAAGCCCATGCGGTGAGCCAGCGGCGCGTATACATATACTGTTTCACTTGAAATTTTTAATTGTTTTTCGCGCTTCATGCTGTCCAGCGTACGCATGTTGTGCAGCCTGTCTGCCAGCTTTATTAAAATAACCCGTGGATCATCGGTGAGCGTGAGCAATATTTTCTTGAAATTTTCCGCCTGCTGACTGGAGTTGGTATCTACTACATTGGCTATTTTGGTAAGCCCGTCTATAATCCTGGCAATTTCGCTTCCGAAGGCCCTTTCTATATCCTGCAGGGTCAAATCAGTATCTTCCACAGTATCGTGTAATAAAGCACAGATAGTGGAACGCACGCCCAATCCTATTTCTTCGGCACAAATGCGTGCAACAGCTATGGGATGAAGGATATAAGGCTCTCCGCTTTTACGGCGCATGGTTTTATGGGCTTCGGCGGCCATCTCGAAAGCCAGTCGCAGCAGTTCACGGTCTCCCTGTTTCAGCTTAGGTTTAAGGCAACGTAAAAGAGCGCGATACTGGCGCACAATCTCCTTCTTCTCTTCTTCTTCGCTAAGATTGTATGCCGGCGCTTTAACATCAGTATTCATATAAATCCAAATTTAAGTAAAATCTACTACCTTTGCCGTCCCAAAAATGGGAAGCCAGGTTAGCCATTGGTTAATAAAGGCTCATTTTCAAGCGGGTGTGGCGAAATTGGCAGACGTATCAGACTTAGGATCTGACGCCGCGAGGCATGGGGGTTCGAGTCCCTCCACCCGCACAAAACAGATAAAACAGGCAGGATTTGTGTTTGAATGAACCATCCGTTAATAAAATACTCTAATAATTTATGGCAACCGTTACCAGGGAAAATATTGGTTTACTGAACGACAAAATAACAGTTACAGTATCCAAAGAGGATTATCTGCCAACGTTTGAAAAGGCATTGAAGCAATACGCCAAATCAGCCAATATACCCGGTTTCCGCAAGGGTATGGTGCCTGCAGGTATGATTAAAAAAATGCACGGTCCCGCAGTGTATACCGAAGAAGTGCTGAGAAGCATTGAAAAGGGATTGCTGGATTACCTTGACCAGGAAAAACTCGACATATTCGCGCAACCCCTGCCCGGAGCCGACAATGACCCCCGTAATATTGATATGAATAATCCATCTGAATATTCATTCAATTTTGAAGTGGGGCTGAAACCCGTTTTTGAATTGCCCGACCTGAATTTGGCCAATGTGGTACGTTATAAAATAGAAGCAGAGCCATCGCTGGTAGAGGAAGAAGTAGAGCGCCTGCGTCTGCGTCATGGTAAAATGACCGAGCCGGAAACCGTTGCTACCGATGAGGATGTGCTGAATGTTAAGTTTGAAGAATCAGATGCTGAAGGCAATGCAACAGAAGGCGGCATCAGTAAAGAAAATTCGCTGCTGGTAAAATATTTTAATGCCGCGTTTAAACCCAACCTGATCGGCAAAAAGAAGGATGACAGCGTGGTATTACAGCTTTCAACAGCCTTTGATGAAAAAGAAAGAGAGTGGCTGGCCGGCGATCTCGGACTGGATAAAAATGATGCGGACGCTTTAAATAAATACTTTAAAGTAACCATCACCAAAATAGGCCTCGTAGAAAAGAGAGAACTGAATGAGGAATTCTTTAAGGAAGTATTTCCCAATAAAGAAAATATTACGACCGAAGAAGCTTTCCGTGAAGAGATCAAAGCAGGTATACAGGCAGGGCTGGATGCGCAAAGCCGCAACCATCTGCATCACGAAATATATCATGCACTGCTCAACAATACCTCTATCGATTTTCCGGAGAGCTTTTTAAAGCGCTGGATGGAAGCCGGTACCGAACAACGCAAAACTCCCGAGCAGGTTGAAGAAGAGTTCCCTACGTTCAGGGACCAGTTAAAATGGACATTGATCTCAGACAAGATCGTAAAGGATAACAACATCGAAGTTTCTCCCGATGAAATCCGCGATCATATTGCACAGGAAGTTTTGAACTATTTCGGAGCTTCGGGTATGCAGGGCGATATGAGCTGGCTGGGAAGCTATGTTGACCGCCTGGCGCAGGATAAGCAGCAGGTTGAAAATACATACCGCCGGATCATCTCTCAAAAAGTATTTGAAAAAGCCGAAAGCCAGTTTACCCCCGCTGAAAAAGAAATCAGCCTGGAAGACTTCCGCAAACTTCAGGAAGAACATCAGCATCATCACCATTAGGAGATTTCTGATTTGGGGATTGCTGATTTCTGATTTGTTTATAGTTACACTCAAAGCCGACAGCTCATACAGGTTGCAAGTTGCAGGTTACAGGTGCAGCCCATAGCTCATGGCTGACAGCCCATAGCCAACAGCAATCAACCTCAAACCCGAAACTTCAAACCACAAACCCGGGCCTTCCCTTACCATATATCAAAATCAGGCGCAAATACTTATATCGTCATGGCATTTTGTCTGTTTTTTTATTTCGCATGATATTTGGGTTCATAAAAGCCATAAATTGCTTCTCTAAATCAGAAACCATTGATAATATGAACATTGGAAAAGAATTTGAAAAATACGCCGTTAAGCATAAGGGCATTTCCGGTAACAAGCTGGATAGCTATACAAAACACGTTATTACCAATCTTACTCCTAATATTATAGAAGAACGTCCTATGAACATTGCCGTAATGGATGTATACAGCAGGCTGATGATGGATCGCATCATTTTCCTGGGTTATCCTATTACGGAAGAAGTAGGCAATATCGTTACTGCGCAGCTTTTATTTCTTGAAAGCACCGATCGTACCCGCGATATACAGATGTACATCAACAGCCCGGGCGGGTCGGTATATGCCGGAATGGGCGTGTACGATACCATGCAGTACATCAATCCTGATATAGCTACCATTTGCACCGGTATGGCGGCCAGCATGGGCGCCGTATTGATGTGTGCGGGGGCCAAAGGCAAACGCACCGCGCTTAAACATTCCCGTATTATGATGCACCAGCCCAGTGCAGGCGCCGCAGGTCAGGCAAGTGATGTGCTGATCACCGTAAACGAAGTACGTAAAATGAAGAGGGAGCTGTACGAAGTGGTTTCATCTCACAGCGGGCAGGACGTTGACAAGATTGCGAGAGACTTTGATCGCGATTTCTGGATGACCGCACCGGAAGCAAAGGAATACGGGCTGGTAGATGAAGTGCTGCTCATCAATCCTAAAAAGCAAAAAGAAAATTAAGCAAGGCTATTCAACCCGCAATCAAACCAATTAAAAGAATTAACAATATGCAGATACATAGTGTAAAGCAACCGTTCAGGCTGGATGACGAAGATACCCCGGAAATACCGGAACTTCCTTCGATGGAGAAAATGCTGAGCGGATGGCAATTTGATAAAAAATTTATTGAGCAAAGGAAGATTTTTTTGTGGGGAGCGGTAGATGACAAAAGTTCAAAAGACATTACTTCGAGGCTTTTATACCTTGACGCGATAGACCCCGGAAAGGAAATTACATTTTACATAAACAGTCCCGGCGGCATCGTAACCAGCGGTATGGTGGTGTATGATACCATGCAGATGATAAAATCGCCGGTTGCTACTGTTTGTATGGGGATGGCCGCTTCTATGGGCTCCCTGTTGCTAAGCGGTGGTAAAAAAGGGAAGCGTTATATCTTTCCCCACGGCGAAGTAATGATCCACCAGCCCAGCGGCGGCGGACAGGGAACGTCGGCCGACCTGGAAATAATGGCAGAGCAGATAGAAAAAGTGAAAAAGATAAGCGCACAAATATTAGCCGACAACTGCGGGCAGCCATTAGAAAAAATAATGAAAGATTTCGACCGTGATCATTGGATGGATGCCAAAGAATCCATTGCTTATGGCATTGTAGATAAGTTGGTTGATAAGCTGTAAGCTACTTACAATCAGTTCATTGAAGGCCGCTTACGCTGAGCGGCTTTTTCATGCACCGGAATTTGATATATGTAAGCCCTTAAATATTGGATATTCCAGAAAAAGTTTCGGACTTTTGCATTATCCTCTATCCTATCTACTCGGAAATAAAGATAATTCCTTATCCCATGTAAGCCGATCAAATAATTGATATTAAACTTTTATTGTATTACGATGGCTAAATCAATCTTGCATTGCTCTTTTTGTGGTAGAAGTCGTGATGAAGTTAAAATTCTTATTGCGGGACAGGAAGGACATATCTGCGAAAACTGCGTAGAACATGCACGGGAAATCATTGAACAGGAACTTGTTTTAAAACATGAATCTTCGCATCCCCAATTCAAACTAACGGTTAAGAAGCCTGTAGAGATCAAGAAGTTTTTAGATGAATATATAATTGGGCAGGATGAGGCAAAAAAAGTATTAAGCGTAGCCGTTTACAACCATTATAAGCGCCTTCAGCACAAAACAGGCGAAAATGAAGTAGAAATTGAAAAGAGCAATATTGTAATGGTAGGCGAAACGGGCACTGGTAAAACCCTTCTGGCTAAAACCATTGCACGGATGCTGAATGTGCCATTTGCCATTGTAGATGCAACCGTTTTTACCGAAGCAGGATATGTGGGTGAAGATGTGGAGAGCATTCTTACCCGCCTGCTGCAGGTTTGTAATTACGATGTAGCGGCTGCCGAAAAAGGAATAGTATACATAGATGAAATAGATAAAATTGCCCGTAAAGGCGATAACCCGTCTATCACCCGCGATGTGAGCGGCGAAGGCGTTCAACAGGGGTTGCTGAAGCTGCTGGAGGGTACTGAAGTGCTGGTTCCCCCGCAAGGCGGCAGAAAACATCCTGAGCAGAAGCTGATCAAAGTAAATACCCAGAACATTCTCTTTATATGCGGCGGCGCATTTGATGGCATTGATAAAGTAATCGCGCGCAGGGTGAACACCAACTCCATTGGCTTTAACGTAAACAAAGACCAGCAGGAGTATATGAAGAAAAACCTGTTGCAATATGTGAACGCGCAGGACCTGAAATCGTTTGGCTTAATTCCTGAATTGCTGGGAAGATTGCCGGTAGTAACATTCCTGAACCCGCTGGACGCGGAAACACTTCGCTCTATTTTAACCGAGCCAAAAAACGCTTTGATCAAACAATACGCACGCCTGTTTGAACTGGAAGGCATTAAGCTGAAGGTAGATGAGCCGGTATTTGATTTTATGGTAAGCAAAGCCATGGAATACAAGCTCGGCGCCCGCGGATTACGGAGCATCTGCGAAAACATCCTGACCGATGCCATGTTCGAATTGCCTACTTCAAACGAAAAACAGTTCCATCTTACCCTCGACTATGCACAGCATAAGTTCAACAACAGCAAGATGAGCATGTTGAAGGTTGCATAGCAACATCCTTCATAACTAATACAAAGCCTGGCCAATGCCGGGCTTTTTGGTTGCAGGTTACAAGTTGCAGGTGGGGGAATGGATTTGAAATTTGAGATTTGAAGCCATAAACCCCAAACCATAAACCTGGAACCACAGCGCCACCGGGACACGGAGTTGCACAGGGGAAGTTTATTGTTTGTTGTTTATAGTTTGAAGTTGTGTAACCTTAACCATAAACTACAAACCCCAAATCAGAAACCTGAAACATCTCAAATCAGAAATCACAAAATCACAAATCCTCAAATCGTCTACAAATAATCCTTAGCTTTATACGCAGGTCATTCCATTATGAAAAGCAAAAGGCGAACATTTATCAAAACTGCCGGTTTAACCGGTATGAGTATAGCGGGAGGCGGCATATTCAACAGCTTTGCATCCGGCGCCTTTTTTGAAAACGGTCAACATATACCAACAGCAATGGAATATTTCAAAGATATCACGGAACTTAACCTCATAGGCCCCTATGGTCCGTGGGCGGTTTCTCTTACGGAAAACAAAATACCCTCCTTATCGTTCAGGAACACACAATGGAATAAGCAAAATATAGAGGACTGGCGCAAAACAGCCAAACAACGTCTTACAGATCGCATGGGTATACCACACATAGGCGGGCTGCCGGAAGTAAAAGTAAAAAAGCAATACAATCACGATGGGCTTCACATTGAAGAGCTGAGCTGGCAACTGCCCTACGGCCGCCCTACCGATGCCATTTTACTGAAACCGGCAAATGCCAAAGGCAAGCTCCCCGGCATACTTGCCTTTCATGACCATGGCGGCAACAAATACCTGGGCACACGTAAAATAACCCGTACTTCAAACACCCAGGCCCAGGTGGTGACAGAACATCAGAAGGAGTACTACGAAGGTACAGCCTGGGCAAACGAAATCGCAAAGCGAGGGTATGTAGTGCTGGTATCTGATGCTTTTCCTTTTGCCAGCAGAAGGGTAATGCTGCAGGATGTAGGCGAACGTTTCAGAAACGGACTGAATGATGATGACCCCGAAAACCCGGAGAATATTGAAAAATACAATGAATGGGCGGCGGAGCATGAGCATATCATGGCAAAATCGCTGTTCAGCGCCGGCACAACCTGGCCGGGTGTGTTTTTTGCAGAAGACCGCAAGGCGCTTGATATTTTATGCGCCCGCCCCGATGTAGATGCCAATAACATAGGTTGTGGCGGACTATCGGGCGGGGGTATGCGCACTGTTTTTATGGGCGGGTTGGACGACAGGATCAAATGCGCAGTATGTGTAGGCTTTATGACCACCTGGAAAGATTTTGTGCTGTACAAATCATTTACGCATACTTGGATGGTCTACGTTCCTGTATTGCCAAAGGAACTTAACTTCCCTGAAATACTGGGACTAAGAGCTCCCTTACCTACCCTGGTGCTCAATGATACAGAAGACCAGTTATACACGTTGCCGGAAATGAAGGAGGCGGATGCTATCCTGCGGCAGGTATTTGAAAAAGCGGGTGCGGCAGACCGTTATCAGTGCTCTTATTATCCCGGCCTGCATAAGTTCGATAAGCCAATGCAGCAGGAAGCATTCAACTGGTTCGACAGGTGGTTGAAAAAATAGGTTAACTTCAGGCGGCTTACACCGCTTTATCACACAAGAATGAAAATTATTTACATTTCTATTTTTTGCCTTTTTCATTTTACGGCACCGGCAAATACACAGGAGAATGATACCACCGGGTACCTGGCTACCGTAATTACTGCCCTGCAAAAACAATGGCCGAACAACCGGGCCATTAATCTTGTATTTCACGGGCATTCCGTTCCATCCGGCTATTTTAAAACACCCGATGTGCAAACGCTGAACGCCTATCCCCAGCAAGTATTGAAACAACTGAAACAGCAATATCCTTATGCTGTGATCAACTGTATTGTTACTGCCATAGGCGGCGAGAATTCCGAAAGCGGCTCCCAACGGTTCGAACGGGACGTATTGACTCATCAGCCCGATGTTATTTTCATAGACTATGCATTAAACGACAGGGGACCGGGGCTTGAAAAAGCAAAAAAGGCGTGGAGCCGCATGATTGAAACCGCTCTCGCAAAACAGATAAAAGTGATTTTGCTTACTCCCTCCCCGGATACATCGGTTGATATTTTGCAGGAGAACAACCTGCTGGAACAGCACGCGCAACAAATAAGACAACTGGCAATGCAATATAAAGTAGGATTAGCAGACAGCTATGCCGCTTTTAAAGCCAGGGTGCTGTCAGGGGAAAAAACAGAGGCGTATATGTCGCAGGTAAATCATCCCAATACCGAGGGACATGCGCTGATAGCAGCAGAAATTATGAAATATTTTAAATAAATCACAGCAAAAATAACCGATCAAATATGTTGAATCTCGACATTTCAGATAATGCAGGACAATTAGGCACAAAGGCAGGGGCTCTTACGGCGAAACACATCAGGGAAGCCATTGCCGAAAAAGGTACCGCCAATATCATACTGGCTACCGGCGCCAGCCAGTTTGAAACGCTGCGGCAACTGGTTACAGAGGAAGACATCGACTGGAGCAGGGTTTCAATGTTTCACCTGGATGAGTACATAGGGCTACCGGTAACGCATAAGGCAAGTTTCCGGAAGTACCTTACCGAACGATTCCTGCAAAAGGTAAGTCCATTAAAAGCAGCTTATCTTATCAATGGCGAAATAAGCCCGGCAGATGAATGCAACAGGTTGAACAAAATAATATCGGAACACCCGGTTGATGTGGCCCTGGTAGGCATAGGCGAAAACGGGCATCTTGCCTTTAATGATCCTCCTGCAGATTTTAAAACAGAAATACCTTATATAGTAGTGGAGCTGGATGGTCCCTGCCGTAGCCAGCAATTAAATGAAGGGTGGTTTGAAACACTGGAGGAAGTGCCCCGGCAGGCTATCAGCATGTCTGTACAGCAAATCCTTACATCCAAAGCCATTATTTGTTCAGTACCGGATCAACGCAAAGCCTTTGCCGTTAAAAACAGCATTGAGCAGGATATCAGTAATCTTTTTCCGGCAAGTATATTGCAATCGCACCCTGATTGCACTTTTTTCCTCGATCAGCAGTCAGCATCCCTGCTTTCTAAAAACAAAAGCGCTTAAAAAAAATGGCTAAGCCTCTGCAATCTGTTACGGCCGGTTCTTTAACCAAACAACAAACGCTTGTATCCCTGCTTATCATCGCGGTGTTGTTTTTTATTTTTGGGTTTGTTTCCTGGGCAAACGCCATTTTAATCCCTTACTTTAAAATTGCCTGCGAGCTGAACCACGCTCAGTCATACCTGGTAGCATTTGCCTTTTATATTGCTTACCTGGTGATGTCTGTACCCTCTTCGTACCTGTTAAAAGCCATTGGCTTTAAAAAAGGGATGATGGCGGGCTTTTGGGTGATGGCGGCCGGCGCATTCATATTTATACCGGCGGCGTATATGCGCACTTACGAAATCTTTCTTGCAGGACTGTTTACTATCGGCTGCGGCTTAGCTATTTTACAAACTGCCGCGAACCCCTACGTCACCATTCTCGGTCCCAAAGAGCATGCCGCCCAGCGGATCAGCTTTATGGGCATTTGTAACAAAGGTGCCGGCATTCTTGCTCCATTGATATTAGGCGCCGTTATACTGAAAGCTGCCGACAGCGGATTAACAGAACAACTGGCAATAATGAATGAAGCTGAAAAAAATGCGGAGCTGGATGCCTTCATCAGGCGCGTAATAATGCCTTACGGGATAATGGGAGGCATCCTGGCATTATTAGGACTGGCTGTACGGCTTTCGCCTTTGCCTGAAATCACTACAGACGAAGAAGCCAAGGAAACGCCGGAGGATAAAGAAGGGAAAACAGGCATTTTTCAATTTCCGCATCTCATTCTCGGAGCGATCGCAATTTTTTTACATGTAGGAACACAGGTTATCGCCATTGATACCATCATTCCATACGCTTTATCTATGGATATTTCTTTGTATGAAGCAAAGGTCTTTCCTTCTTATACTTTAACAGCAACCATTATAGGATATATCACAGGCATTATTATCATACCGCGTTATATCCGGCAGGGCACTGTATTAAAAATATGCACTTTACTGGGCATACTGTTCAGCCTGCTCATATTGCTTACTGCGGGAACCGTAACGATACTCGGGCATACAGCCGATGTATCCATTTGGTTCGTGGTATTGCTGGGGCTGGCCAACTCATTGGTGTGGGCAGGTATATGGCCGCTGGCACTGGACGGATTGGGGCGTTTTACAAAACTGGGAGCTTCGGTAATGATCATGGGACTTTGCGGCAACGCGATCCTTCCTTTATTGTACGGATACCTGGCAGACTCATCCGCGTTTACTTTAAAAACTGCTTACTGGATATTATTGCCCTGCTATATTTACCTGGTATTTTATGCTTTCAAGGGCTACCGCCTTCGAAGCTGGAGCTGATCCTATTTTTGCAATATTATTTTTTGTAAAAATAAAAATGCCCATCCTCCGCTCCTATCAATAAGCCCAACCCTGCTTCGCCCCAGTTTACAGGTGTAGGGCTGGTATCGTGCCCGGCAAGGATTTGCGCTCCCAGTATTTCGGTATCTTCAAAATGCCAGACGCCATTTTCTTCGCCACGGTTAAGCAATACGGAAGCATTTACACTATTCACCACCAGGTCGGGCAGCCCGTCATTATTCCAGTCAGTAATTGTAAATTTCCTTCTGCCGCTGCCACCGTTTTCGCGGGCATTTAAGCGAAGCATCCCGGGTGTTTCTGCAACCACCTTATGGTTGCCATCAAATACAGACGCCGGCTTACTGTAGAAAATCCTTTGTCCTGGCTGCAACAGTAGTTTTCCCTTTTTGTCTTTTACTCTTTTAAACCAGGCTAAATATCCTTCATGATCCAGCATTACCAGATCTGTCAGCCCGTCTTTATTCCAATCAATCACAAAAGGAGTTGTTCGCCATTCTGTTACCAATTCAGCGGGTGCAGGTTGCCACCAGGTCCATGCAGGTTTGGGCGCCCTGCCGGGTTGCCAGTTTACCGTAACCGCCTGCTCTTCTTCCAAACGGGGCGCGCCTTTTTTACCGGTATTTCTGAACCATTCTACTTTTCCCCAAATAGAATTGACAACGATATCTTTTAACCCGTCGCCATCCCAGTCGTTTACCGACAATGTTGTATAGCCCCATTTGGCTTCGGCCGGGCCTTGTACAGAACCGTTCTTACCTGCCTGTATACGAATAATTTTCCCGTTCGATTGTAATAATACCGGGGCGGCCCAGCGGGGTTTATCATTGTAATTGCCCAGGTTTTCTATAAAACCAATATACCCTGCCGAATTGCCGGCAACAATATCTTCGTCGCCGTCATCGTCCCAATCGGTACTGACAGGCGTGACCAATGCCCCGAATTTTACATATGCCGCCTGCTGCCTAAAATAAACAGGAGATTCAAAAACAGGCATCTTGTCCGATACAATACCAGTATTTCTTATAAATGCTACCCGGCCATCCTCGTCGCCTACCACCAGGTCTACATGCCCGTCCTTATCAAAATCAACAGCCGCCGGAACGATCATCTGCAAATCCATTTTTATTATTCCTGACTGATTGCTCAAAAACCTCCCTTCAGCATACACCGGCTTGTCCCAGGTACCGGTATTTTCAAACCAGGTGAATTTATCAAGAAATTCGCCGCAGATTAAATCAAGATCTCCATCGCCGTCAAAGTCAGCAAAATTAGGCGACGGCGCTCCAAACACATCTATCTCTTTTCCTCCTGCATGTATTCTTCCGCGATTGATATAAACACCGTCTTTGTTTTCTATCCAATATACGTATCCATGCAAAGGCCCATTGACCCACTCCCCTTTGTTATTAAAAGCATTGTCCCAGCCATAATCGCTCCAGTCATCCACCCCTATCATAATATCAGGATCGTGATCGTTATCATAATCCACCAGCTTCCACTGGTTAAAACGCGGAGCCTTTTTAAAGTCTTTGAGGATTTCCCCGGGAGGAAACAAACTGTCCATTTGCATGTTCTGCAGGTTTCTGAAATTGGTCAATTCATACCCGGGTATCAACACCCGCGGCTGATCATCCACAAAAGAGACCTGTACATTTTTGAGCGCTTCCGTTATTTTTTTTGCAGGCGCAAACAGCGGGGCAGCTCCACCTGTAAGATTTTCAAAATAATAAGTCCCGTTATACGGCTTATCAGGGCACGATACTACCAAATCCATATCTCCATCACCATCGTAATCCATTGGTATGGGCCATGCCCACAAGCCCACACTCACGTCCACTACCAGTCCGGGATTATTATATTCAAGCAAGGTAAACACATCGTTGTTTACGGATTGTGCAATACTTACATTGAACATAACAATGCCACACACGCTGATGTATAAATTCCGTAATGCTTTCATGTACATCATTTTGAAGGATAAGAACGACTGATACGCTTCTATTGCTAACGCGCGTTCCTTCGGTCGAGCAACACCGCACCCACAATAATTACACCTTTGATGATTTGCTGGTAATAGGAACTTACATTCAGCAGATCAAGCCCATTGTTGATAATGCCAATGATCAGCACACCAATAACAGTACCTGCTATGCTTCCTCTGCCCCCCAGCAGGCTGGTACCGCCTATTACTACGGCGGCTATCGCATCCAGCTCATACGCAATACCGGCATTGGGCTGACCGGTAGTGATACGCGATGCAAGCACGATCCCCGCCAGTCCGGCCAAGCCGCTGCACATGATATAAGCGAATAGCTTCACCCTGTTTACTCTTATGCCCGATGCAGCGGCAGCGTTTTCATTGCCTCCCACCGCGTAAATATACCTGCCTATACGCGTATACTTTAAAATAACAGCCGATACAATAATGACCAGTACAAACAACAGGATAGGTACCGGCACAAACAATAAATCGCCACCTCCTATAAAATTAAATTCCTTTGACAAATTGGTAACCGGCCGCCCTTTGCTCCATACCAGCGCCAGTCCCCTCGCAATGGTCATCATGCCCAACGTAACAATAAAGGGCGCTACTTTTCCTTTTGTGATCGTAAGCCCGTTCAGCAAACCCACCACCACGCCGGTCAGCAACCCTAACAACACGGGAACAAGCAACGGATAGGTACCCGGGTGCGCAAAGCTTGCAGCCACTACGCCGGTAAGCGCTATAACCGACCCCAGCGAAAGATCGATCCCCCCAGCAATAATCACATAGGTTACGCCTATGGCCAGGATACCGTTAATGGATACCTGCCGTAATACGATTAGCATATTCTGAGCCGTAAAAAAGTTGGGAGTAGCAACGGACAGCGCTATGCAGATCACTATTAATGCAATAAAAATTCCATAGCGGGAAAAATAATCAGCCGGGGATTTGATTTTTGCAAAACTCATGTAGAAATATTGAAATCGTTATATATCATTACAGAAGCGGCACAACAAGCTTCTATTGTCAGTTCGGGTACATACTAAAATACAGTGCATGTTTAATTCATTGCATATTGCATGATCAGCTCCTGCGAGCATTCTTCCCCTTTCAATTCTTTTACAATTGTTCCCCCGCGTACTACCAGCACCCTGTCGCTCAGTCCAATGATCTCAGGCAATTCAGAAGAGATCATGATCACCGCCTTTCCTTTTTCAGCCAATGCCGTTATCATTTTGTAGATCTCTGTTTTTGCACCAATGTCAATGCCACGCGTCGGCTCATCAAAAATGATGATATCCGGGTCGTTCAACAGCACTTTGGCCAACACCACTTTTTGCTGATTGCCGCCGCTTAAAAAATTAACAACCTGGTTAGCAGAGGGCGTTTTGATGTTAAATTCTTTGATTTTCGCGTCCGCTATCTTTTTCTCTTTATCGGGATGTAAGAATACTCCATCATTTTTTGCCAGCGACGCCAGTGTAATATTGTGTTTTACAGAGGAAGAAAGCACCAGCCCCGTATGCTTGCGATCTTCACTGATCAAACCGATGCCATTCGCTATTGCATGGCGCGGGGAACGGATGTTTACTTTTTGACCTTTTACATACACGGTGCCCGATGCTATCCTGCGCAATCCAAACAAGGCTTCCATTATTTCAGTTCTGCCCGCTCCCATTAAACCGGCTATACCCAAAATTTCTCCCCTCCTCAGCCCGAAGCTTATACCGGAAAATTTTTCACCCTCCAGGTTCTCAACCGAAAGTAGGATCTCGCCTTTATTTGTATTCCGCTTCTCAAAAATGGCATTCAGCTCCCTGCCTACGATCAGGTTGATCAAATATTCGCTGTTTAATGCTGACGCAGGATGCGTAGCAATGTATTTCCCGTCGCGCATTACGGTAATTGTATCAGCAATTTCCAGTATCTCATCCATTTTATGGGATATATAGATGATGGCAATGCCCTGTTTGGTAAGATCGCGGATAATATTGAATAACACCTGCACTTCACGGCCGGATATGGCTGAAGTAGGCTCATCCATGATGATGATTTCTGCTCTATTAGAAAGGGCTTTGGCAATCTCCACCATCTGCATCTCAGCAATGCTCAGTTCTTTCATTTTACGGTTAACCTTTATCGATACCCCTAACTTTTCCATCAGTTTCCCGGCATCCCGGTATAGTTTTTTACGGTTGATCCATCCGAAAAAACCTGTTACGGGCTCCCTGCCCATGAAAATATTTTCAGCAACAGTCAGCTCAGGAAAAGGCAATAACTCCTGGTGTATCATTGAAAAACCTGCAAGGATCGCATCGTGAACAGAATGAAAGGTTACTTCCCTTCCGTTCATCATAATGGAGCCGTGGTCGGGCTTTATCATACCAATGAGAATTTTCATCAGGGTAGACTTACCCGCCCCGTTTTCGCCCATTACCGCATGCACTTTCCCCTTTTCAATCAATAGCTGAACATTGTCGAGCGCCTTCACGCCCGGAAAAGACTTGGATATGTTTTCTGCCTGCAGCAGGTAGGATGAACTCATATACTACTTAGCCGAATATTTTTCGTCACAATATAATATGGTTCGCCGGAAATGAAGCGTTTATTATCCCTTAAATATCAGGTTTACATATTATTCTTCCTGATGATCCAGGTAGTAATGCCTATCACCGCCAATACAACAAGAATAGTATAAAGATAGGTAAGTCCATCTGCTGACTTATTGATCGCGGGCGCTCTCACAATTGAATCTCCGGTTCCGCTATCAGAAAGGGCGTACCCGAACCTGTCTTCCCGTTTTTGCATTTGCTTTGAAAAGTCTTCCATTTCAGCAGGTTCCACATGATCTCTCAGGCTTTCATATTCATACTCCAGTAAAAATCGTTTTTGATGGTAGGAATGCCTGGCATTCAACACGAAATAGCCGGTACTGATCTTCTCATTATTCTCCTCCGCATTCCATTCGTCAGGCATATTGATTATTACCGATTCTTTATACTTTGCCGGGAAGCTTAACCGGTAGGGCATGGTACGGGCAATTTCTTTCGGCTTTTTTATTATCCCATCTATTACAAAAGGAGTAAAAAAGGCCGATTTCTCTTTGCCATTTTTATCCCAGATATTTTTAATGCTATAATATTCCACTGTCGTAAAAATGCCGGTGGTATCATTATCGTAATACAGCAGGCTGTCTGCAACAATATCTTTATAATATCCCGCATAAAAATCCCTGTATGTTTTCTGCATTTCATACCGGCTGGTAGTACTGAACTGGTTACGGATATCATCAGCAAAGCTGCCTGAATAATCGGTTGTAACAACCAGCCCGGCATTTCCTGCCATATTCCTTATATCAAACACCTCTTTTACATTGGTGACCCCCGGCTCTTTCGTTTCAATTTTTGTTAATCCGGTTGTACCGGCAGCTACTACCAGCTCGTATTGATAATCGGGATAAGAGATCGTATTGATATTGCCCCGCTGCAAAGAAATGGTGGGATCGAAAAAATAAGATTTGCCGTGTAAGCTGACCCTTACGGTAACATGATCAAAGCTCCTGGAGGAAGGAAGCAGCTCATGAATGGCTTGCTTATAATAACTATTAATCAATACCGGATCCGCCTCTATGTTCATTGCATTTAACATGGTGCACATCAGGTAGGTTTTATCCTTGCAATCTCCAAAGCGCTGTGCAAAAACCTGGTTGGGGTGATGAGGCTTATGTGAATTCTGCCCCATTTCAATTCCCATATAACGTATATCGTCCTGCACAAATCTCAGTACGTTTAACACTTTCTGTTCATCTGAAGCAGCATTTTCCCTGATATTTGTAATCTTCTGCTGCAGTGCCGGAGAAATTTTTTCCACGGGCGGAAAAAGCGCCATCGCCCACTCATTTATTTCAGCCCAGTCTTTGTACTCGCTTACCATTACTTCGCCATATGGATCAAACCACAACGGAACGTTGTCGTCAAGCCTGAGTGATTTTACATCGGTCAGTTTCCATTCATATACACGGTTGCCTGCCGTATCTTTTACCAGGGGCTCCACCCCGGTATTCCTGTTTTTTACGATCAGATGCTTTTGTACAGGACATATTACCTTGTAATAAATATTACCTACCGGAAAACTGTACGCTGTTTGCAACCTGGTAGAAAACTTTCCTTTGAACACAGGATTAGAGCCGGTTATCGAATAGGAATAATCTATAACATCGCCTTTACGAACATCTTCAAGAAACAAGACGGATTTCAATGAACCGTTGTATAAAAACCTGTCCAGCTCTTCCTCCTGCTGAATAATTTTCATTTTGGAAAGGTTGAGCTGATCGATGATCTCATCACCCCGAATGATCCGGATAGTATGGAAGTATACTGTTTGATAAGAAGGATCAAAGCTTACTGAAACCTTTGATGCATTTTGTATGCCTCCTTCCGTAATGATCTTAAGCACGGTCCGGCTGAATATTGTTTTATCGGCAACAGAAATTTGGTTGTCGAAAGCGATATCGGCATACCCGTCTTCAATTTCCTGTTCAAACGCAAATGCTGAGCTATTATAATCACGGATGGTTACCCAGGCAGGTGTTTTTTGAATAAGCGGTTTCCTCGACTGCGCCTGCAGCGTAAGGGAAAGATTTATAATAAAAAAGACTAAAAGAGGATAGGGCATTCTTTTCATGACTGCAAAATATAAAATTTGATTAGCTTGTTATACAGGCTGCTGCTCTGCTCTCTGTTTTTTGGGAAAAACATATGCAAAGATTGATGTATGCTAACAGGGGAGCTTTATCTTTACTTCAAAAAAATAAACACTCCTCCCACAAAAGTGAGTGCAATGATTATCTTCCGGTAGCTGTCGTCTTTGATCATTCCAACAATCCTTACCCCTGCATAAAAACCCAGCAGCAAAGCAGGCAAAACAATTAAATCGGTATACAGGGTTTGACTGTTGATGTTATTCCAGAAGATAACCTGGAAGGGCAGCTTAAAAAAATTGATAACGAGGAAAACCCAGGCAGCCGTACCGATAAATGCATTTTTAGGCAACCGCAATGCCAGGAAGTATATGTTGCTGAAGGGACCTGCAAGATTGCCCAGCATGGTAGTAAACCCGCATATCAAGCCCATTACCGCCGCAAAAAACCGGTTGGCAGGAAATACCATATTCTTTCTTATTTCCAGCAGCAACATTACGGCTACAATAACGATGATGATCAGCGCCATGATCTTCCGGAATATAACTTCGTTCATGCCCATACCGGCATATACTCCCATAAAAATGCCGATCACCATCCAGGGCAGCAGGTTGAAAAAATATTTCCATTGCGCATGCCGGTTGTAATACTTTACGGCCAGCACATCGGCAAAACATAAAAGGGGCAGCACCACTCCTGTGGATTGTTTGCTGCCCAATACAATAGCCATGATGGTTACGTTCAGCAACTCTGTGCCTTTAAGCCCGCCTTTGGAAACGCCCAGGCAAAAAGCGGCAACATACAACAGCAGCCATTCTGTTATGCTGTGAAATGCTAATATACCCATCGGGTAAATATACGATAGAAGGGGGACAGGGATTGGGGATTTCTGATTTGAAATTTGAGGCCCGCCACGGCGGACAGGCTGGAAATGTAGGGCGTATGGTTACCCCACCTTGCAAGGGGTTATTTACATGTAACTTATCCCGGGGGCTGTATTGTATATAAAAAAGGGTTGGAAAGTTTGTTTACCCAAACCTCTTTCTGCTTTACAGCTTATTTTTTCACAAATCTCCCCACACCTGCATAGATTCCCTGCCTGTTTATTATGCGTAAAAAGTATACACCGGGATTGAGCTGTGCTATATTGTATTGATTTCTTTCCGTCATGCCGGCGCGTTTTACGACCCTGCCATATACATCCAGTATTTCAACTGCACGGTAGCTTTCGGCATAAGCAATAGTAATACTGTTGCCCGCCGGGTTAGGGAACACCGTTAGCTGCCGCATATTGCCCGACAGGTCAACGGCTACCGTATTACTGTAAGTGTACCTGCCGTCTAAATCAACCTGCCTGAGGCGGTAAAATATCCTGCCTGGCAAGGGATTGTGGTCGGTAAAGTCGTAGTGATGCTCACCCGGCTGATTAAATGCCGTGGTATTACCAATATTATAGTACGTACTATTATCAATGCTTCTTTCGATAATGAAATGTGATGTGTTTTGTTCCTGGTCTGTATTCCAGCGCAGGCAAATATCATCGCCGCATTTTTGTGCATTGAAAACCAGCCACCGGAGCGGAAGCGCCATATCCACTCCTGTTAAAATATACTCGGTACTTTCTCCTGTAACAGTAATCGTATTGGCGGTTGTATTGGGCGTGGCATTGATGGTTTGCCATTCTGTTTCGCTATTATCATTTCTTTTGGCAAGCCGCAGGCTGCTTTCGTTGCCTGCATTTACATAAGGGCTTCCGGTGTAATTATATGTTGCGGTATACTGCGGGTTTATGCCACCCGACTGGAAAACGCCAAAGTACCTGTTGTTCTCACCAATAGTAATACCATTGGTTGAATTAGGGACAGTATCAACGAGGTATACATGTATACCCTGTGGAGAACCTGCAGTAGCAGTAGCGGTAAAGCTTTCTCCTTGTGGGTGAGCTATTGTGGCAGAAGGAGTAGCAGAATAATTGCTGCTGCTGTTGTTGCCGACGGGTGCGGCGCTCAACCCTTTTGTTATAAACTCATTACTACCTCCTGATAAAGTATTTTCCCGGCCTAAATAGATATCATAGTTGCCTTTATGATCTTTTCCGAACAGGGTACTGTTTTCATCAAATGGAATGTAGGCTTTAAGATGGGAATAGCTTGTATGTGCGCTGTTTATTTTTTTACACATCCAGTCTCTGATCTCCTGTTCTGTAAGCGCTACATCCCATATGCTGAACTCGTCCAGCTCCATTGTGGTAAGATGTACATTGTTGCGCCGCTTTCCAAAGCTAACCGGCGCCTGATTTGCAGCATTGCCGGGCAGGTTATCAGTACCTGTAGCATCAAGCACCCCATCAATAAATAGCTGCAATGTTGTTCCATTCTTCACAATAGCTATATGATGAAACTTGTTGTCGTTTACAGCGCGGTTACTTACTACACTTGCCCAGTTTACCAACTCATCGGTTCTGAAAAATACCAGCTTGCCTTTGTTAGCCCCCGCTCCCTGATTGTAAACGCCCATAGAGAAGTTGACCGGGTGAGCAAAAGGATGACTCCACTTTTCGAAAATGATATTATCCGTATTACCCGCCCAATAGGTAACATGTTGATCAGGCGGGAGCTTTATCCAAAATTGAAAACTGTAGTCCCGGGCAGAAGACAGATTAAGCGTTGTGCTGTTAGGTATCAGTCCTTCTGATCCGTTACCAGGTATATTGGGCAGGTTAAATTGTGTGGTATTGCCGCTTGCAACGATATTGCTGCTGTAGGATGGTGGTTTACCATAAAGGGCGATTATCTCCGTTACGCTTAACGGTCGATTGTATAAACGAATATCATCCAAACTGCCAATAAAATTATTGGGAGCATTACCCGGATAGATGCTTCCAAACCTAAGTGGATCAGAAGAATTGTTTTGTGTATAAGAAGTTCCGTTGCTAAGATTGTAGCCTGTTGAAAGTGTTTTTAATTCCCCGTCTACAAAATAATAGGCAGCGCCAAATGCATATCGTACATATACATGATGATGCCATTGTCCGTCATTCACTAATCCATCCAGATTAATATCTACCTGGGTGCCTGCAGATATTGCACGCACGATGCCAGGGCTTTGCAACTGTATGCTGTACCCATTGCCTTTATTGAGGATATGCGTCCCCGTACTGTTATCGTATTTGGCCCAAAAGCTGATCGTATATGCGCCATCTAAAAAATCAAGTGCATCGTTATCGGGAATATCTATCTGTGCACTGCCATTAAAGTAATAGGCGGTGTTGGGCAATCCGTCTTTTCCTGCCGCCAGCGTGGCGTTGGTAATGGTTCCATTTATGTTTGTCAGTATGCCTGCCACATCATTGGCATGCTCATTTAATGGATACCATGCAACCAATCCATCGTCTAAAAATGCACAAAAATCGTCTGCCATTCCATTACAGTTTTCATCTATTCCATTTCCACATATTTCAGCGGCTCCCGGGTGTATATCCGGGTTGTTATCTGCGCAATCGGAACCGTTTGCAACATAGCGGGCGGGAGCCTGCCCAACACAACGAACAGCATTACCAGGATCACCGTACCCGTCACCATCGCCGTCAAAATAACTCAATGTTGTCTGTTCAATGAGATAGATTTGATTCACCGCCACAGTTCCCTCGTCAACATTATCACAAATGTTATTTAAGGAGGCGTTATAAGTATAGAGCCCGGAAGGCAGCCCTTCAAATAATATAAAATCTTTTATGCCTGCAGTAGTTTCAAAAACCTGGCTGCTTCCGGACAAACGCAATTTTAATGTCCATGTATCTGCACAAACAGAAGTGTTCATCGAAAATCTCACTCTTGTCATAGCCTGAGCACCCGGAAATTCATTGTTCAATACTTCCGTTTTAACTTTGGCATCTGTATCATCGCAATCAATGCCGGGAATGGTTATTGCTACCGGATCTGCGGTACATTTTGAGTCGCCCGGCAGCCCATACCTTTTACCGGAAAACTCGTAAGTGCCGGGAGGTAAAAAATCAATTTCTACACTCCGCTGGGTGCTGTACACATATGTCTTTGAAAAAAGATACGGTTCGCCTGCATTACTTATACCATTTATAGTAAGCGTCCATGCATCGGCGGCTTTTACAGAACAGGTGGTTGCATCAAAGTCATCTGAATAATTGCACAGAACATATTGCTTCTTACCTGATTGCCCGTTTCCGCAACCTGCATCCTCCTCTTTTAATTCGGCGTTCAAAGTAGCGTTGCAGGCTTCTCCAATAACAAAGGACACTTCTTTCTCACAACCCAAAACATTGGCTTTTGCAATATATTTTCCTGCCCGGCTTTTCCAGGTTTGCGGTTGCCCGACCCAATGGGTTATCACATCTACTTCGGTGTTACTGCTATCGTAAATATGTATATCGAAAGAGGGGAGGTTGCAGAAAATTCTTACAGATGAAAAGGAAGCTTCACCATCGGCACAATTGTACCCGCTGGCATCTTTTGCACCCGAAGCCTGAAAATAATCAGGACAACCCGGCTCTGCTATTTCAAAATGAAAAGTTTTGTCATCCACTTTTGGGCACTCCGGCAGTACGCCGCTACCGCCGAATCTTGCCCCTATGTCAAAGTTTCTGCCATTATATTCAACGTCTACATAGCCTGATTTACCGGGGGACGTTGATGAGCAATAGCCAGTTTGAAACGGTTGTCCATAAGGTGGAAAAATTGTCCAAATATCAAAAGGATCAAAGAGTCCTTCCTGGCAATCGCAAACCGTCCATTCTATCCTGATTGTAGCAGGGCAGCCTCTCGCCGGCGGTTCTTTCAATACATAGGCATTGATGGTAGATTGCGAAAATGTTGCCAGGCACGCAAAAAACATTGAACAAATAAGTAAAACCTGCTTCATGCTGATAATGTTGGTAGATGAACAAAAAAAGTAGCGGAGGTTTTACAGCATTGGATTGATAAACAAACTTACCTGTGGCGGGGAAATGATAACTACACCCAATTGGGGGTTTTGGTAACTGGTAACAAAACATTTGTGCGGAGAAAACCTATAAGATTTTGCAGCGCTGCAATACTGCCCGGCAAATCTTATAGGTTTATTCGTTACGCAAAGCGTGATTATGAATTGCGGCAACAAACCCGGCAAAGTTGACAAAGCCTGAAAAGAAACAGATCAATGGCGGCAGGAATGGGGAATGTACCCGGCGGAATTTCTAAACCAGGGTTTTGTCCAAAAAAATGCCCCGTATCTGGAGCATTTTTACTTTTACGTTCAATACAATTATTTTTTCTTTTTCAGCGAGGTACGGACTTTTTTAACAAAGGATTCCGTAACACCGGCAAAACCAGCAATTTCAGATACGGAGAATTTCCCGGCACTCAGGAGGTTTTGTATAAACTCCAGGCTCTTTTTTTCAATGCCTTTTTTGATACCTTTTTCGATGCCCTTTTCAATCCCTTCTTCGATGCCTTTCTTGCGTCCTTTTTCTATATAAATGTCTAATGTGCTCATGATGGTTTTCTTTATGGGTTCCGGTAGCGAATTTAATACATTTTCTTCTTTCAGATCACCCCTGCTGTATAAGTAAATGATAAAACCTTTTTGCAACGCTTTGGGGCCTGCTGATGCCAATATCAATAAATCCACCGCATTTCGCCCCAGCCACTCTTTTTCAAAGCTATGCTTTAAAGCCAGGAAGGAAGCTTTCAGAAATTTATTGTTCAGCTTTTGCACCTCAGTATCGGTTAGCGTACCTAAATTATTGTATACGTACTCAAAATCTGGCAGGTATTGTTTCCATTCCTTATCTATACCATCAAAAAGTCCTGAGAGCCTTCGATACTGCCATTTGCCTTTTCCATGATAGAGCAGCACAGGAATAACCAGCGACAGCGGTTCTTTGGCGGTTGCCTGCTTTTGGAAGGCAGAGAAAATATAGCTGCCCATTTGTATGGGCGTGTATTTATCAGGGTAGCTTTTATGCTCTACCAGCAGGCTTACCTTTACAGCGCTTTTGCCGCCCTTGCGGCGGCAGGAGTACACAATATCAGACATGGTTTTCTTCAGTTCCTCAGACAAGTAAGTGCCTGGCAGTTGTTGCAAACTGGTAAAATCCAATTGGCTGCTGATAAAACCGGGCAGGCAGCTTTTGAAATAATCCACCGCCATCTTTTTATTGGATAAAATGCTGCGGATAAAATTGTCGTGTATGGAAGCGTTGTTGTTACGGGATGTTGTATTTTCCGGCATAGGTGTTTTGTTAGCATGTTTTACAAAGCTAAGGGTTGTTGAAGATTTTTAAGTAAGAAAACCTATAAGATTTGCAGCGCTGCAATACTGCCCGGCAAATCTTATAGGTTTATTCGTTATGCAAAGCGTGATTATGAACGCCCGCTGTGCCAGGCGTCTTTGCTTAGCACGTTTTTTTTGTGCCTCCGGCGACTATAACAGGCGCAGCTACTCGGTATTGCAAATAGTCCAGGTATTGTCGCCGGAGGCGACAGGAGGGCTGTGCGCGGCGAAGACGCCACGCACAGCTTTTGTTAGAAATTAAAGCCCAGTCGCAGCCCGATACCTGAGAGCTTCAGCTTTCCATCGTATTCCTTATTTTTTCCACCCAGTCCCTCATATCTTATCCCCGCTTCAAAAGCGCCAAAATTTCCACCCGCCGTTACTCCGTAAATAAGGCCGCTGTAAGGCTCTTTCTCTACGCCATCATCCCCTTCATATACAATGGTAAGCCTTCCGTAACCAAGCTCGCCCTGCACAAACAGGTGCTTCAAGAAAATATATTTATAGCCTGCCTTAATGGGCATCAGCACGGCAGCTTTTAAATCTTCATCATCAAAATTTTTGGGTAATATGCCAAGTGCTCCGCCGGTAAGTGTGGCATAACCCGGCCCGGCTTTGTAAGAGAAGCGGAGTGAAAGACCTCCTCCAAAATTGTAATACTCCTTTATATCTTTACCTCCAACAGGTTTAATGCCTTCCAACCCAAATCCAAAGCTGAATTTCTTTCCTTCCTTTTGAGCGTTTGCGGTAAGGCTCAGGATTGTAAATACAATGATAATCATAGTTGCAACAGTGGCGGAGCTGTTTTTAATAATGGGTTTCATTTTCTTGTTTTTTAAATGATGTAAGAAAGCGGTAATCAGAAGAGGCATTGAAAAAACAGGTTTTACATAAGTAAGGATGTTGCTTCATATTTATTCGGTCAGGGTATAACTGATTTCTCCTTCAAGCGCATGGAATTCTTTTTCTTCTACTACTCCTCCGTATATGATTATTCTTAGCGCAACGGGAAAGGTTGTATTGGCTGTACCTTTAAAAGAAAAAACCAGCCTGTCCCCGGGTTTTGCTTTCCGCTCTATTTTTTTATTAAAAGGAGTTGGCTGTGTGCCTGCATCCACTTTTTCTCCGTTCACGCCTGTGTAGTAAAAAGTAGCTTCGTTCAGGGGCGCAGCACTGTAAGCAACATATTCTACCGGAATTTTTTCCTCTTCCTCCGTATCCGCATTGTCTTTTTTACAGGAGGCTAACCATCCGGCAGCCATTAACAGGATGGTGACTACAAGGAAATGCTTCATGATCTTCATTTGTAATAGTTTAAGATTGAGTAAATGATTAACGGATGTAAAATTGCTAACGGACAGGCTATTGTTCAAGCCCTCAATTGGGGGTTTAAAAAGGCTGTACAAAACTGTGAGGTATTTTTTTACCACGCTCCTGCTTAACGGTGGTAACTTAAATTTTGCAGGTTAGCGTCCGAAACCCACTTGTTACTTACCAGTTACAACCAATCAGTAACTGCTGCTTGTATATTTAGAGAACTGCACTGAACTTTAAGCCCAAATTTATTTTTTATGAAAAGGAGTATTCCTGTTCTATCTGGCGCAGTTGTTTGCTTTTTTACTTTCAATGCCGGGGTTTGTAAGAAAAATGACACACCGGCACCGCCTCCGCCTGCCAATAATTGCAAAGTTATTGCCATAAAAAGCAGCGGCTTTGTGGGCGACATAGTAAAAGCTACTTATAATAGTAACGGAACTATTGCCACTGTATTTTTTGACGACGCAGATGTGCCTGAAACACGTACCTACACTTACAGCGGCAATACTGCAGAAGTGCGCAGAACCAATAGTATTGACCCCACAGAATTAAAAACAATTACACTAAACAGCGATGGTTTGCCGGTTAAAATAACACAAGACTATGATATTGGTGGAGATATCACCCAATCGGTTGAAAATTTCGAATACAATGGCAAGCAGGTTACTAAAAAAACATTGCAGGTGCCATTCCTGCCTACACAAGTAACAAACTATACCTGGCTCAATGGCAACTTAGTAAGCGAAAGCGTACAGGACGGAGAAACAACAGTATATGAATATTATACAAACAGAAATTATCTCTCCGGCGATTTTATGTCTGTCAGGCATCTTATTCCTTTTTCAGTATTGAGCAGCGATTTTGTTCCCTATCCGTTTATCGCTAATAAAAATCCTTTAAAATCAGCAAAGCAGGGTAATGTACAGGTGCTTCTTATGGACTATGCGCTGGATGCCAATGGTAATATAAAGCAATGGCTGATGGGCGCAAACGGTGTACCAGGCTATATTATCGTTCAGCAATGCAATTAAAACTGATAAACCAGTAAAATTTTTTGTAACAATTTAGTTATTTCACAGTTTTAATGCTTGATAAAAACAATTTCCATATTATTTTCAACAATAACACGGGTAGCGCTCGTCAGTTTGCTGTGCCTGAACAGCAGCGCACAGCAGCAATCATTTTTTACACACGTTACCGAAGTAAGCGGATTGAGCGATAACCGCATTACCTGTTTTTTTAAAGACAAAACCGGCTGGATGTGGATTGGCACAGAAAACGGGTTGAACAGGTTTGACGGTATAAATTTTAAGATTTATAAACCCGTGCCGGATAAAACGAAAACGCTTTCCCATTCATTCATCACAGCTATATCGCAAAATAATGATGGCGATATAATTGTGGCTACTAAAAAAGGTATAAACCGCATAGATGCAATAACCGGGCATTCTGAAATAATAAGTTTTGAAGATAGCTCATCCAAAATCAACCTTGCTACCGAATCAATCTGGGATGTATATCCCGATGCTGAGAACTTATGGATCGCCATTGATGCCAAGCCATTGCTCTGTTATAATACAAAAACCAAAAAAGCGGTTTACTATGATTTCAAAAAATTTCTCAGCAGCAATAAAATTGAATTCACTGCGCTTTATCATTCTATTTTTAAAATATTACCTGATAGAAAAAGTGGGTTGTGGCTGGCCACCACCGAAGGCATTGTTCATCTTGATAAAAATACCGGGGCATTTACACTAATGGCAGGCATTGCATTAGATGAAATTAGTTTTTTTAATTACAATGCGGCTGCTCAAAAAATATATTGCACCGATGAAAGGAACATTTTATACATTTTTGATATTGCTGCAAAAAGACTGAATAGCATTTCGCTGAACAAAGCAACGCTGCAAAACAAAAAGCTACGTCCCTGGCTTAAAGCATCCACTGATTTTTTCATTCCTGCCGCAGGCGGTATAGCTTTGACAGATGAAAAAGGAAGTATTGTTGCTTATTTGCAGGGCAGTGAGCATTCAAACGGTTTGTTGCCCGGAAAAATAAAAACAATTTATAAAGACCGTGATGACATTAGCTGGATAGGGAATGACAGGGGTATCAGCCGGTTTGTGCCGCAGTTAAATACAAACCTGCATGTTTCATTCCCCCAACACTTATTATTTGACAGGGAGTTTTCTTTGAAAAATATTTTTTTTAATGCAGCAGGGAATGAATGGCTTGTGGCATCCTACGCAGATAATAAAATATGGGTAGTGAATAATAGGACAGCCGCCATTGCTGAATTACCGAAGCCGGCAATGTATAAAAAAGATACCTGCTACTCTTTTTACAGCGCTCATCCCGACACCTTATTTATGCTTTGCGAGGGTAGCATATTAATCCATTTAGTGAAACAAAAACGATGGGAAAAAGTGAGCCTGCCAGTTCCGTGGAATGAAGCAACCATTACCTGCATGGCGATAGACGGGACCGGGAATTACTGGTTAGGAACAAGAAGAAAAGGCTTAGTTGTTTTTAATCCTGGTACAAAAAAAACATGGAGTCCGTATAGTGATGTTTCGGAAGCCAATATTATCCATGCACTGCAATATGATGCAACAGGCAATTGTATATGGATAGGAACGTATAGCACCGGTTTGCACCGATACAATTTCAACGACAGCAGTTTACAGTATATAAAGAGTAACGATAAAAGCGTTTCATCCTTTCGGCCATCGCTGATAAATGATATAGCAATAAATGAAAAAAATATTTGGGTGGGTACTGTAGAGAGTGCCCTGGTAAAATGCAAAAGGTTTGGCAAAGAAACGCCGGTGATGAACTATGATTTCACAAAAGGGCTGCCGGATGCCAATGTAATGAGTGTAGGTGCAGGCGCCGATGGTTTCGTATATTTTGGCACTTCAAAAGGGTTGGGGGTTATTGATGCAGAAGGAAATTTAAAAACAGTATTAAACAATAATTCCGGCTTGCCCTTTGCTGAATTTGAGCAGGCGCTTGTTTGTACACCTGGTGGAAATATAGCCACCGTGTACAATAATGAACTATTAAGTTTTAATCCTGCTATACTCTTACAGCAAAAAAATACGCCCATCATTATAGGTGAAATTATTGTAAACGACAGCATTATTGTTTCTCATAACGAAAATTCATTTCAGGCGGAGCAAAACAATATCAGCTTTACTTATGCGTATCTTGATTTTACAGCGCCCGGAGCTATCGAATATTTTTACAAATTAGAAGGCTTCGATAAAGACTGGACACCCAACGGAAACCGGCATAGCATGAAGTTTTCAAACCTTCCACCGGGTAAATATATTTTTAATATAAAGGCAAAAAAGGCTAACGGCGAATTTGATGATACCATTGCAAAATGGGCATTTACCATTCATCCCCCATTTTGGAAAACGGGGTGGTTTACATCAATCATCATCCTTTTGACAATCGCCCTGATTTTGTTCTTCATAAAACAGCGTATCAAAGCGATAAGAAAGCAGGAACAGGTAAAAAGGGAGTATGAAAAAAAGATAACAGAAACAGAAATGCAGGCGCTCAGGGCGCAGATGAACCCGCATTTCATGTTCAATAGCATAAACAGTATCAATAATTTTATTTTAAAGAATGATACGGAAAATGCTTCTGATTATTTAGCCAAATTCAGCAGGCTGATGCGGCTCATATTAGACAACAGCCGCAGCGAGTGGATACCTTTGGAAAATGAAATGAAAGCATTGGAACTGTATATTGAGCTGGAGGCGGTGCGGTTCGACAACGCATTTAGCTATACAATACATATTGCGCCGGGCATCAATATGCAAAAAGCATTGGTGCCGCCCATGATTATACAGCCTTATGTGGAAAATGCTATATGGCACGGGCTGATGCACAAAAAAGAGCCGGGTGCAAGATTAGTAATAAATGTTACTAAAGACAATAATCAGCTTCTTATTGAAATTAAAGATAATGGAATTGGCAGAAAGGAAGCTGCTGCACTTAAAAGCAAATCTGCCACGAGGCAGAAGCCTCAAGGCATGAAAATTACTGCTGAGCGGATGGATATGGTTAATAAAATTTATGACAGCAACGCTGCTGCTATCATTACCGATATAGAGGATACCGAAGGGAATGCCCTTGGAACAAGCATTGTAATAACACTTCAATATAAATTGTATGACAGCCATTATAGTGGATGATGAAAAGCACTGCCGGGAAGTATTAGAGATTATGTTACAAAAATATTGCAGCGATGTGAAACTTTTGGCAAGTGCAGCCACCGGCGTCGAAGCACTGGCTTTACTAGAACGGGAAAGCCCGGACCTTGTATTTCTTGATATAGAAATGCCGGGCATGAACGCTTTTGAATTATTGGAAAAATTAGAACACCCCTCTTTTGAAATTATTTTTACCACGGCTTATGATGAATACGCCCTGAAAGCAATTAAACACAGCGCCCTCGATTATTTATTAAAGCCTGTTGTAAAAGAGGAATTGATAGCAACATTAAAAAAAGCCCGGGAACAAAAGGAACGCAAATCAACGAGCCGTATTGAAGCATTGCTGCAGTTGCTGGCAACGGAAAAAAGGGGCAAACGCTTTGCCGTACCCACCCATGAAGGATTAATAATGATTGACGCAGACGATATTCTCTACTGCGAAAGCGACAGCGCCTATTGCCGGATATTTTTAATGAATACAGACAGACCTGTGCTTATTTCTAAAACGCTCAAAGAAGTGGAAGAAGTGTTGCGCGACCAGCAATTTTGCCGGGTGCATAACAGCTACCTGGTTAATATAAAGTTTGTAAAAAGTTATATAAGGGGCGAGGGCGGCGAAGTAGTAATGGACAATAACATTCATTTACCGGTTTCCAGGGCACGGAAACAGGAGTTGTTGAGCTGGTTGCAAAAAATATAGTTTAGTGGAAAAGCAAATCCTTTCAGCATGATAGCAACCGGTAAGCCCGGACATTTTCAGTGTCTTTGATGAGCGGGCCTTTGTGCTTAGGTCTCCTCCCCTGCCTACCGGCAGGTAGGCCTTCGGGGAGGCGGGAGGGACTTTCTACACCAGCCTTTCTTTCAAAGCCTTGCTTACCGCTTCGGTGGCGGAGGTTACGTGGAGCTTTTGATAAATCTTTTTTACGTAGCTGCGTACGGTTTCATAGCCGAGAAAGAGTGTTTCGGCTATGCGTGGCAACGGCATCCCGGTAGTTAACAGTTTCAGAATTTCTTTTTCTCTTTCAGAAAGATGATACGCTTCAACAGCGCCCGGCATAACAGGAGACACCTGCTTAAAAAGCTGTATTACTTTGTCTGCAATAAACGGCGAAAATGCCGCGCCGCCATTATATACATCCGTAACAGCTTCAAGCATTTTTACCGGCGCTGTATTTTTTAAGATGTACCCGTTCGCACCTGCGCAGATAGCGGCAAAAATTTTATTGTCTTCTTCAAATACGGTTTGTATGAGTATGGAAACGGCAGGAAATTCTTTTTTGATAAGACGGGTAGCCTCTATACCATCTATTCCTGTCATACCAATATCCATTAATATAACATGAGGGTTACTTTTCAGTATATCATGCTTCCAGTTGTTACAGCTCGTAAAGCCGCCGGCGCATATATAGCCGGGTGACCCGTTCAGTATAGAGCGGAATGCATCCATCATGATGGGATTGTCTTCGAATATGGCGACCCGTATGGTAGTTGTTTCTTTCATCTTGCTTTTATTGTTTCCCGGTGGTTAAATGATGATATCCTGCTTTGCAGCAAAAGGAATAGTTACCTTTAATATATAACCCTGCCCGCTATTTGTTATGTTATATATGGCGTGTAAAGTCTCCATTTTATTTTTAATGATCTCATCTTCTGTAACGGTCGCCGGGCTTTGAGCTGTTGACAGGTGTAATACTATTCCTGTTTCTTTTTGCAAAAGTTCCAGCTTACTGTTTTTATTGTCTTCTTCCAGGCAAATGCAATGCAGCAATCGTTTACACAGCAGGTACAGGTCTTTCCTCATTTGTGCAGGAAGTGTTTGACCGGCGAATGCTTCATTCGTTTGAACAGCAATAGCATGATCCCCCTGCTGTGCGCCCGATATATTCAGTTTGTTAGCTAAAGCAGCGCCTTTGTTGTGCTCCGGATCAATGATCCATACCATATCCGCAATATAACCGGCCAGCGATTCAGCATATACCTGCATTTTTTTTGTATACAGCCCGGCATTGCCCGGGATATCTTTCAATGCTTCTTCTGCCAGCTTACCGAACAGGTTAATGCCTGTAAGGCTTGCTGCCACTTCATCATGCAATGCGGCAGATATATCGTTCTTCACTTTTTGCACTGCCAGTTGTTGTTTTTGCTTCCGGGTTTTTATCACAAAATATAATACCACAGAGAGCAGCGTCAGCAAAACCGCCAAAAAAAATACCAGGCTTCTGTTCAACCGTAACTGCTGGGCATGTATAACCTTTTCCTGTTCCAGCGTTGCCAGCTTTTTTTCATTGTTCACAAGGTTGCTTAATACAGGCAGTCTCGTTCGCATTGCCTCGTTGTTTATTTTTTTTACAATATCATTAAGCTGCTGCTGGTACAGGAAGACTTTTTCATTTTTATATTTTGCAAATACCTCCGTCATCCTGCTGTAATATTCCTTTTGCGTAGAAAGGGAAATGCGGTCTTCATTCTTTTTTAAGAACGCATCATACGCCGCCACAGAATCACTAACCGTATTAACTTTCAGCATATATAATGCACTCACAACAGAGGGATAAATAAAGGCGACCACATCTTTATCGTCTATGATGCGGGCATACGCTATTGCAGTGCGGTAGTATTCCATAGCTTTGGCTGCGCTGTCTTTTCCCTCAATAACAGCGCCCATATAATATTTTGCAATAGCCATACCCCTGTATGCCTGTAAAGCATCAGCCTCCCGAAACGAAGCCTGCATATATTGCCATGTGCTGTCTGTTTTGCCTGTTTGCAGGAACACCTGCGCCAGGTTACTCAGTACCTGGTAGCGGTAGCTCGATTCCAGGAAATTCTTTTTCTGTACCGGCATTAACGCCAGGCTGTTTTTAAAACAGGTTAATGCCGAGTCGGGCATTTGCATTTCCTGGTATATTAATCCCATTATATTCCATGAGTCGGCTATCAGTTCATCATCTTTTAATGTATGCGCAAAAGCAGCGGCTCTTTTCAGCATATACAATGCATTATCATATAATGCCGCCTGGAAAAATATCTCTGCCAGGTAAGATCGTGTAAAATAACTGCCTTTGTCATATGCCAGGCTATCGGTTACCGGTAATATCTTTTCCAGTATTTCCTGCGCTTTGCCCGGTTGTGAAAAATCCATGTATCGCCCCCCCAGCCGTATACCAGCGTCTATATAATGTATACCGGTCTTCCCTGCCTGCATAACAGCTTCAAGGCTATCCACTTCTTTTTGGGCATTACTGACAGATGTAATTTGCCCTGCAGCCCATACTGGTGCACAGCATATCATCCATAATAATATCAACCGGTTCATTGTTACTGTAAAGTTTCTGAAAAAATGCTTTACCCGGGTACCCCCAATTGGGTATTACGTGATGTATTAATGAAGATTAGGCTGGCAAGACCGTAATCAGGCATACGCGGTCTTGCAGGTTAATATTATCTCCGTTCCGTTATCGTTGCTTATTATATCTAATGTTGCCTGCATATCTTTTGCCCGGTGCTTCATATTATGGATGCCATTCCCATCTGTTAAACCCTGCCTGCTGAATCCTTTGCCATTGTCTTTAATATATATTTTCAATACATTACCTGAAGTTTCCATACAACAGGAAATTTTGCTGCAGCCCGAATGCTTTACCGAATTATTGATGGCTTCCTTAGCAATAAGGTAAATATTCCTTCTGTACCGCATATCCACACCGGCGTGCATAGCAGAATCCGCCACAGTAAAATCAATTTCTATATTAGCCGCAGCGCAGGTAGCCGCTGCATACTGGCGGAGTCGATGTACCATATTCTGCATATTATCGTTTTCGGGATTGATCTCCCAGACAATATCCTTCATGGAGGTTAAAACAACATCACTGTATTGCTTAATCTTATCTAAATACTCCTTGCTCTTCAGCGGGTCGGTATCAAATCCCTGCTCCGCCATCTGGCTGAACAACTGTATACCGCTCAGCGATGACCCGATTTCATCATGCAGGTCGCGGCTTATTGTATTGCGAAGATTTTCTTCCCGCTGCTTTTCGAGGGCTGCCAAAGCCATACGTTTTTCTTTGTTGACCTTCACTATATAAAATACGGCAATGGCAGCAAGTGCAAGCATTAAGGCAAGTATCCCGATGATCCATTTTTCATTTCTTGACTGTATTTCCTGCAACATTGATTTCTGCTGCAACGATTCAATCTGCCGCTGCTTTTTTTCCGCTTCATACTTTACTGACATTTCACTCATCTTCTCCGGGTTCATTTCGTCTGCCATATCCCTGACGTGCCTGAATAAATGCTTTATATACGTTAATGCACTATCCCGTTTACCCAGCATGGTATAACAGTCAGCCAGGTGCCGGTAACAAACACTGTTATCAATGCTATACACCCCATTTACAGAGGTAAACGGTAATACCTGCTTAAGATAATATACAGCAGTTTCATAATCCTTCTGAACATAGTAGCAATACCCGAGCATATTGAGCTGAAGTGTTGTCCACACAGCATTTTGCTTGGGATTTGCCTGTATAGACTGTGTTCCTCTTATAATATCGAGATTGCGTTCCAGGTGTTTGATCGCTTCAGTATATTGAAAAGATTTTGTAAGTTTTTGTATGTACTTGTAATTCAGGATTACCAGCATAAAAGTATCTTTCCCCTTTTCATTGGCTGCTATTGCCTGCAAAAGGTAATTTCTTTCACAGACGGAATCCTTTTTTTCAAAGCAAGCTTCTGACAAAGCGCCCTTTGTATGAGCCAGCAGATCATATTGCTTATTACGGGTATAATAATCTTCCGCTTTCAGGAAATACAACCTTGCCATATCAATATTCTTCGTTTGCAGATACACTCTGCCTATGCGGAGATGGCTGTAATAATACAATAGCGAGTCGCCTGCTTTCTGCGACTGCTCTTCCACCTTCATGTAGTAAAAAAGTACAGAGTCTTTTATTTCTTTCTGCACAAAATATTCCCCGATGCCGGCATATATTTTCGCGGCTGTATTGTATTGATCATTTTTTATGGCATTACTCAAAGCAACATGTAATGAATCCTTGTTGATGGCATCGAGATTATAAAACTGCACGGTATTGATAACCTGGGCTGCCGCGCTGTCGTTTTTGAACAAGAGAAGAAGTAAGATAGAGAATTGAAAAAATGTTCGGGACATGAGGATATAATTAGCGCAATAAATATAGCAGAATTCCCTGAAGATTTATGCTAATCGCTAACGGTCAGGCAGGCGAGCCGCATTTCAACTACAGCCTCCAACTGTACCCGTTCTTCCTTTTTGGCTTTCATCAGATGCCCTCGGCTGTTCCTGGTTAACCAATCTTAATAGATTAATAGAGGGTCTATAAACGGGGGAATAGTCCTATTCCCCCTGGTTTTTTGAGGTTTAATGGCTAACGTGATTATTTTCTTTCTTTACCCAGGTGTATCTGGAAACCAACACCTGCCTGGAAATTTTTGTTCTTCGATGTGGAGGTAGAGCCGTCGTATTTTGATTTAAGATCAGTTTGTGTATATCCTGCTGTAAGTTCAATTGCTACATTACGGTTAATAAAAAATGCCGGTCCAGCGGAAAAAGAAAAGTAATTGGTATTGACTTTGTACTTCCCTTCGCTATAATTGCTACTCATAGTGCCTCTACCCCATCCATAAGATGCCTGTGCAAAAAGATTGATTTTATTTGAAGCAGGTAGTACATAGTAACGAACGAAAGGCGAAATGCCATAGCTGGTTCCTGATGTTTTTTGATCGATGGAGAGTTTGGTGCGTCCATGATCAAAAACAAGGTTAAGCCCGCCTGCAAGCTTGTCCATAAAAAAATAGCCTGCATTAGGCGATACGGTAAGTTTGGTTGATTTAACACTGTTTTCGTCTCTGCCGGAGAAAGATCCGCTTCCACCCACTAAAAACTGGCCTTTGTTGATTTGAGAGAAAGCTGAGGAAGCTGAAAAAAAGGCAATAAGGATAAGTAGCATTTTTTGCATAATATAAAATTTTGAAGCAAAATAGAGAACACTTTGTGAACAAAACGCTAATAGTAGTATTGATGCTGCAACGCTATCGCATTATTAACATTTTGAGTACATAAGATGTGTGTTTCCCCTAAAAAGAAAGACCCCGGACAGTAATATTACTATGCGGGGTACCTGTTTATTTAATTAGAAATAACAATATATCAGGCATGTATGCCGTATAAGTTAAACGTCTTCCACTTCAGCATATCTTTTTTATCGGTGATGGCTGTTACAGGCGCGGTATCTTTAAAATCATCGAATTTGTATAGCTGGTAACCTGGCAAAGCAACGGTATCAAAAAGGTCGTAACGCTGCTCGGGAGTCAGCCCCGTAAAACATTCTGCAATTACAACAGGTTTATATTCTTCAACAAGATCCCTGATGGATTTTAGAATAGTTGTGTCCAGCCCTTCTGCATCAACCTTTATAAATGATAGTTTATTTAATTGATCAGGATGGTTTTTCTTCAGAAAATCTGATAACCGGATGCCTTTTATCTTATGTTCAAGCGAAAATTTGCCATGATAGGTTTCATCTATTTCCTTTATACCACCATTGGCAAACGAGGCTTCAGATGAACGATAAAAAAACTCGCTTTCTTTTTCGGTAATCGCATAGGGGTATGCAACAATATTGGTTTTGCTCTTATTCAATCCCGCATTTACTTCCAGTATCTTAAACACAAAAGGATTGGGATCGAAGCCTATCGTCAGCCCTTCCCTGCCTGCGGCAATAGCCATAGGTACGGTGGTATCGCCTACATTGGTTCCGATGTCTATTACAAGATCGCCCTTCTTGATAAATTGCTTATAAAAGTTAATTTCCGATTGGGTGATTTTTTTGGGAGGTACAAGGGGGTTGGTCCAGTTGGCAAACTGGATATTACCTTCATCCTGCAGATCAAAGTTGTCTATCCTTGGGGCATATTCCTGGGTTACCTTCCGGGCCTTTTTTCGGCTAAGCGTATTTTTGATGTATTTAAACATAATAACACAATTAAAAATTAAACATCCAGTAGCTCATAATTTTTAAAAGTAAATATTTGTTTCCCATTCAGGAATTTTTTTTCAAAAAAAGAAAGTATCCTGTTTTTAAACCTTTCGTGCTTGTGCTTTTCTCTCATATACCTGCCGGGATTCCTGTCCAGCTTTTCCTGCCAGTTAAACCGGTCTATCATTTCACGCATTACCAACGGATGAGATCCCTTAAACGGCGTAAGCTTATCCAGGCTACCATAATCAAATTCCGTTGCTTTATATTCCGCTAATGAATCATTCATACGATCGCCCTTGTAATCACGGATAAACGACTTGTATTTTGTTTGCATATAGTGAGGCGGTCTTACCCATCCGTAGTGAAATACTTTTGCATCAACTTTTGCCACTTTGAGCTTAAAGCTGCCTTCTTTCTGAAAAAAATCCTTCCCGTCAAACTTTGGTATACGCCTGAAGGATTGCGCGTCGCGCCAGGAGTGGATGTCGGGCAGGTTGCGTACAATTCTTATTTCGTTTGCATACCAGGCGTGCGATTGCAGATAGTGTTTGTAGTCGCCCCAAAAATGTACATATTCAAACAACAAACCCTCCACACTTGTATTATGCAATAATTCCCGGCAACGTTCGTGAATAACAGGCAGGTATTTTTCGTGTATAACTTCATCGCTCTGCAGGTAAAACAACCAGTCTCCGCTACAGTATGCCTTCGCAATGTTGGTTTGGTGCGCATATTCACTGCCGTTGGCGTATTGCAGCGTATTCCAGGTAGTATGTATGATTTTTATTTTTTCTGATTGAATGCTTTGTATCTCTGCCAGGGTGTGATCATCTTCGTCACAATTACCCAGGGCTATCACAAATTCATCCACCAGTGGAAGAATAGACAATATAGATTCTTTTACGGGATAATAAAGCTTGGTAGCATTGCGCACCATGGTAAATCCACTGATCTTCATGAAATACTCTTTCTTTACTAATACTATTATACGGTATCGAAATATACTGCTGTAATATAAAATAGTTTTTTAACTCTACTGTAAAGCTTTCCTTAACAAGATACTTCTTATGTCAATAAGGTGTTACCGCTTTTGCGGGTCTCTTTCATCAAAAAGCCGGGAAGAAGGAATTAATAATTAAATATGCTTCTTTCAGCCGTTGTTAAGCAGGTAATTTATCCTGTTTTTCCACCGGGGGTAAATACGCCCGGAACAGCAGAATAACCCACAGTAAATTAACAACCTGTATTTTTGATAGCTTATCAAAATTCCTGTAGGTTTGCCAATCTTATTAAAGGCAACACTCATATGAATTTCAACAAGATCAACAACATTACAGGATGGATTGTTTGCGTAATTGCTTGCGCAGTATATATACTCACTGCTGAGTTAAGCGGCAGCCTTTGGGATTGCGGCGAGTTTGTAGCCAGTTGCTTTAAGCTTCAGATACCCCACCCGCCGGGAGCTCCCCTGTTTGTGATCACGGGGCGTATATTTATTGTTTTATTTGGCGACAACCCGCTTACAGCCGCGAAGGCCGTAAATATTATGAGCGCCCTTGCCAGCGGATTTACCATTCTCTTTCTTTTTTGGACCATTACTCACTTTACAAGAAAAATATATCAAAAAGGAAACCCGGCAGTTGCATTAACCGGGGATCAGGTATTTACCATTATGGCTGCCGGTGTAGTGGGCGCGCTCGCGTTCACCTTCAGCGATTCCATGTGGTACAGCGCCGTAGAGGGTGAAGTATACGCTGCCTCTTCTTTTCTTACTGCCCTGGTATTCTGGATGATATTAAAATGGGAACATGCCGCGGATGAAACCGGCGCCGACAGGTGGATTGTGCTGATCTTTTATGTAATAGGCCTTTCTATAGGCATACATCTTCTGAACCTGCTTACCATCCCTGCCATTGTAATGGTGTACTACTTTAAAAGATACAAAACAACGGGCTGGGGTATATTTTGGGCATTTATAGTAGGCTGTATCCTTACGGGATTTGTACAAAAATTCGTTATACAATACACCATTACCGGATCGGGCATTTTTGACCGCTGGTTTGTAAATGGGCTGGGGATGCCTTTCTTCTCCGGTTTTGCTACCTATCTGGTACTGTTAGCAGTTGTAATTGCAATAGGAATCCGCTGGGCAGATAAGCTGATGAATAAATTTACCGGGTTTGCCATCTGGTTAACGGTTTTTATTTTTCTCTTCGCTTTTCCTTTTATCACCTCTTTCCTGACCTTTCTTTTATTTGCCGGCGGCACAGCACTGGCTATATACGGCGCATATAACTATAGAGCCAGGATATTAAGCTTCCTCAAGCTGGGACTATGGTGCTTCGCCTTTATGCTCATTGGTTATTCAACCTATCTTACCACCATGATCCGTTCCTCGGCGAACCCTTCGGTAGATATGTATAATGTGGACAATCCAATGAGCTTGGTAGGTTACCTGGGGCGCGAACAATACGGTGATTTCCCTTTGATATACGGTCAAACATTTGCTGCCGATATCAAAAGAAACCCTGATGGCACTCCTGATGTAAAAGAAAAAGGATACCGCTGGCAAAAAGGAGACAAAAAATACATCAACATTGGCAAAAATTATGAGTTCCGATACGAACCGGAAGACATGATGTTCCTTCCCCGCATTTGGGATGCCAGCAACGACCAGGGGCATGCGAACTTTTACAGGAGCTGGCTGGGGCTTGATAAAGATGAGAAACCCACCTATATCGATAACATCAGGTGGGCGATCGGTTACCAGATCGGCTGGATGTATCTCCGGTATTTTGGATGGAACTTTGTTGGCAAGCAAAACGACCTGCAGGGTATTTCGGGGGTACGCGATGGCAATACGCTTACCGGCATTTCCTTTGTAGACAATGTATTCCTTGGCGACCAGAGTAAAATGCCCGAAAGCCTGAAGAAAAATAAAGCCAATAATAAGCTGCTTGCTTTGCCGCTGATATTGGGATTGATCGGCTTGTTTTATCATTATAAAAAACACCGCGGAGATTTTATTGTAAACTTCCTGCTGTTCTTTTTTACCGGGTTTGCCATCGTATTTTATTTGAATATGGCGGGTCCTCAGCCCCGTGAACGCGATTATGCATTTGCGGGCTCCTTTTATGCATTTGCCGTATGGATCGGTATCGGGCTGATGATGGTAAAAGAATGGTTATCGAAACTAATGAGCTCCAGACTGGCAGGATATGCCGCTGCGCTTATTTGTATGCTGGCAGTGCCGGTTATCATGGGCTTCCAGGAATGGGATGATCATGACAGAAGCAAAAAACGGCTTGCCCCTGATTTAGCGAAAGACTATCTTGAAAGCTGTGCACCCAACGCCATTTTATTCACCTTTGGCGATAATGATACATATCCGTTGTGGTATGCGCAGGAAGTAGAAGGCGTTCGTCCCGATATCCGGGTCGTTAACTATAGCCTGCTGGGTATAGACTGGTATATTAATGAGCTCCGGTACAAAATAAACGACAGCGATCCTGTTGATTTACTCTGGGGGCCTGAAAAGATAGAGGGCGACAAACGCAATGCGGTTTATTTTAACGCCAATCCTAACATTCCTCAAAACCAGTATATTTATCTTGACGAAGTATTGACCAAAATAATTGGGAGTGATGACCCCGCACACATGATCAATTACGGTCCTGATAATGCGTATAACTCTTTCCCTACACGGAAACTCAGCGTACCGGTTGACAGCGCGCTGGTTCGTTCGAACGGAACCGTAAATGCCAATGATATTGTGTTGAGTGAAATGCGTTTTGATCTTCCGGCAAACAAAAGCCCGCTCATGAAAAACGACCTGGCGATATTAAATGTAATAGCGGCAAATAAATGGAAGCGCCCTATTTATTTCACATCACCTTTCAGTGAGCTGGGCTTTGCACAATACCTGCGCGCCGATGGATTAAGCTACCGGCTGGTTCCCGTACAACCTAAGCAAAACCTGCAGGGTGGAACTGCAATGAACAATGATGTTGCCTACGACAACATGATGAAAAAATTTGCTTTTGGTAATGCCAATGTTCCCGGGGTATATTTCGATGAAGAGAATCGCCGCCATTTACTGACCATTCGCCAGGCATATGCAGCCGCTGCCGAAAGTATGGCCGATGATGGCAGGAAGGAACAGGCAAAGCAATTGCTGGAGAAAGTAGATAAAGGAATGGATCCCAATAATATGCCTTATGGAATGACAAGCCGCAGCAACCAGCACAATATAGTAAGCATTTCAATGATGGAAGCTGCTTACAAAGCTGATTACAATGAACTGGGCGACCGGTTGCTGAAAGCAGTGAAAAAAGACCTGGAAGAACAGATACGGTATTACGCAGCTTTAGGAAACATGCCGGTCCAGGAATTAATGCAGCATATGCAGGAAGGCAGCGGGGACGGATTGAGCAGAAAGCAACGGAGTATATTCGGTGAAATTGACCAGTCATTCCGGGTACAAAACTATCTGGCATTCCTGGAAACGAAATATAAGCCGGCTGCCGCAACCCCTGAAACACCCGCTATTATTAATACAGACAGCCCTGCGGTAAAACCAGACAGCGCTGCCAAAAAATAAGGAACTATTGGATTATGCTCGCAGGACTGCAGGATGTTACGTTTGAATTTGGAGCAAGAACCATTGTAGAAAATGCCACCTGGCACATACAACCCAACGAACGGATTGGCTTAATAGGATACAACGGTACCGGGAAATCGACCCTGCTGAAAGTATTGGTAGGGGAATACCAGCCTTCTGCCGGCAGCGTGGAAAGAGGAAGGGGAACCAGCATCGGCTACCTTCACCAGGACCTGCTGAGCTTTGACACAAATGAATCGATTTTACAGGTAGCGCTCAGCGCTTTTGAAAAAATACTGCAGTTAGAAAAACAAATTGAAGAGCTGGGCAACCGGCTTGAAAAAGAACATGATAACGAAGCGCTGGTGCATGAGTATTCAGACAAGCTGCATGAACTGGATACACTGGGCGGTTACAACATCCATCACCAAACAGAAGAAGTATTGCAGGGACTTGGCTTTGCGAATGCAGATCTGCAGCGTCCCTACAAAGAATTCAGCGGAGGCTGGCGCATGCGTGTGCTACTTGCTAAAATGATATTGCAGCAGCCCGACCTGCTTTTGCTGGATGAGCCCACGAATCACCTTGATCTTCCCTCCATAGAATGGCTGGAAAAATACCTGGTACATTATAAGGGCGCTGTTGTAATTGTAAGTCACGACAAGTACTTTCTCAACCGGATGGTTACCAAAATAGTGGAACTGTACCAGCAACAGTTGCATTTTTATAATGGCAATTTCGACTTCTATGAAGTAGAAAAAAACATGCGGCTTGAATTGCAGCAAAGGGCTTTCGAAAACCAGCAGGAATATATTCGCCAGCAGGAGCGGTTCATAGAACGTTTCCGCGCCAAAGCTACCAAGGCCGCTGCCGCGCAGAGCGCCATGAAAAGGCTGGATAAGCTGGAAAGAATTGAAGACGTATCTGTAGACCGGCCCGAGATCAGGATCAATTTCCAGGTGGATAAAATCCCGGGTAAAGTGATCTGCACATTAAAACATGTCACCAAAAAGTTCGGCAACATCAAAATTGTGGAAGATACCGCCGCCGAAATAAACCGTGGCGATAAAATAGCTTTGATAGGAGCCAACGGTAAGGGTAAATCCACACTGCTGCGCATTGTGGCAGGCACCGAGTCATTTGAAGGAGAAAGGATCTGGGGACACAATGTTGAAGAAAGCTTTTACGCACAGCACCAACTGGAAGCGCTGAACATTCAGCAAACACTGCTGGAAGAAATGAAAAATTGCGGCAGCCAGAAAACGGAGCAGGAACTGCGTACTTTGCTGGGATGCTTTTTATTCAGCGGTGAAGACGTTGATAAAAAAATCAGGGTATTAAGCGGCGGCGAAAAAGCAAGAGTAGCATTGGCAAAAACCATTGTAAGCAAGGCTAACTTTCTCATTCTTGACGAGCCTACCAACCACCTCGACCTTTTGTCTATAGACCTCCTGATCGAGGCATTGAATAAATACCAGGGCAGCCTGATACTGGTAAGCCATGATCGTCATTTTATTTCAAAAACTGCCAACCGGATATGGGAAATTGATCATTATGAAATAAAGGATTTTGCCGGGGGATACGATGAATGGATGGAATGGAAAGACAGGAAAAAAGCGGAGGCGGCTAAACAAAATCCGGTTCAACCCCGGCAGGAGAAGAAACAGCCTGAGCCAAAGCCTGTTGAGGTGAAGCCGCAGCCTGCTGCCAAACCCAATGCCCCGATAGACAAAGAAATGAAAAAAGAGCTGCAAAAGCAGCAACGCAACCTGCAGCAATTAGAAGAAAAATTAGTAACCCTCACACAACAAAAAAAGAAACTGGAAGAGCAACTGGCATTGCCTGAAATATATTCCGATAAAAATAAATTCCTCACCACGGAATCGGAATATAAAAAAATTACCGCCACATTTGAAGCCACCAACAACGAATACGAAAAAGTGTTTGAAAAGCTGATGGAGCTGGAAGAGAAGGGTAAGGAAGGGTAAGCACTTATCTGAGCAGGAACATCATATCATCTCCAGTCTTTGCTTATCGCTTCCCAGTCATCCGTTCTGAAGGGCGATGCGGGAAAGCCTCCCGTATTATACAGGTTGGCGCCAAAACTTTCTTTAGGGCTTTCCGTCCAGGCAAATCTTACCGCTACCGGGCTGCTGACATTGTCATTCCATACAATAACATCCTTTCCTTCGATAATAGCTTTCGCAAAAACAAACTTTTGATCGGCGCCGGCAATAGCAAACCCTTTTACATCGCCATTCTTCGTCATTAATCCATTGCCTGCATTATTGAATGATATACGGATCCTGTTGCCTTCTATAGCCATTGATCTATAGGTAGGAGAAGTCTGAATACCTGGTTTGCCGTATACCAGCTTTTCCGCTTCCATGGCAAGCCTGTAACCAACAGTTTGTTTATCGGGAGGATGAACATCAAAAGGATTGCCGATATCCCAGGTTACCGCCATACCTGTATTAGGCAACTGAAGCGCTGCACCCTGCGATTCCCGCAACTCAGCCCAACTGCTTCCCACGGGTTCTGATTTTATAGCACCAAACGCTGATAACTGCACATACAGGAAGGGAAGATCGCCCTGGTTGAATTGTTTGCGCCAGCCTTCTATCAAAGGACCTATTAATGTGCGGTATTGATAAGCCCTGCTGTTATTGCTCTCCCCCTGGTACCACAAAAATCCTTTTAAAGCCAGGTCCCTGAAGGGATATACCATGCCGTGGTAAATGGATGTAGGCATACTGTGCCCCGGACCTGCAGCCGGCTGCGGTGGAATGGCCGTAACAGGAAGAGATGGCTTGTATTGCCATTCGCCTGATAACGGAATGAGTAATGGATGGTTGGATTCAATCAACTCTCTTATGTAAAGCTCAGTAGCGGTTGTACTTTTAAAACCGCCTTCTCCTTTTTTGTTGAACAGCCTGATGGTAATATTATTTGTACCCGCCTTCACCAGTGATGCCGGCACACGGTAGATCCTTCTTCCGTTATCCCAGGCAACTGCCCCTATAAACTTCCCGTTAAAGAATGTCAGGTCATAGTCGCTGAGTATTTCCAGGTTTACCACCAGCTCACGGTTTGCCATGCGCTTCGGTACATCAAATGCTTTGCGCAGCCATACCACCCCGTCAAAATCTTTTAGTCCCTGGTTTTCCCAGTAGCCGGGCGCTATTAAAGTGCTCCAATGGGTGGCATCATAGTCCGGTGAATACCATTTTTGCAGGTAGCCGCTGTCTGCCTGCTGAATTTTGTTTTCCCAAACTTTGTATTGAACTGCTGCTTTTTGCTGCAGGCTATCATAATCCTGTGGCGTTCCCTTGTCGGCAATCAGCTTTTGTATCTGCTCGCGGTAATCAGGATGATTTATTAAACTTTCTGCGCTTGTCCATGACTGAATGGCTGTACCGCCCCAGGAAGCATTGATGATACCAATAGGCACTTTTTCTGTAAGATGAATATTCCTCGCAAAAAAATAAGCGACAGCAGAAAAGGATGCCGTGTTCTCAGGCGTGCAAACCTGCCATGCACCGGAAGCAAGTGTATTTTGCGGCGTACCGCTGGTGTTGGGCTCAACATGAAAGTTTCTTATTTGCGGATAGTTGGCATGTTTTAGTTCGTATCCGCCGTTGAATGCCAACATAGCCCGCCATTCCATATTCGATTGCCCCGAACAAAACCACACATCCCCCACAAGAATATTCCGTAAAGAGAAACTTTCTTCTCCTGAAAAATGCATTTCATAAGGACCGCCGGCTTCCGATGGTTTGAATATTACCGACCATTTACCCTGGCGATCAGGTTGTACCTGTTTGGTTTCTCCTTTAAAGCTTACCGTAAATCGATGCCTGCTTTTACTTTCTCCCCATATTTTAACCGGCTTCTGCCTTTGCAATACCATATTATCGCCGAATACAGGCGCTACCTTTATAATGTTTTGCGACATTACGCTGCCGGCATGGATACCGAAAAAAATAATGAGCGCGCTAATGTATGTTGCCGGTTTCATAATGTATGTATAGTTGTTGCAGATGCTTTTACGGGTTCCGCTTCCAAAGCGCCGATAGTATAAGTATCCTGTACGCTTTTATAGCTTCCTGTAGGGTCATTTATTACAGGATCCATTTTTGCGCCTTTTCCAATGCAGGGAGACCCGGGCATGGGTCGTAAATGAATATCAAGCCTGGGATCTTCGAAGAATGAATGTTCATCCTGCCCCGTCTGTTGTTTGTAATTACTGAATGTGATGTAGCTTACTGCGGGAATATTGGGGGTACCTCTTTTCCAGCCTGTTACTGTTGCGAGCATTGAAGCGGTATCTGCTATATACCAGCAGTTGTAATCAATGATGACGTTTGGTTTCTGCAGGTTATGCAGCCTGGAAGACGCTTCAAATATCCCGGCTTTCCGGCTATTATAGAAAATGTTATTACAGATGTAGAGGTTGCTATAGTGGGCACTGGATCCCCAAAAAAGCAGGTGGGCGGTTACATATTTTTCCCGCTGTTCATGCGCCCAGGTCAAGCCAACGTCTAAACAGGTATTGTTGATAAAATAAATATACTCCGCAAGGGCGTTTTTTCCTCTCGCCCAGAATTCAAAAGACTGTTCGCAATTGGTAACTATATTATTGCGGAAAATAATATTGTATACTTTGTAATTGTCGAGGTTGCCTTGTGGCGTCATTGCCACATCGTATACCTGGTTGAAACGGCATCTTTCCACGATGTTATCATGTGCGTCATCATAAAATTCCACTCCGTTGCCGTATCGTATTACCCCTTCATGATAGCCGCCTCCGATAAAGGAAAAATCCATATCCCGGATGATGATATTATTACATTTTGTTCCGCCTATGCCATGCGCTGCAGTGTATCTTATATCAATATCCTGGTAAATAATGAACGATTTAAACGATTGATCAATCCCGTTTTTTTTGAGCGCTATTTCTATATTGCTGTAAAACGCACCCGGATTGACAACAGAATAAAGTACCACCGCCGCGTTTTTTGTATCCGAATAGAAGTCGCCCTGCTTTTGTAATAATTCTTTTGAAGACAGCTTCCATCCACAAACTTCTTCATTGTTGAAAATGATATTACCGGCATCTGCTGTGCCGGTAGTACCGCTCAAAAATACGCCGGAGGTTTGCCAGAGATTTTTTCCGATGCTTTTCCAGTCGGCTTTACGCGATCTATTTACCGAGCCAAGCAACAAGGGCTTATTTCCCTTTCCGTAAGCGCCGTAAAATATATACGCATTGGCGTTGCCGCTGCGGGGAATAAGGTTGCCCCTGAAAGTATCATTTCTCCTGAGTAATACACTATCGCCGGGCTGAAGCTGCTGCCGGTTGACCCTTGCAATAGTTTTCCATGGTAATGAAAGGCTGCCGTCATTCAGATCATCTCCTGTTGCCGACACATAGTATGTTTCGGCAAAAAGAACAGGGAGAATAAAACAGGTAAATATGAACGATAAATAGATACTTCTTTGCACGAAAAACGAATGTTGATATTTTTGCGAGGGGCTGACCAAAAAGGTCGTCATTGCGATCCGCCGCGGCGGAGAAGCAATCCCAAATACTTAATCCGTTATCGCTCAATGGGATTGCTTCGGTCGTCCCTCCCTCGCAATGACGTTCAGCGACCTTTTTGGTCAGTCCCAAACCTATCCTGTTTATTTAAGGCAAACTATAGCCTTTGTTTTGATTGAGGTTTTGATTGAGTCTTATATCATTATCCGGTATGGGATACAGATAATCATCGTCAGAAAAATTTTGCCGGTAAAACTCAATGGTTTTTTCGCCGAGTATTCTTTTCCTGCAAAGGTCATACCAGCGGTCGCCTGTTTCAAAGCACAATTCCTGGTTTCTTTCTTCTATTACCAACGCGTCGAAAGCATCTTTAGACATACCGATGGTAGCCAGTGGATGATTTGCATTAGTGGTATATCCGTTTGCTCTTTCTATGATTTTATTAACGGCATCCACGGCAGCCTGGGTAGGGGCGCCATTGGCCATATTATCCGCTTCGGCAAATATCAGGTACACATCTGCAAGCCTCAAAACAGGCAGCGTTACAATTGACCGGTATGCGGCATAATCATCCGGCTTATCATACATATACTTTTTGATATAGGGCGTGGAGGTGCCCGGCCAGTTGGTGTATTTTACGCCATTGAGCGTGTGTAAAATATAGGCGTCCTTGCGGGGTGTTTCAGGATAGACCTCTGCCCATTGCGGTTGCACCGAAAAATCGCCCCAGCCGTTGAGCACCGGGGGCGTCCACACCTGCGGACTCATAGTTCCATCGGCATAGTTGGCGGTAAAAGTGAACATTACTTCCGGCCCGTACCTGGTGTCAAGGGTAAATACTTTGTCTATATCGTGTATTAAAGTATAGGTGTTGGCATCTATCACCTCTTTGGCTAAGCTGGCCGCTCTTGCATAATTTTCGGTTTCGTTTAAAGGAGCGGTTGCCATAGTCAAATATACTTTTGCCAACATTCCCTTAGCCGCGTCGCGGGTGGGTTTGGTTACGGACCCATCGTTCCATTCGGCAGGGAGGTTAGCAACGGCTGTTGTGAGATCGGTTACAATAGCTACATACACATCTTTCACCGATGTTCTGGAAGGAGGATTGGCGATAGGATCCTCCGTGTCATCCAACACCAAAGGCAAATCACCCCATAAGCGAACAAGACAAAAATAATTCCACCCTCTTAAAAACAATGCCTGCCCCATTAGCTGGTTGTAGGTTGTCGCGTCAACCGATGTTCCAAGGTTACCATTCTTCATGCCCGCGATGGCCATATTCAAATTCAGTATCGCCTCATAGTGCCTTCTCCATAAGTCCGCCGAAAAATTATTGGGGATAACCAGGTTACCGCCTCCCATCTGGTCATCATGATTAAAATACTGTATTCCCGGGTATTGGTACCCGCTCCAGCCGCTCCACACACTGTTCATAGCTGCGGCATAAGCGGCTTCTATCTGGGTTTTGGTTTGATAGAAGCTTGTAGGCTCCACAAAGCTGAGCGGCGTTTCCGTTAACTTTTTGCAGGAAAAAAGTGTAACAGATATTATAAGTATATAAATTATTTTTTTGTACATGGTGTCAGATTTAAAATGAAAGATTCAAGCCAACATTTACAATACGCGATTGAGGATAGCTGCTGAAATCAACGCCTATGGAAGCATCGTTTTCGTTGTAGGAGCTTACCTCCGGTGTATACCCTTTATATTTTGTCCAGGTATACAGGTTGGTAGCGCTTACATACACCCTTATGGTTTTAAAATGTATCCTCCTGATGATGTTTGCCGGTAACGTATACCCTAATGTTACATTTTGCAGGCGTACATACGAGGCATCTTCCACCCATCTTGAAGAGCGGTTGTCGAACCCGATGTTTACCTGTGACGTGAGGTTGGCGGCCTGCCGGGTCAGGTCGTCTGTAATGGCCGGCACATCCGTGTTTTGATTGTTAACCGTCCACCTGTTCAGCAGCCTGGCGCTGGTACCTTCATAGCTGGCTTCCATTCTCACTCTCGGGATATTAAACAGATCGTTGCCCTGCGAGCCCTGTATCAGGAAGTTAAGGTCAAACCCTTTGTACGATAGCCTGTTGTTCCATCCAAAAATATATTTCGGCATGGCATTGCCTATTACCACAATATCTTCCACATTAATTTTGCCATCCCCGTTGGCATCTAAAAATTTTTCATCGCCCGGCAATTGCCCAAATTTGGCGGCTTCGGCTTGTTCTTTTGTATTCCATATACCTAAAAACTTATACCCTACCATTTCACCCATGGAGTGCCCGGCTATTAAATACATGAGCGGTTTATCTACATCACCTATGCCATATCCGCCATTTGAAGTGTAAAAGGGTATTCTTTCGTATTCTCCCAGGCTCAGTACTTTATTTTTATTGCTGGAAATAGTAAACCCTGAATTCCATTTTAGTTCTTTATCCAGGATATCCCCGTTTATCATCAGCTCAATCCCTTTATTCTGCATGGAGCCAACATTATCAATTAAATTGTTGTAACCGGTATAGTTGGGCAGCGAGCGATACATCAACAAGTCGCGTGTGTGCTTTGTATAGTAGTCTGCAGTGATATTTAAGCGGTTGTTAAAAAATCCCAGGTCGATGCCATAATTATTCTGGGTTGTATTCTCCCATTTTAAATTGGGGTTTGCAGGACTGGCTACATAGTAACCAACGTCTGTGCCACTTAAACCATTATACGGGTAATAGGCACCGGAACCGATAGTAGCAAATGTCTGATAGGGTCGGATGGCCTGGTTGCCGGTGATGCCCCAGCTATACCTCAGCTTCAGGTTGGAAACAACAGTCTGGTCCTTCATAAAATTTTCGTTAGCAACATTCCATGCCACTGAGAAAGAAGGGAAGTATCCCCATTTATTATTAGCGCCGAATACTGATGAGCCATCACCGCGTATACTGGCCGTCAGTAAATATTTATCATCGAAACTGTAGTTAATACGTCCCATATACGATTGCAACTGACGGTAGGAATTATTTTTATAGATAGTAATTGTTTGCACTCCGCTCAGGTCGTTATTACCTGTTATATCAGTAGCAAAATTTTTGGCAGTTGTAAGCTCATACTTGCTATAGTTAGAAGATTGCTCCTGTACACCTGTAAGCGTGAGGTGATGCCTGCCGAAATATCTGTCGTAAGTAAGAATATTGGAGTTTTGATAATAACGCCATGACATACGGGTGAGTAATCCCAGTCCGTTATCACCCAGTCCCTGTCCGGTTTTCAGGTTGTTAAATGTGTTGTTATCTACGTCCCCTATTGATCCGCCTCCGCTGATCCTTAATGTAAGCCCTTTCAAAATTTTAAAATCCAGGGAAGCAAAAAGGTTATTGGTAATGGTATTGTTATCAATTTTAGGTTCCACAGCGCTTGCCAAAGGGTTCCATACATCGTATGCGCCATAGCCAGGGTCATGCCGATGATAGGAGCCGTCAGGATTATAAATAGGTTGTAAAGGATCCCATCTTGGAGCGGAGTTAGCAGGCTTTTGGTTAAATGCAACATCGCCTGCGCTTCCAAATGAAGGAGCATTACCCTGCTCTTTAGCGGCAGACCAGTTGACACTGAAGCTTGCCCAATCGGTAATATCCGTTTGCAGATTTGCCCTTACGGTAAAACGTTTATAGAATGAATTGACCATTATACCCTTTTGATCTAAGTAGCCGCCGGATACCATATATTTTGTGTTCTCAGTTCCGCCTGCAATAGATAAGGCGTGGTTTTGCAGCGGTGCATTTCTGTATATCACATCCTGCCAGTTAACGCCAAAGCCCAATGCTGCTATGGAATCCAACTGATGGTCTGTAAAAACAGGTGGCGGAGTAAAGCCGTTTCCATTTTGAGACTGCTTATTGGCATTTACCGTTTTTGCAAAATCAAGCCCGCTCATGATAGGGAGCGTTTTCAATATTTTTTGTATGCCGTAAAATCCATCATAGGTAATGGTAGGTTTACCTTTTCTTCCCAGCTTTGTAGTGATCAATATAACGCCGTTGGCGCCCTGTGAACCATAGATGGCGGTAGCCGAAGCATCTTTCAATATTTCTATTGACTCAATATCATTGGGGTTTATATTATTCAAGCTGCCTCCCTGTAAACCATCAATTACCACCAGCGCGTTGTTGCCGCCCAATACGGAGTTCATACCACGTACCCGTATGGTAGTATTGCCGCCTGGCGCTCCATCGGTATTTAATACCAACACACCAGAAGCTTTACCCTGTAAAGCCTGGTCTACCCTTTGTGTGCCGAGGTCTGTTACATCCTTACCCTTTAAAGAGCTGATGGATCCGGTAAGATCGCTTTTCTTTTGTTTACCATATCCCACTACAACAATGTCTGTAAGCGAGTCGGCAACAGGTGCAAGCGTAACTTTTATATAACTCTGGTTACCAACTGTAATTTCCTGGCTTTGGAAGCCCACATAAGAAAACAGTAAGATTGATTTTTTATCGTGTACGGTTATGGAGAACCCTCCTGCCGCATCGGTAGTAGTACCGTTCGCGGTTCCTTTTTCAATAACGCTCACTTTTTGAAGGGGCGTTCCGCCGGCATCGGTTACCAAACCCGATATGGTTTCAGACTGCTGTTTATCCGGCTGGTTTAAAGGAGGAGAGGTAACAAATATTTCTGATGTTCGCTTTACAACAATGGTTTTGCGAACAATTTTATAGCTGAGAGGCAGGTCTTTAAAGCTCTCGTTCAGTACATCCTCCACACTGGCGCCGTTCAGTGAAATGTTTTTTATTACCATATCCTTCATCTGTAAATTGTCGTACAGAAAATGGTAATCGGTTTGCTTCTCAATGATTTGCAGCAGTGTGGCTACCGAAATGTTTTTTTGGTTAATGGTCAATTGCTGACTATAGCTTTTTGCACTTACCTGCAAAACAAAGGTTGTCAGCAGCATAACAGTCAGTTTCATAGACAATACAATAAATGAAAGCCACGGTTTTACCATGTACTTCCCGTTTGGTTGAGAAATCATACTTTTGTAATTGTTAGATGTAAGGGATTCATTTCAATGCTAAGCAGTAATCCTTACTCGCCGGGGAATGGGTCCAATCATTTCCCGGTTTTCAGTTCTCTGTTTTTGATCATTCCATTAGTTAAAGTTTTGGTTATTGAATAAGTTAATGATTGTTATGCCTTTGCATAATAGTAATGGTGTCATTGTCAATAGTGCATTTCATATCATCATAAAAGCTTAAAATTTCCATCAGTTCGGCAAGGTTTGCATTACGCGGCACTTTACCATTAAACTGTTTTTCAGGTATATTACCTTCAAATTTTACAGAAATGTTGTACCATCGTTCTACTTGCTTCATTACCGTTTGTAAACCCGCGTCTTTAAAATAAAACAGGCCGTTTTTCCAGGCGAGCGCCGCCGCTACATCAGCATGCTTAATAAGCTTAAAGTCCTTTTCATTCACCTGCATTTGTTCGCCAGGCTGAAGCATTGAGGTTCTGTTTCCATCCGTTAATTGTATAGAACCTTCTACCAAAGTTGTTTTTTTCATGTCCTCATTATCGTATGCCATCATATTAAAGCTTGTGCCTAATACCTGTACCCTGGTGTTGCCTGCAGAAACAATGAACGGCGCCTGCCTATTATGCGCCACTTCAAAATATACTTCTCCTGTTATGGCAACTGCCCGTTCATTTTCCGTAAAGCTTGTAGGAAAGCGGATAGAGGAGGCTGCATTCAGCCATACCTGGGTTCCGTCCGGCAGGCGCACCTGGTATTGTCCCCCTTTGGGGGTGGTAATCGTATTATACTGTATAGCTTCGGGAGACGGATCTTGTTTGGTCAGTTTATAAATGAGCTGCCCGTCAGTGGTTTTGTTTATCTCTGTATTTCCCTGCTGCGCCAGCGATCCGTTTTGGGCGTCGTCCAATACAATGGTAGCTCCGTTGTTTAATATAAGCGTGGCTTTGTTTCCTCCCGGTAAAAATTCAGCTTCATTTTTGGGAAGCGCTTTTACAACAGTTGTATTGCTGGTTTTTTTCAGGAAGAACAGGGCGCTGCCGGCAATGCATATTAAGAAAGTTGCTGCCGCAACCCATCGCCATATCATGTGCCGGTTGCGTAATGGCAGAGAAATATCAGTTATTTGGCTATGTATTTTTTGACGGGTAGTTTGCTGAAGATGCTGTAATTCTTCAGCAGTAAGCCGGGCTTGCGCATCAGGGTGTTTTTCAAAGGCATTATAATATTCTTCAAGAAACAACTTTTCCTCTTCAGACGCTGTTCCTGCCAGTACTTTTTGAGCGAGCTCTTCTAAATATTTTGCTCCTTTGTTTGCAGACATTCTAATGGCTTTATATTAGTATAGTCTGGAAAAAAGGAAAATCTCCCAATGAAGGCTAAATTTTTTTTGATCTCCTAATTTTAAAAGAAAAATGTGTCTTTCAAAATAATCACAGCTCCTGTAGCCGCAACATATTCGGCAATATGTACCCTTAGGTCCTGAAAAGCACGTAACAACTGGTTTTGCACTGTTTTTTGAGATATATTAAGCTGTTCACTGATCAAACGGGTAGAAGCGCCTTCATAATATTTCAGGCGAAAGATCTCCCGCCTTTTTTCGGGCAGGCTTTGCATCCACAGGTAAAGCAGTTTGTTGATCTCTTTTTGGTTAAAGCTGCTGTCTGCGGTAGCGGTACTTATCATATTTTCAAAAGGCTGTACAAAATAATAGCCCGCTTTTCCCTCGGCTAAGCGCGTATATATCTTATTTTTAACAGCAGCGCTTAAATAGGCAGATACATTTTCTATTTCCCTCACAGCCCTTTTATTCCACAGGTCTGTAAAAATATCCTGTAGTATATCACTGCATGCTTCCTTATCGCGTAAGCGTTTATACGCTTTATTAAACAATGGTAACCAATACCTGTTGTATAATTCGTCAAATGCCGAATAGTCATCATTCTTTATCAGCAAAAACAGTTCTTTATCACTAAGCTTCAACATAATAAAAATACTTCCCTTCAGGGGGAATTTCATAAACAGTTATACTTTAAATGTATAATAAAAATATGATTATTCTCAGGATATTATTCCGGCAGTCCGGACCTGCATCAGGCAGATCTGGATAAAAATCCAGCAACTGCCTGATTATCTGTTTCGTTTTAGAAACACACCGCTATTTATCTCAGTAAGAAAAGTTTAAATTTTAGCAGGAACCATTATATGGTCTTCTCCTATTTACCTGTACTTGTCCCTGATGTATCCTTTTCAATCCCCAATACTTTGGCTGAATAGATTGTGGGTATTGTAACAGGCAGCCCTTTTAACAACAGCTGCGATCCTGTAAGCCGCGCAATAGTACGGTTGTTTTCCGGGTCATATATCCTGTAGCTCACTGAAGCGTGCACGCAGGCTACTTTGAAGACCCGTGTATTATCGCCGGAATTATTCCTGTAAAAAAACAGCACCCCTCCCTCTTTTTCAGGATTGAAACGAAAACATCCATCCCAGTTTTCATTGGTAGCCCTGTCGAATATGTCATATGTCTGCCGGAAGCGGGTGAACTGGTATTTCTTATCCATGCTTTTAAACCACCGGTTCCATTTCATATAAAACGATTTATCCGCCGTTGAAAGCTTTCGCGGGTCTCCAACCATCACGGTAGCGCCGCCGGCCATCGAAAAATAAACATACCGGTAGTTGGGAGCGTTCATGAACTGGTTACCGATGAGCAGGGTATTGGCCGGCACCACCCGTGAACGGTCGTAATTCATCTGGCGGATAGAGATAGGCCCGACCGGCGGCGGATAAACCGTTTTGTTTTTTAGCACAATGGAGTCATCCTGTGCCAATGCTATCAACGTGGTGAATGAAAGGGTGAAGATCAGCAGCGCCTTTAAGCAATTCATGATTAGCGTATTTATTGTATGCCTAAGATATGAGAGTTACAGGAGTTACTATTAAAAAAATTTGCCGCCGGCGATATAAGGATGTGCGTGAATTGTAATCCGAAGCATAAGGATAATGCAAAAATATCAACCCTTTACCCTGAAAGCATCTCATCAGAGCGGCTCTATTCATCTTAATGCATCCTTGTTGTATTTATTCCTCCAACTGTTTAAAGAGCAGGGCAGTGCTTCTTCTGGTTGCTGATCAGCAGGATGTGCGACAGCAAAACAACCGGAACAACACAGGCGGGCAGAAAGCAATAAGGAAACTCCAGTACAGCCCGGTTCGGCTGTTCAAATGCAAATTGTTGGATGGGTAAAGGTGAAGACAATATGGCTGATGATACAATAAACAGCAGAAACAGGATCCCTGCTATGTTCCAACTGATGAAGAATTGCCTGTTTAATCTTCCTTTCGCCAAAACAAAGTAAATCAACAATATCAACGCTGAAATACCTATCAAAATATCGAAATTCCAGCCTGTGAATGTCATTAAGCGCGGTATTTTATTTTGTAGATAGAGCTGGTATAAAATCAGCTCTACCGGTATTCTCAATACGTGAATGGCCAGTAAAAATTTTACATTCAGCTTCTTTCTGTCAATTATTTTCAGGTTTACCAACACCAGTAAAACCGTTCCCAATATCGCAACCGGGAACAGGTTCGGTTTCTTTTTAAATATTTCCGCAAAGGCGAAACTTCCGGTTAGCAGTTGCCAGATCGTAAAAATAAAAACGAGCCGCTTGTCCTTGCCGGTTCCCCAATAGAGAAAAAGCAAAGACAGCAGCGTAATGATAATGAAAACAAATGCGGTCATTACAGGTTTTATTTTCCAAACTGGCGCAGGTGATGGTCCGTATGCTTATATACGTATTTCCAGATTTCGTCTTTTGTCATTTTCCCGAAAAAGGGGTGTACAAAATCCGGGTTAGAAAATGTTGAATAGGCTTTTAGCAGCCCGATCCATTTGACACGTTCCGCTTCAAAATCGCCCGGTGCCGTTATTTTCAAATCCGGGTGCGTAGGTTGGCTTTTCTTTAACGGATCTTCATTTTTAAGAATACCGTTTAGTGCCATCCGGCCAAACAGTTTTCCGATAAACAAACGCTTGTACTGCTTTTTACCAAGGAACATTTCTTCGCTGAGCGTGCAATGCTTCAGCATTTGCCCGGCATTCATTTTGCCCCATTGCGCCGGGTCTCCGGCCTGTAACAAATGAATCCTTTCAATTAGCTCTTTGACGGTTGTTTCACCAAAAACCGTTTTATGTGTGCCCATAATTTTATTTTTTGATTATGAACAAAAGTACCCGCCCGGCATCGTTAAAAAGTTGCCCTATGGCAAAAAGTGATTTTTACAGGGAAATTTCTTTCCGTATCCTGCTGAGGGAATATTTGGTAATGCCCAAATAAGTAGCAATGTGTTGCAGCGATACATTTTGAATAACATGAGGCTTGTCTTTCAGCAGATGGATATACCTTTCCTTTGCCTGGTCTGCAATGATAGAAACACTGTGGCTTTTCAGGGCGAAATAAGAGCTTACCAGCCTTCTCCGCCCATGTTCCCTGAAGGTTTCGATGCCGTGGAACAGTTGCTGAAAACTATCGAAGTCCAGTTGCCAGCATACACAGTCTGTCAAAGCCTGGATATTTTCCCGGGACGGGTTTCTCAGGAAGAACGAAGACCAATCAATCGCGATATCTCCTTTAGCATAAAAGTTAGTGGTAATGTCATTCCCGTGAGTATCATTGACATACGAACGGGCAAACCCGCTTTCTAAAAACCAATAATCATTTTCGGTTTTTCCTTCTTTCAGCAGAAAATCGTTTTTGGAAAACGTTACCTCTTTGAACTTAGGTAATATCAATGCAAGCTCACCTTCTTTAAAATCGGCCGGTGAGAATATTTTTTTTAAAAAGTGTTCCTCCTGCATTTTGGTTCCCTGATCAGTCTTTTTCAGCATTCTTGTTATTGATTTCGCCAAATAATTCTTCCTGCTTTGCTACGGTGCAAGGCTGTTCTTATGTTTGTTAAAGTTAAAAATAAGCTTCGATTGTCAATTTAATAGCTTATCTTCGTAAAGACAGTTTGAGTTCTATCGCTCTTGTAAACATTCTCACCTCACTTTTTACATCTGCCATTTTTCTCAAATATTTTTTATTGAATTATCGCATCATTATGAACATTTATGTATCGAACCTGGGCTACAGTTTCCAGGATGAGGATTTAAGCAAACTTTTCGGGGAATATGGCAACGTTTCCTCGGCAAAAGTAATTACCGACAAATTTACGAGCAGAAGCAGGGGCTTCGGCTTTGTTGAAATGAGTGACAACCAGGCTGCTGAAACAGCAATCCGGGAACTCGACGGTAAAATGATTGAAGGACGCTCCGTAAAAGTATCGGAAGCCAGGCCAAGAGAAGAAAACCGCAGTCGCAGCAATAACAATTATACCAAGCGCTGGTAGTTGATGTGTTGCAGAGTTGGTGAATTTAATCATAATACTATTTTATACATTATACATGGATATAGAAAGAATTGAGCATTATATAAAACCCAGCATTCGTAACAATACAACTATTGATATTCGTTTCAAGGGCCGGTCGCCTGTGACCGGCCTTTTTATTCGTGGAGATGATTATGATGAGCTTAAATCAAAAAATTTCTGGCGCGTGGTACATTTATCTCAATTGCAAAAATGGTCAGAAACCAATGATATTAATGTAGCGAGGATATTTAACGGAGCTTCCTTCACATCGCTATCAGATTCGAAACTTTAAGTTGATTATGGCAACAAGCTGGAATAAAAAAGAAAGAGAAAACAAAAAAAAAGAAGAACGCAGAAAAAAAGAAGAGAAAAAGCAGGAGCGTAAAGAAAATGCCGGCAAAGGAAAAAGCCTGAACGAAATGATGGCTTACCTGGATGAAAACGGCAATCTTACTTCGGTACCCCCTGATGCGAACAGGAAGAAAGCGGAGATAAAGGCAGAAGACATAGAAATTGGCGTTCCCAGGCAAAAAGAGCTGAGCCCCGAGGAATTAGTGCGTAAAGGAACCATTACCTATTTTAATGCCTCAAAAGGATTTGGCTTTATAGAAGACAGTGAAAATGGGCAACGCGTGTTCGTGCATCAGTCTTCCGCAAACCTTGCTTTGCAGGAAGGACTGAAAGTGACATTCGAAATAGAAAAAGGCCCAAAGGGGTATGTTGCAGTGAATATTTTGAAAGGCTAGCATTAAGGCTTCCTGCTTCCCGTACATTTTATTTACAACATAATATACTTGTAATGGAAATAAAAAAAGAAGACCTTGTATTCAACCATTACACATGGTACGATGGTACTGCCGGTACCAGGCAGGATATGAGCCCAACCCGAAATACTTTTGACAGGAACAACGGCGCCCATATTCTATGGATTGCCAATTGGTATATTACTGAATACCCCGGATCTGAAAAAGCGGACATTGCTAAATTAGAGACATTACTTTCTGATAAACTTCCTTCGGGTTTGATGAGTGAGAAATCTGTTTGTAACTGGCTTGCAAATACGTAGCCTTCAATCATAAAGTACGAACTACATCAACCCGGAAGAATTACCCCCCAATGAGCAAAATTACCTATAACAACAGGAATGCTGTATTTTTTACTTCACTGAAAAAATCAGTTGATAAGTATTTTGAACAAACCGGGAATAAAAAAACGGGCAATATTCATTTGTATATCAAATCTGTAGTTTTTATTCTTACAGCGTTGGGGTTGTATACTGCGCTGTTATTTATTAAAATGCCCATACCTGCAGGTATTGCTGTAAGCATATTGCTTGGTTTTGTATTAGCGTGCATAGGATTTAATGTTATGCACGATGCCAACCACGACAGCTATTCATCCAGCAAATGGGTGAATAAAACCATGGGGCTAACGCTAAATGCTTTAGGCGGTAACAGCTTTATCTGGAAGCAGAAACATAATATCATCCATCATACATATACCAATATTGATGGTGTGGATGATGATATTGCCAAAAGCCCGTTTATCCGGATGTGCAGCTCACAGCGATGGGTAGCGGCTCACCGGGTACAACATTTATATACTCCTTTGCTATATGCTGTCAGCTCAATGATATGGGTATTATACCAGGACTTTGAAAAATATTTTAAAAGAAAGATCTGTAATACACCGCTCAGGAAAATGACAGTTGCAGATCACGTTCTGTTCTGGAGCAGTAAGCTATTGTATATTTTATTGTACCTCGTTATTCCCATGACAATTATGGGATGGCAATTATGGCTGTTGTATTTCGTATGCCTGCATATGGGCTTGGGGCTCACTTTATCTATTGTATTTCAACTGGCACATGTGGTGGAGGAAACAACATTTGAGTTTACCGATGGTAATGACAAGCAGATAGAAAACGAATGGGCGGTGCACCAGGTAAAAACAACCGCCAATTTCTCTGCGGGAAATAAAATCATCTCCTGGTTTGCCGGCGGACTGAACTACCAGATAGAGCATCACTTATTTCCCAGGATAAGCCATATTCATTATCCGGCAATCAGCAGGTTTGTAAAGGCGGAATGTCATGCTTTTCAATTGCCGTATAACAGCATACCTACAATGAGCGCGGCAATAGCATCGCATTTTCGTTTTATCAAACTGATGGGGCAAAAACCGTAGGTTCATATTATTGAGGTTTTGCACCTGTGTAGCAGAGCTATATCAATTTCAACCCTAAAACTACCCCGATGTATTACATCCTGTATGCCTTTTTCTACCTGGTATCGTTGCTGCCGATGCGCGTATTGTACCTTTTTTCTGATGTGATGTTTTTGATAGTATATCGTTGTATAGGATACCGTAGAAAAGTGGTTCTTGGTAATCTTGAAAATGCATTCCCTGAAAAGACTGAAGCGGAGCGCGAAGTAATAGCGAAACAATTTTTCAGGAATATGATCGATGCATTTATAGAAACATTCAAGCTGCTCAGCGCATCGCCCGGTTTTTTGCAGCGCAGGATAACAGCCAATTGGGAAATGCTGGAGCAATTGCAACAAGGCGGGAAGAGTTGCCAACTCCATTTGGGGCATACTTTTAACTGGGAATGGGGGCATCATGTGCTGCAGATGAACACGCTTTATCAGGTGCTGGTTGTATACGGCCCTCTTTCAAACAAAGCATTTGAAAAATTATTACTGAAGATCCGCACAAGATTTGGAAGCAGGTTCATCCCTGCCTCAGATATGAAAAACTCGATTGCCGGTTATGCAGATACACAATACCTGTTAGGACTGGTTGCAGACCAGAGCCCCGGTAAACCGCAGCAGGCTTTCTGGCTCAACTTTCTTAATCAGCCTACAGCCTTTATCCCCGGCCCTGAAAAAGCGGCGCGTAATCTTAATATCCCGGTACTGTTTGCTTCAGTATACAAAACACGCAGGGGTTATTATCATGCAGAACTGGTAATGGCAAGCGAGCACCCAGCTTTACTGGAACCAGGAGAGCTGACGCTGATGTATGCACGCTTTTTGGAAGACACGATTCGTAAACAGCCTGAAAACTGGCTTTGGAGCCATCGCAGGTGGAAGCATGTATTCAAGCCGGAGTATGCGGCCCAATGGATAGAATCAAGGCAGGCTGCAGTCTGATAATACCGGCATATGACATTGTTATACCAGCCTGCCCTGCAAAAACCTACATTGACCTGATTTTTAAAAGAAGCTCTCCTATATAGTATTCTATTTGTGCGGTCAAATCACGTCTTAATATATTAATGCCCATATCTCCCTGGTATTGACTGATCGTTTTTTCTGCAATGTAAGTCAGTTGCTTTTTTAATTCCTGCACAAACCGTCCTTGCATGTGCCGGAAAACATTTTCATCCCATTGCCTGTCCAGCTTTTTAGCATGCCGCTCAAAATCTTCAACAATGGCCAGGAACAGCTTGGACGCCTCGTTTCTGAATTGTGATACAATGATTTCAATATCTCTTTCCATACCGCTGTATCTTTAAACACGGTAGCAAACCGCATTGATGTTCATGCCTGCTCCTACGGAAGCAAAAACAATAATATCTCCTCCGGATATTTCATGTCCGGCAATATCTCCTTTACGAACCATATGGTACAATGTAGGAACGGTAGCTACCGAGCTGTTCCCTAACCACTGGATGTTCATAGGCATGATATACGGAGGGGCGGACAATCCGTATGATTCAAACAATCTTTTTATAATTTCCTCATCCATTTTTTCATTGGCCTGGTGTATAAATATTTTCTTTACCTGGCCGATCTGTATTCCGCACCCTTCAATACAATGCCTGATGGCTGCAGGAACATGCACCAATGCATATTCGTATACTTTTCTGCCCTTCATTTTCATAAACAATCTGCCGCTATCGCAAGGCCCGTATGATTTTCCCATATTGATATAATTCACCTCCTCAAGGCTGTATGTCTGAGAGCAGGTGCCAAGTATACCCGAACCCTCTTTGCCTGTTTCGAGACATTCAAGCACACAAGCGCCGGCGCCATCGGCAAAAATCATACTGTCCCTGTCTCCCGGATCAACAATACGCGACAGCGTTTCCGCACCGATCAGCAATACTTTCTTAGCCATACCGGCTTTAAAGTATGCCTCCGACTGGATCAGCGCCTGTATCCAGCCCGGGCAACCAAAAATAATATCATAAGCAATACACCCGGGATTGTGGATTCCCAGCCTGTGCTTTACCTTGCTTGCCAGAGAAGGAACTATTTGGGATTGCAGGCTTTGATCATCCACATCGCCGAAATTATGTGCAACAATGATCTGGTCTAATGTTTCAGGATCAATGCCAGCATCCTTTAATGCATGCATTCCCGCAAAAGCGGCAATGTCCGATGTGTTTGAACCGGGAGGCGCATACCGTCTTTCCCTTATGCCCGTGATCTTCCGGAACTTTTCAATAATAGAGGCTGACGTACCGGGTATCGGCAGCCCCCTGCTGTCATAAAATACATGATCCACAAAATGCTCATTCGGGCAAAACACTTCGGGGATATATGTCCCGGTGCCTGTAATCACTGACTTCATCATAGTGTGCAAACAATTTAGCGGTACGTCTACGAACTGCCACTACGATGTTTTTAGGATGTGCAGCGCAATAAGTATAGCTGGGTAGAGTAATAAAATTAAAAGGTACTACTATTTTTGATAACAAGCCCGGATTGAAACGCATTTTTGTACAACTTTCCGCCTGCCCGCACAAAAATTCCACTCGCTTTTTGTACATTGCTATAAAACAGGTCAGACGGATGAGAAATGAATGAGGAATATCATGTCTGATCTTAAAATATCAGCATGCCTGTACAGATTTTTTATCCTGATAAACAACTGCAAGACTACATCTCATACTACTATAGTATAGATGAAGTGTTTGAAGGGACGTCATTTTCTACCAGGAAAATACCTGACGGGAGTATAGAACTGACATTTCACTTCAGGAGTCCTTTTTATCAATCCGATGGCGGCGGCACTAAGCTCATAACACAACGATGCCTGCTCCAGGGACAAATACAGCAGATGGTTGAGCTATCTGCTAAGGATCATATCAGTTTTATTACCGTAAAATTTAAGCCCAACGGTCTTTATCCGTTCGTGCGGGAATCCATGAAGCAGTTTACAGACAATGTAACGACTGGTTCGGATATTTGGGGAGGGGAAATAGCTTTGCTTGAAGAACAAATGAACGAAAAGCAGGACATTCAGGAGCGGATAAAAGTGATAGAAAAATTTTTGTTGCGGCGATTAAACAGGCAATATGATTTTGAGAATATAAGCAACTGCGTCAGGTTAGTATTGCATAAAAAAGGCATTCTAAAAGTGGATGAGCTTGCTTACAGTGCCCATCTCAGCCTGCGCCAGTTGGAAAGGAAGTTCCGGGAAAATATCGGGTTGAGCCCTTCGCAATTTACACGAATAATAAGAATGCACAATGCGGTTAAAGATATCGGGCACTCCAGGTTATCCGAACTGTGCTATGAATATGAATATACCGATCAGTCTCATTTCATAAAAGAGATAAAATTTTTTACCGGTGTAACTCCCAAAAAGATCAATACCGGCAAAGGCTGCTTTGCACATACTGCCTTCCTGTAAAAGATGTCGCCTGTTTACAATTTTTAGTAAGATATACGATGGAGCTTTGATGAAAAATACTCAATTATGAAAATCAGTTATTGTAACATCAAAGACGCTGAAAAGCCGGCAGGCTATTCACATGCCACTGTAGTGGACGCAGGTAAGCTCGTTTTTATTTCCGGGCAGGTAGGAACTGACAGGAGTGGGGCCCTGGCAACCGGGCTTACCGGGCAAATACGGAATGCACTCATCAATGTAGGACTTGCCTGTAAAGCTGCCGGCACTGATATAAGCAGGGTTGTCAAATCAACTATTTATGTTGTCAACTGGAAACCTTCCATGATGCAGCATCTTTTTGAAGCGAGGGAATCTGTAAAAGATGAGTATGCCTTTCCGGATATGGTCTTAACCCTTATTGGTGTAAATGGTCTTTTTATTCCTGAGATGCTTGTAGAGATTGAAGCAATTGCCGTAATATGATTGACAGCATTATCCTTTCATGTGTAGCAGCGCAAAGAATAATTTTAAATACCGCCTTTGAAATTTATTTTATTTATTTGCGCTCTATCTTTGATTGATCTGCATGTCATTACAGACCCGGGAAAATATCACAGAAAGCGAAGCAAAGAAGTTAAAAGAAATTGCGCTGTCCTGTTTAAAGCTGGGCACTATCGGGTTTGGTGGTATTGCCGGTATGGTAGCCACCATAGAAAATGAAATGGTGATCCGGCGCAAATGGATTGACCACCAGCATTTCATGGATGTGCTGAGCGCGTCTTACATTGTTCCGGGTCCGAATGCCGTTGAAGTGGTCATGCACTGCGGAAAAGAACGCGGAGGTCGCCCCGGATTAGTAGTTGCCGGTGTTTGTTACATACTGCCCGCCATGCTGATCTGCCTGCTGCTCGGTTATCTTTACCAGAAGTACAGTGCGCTACCGGATGTCCAGGATTTTATTTTCGGGATCCGTCCTGCAACAACAGCATTGGTTATCGGCACTGTCTTCCGGTTAACCGGTAAAACATTAAGGAACAACAAAGTGCTTATTGTGTTGTGCCTCCTGGTTTTTGCAGGTTCGCTATACGGCATGAACGAAGTGCTGCTGATCATTGCTGCAGGCGCTGTCAATTATTTCATTCATGACACAAAAGATAAGTTGCCGCTTATCGCCGGCATATTTTTTTCTCCGGTATTGCTGCAGATCAATACACGTTTTTCAGAAGGGAAGCTCTTTTTGATCTTTCTTAAAATCGGGGCTGTTTTGTATGGCAGCGGCTACGTGCTGTTTGCCTACATGGAGGAATCGCTGGTGCGACACAACCACTGGCTCAATCACCAGCAACTGACAGACGCTATTGCTGTAGGTCAGATTACCCCGGGCCCGATCCTGTCAAGCGCCACGTTCGCCGGCTACCTTATCAGTGGAACAACGGGTGGCGTGGTAGCCACTGTGGGTATTTTCCTGCCTTCCTTTTTTATTTCCTTTTTTCTCCACAAACTGCTTTCATCGGCCCGTAAAAATCAAAAGCTAAGGATTTTTTTAGATGGATTAAGCGCCGCTTCTATTTCAATAATAGCAGTGGTGGGATTTCACCTGTTCGCCTCCTCCGTACAGCAATGGCAGGGTGCGGTGGTACTGGCTATTTGCCTCGCGCTAATGCTTTTCGTTAAAAGGCTAAGTACTGTTGTCATCATATTAACAGGCAGCATTGGCGGCTTTTTGCTGCTCAGGATTTAATAAGCGAAAACAAATGGTAATTTCAGGAATACAATGAGTATGACGGCCATATTCAATGAGAAAAAGGAGGTGCAGAAATAATCCATCCCTGAAGTACGGGAATAATTTTTGAAAAAATCGGGGCTGATTTCAGTCCCTATTCCAATCCAAAAACGCCTTTATTCAGCAACTGCAATGTTTCGGTTTTATAGGCTGCGGGAACCAGAACAGAAACATTGTGCCTGCTGCCGCCATAGCTTACCATACGCACAGGCACTTTACTGAGCGACGTAAATAATTTTTGCAGCACGTCAGGCGTTTGGGCTATTTCGTTGCCTACAATGGAAACAATTGCCTGGTTTTTGTCTACTTCAACAGTGCCAAATGGTTCAAGTTCTTTTAAAATGCCTGGCAACTGTACTTCTGTATCTATGGTAACGGATACAGCTACCTCAGAAGTGGTAACCATATCAATAGGTGTTTTGTATTTTTCAAACACTTCAAATATTTTCCTTAAAAAGCCATACGCAAGCAACATTCTGCTGCTTTTTATTTTTATGGCAATGATGCCGTCTTTTGCAGCTACCGCTTTCGCACCTGTTGAGCCGGCCTCCTGGGTAATGGTAGTACCTGCCGCTTCGGGCTGCATGGTATTGAGCAGCTTTACAGGAACCTTTTCCTGCTGTGCAGGCCAAATACAGGTAGGATGAAGGATCTTAGCGCCGAAATAAGCCAGTTCCGCTGCTTCATCAAAGCTGAGTTGCTCGATGGGTCTTGTTTTTTTAACGATACGCGGGTCGTTGTTGTGCATGCCGTCGATATCCGTCCATATTTCACAAACAGTTCCCTTTACCGCTGCGGCTACCAGCGATGCGGTATAGTCGCTGCCACCCCGTTTCAGGTTGTCTACTTCCCCCTTTGAATTACGGCATATATACCCCTGCGTAACAAAAAGTTTTGTGCCCTTATGCTGATCAAGCAGGCGGTTCAGCTTTACGCGGATGGCATCAAAATATGGCTCGTCATTGGCATCTATCTGCATAAAATCCAGCGCGGGCAACAGATGGTGATCAATACCCTGCTCTTCAAGATAGGCGCTGAAAAGCTTGGTGCTCATCAACTCGCCCTGCGCCAGTATATCCTTATTCAGCGCCTCGTTAAACGATATTTTAAGAATGATGTTCAGGAAATCAAAATGCCCGGCAATAATGGCTTCCCCTTTCTGAAAAGTAGCTTCTTTTTTCAGCAGTTCTTTTACAAAAGCATGATAGTGGGCTTCCAGGGTTTCAATAATCTGTTTGGCTTCCTGTTTATCGCCTTTTGCCAGGGCGTCGCCTATAGCAACCAGCGAGTTGGTGGTGCCGCTCAAAGCACTTAATACTACTATTTTGGGCTCGCTACCGGTTGTGATCAGTTTTGCTACCTGCTGCATTCTTTCGGGCTTCCCTACAGAGGTACCGCCAAACTTCATGACTTTCATGACTGCTTTCTTTTATTTTTGCGGTGCAAAGATAATAGGTACAGGCGGATAGCAAGAAAGAAATCAATGAATCCGGTCAAATGCGGCTAGTTTTCCAGGGAGGTAAGTAAAACCGGATCGGAAGGGTAGAAATATCGTACAACTGAAGCCCGTTTTTTACATAGCAAATCAGGATATTGTAATAAACGATCACGTCTTCAAAATAAGTATCGGTAATTTCTTTGCGTAGCAACGGACTGCCAGGGTTCTCTATATTGTACACGCTTAACCCATACTGCTGCTGGCAAACATACAGGATGCTGTCGTTAAGCCCAAGCCCTGAAGGAGCGGGTATTTCAACCGTTTTAACAAGATTGGGTTTGGTAATATCTTTTACATCGTATACATACAAACCGTTGGCGGCGGGTCCGCAGGCATTTCCTCTTAATGTTACAAATGCCACGGAATCATTGGCTACTACCGGGTCGCAACTGCGCAGGTGCTGGGCCTGGCCCAATTTAGCAGGCGTAGCCGGGTCATTAAGACTGTAGATGAACATACCATTCTGCGAACCTATAAAAAGCTTATCACCGTAGGGAAACAAGGTTTCAACACCCCAGTCAATATGGGTTGAGCTCCGGAATGCCGGCTCGCCGGGATTTTCAATGTTGTACGCGTCCAGTTCGCTGCCCTTAAGCACGTACAGGTAGTTGCCCGCAATGGTAAATTTCGGAAAACAGTAAGGTGCTAAAAAACTTCACGCACCACCTTCTCAATGATCTTTGGCTTGCCCAGCGTATAATAATGCAGTACGGGGACCCCGGCTTTTTTTAATTCGATAGATTGCTGTTTCAGCCATTCTGCTCCAACAAGTTCAACGTCTTTGTCTGTCTTACATTTCAGTATTTCTGTGCTGAGGTCGGTAGGAATGTCAACATGAAAAGTACGTGGTAAAACGCTTAATTGCTTTACAGAGGAAACGGGCTTCAACCCCGGGATAATGGGTATATCTATACCATTATCACGACAGCTTTTTACAAACTCAAAGTATTTCTGGTTGTCGAAAAACATTTGGGTAATAATGTATTCCGCACCTGCTTCTACCTTCGCTTTCAGGTATAACATATCGGTAGAAGGATTGGGCGATTCAAAATGTTTTTCGGGATAGCCCGCCACCCCTATGCAAAAATCGGTACGGAAGCCGTTGCGTATATCGTCTTCCAGGTAAATACCATTATTAAGATTCACTGTTTGTTTCAGCAGGTCTATTGCGTAACGATGCCCTTCAGGCTCCGGTTCAAAAAAGGTTTCGTTTTTAGATGCGTCGCCCCGCAGCACCAGCACATTGTCTATTCCAAGAAAATGAAGGTCTATCAGCGCGTCTTCTGTTTCACGAATGGTAAATCCTCCGCAAATAAGATGGGGTACCGCGTCTACCTTATAATGATTCATAATAGCGGCGCAAATGCCTACTGTTCCGGGTCTTTTTCTTATCTCTATTTTTTCAAAATTTCCATCTGCCTTCTTCTTAAAAGTATGTTCGGCCCTGTGATAGGTAACATTAATAAAAGAGGGCTTAAACTCCATTAAAGGATCAAGATGATCGTAGATGGAGTTGATGGTTTTTCCTTTTAAAGGGGGTAATATTTCAAATGAAATCAATGTGTCTTTAGCCTGCTTCAGGTGATCTGTTACTTTCATTGTATCTATAGCTGTTACAAATAAGCTGCAAACTTAACATATGAACGGCATACTAAAAATAGCTGTTAAAGTACAGGCGTCCCCGCTGCAAATGCCCTGTATCCTGTATTTTTGTTCAAATTACGCTCGTTTGAATTTAACTATACATACCAACCATTTAGTAAAACAATATGGCAGCCGCACCGTGGTCAACCAGGTGTCGGTTGAAGTAAAGCAGGGTGAGATCGTAGGTCTGCTGGGCCCGAACGGGGCCGGCAAAACCACCACTTTTTATATGGTGGTAGGCCTGATAAAGCCCGATGAAGGCGACGTATACCTGGATGATAAGAACATCACCAGGCTCCCTATGTATAAAAGGGCGCAGATGGGTATCGGCTACCTGCCGCAGGAGGCTTCGGTTTTCCGCAAGCTGAGCGTGGAAGATAACATTGCCGCGGTGCTGGAAATCACCAAATTGAGCAGGGCGGAACAAAAGAATAAGCTGGAGTCTTTGCTGGACGAATTCAGGCTGCATCATGTGCGCAAAAACAATGGCGACTCGCTGAGCGGGGGTGAACGGCGCCGTACCGAAATAGCGAGGGCGCTGGCGGTGGATCCCAAATTTATTTTGCTGGATGAACCCTTTGCGGGCGTGGACCCCATTGCGGTAGAAGATATACAATCGGTAGTAGCCAGGCTGAAATATAAGAACATAGGCATTCTTATTACCGACCACAATGTAAATGAAACGCTTTCTATTTGCGACCGGGCCTACCTTTTGATAGATGGAAAAATATTCAAGCATGGCACGGCGGAAGAACTGGCTGCAGATGAACAGGTAAAGCGGCTGTACCTGGGACGTAACTTTGAGCTCAAGCGCAAAGATTATCTCCACGAAGAAGCTATGAAAGGAATGAGCGAAGTAAGCAATGCCGGACAAGGTTTGTAAATCCGTTTTCCTGCCTGTTTCCTTTATTTGCGTCCGTTTAGTACAAATTCTTTATTTTGCCGGTTTCGTATGGGAATATTAAGCACAACCATTTCTCAGCTTGCGCGCATGCGTTTGTGGCGTATTGAAGCCTGGGTGCAGAACCCGGTGGCTTCGCAGCGCGAGGTATTGCAGGACCTGGTTACTTCTGCGCAATACACCGAGTTTGGCAGAAAGTATAATTTCTCCTCGCTGTTTTCTACCCGTGAATTTAAAAAGGCGGTGCCCATTCATGAATACGATGACCTGAAGCCATATATTCAACGTATGATGAACGGGGAAGAAAATATTTTATGGAATACTCCTGTTCAGTGGTTTGCCAAAAGCAGCGGTACCACCAGCGATAAAAGCAAGTTCATTCCCGTAAGCGAGGAAAGCCTGAAAGATTGCCACTACAAAGGCGCGAAAGATACGCTTACCCTCTATTACAACTTTAATCCTGAATCAGAGCTCCTTACCGGCAAAGGGCTGGTAATAGGCGGAAGCCATACCATCAACCAGGTAAATGAAGCCGTAAATTATGGAGACCTGAGCGCTGTATTGTTACAAAACTCTCCCGTATGGGGGCAATGGATACGCACACCGGAGCTGGCAATAGCCTTGATGGATGAATGGGAAACAAAAATTGAAAGGCTGGCAGAGAGTACCATCAAAGAAAATGTAACTTCCATATCGGGCGTTCCTACGTGGACGCTCGTATTGTTTAAGCGCATACTGGAAATAACGGGCAAACACACTATATCTGAAGTTTGGCCATCACTGGAGCTGTATATACACGGCGGAGTTTCGTTTACTCCTTACCGTGAACAGTTCAGTAAAATAATCGGGAAAGATATTTTTTATATTGACAGCTACAATGCCAGCGAAGGCTTTTTTGGCGCCCAGGATAAACCGGGAGATGAAGGAATGTTGCTGTTTCTCGATCATGGTGTTTTTATGGAATTTATGCCGGTAGAGGAATATGGCAGGGAAAACCCGCAGACAATAGGACTAATGGATGTGGAGCCTGGAAAAAATTACGCGTTGGTGATCAGCACCAATGGCGGACTATGGCGATACCTGCTGGGCGATACCATACAATTTACCACCCTGTATCCATTCCGCATTAAAATATCGGGCAGGCTCAAGCATTATATAAACGCATTTGGCGAGGAAGTGATGGTAGATAATACCGATAAAGCCATTGCGATTGCCTGCGAAAAAACCGGGGCAATCGTAAACGACTATACCGCCGCTCCTGTATACTTCAGCGATAATGGAAACGGCGCTCATGAATGGCTGATAGAATTTGAAAAAGAACCGTCGGATATTGAAGGCTTTATTGTAGCGCTGGATAAAGGGCTGCAAAGTGTGAACAGCGATTACGAAGCCAAGCGGCATAAAAATATCGCCCTTCGCCAGCCGGTAGTGCATGCGTTATCAAAGGGGATGTTTAATGAATGGCTGAAAAGCAAAGGAAAACTTGGCGGCCAGCATAAGGTTCCCAGGTTAAGCAATGAGCGAAATTTTATCGAGGAAATCCTTCAATTCAAATCATAATATGCTTTGACGGGAGAAATTAAAGCGGTTTAAGCTTACCGAAAGACCTTCTTTATTAAAGAGCGATTAAATAAACCTTCTTATATTTATCTTGTACAGCAGAATTACCTAAATCAACGATCTACATGAAATTATTGAACAACAAAGTTGCCATTGTAACAGGCGCTGCCAGGGGTATTGGAGAGGCTATTGCGATCAGGCTTGCAGAACAGGGAGCACATATTGCTTTTACGTACGTGAGCGACAGCAGTGCCGGTAAAGCCGCCGCGTTGGAAGAAAAGTTAAAAGCTTTGGGGGTGAAAGCAAAGGCTTACCAGAGTAATGCCGGCGATTTTACGCAGAGTGAAGCGCTGGTAAACGATGTGCTGAAAGCATTCGGAACAGTGGATATCTGCGTAAACAATGCGGGCATCTCAAAAGATAATCTTTTGCTTCGTATGTCGCCCGATCAGTGGGATGAAGTGGTAAACACCAACCTGAAAAGCGTATTCAATATGACCAAACAGGTGATCCGCCCCATGATGAAGGCCAGAAGCGGCAGCATTATTAACATGAGCTCTATTATAGGCATTAACGGGAATGCCGGGCAAAGCAGCTATGCAGCCAGTAAAGCAGGCATCATCGGATTTACAAAAAGCATCGCCAAAGAAATGGGCAGCCGCAACATCCGGTGCAACGCCATAGCTCCCGGTTTTATAGAAACTGATATGACCGGCTATCTAAAAGAAGGCGATGCCGCGGAAAAATACAAAAGCGGGATTCCTTTGGGGCATTTTGGGTCCGGCCAAAATGTGGCCGACGTGGTATTGTTCCTTGCCAGCGACTGGAGCAGTTACATTACCGGGCAAACCATTAGTGTTTGCGGCGGGTTAAACATGTAACACAGCCTGTTCATGTATATGGATCTGCTGAATGTTGCATGTAATTATGCAGCATTTTTATTTTGTGCGTTTCGTGCAACCCTACCCGCTATCCGGTCGTCTGTCATTCTGTTGTAAACCCAAAACTACAGCAGTTATGAAATTTTATTTCCTCCAGGCCGATGAGCTTGTAACAAAAGGTTCTCACATCTTCTCTAGATTCATTGATTCGGCAATAGCATACGCGCCGAAAATTATTGGAGCTATTGTTTTCTATATTATTGGTAGCTGGATCATTGGTAAGATCGGCTTGCTGTTACGCAAAGCGCTTATTGCCAGGAAATTCGATCCTTCTCTTCAGTCTTTCCTGGTATCATTTTTTAAGATCTCCTGTCTTGTATTGCTGGTCATTACCATTTTTGGCATATTAGGAGTAGATACTTCATCGTTCGCGGCTTTGATAGTGGGCGCCGGTATTGCGATCGGATCGGCATTGAATGGCACGTTAGGCAATTTTGCAGGTGGCGTAATGATGCTGATATTCAAACCCTTTAAGATCGGCGATATTGTTGAAGCGCAGGGGGTGACCGGCACCGTTATTGACCAGGGAGTATTCAATACTACTTTACTGACCCCCGACAATAAAACCGTTATTCTGCCTAATGGGCCGCTGTCAACGGGCGTTATTACAAACTTTAATACACATGGTAATCTCAGGGTGGATCTTAGTATGGCTATTGCACCCGATATTTCTGTAGAACAGGCCCGCACCGTTGCTATACAGGCAATGTTACAGCATCCCAAGGTATTGAAAGACCCCGGTCCGGAAGTAAGTGTATTAAAAGTAGGCGATGGAATGACTACACTTGCTATCCGCCCGTATACCACGCAGGCAGATTACTGGGATGTATATTTTGGTGTGCTTGAATCGGTAAAAAACGCATTCGACGCCAATGGCATTGCAGCACCCATTCCGCACAGGGTATTGATCCAAAAATAAATCTAGTTGAGCATTGACACATATGGAAAGCCCCGTTGTTTAACGGGGTTTTGGTTTTATAACGGCAAAGTAGCTGCATATACTACCTTTTTGTGTTTTTTTAAATAAGGAAGCTTGGGTTCTCCCAGCACAAGCTCTTTCATTTGAAAGGGCGGATACACATAGCAGCTGTAATGGGAGAGATCATTGCATTCAACAAATACCACCCAGGCTTCAGGTTGCTGTAAGATGATGTCTTTTCTCTTTTCCCCGGACTGGAAGGTCCATGACAGGGTATATTTGACGGCGGCGCTGCGGGTCTGTGTTTTTACAGCCAAACCCGTATCATTCACCAGCAGATCATGCTCCCAGTTTTTTTGCTTTGCTTCGTATATGGTATAATCGGGTCCTATAACCGAAGTATAGTTTGACAGGACGAACGCTGCGGCCTCTTCTCCCAGCTTACTTACAAAATGATCCAACCGTATTTTTTCAAGAAATGTTTGATTAGAATCGCTATAATCAATAGTAGTAACTACATCATTGGCAAACTTCCGCGCCTGTTCAATGATGGCAGCATCGAGGTTAACTTCCTGTATGGTGCTGTAGAATTTCAAGGTCCATAAATATAACCATATTTACGGATGAATGTTATGGCTTTTTGTCTCACTTCAACCCGTATTTATGCAGGTATCGTTCATTCAGCTGGGTCTGCTTGTTTTCTAAGCTTACCTGCCTGCCCTGTATGAACGCATGTGTTACAACGCTGCTTTTCATATCCAGTATATCGCCTTCGCTGATAATGATATTGGCGTCCTTACCCGCCTCAATGGAACCGGTTTTAGCCGCAATGCCTAATATTTTTGCCGCATTGAGTGTAATGGCGCTTAATGCTTCTTCCCTGCTAAGTCCATACGAGGCGGCAGTGCCCGCGTTAAAAGGAAGGTTGCGATAACGGGAATTGCTTACATCGTCGTTCAACGCGAATAAAACGCCGGCTTTCTGTAACAGCGCGGGTGTTTTAAAGGGTTGATCTATGTCTTCATCCTCTGTAGCAGGAAGACTGTGTGCTGCGTTTAGTATAACGCTTACATTGTTTTCCTTTAAAAGAGGAGCCACCTGCCAGCTCTCACTTCCGCCGGCAACGACCAGTTCAAAGCCAAACTCTTTTGCAATATCAACAGCAATTAATATTTGCTTTACACGATCGGCATGTGCGAACAGCTTTTGTCTTTTTTCAAACAGGCCTTTTACCGATTCAAATTTCAGGTTCACTTCATCGTGACCGTCTGCTGCCAGGTAAGCTTTGGCCTGCCTGAAAAAACTTTTGATCTCTTCCGTTTTTTCAAGCGCTGCTTTAGCTGCTTCCTGCTGAGCGGCGGGTGGCGCAAATCTTGCAGGCACGAACGAGGGAATATTGACATGGATAGCCCCGTCTGCCAGGTAAGCGGCATCTTCCCAGTTCCAGGCATCGAGCTGTACTACGCTCGATGAACCGCTGAGGGTACCTCCCTGCGGCACCGTATTTACCAGTAAAATGCCATTGGCTTTTAAAACATTGATCATGGCAGAAGCGGTATTATATGCAACCAGCGAACGAATATTGGGATTAAAGTCGCCCAGTTCACGATAATCGTTGGAGCCTCTTACCCCCGAACCGATTTCCTTTAAGCCGATATCCGATAGCGGCAATATTAACCCTGGATAAATATGCTTGCCTTCAGCGTTAAAAACTTTTACATCATCCTGCGGAACAGGGATATTTTGCCCCACCCGTACGATCTTTCCATTGTTCACTTCAATGGTTGTATTTTCCAATACCTGCCCGTTGCCAACATGCACTGTTCCGTTGGTTATAAAGAGCAGTCCTTTATATTCTTTGGCAGGATATATATCATCCTGCGCCATCCCTACATAGCCAATGCAGCTTAACAACAGGAATAAAAATATTCGTCTCATATCCATTGTTTTATTGTCCGGTAAAAACTCAAACCAAAATATACTTATCACTTACCGCTCTCTTCATGCTCATCACAGCTCAATGCTTCATAGTGACTGGCTTTAAACGGTGCTACGGCCTTGCCCGATTTTTTTTCGCCCACCATTTTTTGTATCAGCCGGTTGCGCTCTGCGGCAATTGCTTTTCTTAACTCCAGGTCGCGTTGCCTATCAAAGTATACAATGCCCTCTACAACTGTTTTTTCTGCCTGCGCGTAAATGCTGAGCGGGTGATCGCTCCACAATACCAGGTCCGCGTCCTTACCTACTTTAATGCTTCCCGTCCTGTAGTCAATGTGCAATGCTTTGGCCGGGTTAATGGTAACCATGTTCAATGCCTGTTCTTCGGTTACGCCGCCGTATTTAATTACTTTGGCTGCTTCCTGGTTCAGCCTTCTTGCCATTTCCGCGTCGTCGGAGTTAATGCAAACATTCAGTCCCATTTTTTGCATAATGGCCGCGTTATAGGCAATGGCATCCGCTACTTCCATTTTGTAGCCGAACCAATCCGAAAAAGTTGACACATTGGCGCCATGTTCTTTCATTTTATCGGCTACCTTGTATCCCTCAAGAATATGCGTAAAGGTGTTAACACGGAACCCGAATTTTTCGGCGACCCGCATCGTATATGTAATTTCACTTTGAACATAGGAGTGACAGGTGATGAAACGTTTTTTGTTCATGATCTCAACCAGCGCGTCCAGCTCAAGATCGCGCCTTACAGTGTTCCAGGGATTCACTGCAGCTCCTTTTTTGCCTTTGGAACCTGCTTCAGCGTTCTTGATCGCTTTTTCATAATCGGCAGCACGCTGAAAAGCGTCCATCAACACTTCTTCCACGCCCATTCGCGTATCGGGAAAGCGGTTATTGGCGGTCGCGGTCGTACGTTTTACATTTTCACCCAGCGCGAACTTGATGAAAGGATCGCTGCCCTTAAACTTCAGCCCTTCATCATCAGCACCCCATCTTAATTTGATCAGTTGTGTTTGTCCGCCAATGGTATTTGCCGATCCATGCAATATATGCGATGAGGTAACGCCGCCGCTCAACTGGCGGTAGATGTTGATATCATCGGGATTAAGATTATCCGCTATCCTCACTTCCGACGTAACAGATTGCGCTCCCTCGTTAATGGAAGCGGTAGCAATATGCGAGTGCTCATCGATAATGCCCGCGGTAATATGTTTGCCTGTTACATCAATAATAATGGCTTTTGCATCCGACAGATTTTTTCCTACCTGCGCTATCTTTCCGTCCTTTACCAACACATCCGTATTTTCTAATTTACCGGCCGCCTCGCTTGTCCATACCGTAGCGTTCTTAAACAGCAGGGTTTGTGGCTGCGGAAGCGCCTCCCACCCGTAGCTGCCGAAGGGATACGTAATTTTTGCGGAAGGCAATACGATATTACCGGAATCCGTTGCAGTTTTGGAGGGAAGCGCTTTTACAAAAGCAGCAGACCATATTACAGGAGCGCCTGTTGTATCCTCTCCATTACCGGTCCATTGGTTGCCGCTTACAATGCCGCTGAGCCTGATAACTGATTTTGAATGGTTGCCGGGCGTGAAGCTGATGCTGATGGTTTTACCGTTGAAGCTGAATTTTGCCTGGAGGGTATCCTTATCTGTTATACGGGCAAAAGAAGCCGACTGAACTTCCAGTGGAAAGCTGAGGTAAGCATTACCTGCGCCGCGGATAGTTAGCTGATATATTCCTTTGATCTCGCTCCATTCTTCATTTGTAACGTTATATTGTTGTCCCTGCACCCAGTTTTGATAAATGATTGTCTTTTCTTTAAACACAGGGCCGCTGCTGATGAGAAAGTTGGCCAGCTTACCGGGCTCAAGGCTGCCTACCTTGTCGTATACCGAAAGTAAGGTGGCGGGCGTTTGCGTAAGCGCTTCCAGGGCTTTGGATTCACTCAGGCCGTTTTGAATGGCTTTGCGGATGTTAACCAAAAATTGTTTGGGATCTGTAAGATCGGCCGGCGTAAGGCAAAATAGGATACCGGCTTTTTCAAAAACGGCAGGGTTGGTGGGCGCCATCTCCCAATGCTTCAGATCGTTCAGTGATACATACCTGGCATCATTCGGATCTTCTACGTCCATTGCCTGTGGGTAGTTAACGGGAAGAATAAAAGCTGCTTTTGTGGCCTTTATTTCATTGATACGCTGGTATTCATTGCCGCCTCCTTTAATAATATACTGTACTCCAAATTCATCTCCTATCCTGTCGGCACGAACATCACCCCATTTATCGTTTGCTTCGAATATTTGGGGTAATGATTGATTTTCATTCCATGCTTTCAGGCTCAGGTTAACCCCTTCGGCGGCCGGGTTATTTTTATACCAAGCGGCATCTATATAACTCTGGCGGAGCAGCGCAATGCTGCCCATCAGGCTGCCGGGATAGCTTTGGGTGGAAGTTCCTTTACTGAATGAATAATGCGCGGAAGCCCGTTCTTTTACAATCACCAGATTTTCCCGCGCATCGGCCAATGTTACCACCACTCCCGTTCCCCGGGCTATCCCGTCTTTTTGATGTGTAAGGGCTGTACCAAAGCCAAGTCCCCGGAATAATTCCGCTTTTTCTTTATCTGCTTTAAAGAGCTTTACTCCTTCCGTTTCTGATCTGATGGCCTGGTTCCAGCCAAAAGCTCCTTTGGTATCGGAGTTAAACCGGGCAGGAGCGCTATAGCTAAATGGTATACCGCTGCGTTGGGGAAGCGTTATGCCATAATCGCTGTATATATCAATAAAGGAAGGAGTAATATACTTCTCCTTACAATCAATGGTTACCGTGTTTTTAGGAGCCGTAATGTTATTACCTATTGCTGTTATCCTGCCCTTTTGTACCAGCAGGGAGGCGTTGTTCAAAGTTGTTTTCGCGTCTTTTACAATGGTAGCGTTTACAAATAAATAAGTATCACTTCTTTCATCGGCAACACCGTTCACCGGAAAAGTTTTTTGAGCAAATGACGCGGAAACTGCCAGAAAAAAGAATCCCGCGCAGAGCAATGTCTTCATTAGCAGATGTTTTAATATAAAATACAGGAGGGAAGGTAAGGTAAAAATGCATGTAACTATATGCTGATCTTCAATAAGAAGCTATTTACATGCGGGAAGTGAGTATGTCCGCCTTGTTTTTTGCTCCATTGATTGTTCATGACCAGGTATCTGCTTGTCATTTTTTGATTGGATCCATCACGGTCTTAAAATATTTTCATTTTCAATAATCATTCATATTACTATTCAACAATGAAACCCATTTTCTTTTTATTTACACTGCTTGTATTGATTGTATCGTGCAATGAAAGAAAAACAACCAACGCTACCGTACACACCGATATCCCCTTTACGCAGGACTATAGTATAAAATACGATGTGCAGGACAGCGCTGCGGTTCTGTACCAGGTGTATGCCGACCGCAACGGGGTGGTGAAGATACTCTCATCCAAAGGACTGCTGCAACCCTATGCGGGGGAAATGCTCTACCCCGGAAAGCTTGTAACCGACGGAACCTACCGCCCGATGACTGCAAAAAAGCTTGCCGGTATCGGTATCTATCAAAACCAGTTTGTATTTGCAGATGATAAAGCAGTTCTGAGCAATGCCTGGGCAGGTACCCTCTATTCCAAACATGGCCTGCCCGGCGTAAAGCTGCTGGCAGGCGGAGCTGATTTCGCTTTCCTGGTCTCTGACGGTACTACTCTTCAATATCTCAATAAAAACTCAGAAATACTGTGGGAGAAAAAGGCTGAAGAACCTGTGCTGGATATAACCTACGACAGTGCGCAACAGCGGTTTTTAATATTATCTCCCCGATCCATCAGTGTATTCAACCCCGCCGCAAAAGAGCTGGCTGCGGGCTTTAAAGGCGACAGCCTTACCTGTTTTACGCTGAGCAAGGCAGGCAAAGAAGTAGTAGCGGGTACACCTGATGGCTATATAGTAATAGACGGAAGCAACTGGCAGCAAAGAGGAGAGATCAGCCGCCGGTTGCCCTGGACAGAAATAACAACGGTTACCGAGATAGACGGTAAGCTGTGGTTCGGCTCTGCGCGTGGGGCCTTCCGGCTGAATGAAGATGGCAAATTCAGCTATTATGCATCGAAGCGGTGGCTGCCGTCGGACCAGGTAAAGCATATATCCAAAGGTCCGGAAGGTTCTGTACTGATCCTTACAGACAGGGGATTGGGCAGGATCTGTTTCGAACAAATGACACTGGCGCAGAAGGCAGCGTTCTACGACAAACAGGTAAGGGAAAGGCATATCAGGAATGGATTTAACGCGACACTTACGCGAATGACTGACGGCAACCTGGGCACCGGGTTCATGGAAGATTCAGACAATGACGGGCTGTGGACGGCTATGTACCTGGGAGGAGAGGCATTCCGCTACGCTGTTACCAAATCGCCCGAAGCCCTGCAGAACTGCCGCGAATCGCTCGATGCCATGGAAAGGTTGTATGCTGTAAACCCGGTAAAAGGCTTCCCTGCCCGTTCGTTTGAACGCAGGGGCTATGCGTTGCACGATACTGCTAAGTGGATCCGATCCAATGATCCCGAATGGGACTGGAAGTCTACCACCAGCAGCGATGAAGCCATCGGGCACATTTTTGCGTTTGGCGTGGTAGCTGAGCTGGTAGAAGATGAAGCCGTTAAGCAAAAAGCCATTGGACTGATAGACTCTTTGATGCAGCATATAATAGATAATGATTTCTACCTGGTAGACTGGGACGACAAGCCTACTTTGTGGGGTAAATGGAATCCTGAATATGTGAACGCGCGGCCTAAAATGGTAGGCGACCGCAAGATCAACGCGTCTAATATTACCGCGATGCTGCAAACCGCTTATCACTTCACTAAAAAGGAGATATACAAGGAGAAGGCGTTTGAACTGCTGCATAATCATGGTTACCTCGAAAACCTGATGCGCCCGATGAAGGAAATAGGAAAAGCGCCCGAGGATGCCGACGACTGGAGCAAAATGTTATCGGAAGGATGGAACCATTCGGACGATGAAATGTATTTCCTCGGGTACTGGGGATTATACCGCTACGCGTTCAACGATACTTTAAAAGCAAAATTCAAAGACGCTATCATAGACCACTGGGAAATTGAACGTCCTGAAAAGGAAGGCGCCTGGAATATTTTTACAGCGCTTACCGGAACCAATGAATTTGATCTGAAGGAAGCGATCTGGTACCTGCAGGAATATCCGCTCGACCTGGTTGGCTGGACCATCCGCAACAGCGAAAGAAAGGATATTGACCTGCTGGAGCCTAATTTCAGGAGACAGACTACCAAAGAAGTATTGCCGCCCGACGAGCTTGATATCAGCAGGCACAACTCCAACCGTTTTGATTTAAATGGCGGCAACAACGGCCGGAACGAACACAGCGCCGGGGATATATGGCTGCTGCCTTACTGGATGGGAAGATACCTGGGGGTGATAGGGAAATAATTTGAAAATGTGGGAGTGTGATAATTTGAAAATTTGAGAATGCAGGGAAGAATGTGGAGATGTGAAAGTGTGAAAATGAAGGTAAATGTGGAAGTATAAAGCTGGGATTAGTTCAAAAGATGATGCGGTAGCGAAATAGCTTGGATAAATTCTGCAGCACCGTCCCTCTCTACAGGATAGGGATAAGAGCCTGCCCGACTGAACGTCGTTCAGGCAGGGGTGAGGCTGGAAATTTGAAAATGAAGCAGGCTACTGGTTTGGAGGATTTACAATTTTGAAATAAAGTTGGTTCGGCTATGAATTGCTTTGTATGCTGAGATGGTTTTCGTCTGTAATATTGATCGTATTGTGCGTTTCCTGTAACGAGAAGAAGCTATATAATGCACAGGCGACAAAGAAACAACCGGTATATACTGATGTACCTTACACACAGGACTACAGCATAAAATACGATGTGCAGGACAGCGCTGCGGTTCTGTACCAGGTGTATGCCGACCGCAACGGGGTGGTGAAGATACTCTCATCCAAAGGACTGCTGCAACCCTATGCGGGGGAAATGCTCTACCCCGGAAAGCTTGTAACCGACGGAACCTACCGCCCGATGACTGCAAAAAAGCTTGCCGGTATCGGTATCTATCAAAACCAGTTTGTATTTGCAGATGATAAAGCAGTTCTGAGCAATGCCTGGGCAGGTACCCTCTATTCCAAACATGGCCTGCCCGGCGTAAAGCTGCTGGCAGGCGGAGCTGATTTCGCTTTCCTGGTCTCTGACGGTACTACTCTTCAATATCTCAATAAAAACTCAGAAATACTGTGGGAGAAAAAGGCTGAAGAACCTGTGCTGGATATAACCTACGACAGTGCGCAACAGCGGTTTTTAATATTATCTCCCCGATCCATCAGTGTATTCAACCCCGCCGCAAAAGAGCTGGCTGCGGGCTTTAAAGGCGACAGCCTTACCTGTTTTACGCTGAGCAAGGCAGGCAAAGAAGTAGTAGCGGGTACACCTGATGGCTATATAGTAATAGACGGAAGCAACTGGCAGCAAAGAGGAGAGATCAGCCGCCGGTTGCCCTGGACAGAAATAACAACGGTTACCGAGATAGACGGTAAGCTGTGGTTCGGCTCTGCGCGTGGGGCCTTCCGGCTGAATGAAGATGGCAAATTCAGCTATTATGCATCGAAGCGGTGGCTGCCGTCGGACCAGGTAAAGCATATATCCAAAGGTCCGGAAGGTTCTGTACTGATCCTTACAGACAGGGGATTGGGCAGGATCTGTTTCGAACAAATGACACTGGCGCAGAAGGCAGCGTTCTACGACAAACAGGTAAGGGAAAGGCATATCCGCTATGGGTTATACTGCGATATTGTAAATGTTAAAAACGGGAACTTATCTACCTCGGAGCTGGCGCCGCATGATAGTGACAATCTTTGGACAGCCATGTACCTGGGTAGCCAGTTGTTCCGCTACCTGGCAACGCACGATCCGGAAGCAAAGCAAAATGTAGTGGAATCTTTCGACGCACTGGAACGTTTATATACCATTCATACATTTCCGGGTTATTTTGGAAGATCGTTTGAACGTCACGGTGCAATGCCGTTTAAAACAGAGTTTCGTGATTACCTGAAAGATTACTGGTATCCCGGCTACCAGTCTTCGGTAAGCTGGCGGCAGGCGGACAGCCCTGAATGGGACTGGCGCGGCGCCAGCAGCAGCGACCAGGCCGTGGGACAGGTATTTGCCCTTACGCTGGTAGCGCAGTATATGGATGATGAGAACCTGAAGCAAAGAGCGGTGAAGCTCATCGATGGATTAATGTCGCATATTGTTGACAATGACCTGAAGCTGATAGATGCCGATGGTAAACCAACGCTGTGGGGTATCTGGAATCCCGAATATGTAAACCGTTTCCCGGTTATGGTGGGAGACAGAAAACTGTATTCCTCCAATATCATTGCCTTTTTACAAGCTGCCTATTATTTTACCGGCAAAGAAAAATTTAAAAAAACAGCCGAATACCTGCTTTATGGTCAGGGATACCTGCAAAACCTTGCCCGCCCCGTACGGGATATAGGTCGCGCTCCGGATAGCGCCGACAACTGGAGCAGGGCAATGTCGGAAGAATGGAACCATTCAGATGATGAAATGTATTTTCTTGCTTACTGGAGCCTGTATCCCTACGCATTGAATGATTCTTTAAAAGCGGTTTATAGAGAAGCTGTACGTGATCATTGGGAGGCCGAGCGGCCCGAAAAGGATGCCCTCTGGAACTTTTGTTATGCCATGACCGGGGCGGAAAGCTTTGACCTGGCGGAAAGCATCTGGCATTTGCAGGAGATGCCACTGGATATGGTGGAATGGTCGATGAGCAACAGTTTTCGCAAGGATATTAACTTCATTCCCGGAAACTTCAGGGGACAAACGACCGAATCAGTACTGCCTCCCGATGAAAGGCCGGAACAAAAGCACAACCGCAACCTGTTTACGTCCGACAAGCAAAATAATGGCAGGGCTGAGCTGGGGGCAGGCGATACCTGGCTATTGCCTTACTGGATGGGAAGATACCTGGGTGTTATTAGTAACGGTAAGCCATAACCGTTTTAATAAATATTTATGAATTGCATGATACTGCCGGCACAATTTTAGCGTTTTTCACACTCCTTCGATTTTTATTACCCTTTATTGAATGTAAAAACGCGCAGGCGATTCTGTATGAGATTAAAACGTTTGTATACATGCGTAATAGCTGTTTCGGCTTTACTGTTTTGTATACCTGGTAACAGAGCGTTTGCCCAGGATTCTCTCCACGATGGTATCCTTGCATCTTTTAAAGCCGGCATTTCCGGTAACGCCTCTGTTCAGCTAAGCTGGATGCTTAACAGTGAGCGCGAAGACAGCCTTGATTTTTTTATTGAACGCTCCCGCGATGGTGTTGCCTTTCAGTCCCTGAGCAAAATAACCGCCCATAGCGGTGAAAAAGAATTCCGGTTTACCGATAACCTGCCACTTACCGACAGCGGCTTTTACAGGCTTGCCTGGATAGATATAACCGGCAGCAAGGGTTATTCCGGAGTGCAGAAAGTTCAGTTTGCCGTTAAGCCCAAAACAGAGATCACTATCATGCCCAATCCTGTTTTCAATAATGCCTGTCTTATCATCAATCACGAAGAGGTAGGCGATATTACCTGCATTTTATTTGATATGAGCGGCAAAAATATCCGTAGCTACCAGCTCAAAAAAACGGCAGCATACATGCAGTATATATTGGATATGTATAGTGTGCCCAGGGGAGAATACATCCTCAGCATTCGTGGCAATACAATCAATGAGTCGAAGCGGATAGTAAAACAGTAGAACCGCTATCTTTGCGGCATGATGAGCAAGAAGTCGTTTATAGCGATAGCGATGGCAGCCCTGTTACCATTAACCTGTTATTTTTTACTGAAGCATTTCAGCGCCGAAGCGATAGCAATGCCAAAGCGGTATTTTTTTGATTCTGTGCAGGTAAAAACCGAATATGGCAAAACAACGCAGGATACGATCTGGCACAAAGTGCGGAATTTTACCCTCACCAACCAGCTCAACAGGCAGGTTTCATTAAGCGACCTGGATGGTAAGATCATCATAGCTGATTTCTTTTTTACGTCCTGCCCCAGCATTTGTCCTGCCCTGACCCGCAATATGAAGCGATTGCAGGACGCCTTCAATAAGACTGATACGGTAGTACGGTTTTTATCGTTCAGCGTGGATCCGGACAGGGACTCCGTTCCCAGGCTGAATAAATATGCCAGTAAATATGGTATTAACAGCGATACCTGGTGGCTGCTTACCGGCAACAAAGATGAAATTTATGATATAGCCAAAACGGAGTTCAAGGCCAATATTGCAGACACCCAGGTAGACACCAACTTTATACATACGCAATATTTTTTTATGCTGGATAAGGACAGGGTGGTAAGAGGCTGGTACAATGGGCTGGACAGCATTCACCTGAATAAACTGGCGGATGACGCCGTATTGCTGATGCTGGAAAAGGATAAAAAGAAGAAACGCAGGTTGTTCGGCAATTAAAGAAAGAAGTCCGGTGCTGTCCGGTTATTTATTAGATTGTAATAAACAGGATTTAAAAGATGCTTGAAGCACAGATACGAAAAAATGACAAAGCAGCCACCTGGCTGATAGCAATAGTTTCTTTTGTGGTATTCGCGGCGGTAGTGGTGCTGGGGCGTGTAAAGGTGGATGTGACCCTTGGATTTGATGTACATACTTTCGCCTTATTGAACGCCATCATTAATTCAATCGTTTCCGTATTGCTGGTGACAGGACTGGTGGCTGTTAAACGCGGAAGATTCGTAGCGCATAAAAAAATCATGCTGTCGGCGATCCTATTGTCTGTTTTATTCCTCGTTTCTTATATATGTCATCACCTGTTCGCCGGCGAAACAAGATTTGGCGACACCAATCACGATGGGATTGTAACTGACCTTGAAAAGGAAACTGCCGGCGGGTTGCGTACATTTTATTATATTATTCTCGGTACACATATACCCCTTGCCGGCATTATTCTGCCTTTTATTTTATTTACAGCATACCGTGGACTTACCGCGGAGTTTTCCCGGCATAAAAAAATAGCTCGTATTACCTGGCCGGTATGGCTGTATGTGTCGGTTACGGGCGTGCTGGTATACCTGATGATCAGCCCGTACTATTAGATTTTTGATTTGAAATTTGAGATTTGAGATTTGAGATTGAGTCCCGTTTCGGCAGACTAATTGTTGGATTTGAGGTCTATAGTTTGAAAGTGGAGTCATATAAACCTATAAGGTTTTGCTGTCTTGGTTTAGGGTTCCGAACCTTCGGAATTGGAAACCCTGATAAATGATTGTATTATAATACAATCTCAATAAACATACTTGTTGAATTAGGAAATAAGTTAAAAGGTAAGAAATGCCGGCCATTTAGCAGCGACCAACACGCTTTTTACTTACCCCAATATTTCCATTATTTGCGGTGAGCCGGAAACGCTTAACAATGATAACTGGAATATTTTAAACCCCGCGGTGATCATTGAAGTACTTTCTCCCTCCACCAGAAACTATGACAGCGGCGAAAAGTTTAAGCTCTACCGCGATATACCCGCACTGAAAGAGTATATACTGGTGGATTCCGAAAGCATACATATTGAAATATTCCGGCTGAATGAATCAAACCGCTGGGAACTGGAGGAATACAATACATCGGAAGAAATGCTTTATATCCAAACGATTAATGAAAGTATTTCTTTAGCGGATATTTATGATGGGGTGCAATTGGAAATGTAGAGCAACAGGGTTTAGGATCTCTGATTTCTTGATTTCTGATTTGGAGATTTGAGATTTATAGTCTGTTGTTTATAGTCTGAAGTTAACCCGAAACCATAAACCTCAAACCACAAACCATAAATTCTTTCCTGTTAAAATTTTGCAATAATTATCCTGCATCCTTCTATAACCTTGTAATGGCAAGGTCATTTTTTTAGCAAAAATTCAATAATCAGCCTTTTTTGAATTTCTGTTCTAAGCCCGGTTTTGTATATTTGCGCAGCTGATTTTCAGCTGAATATTCCGTCTCTGCAGCGTTCCTGCAGGAAAATATTAAATTAAACAGTTCGGTAATGATACTCAAAGCAGCTCAAAAGTGTAAAAGGGGGGTAGCATTCCTCCTGCTTTTCAGCTTCCTGAATGTCATGACTTTTCTGCCGGGCAGCTATCTTGCAGATACGGACAATGTCGAAACCCTTCATTTTGCCGGATCATGGACAGGCGAAGACGAGGAAATGAACCGCTCTACTGTAATTGAGCTGATCCTGGAAAATATAGCGGGCTTAAAAGACTGTCTTCCCAATTCGGAAAAGCCGGATTTCAGCTATCATTATTTCAGCGTAAAGTTCAGAAGTATCGGCTCATTTTTTTCGGAGCTGATCACTGAGCCTCCCATGCCGGAGATCAGGCAACCCCTGCTTGCCGTACATACATTTGCTTCAACCGGTAAGGAGCGATTACCACGTTTGCAGCACCATAATTTTGTCTTCAGGTTAACTCCTTTCTGATTTTTCATTGACCGGATACGCAATCTTATCTAAAATCAATCCGGTGACTGACCCCATATTAAAATAAACTAACGTTATTGCTTGTAGACTTATACGGTTTGCAGGTTTGTTATTTTATTTAGTTCAAATAAAAACACAATGAAAAATTATTTATACATTATTATAGTTGCATTGGCTGTTGGTTGTACAGCAAAAGGAAGCGTAGAAGAAAAACCAAATTTACCCGAGTTGCCTGTATTGCAGGTTACCACGAAGGATACCATTCTTCACCATGATTATGTAACCAGCATAGAAGCCGTGAAGAATGTTGAGATCCGTGCCCGTGTGCAGGGGTTTTTGAATAAGATTTTTGTAGATGAGGGCGCCGAAGTAAAAAAAGGCCAGCCTCTTTTCCAGTTAGATGATCATGAATGGGCCATACAGGTTGCCAAAGCCAAAGCCAGTGTAAGCAATGCGGTGGCCGAGGCCAAAACCGCGGAGGTGGAGCTTACAAGGGTAAAGATCCTGCTTTCCAAGAAGATCATTTCTCCTACAGAGCTGGATATGGTAGAGGCTAAGCTTAAAGCTGCAAAAGCCAAAATAGAAGAAGCCGTTTCTGTGCAAAAAGACGCGGAAACCAAACTTTCCTATACATTCATCCGGGCCCCGTTCGATGGCATAATAGACAGGATCCCCCAGAAAGTGGGCAGCCTTATAGATGAAGGCTCGCTGCTTACCACCCTTTCTGATAATCATGACGTGTATGCTTATTTCACGGTATCCGAAAGCGACTATCTCCATTATAAAAAAGAATCGGCTGAAAGCAGGGACAATATCGTACACCTGGTGCTTGCTGATGGCAGCGCTTATAAACATCCCGGAAAAATTGAAACGGTGGACGGGGAGTTTGATGAAACCACCGGGTCCATCGCATTCAGGGCCAAATTTCCCAACCCCAATAAATTGCTGCGGCATGGAGCTACCGGCAAAGTACGGCTTACAGCGCCGGCAAAAGACGCGCTTATCGTTCCTCAAAAATCGGTTTTTGAGATCCAGGATAAAAATTACGTGTTTATTGTAGACTCCGGCAATATCGTAAAGATGAAGAGCATAGTGCCCGAAACGAGGGTGGCGAATTACTACATTATTAAAGACGGGTTAAGCAACGGCGATAAGATCGTTTACGAAGGCGTGCAGAATATTAAAGAAGGCGTTCGTATACAGCCACGTACTGTAACCCGGGAATTATAGAAGAACGCTATGATTGCCCTTTAAAGCAAAAAGTACTGCATGTAAACATGCGGCATAAGGAATTATTTACAACAACATTGTATGATTGAAACTTTTATCAGGAGACCTGTCCTGTCTCTTGTAATTTCCCTGATTATAACATTGCTGGGAGTACTGGCCTTATTTACATTGCCTATTACCCAGTTTCCCGATATTGTGCCGCCATCCGTTACGGTAACGGCAAGATACACCGGCGCCAATGCGCAGGTATGTGCCGATGCGGTAGCAACACCCCTGGAAAGGGCCATTAACGGCGTGCCGGGCATGACTTACATGAACACGGTAACCAGCAACAACGGTGTTACACTTATCTCCATTTCTTTTAAAGTAGGTACCGACCCCGACCAAGCGGCGGTAAACGTGCAGAACCGTGTAACCACTGTGCTGGATGAATTGCCCGAAGAAGTGATTAAAGCAGGCGTGGTTACCGAAAAGGAGGTGAACAGTATGCTGCTGTACCTCAACATTGTGAGTAAAGACAGCACGATGGACGAGCAGTTCATCTTCAACTTTACCGACATCAATGTGCTGAAAGAATTAAAACGTATTGAAGGCGTGGGCTTTGCAGAGATCATGGGTGCCAAGGATTACGCCATGCGCGTATGGCTGCGGCCAGACAGGATGCTTGCCTATAATGTATCGGCTGAGGAGGTGATAACGGCGCTTCGCAACCAGAATGTAGAAGCCGCCCCCGGTAAAACCGGCGAGAGCTCCGGCAAAACAACCAACGCGGTGGAATATGTATTGCGATATACCGGGAAGTTCTCCGAGCCCCAGGAGTATAAAAACATTGTGCTGCGTGCCGAACCAGACGGTTCGATATTAAGGCTGAATGACATTGCCGATATTGAATTTGGAGCGTTGACTTACAGCATGGAATCCAAAACAGATGGCAGACCATCGGCCTCCATCATGATCAAGCAGCGCCCGGGATCAAATGCCCGCGAGGTAATAGCCAATATTAAAGACAGGATGGCTGAGCTAAAGGAGTCGTCGTTTGTGCCGGGAATGGATTATAATTTTGCTTACGATGTTTCGAGGTTCCTCGATGCGTCTATTAAAGAAGTATTGCGTACGCTGGTAGAAGCGTTCATCCTGGTATTTATAGTGGTTTTCCTGTTCCTGCAGGACTTTCGCTCTACTTTAATTCCAGCCCTTGCCGTGCCTGTGGCGCTGGTGGGAACACTGGCTTTTATGCTGATGCTTGGATTTTCTATCAACCTGCTGACTTTGTTTGCCCTGGTGCTGGCAATAGGTATAGTGGTAGATAACGCGATTGTAGTGGTAGAAGCGGTGCACGTTAAAATGACGGAAGAGCATATGGGAGCAATGGATGCCACCATTGCCGCTATGAAGGAGATCAGCTCGGCCATCGTGGCCATTACACTGGTGATGTCGGCAGTGTTTGTACCTGTTGCTTTCCTGTCGGGCCCGGTAGGCGTTTTCTACCGCCAGTTTTCATTAACGCTGGCTATTTCCATTGTCATATCCGGTGTAAACGCGCTGACGCTCACGCCTGCCCTGTGCGCCCTCATGCTTCATCACTCCGAACCCGGGAAAAAGAAAAACCTGCTGCAAAGATTTTTTGGTGGATTTAACCGCGTGTACGATAAAACACAAAATAAATACCAGGGGCTGGTAAGAAGGATCGCGGGCAGAAGAGTGGTGACACTGGGATTGCTGGCTGTTTTTTTTGTAGCTACCTGGGGCGTAAGCGCTGTGCTCCCTTCCGGGTTTATTCCCACAGAAGACCAGGGCATTATTTATGCGAACGTAACCACACCGCCCGGCTCAACGGTGGAACGTACCGGTGATGTGCTGGATGAAATACAACGCATTGCGGAACAGTTCGATGCTGTTGATAATATTTCCACCCTGGCAGGATATAGCCTGATAACGGAAGTATCCGGCGCTTCGTATGGTATGGGCATGATCAATATGAAAGCCTGGGATGAACGAAAGGAGTCGGTAAACGACCTGATCAGTATACTCCAGGAAAAGACCAAGCACATTAAAGACGCGAATATTGAATTCCTTCCGCCGCCAACGGTACCGGGGTTCGGCAACTCAAGTGGTTTCGAGTTCCGTCTGCTTGATAAAACCGGTAGTGAAAACCTGACACAAACCGAAAAAGTAGCCAAAGATCTAATGGCCGCCATGACGAAAACGGGAGTGATAGGAAACGCGTTTACCAGCTTCAACCCCAATTTTCCGCAGTATATGATCCATGTAGACCAGGATATGGCTGCCAAAAAGGGGGTTACCATTGATAATGCCATGAGCACGCTCCAAACCCTGCTGGGCAGTTATTATGCTACCAATTTTATACGGTTCGGCCAAATGTATAAAGTAATGGTGCAGGCATATCCGCAATACAGGAGCAATCCCGAAGATGTGCTGAGGCTGTACGTGAAAAACGATAAAAACGAAATGGTTCCTTTCAACACTTTTATTCGAATGGAAAGGGTGTTTGGACCCGAACAGCTCACACGGTATAATATGTATACCGCCGCATTGATCAATGGCGAGGCCGCTCCCGGCAAAAGTAGCGGCGAGGCCATCAAAACGGCGGAGGCGGCCGCGAAAGAGGTATTGCCCCGTGGCTTCGACTACGAATGGTCGGGGATGACGAGAGAGCAGATATTGTCCGGTAACCAGGCTGTTTACATTTTTATCATTTGTCTTGTATTCGTATACCTCATCCTGGCCGGACAATACGAAAGCTTTTTGCTGCCGTTACCGGTGATCCTTTCTCTGCCAACAGGTATTTTCGGCTCTTTCCTGGCATTAAAGCTGGCAGGATTGGAGAACAATATCTACGCGCAGGTTGCATTGGTAATGCTGATAGGATTACTGGGTAAAAATGCTATCCTGATTGTTGAATTTGCCATACAACGTAAAAAGATGGGCGTTACCATATTAAAGGCTGCCATTGAAGGAGCAGCTTCCAGGTTGCGCCCTATCCTCATGACCTCGTTTGCATTCATTGCCGGCTTGATACCATTGTGTATAGCTACCGGCGCCGGCGCGCTGGGCAATCGTTCCATTGGTACAGCCGCAGCGGGAGGAATGCTTATAGGTACCGTATTCGGTATCATACTTATCCCCGGTTTGTATGTATTATTTGCCGGTATTGAAGAACGAATGGGCCTGAGGAAAAAGATGAAATTAAAGGTTCGCAGTATGAAGCATAAAGTAACCAAAGAAGATGTGTGATCCGCTTTGTTCTTCACAACCATTACATTGTTTGAAAATATATTTTATTCTCATTTACGATCATGAAAAAAATAGCTCATTTCGTTTTATATAGTATTGTTCTGATCTGCGGCCTGGTTGCGCTGCAGGGCTGTGTAACCAATAAACCGTCAGTTAGCAGCGATCTGCTGGAATTGCCTGCCACATATAGCGGCGATACAGGCAAATCCAATATCGCTGTACTGTCGTGGAAAGATTTTTTTAAGGATGATGTATTGGTCGGGTTGATTGATACCGCCCTCCACAACAATCTTGATCTGCAGAACACATTGCACCGTATTACCATTGCCAGAGCCAACCTGCTGAATGCAAAAGGAATGATGCTTCCGGCGCTGGATGGTTTTGTTTCCGGCGCAGCCGATAAATACGGTAAGTATACCATGACCGGCGTAGGTAATTTCGATACCAACCTTTCACAAAACATCAATGAAGACCAGAAAGTAACAACCAGCCCCACACAGGATTATTTTTTAGGGCTGAAAAGTTCATGGGAAATTGATATCTGGGGAAAATTAAAAGCAAGAAAAACCGAGGCCGCTCACCGGCTGCTGGCTACGGAAAAGGGCAGGCAGTGGGTTATAACGCAACTGGTAAGCGAGGTGGCGCGCTATTACTACGAGCTGCTGGCACTTGACAATGAACTTGAGATCATACGCCGGAATATTGAACTGCAGGAACGGGGCGTTGAAATAGTAGAGGCGCAAAAGGAAGGCGGAAGAGCTAATTCGCTGGCCGTTCAGCAGTTTACCGCCCAACTGCTGCAAACCAAAGGACTGGAGCTGCAAACGGAGCTGAGCATTGTTAAGCTTGAAAGCGACCTGAATGTATTACTGGGCAGGTTCCCGGGGGGCATTCCCCGCGGAAGTTCCATCCGGCAGCAGTATGTACCGGCAGAAGTGGATGCAGGGCTTCCATCGGATCTTTTATTGAGGAGGCCCGATATACAGGAGGCAGAATTATTGCTCCAGGCATCGAAAGCGAACACTGCTGCTGCCAGGAAAGCTTTTTTACCCTCGTTTGTATTAACACCCTATATGGCTTTTAACGCGTTTAAGCTGCCTCTTTTGCTTGCCGGTGGCTCATTCACCTATGGCGCTTTGGGCGGACTTACACAACCCATTTTTAACCGGCATCAGCTAAAGAGCAATTTCAATGTTTCCAACGCGGAGCAAAACATAGCCTTCAATCATTATCAAAAAACCATTTTGCAGGCCTACCAGGAAGTAGTAAGCGGTTTAAAATCTGTGGAACAGTATAAAAAAATAGTTGAGGTAAACCAGCAGGAGGTACAAACACTAGCAGACGCGGTAAGCACTTCCAACACTTTATATATAAGCGGGTATGCCTCGTACCTGGAAGTGATCACGGCCCAAAAAGGCGTGCTGGAAGCAGAGCTTAAAAGAACCATTTCACAAAAAGATTTACAACTGTCGCTGCTGGACCTTTACCGCTCGCTGGGCGGCGGATGGCAATAGCTGCTGAGTTGGCCGGGGGGGCTGACCAAAAAGGTTGGGAACCTCAAAAAATGAAAAATATATGGCTCGCTCTGGCGGGCTATATATTTTTAAAGGAGCATGATAATTTTAAGCGGATACCAACTGCAGGAGATGCTATAGTATAGAGAAGTTAAATTTTAAGGGCTATTTTCGTTTTAAGCTGCCTTTTGAAGCCCTTTGAGGTGAACTTTCCTGAGGTTATGTGCCATGGCTACCAGGATCATTTCTGTTTTCACCTTCTTTAATCCACGTAAATGGAAGCGCCTAAAGCCCATATTATGTTTGATATCGCCAAAACAACTTTCGATCTCAATACTGCGCTGTTTTTTTAACCGGATGCCTTTTTCTGTTCCCAGATTCTGGCGGGCTTGTTGTTTATAATCTTCCAGTTTTTCATTTATTTGTATCAGGCGATTTTCACCCCTGGTAGATTTGCAACATTGCTGGTAAAAAGAACAACCCCTACAATCGGTACATTCATATGCTTTGATAACCGATTGGTAAGCTGTACGCTTATGTGTTTGTTGATGTTTGCCTTTAAAAACGAGCCGCAAGCCATTGGGGCACTCATAGCTGTCCGTTAAAGGGTCATAAGGGAAGTTGTCTTTGAGAAAGGGATTGCTTTTATAGCGTTTTGTTTGTTCTGCATGATAAATAGGGAATTTCAGGTAGTTTTCTATCTGTTTGGCTGCGAGCAGTTCATAGTTTTGCTCTGTTCCAAAGATACTATCGGCTATCACCCTGTCAGGAGCAATGGGTTGTTGCACGGCAGCCTGTTCCATATGGTCTTTGAAGCATACCCCGTCATTGGTGTTTTGATGCACGCTCACACCGGTAATAAACTGCTCTTCACTGCCAGCCAGCACATTATAAGCCGGAAGGATCTCTACTTTGTTTTTCATCATCATGGCACTGGCATCAACATCTGTTTTGTTATAACCACTGCGTTTTCCAGCCTGGCTGATCTGAGCATCGTATTTATCTATTTTGCTTTCTGCTTCCTCAAGCTGCTTTTTTATCGTTGCTGCTTTTCGTTGGGTTCTTTTATCTGTTGTTGTTTTAAGCTTTTCATTGAGCCGGGATACCTGTTCATTGATCGCCTCTTTTGTAACGGTGGACGCCTCTCCATTTTCCTCCAGGTTGCTATTGCCATACCGGCTATCCTCCTGAGTGTTCAGTTCATCTATTTGTTTAAATAATTGCCTGCATTTTTCTTCGGTATTCCCTTTATAACGTTCTGCATTTTTTTTCCAGATCATTTTGTGCCCGTTGGCATCGGCCCGAAAGGTGCTGCCATCACAGAAGTAATTTTCCATTTTAATATAGCTGTGCTCCAGCAGGAACTCCAATAGTTCCTTAAACAATACTTCTATTACCGCTTTGGCTTTGCTGCTGCGAAAATTATTGATGGTGCGGAAGTCCGGACGGCTCATCCCGCTAAGCCACATAAAATGAATATCCTGACCCAGTGCCCGGGCTATTTTACGACCCGTGTAGATTTTAACGCTATATGCATATAACAGTACTTTTAACAGCATCCGGGGATGGTAGGCGCTGGTACCACCTCCTTCATAAAGATTAATTAAATCGCTGATATCCATCCTCTCCACTACCTCATTAACTACTCGTACCAGGTGCTTTTCGCCGATCAGTTCTGTGAGTGATGGCGGTAATAATAAACTTTGTTGCTGATTATACTGCTTAAATACAACCGGGGACTTTATTTTTGCCATGTAATTTTTTGAGTGGTATCTAAAATTACACCTCAGCCCTGTTGCTTCCAAAAGAATAGGGCTGATCTTTTTGGGCAGCCCCCGAAAATTTGAAATGCGCCCTTGAAAGAGTAAAAATAAAAATTGTTTTTACGGACAAAAAACGTCTCAGCGTTTTGCCTTGCATCTGAAATTATGGTTGAAAAAGTGAGATTGGCAGGTTAATTAAACAGCCAGATGAATGGCCGCGGCAGATTGTAATGACATTATTACGGATGAATTGAAAATCAAGTTTTTTTACCAGCCTTCTTTTGTATGACAAGGGTAGCGCCGATGGCGCATAATTGAAACATTAACCGCTTTGTTTACAAACGGGTTGTGCCGATGGCACAGAAAAGAAAGCAACGAAGCCTGGAGAATGAGTGAACAGGCAACAGTGAATAATGAATGTTGTAACCTGTAAGCCGGGAACTTATAAGCTGCAACCGGCATGCTGCCGCGTAGCGGTTCCCCGTTTGTAGTAAAAATGCCGGTGGCTTTATTTGCCCCGTATGGGGCTACCCTTGCATAACAACAAAATAGCGTTCAGGCGATTGACCAAGTGGTATAGCCCATAAGTCTGCTTTTTTTACAGTAATGCATTTTAATATCATCTATATATTTTACCTGCCACAGGTTGGGTACTCGCAAGGACCTTTTTGGTCAGCCCCAGTTTAAAGTCAGTTTGCTTTATAATACTTTTCACTATATTTGCAACAAGGTTGCAATAGTATATGCATTTAACTAAAAGATATCGCCAACTCACGGCTATTTTACTGCTGGTTGTGTATGCGTTTATTGCAACGCCTGTTCAGTTATGGCACCATCATGATGCAGAAAAGCCTATTACCGATGCCGGTATTAAAACTTCTTTTGTATCTAAAATTGCAGATACGGTGTCCGAGGCAAATTGCCTCATCTGCCATCACCAGTATTCTGTATATAATGATGATATTATTGTCCCGGTAATTGCTGCCGTTACTGAATTTTCATTTCAGAACGGACATTATACGCCTGTGCTTGTCCATTTCATTGCTCTCCCATCGCAGAATAAAGGACCGCCTGTATTTTCTAACATTCAGCTATTCCTTAATTGCTAAAAACCGGCGCCTGAATACTACGGGTATTGTAGACCGGTCCATTTAACAACAACCTGATTGGTACCGTTGATGCAGATATCACGGATGTAATTAACATTCGTCATCGTTGTCATCGGATTACGATACAATACATACAATGCTACAAAGAACTGGCTATGGAAACAATTTAATAAAACAATAAAATGAAAAAAATATTTACAGCCATTTTGGTCATGTTATCAGTTGCAGGCCTTGCACAGAAAGCAACAATAGAAGGCAATATCTATGATGAAAACCAGGTGGCTTTGCAGGGAATCACTATTCAGATTGAAAGTAGCAGGCACATAACCGCTACCGATATTGACGGGCATTTTTTTATTGCCAGTATACAAGCCGGCAGTTATACGCTTTTGGCAACAGGCGTTGGTTATGCGGCAAAAAGCAAAACAATTATAATTACCGGGGGAGAAAAAGTAACGCTCAATCTTCAGCTCAATACAGTACTCAACACTTTGGAAGAAGTAACTGTCACAGCGAAGAAACGATTGGCTATTACCAATACCGCTTCGCTTACCCGTACCAATACAGCGGCAAAAGATCTGCCGCAAAGCATACAGAGCGTAAGCCGAAGCACGCTTAATGAGCAACAAATTTATACGGTAAGCGATGCAATGAAAGACGTTGCAGGCGTGAATGTGTCTTCCAATTACGGCTCTTACAACTTTCGTGGTTTCAATACTACAGCCGCAGGTTTTCTTACCAACGGAATAAAAGGAAGCATGTTCCCGGAGGGAGTATCCAACTCATTGGCCAATATAGAAAGCATTGAAGTGCTTCGGGGACCGGCAGCTATACTGTATGGCGAAAATGCCATGGGAGGCAACATAAATTTCGTCACCAAACAACCTAAAAAAAGCCTGACAACGAATAGCGCTGTCAGTGCCGGCAGCTTTGGTTTGTTTCGTATGCAGGCAGATGTGACGGGAAGCATAAATAAAAATAAAAGCCTGTATTACGTTGCCGGTTTTGGCACAGAAAATGGCGGGAAGGTAACAAAAGACTGGAAAAATCAAAATGCGCTCATTTTTACCGCTGTTAAATGGGAAGCAAACGACAAAACATCCCTGCAATTAAATGCTAATTATAATTATGATAACAGCACAAGTAATTATGAAATTACATTGCCCTTTATAAAAGAAGATGTTTTTTCTTCCCCGACAGATTTTAATTTTCATGGTAATGATGCAAAATTTAAAGGGAATTCTTTTCAACTGCAGGGTCAGCTACATCACAAAATAAATAATAATTGGGGACTGCACCTGTTAACTGGATTATCCCAGTCTAACGCTGATGCTATTTATTACAGCATCGGAGATTACACAGACCCCACTAATGATAACAAGGTAGAACGAATCAAAACATATTCAAAAACAAGGATCACTACGCCAACGTTAAATGCTTACACCACCGGGATATTTAATATCGGTATAATTAAAAACAGCTTCACTGCCGGTGTTGATCTTCATAAGGAAAACTGGATTTATCCTGCCGGTTACCGGATTTATTCTGCCGACAGCATTAGTGTTACCCATCCGGACCATTCTCCGTTTATACCTGAACCCGGCCCACTGGCTGCAGATTATTTGTACAGCAGCTATGAAATATTCCAGCTCAAAACAATGGGAGCTTATATCCAGGATCAGTTTTCTATCGGGGAAAAATGGAAAGGCATCATTGGGTTACGATACAATCATTATGGAAATTTTTACAGAGCTGATTCTGTTAATTACGAAGATTTTGGAACTTATGAAGAAAGACCTCTTAAAACCACTGCGTTTATTCCGCGTTTCGGAATAGTATTTCAGCCAACAAAACAGGTTTCATTGTATGCAGATTATAATTCCGGCTTTCAACCGCAGTTCTCTAATAACAAATTATCCGGTGGGCCATTTAAGCCGGAAACAGCCAACCAGTTTGAAGCAGGCGCCAAAGGAGAATTTTTACAAGGACAACTGGTGCCCACTGTTGCTTTTTATCACATCAATAAAAACAATGTACTTACGCCTGACTTAAATGATCCTACAGGTAATTTAATGAGGCCGGTGGGCCAGGTACGCAGTAAAGGATTTGAAGCAACGCTTACCGGCACTGTTATTAAAAACTGGAATGTAATTGCAAACTATGCTTTCAATGAAACACGCATTACAAAAAGCAATGAGCCGGACGAAATAGGAATGATATTCAGTAACGCACCGAAGCATATTACCAGCATCTGGACAACATACAGTTTTATAAAGAACGGGCAGGGGCTAAAAATCGGGGCAGGATACCGATATACCAGTAGTCGCTTTATCAGAGACGTTAAAACTTCTGACATTAACAGAGTTGTTTTACCATCATATAGCGTGGTAGATGCAATGATTCAGTATGATATTAAAAGAATCAGCCTTTATGTAAATGCCAACAATATGCTAAATAAAAAATACGTACAGGGAAGCTATTCTTCCCGGTCGGTTTTCATTGGTACGCCAAGGGATTTTGTAGCGACCATTGCTTATCGTTTTGTAAAATAATGTAAAAGTTAAATGAAAACTGTATTCAATAATACTTTTAAGCAGGCTGTACGCACAAAATACCTGCAAGTGCTGTCTGTTATATTATTGCTCTTATTTATCCTGATAGCTTTTAATAGCGTGATAGCGTATAAAGCCAGGTTACAAAGCTTTGAAAAAGCCAGAGAAACTGTACGAACTGCATGGCTTAACCAGGGCCCGCAAAACCCGCACAATAGTGCGCATTATGGCCACTTTGCTTTTCAGCCCATAAGCGCTATGCAGTTTTTAGACAATGGAATACGTCCTTTTACCGGCGCTGTATTGCGACTGGAAGCGCATGCGCAAAACGAAGCCGCATTCAGCCCGGCAGAAGGCAGGTCTGAGCTAAGCAGGTTTGGCGAATTAAGCTTTGCCTGGATGTTACAGGTGCTGTTGCCGTTGTTTATTATTATACTCTGTTTTAATTCAATAAGCGCCGACAAAGAAAATCAGAACCTGAAACTGATTGCTGTACAAAGCCTGAAACTGCAATCGTATGTATGGGGCAAAGTTTTATCGAACTATAGTTTGGTAATGATATTAGCTGTTGCCGGCCTGTTAATACAACTTACTGCTTACAAAACCGTGACAGCCGCTGATACGCACATCCCTTTCAGGACCATTCTCGTTTGGTTCCTTCTATATGCCATATACCTTCTTATTATTACGGGCTTCAGCGTGTTGGTAAGCGCATGGGTGAGGCATGGAAAAACTTCCCTGGTTGTTCAAGTATCTGCCTGGGTATTACTTATGATCGTAATGCCCAAAATAACGGCAAATGCCGGAGGCAAAATATACCCGATGGAGCATAAGTTCGATTTCAAAAAAGCATCAGGAGAAGACCGGAAGAAAGGAATTAACGGACATGACCCAAGTGATGAACGAAGCAGGATATTTGAAGATTCTTTATTAAAGCATTACGGGGTAAAATCCCTTGCCGATCTGCCCATTAATGCAGATGGTTTGCTGATGCAGGCGGATGAGGATTATGCCAACCTGGTGTATGATAAACACTTTAAGCGGGTAAGGAACAATATAGCCAGGCAGAACAGCATCAGCAGGTGGGCATCATTTGTAAACCCCTATTTGTCTTTGCGAAACATATCTATGAGCGTCTGTGAAAGTGATTTTAACAGCCAGCTTAATTTTTTAGCTGATGCGGAAAAGTACAGGAGATACTTAATAAAAAAACTAAATTTTTCATTGGCATACGATGGAAGTAAAACAAATGACTGGGATTGGAAAGTAACGCCTGATTACTGGGCAACCGTGAAGGATATCAGCTATTCTCAAATGAGTATAAAAGGAAAGCTTGAAAACACTGCTGTTGAAATAACGGCGCTTATAACCATGTTGCTATTAATGGCAACTGCCGTTGTAATAACATCAAAAAAAATAACTGTACTGTAATGATGCTGATAACAATTTTTAAATACGAAATAAAGCAACTTTTACGAAGCAAAGGAATGATAGCAACAGTGTTCATTTTTTCTGCTATTGGAATTTTCGCATTGCTGCAGGGAAAATCTGTTTATGACTTTCAGCAAACGTCAATTGAAAAAACATTACAGAGCGCTGCAAAAAACGAAAGCCGTGTAAAGTCAATTTTTGACACGTTACAAAACAAAGGAAAAAGAACAGATAGTGATATTGGCGCTCCATACGTACTGGAATGGAACTTAAAGGCGGTGCAAGCTAAAAATATTTCCCCGTTAGCCGTATTAAGCACTGGACAAAATGACATATATACGCCATTGTTAAGCGCTCATTTCAATGATCCATATTTTAACAATCAATACGCAGAGTTTAAAAACCCGGAAGAATTGTTTGCAGGTAATTTAGACAGCTCATTTTTCATTTTGTTTATTCTCCCATTATTACTACTGTCATTCACTTACGATATTCAATCGGCTGAAAAGGAAAACGCTGTAACGCCTTTGCTAAAAGTGCAGGCAACAACTTCTCTTACTGCCATAACAAATATGCGTTTGCTTTTCAGATGGCTGGTTGCATTGCTCCCGTTACTGGTTGTATGCCTGCTTTCTTACATTGTTCTTTCGGCATTGCCCGGTTTTTCAGCAGTAAGCTTTTTGCAGTGGTGGACTATAGGATTATTGTATACAATGTTTTGGTTATTAATAATAGCGGTCATACAACGGTTTCAATTCAGCTCTCTTATTAATGCAATAATATTGGCAGGGCTTTGGGTATTGCTTTTGATAGCCATCCCGGGATTGTCCAATGCATGGTTCAGCTATAAATATCCTCCTGTTGATAAAACAGTATTTTCGGATTACCGGGATATTGATTTTAAAGGCTACGACATACCATTTGCTGAGCATGAAAAAATGGTTTTCGCACAATACCCGCAATGGAAGAACAGTATTCAGTTGCACGATACAAACTACTTCAAATCCTTTAGCAATACCCTGCAGGCTTTATCAAAAGAGAAGCAAATACATCATGCTTCCATGAAAAACAGTGAGCTGTTGTTACAGGCTGAAATAAATAATTTTTGGATCAATCCTGTTGGAGGTGTGATGCGGTCTTTTACTACCATTAGCCAAAGTACACTGGCAAATCAGCAGGCATTTGAAGAAGCCATTATTAATGTGAGAGAGCGTAAGGCTAGATATTTATACGAGAACTATTTAACAAAACCGCATTTTACAAAGAGCGATTTTGAAGGAATGCCGAAAGTTTTTCCTGTCGTAATCAGCCAATCTCCTGCAAAATACTTAGCACCGTTGGCGCTCTGGTCCATACTGAGTTTGGTAATAGTATTGTTAAAATCAAAGCAACATCATTCACTTTAAAACATACAACATGAATACTTTACAGGCAGTTAATCTCAGCAAACAGTATAACGGCACTACAGCCGTAAACAAGTTAAATCTGCAACTCGAGAAAGGGGAAATATTTTGTCTTTTAGGGCAGAACGGCGCAGGTAAAACAACCACTATTAATCTCTTTTTAGGCTTTACGGAAGCCAGCTCCGGTAAATCGCTTATTAACGGGGTGGAAGTATTACCGGGTAAATCCGATACGAAGAAATTTATCGCCTATATACCGGAAGTGGTGCAATTATATGGGAACCTGAACGGTATTGAAAATCTTGATTTCTTTAGCCGCCTTGCTGGTTTCAAATATTCGCAGGAAATGCTGTGCGGTTATTTATCCAGGGCGGGATTACAACAAGAAGCGCATCACAAACGGCTGTCTACTTATTCAAAAGGCATGCGGCAAAAAGTAGGGATTGCTATCGCGCTGGCAAAAAATGCAGACGTGATCCTGATGGATGAGCCCACGAGCGGGCTTGATCCTAAAGCTACAGCGGAATTTACGGAGATATGCAAAGGGCTGGCCGCAGAAGGTAAGACCATCTTTATGGCTACACACGACATATTCAATGCCGTGAATGTGGGAACAAGGATCGGCATTATGAAACAAGGCGTGCTGGTACATACGATCCGTACTACCGATATTACTGCAGGCGAATTGCAGCAATTATACCTGGAGACCATATAAAACAAACAATATGCAAAGAAGAGATTTTTTCCGCAACGGCTCACTTGCTTTTTTAGGAAGCGCTTTTTTGCGCCAAACTCCGCTGCAGGCATCAGCTATTCCTGCAAAAGGATTAAAAAGAAAAGCCCGCAATATCATCTTCATGGTAAGCGATGGCATGAGCACAGGCACACTGGCTATGGCAGACCTGTACTCCCGCAACATACTCGGCAAAACCAGCAACTGGATGAATTATTACCTCGAAAACAAAGTGTCGCGGGCTTTGATGGATACAGCTTCCGCCAGCTCTATTGTTACTGATTCAGCAGCGGCAAGCTCCTCATTCGGCGGCGGTGTAAGGGTAAAAAACGGGGTATTAAACGTAGGTGCAAACGGTGAAAAGTACTTGCCTATCTGGCAAAAATTTAAAAATGCCGGTAAAAAAACAGGCTGTGTTACTTCCGTTACCATCACCCATGCCACACCTGCCGGCTTTTGTGTGAATTCAGACAGCAGGAATGCCCAACCGGAAATTGCGGAAATGTATGCACATATTGGCTTTGATGTAATGATGGGCGGCGGTGATGAATTCTTTAATCCCGGGAAAAGAAAAGATAAAAAAGATGTATACGATTTATATAAGCAAAAAGGCTACCAGGTGATAAAAGATCGTACTGGATTGCCGCAGATAGAAAAGAACAAACCTGTACTGGGCGTTTTCAACACGGGCGCATTGCCTTATTCAATAGACAGAGCAAATACCCCGCAGTTGCAACAAACGCCTACCCTCGCGGAAATGGCGCGTGGGGCTATTGACCAGATGAAAGATCATGCAAACGGATTCGCGCTGCAGATAGAAGGAGGCAAAGTAGACTGGTCGGCGCATGCCAATGACGTGGCAGCGCTGATACACGACCAGTTGGCTTTTGACGAAGCCATAAAAGTGGCAATGGATTTTGCGGAAAAGGACGGGAATACCTTAGTGATCATTACCACCGACCACGGCAATGCCAACCCCGGCACTATTTACGGCGTAGACGCTGAAAAGAAATTTAACAGCATCGCCGCATACAGGTTTACCAATGAATACCTGTTGAACAGCATTCATTCCGGGTTTAACCTGCAGCAGCTTAAAGACCAGGTATACGATATCAATGGCATCAGCCTTGCGGATGAAGACGCCAGATACCTTTTGAATTTTTATAAGGGACTTGAAAAAGAAGAAGGACTGTACAATTATAAAAAGCTGCCGTTTAAGCATTATTCGGAAATACAGAAAAAACATAATTCAGTGGGCTGGATAAGCATGGATCATTCCGGCGATTATGTAGAGTTGTGCATGTTCGGCCCGGGAAGTGAATTGCTGAAACCATTTGTAAAAAATACGGATCTGCATTACCTGATGTTGCAGGCAGCAGAGGTAGAAAATAAAATATAGATCATGCTGCATACATCTGCACTAACATTTAGTTATAAGAACGGTAAAACGTTTAAATATCCGCCGCTGTTTTGTTCCGTAGAAAAACCTTTGTTGATCACGGGACAATCGGGCAGTGGCAAAACAACCTTGCTGCACCTGTTGGCAGGTCTGTTAAAACCGGATCAGGGCCTGATAAAGATAAACGGACAGTACATGACTTCGCTGTCGGGGCCGGTGTTGGATAAATTCAGGGGACAGTATATTTCGGTGGTGTACCAGCATCCTCATTTTATGAGCGCTTTAAATATAAGGGACAATATTGCACTTGCTCCTTATTTCAGCGGCGATCATATCCCTCAGAGTGAAATAGAGAAACTGGCTGTTGAATTAGGTATTAACGATCAGTTGTACCGGTTGCCATCTTCGTTAAGCGCGGGCGAAAAACAAAGGGTGTCTATCGCAAGGGCGCTGATCAGTAAACCTGCATTGCTGCTGGCTGATGAACCTACCAGCAGTCTTGACGATAATAATGCCCGGACGGTAACGGAATTACTGATGACCCACTCCCGGCAAAACGGAGTAGCACTGGTGATCGTTACGCATGATCAGCGGGTGAAAGATTTTTTAGAATATAAGGAACATGTTTATGTTGGCTAAACTCATTCTTCGGAATCTTTTGCACCATTGGGGATCTACCCTGCTAAGTATGATTTTGCTGAGCACCGGTGTAGGCATCATATCACTTTTGCTCGCGGTTAACAAGCAGGTAGAAGATAAATTCAACAGGGATCTTAAAAATATTGACCTGGTGGTAGGAGCAAAAGGCAGCCCGTTGCAACTGGTATTGTCTGCGGTTTATCACCTGGATGCGCCCACGGGGAACATCAGCAAAGAAGAAGCGGAGAAACTATTAACTAACCCGATGATAGAGCAGGTAACACCGCTTGCTTACGGAGACAATTATGATGGCTTCCGGATCGTGGGAACCGATTCAACCTATTTGCTGAAGTATAACAGCAGCTTTTCCCGGGGAAGCATGTTTTCAAATCCCATGGAAGTGGTTGCAGGAAGTAATGTAGCAAAGAAGAAGGAGTTAAAGATCGGCAGTTCATTTACAGGCACGCATGGTTTAAGTAAAGATTCAGATGATGATCATGAACATTTTAAGTATGTAGTGAAAGGTATACTGAACCCTACAGGCAGTGTGCTGGATAATCTTATTCTTACCCCGGTTGAATCCGTAGAAAGGGTGCATAGTGAACGTCATGAACATGCAGAGCATGAGCAACACGAAGAAGGGCATGATGAAGATAAGACCACAGGTAAACAAATAACTGCTTTGCTCCTTACGTTCAGGTCTCCGCAGGCAATGTTCAGCTTACCCCGGTTCATTAATGAAAGCACAAATATGCAATCAGCCTCTCCAACCCTTGAAATAAACAGGCTTTTAGGCCTGCTGGGTATAGGGATGGATTCTGTAAAAGCTGTGGCAGCTACCTTATTGCTGGTGGCAGGACTAAGCATATTTATTGCTCTTTACAGCCGGCTGTCAGAAAAAAAATACGAACTGGCGCTTATCCGCAGCCTGGGTTGCAGCAGGATGAAATTATTTACTTTGGTAGTATCAGAAGCAATATTGTTGTGCCTGGCAGGCTTTGCCGGCGGCATGCTGCTTGGCATTACCGGTATGTACTGGTTAAATGAAAAAGCTGCGGATGAATACAGCTTTACGCTGATCACAAATAACCTGTGGAATAAAGACCAGTTCCTGTTGCTGACAGGAACAATTTTAATTGGTATAACCGCGGCTCTTATTCCTTCTGTAAAAGCATATCGATTGAACATTTCTAAAACTTTAGCCAATGCGTAAAAAAATACTGTGCTGTATACTGTTTTGTATGTGCCTGTTTTGCGAGGCGCAACAGAACAGCACGTATATAGACTGGCGGGATCTGGAGAATATAGATTTTGAAAAAAAATATCTCCCGGAAGTGCAGGGAAATATCCTGTTTCCAAAATTTCCTCCTGTGTTGCAGGCATTGAACAAAACAACCGTTGAAGTAAAAGGATACATAGTACCGGTAGATAAAGAAGGAAAATTCATTGCGCTTTCAGCCAATCCGTATGCATCCTGCTTCTTTTGCGGAAATGCAGGGCCGGCATCAGTAATGACAGTCAGGCTTAAAACACCCAACAAAAAATACCGCATTGATCAGTTCAGGAAATTCAGGGGAACGCTCAGGCTCAACGCTACCGATATCAGGGAGTTTTACTATGTGCTGGAAAATGCAGAAGAAATTGGCCGGTAAGACCGGGAGATAATATTTTGTTGCGCCGGTACTTCCAGACTCAGTTTCCCGGCAAAGAGGCGGGAAGTTTATAACAAGCATGCGATACCCGGAGGACTCAGAAAAATTGAATTAAAATGTAAATAATTATTTGCAACATTGTTGCAAATAATTAACTTTGTTGAAATTAAGTTTTTATATGCAGGATAAAATTTCGTACAGTACAAAATGGGATATGATAGGAGTGGGGGCGTCACTGTTTTGTGCGGTGCATTGTTTATTGCTTCCTTTACTCGTTACAACGCTTCCATTGCTTGGGATGGAGATGCTGGAAAACCCGGCTATCGAAACTGCTACATTGATCATATCAATGTTAGCCGGTATTGCCGCGCTGTATACAGGCGGGTACAAAAGCCATCATCGCAGGTTGTGGCCAATGGGAGTATTTGTGGCAGGCATGATTGCCATGATCGCCGGAAATATAGCGGGCTTTAACCGGATTGCTTCTGAAGCTATATGTAAAACGGCCGGAATAGTTTGCATCCTGACAGCGCATACGGCTAACTGGGTGTACAGGAGGAGATGTTGCACTCATGACAGTGATCATTCCCACGATTTAAAATCATTGTAATGGTACCGGAAAATTTTCCAGACTGGAAGGATTGTATTACCAGGCGTTGCGGTTTACACCTTTCATCAACATTTATCGCGGAGAGGATCCGCAGCTTGTCTGACGATACAAACAGGCACACTATTGAATTTGTAAAATGCTATGGAGAGCAGTACCGGCAGCAGGTGATAGGTTGGTTTACCTGCGCTCTTCAGGAAAAGCATGCAGTTAACAATTCTAATTATGATGAATAAAAAGATCTTCCTGGCATTTTTAGCTTTTGTGGCTGTTTCGGGGTTGGGCAGTTGCGGTTGTCATAAAAATCATGATGCCATCGTAAAGCAGTTTACCCCGGGCGCTGTTAAGTTTGGCATTATACGCTGATCACCCTTACTTATTTATAAGCAAACTTATTTTTCAATCAATAAATAGTATTACAGCTATGACCAGGAATCTTTTGCCTGTTACGGTTTTAAGCGGTTTTTTAGGGGCAGGTAAAACAACTTTGCTCAATCATATATTGCATAATAAGGAAAATCTTCGGGTGGCCGTCATTGTTAATGATATGAGCGAAGTCAATATTGACGCACGTCTTGTGGAAAATGAACAAACACTTAGCCGTACAGAGGAGAAGCTGGTAGAAATGAGCAATGGTTGTATCTGCTGCACACTGCGGGAAGATTTGTTGCTGGAAGTGGAAAAGCTGGCGCGGGAGAACAGGTTTGATTACCTGCTGGTAGAAAGCACCGGCATTAGTGAACCGTTACCGGTAGCGCAAACATTTTCATATGCAGACGAGCAGCTCGGGATTGATCTTACAAGATTTTCCAGGCTGGATACGCTTGTTACCGTAGTGGATGCATTCAATTTTCTGAAAGATTATGGCAGCGATGATACGCTGCAAAGCAGGCAGATAACCAATATGGATGGAGATAACCGCACCCTTGTAAACCTGATGAATGACCAGGTTGAATTTGCCAACGTGATCGTGGTCAATAAAACTGACCTGGTCAGTAAAGAGGAGCTGTCAATGCTAAAGGCCATTATCCGAAAGCTGAATGCCGGCGCCCGCATTGTTGAATGCAATTTTGGAACAGTAGCTCCGGGTGATATTCTTAATACCGGCTTGTTTGATTTTGAGAAAACCAGTGAAAGCGCAGGCTGGATACAGGAACTGAACAAACCTGTGCATACCCCTGAAACCGAACAATATGGTATCAGCAGTTTTGTTTTTCGCAGCAGGCGTCCGTTTCACCCGGAGCGTTTCTGGAATTACCTCCATACAAAATGGCACTCCAATATCATCAGGAGCAAAGGCTTGTTCTGGTTGGCATCCCGGCCGGATGAGGCTGTAAACTGGAGCCAGGCTGGCGGCAGCCTGCGCGCCGAAAAAGCAGGAGTGTGGTGGTGCAGTATGCCTTTTAAAGAGCGTATCCGCTACCAGGCATTTATAGATAACAGGGATTTAATCGAGAAAAAATGGGACAAAAGATTTGGGGACCGTTACAATGAAATTGTAATTATCGGGCAGCACCTCAATAAAAAGATAATCTACAATGAACTCGAAGCCTGCCTCTGCACAGGGGAAGAGTGTATTGAAATGGAGAAAGGCATTTATTTTAAAGATCCATTCCCTTTGGCGTAAATCAGGATCATATGAAAGGTTTCAAACAATGAAGGAGCGGCTTTATTGAATGGGAACAACTGTCGGGTAACCTGGCTTTGTCGGCGTAAAATAAAGGACTGTTTCGTCTTTTATTTATGATTATATTCATACCTTCGTATTTCAATAAAAAGCGACACCGCTACCGGGCTTTCCCGGCTTGGGAGAAGGTTTTTTTTGAAAAATAAGGTATTGGTTTATGAATGGTAAAACTGATGTGAAGCATATAGAGGATATACAATTGCTTGTAAACACCTTTTATGAGAAAGTGAGGGCAGATTTATTACTGGGACCCATCTTTGATGGAGTGATTAAAGACCGTTGGCCGCAGCACCTGGAAAAGATGTATCGTTTTTGGCAAACGGTATTGCTGGAAGAACATACTTATTATGGCAGCCCTTTTCCTCCTCATGCGCGGCTGCCCGTGGAGCAGAAACATTTTGATACATGGCTGGGGCTTTGGCATGAAACGGTGGATCGATTCTTTGAGGGGCCAAAAGCCGATGAAGCCAAATGGCGCGGAGATAAGATGGCCGCTATGTTTCTTTCTAAAATTGAGTATTACAGGAACAACTCATCGACTCCCTTGTTGTAAACGGGAGAAAGAATGATGGCTGTTATTATAAAATATTGAAAATTGTTTTTAACTTGTTATCATCGGCACAATCCATTGTTCGGTTATTCCTGAATGTTATGGAGAATGGATTGTGTTTCGCATATAAGCTCCTTCTCAATAAACAGCCATAATCATTACCAATACTGCATGCTCATAGATTACGATATACTGATAACTTATGGCGGAATCGCCCGGAGGTTCGAAAAGAGCGCTGTCATATTCCATGAGGGTACGATGCCGCTTTATTATTACCAGGTAATATCCGGCGAGGTAAAATTGTTTTCTTCAAATGACGAGGGGAAGGAATTATTGCAGGGCATCTTTAAAACAGGACAAAGTTTTGGCGAACCTCCGTTGTTGCTGAACAGGGCGTACCCAAGCACTGCGCAAACAAATACGGAGAGCACTATCGTAAAGATCAGGAGGCAGAATTTTCAGGAAATACTGAATGATTACCCCGAATTGGTTAACAAACTGCTTAATACGTTTGCCGAACGCATATACAATAAAGCAGTTTCAGCCCAAATATGGGTGCAGCAAACGCCTGAAAATAAAATCACACAGTTTTTGAGAAAAAATAAACCAGCATGCACAGATAGCCGGATGCAGCCGGTTTCTTATACCCGGCAGCAAATAGCCGATTTTACAGGACTTCGTGTTGAAACGGTTATCCGTACATTGATGCGGATGAAGGACCAGGGTATAGTAAAAATTGTTGACCACAAACTATATTACTAACACGGATGAAGGCAGAAAATTTTAATCAATGGTTTCGTTGGGCTTTAATAAGCCTGGTGATCGTGGCGCTGTATGGCACCATGATGCGCTACAAAATTGCATTTGATTTCCCTTTTTTTGATCAGCGGAATTTATTGCATGCGCATTCGCATTTTGCATTCAGCGGGTGGATCAGCCATGTATTGTACGCCGGGCTGGCATTGCTGTTGTTCCCTTTTTTATCTGAGCGGCAACGAAAGAAATACAATGTTCTTATAAGCCTCAATCTATTTTCTGCTTTTGGCATGCTGATAGCGTTTACCCTGCAGGGGTATAAAGCTGTATCCATTTCCTTTTCCACGGTTTCAATTGTTATTGCCATCCTGTTTACATGGTATTTTGTAACCGATGCAAAACGTTTACCAGCTCATCATCGTTCAAAGCCCTGGGCTATAGCAGCGTTGTGCCTGAATGTACTTTCTTCCGCCGGCCCATTTTCATTGGCCTATATGATGATGAGCAAAAATATACAGCTCGATTTTTACCTGGGATCGGTTTACTATTACCTGCATTTTCAGTACAACGGCTGGTTTTTCTTTGCTGCAATGGCGCTCGTGGCAGCGCATGTTCCTGCAAATTTTCCTTCGTTAAAGAAATATTTTAATGTTTTTGCCGCTACGGTTATTCCTACGTTCTTTTTATCCATTCTTTGGGCAAAGCTGCCTGCCTGGTTGTATTTTATTACAGTAGCGGCTTCGGTGTTGCAGTTAATAATTTGGATTGTACTGGTAATAAAAGTGTATACTTTTCTCAGGAACCGGAACCTGGGAAAATTTGCCCACTGGATAAATATTTTCTTTTATGCGGCTGCATTTGCTGTTACCGTTAAGTTTTTGCTGCAAACCATATCCGTAATACCATCCCTCAGCCAACTGGTATTTGGCATTCGCCCTATTGTGATTGCTTACCTGCACCTGGTGCTGCTGGGTGTGTACAGTTTGTTTATCATAGGGTTTATATTTTCAAAGGAATGGCTGCTGCCTTCCAAATATACACGGGTTGCAGCGTTGTCTTTTCTGGCAGGTGTGGTGCTGAATGAGCTCTTTTTAGGCATTCAGGGTGTAGCGGCCTTTACCTACACGCCGGTGTTATATATTAACCAGATGTTGTTCGGCGCAGCAGTATTGTTACTGGGTAGTGCAGTAGCCCTGGTTATATCCAGCAGGAAAAATGTATCGGTATAAATACGTTCGGCACTTGTATGGCAGAGGCTAACCAAAAAGGTCGTCATTGGCAACAATTAGGGGTCTCAATCATTGAGCTGTAAAATGTTGTATTTGTCGCAGCTTTCGAATTTGTAAGCATCCTAAGTCGGCTGAGTTTTCAGGAAACGCATCAGGGTTCTGTTGCCGAGTCCACAGTAGTACAAAAGCTTAATCAATCCCGTATTTGCGGGACCGAAATCGGGCGTAGTCCCTGCCCGTCCGGCAGCTACCCTGTATACATATCTATATTTGATAGAATATGAATAGTATAAAAGGGGATTTTTATACTATGAAAGATGTGTAAAAAACTACTATTGAAATAGTTTTTCTTATTTCATATTAATAAGAAAATACTTGTGTGTACAGGGTAGCCGTCCGGCAGGCGGGGATTTCGGGCGGCTTTTTCCTGCCATGCCGGCAGGCAGGGCGTTACTTTTTTCCGCAAAAAAGTAACAAAGAAACTAGCCGTAGTCTTTATAGTTGAAAAGAAAGCGAGTTTTATGAGCAACAAACCCACAGTTCATATTTATTCGTAAACAGCAACTGAATGATATGTATTGGCATCCGTTGCGATGAAAAAGCAATCCCAAATACTAAAATCGTTATCATTCAATGGGGTTGATTACAGCTTCAGTTGCATGACCGCAGCAATGGCTTTGGCATGTTGTTTCATTTGGTCGGCATTGGGACCGGCAAATAACGTATCAACTGCCTCGTTAAACAGTTCCATCCACCGGGCAAAGTGTTGCGTGTTGGTAGGATACTTTTGATTTATTTTCCGGTGCGTTACTAAAGGATTCCCCTCGTATTCCCCGGTATAAAAGAGCACATTTTCCCAGAAAGCACACATGACTGAAAAGTGTTTGTCCCAATCGATAGGAACGACTTTAGTAAAGAAAAAACCGATGGTATCATCCGTCTTAACCTTATCGTAAAAAAGATGAACCACTTTCTCTATGTCTGCTCTGCTTGCAATGTCCGGTTTCATAATTTTTTATTTTACTCTAACAGATCACTCATGATTTCATTGATTGTTACAGGTTTTGCTTTTTAAATTTTTTCAGCGACAGGTAAAATGGAACTATGATCCACAATACCAGCAGTGAAAATGATATCAGGAGTCCCCATTGGTTACCAAAGAATTTCTCAAAAACAGCCCCCGCATAGCCCATCATATCAGAGATATCGAGCTGCAGTAAAACCAAAATGCGAAAAAGATCTACAGGGCTTAAGGCACTCAGCACTACCACGATTTTTTCAATAGGGTAATCGGAAAACTGAAAAAACAGGAATAAAACCAATCCGTCAAACAGCAATGAAAAATACAGCCACAGCATGATAGAGATACCGATCCCCTTTGCCTTATCCCTTGTAAGGATGCTGCTTAAAAATGCTATAGCTACAAAAATGGCAGACAGCAAAGATCCCGCAGCGATCATGATCAGCGCTGTTCCTGTATCGGAAAACAGTAATAATGGAACGCCCACGCCTGCAACATAAGCGATGATCAGGCTAATGGATAACCCTGTAAATAATGCGTTCCATATTTTACTTCGTTTAACAGGCTGACTTACCAGTAGCTCAATAAACTCGCTGCTGTTGTATACATAAATGGTAGCGAACAGTACCGACATCAGCGGTACGATCAGCAATACTATATTGAGTAAGCTAAGCAGGCTCTTTGATGCATTGTCTTCCAGGGCGAAAGTGCCCCAGGAAAACAATGAAAGCATGATCGTATATGCTATGACCGTCTTATTTTTTATAATATCCAGTATTACATATTTTAATATCCTTCTCATGCCCTGTCTCTTTTTAGCAGTTGTACAATAGACTTGGCGATCGTATCCTGCCCGGTAGCCGTCTTTAACGCTTTCACGTCCTGGTGAAATATCAATTTACCATCCTGCATATAAATTATCTGGCTGGCAATACCTTCCAGCTCGCTTAATAAATGCGATGTGATCAGTATAAGGCAGCCTTTGCTTTTGGCCCTGATGATTTTATTTTTTAAAATTTCTGATGCGATAGGATCAAGCCCCGCTGTAGGTTCATCCAGTATTAATACCTGCGGAGAAAACATGAAGGCCAATATGGCGCTTACCTTTTGAGTGGTGCCGCCGCTCAGCGTTCGCATTTTTTTATGAAGCATTTTGCCAATCTCAAACTGGGTATATAATTCTTCGTCTGTCTGCTCGTTGCTGTTGCGGATGCCTTTTATCATATCTATTACCTGGCCCACCGTCATGTTCTCAGGGTAGCGGCCAATCTGCGGCATATAGCCAATGTTGCGTCTGTATTCGTTGTCGTTCCTGATGTCTTTTTCATTAAAAAGAATGCTTCCTTCGTTTGGCAGCACCATTCCCAGGATCGATTTTATAAGGGTGGTTTTGCCACAGCCATTGGGGCCGATCAGCGCAATGCATTCGCCCTGGTGGAGCTGCAGGTTCAGATTGTCCAATGCCAGCAGCTTACCAAAACGTTTGCTTATATTTTTTATCGTAATCATATATCATAGGGAACCATATGGGGCTTCTTGTCCACAAATGTTTCCGGCGTAAGGCTTGGTAATATTTTTTCGGATTTATCCATAAGGCTTACCATGAAACTCCGGTACAACAGCATCGCAGGCGGATTTCGTTCTACTATAACAGAAAATAAACTTAAGGGATGAAACGGCACATCACCGGTTTTATCTTTGTTTAAATCATAGCCTTCATATTTATCCCAGTAATTTTCACTGAATTCGTTGAGCGTGAGCGTACCATTGGTGGCTACGTCAAAAATATTTCCCATAAAATTGTTACGGGAAATTTTATTGTCCATGCAGTTGGCCTGTATTCTCATGCCCCAGCCATTGGCCTGGAACGTATTGTGTTCAGCCGTAATCCTGTTTGATCCATCAAAAAAGATCCCTGTAGTGTTTCGGTAGAACCTGTTTCCCGAAAGATAACAGTCTGACAATTCTTTAAACAATACCCCGTATGCTGCATCACCCCAGTTTTCCTCGAAGGTATTATTGATCATTATTACTTTTTTAGTGAACATTACCGCTACACCGGCACCATTGCCTTTAAAATAGTTTGTAATGTAGGCATTCTGGTGCGAAAACATGAAGTGTAAGCCATACCGCAGGTTAAAGTGAGCAATATTGCGCCAGATAACAGAATGTGTAACGAATTCAAAATAAATACCATCGCGATGACCATATATGCGGTTGCCGATGATCTGCAGGCTATCGCTTTTCCAGCAATGAATGCCGTTGCCAGACTGATGTTCTTCTTTTTGTGAGGCTTTTATCGTATTGTTCCTGATAATGCAATGAGTGGCATATTGCAGGAAAATTCCGAAATAATTATTTTGAAGCCGGTTGTCTTCAATACGTATATGGCTTGCATCGTATATTTTAATTGCTCCCGGATCGTTCATTGCAGCCCTGCCTGAGTTCTGAAGCTGTAATCCTTTAATGACTACCGAATCACTTTTAACGGATAAAATTTCATATTTCAATTCTCCGTCAAGCACAGGCAGATCCCTGCCAAGCAGGCATACCGGCTTATCAATAATGATATTGCCTTCTTTGTAAGTTCCCCTGGTTATTATAATGGTATCTCCTGCCTTACTTGCGGCCAGGGCTTTTTTTATAGAGGAAAACTGTTCTTTTTCGCCTACATATAAAACAGTTGAAAAGGATTGCAGAAAAATAAAACAAACCAGGCACGAGGTGAAAACCAGATGGCGTGTTATATTACTGTGGATGAACATCTCCGGTTTCTTTGTTGTGAAGAAGGTTGCCCAAATCATTCCAGCCCAAAGGCTTGGCCTGATATGGCTCCCCCGCAATTACTGCGGCTTCTTTTGACGGGAATGCTGCCGTATTGCCATTCATCGGGCTGTGCAGGGCTTCATTGTGAACATACCAGGCCGTAGCGGCGTCCAGCAGTACGTTGCTGTTTGTATAATCGGCTACATAGTATTTTTTTATGTTTGCTTCCCCCAGTGTTGCAACATAACCAAGCATACAGCCCAGGTCGTCGAACTTATATATCCTCCCTTTTTTTGTGATGAGCTCCGAAGCAAACCTCTCATCCGAAATAGACATTTTGCAGGATTCGCAGGCGTCTTTATATAAGTTAATTGGTTCGGGATGGTCGCTGTTGCAGGAGACAAAGAACAGAGAAGCTGCTAAACCGGCGGTTATCACTTTTTGTTTTTTACGAAAAAACTTCCCTTCTTTTAAAATGGCAAAGAGTAGCAGAACACCTGCGCTTATAAACAGCCAGCCACCTGTACTGGGAATGGAATAAGCGCCAAAGTTGAGCAATTGTTTAAAACCTATTAATGGCGGCTGGTAGGCCATTCCCGGCACTTTGATGGCGGCATTGGGATCAAGATTGTGACCATAGTCGTATTCCCATTTCCAGAAATCAACCATGGCAATGATACCAAATAATACAAATGCCCCGAATACAATGTATAGCCCTTTCTTTCTCCCCACAAAGGCCGCAATAAGAAATAACAAAGCAAAACCCGAAATAAGGTAAGGTAAAATGGTGAATTCCAGGAAGTCTTTGGTATGCAGCGTTTTCATTCCTATGTAATGATTAAGCCCGTTGATAATATCCACATCGCCGGCTATGGCGTTGGCCCATATTTGAAGTCTTAATCCTTCGGGATATTGCGGGGCATCCAGGTAAATGCTCCATATAGGAACAAAAAGAGAAATGATCAATGCTACGGCAGCCGCTATTATAAGCGTTTTTGAAAAGGGAGATATTTTGTTGCTCATAAAAATTCATTTTCTCTCACTGGTTCAAAGGCAGGCAAAGAGTTATGACAGGTGTTTTTTGCTAGCTACGGCTCCAATGAAAGTGTAAATAAAAAGGGCAATATGTATTAAACATGCTGCCCTTTATCAGAAATTCAGAATATACTTAAATCAGGTATAGGTGATTCTTTATTTAGCAGCAGGTTTATCGCCCAGACTAAACTTAAGCGGCACATTGCTTCCTTTAGGAGACACCCGTACGTATCCTGACATTTCCTGGTGCAGGGCAGAGCAGAAATCGGTACAGTATATCGGGAAAATACCTGTACGGTCCGGAATCCATTTTAATGTGAGCGTTTCACCCGGCATGATCAGGAGCTCTGCATTGTTAGCACCTTTTACACCAAAGCCATGGGGCACATCCCAATCCTGCTCAAGATTGGTTACATGAAAGTATACCTCATCGCCTAATTGAACCCCCTCAATATTATCAGGTGCAAAGTGAGAACGGATAGCGGTAATGTATACATGTATTTTGTTGCCTTCCCGCACTACCTTCGCTTCTCCTTCTCCTTTAGCAGCATAGGGATGTTTGTTAGCATTGATGTCAAAAATTTTCAACTGTTTTTCTTTGATCAGGTCTGCAGGAACAGCCTGCGCATAATGGGGTTCGCCAATGGTCGGAAAGTCCAGGATCAATTGCATTTTTTCGCCGCTGATATCATATAACTGGGCACTCTGAGATAATTCAGGACCTGTAGGCAGATAGCGGTCTTTGGTAATTTTGTTATAAGCCACTAAGTATTTTCCCAATGGTTTTTTTGTGTTGCCACCGGGAACCATCAGGTGCCCAACTGAATAATAAGTAGGTTGCCTGTCCAGAACTTTAAGATCTTTAATGTTCCATTTTACTACTTCCGAAGAAACGAAGAAGGAAGTATATGCGTTTCCGTTCGCGTCAAACTCTGTATGTAAAGGGCCTAAACCGGGCTTTTGTACTTCTCCGTATAAAGCCGCTTCGTATTTAATAACGGGTATGCCTGCGTATTTATCCTGCTCAAATGCCTGGTCCGCTATTGCTTTTTGAATTTTATCGTAGCTGAATACAGGCAATAAAGCTGCCAGCTTACCGCTGCCTACAATGTATTCACCTGTCGGGTCTACATCGCAGCCATGTGGTGATTTAGGACAGGGAATGAAGTAAACAATATCAGGAAATTCAGTTACATCCAAAACGGTTACTTCATTCCTGGTTTCAGAGGTAGCTGTATGTGTATGCTCATCGTATGTATTGTGTGCATACTTTACAGCTTGTTTCTTTCCTTTACCGGCTTTTATATACTCTTCTGCTTTTTTCCAGTTCACCGCCATAATAAAGTCTTTATCTCTTTGCGAAGCATTTACTTCCAGTAAAGTATTTGCCTGCTCGGAATTGTAGCAGCTAAAGAAGAACCAGCCGTGTGATTTTCCCTTACCGGCGCGGGCTAGGTCGAAATTGATCCCGGGTGTTTTTAGCTGGAAAGCGATGTTCATTGCCCCGGTTTCTTTATCGATGCTTACAAAGCTGATATGGCCTTTGAAGTTTTCTTTATAAGTGTCGATGGGCACATCACCGGCAGCGCCATCTTCCGGTACGCTGAAACGGGTGCCGGCTACTATGTATTCCGAATTTTCAGTGCCGAAAGGAGAGCTGTGGTTTCCGCCACTGTTAGGTAATTCTATAATTTCTGCCGTACGGAACGATTTTAGGTCGATGCGGGCTAAGCGGGGAGTATTGTTACCGTTTACAAAAACCCATTTGCCGTCTGCAACGCCATCGGTCATTGACATTTCCACGTGGTGTAAATCATCCCAGGGTACAAAACCATGTGAAGTGTTAAGCATTGGCTTGGTTTCTTCACTGTAACCCCAGCCTTTTTCGGGATCAACAGAAAACACGGGAATTACGCGAAGCAAACGACCGCTGGGCAGCCCATATACACTTAATTGTCCGCTAAACCCTCCTGATACAAAATTATAAAGCTCATCGTACTTACCCGGGGCAACATACGTTTTGGATGCAGCATCTCCGCTTACTGCATTGCCGGCTCCTTTGGGTTTACATGCGCCTGTATACAGTGCGGCTGCGGCAAATAAACCAATGATCATTTTTTTATTGAACATAAATATAGAGTTTCAAATTAAAGTTGAAAATTTAAACAGGTTATAGTGAGGCCTGGTAATGATGTGAGATTCGTGGAATGGCTAAAGCCTTTTGCGCTTAGCCACACAGTATACTTTCATGTCCGGGCGCTGCTTTACATCATTTTATTGAGTGCCATCGTTTTGACGCATAAATTCTACAATATCTCTTGCTTCCTGTTCTGCTAGGTTTTGATTGGGCATGCGCACCAGGCATAATTCCAATTGCGCCTGTACTTCCGGGTCTTTATCTATCATCGGATCAGGATTTGTTATGAAATTCATGATCCAGTGAGGAGCCCTTCTTGTTGTAACGCCTTTCCATCCCGGACCCACCAGTTTCTCTTCGCTGGTTTTGTGGCAGGAAAAACATTTTGTTTCTGCAATGGATTTTCCTTTAGCTGCCATTGCTGCATCTAAAGGGCCGATACCCACATTTTTTTCATCGAACTTGCCTTCGCCGCGGTTGGGATCGTAGGAGGAAGGATTGGAATCTTCAGCTGCAGCAGGTTGGGAGGATGATTCACCGGATGATGCGTTTGTGCTATCGCCGCCGCCACATGAAATGTAAAACAGTGCTGTAGCTATTACCAGGGCAGTTACTACTTTTATTTTCATCGCATATCGTATTTAGTATAGGGCAAAAGTAATCGGGCGTGAAATAATGTCGTTATGACTGGAGTCATATAAAGCACAATTGATTGTTTTTTATATTAAGGCATATGAAACGACATGAAAGCATAACGCCCCTTTCCAGAGATCATCACGCCGGTTTGCTGTGCTGCTGGAAAATACGGCAGGGGATCAGGAACAATATTGTCCCGTCGAGGATACTGACTTATATTCAATACTTCTGGCATCATCACCTCGAAGGGCATTTTAAAGAAGAAGAAACGCTGTTGTTCGTTTTGGCCCAAAACGAATGGATTGAACAGGCGGTCAGGGAACACAGGGAACTAAGGGAGCGGATCGGTTCACTGGAAAAAGATACGTCTCCGGAAAAACTTCTTCAGTTTGCAAAGCAACTGGATGATCATATCCGGTTCGAGGAAAGAATACTGTTCTCTTATTTAGAAGAAACCTTGTCTGCGGAGCAATTGGATAATATTGGCAGGCAATTGCAGGAACTGCACGCAAAGGTAAAAGAGGACGATTATGAAGACGAATTCTGGGCTACAGCAAAGAACCGGTAGATTTGTTCCGGTTGATGGCCAGTACTTTTTTCATTGAGATGCCGGTATTTTCTTCCATCCGTTGAGGAATTGCAAATTATTGCCTGTTTTTTATTTATTTTGCTTCCTGCCGGCACAGTTACTGCAGGAAGCCGGGTATAT